>CAJUOB010000042.1 GCA_910587915.1 uncultured Muribaculaceae bacterium | reverse complement strand
CGCTACGCGGCTTTTTGGTGGTATTGCTCTCTAATGATTTCTGATGGCATCGATGTGGCATCATCATGGCGCCGAGCCGGATACATGCCGGATACGCTCCGGTAGCGGAGCGGACGCGCAGAACGCGCGTCCCTACTGATCATCAAGTACTTACAAACTTTGAAGGATATACTTCAGGTCGGATGACGGTGTTTCCCCCTCGACTGTAGAGGAAACGAAACCGTCTTTTTCAAGAACTATATCCATTGTCTCCCGCTGATCTTCAAGGGGGAGCGACAGGTGGAAGCGGCCATAACCATCTGTTGTATCGCACATTGCGCCAACTGCTACAGAGACTCCGTCGATTGGTCGGAGGTCGACATCGTATACAGTACCGGCAAAGGTGGTGAATGAAGAATCGCGCCGAAGCACAAGCACAAGATTTCCATGCAGCCCTACTCCGGGATGCCATAGCGTGTCGGCTGGTTGGCAGAAGATAGCGTCGACCGACACATCGCATCCCTTCAAGCGGTAGTATCCGGGCAGATGTATGCCTGTGAAAACGGTATCAGTGACAGGTGCCTCATAGTGTGCACCTGCAATAGAGAGCTTGAGCGAATGCGCAGGAGGAAGGACCGAGGGTTCGGTAGATACGGACACCGAAACTCCGACAGGAACGGCAAAAAATGCGGTGGCAGCAGTCACCACCACAGCTGCCAACATGCTCGAGGCCAAGTGCCGACGGAGCCTACGAAGGTGGCGTTTCCACAGGACGTCGAAATTCACACCAAGCATGCGCGACACCACCCGTATGAGCGCCTTACTGCGCCCCCCATCGGCTATATTTATGCCAAGGAGCTCGGAGTGAGGGTGAGCAGCAAAGTAACTGCGCAGATACTCAGGGAACAACTCTCGCTCCGGCATACCATGCGAAGGAATTATGAGAGGTATGATGCGGTCGAGACGCCCCATCTCTACAAAAGCTTTCGCTTCATCGCTCACCCATGCCGAGCGTGCCGAATGCGCGGAGCATATCAATATAAGGAACTTACTTTCAGCCAGACTCTTGCGGAGTTCTTCGGAGAGCACCCCGCTATTTAAGTCGGATTGGTCGCGGAACACAGGACGCAGATACCGGCTATTGTCCAAATCATTATGAATCTCCGATGGGAGACGGTACCCTTCAAGTCGAAGCTGCAACCATCGAGCCACAGCCATGTCGCGATGGCTATAGCTTATAAAAGCATAGTTGCGGAAAAGCGACGTTTCACTCATCACTATCAAGAAGAGACATCAGAACATCAGCATCGTCTGCATTATTCAACATATTGGGAGAAAGCTCCAGACATTTTTTCAAAGATGTTCTCGCACCATCTCGATCGTTAGTGTTCAGACGTATCCTTGCAAGTTCAAGGTATCCGAGGGGCTTGTCGGGATTATCTGCCACAAAACTTTCCATCACATTTCTCGCTGCATCAAATTCACCGATACGACGATACGATTGCCCTAAAAAGTATTTCAAACTCTGCAGCGGAGAGTATAGTCGTGTCCCTTTTTCTATGAAATTTTGTCCAAACTCCACTACATGTTTCAAAAAAGGCACGCCCTTCTCATGATTTTCATTATTAACATACAGAAGAGCTAAATCGAGTGCGGACGTCCAATAATTTTCGCGATAAGTATCGCCTATTTCTTCTAACTTTCTTGCCTCAATCTGATTTGCCATTTTGAATTTTTCTTCCGCAACTTCCATATTACCAACAGCCTCAGCAACACGGCCAATGCTTACACATGCATTTGCAAATTCACCGGCATAGAATCCGGGCTCTGCATCAAAACATTGCTTTGCTATGTCATAGGACTTAGAAGACATTTCGAATGCCTTGTCTCTATTTTCTTTTTTTAGATATAACAAAGCGAGATTATTATATACCTTACGGCAATAGACTATATACTTCCGTTTATTAACATTTTGCAGATCAGAATATATCTCCAATGCTTTCAAATAGTTATGCTCGCAATCGTCCCAATCCTTAAGTTTATATGCCAAGTTTCACTTTGCCATATATAGAGTACTCATAATTGGCAATACTGCACGAGGATTGATGTCTTTTTTCGCCTGAAGTAGTTTATCGGTAATATCCAATACTTCTCTGGACTCATCAACAAAAGTGGCCTGCTCATGCAGTTGGGCCAGGTCAACCAGGTTTTTTGCAGCCACGATCTCATAGCCGGTCATATCAATATCCAAAGATTTGTAAAAAGCATACGTCGACGACAGAATTTCGATTGCCTTATCTTTTTCACCGATTTTCACATAGTTATACACAATACCTTCCTTGACGCTCATCATGAAGAAGGCCATACCTGCATCCATAATCCCGTCCCATCCATCCAATATGGTATTGGCCTTTACAAAATACTGCAAAGCATTGGGATTCTTATGAGTCTCTGAAAAGACTCCACCAATCCTGAAATACAAATGAGCAAGCACTGACGGGTCCAAGCTTTCAACACCATATCTTTCTATTTCTTGGTCGATTTCCGAAATGAGGTCCATACACTCCTGATATCTCATCAAATTCATAAGAGACTGAAGTTTATACTCATAGCCTTGCAATTTCGCATCAGGAGACAAATCCAAAGACAGATATGTATTGGTGACAGTGTCCATGGCCTGAAACAGATTCTGATCGCGAAGAAAGCGTATGTATTTACTTACGGCAGCGACGTCGGTGGTATCGGCATAGGCGACATCGTGAAGAATGACACCGATTTTATTGAAATTCTCGCGCCCACCGGCCAGACGCAGAGTTTCCACCTGTCGATTGATAGCAGCCAACAGGCTATCGCGCGACTGCTCTTTGGCAAACTTGACGTCTTCGAGACGATCGATAGCTGCCGACACGTCCTTGAGCTCCGAAACTTCACGGGTGTATTTATCGACGTATCCCTGCCGATCGTAGCGCTCGATGGCTTCGTCGATGCGTCCGTCCTGAACAAGCGCGATTATTTCGCTCTCTGTAGCCGATAGCTCACTGAGGTCGATGCGCGAAAAGCGGTCGACATAGTTTTCGAGTTTGTCGAGCTGTTTCTCGTAATTTTCATTCAATTCAGCAAGCTGGCGGTTATACTCATCTTCTTTGAGACGACCTTCTCCTTTGAGACGCGCAAGTTGCGCCTGTTCTTTCTTGAGCTGTCGCTCATAGCTTTCGGATGAGACCCTTTCGTAATTATCGCGTATCTTCTTGAAACGGTCGGCCCGGCACATCACTATCACAAACGGTGTGGTCGGATTTATGTTCCACTGCTCTATGGCTTCTTTATTGAACAACTCGTAGCCGAGTTTCTCTATACGACGCACATTGACTTTCTCTCCCGGCTTCAAAGTGAGAAACCGGAGCGAGAACTCCCCGTCGGTATCCGAAACAGTACTGCCGGCGGAACGCACATTTAGTTCCACACCCGACAATGGAGTCTTGGCATTCTTCTCGTTATATTCCTTTATTATACCATCCTGCACAGCCTGCGCACTCAGTCCGAGAGCAGACATAATAAGTAGTGTAAGAAACAAATATTTTTTCATAGCATTAGGAAGAGGGAAAATACTTGGCGAAGATAAGAATTTTTCAACAATTCAGATATAGAGCAAGTCAAAAAAGCGCTATATTTGCGAAACATAACCGATCATCTTAAATTTCGACCTATTTATAAACCTATACAAACTTACAACATCTTATGAAAAGAGCATTTACCTTGGCTTTGGTC
Source organism: uncultured Muribaculaceae bacterium (assembly GCA_910587915.1). Taxonomy (GTDB): domain Bacteria; phylum Bacteroidota; class Bacteroidia; order Bacteroidales; family Muribaculaceae; genus CAG-873. Next base: position 1,484 of record CAJUOB010000042.1, on the reverse strand, counting down.
ACTATAGCTGCATGCATGGCGGCCATGGCAGGAGATTTCAGTAAATTCCGGGGAGTCTGGGCGTCGGACAGCGCCGAGGCAGTGATATGCGATGCCGCAGTCATCTTTTTCGAGAATACACCCTCGGGAATGCGTGCACGCCTGGATGTGCCTTCTTATGGCATTCACAGTCTCACCACCTACCGCGACTCCACATTCGTGACCGAGGAGACAACTCCTCTCACCGTTGAAACCGAAGGCCGACGGCTGAAGATAGGCGACAAAATAATGACCAAGGTAGAAGACATAGAGACATGCGAGCCCTATGAGCGCCCCCAGGCAACCTCGCGCTACGACATAGGACGGCTGCTGCAGGAATGGCGCCTCGGAGCAGCTTATGGCCGCGATGGAGAGTTCACTTTCTGCGAAATCAACACCAACCGTCACATGTTTATCTACATGGTTAACCCAACGATGACATATATACGTGCGGCAGCCACACGCAATAACAACAACGGCACTCTATTCCACCAGAATATACGCATGATGCGCAATAACAATACGGGCGAGTTAACCTCGGCTATCGAACCGGGCAACTATGCAGTGGCCGCCGGCGATCTCACCATAGACGACAGCAAATTCCAGACCGACCGATGCACATTCTGTCCGGACGGAAGCATATACTGGTCGTTCATATCGTTCACACCCGACCAAATTCTGATAAACGGTTGCGGCGAGACCTACCAGATAGACCGTGCCGCATCGCCCCAGACCAAAGATGAATATTTCAAATACGCGCCCTACTCCACAGAGCGCACATTCACATTAGAATAATTTTCGTATCTTTGCGTTTTAAATTGGAAATATAAACACATCACATATTATGGCTCAGAATGAAGCTACGGGCACTGAAGAGAAGAAAGCCCTCAATTTTGTAGAGGAAGAAGTGTACAACGACCTTCAGGCCGGCAAAAACGGCGGCCGGCTCAGTACCCGTTTCCCACCCGAACCCAACGGTTATCTTCATATAGGCCATGCCAAGGCTATCTGCATGGACTTCGGTGTTGCCGAGAAATTCGGTGGCACATGCAATCTCCGATTCGACGACACCAACCCGGTGAAGGAAGACGTGGAGTATGTGGACTCTATCCGTGAAGATATACACTGGCTCGGTTTCGACTGGGGCGACCGCGAATACTACGCTTCCGACTATTTTCCCCAGCTTTTCGACCTGGCAGTACGCCTCATTAAGGAAGGCAAGGCCTATGTCGACGACCAGACATCGGAAGAGATAGCGCGCCAGAAAGGCACACCGCAGACTCCGGGCGAGGAAAGTCCCTACCGCAACCGCAGCGTTGAGGAAAACCTCGACCTTTTCATGCGAATGAATGCAGGCGAATTCGACGAAGGCGCACGCGTGCTCCGTGCCAAGATCGACATGGCATCGCCGAACATGCACTTCCGCGACCCCATAATGTACCGCATCATCAAGACACCCCACCACC
>CAJUOB010000041.1 GCA_910587915.1 uncultured Muribaculaceae bacterium | reverse complement strand
TATCTCTAAGTAAGAGATTTGGAAGAATGCTAAACAAAATAGCCTCGATGCCAGAGCACCGAGGCGTTCGTGTGTTTTATAGGGTGTCTTTCTCCGCTGCGCTACAAAAGCGCTAAAGCGATGATAGGATGAGGCTGTTGGCTTTGTCAACGACGGAGGTGTCGAGGGAAGCGAGGTAAATTATATTACGGAAATGAATCGCACGGGTGTTCTGCAACGAACCTTTTCTCGCAAGGGAATCATCAAATTCATAGAGCCACCAAACATTTAGCTCCTCAAACTCCCGGTGGTCAATATCTTTATCATACAATCGGATTCTGGACAATGTATGGTTAAGGGATTCCCGATAACTTCTGTTAGTCTTACTTTCAATAAGATGAAGAAAAACTTTTATAAAACTTTCTTTGGGGCTTTCCTCTTCATGGGCCTTATTGCATTTGCATAGCAGCACATTCTCGACCATTAGCTTCGTTATCGACACATCCTCATTTGGTCTATTCTGTTCCAACAGGCCAACTTATAGCTTCAACTCTCGCCTGACACGCCAATAAGTACTTTCTTAAAGTAACATACTCCGGCGGACATGCACTTCCAAGTGCAGCCTCTAATTGCTCAGGAGTATTGAAAGCTCAACCTTTCTCCGATTATTAGTCAAACGAAAGCGCAATGCTTTATTTCAGGACGTATCCACGATGAATTTGCAGAAGAACATCCAGTTAAATTATATTTCGTCGTATTAAATGTTGTTATCGCGATGTTTCAGCAAAAGACAAAATCTGCTGAAACATTGCTGAAACACTGTCTGCGTTCGGCTTGTGCCGTAATTCAACGTTTTTAACGGCATGTACTTGTAACAGATTGCTTCTACTGTTATCCTCAGCGGTTAAAGCATTGGTAAAAACAGAGGGTGTGATTCGGTATGTTATCGCGCGTTGCAGGTGTGATTAAAACATAAAAAAAGTAGTCAGCTATTTGCTAACTACTTGATTTTGAGGTGGTCCCACTTGGGCTTGAACCAAGGACTCCCTGATTATGAGTCAGGTGCTCTGACCAACTGAGCTATAGGACCGGCAGGCCTTTTTGGCTTTGCGATTGCAAAGTTACTACTTTTTTTTTTCGCAGCAAATTTATATGGGCACTTTTTTGAATATTTTTTTACGAACTTGCATCCATCTCAACTTACCGTATTGGTTTTGTGGGTGATAGTGCATCAGTCCTCGCAATAGTGTCGGAGCACTCTACGATAGGAGTTGAATATTTTACTTTTGGATACGAAGCCTACGTAAATGCCATTTTCAACGACCGGCAGATTCCATGCTCCGGTATCATCGAATGTCTTCATCACTTTATCCATGCTCTCCCCTACCTCAATTCGGCCGGCGGGAGCCGACATGAAGGTGCTTACTCTCATTCTACGATAAAGTTCCGGCCGGAACATTATATTTCGGATATCATCGAGCAGGACAACTCCCACAAGTTCTTTTTTCTCATTAATTACCGGAAAAAGGTTGCGGTTGCTTTTAGCGATCACATCGACCATCTCCTTCAGTGTCATCTCCGGATATACTGGAAGGAAGTCTGTTTCGATGACATTATTAATTTTAAGGAGCGTCAATACAGCCTTATCCTTATGGTGAGTGAGGAGTTGTCCTTGCTTGGCAAGACGCATGGTGTAGATCGAATAGGGCTCGAAAATCTTTATCGTTCCATAGGAAATTGTGCTGACTATAAGCAGCGGCAGGAAGAGTTCGTATCCTCCGGTAAGTTCTGCCGTAAGGAAGATGGCCATAAGCGGGGCATGCATTACTCCACTCATGACTCCGGCCATGCCGATAAGAGCAAAGTTTTTTGTGGAAAGTTCGATGCCGAAATCGAATATGTTCATCAGGTAGGCAAACAGAAATCCGGTGAGGCAGCCTACATATAACGATGGAGCGAATGTGCCACCCACACCGCCGGCACCGTTGGTTGCTGAAGTGGCAAATGCTTTCGTAGCGACAACCATACCGATAAATAGAGCAAGGAACCACACCTGATTACGGTCGCCATAGAATAAAGAGCCATTAACAATCGATGAAGTATCTCCTGCCAGAAGTCCTACTATGGATCCGTATCCTTCGCCATAGAGAGGTGGGAAAAGGAAGACGAGGCCCGACAGTATGCAGCATCCCACAAGGGTCTTAAGCCATGGATTTTTAAACCGTGCAAAGAAATTCTCCATCATGTTCATGACCCTGGTGAAGTATAGGGATGCGAATCCACACACGAGGCCGAGCATGATGACGAACGGGATGCGCGATGTATAGAAATTTTCGGTCTGTGCGAAGAAAAACTCAAATTCATAGCCCGTATACACGTAGGCAAGTGTAGTACTGGTGATAGATGCTATGAGAAGTGGCATCACCGATACGGTGGTCAGATCAAGCATGAGCACCTCAAGTGTAAAAAGCATACCGGCAATCGGAGCCTTGAATATACCGGCAATGCCTGCTGCGGCTCCACATCCGACAAGTATCATCAGAATGCGCGGCGACATACGGAAAGCGCGTCCCAGATTCGATCCTATAGCTGCACCTGTGTACACTATCGGGCCTTCGGCTCCGACAGATCCACCGAAGCCGATGGTCACAGAACTTGCAAGAACCGATGTGTATATATTATGACGTTTCAGCCGACTTTTATTCTGTGAAATGGCATAAAGCACCCGGGTAACGCCATGACTGATATTATCGCGTACCACATATCGCACAAAAAGCGCCGTGATAACGACTCCAACAGCTGGCAATAGAATATATAGGTAGTTGCCACTCTCAAGATTGATACGCGATGTAAGAACCGTAGATATAAAATGAATCAAAAATTTCAGGACGATAGCGGCCAGTCCACTGAATATGCCTACGAAGAAAGCAAGAACGAGCACGAAATTCTTCTCCTCTATGTGGCGGTCGCGCCACAGGAGAAATTTCATGAACCAATCCTTGATTCCATTATTATGCTGTACTTCTTCCATATCGAAGCAAAGTTATGCAAAAAGTTTTGATTTCTCACATTCCGCGACCACCGAAAATAGTGCTTACAGTATGGAATACTATCTTCAAATCCACAGGAAATGAAATATTACGTATATATAGCATATCGTAGGGAGCGCGCTCCACCATCTCATCGATAGTCGAAGCATAGCCATACTTAACCATACCCCAGGAGGTTATTCCGGGTCGCACCTGATGAATCAGACCATGCCATGGAATTCTCTCGGCCAAGAGATCAAGATAGTATTTACGCTCCGGACGCGGCCCCACAAGCGACATATCCCCGATCAGAACATTCCAGAACTGAGGAAGTTCGTCAAGTCTATATTTACGCATAAACCTGCCAAAACGTGTGACGCGAGAATCGGCATCGCCAGTCGACAACCTCGGACAGCCATCCGGCTCGGCATCGACACACATGCTTCTGAATTTTATGATTTTAAATAGCTTCTTACGATATCCCACCCTTTCCTGACGGTAAAAAACCGGTCCCGGAGAATCCAGTCTCACGGCAAGAGCGAGAAACAGATAGATAGGACTTAAGGCTACTAAAGCCAAAGCCGACACCAAGATATCTCCAAGACGCTTCATATTTGTCACAGCAGGCGATACGTCGGCAGATGTAATATCGACCAGAGGCTCATTTATCACGCCCGAAACACGCGGCTGCATGGCAACCGGTGTAAAAAGCTCCGCAGACACAAAAATAGGGATACCAAGCGCATATAATCTGTCAAGAAATGCACTCGCATGCAGACTACCATCCTGCGACGGCATCACCACCACAGCTCCTATGCCAAGCCTACGGCATAAATCGGCTATATCCACGCCCGAATACACAGGCAGCCCGTTCAGCTCACTAAAATCCGACCTGTTATCTTCGGCAACACAAGCAACCGGTCGCAATCCCGACATGTAAGACGCCTGTATGCGCTCAATCTTACGCCCATACTCCGGCTTTGCACCTATAATAAGTGTGTCAACGCAATACACGCCATTCCTTATACGCCGCGCCGATGCACAACTAATCCAAAAACGACAAAGCGCCACCGGCACGAAGAGACAGCCGAAAAGTATAATCAACAATTCGTAATTAGTCAGTCGCTCAGGTATGTTATCGTTTACCAAAGCTGCGAAAAACACACCGACAGTACCGAATGCAGAAATCAACGCAGCATTGAGAAACTCATCAAGCCGCGAACGATAAAGCGTATGCCCCTTGTCGTAAGAGCCGGAAACGGCATATAGCGCCATCATTGCGAGAGGTATCACCAACTGGCCTATAATAACCTGCGGATATGAGAGAAACGATTTCAGGCTTGCCGAAACCAACGACGACGGTAGCGTAAAAAAACGCGCGACATTGAAACATAGCCATCCGACATTCAAAGACAAGAAATCGGACAGGATATATTTTAATTGCTGGCGCGTTCGTACATTCATGGGCGAAGAACCTTGAACAATCCGCCCCCCGACAAGCGCATCACAGTCGATGGCACAGCTTGCTCAGGCCGTTCATCGCGACGGGCCGTACATACATAATCGACACCATCGATTATACGGGCATCAATATCAGAGAAACATACAGGAGCCGTATGCCCGCTGATATTGGCAGAGGTGGATACCAACGGGCGGTTGAGACGGCGGCACAACTCCGCACAGAACTCATCGCGGGTCAACCGCACGCCCATCGAGCCGTCGGAAGCCTGCAGTTCCGCCGCGATACGTGCCATTGGCGCAGGCGCGTCATATACTATTGTAAGTGGCTTTTCATTATATTCAATCAATTGCCACGCAACCTCAGGCACATCGGCAATAGTACGTTCAAGCTGCCCCTCCGATCCAACAAGGCTTATAAGAGCCTTGGCATCGGCCCGTTGCTTAAGTTCGAAAATGCGTCTCACAGCTTCCGGGCAACATGCGTCGCAGCCAATGCCCCATATAGTATCGGTAGGATATAGTATCACTCCTCCACGGCGAAGCACGGCCAGGCACTCTTTCAGGTCGAGATTCTGAGCTTCGGTCATAGCACCTTGTTTTTAGCCACGGTAGCTTGGAACTCCTTGAGATATACAGGCACTGAATAGGCCGTATCTATAAACTCCTTTTTTGCATATGCAAGCTCTGCCAAGGCCACCATATCGACAGCCAAAGCCTCCACTTCAGGCACATAAACACAGCCGTCCATATACGGCTGGGCTTTTTCGGCACCACTGCCAAAATAAAGTATTGGTCGGCCACTTGCCTTGAGCGGCGCATAGCTATCTTTGTCGAGTATCAGTGCACCGGGCTTCATCAGTTCGGCCATGCCAAAATCGTAGGCGCCGGTATATACTTCCATGCGACGGGCATCGACCATCGGAATCAGGATAGAGTCGGAATCCACTGCATCGGTCGAGAACATCACTCTAGTCGCCAATAGTTCCAAAGTCTTCACACCGATAAGCGGGACATCCAATGCATAAGCCAAGCCCTTGGCCTCGCTCAAACCGATACGCAATCCGGTGTAGCTTCCCGGCCCAAGGCTCACGGCTACAGCATCAGGACGCAACCCTTGCTCTGCGCCATAATCAAGACAATACTTAATAAAATCGCTCAATGCGGCGGCATGATTCCGCCCCGTGAAATCCTCGCGGTGCGCCAGAATCATTCCATCGGAAGTCAAAGCTGCCGAACATGGCGAGCCCGAGGTTTCTATATTCAGTATAATTGCCATTGCACTTGTGTTTTCGGCAAAGTTACTACTTTTTTGAGTCTAAATAGGGCTAATCACCATGATTTTTTGTAATT
>CAJUOB010000040.1 GCA_910587915.1 uncultured Muribaculaceae bacterium | reverse complement strand
GCGCACAGGGTCAGGCTACCGACATGGAGATAACCGTGCGTGAAATCAAAAAGCTCAAGGCCGAGCTCTATCATATTATAGCCGATCATTCTGGTCAGCCGTTTGAAAAGGTTGAGAAAGATTCCGACCGCGACTATTGGATGACTGCGGAGGAAGCCCTTGAATACGGCATGATTGACAGAGTACTTGTAAAAGCAAAAAAATAATGGCTAAGAAAACTGTTTCACACTGCAGTTTCTGCGGGCGCACGGAGGCTCAGGGCGCAACTTTGTTGCCGTCGCCTCTCGAAGATGCGCATATATGCCTCGACTGCATAGAGACGGCTGCCTCGATGCTCGGACTTATCAGTGATAGCGAGGAGTCGGAGCAACGCGCCACCATAGCCCGCGCAAAAGCCTCGAATAAATCGCGCGCCAAGGGAAAGACCGATGATTTCGCAGAAAAGGCTTTGCCGAAACCTGCTGAAATCAAGGAATTCCTTGATCAATATATAATTGGTCAGGACCAGGCTAAGAAGTATCTTTCGGTGGCGGTGTACAACCACTATAAGCGTCTGACCCAGCCGACATCGGCCAATGATGTCGAGATTGAGAAGAGCAATATTGTGATGGTGGGCCCGACCGGAACCGGCAAGACTCTCATTGCCCGTACGATAGCCCGTATGCTCGATGTGCCTTTTACTATAGTGGATGCCACTGTGCTGACACAGGCAGGCTATGTGGGCGAGGATATCGAGAGTCTTCTCACCCGTCTGCTGCAGGTTGCCGACTACGATGTGGAGAAGGCCCAGAAGGGTATCGTGTTCATCGACGAGATCGATAAGATTGCCCGTAAGGGAGATAATCCGTCGATTACACGCGATGTCGGCGGCGAAGGAGTGCAGCAGGGTCTCCTCAAGCTTCTGGAGGGCTCGGTGGTGAATGTTCCACCACAAGGTGGCCGCAAGCATCCGGAGCAGCCGATGATAGCTGTAGATACCAAAAACATACTGTTCATATGCGGAGGCGCATTCGATGGTATCGAGCAGGCTATAGCACATCGCCTCAATAAAAGCTTTGTTGGCTTTTCGACTGATGAGAAGACACGTAAAATCGAACGTGATAATTTCATGAGTCATGTGGCGCCTCAGGACCTCAAGACTTTCGGTCTTATACCGGAAATTATAGGTCGTCTGCCGATATTGACGCATCTGCTGCCGCTGGACCGCGATGCATTGCGCCGTATTCTCACGGAGCCAAAGAATGCGATCATACGGCAATATGTGAAGTTATTCGAAATGGATGGCGTGAAGCTTTCGTTTGCAGATTCGGCTCTCGATTACATCGTGGACAAGGCTATCGAGTTCAAGCTCGGGGCGCGAGGCCTGCGTTCGATAGTGGAGACGGTGATGATGAATGCGATGTTCGACATCCCGTCGACCGACGCCAAGGAGCTTACAGTCGATGCCGATTTCTGCGCGCATCAGCTTGAAGCCGCACATTTCGATGCAAATGCCGTTTGATCTCCGGCCTATGATTCTAATCCTCCTCTTATAACTAATCAACTACTATGGTGACCCCGCAGCAATTGAGCGATGCCTTGAAACTTCATTTCGGGTTCGATACTTTCAAAGGCAATCAAGAGCCCATAATGCTAAGTCTATTGGCCGGCCACGATACTTTCGTGATTATGCCTACCGGAGGCGGCAAATCTCTGTGCTATCAACTTCCGGCACTGATGAGCCCCGGCACGGCTATTGTGATATCGCCCCTCATAGCCTTGATGAAGAATCAGGTGGATGCGATGCGAAATTACAGTGAGGATGACAATGTGGCACATTTTCTGAACTCCTCGCTTACGAAAGCAGCCATAGACCAGGTGAAGGCAGATGTGACATCGGGCCTGACAAAATTGCTCTATGTTGCGCCGGAGTCGCTTACCAAAGAAGAGAATATAGAGTTTCTAAAAACAGTTTCCATATCGTTCTATGCCGTGGACGAGGCTCATTGTATATCGGAGTGGGGACATGACTTCCGCCCGGAATACCGACGCATACGTCCTATCATCAATGAGATAGGCACGCGTCCGCTGATAGCCCTGACTGCCACGGCAACACCCAAGGTACAACACGACATTCAGAAGAATCTTGCGATGGCCGACGCTCATGTGTACAAATCGTCGTTCAACCGCGAGAATCTGTACTACGAAGTAAGACCGAAAACAACGGCGGTGGACCGCGAAATAATCCGGTTCATAAAGCAGCGTCCGGGAAAGTCGGGTATCATCTACTGTCTTTCACGAAAGAAAGTGGAGGAGCTTGCAGAGCTGCTGCGTGTCAATAATATTAGTGCGCTTGCCTACCATGCCGGTATGGACGGCGCGACCCGAACGGCCAACCAGGATGCATTTCTGCTTGAGAAAGTGGATGTGATAGTGGCCACGATTGCTTTCGGCATGGGTATCGACAAGCCCGATGTGCGCTATGTGATACACTATGATATGCCCAAGTCGCTTGAAGGATATTACCAGGAAACCGGCCGAAGTGGCCGTGATGGCGGCGAAGGTGTATGTCTTACGTTCTATGCCCGCAAGGACCTTCAGAAAATGGAGAAGTTCATGCAGGGCAAACCTGTGGCAGAGCAGGAAATCGGCCGTCAGCTACTGGCCGAGACTGCTGCTTATGCGGAATCGTCGGTATGCCGTCGAAAGAGCATACTTCATTACTTCGGCGAAAACTTTGGGTCGGACAACTGTGGAAATTGCGACAACTGTCTCAATCCTAAGAAAAAAGTGGAAGCACAAGATGATTTATCCGCGGCATTGGAGACCATTGCCGCCCTTAAAGAAAAGTTTAAAGCAGAGTATATTGTCGATGTGATGATAGGACGTGCCACAGCCGATGTCCGCTCCTATCGCCACGAGGAGTCGGAGGTTTTCGGCTGTGCCGAGGGTTCCGATCCGAAATATCTCCAGTCGGTAATACGTCAGGGAGTGATCGAGGGTTACATCGAGCGAGGTATCGAGAACTACGGTATTCTTAAGCTTACGGCCAAGGGCAAGCGTTTTCTCGATCATCCGGTGTCGTTCAAGATTGTTGAAGACAATGATTTCAATGAAGATGCTCCCGATGAGGAGAGCATGATGAAGAGCGGTTCGTCGTGCGCGGCCGACCCTGAATTATTTGCCATTCTTTCGGCGTTGCGCCGCAAGATTGCTGCAGGACTTAAACTTCCTCCATATGTAATTTTCCAGGATCCGTCGCTCGAGGCCATGGCCACGACATATCCTATCAATTCCGATGAACTTGCGAATATTGTCGGAGTTGGTGTGGGTAAGGCAAAGCGCTATGGCGATGAGTTTATAAAAGTGATCCGCACATATGTGGAAGAAAATGAGATCGAGCGTCCCGAGGACCTTCGGGTGCGCACGGTGGCTAATAAGAGCAAACTGAAAATAGCCATCATACAGTCGATAGACCGTAAGATAGATCTTAATGAGATAGCTGAGTCCAATGGTCTCGATTTCGACCAGCTGCTCGATGAAATAGAAGCGATTGTAAATGCCGGTACACGCATCAACATATCGTATTTCATCAATGAAATCATCGATAAGGAAGATCAGGAGGAAATTTTCGACTACTTCCGAAGCAGCGAGAGCGATAGCCTCGATGCGGCATATAAAGAACTGTGTCCCGATTTTTCGGAGCACGAAATACGTCTGGTAAGGATTAAATTCCTGTCGGATCTGGGTAACTGAAACACATGGATAACAATATACTCGTCAAACTATTCGCGACTGTAGACGGAAAAGCTCCTGCAAAAGTGGTGGAGTTGCCGTCGTCGGGTTCCAACCGGAGATATTTCAGGCTTACTGATGCCGATGGGCATAGCCTCATAGGGGTATTGGGCACATCGCTGCCCGAGAACCGCGCGTTTATTTATATGGCTGCCCATTTTGCAGAAAAGGGCCTGCCTGTGCCTACGGTTGTGGCTGTTAGCGACGATGAGATGGCATATCTGCAGACCGATCTTGGCGATTCGGTCCTTTTCAAGGAGATCGAAAAGGGTCGTCTCACACGATCTTTTTCCACTACTGAGAAGGATTTGTTGGTAAAGACCATACGTCTATTGCCAAAGGTACAGTTTGCCGGGGCTGCCGACATGGATTTCAGCGTATGTTATCCGACCACTTCGTTCGACCGCCGCTCGGTGATGTGGGATTTGAATTATTTCAAATACTGCTTTCTTAAGGCGACGGGTCTGGAATTCGACGAGGACCGTCTGGAAGATGATTTCCAGAAGATGGCCGACGTGCTTCTGAAAACGGATACCGATACATTTATGTATCGCGACTTCCAAAGCCGCAATGTGATGATCCGCGATGGTGAGCCATGGCTTATCGACTTCCAGGGTGGACGCCGCGGGCCATTCTACTACGACATAGCGTCGTTCCTGTGGCAGGCTAAGGCAAATCTGCCCGACAGTCTGCGTCAGGAACTTCTCGGACATTATCTGGAGGTGCTTCAGGAATACTATCCGATTGCTGCCGATGAATTTATGAAGTGCCTGAGGCATTTCGTGCTGTTCCGTACGTTGCAGGTGCTCGGTGCCTACGGCTTCCGTGGCTATTTTGAGAAGAAGCCTCATTTCATGCAGAGTGTGCCATATGCGATTGCCAATTTGAGGGCTTTGCTGTCGGAGCCATATGAGGAATATCCTTATATGACGGAATTGCTACGCAAGCTTGTGGACATGAAGCAGTTCACGGATGAGATCGGAAAAAAGAGACTGACGGTAAAGGTGCTCAGCTTTGCATATAAGAAGGGCATCCCCAATGATACTACTGGCAATGGCGGTGGCTATGTGTTCGATTGCCGCGCGATCAATAATCCCGGCAAATATGATCGTTACAAGCCATTTACCGGTCTCGATGCTCCGGTTATTGAATTCCTCGAGAACGATGGAGAGGTTACCGATTTTCTCGAGCATTGCTATGCTTTGGTCGATTCATCGGTATCGCGCTATATCGAGAGAGGATTCACAAATCTCATGGTGGCATTTGGATGTACCGGCGGACAGCATCGGTCGGTATACTGTGCACAGCATATGGCGGAGCATATTGCAAAGAAATACAATATTAAAGTCGAACTCGTACATCGCGAGCAAGATATCCAGCAGACTTTCAATATCAAGGAATGAAAGCTGTGATTTTTGCGGCGGGTATCGGTTCGAGGCTTAAGCCATTCACTGATTACCATCCCAAAGCTCTTGCTGAGATTGCCGGCAAGCCGATGCTGGGGCATGTGATAGACAAGCTCGTGGCGGCGGGTGCCGATGATATAGTTGTGAATGTGCACCATTTTCCGGAGCAGATTGAAGCGTATCTTGCGAAGGAATATCCATCGGTGCGCGTAAGTGATGAGTCGGATCTTTTGCTTGATACTGCCGGCGCGTTGGCCAAAATATACCGGGAGCATTCTTTCCGCGAGCCGTTTGCGTCCGGCGAACCGATAGTGGTGCATAACGCCGATATTTATACAGACTTTGCAATGACCGACATGCTGTCGGCATATGGAGAGGGTAGAGCGGTGGTTCTTGTAGATCCGAAGCGGGATTCTTCGCGACAGCTTCTGTTTGATGTATCGGATAGAATGATTGGATGGCGCAATATTGCAAAAAATATTGTTCGCCCTGCTTCGATGGACATCGGCACTGCTCATGGAGCGGCTTTTGGTGGAGTACATATATTATCGCCCGAGATACTTGCTGATATCGATTCGTTCTGCGGCCCTGTTCTGCATCCGTGTAGTATCATAGATTACTATATATCGGCATGTGGTAAAAAAAATATTATGGCATTTACGCCGACATACGATTTTAAATGGTTTGATATAGGTACGTCCGAAAAATTGGCTACAGCCAGAATGGCCATTGAATCAGAGCAGTAGAGTTTGGAGTGAAAACAAAATTCATTATCGGCGTAAAAAAACGTCTCAAAAATTTGCCATATAAAAAAAAGTGAGTACCTTTGCACTACCAAAGTGCTTCGGCACCTCAAAGGAGAGGTGGGTGAGTGGCTGAAACCACCGGTTTGCTAAACCGACGACGGGAGCAATCCTGTCCACGAGTTCGAATCTCGTCCTCTCCGCAATCAACGCTGAT
>CAJUOB010000039.1 GCA_910587915.1 uncultured Muribaculaceae bacterium | reverse complement strand
TCACACAGCATGGCATGAATGGTGGAGAGGAATTCGCCACGGCTAATACCTGCGAGAGCTGCGTAATGGCCACCGGCCGTCTCGTGAGGTCGGTTGGCGATACCATCGCCGGCGTCACCCTCGTTCGAGAAATCCACAAAGTCTCCGGAGCATACGGGGAGTACACCGTCACCTTCCACCGGTGGTATCCCCGTGACAGCAGGCTACCTGTAGCCGTGCAGTGCGCCACTGAGGCCGATGGCTATTCCGCATCCGCATTTCATCTATCTACTGAGCCATGGATTACCGACGGAGATGACGACAATGCCTCTCCCGATATCGTCTCCATCCTCGCGGCGGCCGAGGTATCTGTAGGAGCGTCGGTAGTTACTATACGTATTCCATCGGATACCGGTCTGGAAATAGAGGCCCATCTTGTGGATGTGGCCGGTCATCAGTACAGTCACACCCGTTTCACCACAGACGGTAGCAATATACCTGTCTCACTCTCGGTGGCAACGCTACCACGTGGTTCATATATGCTTATAATATCGGCGACCGGCACTCCCGTTACCGAAAAAAGAATGCTCACACTATGAAAAGAATTATCACATCCGTGGCCATTCTTTTTGCAATGGCCGCCAACGCGCAGGAGCTGTTATCGCCCGTGCGTTCCGACCTTATTCCCCCTGTACCTAAATCCGCTGCCATAGTCGAGGTCCAGATGCCTGCGCCGGCTCTTCTGACCGGAGCAGCGAGTTTCGCGATACCGATCCACACCATCGATGTCGACGGCTACACCTTGCCAATCACTCTTCAGTACCACAGCAACGGGGTGAAAGTGTTCGACCAGTCGGCCCCACTCGGTCTCGGTTGGAGTCTGACACCTGCTTTCCGTGCTACCCGCACAATAATGGGACGCCCCGATGAGCTGTATGAGTTCAAGCATATAGGCGATATTATCGGAAGTAACGAGCCTTACTATACAGCCTTCCAATGCATGGCTAACCAGATGGCGACAGGCTACGACACCGATGTACTATACGACAGCCAGCACGATATTTTCACATTCGCGCTTCCTGGCAAGACCATCACCCGTGTGCTCGACGCCACCAAGACCCCCTACCAGTTTCTTGGAGTGGATGACTCTGAGTATATAGTTACCACCGACAACGAACTCCTTGGAATAACCGTGACAGGACCCGACGGCACCATCTATAAATTTGGCTCACCATACGAATTTCAGACCACCGATGCCTACTCCAGTCAGTTCCGTACCGGATGGGCTCTAACCGAAATCAGTCTTCCCTCGGGACAAAGTATCAATCTTGCGTGGGAAGAACGCAACGGTGCCGGAATACCGATGTCGTTTATAGGTGGCGCGACATATGTCGACGACCGCAATCCGAGCGATTTTTTTAATCATACCAATCCCGACGAATTCGTCAATTCCTCGGAAGCATCCGGCGTGATTTCATCCAGTCTGCCCGACAACGGCATGATTCGGCTCAAGTCAATATCATATCCCGGTGGAGAGCTGCGCTTGAACTATGGTGTGTGGAACGCTACTTTCATCGACAGAATCACGATAGCCAATTCCGATAGCGACATACGCACATACTCCCTATCCTACACACAGACCGGCTACGCACACTGGGTGTTGTCCTCGGTCGATACAGGAGATGGCGACGATCCATACACATTTGATTACTATGGCGTTGATGGCGGCGTGTTGAACTCTCATGCCCAGGATTGGTGGGGATACTACAATGCAATAGAGACAAACAATTCGCTCGAGCCTATGCTGACCCTGCATGAACTCGTGCCGAATTCGACCGCGACCGACCGCTATTTCACCATAGGGCAGGCCGACCGCTCAGTCAATGAGGATGCCATGAAAGCCGACATTCTCAAAAGCATAACGTTTCCTACCGGAGCCATCTCGGAATTCGAATACGAGACACACCGGTTTGCGCCCACACGTATGAACAGTTTCGGCAATATCCGCGAGGACTCCGATCCATTGCTCGACCATGGAGGCGGTCTGCGTGTGAAGACCGTGACAATGAAAAACGGTGCCGACGACGACGCTCCTCAAACGGTGCGCTATGAATATAGCCTCGCATCGGTGCGGGCTGTTCCGTCGGCAGCTACCTTCATCAACATATCTCCGGCTGTCATGCCAAAAGGTGATTGGCTGGGTAACGGGAACACCTACTGCCCCGTGCGTCTGGTCAATGACATACCTGTGTCCGACTACATGCGCTACGACATGGGCGAGACCCCGTTGTGGTATCCTATGGTCACCGAAATCCATGCCGAAGGCAAAGTGGAGCATGTATTCTCCGACATATTACCCAGGCCCAACGCGTTCGGCGACCGTTTCGGCATGCGCACCATTATTGAACTACGCAAAGTGTTCAGCACAGGGCCGCAGGAAGTATGCCGCACCATATATAAAGGCACATCCGGAGCCTATGAGAAAGTCGCTCGCGAACGCAGCATCTACACAGCGCCTTCCATGGGAGCCATAACATCCACCCATATACTGCGCGAGCGGATCATGATGGGTACGCAGTCGAAAGTCCAGCCCGACTTCGATGAGGGTCATCTCATGCGTCAAGTAGGACCATACGGATTCACGCCCGATATTCTTGAGATGAGCAACGGAGATCCTGTATTTCCGTATTCCGCCACAGCCTATGGCATCGAGATGCGCACCGAGCGGCTGCAGGCCACCGAGAGCGTGGTGTACCACGGCTCCGACAGCATGGTGGTGAGGAAAGAATATGAATACGAACCGGGTACATCCATCGTGTGCCGGACCACCGTGAGCTGCGGCGATGACAGCCGCGTGACAGAATACGACTTCGCGCGCACCGTCGACTCGCCGATGGCACGTGCCATGGTGGCGGCCAATATCATCAATGTGCCGTTGAAGGCACGCACAAGCCGCGACGGAGCCACCACCTGCAGCGAGGCCGAGTATACACAGCTTGGCAGCCGCCTCTTCCGTCCGCGCCGTATACGCACATGGCACACAGGCGCAACCGACACCATCCTGTCGCCCGAATATTCATGGGCGGCACACCGCCTCGGTGGCTACACGGATGCCGACGGCGTATCGGCGGCCTATCTGTGGGGCTACGGAGGCACGCTGCCGGTATACCGCATCGATGGCATGAGCCATGAGCAAGCGCAGAAAAATCACGGCAATACGCTTGGTGCCGAAAATTACAGCTTCCAATCGTCGGTCGGCCAACTTTATACCCGAGCTCTGTACGACCCGGGGATCGGCGTCACAGCACTCACTCAGCCTTTTGGCGCTACCGAGCGCTACGAATACGACGCGGCCCATCGTCTATCGAAAACCGAGGTCGACGGCCTCGGCACTGTGGCGACATACGAATACCGCATCGCCCACGACGGCGACAATAGCGCCACCGCCCATCGGTGGCTCGACAGCGGCGGTACCGACAAGCACAAGACCGTCACCACCTACGACCACCGAGGGCGTCCCGTCGAGAGCCGCGACTACGGCGGTGGTGCGTCAAGCATACTTATCGCCATGGGAAATGTCGAACATTCCGGTGCCGTGTCGGTATTCTCCGACTACGACGCCATGGGACGCCTCAGCCGGGTGTCGGTGCCGTCGGCATCCAGGCCTTCCGACGACGCCTCGTGGACCGACTATTCCTACGAAGCCTCGCCGCGGGGTGTGCGCCAGGCCGAGACCAAAGCCGGCGAAGAGTGGAAATCGGCCGGAAAGTCAGCCACCGTAAAGACCGCGTTCAACACCGCAGCCATGCCGTGGTCGTGCCCGCGCCTCAGCCTCGGCTCCGACGGCTCGGTGGTGCATAAGGGCGACTGGCCCACGGGCACACTCTCGGTCACCGAATCGGTCGACGAGGATGGTCATGCCGTCTACGAGGCGTCCGACTTCGAGGGGCGGCTGATGATGCGCCGCGAGGGTGCCGATGGCGATTGGCTGTCGACCTACTACATCTACGATTCGTTTGGCCGTCTGCGGCGTGTGCTCCAGCCCATACTCGGTGCACGCGACTACGATGCCGACCATGCCGACCTCGAGGACTTCGCATTCGAGTACCGCTACGACGATGCCGACCGCATTGTCTACGAACGCACGCCCGGCTGCACGCCCACCCTGCGCCGCTACACGCGGGCTGGCCGCCTCTTCGCCGAGCATCTGCCCGCCATGCCCGAGGGCGAGTGGCGCCTCACCTTCTACGATGCCCTCGGGCGCACCGCTCTCCAGGGAAAGGCATCGGTATCCGACAGTGAGCTCGATGCCATGTCGGCTAACGTAAAGGTGACTGCGGACATATTTGCATCGGCCTCGATGGGTTACCGGCGCAACGGAGGTTTCCCCGACGGTTTCAGCGTAACATCGGCCTGGTATTACGACAACTACAACTTCCTTACCGGGCACAGCAGCAGCGGCGACCTCACTTTCGACGCCTCAACAGCATATTCCGCATCCTCTCTCCAGACCCCGTTCGGTCTCGCAACCGGTACGGCCGACTGCGGCGACGACGGCAACCTGCGCTACAGTGCCACCTACTACGATGCCCTGGGCCGCGTGGTGCAGACGCGCTCAGCGGCTCCTGAGGGAAATGTCACTGTCAGCACGGCCCACACCTACTTCGGTGCGCCCGAGGCTACACGTACCATCCTCGAGCGGCCCGACACCACATACACTTTCGAGACTGCCCACACCTACGACATCGGCGAACGGTCCACCAAAACACAGTACGACTTCGCCGGACGATCAACCACAGTCAATAACACCTACGACGCCTCAGGCCGTGTGAGCCGCACCGATTTCGGTGCACTGACCGCACGCACCTATACCTACGACATCCACGGCTGGCCCGTGAAGACCGCCACTTTACTGCCCAGTTTCTTAATTCCCGGCACTCTCGGCAACCGAGGGTCCATATCCGGCGATTACTACTCCGCCGTGGCTCTTGGCGATGATTTGCCTGCCATAAAACCGCCGGTAAAGCCATCGCTGCTCACCGAGGCATACACCGAGCAGATGTACTACGCCGACGGTGCCACGCCGAGGTACACCGGTGAGATGTCGGGCCGTACCACAACGTTCGGCAGCCGCTACGACTACCGCTACGACGCCCACGACCGTCTCATCGCGGCCGACTATACTCCCGCCGACCCCGATTCCGACGAGGACTTCTCCACAGCCTACACTTACGACGCCATCGGGCGTCCGCTCACCCTGCGCCGCTACGGCGTCACTGCCATCGACGGCACCATAGAGACCTTCGGCATCCTCGACGACCTCAAATATACCTACTCCGGCGCTCTGCCGGCATCTATCGCCCGCACTTCGGACGCCACCGACTTCTACGGGCAGACCGGAGCCCGGTCCACAGATCTGACATTTGACGGCGCAGGACTTCTCACAGAGGATACCGGCCGCAAAATTACTGAAATCCAATACAACCACCTCGGACTGCCAACCTCCACTACGGTAAGTAGCAAATCATCCCCCATGATGTCTGCAAGAATGATTTCGAGCAATATTTATTCATCTTCCGGAAATCTTATCAAGACTCGGTATCTGACTGCCGTGATAAATACACCTACACCTACCGGCACTAAAACACATATTGCCAACTTTACTTTTGGCTCAAGACGATCCGCGGCCGATACTCTGACTCGTGTCGATTTTCCGGGTGGATATTTCGATGCCAAGGGTGGTGTGCACTGGATGCTGACGGACGCCATCGGGTCGGTCGAGATGGTAGTCGACAGCCGCGGGAGCGTTGAGCAGCACACCGGCTACTACCCCTACGGGGAGCCGTGGAGCAATCCCGCAGGACAGCCCTACCTCTTCGGCGCCAAGGAACGTCGCTCCTACGCATCCCTCAACGACTACGACTTCCACGCCCGCTTCTACACGGCAGCCAACACCCTCTGGCATGCCCCCGACACCCACGCCGGCAAATACCACCACCTTTCCCCCTGGACCTTCTGCGCAGCCAACCCCATCCGCTACTCCGACCCCACCGGAAAGGAATGGACAAAGAAATTGGATGAGAAAGGTAATCTCAGTGGATATGAGTGGGTTAACCCTAAGGATGCTTATGATAAAGAGGGTAATCTTCTACCAGGGCATTACCAACAAGCCATTTTCTTCTCGAAAGAAGGCTCGAAGGGAACTTTTGACCCCGAAAACGATTTTAATATCGGAACGTTAAGTACATGACAAAAATTTGAACACATCGAATTTCGGCTTGTAGAGCGGTCT
>CAJUOB010000038.1 GCA_910587915.1 uncultured Muribaculaceae bacterium | reverse complement strand
GTAGGACGCTGATTCCCCATAACCGGGTACATCGAGTATAGCGAGATGTGCCCGGTCGGGACCCGCAGCCACCATGGCGTCCGTAGGACGCCGATTAACGTGTAATAGCAACTCTCTTTGCACGAAAATTCCAGCATTCCCGCCATCCTCCGGTGCATAATCCATAATTCACTAATTCCCAATCCATAACCCATAATTCATAATTAGAAAAGTGGACGCTAAATCTATCATAGAACAGGGACTCGCCGTCCTCGGCATCGAATTCGGCTCAACCCGAATTAAGGCCGTTCTGATCGGTCCCGACAACAAGCCCATCGCTCAGGGTAGCCATACTTGGGAAAACCAGCTTGTCGACGGACTCTGGACTTACAGCACATCGGCCATATACTATGGCCTGCAGGATTGCTATGCCGATCTCCGCAACAATGTTCGCAAACTCTACGACGTTGAGATCGAACGCCTCGCTGCAATCGGCATCAGCGCTATGATGCACGGCTATATGGCCTTCGGAGCCGATGGCAACATCCTCATGCCATTCCGCACATGGCGCAACACCAATACCGGTCGTGCCGCCGCAGAGCTAAGCGAGCTGTTTGTCTACAACATCCCCCTCCGCTGGAGCATATCGCACCTTTATCAGGCAATTCTCGACAACGAGGAGCATGTGGCTAAGATCGACTTCCTCACCACTCTTGCCGGTTTCATCCATTGGAAACTCACCGGCGAGCGCGTGCTCGGTGTGGGCGATGCATCCGGCATGATTCCGGTCGATCCCGTTACAAAGAACTACGATGCCGTGATGGTCGACAAGTTCAACCGTCTCATTGCCGACCGTCGTTTCCCCTGGACTCTTGGCGATATCCTGCCCACAGTGCTCCAGGCTGGCGAGAACGCCGGATTCCTCACTCCCGAAGGCGCTGCTCTTCTCGACGTTTCGGGCCATCTGCAGCCGGGCGTGCCTTTCTGTCCCCCCGAAGGCGACGCCGGAACTGGCATGGTCGCTACCAATGCCGTGCTCAAGCGCACCGGCAACGTATCGGCCGGCACTTCTTCTTTCTCCATGATTGTACTCGAGAAAGAACTGTCGAAGCCCTATGAGATGATCGACATGGTCACCACTCCCGACGGTAGCCTCGTGGCCATGGTGCATTGCAACAACTGTACATCCGACCTCAACGCATGGGTAGGTCTCTTCAAGGAATACCAGGAACTTCTCGGTGTTCCCGTAGACTACGAACAGCTCTACGGTCTTCTCTACAACCGTGCTCTCGAAGGCGATCCCGAGTGCGGTGGTCTTATGGCCTACAACTATGTGTCGGGCGAGCCAGTCACCGGTCTCGAACAGGGTCGTCCTCTCTTCGTCCGCTCTGCAAACGACCGCTTCAACCTCGCCAACTTCATGCGTGCAAACCTCTATGCCGCTGTAGCTGTCCTCAAACTCGGCAACGACATCCTTTTCAAAGAAGAGAATGTGGCCGTCGACCGCCTCACTGGCCACGGTGGTCTTTTCAAGACCAAAGGTGTGGGACAGCGCATACTTGCTGCCGCCCTCAACTCGCCGATCTCTGTCATGGAGACAGCTGGCGAAGGTGGCGCATGGGGTATGGCACTCCTTGCAGGATATGTGGTCAACAACCCCGAAGGTCTCACTCTGCCCGAATACCTCGATAAGAAAGTATTCCTCGGTAACGCCGGTGTGGAAATCGCACCCGACCCTGCCGATGTAGCAGGTTTCGATGCCTACATCAAGACCTACAACGACTGCCTCGCCATCGAGCACGCCGCAGTCGCCGCCAAGAAATAATCTAATCAACCATCGTTAATCGACGCCACGGTCTCAGACCGTGGCGTTTTTTTATGATATAGTTGCATTTACAGCATAAAGTACAACTTGTCATTCCCGTAGGGACGCGCGTTCTGCGCGTCCGCGCGAAAGGTGCGCTCTATGAACGGTACAAATCAGGCGACACAGCCCCTGGATAATAGAGCCGTGCTTTGAATAACCATCATCATTGCTGATGGCCCCGGTTAGTTTTCACTTGCCTTATTCGCCGACCGGTCCATATAGCCTTTTTCCATGATTAGAGAATGTTAAATATTCTCGAAATTAGCAAGAAGAAACTAATATTAATGTTATTTAACAATTGGGGGGGGTAAATCGTTAACAAATGTGTACCTTTGCAACGCTTGTGTTGTATATATGCCGCAAAAGCGTGGTGGTGAAATGCACAGAAGCGAGGCTAATACTAAAAAACAAAGAAATAAAACAAGAAAAAGCTAATTATCAACTCTCTCTATTGTAAGGATATAACTCTGTCCTCGCATAGGAATTAAAAATCATCTTATCAATAATCAATCATCTGTCAACAGTATGCAGAAAAAATTACTACTTTCGCTTCTGGCTACAGTGCCTACCGCACTTCCTGCCTTAGCGGACATCGCACTGACAGCACCCGAGGTAACTGGCTGGAATACTACCGGTATTGTTACTGATGGTCTTGAAGTTAACGGAAATACTGTTACCTGCAAAGTTGGTGTGGGCACAGTTTCCCAGGTATTTAATAAAGCCAATAAAAACCAACTTCCTGCTGGCAACTATAAGCTTACTTTCTCTGAGCTTAAGAATGCCAAGGTGTCTCTCGCCGGCGCAACCCTGACCCCGGTTAAGGACTCTAAAACAGAATTTACATTCACAGTCACCACTCAGACTGAAATTACCATCAACATCGATGCCGTCGACGCCGACGCCGTTTTCGTGTTCGCTGATGGTATGCTCACTTTTGTTGAGGATTTCACTAAGAAGGCTGCCGGATATCAGGCTGAACTCGACAAGATCGTTATCACAGTGATCTCCGAGGGCGCTGCCAAGAACGATAAGGCTGCCAAGACTCTTTACGATGGCCTTGTGAAGAATCAGAAGACTCTTCAGACCGTTATCACATCTTTGAGCCAGGCCGATAAGACCAGTGCTAACGCTATTACCGTTGGTAAGCTTGTCGAAATCTATTCCAAGGCTGTGACCATAAACGGCAAGAACTTCACTGGCTTCGAAGCTCTTTTCACCGCTCTTCAGAACGACCTCAATTCTTTCGCTGCTTCTGTAACTACCGGCAACGAAACTATCAAGGCTGCCAACACCGCTTACGATAACTCTGTAGCCAACGACAATGCTAAGAAATCGTATGAAAACAGCCTTAACTATCTCCTTAACACCGATATCGCAAACTGCCTCAAGCAGCTCGAAGGTATAACCTCGACCGATAAGGATGTTGTCGCTTTGAAGAATGCCGACATTGCCGCCGTAAACGCCTTCAAGAAAGAAGTTGAGGCATGGGGCGAGCAGATGAAGGCCGCTTTCAATGTTGAGTATGGCGTGCTCGTCGACACCAAGGCTATTGAGGATGCTCTCAACGTGCTTCGCGAAAAACGCGATGAACTCAATGCTAAGGTCGCAAACGACGTTGTCGCTGTCGAGATCTACAAGCAGGTTAACGCTCTTTACACCGACGGATCGTTCGACAAGGCTTACCTCGAAGCTAACGCCGCTATCACTGCTATCATCGATGCCAAGGAATACACCGGCTCCGATGTATATGCTGCCGCTAAGACCGGCTGGCTCAATAAGATCCAGGCCGCTTACGACGAGTGGAAGAAACCCGCTTCCATCGCCGATATCAAGGCTGCTCTTGGAGTACAGGGCTATAAAGATGGTATCGCTGCTGCCAAGGCTGAAATGGCTACAGTTGTTGCTGATGCCGAAGCTCTCGCAGAAGAGCAGAACGCCGCTTATCTTGCCGGTTACAAGCTTTATGCTACTCCCAAAACCGGTTGGGATGCACAGCTGGCTGTCTACCAGAACGCCGACATCGCTCAGCTCCCCGCTGCTGTAAAGACTCAGTACAACAAGCTCGTTGCTGCTGCCGAAAAGGCTATCAACGCTTTCAAGGCTTATCTCGACACCACCTATGCAGCCAACACTCTCCCCGGTGCTGACTACAATGCTAAGGTTGCCGACGTAGACAACGCCTTCCAGGCTCTCGACAACTTCCTCGGCAGCGATGCTGGTCAGGTTGCCGGTCTCATCACCAAACTTGCCGAAATCAAGGCTGCTTCCGAGCCCGAACTCAAGAAGCTCGACCTCTCCGGCAAGTTCGACGCTACCTATGCAAGCTTCCAGGATGCTATCGATGCCCTCATCGCCGGCATGACCGAGGAAAACAACTACACTCCCGACGCTGCCAAGCTCAAAGAAACTCAGGACGGTCTCGACAACTTCGAAACTGCCGCTGCTAACTACATCGACGCATTCACTACTGCATTCGATGTCAAGGCTGCTGCCGATAAGAACCTCAAGGCGTTCAAGACCACCATCACAAGCAAATATAAAGCAGAGAATGGCGCTACTTGGGCAACCAAGGATGTTAAGTCTTACGGCGACGACGAAAAAGAGTTTAACAAACTCGTTGCTGCTTACAAGGCTGCCGCCGCTCTCGAAGGCCAGGCTGCTCTCAACGATGCGCTCAAGCTTGCTGCCGACTATAAGGATCTCGCAACCACCATCGCTAATCACGAGAAGGCTTGGCTCGTTACTGCAACCGCTGCCAACCTCAAGGCTGCTAACGACCGTCTGACCAAACTTCAGAACTTCGTGGCTGAGCACGGCGCTCCCGCTACCGATCCCAAGCTCGGCGACGTCAAGAAAGCTCTCGAAAAAGTATCTGTACCTGCCGAAGGCTCGAAAGTTGAGGAATTCGACAAAGCCGACAAGGCCATCAAGGCTCAGATCGACGCCATGGCTGCCCTCTACGCCAACGTAAGCAACTACGAGGCTGTAATGGATGAGGTGAAGAAGGTTGCCCCTGCTGCAACTGCTGCTGAAAAGGCTAATAATGATATTACCATCGGCGCTGCTGCCAAGGCTTACTATCAGAAGCTTATCGACGGTTACAAAGAAACCAAGACTATCACCGACGCTCTCGACGCTGCATACAAGGCAAAAGACGGCGTTACCGCTGATATCACAACCAAGCTCAAAGGCGAGGCTACCGCTAAAGTAACCGCCCTCAAAGGTATCAAGGATGCTATTCCTGTTAACCAGAAGGCATACTCCGATCAGGTTGCCAAGTCGGGCGATGTTCGTACTGCTGTTCAGGCTATCCTCGACAATGTCAAGAAAGCTGAATACCAGGGCGTAGTTGCTGACTGGGTTAAGCAGCTCGAAGACCTCCTTAACAAAGATCTTATCGCTAACGACGGTAAGGTGGGCGAGGCTTATGCCGAAGGCAAGTCTAAGGAAGTCAATGATGCCGTTATGGCTGAATACCAGCGCATCCTCGATGCTGCCAATGATGTTGCCAAGCAGTACGAAGATGGCTATGACGCAGGTATCATCGATGCCAACAACGCTCTCAACGGCGAATTCTCCGACTGGGGCGCTGTCAACAAAGACCTCAACGACGAATACCTCAAGGCTGTCAAGCTCTACACATTCTATCAGTACTCTCTTACCGAAGACGCAGGCTACGCAGAGTGGATGCTCAGCGATCGCTATGGCCTCATCGCTAACTACGCTAAGGTATACGACTTCCTCCCCGTTATCCAGGATCTCAACAGCCAGATTCAGGTGCTCATCACCAAGGCTAATGAAGCTAAGCAGTTCCTTCCCGAAAGTAAGCTCTACAAGGAGCAGTACGATGCTCTCGTAGCTGAACAGGCCAAGCAGCTTGCCGAACTCACCGCAATGTACAATGCCCTCGGTGCTGATGCCGACAAGGCTGCCGGTGAATACTACGACGCTAAGGTTGCCGAATTCAATACCGAACTGGCCGATCAGACTGCTTACCTCACCGGTACAGGCATGGAAATGTCGACCAAAGATGCCGACAAGATCCTCAAGCCCGTTACCGACGTTCTTGCCGACTGCGCTGACATCCTTAAGACAACCAAGCTCACCAAGGGCGAAGCCATGAACTCGGTTGCCACCAAGTTCGCCGGCATCAATGTTGCCAAGACTGTCGAAACCGGTCTTCTCGCTTACTGGGACGCTACCTACACCCTTCTTACCGAAGGCCGCGTAGGCAAGCCCGCTACCGGCGACAAGCCTGCAGTAATAGCATTCCCCGGTGTTGCCGAACTCCGCGACACTATGGTCAAGAGCGGCGCATCCGACGAAGATCTCGAAAACTTCGACGCTATTGTCAAGAAGATGGCCGAACTCAACATCACAGCCACCACCGTGGCCAAGGACGAGAAGGTTGCTCCTATCTACAAGGACCTCAAGGCTCAGGTAGAGGAACTTACCGGCTATCGCAACGACCTCCAGCAGTTGACAAACAAGGCTCTCGAAAACGAGCAGTACCGCGACCTCTGGAACGGCTACATGGATGAGGCTAACGAACTCCAGGCTCAGATCGACGAGCTCAAGAAATACATCGCTGAGTTCACCCTCACCGAATCTGTTTCTGTTTCCGATGCCGAGGACGCTCTCGAGACTCTCAAGAACATTATCGGCGAAAATCCTTCTGCTGCACTTGCCGACGCTACCAAAAAGGCAGCTATCGAAACTCAGAAGGGCATCGTAGAGAAGGCTATCGAAGATACCTTCGTTGAAACTAACAAGGCTGCTGTTGCAACCCTCAACACTTGGCTCGACAAGACCAAAGAGGCTTACAACACCGCTCGTGCCGAGGGCAAGACCGAAGCTGAGCTCAAGGCTGAGTACGATGCTATCCAGACCCTTCAGGCCGAAATCGCTGGTATCACCTTCGATCAGGGCTTCGCCGGCGACTTCTACACCGTTGCAAACGGCTACATCGACCAGCTCCTCGAAGTTTACAAGAAACTCAATCCCACCGGCTCTGCCGACGACCTCGCCGCTATCAAGGCTGCTCTCGAAGAAGAGAAAGCCGATATCGCTCAGGAAATCGAAGACGCCAAGGCTGCTATTGCTGAAACAGTCAAGGCTCAGCTCGGCGAAGACGATCCCGATCTCGCTGTGCTCACCGAAGGTGTTCAGAACGAACTCTTCCCCGAGTACGACGCTCTTCTCAGCCAGCTCGAAGCCATTCAGGCTGCTTGGGAGGCCGAGGGCGACCGTCTCCTCGTAAACAGCGAAACTTACGAAAGCCGCATGGACGACGAGGTTCAGGACGCTATCGAGCCTATCAACGAGAAGGTGCTTCCCACCCTCGCCGATATCGAGAAGTCTTACGACAACAATGTGGCCTACCACAAGCTCAACACCGAACTTCAGGGTCTCTTCGAATCCGCATTGCAGGTTCGTACCGAAATCCAGAACTACGGTCTCGAGGACCAGTGTCTCCGTCCTCTTACTGTTATCGAGGCATATCTCGTTCAGCTCGAGGAAGAACTTGGCGTTGCCGCAGGTAAGGTAAGTCTTACTCCTGCTTCTACTCTTGCATCGCTTGCTACTCCTCAGATGCGGATAGATATTCAGACTATCTTCGACTGGACTGCACCTGATGCCAAGAGCAAGATTGAAGCTCTCGCTGCTGATGCTAACCTTACATATGCTGAACACCTCCAGTTCGACGCTGAGCAGGCATACAACAATGCATACGAAGCCCTCGTTGGCAAGTATCTTGTAAATGGTGCTGAACTTAAGGCTCAGTACAGAAGCCTCGTACGTCTTTACTCCGAAGCCGTTTACGGTTACTGGGAAACTGACAATAAGTATGTGTACGGCCTTAACAACTTTAATGGTATTCATGCCGACTATTACTTTATCGAAGCCTATAAGGCAATCATCGAGAAATTCCAGACTGTAATCGACGGTTCTGCCAAGCTCCTCGAAGACGCCAAGGATCAGGAATACACTCCCGGCGACGTTGTCAACCGCGACGGTAAGGTTACTTCGCAGGATGTCATGCAGCTTGTCGACTGGGTTGGTAACGGTATTACATATGCCGAACTCGCCGACAATACCGAAACCGCATGGCAGGCTGCCGCTGCCGATATCAATGGCGACAAGAATCTGAATATCGCCGATATCAACCTCGATATCCAGCTCGCTCTCGGCAACGACTATGTAAATGTATCCGACCGGAATCTCTTCCGTTCTGCTGCCGCACATGTAGGCGAGGCAAGCTTCTCGCTCGCTTACCTCGGTAATGTAGAAGGTGCCGACCGCTATGCTGTGGTTCTCAACAACCCGGTAAGCTTCATCGGTGGTCAGTTCGACATCAAGCTCCCCGTCGGTCTCGAACTCGTGCAGGTACTCGCTACCGAGCGCACCGAGGCTCACGACGTGATGACTTTCGAGCATAACGCATACGAAAGCCGTGTGCTTATCTTCTCGATGGAAAATGCCGTTATCGGTGGCAGCAACGGTGCCGTGGCTTATATCGATGTTCGTGGTAACGGTTCGTTCAGCCTCGACAACGTTCTCTTCACCGACTCCAATTGCGAGCTCTACGGATTCGACAATCCCGGTACTTCCGGTATCATCGACGCTATCATCGATGGCGCCGGCGCTGCCAAGGAAGCTATCTACGATGCTGCCGGCCGCATGTACGACCGTGTACAGCGCGGCGTGAACATCATCCGTCACTCCGATGGCTCTGTAACCAAAGAACTCCGCAAATAATTAATGACTTCGAAACCGTATCCGGCGGCTTCGGCCGCCCGGATACGATTTCCAAATATCGATTTAACAATGAAATTAATGTCATTTAGCAGTCTGTTGAAGTTCGTGTGTCTCCTCGGTGCACTCGCCGTGTGTGGCAAAGCATCGGCCGACAACAGATTGGTTGTCGATGATTTCACCATCTCTTCATACGATGTGAAGCAGGTGGCTGTAAATCTCGAGAACAGCGACGAAATTGCGGGCCTCGATTTCACCTTGATCCTTCCCGAAGGTATCGAACTGGAAGGTGTGGAGCGCACCGATCGTTATGCCCCGTCGCAACAGATTTATACGAACTATATGGATGATGAAACATGCAAGATTCTTGTTGTTTCGCTCCAGCCCAACCGCAATTTTTCGGGTAATGAAGGCCCGGTATTGCTCCTGAATCTCCAGGCTCAGCCCGGTGTCCTGCTCCGTAACAGGGAAGCAACTCTGGAGCTCCACGATATCACCCTTACAAATGGCAATGGATCTCAGGCTTGGACACCTGCCGATGTTGAGGCTAATGTGACTCTGCTTGCAGGTGAATTCGAAGTTACCGCTCAGGAAGCTGCTTATGTTGTTAAGCCCGAAGTCGCTACAACCGTAGCTCTCGGCCTCGACAATAGCGCCGACGTATCCGGATTTCAGGCCGACATCGTCGTGCCCGAAGGCTTCAAGATCGATGAAAATTCGTTCAAGCTATCCGACCGTTGTGTATCGGGCATTCTCCCCGTGGTATATCCTCAGGCCGATGGTGTTACTACCCGCGTCATCATCTACAACATGGCCGGTGGTAATGTTATCAATCTTCCCGTCCCCGGTGCTACAAGCAACGATATCTTCACTTTCGACGTAACTGCTCCTGCTTCGTTTGTCGATGCACATGCCGAAGTTGTAGTGAAGAATGTGGTTGTGACTGCTCTCGGTAATCAGACTTTCGATGCCGGTACAGCTACTATCAATCTCGAGAACGGCAAAGTACCCTACGATGCCGCTGCCGCCGAGGTTGCCCGTCTGCGCAAGGCTCTCGAAGATGCCCTCGCCACTATTGCCACCGAAGCTCCCGATGTGAAAGATGACTTCACCGGCAGTGAAATCGCTGCAAGCATCGATGCTCTCGAGGCTGCCATCAACACCGCCTACGAGAACGGAACTCCTGCGGCTGGCTACGAATCACTGCTCAAGCCTGTGCCTGGCATAGAAGAAGCTATCACTAAGCTGGTAGCCGACGCTAAGGCTGCCCAGGAAGCTGAGGTTGCCCGCAAGGCTGCCAATGAGAAGGCTTATAAGGCCGACCTCGAAACCATCGCCGGTCTTCAGGATCAGCTCGACGCTGCTGTTGCTGAAATCAGCGAGAAATATCCCGCATTCGATGTCGACGAAGCAAAGAAAGCTGCTCAGGATGCTATCGACGAGGCTAAGGCTGCCGCTGATGCCGCTTATGAGGCTGTTGCCAACGCAGGTGAGTATACCAACACCGTCGACAGCGATGCTATCAAGGCTGCCATCGACAAACTCCTTGCCGACGCCGAAACCAGTGGTATCGACTCTATCCTTGTGGAAGTTGAATCTGGCAACGCCTCTGTATACAATCTGCAGGGTGTCAAATTGTCCGCTCCCGCAAAGGGTCAGATGAACATCATTGTCGATAAATCCGGCAATGCTTACAAGGTATTTGTTAAATAACAATGATATGCGTGTGAGCCGCAGCTAATGTTAAGGAAGAGATATAGTAGATTTTTTGACATTACGCGATATACGTCAAAATTGAAGCTGTCGGCTTGCAGTTTGGCTTACGAGATCGTGAGACCTTAAGAGCCTTGGATTTTAGATCCCAACTCATGCTGTGATGAAAGGTGCGTTTCCATATCGGATTCGCACCTTTCTAATATTCGACCTGTACGAGTCTATGAAGCTAATAGAGTTAAGAGAGTTAAGAAGGTTAAAGGAGTTAAGAGAGCTTATAAAGTTAAAGAAGTTAAGAAAGTTTATGAAGTTAAGATAATCGCTTCACTCTCAAAACAAATATCTTAACTCCATTAACTATTTTAACTTCATAAACTTTATAAAAAGGAACTTGCCTCGCATCCGGCTTGTTTGTATCTTTGCAGATATTATGAAGGATTTATTTATAAGATTGAAAGCATGGTTGCAGCAACTGTCGTTCCGCACCGGAGTGATGGTGGCGATATTCTGTGTGTGCTGCTATGTGCTTTCATTTGCCCAGATGCTGCTCCCCATTTCAGTTTCGGCCAAGGGTGTGCTATGGGCTGTGTTCTATGGTATGGCAAAGGCGTCGCAGTACACGGCTCTGCTCATACTTGGCAAAGCCGGTCTCGAACGGTTGAAATCGGTATTGAAGCGTGCCCGCTGACGCCGGGTCACACAAATTTGGAATGGCCGAGCAAATCGAAATATTCCCAATATAGTTTTTCCGATGCCGGATGCCGACGCACTTTGTCGGCGAGGGTAAAGATAGTTCGTGTGGCCATTTTCACAGGTAGCGGTGCTCCTGCCATATACGACTCGAAGAATGGCGATACTTTGTCGAGCATAGCCTTTGCTTGTTCCTCGCGGCCCGTTTTCATCAGCGCAACCACACAGATATATACATAGGCTGCTCCTCTGAATGGTATCTGGCTTATTTCATCGAGCATGCTGTCGTCGGCAGTCATTTCCACCACGGCATCGTAGCGGCCAAGGGCGAAGAGGGCTTCCGCATACGAGGCATATTCCGATGCGTTGAGCGTACGATGTCCCGCGAGCGACGCAAGAAGTCCAGCCAGCGATACCATGGCCGAGCGCATCAGCAGTGCATTGAGAATTTCATCGAGATCAGTGGGCGGCATCTCCCGGCCGCCATTGGCTGCGGTGTAGCGGTCCACCATTTCCTTAGCGTCCGATACATTGCATAGCAGCAGTTGCTTCAGGGGCTTCACTTCGGCCGGATGGTCGGCTATGTATGCGCGTAGTTCTGCAACGGCAGTGGCGGGTTCGCCGTTCTGCACCAACAGTGCGCAGCGGCAGTCGGTGAATGTGAAATCATCGGGATTTTCTTCTTTCAGCGTTGCCATCATCTCGATAGCCTCACGTTGCAGGTAGGGCGCGGAGCTGTAGACAGTGTCGGCGAGATTGAGCAAGGCTGCCGGATTGTCAGCGCCGAGTGCTCGAGCGGTGTCGAATGTCTGCCGGGCCTCTTCTTCCTTGCCCATGCGTGCCTGCGCACGGAAAAGAATAGCCCAGTAGGCGATGGCGAATGGCTCAGCTTCGATCAGTTCCTCTGCAAGCGCTGCCACAGTCTCGTCGTCGCCATTATCATCGGCTTCCTGAAGCACCTCGTAGAGCAGGGCTGGTAGAAAATTAGCTTTTTTTCTTAAATCCGGCATACGCCTTTTTACCCAATCGTACTGGTCGAGATCGAACGCCAGGTCTACGAATCGTATGGTCTCCTCGTCGGAGAACGATGGGTACTGGTCCATCAGGAAATCGAGTGCGGCGGCTGCATCGGCCGGGCGGTTCGCTTCCAGGCGCACTATATCGAAGAGCATCGACGTATGGTCGGCATTGTCGGCCACAAAGGCTGCTGCGCTGCCATCCTTGAGGTCTTTTTCGGCATCCTCGAGGTCGAAGTAGAGCAGTGCGCGGCGTTCTTTAAGAGGTATGCTCTCGGGGTATAGCCGTGCTCCGCAGAACAATACTTCGGCGCGGGCGTAGTCATCGGCTATATCACCGGCATAGTCGAATATTTCCACGAGTTCATCCTCATCGAAGAATCGTTCGGTAGCCGGTTCTTTCAGCGATTTGAGAAAGTTCCGGTAGAGTTCCTCGCGGGGATTGGATTCGTCGTCGTAGCTCATGAGAGTTGATGGAATTAAGTATATTAAAGGAGTGTCGATGGTTTGGTTGGCCCCGGCGCCCCCGGAGCGTGGAATGTGGCGTATAGGAATAAGGAGAGTTAAGAAAGGACTCCTTTCCTAACTCCCTTTATCTTAGCTGTAGCGTCTGTCAATCCTATGCCTTATGGCAATGGGAGTCAGGCTTTCTTCTGCACTTTTTCCCAGGTGTCTTTCAGCGCGATGGTGCGGTTGAATACCGGATGCTCGGGTGTGCTGTCGGGGTCGGGTGTGAAGTAGCCCACACGCTGGAACTGGAATTTTGTGCCGGGCTGTGCGTTTGCCATTATGAACGGCTCGAGTTTCACGCCCTGCACCACCTTGAGCGAGTCGGGATTGAGCATTTCGCGGAAATCGCGGTCGGGTTCGGCGGCAGGATTCTCAACGTCGAAGAGGCGGTCGTAGAGACGCACTTCGGCATCTATGGCATGAGGTGCCGACACCCAGTGGAGTGTGCCTTTCACCTTGCGCGATGCGCCGGGCATGCCGCTGAGTGTATCGGGGTCGTAGGTGCAACGGAGCTCGGTGATATTGCCGTCGGCATCTTTCACCACTTCTTCGCATTTGATGATGTAGGCACCTTTGAGGCGTACTTCTGCTCCGGGAGCGAGACGGAAGAACTTCTTGGGAGGATTCTCCATGAAGTCGTCGCGCTCGATATACAGTTCGCGCGAGAACGGCATTTCGTGCATGCCGCTTTCGGGATCTTCGGGATTGTTCTCCATGCTCACGGTCTCGACCTTATCCTCAGGATAGTTGGTGATTACAACCTTCAGCGGATTTACGACCGCCATCGCGCGGGTGGCGATGCGGTTCAGGTCGTCGCGTACGGCATGCTCGAGCAGGCTCACACTGTTGAGAGCCTCGTATTTGGTATATCCGATAGTATCGATGAAATTGCGGATCGACGCCGGGGTGTATCCGCGGCGGCGCATACCCGAGATGGTCGGCATGCGGGGATCGTCCCAACCTGCCACAAGACCTTCCTTGACAAGCTGCAGCAGTTTGCGCTTGCTCATCACGGTGTAGGTGAGATTAAGACGGTTGAACTCGATCTGGCGCGGGCAGTAGCTCTCGTCGGCGAGTTCCTTCACGAAGTGCTCGTAGAGAGGACGGTGTACCACGAACTCAAGCGTGCATATGGAGTGGGTCACCCCTTCGAAATAGTCGCTCTGACCATGGGCGAAGTCATACATCGGGTATACCTTCCATGTGGTGCCGGTGCGGTGGTGGGGTGTCTTGATGATGCGGTACATTATGGGGTCGCGGAAGTGCATGTT
>CAJUOB010000037.1 GCA_910587915.1 uncultured Muribaculaceae bacterium | reverse complement strand
CCCCTATCCAAGCCCCGAAGGCCACAAGCCTCCGGGGCTTTTTTTCTATATCCGTCTCTCCCCGCCGGATAAAGCCTATAAATGCCATCCGTGTTCGAAACACGTATTGGGATGGCCGCATAGCGATCATAAGAACAGTAGACGATTGCAGGAATGGCGTGAGGCCAAAAGGCCGCATAGCGGTCGAAAGAATAGTAGGCCATTGCAAGGGCCGCATCGCGGTCCGCAGCTATGGTATCCGATGCATTCTCCGAATAAGCGCCACATAGTGGTGCAACCATGGGCGTTGTCAGCGATGTGGCACCACTACGTGGCGCGTGTTGTGTGCGGTTGTGTATACCACAGCTGCGCACACCTACGGTGCGCTTGCAGTGGCCTACTGCTGTGTGGCCGCGCTGCGGCCCCTGCGTCGGTGTTGAAAGATGTAAGATAATAATGCATATGCATAGGCCAATGTCGCATGGACGCATAGAACCGGCCCACATCTGTCGTGCCTGTAATCGTCTATTCATTCGTAAATGGTGTGGGGGCTGGCCGCGTATGCGGTCATAAGAATAGTAGGCCATTGCAAGGGCCGCATGGCGGTCCGCAGCTATGGTATCCGATGCATTCTCCGGATAAGCGCCACGTGGTGGTGCTACCTTGTGCGTTTTCTGCGAAGTGGCACCACTACGTGGCGCGTGTTGTGTATGCTGTCGTGCTATATACCACAGCGGCGCACACCTACGGTGCGCTTGCAGTGGCCTACTATTGTGTGGCCGCGCTGCGGCCCCTACTTCGGTGTTGAAAGAGGTAAGATAATAATGTATACGTGTGTGGGTGGTAGAGCACACGGGCCTGCTGTGGACGTTTTATCTTGCATGATGGTATCTTATTGCCGGGTATAGCACGGGGTAAATCGGCGTCCATTCGGACGCCAGCGCTACTGGATCTGTAGCCGGGCACACCTGCGCAGGCTTCGGTGTACCCGGTTTTGGGATTAATCTATGTCCTACGGACATGTTTTCTACGGCATGCAATATCCTGCGGAGTGGCACCACTACGTGGCGCGTATTATGTGATGTCGTGCAATATACCACAGCAGCGCATACCTATGGTGCGCTTGCAGTGGCCTACTGCTGTGTGGCCGCGCTGCGGCCTTTGGTATCATGCTGGATAGGCTATCTTATTCGCCTGATATGGGCTATTTGGGTGATAGGGGGGTATGAAAAAAGCCCGGGGGACCGGGCTTTTGTATGGGGGGAAAGGGATGATTACATGTTCATGCCGCCGTCGACCTGGATGACCTGACCGGTGACGTAGCTGGAGAGGTCGGATGCGAGGAAGGTGGCAACGTTTGCGATGTCCTCGACTTTGCCGCCGCGGCGCAGAGGAATTTTCTTTTTCCATTCTTCGCGAACTGCGTCGGGGAGCTGTGCTGTCATTGCTGTTTCGATGAAGCCGGGGGCGATGGCGTTAGCACGGATGCCGCGAGATCCGACTTCCTGTGCGATGCTCTTTGCGAGTGCGATGAGGCCGGCTTTCGAAGCGGCGTAGTTGGCCTGTCCGGCATTACCGTGAACACCGACAACGGATGCCATGTTGATAATGGAACCGCTGCGCTGGCGCATCATGATGGGGAGGACGGCGTTGATGAAGTTGAATGCGCTCTTGAGGTTTACTGCGATCACGGCATCCCACTGAGCTTCGGTCATGCGCATCATGAGGCCGTCTTTGGTTATGCCGGCGTTGTTAACGAGGATGTCGATAGAGCCGAAGTCGGCGAGAACCTGAGCAACGACTTCTTTTGTCTGGTTGAAGTCGGCAGCGTTGGATGCATATCCTTTGGCTTTAACACCGAGAGCAGCGATTTCTTCTTCGGTTGCTTTTCCGTTCTCGTCGATTACGAGGTCGGTGAAAGCGATGTTGGCGCCCTCTGCAGCGAAGCGGAGTGCAAGCGCTTTGCCGATGCCGCGTGCGGCTCCGGTTATAAGGGCTGTTTTTCCTTCGAGTAGTTTCATGAGTTGAAAAAATGTTTCGTCTAAAGAGATGGCAAAATTAGGAAAATTTTGCTATTTTTGCAAAGATAAGTTCAACAATCAGTATGTTAGTTCTTTATAGAGTATATCAGATATTTGTGATGATTCCTGTGCTGCTGGTGGCTACGATAGTGGCTGCCACGCTGACTATTTTGGGGAGTCTTGTGGGAGCTCAGCGAGTGATGGGTTACTGGCCCGGGCATTTGTGGGCGCGGTTGTTCTGCGCTATGTCGCTTGTGCGGGTAAGGGTGCACGGTCGCGAGAATATTGACCGTCGGACGAGTTATGTTTTCGTTGCGAACCATCAGGGTGCCTATGATATTTTTGCAATCTACGGTTATCTGAGGCATAATTTCCGTTGGATGATGAAGAAGAGTCTCGAGAGGATACCGTTCGTTGGATTCAGCTGCAAGATATCCGGTCATATATTCGTTGATAATTCGACACCGTCGGCCACAGCCCATACGATGGCGGCTGCTGAGAAGCAGCTGTCGGGTGGAATGTCGGTGGTGGTGTTCCCGGAAGGGTCGCGCAGCCGTGATGGCAAGATGCATGGTTTCCGGCGTGGTGCGTTCAAGCTCGCGACGGAGTTCTCGCTTCCAGTGGTGCCTATCACTATCGATGGTGCGTACAGGGTGATGCGCCGAGGGTCGGTGCTTCCTCACTGGGGTACGATCAATCTGACTATCCATGAGCCGATAGAGGTGTCGGCCGAGACCGGTCGACATGAGCTTACGGAACTGATGGAGCGTTCGTCGGCAGCGATAGCATCGGCATTGCCTGCGTCGCAGAGGCCATAGTGAACAATCGGCGGTATGATTATGTTTTATGATTAACTACTAATTATACTTACTTCACCGCGTTATGAAAATCAGTACTGCAAGTTTTTTCGGAGCACTCGTTGCATTGGGTGCTCTCATGTGTATTTCGTCGTGTTCCCGAACAGACCGTTTTGCCGGAGAGTGGATAGGGACACCTATCCGTATGATGAATATTCCCGGTGCGGCGGATGCTTCGTCGACCGTCAGCCTTGATTTTGCTCCATCGACCGATGTGCGTCGTGGCGGTGATGTGTTTATGTCGGCGACTATAGATGTGACTCAGGCTGTTGTCGGTTCGTCTTTTTCTGTTGATGATCCTTATCAGGTGGATGTTGCCGCTACGGCTTCGATCCGTGGGCGCTATGTAGCCGATGGAGATGACGATGATGATATTCTGCTGCATCTCGACCAGTCGACTCTTCAGGTGAATATCGATCCTGCCGGCGTGACTTTCTCGGAAAATATACTGACCGGACTGCAACGTCCGGCGCTGGATTCTCTTACCCAGCAGACGGTTGATGCATGGCGAGTCCGCATTACGGCTGCCATCCGCGACGAGTTCTATAAATATCAGAAGATTGAGGATATAAAGGTGCATCACTCCGACATGATGTCGTGCGAGGTTGCCGACCGCGACTATACATTCCGCAGGGTTGCTCCCAACTGATGCTATACGGGGTCTACGTCGTAGTAGACCGTGAGCCCTTTCATGAGAGGAGATGCTGTCAAGGCGATGTACCGCTGGCGCAGCAACTCCTTTATTTTTGCTGTGGATGCAGCGGGTTCGAGTTTGAGCATTATCTTGCGTATGTACATTGATTGTACGCGGCTCACGGTAGGCTCGAGTGGTCCCATGATACGCTGGCCGAATATCTCGCGTAGGCTGCGTGCGTATATATCGGCGCATTCTACGACTGTGCGTGCGTCGCGGTGCTTTACGTATATGTTTATTATCCTCATGAATGGAGGATATGAGAATGCCTCGCGCTCGGCGATCTCGCGCTTGTAGAAGCCGAGGTAGTCGTGGGCTGCCGCAAGTGCGAGGACCGGATTTTCGGGGTTATGTGTCTGTATGACCACTTTTCCGATACCGTCGCGTCGCCCGGCTCGTCCGGCTACCTGCTCGATCATGTTGAATGCGCGTTCGGAAGCGCGGAAGTCGGGCAGCGAAAGCAGGGAATCGGCATTCAGTATACCGACCACTTCCACCCCGGCGAAGTCGAGCCCTTTGGTCACCATCTGTGTGCCTACGAGTATATCGGCTTTGCCTTGAGAGAAATCGTCGATTATTTTGCTGTATCCTTGCTTGTTGCGAGTGGTGTCGAGGTCCATACGCAGAATCTTGCGTCCGGGGAAAACCTCGGCGACTTCATCTTCGAGTCGCTCGGTGCCGTAGCCTACAATTTCCATAGTCGGTTCCTTGCATTCGGGGCATACTTTCGGCACCGGATATTCGGCTCCGCAGTAGTGACATTGCAGACGGTCGGTGCGTTTATGGTAGGTGAGAGCTACATCGCAGAAGTTGCATTTCGGGGTGCAAGCGCAGAGGCGGCAGCGGGCCATTGGTGCATATCCCCTCCGGTTGAGGAAAAATATTGCCTGTCGACCTCGGTTTGCAGCATCGATCGTGGCATCGAGCAGATGATGTGAGAAGTATCCTGTGACGGCTTTTCGTTGCCGCTGCGCTTTCATATCGACAATCTCGACTGTTGGGAGGGGTACGTTGTCGTAGCGCTCGGTGAGTTCAACGAGACCGAATTTTCCAGTAAGTCCCTTGTAGTATGTCTCGACTGTGGGAGTGGCGCTGCCGAGCAGGGTCTTGGCTCCATGCATGGCAGCCAGGACTGTGGCGGCGTCGCGTCCGTTGTATCGCGGTGCGGGGTCGGCCTGTTTGTAGCTTGGTTCGTGCTCTTCATCGACGATGACCAGTCCGAGTGAAGCGAAAGGCAGGAATACGGCCGAGCGTGCACCGATCACCACGAGTGGTTCGGCAGTGTGGAGCAGACGCCGCCATATCTCGACACGCTCGTTGTCGGAAAATTTTGAGTGGTATATCACCACCTTTGCACCGAATACTTTCTGAAGCCGTGTGGTGAGCTGTGTGGTGAGCGCTATTTCCGGAACAAGGAACAGTGCCTGCCGTCCTTGTCGGAGAACATAGTCGATCAGGTGGAGGTATATTTCGGTCTTGCCTGATGATGTGACACCTCGCAGGAGTGTGATGGCGTGGTCGATGAAACTGTGGTGGATGGAATCGAGCGCTTGTTTCTGGGCTTGGGAAAGTGCCGGAAGTTCACCACCGGCGGGCCCTGAGTAGCTGAAGCGGGAGACTTCCTTGTGGTATATCTCGCACAGGCCTTTGGCCGCGAGGGCTTTGACTGTAGCACGCGATACTTCCGCACGCTCGGCGAGCACGTCGAGCGGTACTTCGACCAGAGGTGTAGATTCGTTGTTGAAATTCGATAGTGCAAGAATGGCTACCAGTGCCGCTTCCTGGGCCGATGAGCGCTTCACGGCTGCAAATGCTGCGGCCATGGCGCCTTTGTCGTGGCGGGCGAGAAGAGGGCGTACGTAGTGTCGCTTTACGGCACGATAGCGCTCGACAAGTTTTTCGGACACGATGACGAGTCCGCGCTCCATCAAGCGTGTTATCGTCTGGGTGAGAGAGCCGGAAGCACCTTTAGCCTCGAGTTGGCGGACGGGGACGGGACCTTTTTCGCGTATGGTTTCGAGGAGAGCGAGTTCGCGGGGAGAGCAAGTGGCTATAGCATCGGGTTCGGCATCGGGATCGATGGCCACTCGCGTTTCGCTCTCGAGTTTGAGGCCGGCTGGCAGAGCGGCTTTATAGACTTCACCGACGGTGCACAGATAGTATTGGGCCATCCATTCCCAGAATCGGATCTGTGGATGGCGCACTATAGGCTCGGGGTCGAGAACGGCAGCGATTTCCTTTAGAACCATTGATCCCTGAGGGGCTACCGGAGATGTGGAGCAGACCACACCAGTGTAGTAGTGGCGTTCTCCAAAAGGCACAAGCACACGGCTGTCTGCATGCACCCCGGACTGCATGTCGGGTGGCACTATATATGTGAAAGCACCCTCTATAGGCAGGGGCACTATTACGGCGGCGTACATTTTGGCGGTCTTTTCCATAAGCAGTGCGAAATTAGCGAAAAAACGGCAGAAAATAGAGGATGGAAGAGTTAAAAGAGAGGATGCTGTATTTATTTACGTGTAAAACAAACTATATAAATTGTGCTGTTGTTTTAAATTCAATTAAATTACATTCTCATTACTTAATATTCTGCTTATATATGGATTGGATAGTGCAGACGCTCAGGGCGAATCCCTCGCTCGCGGTGTTCCTGACCATCGGAATCGGCTTTCTGGTAGGTCAATTGAAGTACAAGGCATTCTCACTCGGCACGGTAACATCTGTACTGCTGGTCGGTGTAGTTGTTGGCCAGCTTAACATACCGATTCCAGGACCGTTGAAAGATGTATTCTTTCTCATGTTCCTTTTTGCCATAGGCTACAGTGTGGGCCCACAGTTCTTCCAGGCTCTCAGAGGCGATGGTTTGAAGCAGGTGCTGTTTGCTGTGGTACTATGTGTGATGTGTCTTGTGGTGACATGGGGCGTGTCTGTGATTATGGGGTATAATGTGGGCGAAGCCCTTGGCCTTCTTGCCGGTACGCAGACAATGTCGGCTGCACTTGGCGCTGGCACCGATACCTTGGCGTCGATACCCGGCACACCCGAGCAGAAGAAAGCCTGGGTCGACATAATGCCTGTTTGCTATGCTGTGACTTATGTTTTCGGCACTATCGGATCTGCATATCTTCTTGCCAATCTTGGCCCTGCGATGCTTGGCGGTATCAAAAAGGTTAAAGCCGAGACTGTAGAGCTGGAAAAGAAAATGAATGAAGGTTCGGTCAATTCCGATCCGAACTATATAAATGCCATGCGTCCGGTCGTATTCAGAGCTTATAAGGCTACGGCCGATTTCTTCGCCGGCGGAAAGACAATCGCCGATATAGAGCAATATCTTCTTGGGCAGGGACGTCGTCTTTTCGTTGAGCGTGTGCGCTCGAACGGTACTATAATAGAACCCGGAGATGTGAAGACTGTGAATCCGGGCGACGAGATTGTGCTCAGTGGCCGACGGGAATTTATTATCGGCGATGAGCAGTGGATAGGGCCGGAAGTGAACGACGCCGCCCTTCTCGACTTCCCTGCTGAGCAGCTTGATATAACTGTTTCGTCGAAAGGCGCAGCCCGTAAGACCGTGGACCAGATACGCAGCATGAAGAGTATGTACGGTGTATCTATCAAGAGTATCAAGCGCAGTGGTGTGTCGATTCCCGTTCTTTCGAAGGTTGAGGTTAAGGCAGGCGACGTAATTACGATTGTTGGTCTTGCCCGTGAGGTCAACGAGGCCGCGCCACAGCTTGGCTTCGCCGATCGCCGCTCGACAAAGACAGACCTCATATTCGTCGGTCTCGGTATATTCCTCGGTGGTATCATCGGTTCGCTCGCGCTCCACTTCGGCAGTGTGCCTGTGAGTCTCAGCACCAGTGGTGGTGCCCTTATCATGGGCCTGATCCTTGGATGGTTGCGTTCGAAGCATCCTACCTTCGGCCGCATACCTCAGCCGGCGGTGTGGTTGATGAATAATCTGGGCCTTAATATGTTCATTGCCGTTATCGGCATCACATCCGGTCCGTCGTTCATAAGCGGACTGAAGGAAGTCGGCTTCCTGCTGTTCTTCATGGGTGTGATATGCACTTCCGTTCCGCTGATAATGGGTGTGCTGATTGGGCACAAGCTATTTAAATTCCCGGCAGCTATAAATCTCGGTTGTTGCGCAGGAGGACGTACTACCACGGCGTCGCTTGGTGCTATACAGGATGCGCTTGGCAGTTCTATACCGGCCATGGGCTATACCGTGACCTATGCCATAGGCAATACGTTGCTGATTCTATGGGGTGTAGTCATCGTCATTCTGATGGCTTAGTTTAAAGAGAGAGTGCTTTAATCTTAATATAAGTCAAAAGTAAACAGACTCTGTAAAAATATTTGTTTTTGAAAAACTTGTGCGATTCAGGTTTTGTTATATCGTAAGTACTACCTCAAGTAAATAACATAAACACGATTTATACACCCCTCAAAAAAATTACAGTCATGCTTGATCCTAAAAATGACCCGTATTTCCGCCAAGGCGACGCCAAAACCGATGTGTTCGGTTCTGAGGCAATGTTGCAGGCAGCACCAGTAGAACGCATTCCCCAGGGTCCGACCACTCCGGAGATAGCTTACCAGATGGTAAAGGACGAGACTTATGCCCAGACACAGCCACGTCTTAATCTTGCCACATTCGTCACCACCTACATGGATGAATATGCCACAAAGTTGATGAATGAGGCCGTAAACATAAACTATATAGACGAAACAGAGTATCCCCGTGTGGCTGTGATGTGCCAGAAATGCATCAATATCATGGCCAATCTCTGGAATACTCCCGAGACTAACCAGTGGAAGGCCGGTGCGCTTGCCATCGGATCGTCGGAAGCATGTATGCTTGGCGGCCTTGCGGCTCTCAAGAGGTGGAAAGACCGCCGTAAGAAAGCCGGAAAGCCTTACGATAAGCCCAATATGGTGATTTCCACCGCCTATCAGGTGGTATGGGAGAAGTTTGCCAATTTCTGGGATGTTGAGATGCGTTGCGTGCCTCTTTCGATGGAGCACACCACACTCGACATCGATGCCGCCATCAAGATGTGCGATGAGAACACAATCTGTGTAGTTCCTATCATGGGTGTTACATGGACCGGCCTCAATGACGATGTAGAGGCACTCGATGCCGCACTCGACAAATACAATCAGGAGACTGGCAATGAAGTGTGCATACATATCGATGCCGCATCCGGTGGCTTTATTCTGCCGTTCCTCGACCCTGATAAGAAATGGGATTTCCGACTGAAATGGGTTCTCTCCATCTCTACTTCGGGTCATAAGTTCGGTCTTGTATATCCTGGCCTTGGCTGGGTCGTATGGAAGGACAAGAAGTATCTTCCGGATGACATGGCGTTTACCGTTAACTATCTCGGAGCCGAGGTTACTCAGGTTGGCTTGAACTATTCACGTCCTGCAGCCCAGATTCTGGGACAGTACTATCAGTTCATCCGTCTTGGATTCGACGGCTACAAGAACGTGCAGTACAATTCGCTTCAGGTTGCGGAATACCTTAAACAGCAGGTAAGCGCTATGCCCGAATTCCAGCCCTATACACAGGAGGCTCTGCCTAACCCGATATTTGTATGGCTTATGAAGCCTGAGGTGCAGAAGACCGCCAAGTGGACACTCTATGATCTTCAGGACAAGCTTGCTCAGAAGGGATGGATGGTTCCTGCATATACTATGCCGGCAAATATCGAGACAACGGTCGTGATGCGTACGCTCTGCAAGCAGGGATTCAGCCGCGACATGGCCGACCAGCTTCTCAACGATATCCGCTTTGCCGTGAACGAACTTAACCAGCTCGAGTATCCGACAACCACCCGCATTGCGATGGAAAAGAATACTCCGTTGAAAACCAAGTCGTTCAATCACACCGGTAAGTGATGAAATTCTGACACGTTATTAAATCGACATATCACATCGGTCGGCGCCGGGCCTTAGTTGCGCGTGCGTAGGCCGATGTGTTTGTATAAAAATACGAGATTTAAAACTATGGATATCAATCTAACATTCAGTCAGATATCAGATGCGGCCAATGAGGCTT
Source organism: uncultured Muribaculaceae bacterium (assembly GCA_910587915.1). GTDB lineage: Bacteria > Bacteroidota > Bacteroidia > Bacteroidales > Muribaculaceae > CAG-873. Next base: position 4,345 of record CAJUOB010000037.1, on the reverse strand, counting down.
ATCAATATGCCCGGCAGCAGAAAGGCGGTGCCAATGCCAACTATATACCGTATCTCGCCAATATCGATTCCGGTCTTTTCGGACTCAGTGTGATGCTCCCCGATGGGCGGTCGGTAAATGTCGGCGACACAGGCTACCGCTTCGGCATCGAGTCGGTGTCGAAGGTACCTACGGCAATTCTATGCATGCGACAGACCAGTCCTCAGACCATATTGCAGAAAATCGGCGCTGATGCTACCGGCTTGCCTTTCAATTCGATTTTTGCAATTCTTCTGGAAAATGATCATCCGTCGACACCACTTGTCAATGCCGGCGCCATAAGTGCATGCTCGATGGTGCAGCCTGCAGGCGATGCAGATGCCAAATGGAAGGCCATAACCGATAATATCACCGATCTGTGTGGATCGGCGCCTGTGCTAATCGATGAATTGTATAAAAGCGAGAGCGATACGAACTTCAACAACAGAGCCATAACATGGTTGCTCAAGAACTACGGCAGGATATACGACGATCCGGCGATGAGTCTCGATCTCTATACTCGCCAGTGCTCTCTGGGTATAACAACGGAACAGCTTGCCGTAATGGCAGCTACCATAGCAGCCGGAGGCGTCAATCCGTTGACCGGCAAACGGGTGTTCGACTCAGGCATCGCACCCAAAATCACCACGCTTATAGCTACTGTCGGTTTCTATCAGCACTCCGGGGACTGGTTGTACACCTCGGGTATTCCTGCCAAAAGTGGTGTAGGTGGTGGTGTGCTCGGTGTGTTGCCGGGCGTTCTTGGTATCGCAGCATTCGCTCCGCCTCTCGACGCGGCCGGAAACTCCGTGAAGGCTCAGGCTGCGATACTCCGGTTCATGGAAATCCTTGGACTTGGAATCATGAACGGCGACCGTGTGACTGTAGCGGCCGATAAATAGACGTATCAACTATTTACAAAATTTCTAAAAACTATCGATATGGCAACTAAACAATCCGTATCAACGGCATCTAAAATGAAGGCTGCCGGAAAAATAGGAGTGGGGACCCTGATGATAATGAACATCGTGGCCGTAGTATCGCTCCGAGGACTGCCGGCAGAAGCCGAATATGGCATGAGTTCGGCTTTCTACTATCTTTTTGCAGCGCTCGTTTTTCTGATTCCTGTATCGCTTGTGGCGGCAGAGCTGGCTGCCTTGTTCCCTTATCAGCAGGGAGGTATGTTCCGTTGGATCGGCGAAGCATTCGGAAAGAAATTGGGCTTCCTGGGCATATGGCTCCAGTGGGTTGAAAGTACGATATGGTTCCCGACCGTTCTGACATTCGGTGCGGTATCGTTGGCTTTCATAGGCATGGACCATGTGGCCGATTCGCATCTCGCTGCCAATAAATACTATACTATAGTAGTGGTGCTGGGCATATATTGGCTCGCCACCCTTATTTCTATGAAGGGCCTCGGCTGGGTCGGAAAAGTGTCGAAAATAGGAGGTATGATCGGCACGATAATCCCGGCAGGTCTTCTTGTGGTGTTCGGAGTCATTTACCTTGCTACAGGAGGCCAGTCACAGATGGATTTCCACAGTAATTTCCTGCCGGATTTTACTAATTTCGACAATGTGGTGCTGGCAGCTTCTATCTTCCTTTTCTATGCCGGCATGGAGATGTCGGGTGTGCACGTGCGCGATATATCGAATCCGGCGGTGAACTATCCGAAGGCTGTATTTGGCGGCGCTATCGTGACAGTCCTCATATTCGTGCTCGGCACCTATGCTCTTGGTGTGATTATTCCTGCCAAGGACATCAATCTGGTGCAGAGTCTTCTGGTTGGCTTCGATAATTACAGCAAGGCTTTCCATATCGAATGGTTCACACCTGTGATAGCCATAGCGCTTGCCTTCGGAGTCCTTGCCGGAGTTCTGACTTGGGTCGCCGGTCCGTCGAAAGGTGTGTTCGCAGTCGGGCAGGCCGGTTATCTGCCTCCATTCTTCCAGAAAACAAACAAGAATGGTGTTCAGAAGAACATACTTATAATCCAGGGCGTGGCCGTGACGCTGCTTTCGCTTCTTTTCGTGGTCATGCCGTCGGTTCAGAGTTTCTATCAGATTCTGTCGCAGCTCACGGTGCTTCTTTATCTGATAGCGTATCTGCTGATGTTTGCCGCCGCAATCTATCTGCGCTATTCCATGAAGAATGCCGACCGCCCGTTCCGTATCGGACGCAAAGGTAACTGGCTTATGTGGATTGTCGGTGGAGTGGGATTCCTCGGGTCGTTGCTTGCATTTGTTCTCAGCTTCTTCCCACCCGACCAGGTATCGATGGGCTCGACTACGATATGGTATAGCGTGCTCTTCGGTGGAGTGGTGCTTTTTGTGGCATTGCCATTCGTGATTCTTGCGTGCCGCAAGCCTTCGTGGGTGAATCCCAAGAGCGACTTCGTGCCATTCCACTGGGAGAAGGACCCGCAGTCGCAGGCACTTCTGGAACAGGCTAAAAAAGAGTTTGAGGCCAAGCAGTCGTCAACAGATGATAGCCAATCGTAAGCTTGAATCTGCGATAGTGAAAAAAATGGCCACGGTGTGTAGTGACACCGTGGCCATTTTTTAATGTATGTATTCTTTTTTAAGAATCAGAGATTGCGAGCGTCGGGAGCTTCGTCGTCGACGGGGATGTCGGTGTTGACGTTCTTGCAGCCTACGCAGCCGTAGAAGAAGAGGTATGCGAGCATGGCGATAACGAGCCAGTAAGATACCATGTAGCCGGCGGTATTTGCGATAGCGTTCTGGATGAGAGGCATCACGCCGCCACCTACTACCATCATCATGAAGATACCGGAAGCCTGTGCGGTGTATTTGCCGAGGCCTTCGACAGCGAGGTTGAAGATACCGCCCCACATTACAGAAGTGCAGAGGCCGCAGAGCACAAGGAACATGGCTTTTGCAGGCACTTCGGCCATGGAGAAGCCGTCGGCAGCGCTATATGCGGGCATCGACACACGGTAGGATGCGGGAAGAAGGATGGCGATGGCTATGAGGACGATAGCTGTTGTGGAAACCACGATGAGCTGTACGCGGCTGGACACCTTGCCGGAGATGACGCTCGATACCAGACGGCCTACGAGCATGAGCAGCCAGTAGATTGCCACAACGCCACCTGCTACAGCGGAAGCTTCGCCAAGGATGCCGGCGCCGTTTGCGCTCTGGTCGGCGAGGTAGAAGTTGAGAGTACCGGGGATGCCGATTTCGATACCTACATAGAAGAAGATGCCGATAACGCCGAATACGGTGTGACGGAAGTTCCAGGGAGAGTGGCTGTATTTCACTTTCTTGTTACCCTTGGCGAGGTTGGGCTCGGGGATGGATACGAAGGTGATGACAATGAAAGCGAAAACGAATACGCCGATTGCAATCCAGAGGAGAGGAGCGACGTTTGCCATGGTGGAAGCTGGGCTGAGGGCACCGATAAGAGCACCTACGAAGAGGGGAGTGAGAGTGCCGGAGAGGGAGTTGAGCGAGCCACCTGTCTGGATGAGCTGGTTGCCACGGTTACCGCCGCCACCGAGGAGGTTGAGCATGGGGTTTACCACGGTGTTGAGCATACATACGCAGAAGCCGCAGATGAAAGCACCAAGGAGATAGATGTAGAAGCTGAGGGGAACTGCAGTGCCGCTGATGCTACCGAGTGTTACATCGGCACCGACAACGCCCGAAAGCCACTGAACGAAAAGGCCGGCAACACCGACAGCCATAGCCCAGAGAGCAGTTTTTTTGTAGCCGATTTTAACGAGGAGATTGCCGGCGGGAATACCCATGAAGAGGTATGCGGCAAAGTTCATCATGTTACCCATCATGCCGAGCATGGAGTTGCCCTCGAATTTATAGCCCCAGATTGTTCCGATAGGGGCGGCGAGGTTGGTAACGAAAGAAATCATGGCAAAAAGGAAGAACATGGCGATAATTGCCACCACGTTCGCTTTTTGCGGGGCCGAAGCCTTAACAGTCTTTTCCATTGGTACTGTGAGGTTTATTTGGTTGGTTAAAAATAGTTTCGATTTCTATAGGGTACTTTACTGTGCAAATTTAATGAAAAAATCCGGTTAGCCCTAAAAAATGCGCCGGGAAGTGCCCTAATCGCGTATTGAGTCATTGGGAATGAACATACGGCCCAATTCGATATTGTCGTCGGCGGTGGTGTAGACGTACTCGAAATCGTAGCCCTGGCGTGTGGGAATGTCTATGAGATAGTCGGCCGAACGGCTTTCATTGAAAATCGATATGGCTTGTCGGGCTTGAACTTCGAGTGCTGCCCGGAAAGCGTCGATATCGTAGTCGTCGGCTGAACCAACGACTTCCATGTTCATGACCACGCA
>CAJUOB010000036.1 GCA_910587915.1 uncultured Muribaculaceae bacterium | reverse complement strand
AGCTTTTTGATTTCACGCACGGTTATCTCCATGTCGGTAGCCTGACCCTGTGCGCCACCCATGGGCTGGTGGATCATCACCCGCGAATGTTTCAGAGCAAAGCGCTTGCCCTTCTCACCCGACACAAGCAGCACGGCAGCCATCGACGCAGCCATGCCGGTGCATATTGTAGTCACATCGCTCTGTATATACTGCATGGTGTCGTATATACCAAGACCGGCATACACCGATCCGCCGGGCGAATTTATATAGATCGACACATCCTTGCCGGGATCAGCCGAATCGAGATACAGAAGCTGAGCCTGTATCACATTGGCAGTATAGTCGTTCACATCCGTACCCAGGAAAATGATGCGGTCCATCATAAGACGGGAGAACACGTCCATCTGAGCCACATTGAGCGAACGCTCTTCAATAATAGTGGGGCTGATATAGGAGGCGACAGGCGAAGCGGCGCGCGAATTGAGAGAGGTATATTGGTCGAGTGCCAGACCGTTCATACCGAGATGGTGAACGGCGAAATTCCTAAAGTCGTTGTTTGCCATATTCATTAATAAATATAATTCGGAATAAAGACGCCGAGCGCCCTTTTCTTGTTCAAAGTTACACAAATTTTCGCATCGGGCCAAATATTTCACCACAACGACCGAAAATATTTCATAAAACGACGTAATTTTGTGCCATCAAATCTACAAGTTCGTTCAATCATGGAATCAACCGACAGAGCTTTCAATGAAATGCAGACGGTGAAACGCCACTTCTTCGCCCTACGCAATGGCATAATCACCGACACTCTCCGCCGGGCAGGATCGCCGTTCAAAATCATATTCGGCCTCAATCTGCCGCAAATCGACAGTATTGCAGCACAAACACCGCACTACGCATCTCTTGCGCAGCGTTTATGGGACAATACCACAACCCGTGAGAGCATGCTGCTGGCACCTATGATATACCCACGGCCGGAGTTCAACCTCAGCAAAGCACGCCAATGGTGCGCCACCGTCCCGGTCGAAGAAGTCGCCGATATATTGTGCCATAAACTGCTCCGGCACATGCCCTACGCGCCCGACCTCGCCGATGAACTCTGCTCGTCCGACCTGGAGATGGACCGATACATCGGCCTACGCCTGTTCTTCAACCTTGTATACCAGCATCCTGCCCGTGCTCTCGACGCGGCACGGAAAGCAATCCTCGACCCATCTCCGGTCACTGACCGTATAGCGGCCTCTTTAGCCGACGAAGCAGCCTTCGTCCTTGAATAAACACCGTTTTTTTGGGAGACAATCGTTTTTTTTCTAACTTTGTCCTTAATTAACCGATGGTGTTATACATTACAATTGTTTTACAATAACCGGAGATATCTGCGATGAAAAATATATTTGTTCGATTCATAGCTACCGCTTGTATCCTTGCAAGCTCGGTTTTAACACAGGCTGCCGAAAGAGAGCTCATTCCTCGGCCACTGCCGCCCGACACACTGCTCTCGCTGCAGCCACGTTGCGATTTCATAATCAACCGATTCTGGGACCGCTGCAATTTCGAGCAAGCATTCCTACACCCGCAGGAGTTGAACTCTGCATTCGGCGAATGGATCGGCATCATGCCATTTGCATCGGCAGATACAGTACATTCCTCCATCGATCGCCTTATAGCACGGTTCGCCAAATCCGGCCCGAATACACTTAAAATCGCCGAACTGGCCGAAAACTGGCTCTATTCCGACACCGCCCAATTCCATTCCGAAGAAATATATCTACCCTTTGCCAAAGCGGCCGCCTCACATAAAAAAATATCAAAGGCCGAGAAAGCACGCTTTGCACAGCAAGCGAAAGTCATCGAAACATCCGGTCTGGGCATGACACTGCCCCCGCTACCGTTTGTTCGCCCCGATGGCACCAAAGGCACCCTTGCCGAAGCTAACTCCGGATCGGTACTCATATTCATCAACGATCCCGACTGCAGCGACTGCAACCTTGCCAGAATACGCCTCAGCGCCGACATAAATGCCAATCAGCTCATACGCGAAGGTGGTCTCACCATCGTCAGCATATATCCCGGCGACCCATCCGATGAAGAATGGAAAAATGCAGCAGCATCCTATCCCGACAATTGGATTGTATGCGCCATGCCCGACGCCGACCTATATTTTGATCTCCGGGAAACGCCCTTGTTCATATTCCTGAACAAGGCACACAAGGTCCTCGCTAAGAATATGCCCATCGACCACTTTCTCAACGCATTCCGAATAGCAAATTCAGCGCAAACCACACAACGAAATGAGTAAATCCGACACCACTGCCGTATTAATTTCCGGTGGCGTCGACAGCGCCGTCGCAGTACATCGGCTGCGCGAGCAAGGTGTCGACATGCACCTGTTCTACATCCGCATAGGACTCGATACCGACGAGGGCGATTGCTCTGCCGAGGAAGATATCGAGATGTGCTCACTCATCGCGCACCGCTACGGGTTGCCTTTCGATGTCGTATCGCTCCATCAGGAATACTGGGATAACGTCATGGAGTATGCACTGCGCACCGTCCGCGCCGGCCTCACTCCCAATCCCGACATAATGTGCAACTCCATCATTAAATTCGGATATTTCGAAGACCGTTGGGGACATGAGTTCGCCCAGACCGCCACAGGGCACTATGCATCTACATATATCGACGACAATGGCCTTAAATGGCTCGCCACGGCAGTCGACCCCGTAAAAGATCAGACCGACTTCCTCGCACGCATATCCGGCAAACAGCTGGCACACCTCACCTTCCCCCTCGGCGACATTCCTAAAGCCGATGTACGTCGCATCGCCGCCGAAGCCAAGCTTCCTAACGCATTCCGACGCGACTCGCAAGGCATCTGCTTCCTCGGGAAAATAAACTACAACGATTTCATCCGCAGGCACCTCGGCGAGCGCCCGGGCCCGATAGTAGAGATAGAAACCGGCCGTAAACTCGGCGAGCACCGCGGCTACTGGTTCCATACCATCGGACAGCGAAAAGGCCTCGGGCTCAGCGGCGGCCCATGGTTTGTTGTCCGCAAGAACGTAGACGAAAATGTAATCTATGTATCCCGCGGATACGACACAGAAAAGCAATACGGCCGCACTCTCCATCTGGCCGAAATGCACTTCATCACAGCCGACCCGTGGGGCGACCGGGCTGCCGACGGAGTACGCGTAGCTTTCAAAAACCGCCATTCGCCCGACTTTTTGCCCGGCACACTGAGACGTATCGAAGGTGGCCAAGGCGAATATGTGGTCGAATCCGATGTGAAAGTACAAGGAATTGCCCCCGGCCAATTCGCAGCCATCTACGATCCCGCAGCTAAAATATGCTATGGCTCGGGAATCATAAGCGGACGCAACACATCAAACCTCTGACGCTATGGACCAAAGAATCAGCCTATACGTGCTCGGCCTATCCTACAGCCAGCTCCAATCGGGGGCTTATGCCCTCGTTTTGGCCGAGGAAAACGGCCCGCGACGCATTCCGGTGGTCATCGGAGCCTCCGAAGCACAATCCATAGCCATAGCGCTCGAAGGCATACGCACTCCACGCCCGCTCACTCACGAGCTTTTCGTGAGCTTTGCACATGCATTTGGTGTTAAACTTAAAGAAGTATTTATATATCGGTTTGAAGATGGCGTATTCTCTTCCGAGATAACATTCAGCGACGGCGACCGCACCGTTGTCATCGATTCACGCACGTCCGATGCCATTGCCATCGCCATGCGCACACAGACACCCATCTATACAACCGAGGAAATCATGCAGACAGCTGGCTTCGTAATCGCCGACGAAGAAATACGCGCCGAAGATGACACCGATGCCGACACCGAAGAGACCGAAGCCCCCTCGCGCCGCCAGTCCGATTACCACGCAGAGCCAAAACCCGAAAATTTCACCATCGAGCAGCTCGAACAGACTTTGGCAGAACTCATCGACAAGGAAGAATACGAGGAAGCCGAAAAAATAAGCGAGATTCTACAACGCAAAAAAAACAATCTCAACCCCGAAATTTAATACCACACCATAACAATGAAAAACTTAAATCTCAAAGCCCGTCTCGCGACTATGAATTTTCTGGAATTCGCAGTCTGGGGTGCCTATCTCATCTCGATGGGTATGTTCCTTGGGTCCCATGGCCTGGGTGAATATGTATTTTGGTTCTACACCGTCCAGGGTCTGGTGTCTATCTTCATGCCCGCTCTTATAGGAATAATAGCCGACCGCTGGATTCCGGCACAGATCACACTGAGCCTATGCCATCTCATCGCGGGCGGATTCATGATTGCCACAGGGTGGGTGGCAGCCGGCCAACTCGCTGTCGGCGACACCCTTGAGTTCGGAACAATCTTCACGCTCTACACTCTGTCGGTGGCATTTTTCATGCCAACCATCGGCCTGAGCAACTCAGTTGCCTTCAATGGCCTTGAAAAAAATGGACTTAGCACAGTCAATGATTTTCCGCCGATTCGCACCCTTGGTACAGTAGGCTTCATCTGTGCCGAGCTTTTTGTCAACTTCGTATTCATCGACGGCACCGCGATACAGCATAGCTACACCCAGTTCTACACCTCGGGTATACTGAGCCTTGTATTGGCAGCCTACTGCCTCACCCTACCCTCGTGTCCGGTCAACAAGGGCGCCAGCCGAAGCATTGTCGATGCCCTTGGCCTGAAAGCATTCACCCTGTTCAAGCGCAAGGACATGGCTATATTCTTCATCTTCAGCATGCTTCTTGGCGTATCGCTCCAGATCACAAACAGCTACGGTTCATCGTTTATCTACAACTTCACAAACGTTCCCGGCTTCAGCGGCGACTGGTGGGCTCGCAACGCCACTTTCCTCATCTCCATATCGCAGTGTGCCGAGGCACTATGCATCCTTGCAATACCGTTCTGCCTTAAGCGATTCGGCATCAAAGGAGTCATGCTTATGGCTATGTTCGCATGGGTGCTCCGCTTCGGCTTCTTCGGCATCGGCGATACCAGCTCTTCAGGCGTAACCTTCCTCATTCTCTCGTGCATCGTCTACGGCGTGGCATTCGATTTCTTCAACGTTTCGGGAGGTCTCTACGTCGACATGCAGACAAACCAGGCTCAGCGCTCATCTGCCCAAGGCCTTTTCATGCTCATGACCAACGGTATCGGCGCATCAGTCGGCACATTCATCGCCGGCACATGCGTTGTCAATAAATTCGTAAATGTACCAGGCCTCGACGCCACACAACAGCTCGAAGGTTGGCGCACATCGTGGTTCATATTTGCAGCCTATGCACTTGTTGTGGCAGTGCTGTTCATGCTCATTTTCAAAGAAAAGAAAGGCGATATCACCACCCGCAAGATCGATGCGGCCGAAGACATCCCCGAAGAATCCATATAATCAGCAATGATACGTTTCTACGCTCCCGATATCGACACCATGCAGGCGCTTCCCGAGGCGGAAAGCGCCCATGCAGTGCGTGTACTCCGAAAAAAAGCCGGCGACGAAATCGAAGCAGTCGACGGCAAAGGCTACATATACCGCTGTCGCCTTATCACCGATCATCCAAAATCGGCCGCTGTAGAAATTATAGAACGCATTGCCGCTCCAAAAGTATGGAAGCCCGAAATATGCCTGGCGGTGGCACCGACAAAGAACAACGACCGCATGGAGTGGCTCGTTGAGAAAGCCGTGGAGATAGGAATCGACAGCTTCGTACCCATACTGACAAGTCGGTCCGAACGTCGGCAAATCAAGACCGAACGCCTCGAGAAAATAGCAGTGTCGGCCATGAAACAGTCGCTCAAAGCCATACTCCCCACCATCCATCCCATGACTCCGCTCAAGGATTTTCTTAAAGGCATATCTCCACAGGCTCAGAAGTTTGTCGGGTGGTGCGATTCCGAATCCGACCGACGTCTTCTGGCAAAGGCATGCCGCCCGGCTACAGATACCACAATTCTCATAGGCCCCGAAGGCGACTTCACACCCGAGGAAATAGATGCATGCCTCACGGCCGGATTCACAGCCGTGACAATGGGCGACAACCGACTTCGCACAGAAACAGCGGCCCTCGTGGGGGTAGACACCGTGCACATCATAAACCAAGCATTCTCATAATATCTAAAATGAACGATATTTTCCAACATTTGAATTCCGGTCGGAATTTCTTCCTTCTCGCCGGTCCATGCGTGATTGAAGGCGAAGAAATGGCATATACCATAGGTCGACGCATCAAAAGCATATGCGAGCCCCTCGGTATTCCATTTGCTTTCAAAGGCAGCTACCGCAAGGCAAACCGCAGCCGCCTCGACTCATTCCAGGGGATAGGCGACATCGAAGCGCTGCAGATTCTCGCCGGTGTTGGCCGAGAGCTCGGTGTACCAGTGGTTACCGACATACATCAGCCCGACGAAGCCGCCATGGCCGCAGACTTTGTCGATATACTGCAGATTCCTGCATTTCTGTGCCGCCAGACCGACCTGCTGGTAGCAGCCGCACGCACCGGAAAGGCCGTGAACATAAAGAAAGGACAGTTCCTCGCACCGGAATCCATGCGCTTTGCTGTCGATAAAGTACGTACAGCCGGAAACAATGATATCGCCGTAACAGAACGCGGCACAACTTTCGGCTACGGCGACCTCGTGGTCGATTACCGCGGTATACCCGTCATGCAGCAGACATGCGGCACCCCCGTGATAGTGGATTGCACCCATTCGCTACAGCAGCCAAATACCGCCGCCGGCGTCACCGGAGGCAAACCGGAGCTAATTGAGACCATTGCACGCGCGGCAATAGCCGTAGGCGCCGACGGTCTGTTCATGGAAACGCACCCCGAACCGGCAAAGGCTAAAAGCGACGGCGCCAACATGCTTCAGCTCGATCTTCTCGAGCCACTGCTACAGAGACTTTCGGCAATCAGAAAGACAATAGACCAATTATAACGACTCACATGAAACTACGACACTTCCTTGCAATGGCTGTCGCTGCGACCGCTCTCTCAGCGGGCGCCCAATCGGGTATACAGAACCCGATTACACAAGCCGTATTGCAAGTATACGAAGAGGAACTACAAGCAAATCCACGCGACTACAATATACTGCTTAGCCGTGCCGACGAATACTATCGCCACGGCGAGTACATCCGCGCACTACCTGATGTCGACAAAGCAATCGAATATGCTCCAGCCTCCGACGAAGACGTTATTCTACGGGCATACATTCTGCGTGCCGGAATATACAATCAGACAAAACGCCCGGAACAGGCTCTCCCCGACCTCGAAAAAGCCGTGAAGCTCGCACCGGATTCATACAACGCTCTCTATCAGCTTGCCAACACACAGTATACTCTCGGCCGCTATTCCGACGCACGTCTGAGTTTCTCAAAACTCGAACGTCTCAACAACCGCATGCCCGAAGCCTATATAGGCCTGGCTCGTATAGCCGTGAAGGAGAACAATCTCGGCACCGCCAATGAAATGCTGGCCCAGGCAGTGAACCTCGACCCCAACAATGCCGAAACATACGTGCGCCGCGCCTCGGTCCGACGTCAGATGGGAGACCATAATGGTGCTGTCGACGACCTGATCCTTGCCCTGAGCACCGACAATAAGAACGACCGGGCCATGACCGAGCTCCTCGACTACGGAAACACAAACTACCCCGCAGCCATGGCCGGACTTACAAATGCGATCACCCAGGCTCCACGAGTGGGAATGTTCCGATACATACGTGCAGTCGTAGCGCAGGCTCACTTCCATTATTTGGCCGCAATCGAGGATTTCCAGACCATCCTCGATGAAAAACTCTATAACTATCACGGCATCTATGCATCTATCGCCGAGTGCCAGTTCTGCCTTGGATACTACGAAAAAGCGCTGTCGAACATCGACTATGCTCTTGGCATGATTCGCGACAACTCCGATCACTTCGTGCTCCGATCAAAGATTCTGCGTGCCCTCAAACGCGATGACGAAGCTGTGAAAGCTGCAGCCGACGCCCTTGCCGTGAACCGCAACAACAACGATGCCCTCGCAGAGATGGCCATGGCCTACACTGCAATAGGCAACTACGACGAAGCATCCAATCTTCTGGGCGAGGCAATCCTAAACGATGCTGAAAATCCACGCTACCCTCTTCTGAGAGCCTGGATCTACAAAACATACCTCAACAAACCGGCTGCCGCCGAACAGCTCTACCGCAACATAACCGACATGGACCATTTCTTTGTCGACAATCCACGCTCTCTCAAAGGATTTGCACTGCTGTTCCTCGGCGACACCGACCAAGCCACCAAGTGGATGAACAACATAGTCGATACCGTAACCGACTACGATGGCCTCATACACTACTATGCGGCTTGTTTCTATGCTCAGGCAGGCGACACTGAAAAAGCACTCGAATGCACTTCGAAAGCACTCGAGCTCGGCTATGCCAACTACCACAACTGGACCGAAGCCATCGACGGCGGCGTAAACGTTGGAGCTCTCCGCGACGACCTCAGATTCCTCAACTTGCTTAGCCGCTACAATTCTATTTTCGGAAAATAAATTTGACTATCGGAACGCCCCAAATGTTAAAAAATATTATCCGATGTAACTTTCCGCCATTTCGTCCGTCATATATGTAGAACATAGTAATTAACTGTTTTCATAATTGATTGACAATAGCTGAAACAGCATTTGCCGGCGGACTGACTGAGAAGTCGAGGTCCGCCGGTTGCTTTTTCTATACATTAATTGTTATAATAGAAAAACACCAGGAAAATGATTATAGCATCCCAAAAGAGAAAAGAAAATATAGCCGAATACCTCCTCTACATGTGGCAGATCGAGGACATAATACGCGCAAACAAGCTCGATATCGATAAAATAAAAGAATCGGTTATATCCCGCTATCCGGCCGACGACAAAACCCTCTCCGACATGGCTGAGTGGTACGAGTCGCTAATCGATATGATGCGCCGCGAAGAAGTGACTGAAAAAGGACATCTCCAGATGAATAAAAACATAATCGGGGATCTCGCACAGCTGCACCTACGCGTTCTCGCCGATCCTAAATTCGACGAATACCGCAAAGAATTCTATGCCACTCTTCCTTTCATAGTCGAACTACGCGCAAAAGCCGGCGACAATCGTTCGGGAGAGATCGAAACGTGCTTCAATGCCCTCTACGGCCTCCTGATGCTTCGCCTGCAGCACAAGGAAATTGGCGAAGAAACGGCAAAAGCCATTGCGCAGATTTCGAAATTCATCGCCTTGCTCGCGAAATATTACCACCTCGATGAGGAGGACTGTCTCTTCGACCCGCACCAGGAATCATAAGCGCGGAGTTGCAATTTCTCACAAATATGCCATGGCTTCGGATGGCGCCTTTCTTTCGGCTACGTTCCAGTGCACGTCGCTCGCGTCGCGACATTCTTATAGTCTGCGGAGGCGCCTCTGTTGCCATTAGCGCACCCTGCGGCACACATTGGCCCGCACGCTCTTTGCGCAATCGGGCCCGTTCACGGGCTCTTGCCGACCGGTTCATAGCCCTATCGAGTTCCACTCGGATCATATTGAATGCCAACATAGCGAGCGTGTCATCGCTTGTCAATACCACCCCGTCGAGATAAGCATCGACCATACCTATGGCTTCTGACAGCGATCCGGGATGGCCACTGAGAGCCGTAGCCAGACGCATTTCTATATCCGCATATACTTTTTTCGATACTGCAAGTGCTTTCATAATCAATTTGTTCTGCTTTTTGAATATGATGCAAAATTAGTATCGTACCACTCCCTTTGATTGCGGAAAAAATCAATGCATGACAAAAAATCAGCCATCGGCATTATCATACTATGCCGATGGCTGATTTTCAGATATCTATAGGTTGGAAAAATAATCGTTTTTTCTATCGACCGTTTTTACCGTCTATCATATTCATGTCAATTTATTTATTTTTTTCACCACAGTTGCATCCGCAGCCAATCTGAGCCTTTACAGCCTGCTTGAACGCTTCGAACTGAGGACCGAACTCCTTGAAGAGCTCTAGGTCGGGATTCTTTTTCAGCACATGGTGCATGAAGCGCATCGCCAGAACGAATTCCTTGGCATGCTTATCTTTAGCGAAGAGACCTGCGGCACGTGTTCTTTCCACCATTGCCGCAATATCGTGATGGCCACCGAAGTTGAAATCGAGTACCTCGGCCATCTTGCCATCTTTGGCCTCGATCATGTTTACATAATAAGATCTTTTGTCAGACATAATATATATGTTTTAAGTTAGTTCATTTGAAACCCGACGGACCGGAGCCCCTCTGACTTCAGTAAGCATAACGCTATAATCCACGTATGGTTTCTAAAATAAATTCAAATATCCTTAATATAACCTGCCATATGACTATTCCGCCAACCACTACAGGCTCATAGAGCAAACTTTACGCCTGAAACTTTGTTTATTAAAATAAAATGCATTAACTTTGCATCGACTCAATAGGATAACGGGATATGCGTGGCTGCTAATATCCTTATTCTCAAGACAAAATTCTCCCCATACATATTCACAAGCACTATATACAGCTTATTTTGTAATTATCTAGACTGTATCCTGATGCTGATTCAATTTTATTTCCGAATAATATAAATGTAGTATAACGCCTTTGTTTCAAAGACGTAAACACATCTGCGATGTATAATATCACCGAACTTCACGAAATGCCCGATGCCCAGCTAAAAGATGTGGCCGAAGGCATGGGACTCAAAAAAATAGACCTCTCCAACAAGGAGGATCTCGTATACCGTATCCTCGATCAGCAAGCTATCGACCGCGCTGCAGCAACCACTGCCAAGCGCAAGAAAGCCGCTGAGGCTGGTGCAACCGATGAAAAAACTCCAAAAAAACGCGGACGCAAGAAAAAAGAACCGGCACCCGAAGCCGTTGTTCCGGAGACCCCTCAGCAGGAAAACGCCGACCAGGCCGACTCCGCTCCCGCCGAGAGTGCTCCTGCAGTAGTCGAACGCAAGCGTCGCGGACGTCCCCCCAAGAAACGTCCGGAGGAAGTTGCCGCTGCTGTCGAATCGACCGCCGAAGTAAAAGCACCGATAGAAGAAACAGCTGCTGAGGCACTTCAAGCCGAGGCACAGACCTCAGAGGCACAGCCTAAGTACGTGGAGTCCGCTCCTGAGAACACACCCGACCAGACGACCGAGGCCCGCGAGGAGAGCGAAAATGCATCTGCTACCGAAGAGCCTCGCAAACGTGGCAAATTCCTTCCTGCCGGCGATGGCTCCCTCGGCGAATTTTTCCCTCGCAGTCAGGGCCGTAAATTCGTGCCGCGCTCGCAACGGGACAAAGAGCCTGCCCATATGCAGCAGGATCGCCAGGAACGTCAGCAACAGCAACCCGAACGTATTGCTCCCATCATAATCGGTGAACCCGAACAGCAACAGCAGATACAGCAGCAGATGGGCGGAAAGAAAAACAAGAAAAACCGCCAGAACCAGTATCAGCAACCAAAATATAATTTCGACGGCATCCTCGAAGCCACAGGCGTGCTCGATATAGCACCTGAAGGCTTCGGATATCTACGCTCCGCCGACTTCAACTATCTCCCCTCGCCCGACGACATATTCCTCACTGCCCAACAGATCAAATCGTTCGGCCTACGCTCGGGCGACCTCGTGGAAGCTTACATACGTCCGCCACGCGAAGGCGAGAAATACTATCCCCTCACCGGAGTGAACCGCGTAAATGGCCGCTCGCTCGAATTTATACGCGACCGCGCTGCATTCGAGCACCTTGTGCCCCTTTTCCCCGATGAGAAATTCGACATTACATCCGGTCGTTCCTGCACACTATCCACCCGTGTGGTCGATATGTTTGCACCTATCGGCAAAGGACAGCGTGGCCTAATTGTAGCTCCCCCGAAGACAGGTAAGACCCTTCTTCTCAAAGACATCGCCAATGCTATTGCCGAAAACCATCCGGAAACCTATATAATGATTCTCCTCATCGACGAACGACCCGAGGAAGTCACCGACATGCAGCGCAGCGTGAACGCCGAAGTTATCGCTTCGACCTTCGATGAGCCCGCCGAACGCCATGTGAAAATAGCAGGCATCGTACTCGACAAAGCCAAGCGTATGGTAGAATGCGGCCACGACGTAGTGGTGCTTCTCGACTCAATAACCCGTCTGGCACGTGCATACAACACTGTCGCACCGGCATCGGGCAAGATTCTGTCGGGTGGTGTCGACGCAAACGCTCTCCAGAAGCCTAAACGCTTCTTTGGTGCCGCCCGCAATATTGAAGGCGGAGGCTCCCTGACCATTATCGCCACCGCTCTTACCGAGACAAGCTCGAAAATGGATGAAGTGATTTTCGAAGAATTCAAGGGCACCGGCAACATGGAGCTCCAGCTCGATCGCAAACTGTCGAACAAACGAATTTTCCCGGCTGTCGACATCATGGCATCGAGCACACGCCGCGACGACCTGCTCCTGCCATCCGAGACCCTCAACCGCATGTGGATTCTCCGTCGCTTCCTATCGGATCGCAACTCTGTAGAAGCCATGGAATTCATTCAGGACCGCATGGAGCGCACCCGCGACAACGACGAACTACTTCGCACTATGGGCGATTGACATAGAAAAATGGCAAAACAAGAATATATAGAAAAAAACCGGACTTGGCTGGCCAATAAGGCTGCCGAGCCCGGTATTTTATCTCTCGACAAGGGTATTTGCTACCGGGTGATCAAGAATGGAAAACCAGGGGCCCCCTCACCAAACCGCAACAGCGTGGTAATGGCGCACTATACCGGCAAAACCATCAATGGCAAGACATTCGACTCCAGTCGCGGAGGCACTGCGCCGGCATTCCGTTTGCGCGACCTGATACCCGGATGGATCATAGCCCTGCAGAAAATGAAAGTCGGCGACCGTTGGGAGATATACATACCCGCCGAACAGGCCTATGGCCGATTCAATCAGCCAGGTATTCCCGGAGGTTCCACACTCATTTTCGACATAGAATTACTCGGTGTATCATGATAGCGCAGACCGAATTCCGTCTAAGAGCCTATCCGCGTGGAGTGCATAAAATTACCGATGAGATACTGCGGCAACTTCCACCGTTGCCTGCCCGCGGAATACTCACTCTGCTGATAAAACATACATCGGCAGCATTGGCTCTGAATGAAAATGCCGACCCCGACGTACGACGCGATATGGCCGCTATTCTCGACAGGATTGTGCCCGAGAACGCACCGTTCTACACCCACACCGACGAAGGCCCCGACGACATGCCGGCGCATGCAAAAGCCATACTTGTCGGCCCATCACTTACCCTGCCGATAACCAATGGCCGATTAAACCTCGGCACATGGCAAGGTATCTACCTATGTGAATTTCGTGACTACGGCGGCGCTCGCGCACTCGTAGCTACAATCGTAGGCGAGTAGGAAAAGTACATTTTTAATGTGTTTTTACATCCGTAGCATCGAAATACCGTAGAAAAGTCGTACCTTTGGCTTAGAAAAATTTCTCACCATAATACCCAAACACACACAGACACCATGAAACCCTACGTTTTAGGCATCGACATAGGCGGTACTAACACCGTTTTCGGCATCGTGGACGCCCGCGGTAATGTAATCGCCAGTTCCTCGATCAAAACCGGCAAACACGCCGATTTCAACGATTATCTCGACGAGCTCTACAGCGAGGCAAGCCATCTTATAGAAGCCAATGAAGCCACAGATAAGATTCAAGGCATAGGCATCGGCGCACCTAACGCCAACTACTATACCGGCGAAATCAACAACGCCGCCAATCTTCCCTGGAAGGATGTGAAACTTGCTCAGCTCGTGAGCGAGAAGTTCGGTATTCCGGTAGCCGTGACAAACGACGCCAACGCCGCCGCCCTCGGTGAAATGACCTATGGTGCAGCACGTGGCCTCAAGGATTTCATTATGATTACTCTCGGCACAGGTGTAGGATCGGGCATAGTGATCAATGGACAGGTCGTTTACGGCCACGACGGCCTCGCCGGCGAGCTCGGACACCTCATCATCAAGCGCAATAACGGACGTCTCTGCGGATGCGGCCGTACCGGTTGCCTTGAGGCCTATTGCTCCGCTACTGGCGTGGCACGCAGCGCCCGCGAATTCCTCGAGATACGTACTGAACCATCCATTCTCCGCAATCTTCCCATCGAGGAAATCACATCGAAGGATGTGTACGACGCAGCCATCCAGGGCGACCAGATAGCCAAAGACATCTTCAACTACACCGGCACACTTCTTGGCGAAGCGATGGCCGATATGACCGTATTCTCCTCCCCCGAGGCTTTCATCCTCTTCGGTGGTCTTGCAAAGAGCGGCGAACTTCTGCTTCGCCCAATGCGTGAGGCAATGGACCGTACCATGCTGTCGGCATTTAAAGGAAAGCCGAAAATCATTCTCAGCGAGCTCAAGGAAGCCGATGCAGCCGTTCTTGGAGCGAGTGCTCTCGGTTGGGAAGCCAAACCCCTCCAGACACCTGCAGCACAGTAATACTGCCACAGACATAAAAAATACAAAGGCAACGCCCCACCCGGCGTTGCCTTTTCGATTATAGGAAAGCAGATATAACAAAATTACAGCTATTTTTGTTACTTTTGCAATGGCATCACAAATGCATGCCAACATCTGACTCATGATAATAAATACAGCACGTTTTATAATAAGCAACAGCGATTTCAAGAAATGCCCCACCGATAAGCGCCATGAGTATGCATTCATAGGACGCTCGAATGTCGGGAAATCATCTCTCATAAATATGCTTACCGGCAAGAAAGGGCTGGCCATGACATCGTCGACACCCGGTAAAACAATGCTGATCAACCACTTTCTGGTCAACGATTCGTGGTATATAGTCGATCTTCCGGGATATGGCTATGCACGCCGCAGCAAATCTGACCGCCAGAGACTCGAAGGTATAATCAAAGGCTACATACTGGGGCGCGAACAAATGACCAACCTCTTCGTACTCATAGACAGCCGCCACAAGCCTCAGGCAATCGACATGGAGTTCATGGAATGGTTGGGCGAAAACGGCATACCATTCAGCATAGTATTTACAAAACTTGATAAACTCTCGCCTAATGCCGGCAAGAAGTTGACAGCCGACTATTGTGCAGCGCTTCTTGAAAAATGGGAAGAACTGCCACCCATATTCAAAACCTCGAGTGAGGACAAGCGCGGACGCGATGCCATCCTCGAATACATCGAAGAAATGAACCGACTGCCACTCTGAAATGTTTTTAACGTATAAACACGTTAAAGACTTAAGTACATGACAAAAATTTGAACACATCGAATTTCGGCTTGTAGAGCGG
>CAJUOB010000035.1 GCA_910587915.1 uncultured Muribaculaceae bacterium | reverse complement strand
TGCTTACTTTCTTCATGTTGACTTCTACCTTCCTGCAGAAAGAACCCACCATCGTATACACTCCTTCTTCGGTATCCGAGGAGAAAGTGCCTATGAACAACTTGGTGACCGTTCTTGTCTCTTCAGCCGACAAATCGGGCAAACTCCCCGATCCCTCGGTGGCAGAAGGTAAACTCTTCATCTCGTTTACCGGCGACGCAGACTCGACTCTTTCCAGCGAAAAAATTCGCGGTATGATGCTCGACGAAGCTATCTCCGTCTACAACGATCAGCACAAGAACAACCGTATCACTCTTTCGGACCAGCAGAAAGCTGAATTCCGCACCATCAATATGATCGGTGTACCTTTCAGCCAGCTGCCCGCAGTGCTCTCCATGTCGATTACCGAGCGCGATAAGTTCATGGGTAATATGTCGGACCCCAATGTCGGAATTCCCATCAACGACAACAAAAACCGTGATGCGAATCTCAACGACTTCCAGGTTTGGCTCAAAGCCATCTACAATGTCGCTCAGCGTATCAACAACGAGCAGGCCGAAGGTCTTACTCCCGAAGAGCGCTCTCAGCTCTCTAACCTTTACACCGCTCTTATGCGTAAAGGCCAGGGTATCGCCATCAAGGCCGACAAGGACACCCCGTTCACCACTGTTCAGATGGTGTTCGACAACCTGCAGACCATGAAGCTCAACAAGTTCAGCCTCATGACTGCACTCAAATCTGAAGATGAACCCACCCATTAAAGTAAATACACAATGGCACAGATAGATACATCCGACAAGGGCGGCAAGAAAAAGAAAGGCGCCCAGAAAAAGATGCAGGTCCATGTGGATTTTACACCCATGGTGGACATGAATATGCTTCTGATTACTTTCTTCATGCTCTGTACTACGATGATCAAGTCGCAGACTCTCCAGATTGTCCTTCCTACCAACGAAGACGTCAAGAAGGAGCAGCAGAGCCAGGCCAAGCAGTCTGAAGCAGTGACCCTTATCCTCGACACCGAGTACAACGGTGACAAACCTGCAACCGATGCCGAAACCGGCAAGACCATACATAATATCTATTATTATGAAGGTATCGCCGACACAACCTTTTCTTCTCCGAAGTACCTTCAGAAAGAACAGTTTGTGGGCAACATGAACCACGAGCCGCAGGGTATCCGCAAGATCCTCCGCAGCAAGAACGAGCAGGTTATGGCTGAGTACGTGAAGCTCAAAGAGCAGTGGAAAAACAAGGAGATTACCAAGGAAGAATTCGACAAGCAGGCTAAGGCCAATGCTGCCGACTCTCTGAAGACTCGCCCTGTTGTTGTGATCAAACCCGGTCCCAACACCACTTACGAAGGTCTGATCAACGCAATCGATGAGATGAACATCAACCAGATTTCGCGTTACAGTATCGAGCTCCCCACTCACACCGATACCGTTCTGCTCCGTCACTTCGAGCAGGCTAACAACGAGACTATTATCCGCCCCACCGTCCGCAACCGTGCAGCACACATGACTGCTACAGCTCCCGCGGCAGGTGAATCTACTCCTAACCCCTAAAATCTGAAAGAAAATGGCAAAAGATGTAGATCTTACCTCAAAAGAGTGGCGCGACATAGTATTCGAAGGTAAAAACAAGGAATATGGCGCATATAAAATGCGCGAAAGTTCCCCTGCGCGTCACACCAAGGCTGTTGTTTCAGTTCTTATCGCTGTAGCGATTATCCTTGTTCTTCTCATTCTCTCTCTATCCGGCGTTTTCGCTAAGCCCGAAGACGATCAGGTGGCTGTCAGCACCGTTCAGGAAGTGACAACATTTGATACCGAAGAAGAATTCGAAGAGGAAGAAGAGGAAGTCTTTGAGATTCCTCAGGAACCCGAAGAGGTAATTGCTCCCGAAGAAGTTGCAAACCAGCAGCAGGTTACCGATCTTCTCATTGTGGAAGACGAAAAAATTGAAGAAGACAAGCAAGTTAAGAACCAGGACGAAGTCCTCGAGAACGAAGCTGCTGTAGGTTCGGTGGATATCACCGAAGGTACCAACGACCTTAACAAGATTATTGTGAAGGAACAGGTTATCGAGCAGCCTAAGGTTGAAGAGGAACAGCCTATGACCATGGCCATGGTAGAGCAGAAACCCCAGTTTGCCGGTGGTGAAGCTGAAATGTACAAATGGCTTAGCGCGAACATTGTCTATCCGCCCGCCGCTGCCGAAGAAGGCGTGTCCGGTCGTGTAGTTGTAGAGTTCGTCGTAGGTAAGGATGGTTCTATCACCAACGTGCGCGTGGTACGTCCCCGTCACCCGGCTCTCGATAAGGAAGCCTTGCGCGTAGTGAAGTCGATGCCTAAATGGATTCCCGGCCGTAACAACGGTCAGCCCGTTAAGGTTACTTACACACTCCCTGTCACCTTCAAACTTCAGTAGAATTCGCTTTTGAATTCCATACCCCTCCCAGAAAGCCCGGCGCATTTAGCCCGGGCTTTTTTTACATCATTGGCATTGATGCGCACATGGCTATAAGGGCAAATATGCTACTTTTGCATAACTCACTCTTAGACATTTCTCTTTGTCATGAAAACTAATCATCCCATCATCCTTGCCATTTCAGCGTGCCTGTTTGCTTCCCCTGTTCTTTTAGGCCAGACCTACAGGGACGCATCCGCTCCGGTCGAAGACCGTGTGTCCGATCTTATTTCGCGCATGACTCTCGAAGAGAAAGTGTGGCAGCTGAATCAGGCTGGTTTTGGAAATAACAGGAACATAAATAATATAGGAGAAAAGCTGAAACATATTCCGGCCGAGATAGGGTCGCTTATCTATACCGACGATGATGTGACACTTCGCAATGCCATGCAACGTAAAGCCGTCGAGGATTCTCGCCTCGGCATTCCTATACTATTCGGCTATGATGTTATCCATGGATTCCGTACGGTCTATCCGATATCGCTCGCACAAGCATGTTCGTGGAATCCTGACCTTGCCCGGGAGGCAAGCCGTGTAGCTGCCCGCGAGGCGTCGGGTGCAGGTATAGACTGGACTTTCTCACCTATGATCGACGTTGCCCGCGATCCACGCTGGGGGCGTGTGGCCGAAGGATACGGCGAGGATCCATATACCAATGCCATATTTGCGGTCGGTGCTGTCAAGGGCTATCAGGGCGATAACCTCGCCGATGAGGGTACTGTCGCTGCATGCCTCAAGCACTACATCGGCTATGGAGCTTCCGAAGGCGGCCGCGATTATTCCTGCACCGATATTTCCGATCAGGCTATGTGGGATACATATATGCCTCCTTATCAGGCGGGAGTGAAGGCGGGAGCAGCGACCGTCATGAGCTCTTTCAATGACATCAATGGCATTCCTGCAACAGCAAATCGTTTTCTTCTCACCGATGTTCTCAAACAGCGATGGAATTTCGATGGGTTCGTTGTTTCCGATTGGAATGCAGTTGAGCAGCTCGTGTCGCAGGGCATAGCAGCCGACAGAGCCGCTGCCGCTGCCGTTGCACTATATGCCGGTGTCGACATGGATATGGGCTCCAACGCCTATGGGGAGCATATGGTCTCGCTCGTCGAGTCCGGAATTGTATCAATGGATGCTATCGATGCCTCGGTGGCCCGCATTCTCGCTTTGAAATTCCGTCTCGGACTGTTCGAGCACCCCTATACAACCGAGATTCCCGAAAGTCAGCGCGTGCTGCTCGATTCCGACCGCACTACAGCACGTCGCCTGGCCGAGGAATCGATGGTTCTATTGAAAAACACTGACGATGTTCTTCCTCTACGGGCCGGTACCACTGTTGCGCTAATTGGTCCTATGGCCGACAATCGTGGCCATTTGCTTGGATCATGGCCCGGTCATGGCCGCGATGAAGATATAGTGTCGGTGGTGGATGGATTGTCGCAGCGTATTGGAAATTCTAAAGTACTGTTCAGCAGGGGATGCGATTTCGAGGGAACCGACACTACTTTATTTGCAGAAGCGTTAGCTACCGCCGGTAAAGCCGATGTTGTTGTGCTATGCCTTGGTGAAAAACGCGAGTGGAGTGGTGAAAATGCATCGCGAGCTTCCATGGAGCTTCCGGGCATACAGAAGAAACTTTTAGCCGCTCTCAACCGTACCGGTAAGCCTATTGTCCTTGTCCTCACCAACGGCCGTCCGCTTATACTCACCGATGATGAACCCTATTGCAGCGCCATTGTCGAGATGTGGCAGCCCGGTATAGAAGGTGGAAATGCTCTTGCGGCGCTTCTCTGTGGCGATGTGGCGCCGTCGGGCAAACTCGCCATGACATTCCCGCGCCATGTCGGACAAGTGCCCATATATTACAATGAACGTCCTCGTGCCCGTCGCGACCAAGGTTTCTATCAGGATATTCCGACCGAACCACTCTATCCATTTGCCTATGGCTTGAGCTATACGTCGTTTGAATACAGTGATCTTGGCGTAGAAAAACAGGCGGATGGCACTTTCCGTGCAACTGTCCGTGTCACCAATACCGGCAGCCGCGATGCTGCAGAGACAGTACATTGGTTTATATCCGACCCGGCATCATCTATTTCGCGCCCGGCACGGGAACTTAAGTATTTTGAAAAGAGAATGATTCCGGCCGGAAATTCGGCGGTATTTGTATTTGATATCGACCCCGTCCGCGATCTTGCTTTTGTCAATAGCCATGGAATGCCACTCTTCGAAGCGGGAGCCTATATAGTATCAGTCAACGGCCAGAGCGTCGAAATAAACTTAGCAAAGCAATAAATAGATTCAGTTTTGTAAAATCGGCCACACCCACTTGGAGCGGATGTGGCCGATTTATAATATCTATATTGGAGATTGCGTACTATTCCGCAACCAGAAAGAGCGACTTGGCTGCCGGCAGTTCAATATCAAAGATTGTGCCGCCTTTATTGTCGTCGGTTGTCGTGCTGTATTTGTAGCATTCGCCGGTGTGGGGATTATAGGCTGAAATTATATTATGGCTATCGCGCAGACGTACCTTTGCGTTGATGCATCGGTCGCCCGGATTCGCGAAATAATATATATCATGATTCTCTACGACCTTATGCAGACATCTCAGGCCATAGGCATCGGTATCTACATCGGGCGCGTAGTCGTTGTCGTGCAGAGCCTCTTTTATGTTGGCTGCATTGGGCTCGGGCAAATATATGGCCGGATTATCGGACATCGTAAGCATGTGTGCAGCCCGTTTCCGTATTTCATCGCCCGACACACTGAAATCAGTGCTGGCGTCGGGCATCGACGTGGTGAATATCACCTTTCCACCGGCACTCCGGAATTCCTCGACCATGGCAAGGATGCGTGGCGACATGCACTTTACACCCGGAAGGATAAGGACACGGTAATGCTGGTGGTTCATGGCGTTATCCATGTTTAGCATGCCGTTGCGTACGGAGCATTGTTCGAAACGCTCAGGATGCAGATATGTGAAATCGCGGCATATGGTGTCGCTCAGTATCGACGCCACATTCACATAGTCTGTACCGGCTATTTTCACTCCTCCTGCGTAGAAACCCTCCGGGCCGTCGAGGTAGTGGCCGGCTTGCATGGTTTCTATAGGGTAGAGCAGGGCAATGTCAGCAACTGTGCGTCCCGGTTGGCGCAGCACGTAGTTAAGTCGGCTTAGAAATCGGTTGAACTCCGGCAATTCTGTGTTGTATAGATGATTGCGCCACGATAGCTCCGGTAGGAAAGTGACATCCGCGTCGTTATACCATACCGCGTGTGGAATTAGTTGATTGATGCCCTTGGCATATTGATCCATTGCTATGGAGTACATCTGTTCTACAGGTATATTTCCCATGGCACCGAAGGTTTCCGACATTACGAGGCTTTTGTCCCAGTTTGCAGCCGATGACGATACAACCTTGTAGAATAATTCGGCCGGGCGGTCGCCTCCGATTTTATCTATTCCCGGTATATCCATATACTTGCCGCAGAGCATAAGGTCGCCCGACACGCTCACAGGATTCAGTACTTCTTCCTGATCCTGATGTCCTGTTGACTTTATGCCATGAGCAGAGGCCCAGTCGTGGATGGTTTTCATGAATCCTTCGGAATATAGTTTCGCACGGAATCCGAAAAGATAGTTGCGGGCTGCCGGTGTGTCGGGTCCAATGTTGTGCCATAGTGCGGGATAGAGGCATTCCGGCGAAAAACCATACTCGGCTTCGAACCGGTCGTTAAAGCTGTCGGTCCACATCCGTCCCTGTGCCCGATACATGGTCGGCTCATCGCAGAATGTTTCGGTAATTACCGGGCCGAAAGCCTCCGGAAAACGTTTGAAGTATTCGCCATGCGTTTCTTCCACAAACAGGCTTACGGCATCCGGGTCGAGATAATCAACATTCGGGTCGCCGTCCTTTACACACATGAAGCACATGAGAACCCATCGACCGGTCGCTGGCACATCCCATGTCAGCACGTCGTCTTTCACATGGTCTGATAGCGGCACAATCTTATGAGTGTTTTCATCTACAGCCACGAGCGACATCAGTTTACCATCGGTTGGAAGTACCTGTGTGCATACGATGCCGTTCTCGAGCGGATATTCGAATTTATCGAGTCTCTTTATTGTTGCATCCGGGTGCCGTGCCATGAATCGCGGGGTGCCATCGCCATTAATGGCCCCCATGCTGCCGCTCGGGAAGCCATATTCATCGTAGAGCGACATGGTCAGCCCGTTTTGGGCTGCATATCTCACCATTGCACCGTATACGTCGAAGTAGTTGTCCGACAGGTATTCAGGTTTGAAATTGCCTCCGAATGGAAGTATTGCGCATCCTCCGTATCCATCGCGGTCGGTAAATGCTTTGAGCTGGGTAAGCGCGCTGTCGGTGTCAACTGTAGTGTTGTTCCAGAACCAAAGTGGGACAGGACGGTATTCAGCCGGAGGATTGGCGAATTCCGTGGGGGATATTGCCAGAGCCTGTGCCGATATTGCAAGTGCGGATATAAGTGATATCGTTTTCATGTTGCTAAGTTATACAATACCTGCATTTGCACTGTTTTGGCCTTTGCCAATTTTGTCAAAAATCAGGTGATGGCTCCGGGCGGTTGCGTACAGCTCTCTCGAGGTAGTCATCGAGTGGGATTGTGTAGGTGCGTTGGGTTTGTGCCGCAACCACACCTGCGCCTGTCGACACATTGCTGAAAGGAAGCAGTGCGTCGGCAAATCCCATACCGGCCATGTCGTCGAGCACTCCGTCATTGTGTTGCCATGTGTAGATGCACCAGTTGTAGTAGCTTTCCGATACAGTGCTCAGCACTATCATGAATCCACAGTCGAAAAAGCGCTCATCCCATTTTTCAGATGTGACGTAGTAATTGAATTTACTGAAATTAAGCTGTAGTGTATATTTGTCGTTGGCGAACGACCGGTCCGAGAAAGTGTCAAAACCGTAGGATGTGCTACCCATCACAGTTTCGAATGCATCGATATGCTCACCGAAAATCGGTTCGCTATCATAGTTCAGATTGCCGAGATATAAATCACATTTGGTTTCTTCCGGTTCATCGTCTTCAACTGCCGGATCATAGCCATAGAACGACATGTGGTAGAAATTGCGGGTGTCGGGTACGTCGGCCAATGTCAACTTTGAATTTATGTCGAATGTCATCATTGTATTTATCTCGTATCCGGGAATGGCTTCCGTTGGGAAATAGCTCGGATCGGATATTTCCCACTGCACAGATTCAATATCGGCGCCATACGGCACGGTCACTTCAGCTTCAGCGTGTCCGTATGTCGGGCTGTCGGCCATAATTTTCACATGGTCGCCTTCGCGGGCTATATAGTTGCCGTCCACAGGGCGCCCATCGACGTAGATTGTCACAGTTGCATCGCGGACTGCGTGGTTTTTACCGGCATTCAAGTCGGAGAACATCCAGGTATGAGTTACCTGTACATTTATTGGCATCCCTGCGGTGATGAGCGAATTAAGACATAGCACCGGTGTGGTGTCGACATCGGGCGTGAATGTTTCGTAGCAGCCCGACAGGATCGCTGCCAGAAGAAGCGGGTAGAGTCGTTTCAGAATAGCCATGTGTATGATATGGATGGAATGAGAGGAAGCAGTTTAACTTTTTGGAGCACAGGCACCATGTTGTCGTCGTATACGCGACGTATGGCGACGGTATTGAGATGGCAATATGCATTATATAGCCCGAAAGTCCAGTAGCCGCGGCTGTTGTTGACGGTACATGCGAGGTCGAGACGATGGTAGAAGGGCAACCGATAGCTGTTCAGACGTGTGACCAAGGGCACATCTTCAGTCCCAGGCATTCCCAATCCCGGGGCCTCCCACACTTGCGACATAAGGGTGAAGCGGTGGCCCGACCGACCGGTCCATACGGCGCCGAGGCTCACTTTGTCGTTGATTTTCATGTTGATGCCCAGTTTTATGGCATGTCGGGTGTCGAATCGGGCCGGGTATTTATGTCCGCCATTCTTTCCTGCAAAAGTGCGGTCGGCCCAAGCGAGCGAATATGCCGCATTCCATGTGAGCAATCCACTTGTCTTTTCTATTTTCACATCTATTCCGCGGGCGCTTCCTTTGCCAGCGCACAGCTTGGCGTCCCAAGGCTCGATTGGAGCCGATAGATAGAAGTCGTCGCGGTATTCCATCAGATTGTGCATCCACTTCCAGTAGCCTTCAATCGAAGCTGCATACCGACCGTCGCGACTGTTCCAGTATGCTCCGACCGATATTTTGTCGGTAGTCTGAGGTTTGAAATATCCTGTGATGGGCACCCAACGGTCGGTGGGTAGCGAGAGGTAGCTCTGTGTCAGCTGATGCACATACTGTACCGTACGGGTATATGCGCCCTTGACTGCGATAATTTCGCGGGGACGGTAGGCTAAAGAAATGCGTGGTGATATGCCGTGCCGCAGTTTTTTATCTATATGGAAAATCGATAGGTGTACACCGGCATTTGCCCTTAGCTGCGAAGTAATTGCCCAGTCGTCTTCGATATAGGCATTAGCCTCATTTGCCCCTATGGTATGAATGGTGTCGCGGAGTGTCAGTGTCGATGAATTGTAGCGATGGGTCTGTAGTACTCTTTCGGGCAAGAATGAATGGCGGACGTAATTGGCGCCGAATCGTATATTTGAATTTTCGGTCGGTTTCCAATCGAAGTCGGCTTTGAATATCCAGTCGTTTATGTTGTTGTGGATGGTATTTATGTTGTGGGTCGTATCGATCGAGGTCGTATGCCATTCACTATATTCATTTACTTCTGTTTTGGAGAAATAGCGAGTGTAGGCAGCTGTGAATTCTGCCGACATGCGCTCGGCCATACGGTAGTTCACTCCGGCTCTTGCCATCAGGTTGCCCCAGTGGAATATATTTTTCTCATCCGAGTACCATCCAGTTGTCTGAGCATTATCCTTCCATGTGGATTTGAGCTTGTCATCGCCGAAATATATGCTTATAGAGCCGTCTACTTTTTCCGAAAAACGATGGCTAAGTTTGGCGTTGAAATCGGTGAAGTAGTAATATAGTTTTATTTTCTCTTCCGAGCCGGCGCTTAAAAGTGCGCTGATCGGAATGGTTATGGCATCGAACCACGAGCGTCGCAATCCTACGATGTAGTTTGTGCGCTCTCCGATGTGGCCACCGATATTTACTGCGCCGGAGCTAAGGCCAAGTTTAGCCGAGCCGAGGTGGCCATCGGACGATCCGTTTCGTGTACGGACGTCCATAAACGACGACAGGCGACCATCGAATTTTGCCGGTACCGACGATTTGTAGAAGTCGATGTAGCGTATCATGTCGGGGTTGAACGCCGAGAAGAAACCTGCGAAATGATTCACATTGTAGAGAGGGATATTGTCGAGCATGCACAAATTCTCGTCGGCGTTGCCACCGTGCACATACATGCCTGCGGAACCCTCGGCTCCTTGTATCACGCCGGGCTCCATGTGCAGCGTTTTTATCACATCGGGCTCTCCAAGCAAGGTGGGAACAGATGCTATATCGCCGGCTGTGAATTTACGTGCTCCTATTTCGGCCGATTCCACCGCCGGAGCCTGCAGACGCGACACCACAATCAATTCTTCGAGAAGCCGGGGCGCTTCTGCTTCCACCCGGAATTCCATATTTGAAGTCCGGAGCGAGTCGGTGACACTTATAGCGCGTCGACGCTTAAGTATCACGTCATTGCCTTTTATCTTATATGTTATGCCCGTGCCACGGAACATATCGTTCAGCACATGTTTGAATGGTCGGTCGTTAGCGTATACCGTCACGGTAATATCATCGAGTATGCCGGCCCGGTATACAAAATTTTTACCGGTCATTGCCATAAGTTCGCGGAATACTTCTGTAGCCGGACGGTCGACGGCATGGAGCGTGACGTTCTGAGCCATGAGCGCCACTGCGATAGTGGCCATGGCGAGCGATAGGATGATGCGTTTCATTTCAGCCTCAGTTCAGTACCGGTGGTTTCGTTTATGGTTTCAATCAGTCCTGCGACATCGCCTTCGTAGTGTAGTGTCAGGCGTATTTCAGCTGCATCAGCCGGAATATCGGTCACTTCCACATTGTAGACATGGTTTATTTCTTCTATTACAGCCGAAAGAGGTGCATCATCGAAATCTATGATTCGTACGATTGTTTTTGTGTCCTCGACGGGCGTGTCCATAGGCGTTTCAACGGCAGGTGATGTGCTCGTGTAGTGATGCATGATTACTGCGGTAGCTCCGGCTGCCACAAGTATCGCCGCTACGGCAGCAACACGGAGCCGCTTATACACCATGCTGTGTCCCATTCCAAGCTTATGCCACGCTCTGGAGGTGCAGAATGCACCGTGGCGGTAGTGGCGGACTACAAAGTCGATATTCTTTTCCATTAGAATTCTATGCCTAAGCGGAAGGTGAAGTATGCCTTGGCCCGTGTTTCATGGCCGATGTATTGAATCAATAAATATCCTGTATCGGCATCATACACGCCATCGTATATGTCTACATTATATGTTTTTACGGTCATGCCGAGGCCAAGATTCATGCCGAATTTCCGGCCCCAGTTGAAACGGTAGCCTATCGATGGCGATATGTATGCCCCGAGGCCGCCTTCGCCTAAATTGCAGCCAAGGCGGAAGTCGGCGAATGGTGTGAATTTGCCGAACTGGAAGTCGGCGCGTGTATGAGCGAATACCGGCACCATGAATGTCTCGTATTGATTGCAGTATTCCACGGTGAGGCCGGCACCGATATACCACATCGGATTTATCTGATAGCCGTGCGAGGTTGTGGCTCCGGTGTAGAGCACAGTCTCGTTGGTGTAGAAATTCTGTTGGGATGTCAGGTCGTTGCTCCATTCTATAAATCCGCGGTAGCCACGTTGTGGTTGGCGACCATATGCCGTGATGGCGGAGAGAGCGAGTAGGAATGCGATGATTCGGTATTTCATATCTGTCGTTTATTTGGTTTTCTGTTTTCAGGAGATGAAATACCGCAGAAAGTACTACCTAACTTTTGGTTTTAACACTTATTTAACACTTATAGAAATGGGAGGAAGAAAGGCTTGCGAGCCGGATCGAGAGCTGTGCGGAGTGTATGCAGGGCTTTAGATATTTGGTTCTTAACTGTTTGCTCCGATAGCGACAGTTCTTCGGCTATGTCGTGTACGGGCATGCCATCGCGCTTGCTCATGAGGAAAATCGTTCGACACTTGGCCGGTAGCCTGTCGATTGCCCGCCATACAGCTGCATCGCGCTCCGAGGTGTCGATTTCGGGTTCGCTTACATCCGGAATTTCATCGATATTGTCGAACTTCCGGTTTTTGCTCATATAGGTTATACAGCCATTGCGTACACAGCGGTACATGTATGCTTTGAAATCGGTCGGCTCTCCCTCATCCTTGTAAATCTGCCAAGCTGCCAGAAAAGCCTCCTGCACAATATCGTCGGCAGCGCCGGTGTCGTCGCACAGTCGAAGCGCGTACATGCACAAAGGCAGATGCAGTTGCCTGAAGATGATTTCGAATCGGTGAGGTGTCATAGTTCTATGATGGCACCATCGGTTGGCACAGATACATTTCCATCGAATAATGCACCTGCTTCGTCCTGATAGAGAGCCTCGCGCCGGTCGGGGTCGGTATCCTCGCAGTGCACCAGCACGAGGTGCTTCACAGCCGCCTCGCTTGCTGTTGTGGCTACGTCGGCCACCGTGTGGTGGTGCTTTTCGTAGGGATGGAAGATATGGGCGTCGGCGCGACGGCAGAACGCACCGCATATGAGCCAGTCGGCACCCGCTACATCGGCGGAATTGTGCTCTGTGAGCGATTCATCGCCCAGAAAGCATAGCGACTCTCCAGTAGGAAGTTGTGCCCTGAAGCCTGTCTGGTCCACTTCGCGCGAATGGCAGTCGAAGAATCGCATATCCATTCCTGCCACAGTGCATGTGCTACCGTGGCTTACGGTGTGAAGCACCACTGCACTGGGCATATCGGCGAAATATGACGGCAGAAATGTGAGCCGACAGATCTCGGTAAGAGCTCCGATTGTGGCTGCATTGCCGTAGACATGCAATGGCCAGCCTACTCGCCCTTCCTTGAATGCGAAAATGGCCAGTCGAACTATCCATACGGCACCTAATATGTGGTCGGTGTGTGCGTGCGATATAAACATCGACCCTATATCTGCCGGATTGAGACCGCATTGAGTCAGTTGATGCAGAATGCCATTGCCACCACCTGCATCGACAAGCAGGCGTTGTCCTGTTCCGGGATCGAGTACGAAGCATGTGTTGTAGCTGCGGCGCGGCAATGCACTGCCGGTGCCAAGCATGACGAGCCGGGGACGTGGAGAGCTCATGGGTGCAAGCCTCGTTTGCGGAGATACGACACCAGCAGGCCTATACGGTCGGTCTGCACTATCGTGGCTCCGGTGGATAGAAGAGCATCGTAGATTTCTGCCGGATCTGAGGCCATGGCAGCGGCATCATCGCATAAGCCACCGTTGAGCTTTGGCCACAGTGAATTCACCCATATTTTTGCGCCGGCATCGCGTATTTCAGCAATGGCGGCATCGACATCCGGGCCACACGTGCTCCAGCACACTTCGACAGCCATAGGCACCTCGGCACGTTCCTTGTAGGCGTTCCATAGAGCCTGTCCGCGTTCTTTCTGCACCTCCACTATAGGCATATACATCATATTGTCGGTATGTGCTTTCAATTTGCTTTCCACATCGGCCGGAAGCGCCTTGCCTTTTATCAATACCTGGCCGGCGACTCCGAGTTCATGGCATAAGGCCAGAGCCTGGTCGTAGTATTCGTAGCCTTTGTCGATGTTCACTACAGCCTTGTCGCGGCATAGTTCGAGAGCCTCGCGTAGAGTAGGCATCGGCAGCGAAGTGGCGATGCCATGACCTGTGCGCAGCGATAGCGATGCAATGCTGTCGTAGCTGAGCTCGCTGATGCGTCCACGCCCGGTTGTTGTACGGTCTACCTTGGCATCGTGGCACACCACAAGGACGCTGTCGGCAGTCATATGAATGTCGAGCTCTATAATGTCGGCTCCCTGATCGATGGCCGACTGCATGGCCGGAAGTGAATTTTCGGGCCAAGAGCGCCAGTCGCCGCGATGTGCTACCACGAGCACGCGTTTGCTTTCGGGGTTATGCAATTCGGCTGCGATGCTGTCGGCGCGGGAGGCAGCCAGTGCTCCCAGCGGTGCTATCAGAGCAGCCAGTAATGTGGCAAAGATATATTTTCTCATTGCATCGAAATATTATTACCAATGTAGTACACGTACTTTATATGCGTCTAAATCGGGGAGCGAAAAAGTGAATGCGGCAGTGCTATCGGCCGGATGGGTGGCGTGGCGCACAGTCTGTGTGGTCCAGCGATGGGAGCCCTCCGGGTTGGTGGCATCTGTGTACCATATCGGACCTGTGATACTGCGGCAATTCACCGATTTCAGTGCTCTGGATTTATTGAAAAGCGGCAGAGGAGAGAATGCGCGGCTGGCGGTGTCGAAGAAAAACGCGCCGTTGCCTGCCACACATAAGGTGCTGTCATCAACTTTAGTAAGGTCGTGGAGACCACCTCGAGGAGTCTCCACGCTGTCGATAAGAGTAAGGGCGGGAGCTTCGAAAGAGTATATGTTGAGCCGGCGACCGCCAATGGCATACAGCAAGCTGTCGCTGTCCATCCACACAACGCCATGGGCTGAGGGCAGAGTAGTGGAGTAGAGTACAGAATCGTTCTTTGTACGACTGTACACCTGCAGACAGTCGCCCCTGTCGGAGCAGGCAACCACTATGTGGTCTTCAGGCAGCATTTCGATTGAGTGGGCGCATATGCATCTATCGGTGTGAAACAGAATCTCTTTTGATGCTATATCGATTAAAGCCGCCCACTGGTGTGAACTGGTCACTGCGAGTCGTTGACCGTTGTCTATACTCTTGCAGTCATCGATGTTTGAGCAGCGCTTTGGTGTGAAGCCGGTGGTTGGTATCAACGACTCCGAATCCCATTCCCATACAATGCCATTGCTGTAATTGTCGCCAATCAGGGCTGGTTTTATCATATATATTTTATTTTCACCACAGACCAACACTGTGCTTGAATCCGGCAACGAACCGGCAGCCCAAGCGAGCCCGGGGACAAATAAAACCAGAAAAAAGAGTAAGCGCATTGCCATTGCAAATAATTTGTCACGAAAGTACTGCTTTATTTCCATTTAACCAAATAGCCATTCCGAACTGATCGGGATATAGCGGCATATTGTTGGGATACCGTAGCTATCCATGCATAAAATCACCGATGCATACATGTGTATCGATTTACCTATTAATGGGATGTACTCTCAGGAGATCCATTTCCATCGGTTTTCCGATTGTTTCTGTCGGTTTTAGAAAAAAGCGAATCCTGAATTGCAGCCGATTTGCCACTGTTAACTTCCGATAGCTTGCAGCTCTCCAGTTGTTCGAGATTTTCCTTGGCCTCATTATTGCCGAGTTTCACTGCACTCTCGAGATACTCTATACCCGATTCTATGTCTTGTCGGGTTCCTCTGCCATAGGCATAGGCTACCCCAAGGGCATTCAGTGCTATTCCTACTATCGAATCGTGGCTTATTGCTTCGAGATTGTACTCAACGTCTTTAAGATACCCAAAGGCGAGGTCGTCGTCCTGTACTACTCCGAGTCCATCCTGATAGCACACCGCGAGATATGCGGCACAATCCATCTTTTTATCATCTTTAGGGTTGTTATATCCTTTTGTAAACCAGTCGGCTGCCTTTGCATAATCAATCTCGGTGTTTCCCCATCCTTCGAAATAATAATATCCTACAGCCCATTGGGCGCCGGGATGTCCACCTATTGCGGCTATTTCGAATAATTGGAAAGCCGAATCCAGGTCTTTCTCCACTCCCTCTCCTTTTTCGTAGCTGCAACCCAGATTGAAGGTCGCCTGCATGTCGAAACGTTGCATAGCCTTGGTATAATAGGCGTTCGCAAGTTCGTAGTTCCCGGTTTCTCTTTCGATGTATACCCCATAGTTTCCGCATATCACCGGTGATATCTCGGCCAAAGCACGATAGTATGTCTCGAATGTCGATTTTTTGATGTCTCCGAGTCCCGAATCCATGATATCGCAATAGTTGCCCCAACCGGCACATACCCGGCCTCTGAAACTACGTTCGAAGTAATCCCTCGCAAGCGGGTAGGCGAAAGCATAGTATGCTCTTTCGTTCTTGAAGGTTTTGGCGAGTTCCGGCTCCACCATAAGATAGTCGCCCCAGAAGTACACGTTTCCTATTAGATAGCAGCAGAATGCGTTTCCTCGGTCGGCCTGCTCGCGGATTTCCTCGAAAGCTTCTTTGAATGAGGCAAAAGGCATGTCGCGTTCTACCGTCGGAGTGAAATTACCGCTTCGCACACAGCAAAGTACGCCGGCCGCGCTGCCCATCACTGCGCTTTTCTGCATCAGCATGGAGGCATTTTCGTCGTCGGTGGCAAAACCGGCTCCACTCCACACATATTGATCGCCCATAAAGCAGCGGGCTATGAAGCATAAAGCATCGGCATCGCCTTGCTGGGCTGCCTGCATGAGCATGGCATAGCCACGATGAATCTCTTCGCGGTTGAAAGATGTCCATATCAAATCAATGGCCTTCACAACAGGAAGGCTGAATTTACCATTCATCTCTTTTTTAGATATTTAAAAGCTATTTGTTCGAAATATTCTTTTAATCCGAATGGTTCCCATTCGGAAACTTGGGGGTATATGCTGTATCGGGCGAAATCCGACAGCCACTTTTGCACTGAGGCAAAGTAAACAATCGCTTAATTCCTTTTTGCGAGTTTATAGCCGATGCCTCGTACGTTCAGTATGTCGAGGGGCGAGGTCGATAGATATTTCCGAATTTTGTATATGAACCCATGAAGACGGTTGAGATTGTTGTAATCATCGTTCTGCCATATACGGTACATGAGAGTACGGGCCTCGACCACCTCGTTGACGTGATGGAATAGTTCATCGAGGATAATGGCTTCTATGTGGGATAATTCTCGGTCGGTGTCGCCGGTTGTCAGCCGTTGAGCGGCAAAGTCGAACCGGCATCCGGCTATGTCGATTACAGAATCCTCGGCCGATGTGCCCGCGTGCTTCAGCAATACTTTGATGCGTGCCACTAACTCTGCAATCTGGAATGGTTTGCGGATATAATCATTGGCACCGATTTCGAAGCCATGAAGCACGTCGGCCAATGCTGTGCGTGCCGTCAGGAATAGAACCGGAATCCCGGGCGATTTCAGTTTGATCTGTCTCACCATTTCAAAGCCATCCATTCTAGGCATCATGACATCGGCCACAACAATATCGGGCCTGCTATACTCAAATTTTTGCAGTCCGGTTTCTCCATTGCTCGCCGTCGTAACTTCAAAGCCCTCACGGACAAGCGCATCTTCGACAATGAACGACAGTGTCGAATCATCCTCAACCAATAGAACGCTATCTTTTTTCATATTTGTCGATGCAATTATAGCATATATCTGATAGTGAGCAGGTTGCGCTTTAAGTCTACAAAACCGAATTTTACGGGGTTCGCACCTCCAATTTTAACAGTTTCGGCTCTCTCAAAGCGCCCATTCTTTACTTATTACAAAAATAGCGATTTTCTGCGAATTACACAACCCGATACCGCCTGCGCGACATCGCGGCAAGAAGATTTTGGGATTATTGACATACCACTTCGGACTGATTTTAGGATTATTGACAGCAAGAGGGCAGCCTATCTATGAAATCACTTCTTAGGGTCTTGCGCGCAAAGATCTGGAATAAAAATCGGCAGATAAGCCAAAAGTGTCAGAAATTTGTTGTAACTTTGTAATCCACTTAATAACAAGAGACAAGATTATGGCACGACCAATAGCGGAAACCCCGGTTCTGACAGGCGAAGACGCAATCCGTTTTGAGAAACTCAGAATGGAGGTTGAAAGTCTCACCAAGGAACAGCGCGCCGAGAATTCAAGAAAGCTCAAAGAAGCGGTCAAGAAAGCAAAGGAATACATTACCATCTGCTTGTAAAAGATGAAACTTGTAAGACTTACGCCGGAAACCGTGCTTGACGGATTTGATTGCGGTGACGAGGATTTGAATAATTTTCTTGTCGAGGATGCCAAAGGGTTCCTCGACAAACGTATTGCCACTTCCTATATCCTTGAGGATTGCGGAAGCATTGTCGCGTATTTCTGCCTCTTGAACGACAAAATCAGCCGTCAGGATGTAACCAATAGTCAATGGAAGAAAATCAAGGGAGGCTTCCCTGAGCGTAAGCAGTTCGGAAGTTACCCGGCGGTCAAGATTGGCAGGTTTGCCGTTTCATCAAAATACAAGGGTCGAAATATAGGGACAGACCTGATGAATCTTCTTAAAGACATGCTTAATGGGAATCCAAATTATTCGGCGTTCCGCTATCTGACTGTTGATGCCTATCTCTCTGCCATCGACTTCTATCTGAAAAACAACTTCAAAGTGCTGTCGGAAAAGATACAGAACGACCATACACGCCTTATGTTTTTCGACATGATGGAACTGGAATAGCCTTGCATTTCCCGCATTATCCGCATTTTGAGATAAAAGGCACATGGATTTTGACGAGTACCATCCAAAGATATGGCGGAGCTTAACGAATTTATGACGAGGATTGACCTGTCGGTGCTGAATGATTATGTCGCAGCTAATGGCAAGAGCGTTGTCTATGCCAAGGGCGTGAGGATTGTTCAGCAGGGGCGATTGTGCCGCTATGTGGGTGTGGTAAAGTCGGGATATTTCAAATATGTGGCTCTTAATTCAAAGGGGCAGGAAGTAGTAACGGGCTTCTCTTTCGAGGGCGAAGTGGTTACTGACTATGTGCAAGGATTCCTGTATGATCAGCCTTCTCTAACCTCCATTGTCGCGGGATGCGATGCCGAGGTTCAACGTGTGTCGGTCGAAGATGCGCGACGGTTTATCATAGAGCGCAATCCCGGCTTCGTGGCCGAGGTTTCCTCCAATCTGTTGCAAGAGGCATATTGCCGTTATCTGAATATGCTTGTAAAGACCCCGACAGAACGCTTCCATGAACTTGTCTTCCGCTATCCCGGCGTGATGCACAATCTGCCCATTCAGGAGATTGCCTCCTATTTAGGCATCTCACGCCGTCAGTTGCACCGCATCCGTGAGGCTGAAAGTGCCGCCGACACCTCCGAATGTGAGGATATTTAATAAAAATCTTCGCTCCACGCTGATTTTCATCCCCTGATGGGACATTTGTCACATCGAATGTCGATTATTCGTTGTAACTTTGCGTATGGCAACACTCTATAAGATATTGATTCTGTGTGTTGGCTTTGCTCTCTCCTGTAACCTCCGGGCGCAAAGTCAAGGGAATTCTATGCAAACAGAAACAAGTCCGCTTAAAATTGAGCGCGACGCACTCGGCGCAGTGTATTATTGGATAGACAATAATGCGCTTGACCTTGCCAGAATAGATTATAGCGATTTATATGAAACATATATGACCCCGATTGAAGGGCAATTGTTTGAGGACTGTACTCAGCTATTCATTGATGGCAAACTGCGTTTAGAGCCTCCCTTCTATGTTGTATTCCAAAATTCTCGTTGAGATTTAGAAAAGATTAACGTTAA
>CAJUOB010000034.1 GCA_910587915.1 uncultured Muribaculaceae bacterium | reverse complement strand
CGCGTAGCGGTCTATAGATTATTAGGCCACTGCAAGGGCCGCGTAGTGGTCCGCAGCTGTGGTCTGCACGGTGTCTCTATATCCCGGCGCCCCATCGGGGTGCCACTCCGGTCCGGCTCCAATACCGGGCACATGGCGTGGTATGCTAATCTTCCGAACGACACCGGGTACCGCAAGATGCGCCGGGCCCAAAAGTAAAATCGGCGTCCCATGGACGCCGATTTACTTTTGAACTTAACAACGCATCAGTCGAGTTTGAGTACCGCAAGGAATGCTTTCTGAGGCACTTCTACGCGACCAATCTGCTTCATGCGCTTTTTACCCTGTTTCTGTTTCTCAAGGAGTTTGCGCTTACGCGATATATCGCCACCATAACATTTGGCAGTCACGTCTTTACGAACAGCCTTGATGGTCTCGCGAGCTATGATTTTTGCACCGATAGCCGCCTGGATAGCGATGTCGAACTGCTGTCGAGGTATCAGTTCCTTCAGTTTTTCGCACATGCGGCGACCGAAGGTCACGGCGTTGTCCACGTGCGTCAAGGTCGACAGAGCATCCACACTCTCTCCGTTGAGAAGTATGTCGAGGCGCACCAGCTTGCTGTCGCGGTAATCGTGTATATGGTAGTCGAACGAAGCGTATCCTTTCGATATGCTCTTTAGCTTATCGTAGAAATCAATCACAATCTCGCCCAGAGGCATGTCGAATGTCAGTTCCATACGGTTGCCCGATATGTACTCCTGCTTCACCAGTTCGCCACGCTTACCAAGACATAGAGTCATGATCGGTCCGATGAAATCGGCCGTGGTGATGATCGAAGCCCTGATATATGGCTCTTCGATGCGCTCTATCAGGGTAGGGTCGGGGAGTCCCGACGGGTTGTGCACTTCTACCATCTCGCCGCGTTTGTCGTACACACGGTAGCTTACGTTGGGCACCGTGGTGATCACATCCATGTCGAATTCGCGCCCGAGACGTTCCTGCACGATTTCCATGTGTAGAAGTCCAAGAAATCCGCAGCGGAAACCGAAGCCGAGTGCCGCCGACGATTCCGGAGTGAATGTGAGCGACGCATCGTTGAGCTGCAGCTTTTCAAGCGAGCTACGCAGGTTCTCGAAGTCCTCTGTTTCGATAGGATATACACCGGCGAATACCATGGGCTTCACTTCCTCGAAGCCGTCGATGGCCTCGGTGCACGGGCGCTCCACGTGTGTTATGGTATCGCCCACTTTCACCTCTTTGCTGGTCTTTATGCCAGATATGATGTAGCCCACATTGCCGGCCGATAGCTCGGCGCGTGGCTGCATGTCGAGCCGCAGAATTCCGATCTCATCGGCGTGATACTCCTTGCCGGTAGCCACGAACTTCACGAAATCATTCTTTCGGATGGTGCCGTTTTCGATTTTGAAATAGGCTATGATGCCGCGGAAGGGGTTGAACACCGAGTCGAAAATCAAAGCCTGCAGAGGAGCCGACGGATCGCCTACCGGGGCCGGAATGCGTTCCACGATAGCCTGAAGAATATCGGGCACGCCTACTCCTGTCTTACCGCTCGCACGGATAATTTCCTCGCGCTTGCAGCCGAGCAGGTCGATTATCTGGTCTTCCACTTCCTCGGGCTTGGCCGAATCGAGGTCTACCTTGTTTATTACCGGTATGATCTCCAGATCGTTGTCGATGGCCATGTAGAGATTCGAAATGGTCTGGGCCTGAATGCCCTGCGAGGCGTCCACTATCAGCAGTGCACCTTCACATGCAGCGATAGATCGCGACACTTCGTACGAAAAGTCGACGTGTCCCGGAGTATCGATGAGGTTGAGCACATATTTTTCGCCGTTCAGGTGGTAATCCATCTGGATAGCGTGGCTCTTGATTGTGATGCCGCGTTCGCGCTCCAGATCCATATCGTCGAGCACCTGTGCCTCCATGTCTTTGGCCGACACAGTATTGGTGTATTCGAGCAGGCGGTCGGCAAGAGTCGATTTGCCGTGGTCTATGTGTGCTATTATGCAGAAGTTGCGTATATTTTTCATTTCCGGAAATTTGGCACAAATTTACGAAAAATCCCACACCCCCGCAAATCGCAGTGTAGCCACAGGTAAATATCCCCAAATCAAAATAATAACCCGGCCGATAAGCCATAGGTCCTGTTCGATCGGTTGTTGACCTGGTCGAATTTATTGAGTTGTATTGCCGTATTCACTCCGAATTGCCAATACTTACCAACCGAGAATCCCACACCTAAAGATATGCCTGTGTCAAAGCGCTTGCATATGCCGTTCTCACCGAAGCAGTCCTTGACATCTTCTGTGTATGGTTTGGAGTGTCCGTTGTAGTAGTTCACTTTCGATGCCCCGAGATATCCTTGGGCAAAATACGGGCCGGCCTCGAATTTTAAAGAAATCTTATCACTGACAGGCACTCTCCAACCCACCATTATGGGCATTTGCAGGTACACCGGATGGGCTATCAGTTTGCCTTTGTATGACCCCTTCATCACTGTGTGATTCCAATGTTTGGCCGCTACATCGAGTTTTAATATTATGTATGCACCTTTCATCGACGATTTGAAATCATACTCTCCTAATAGACCGTAGTTATATGCCAGACAGGCTGTTCCGTCGCAGTTCGACGGCTTGGAAATATCCAATCCGGCTTCAAAACCAAATCTGAACTTACGCGCGGCTGCTAAATCTGCCATAAGAAGTACGGTGAAAATAACCAAAGCAAATTTTTTCATGGAAAGGAATTTAGGTTTTTGCAAATATACTCGAAAATATTTTAATTCCAATACTTTTCTTGGAATTTTAACCGCTTTCAAAAATAATGATTCTAATTCAGTAAATGAGATAGATGCATTCTGAAATCATTTTCTATCCCCGATCCATATTGGCATCTGCCATGTGAGTTACAGAGGTGTCTCTGCAGCCGCCACTTACTATCTAAATGCAGGGGAATAGGGTGTAAAACCACAGCGGCGATGCCTCCCGGTATCGCCGCTGTAGATAAACCAATCATTATCACATTTCTTGCAATGGAAAAAGTAATTTTTCGCTTTGTGATATATAAACATCTCCGGCGATAGAAAAGTTCACGCCGGAGATGAAAAAATGTTCAGTCGGAAAAATATTTACGGGATTCAATGGTAGCGTCAAAGAAAGCGGACATTGAATTTACGGAGCAACCGCAGTGGATGATACGACATTTTGGCGTATCGTAGTCCGGGGTCCGCGGCATCGTCCTCGCGGTTTATAAACCGTATTTGTGGATGTCGGCGAAGCATCTCTGCTGCAAATAGCTTGTTGATGGTTTCTCCGGCACCGGCCACGTCGTGGCGCATCTTCTCGATATGTATTATAAGGGTATCCCCGATAAGCTCGGCTACGGTGAATGCCACCACATCGCCGTCCTCGCCTCGGAGTACCGCACCTTCGAATGGATACAAGGTATAGTGGCGGAGTACATCGGCGCACTGGCGGCGTTCGTATTCGGCCATCACCTCGTCAGAGTCGGCGGGTAGCGCTGCGAAGAAAGCATCGGCATCGGCGAGGGCTTGTCCTTCGAGCGGTTCGAGCTGCCAATGTGGGTTGTCGGTCATGAAGCGATTCACATGGTTGCGTTTCTTATTGTAGTGCTTGCCTGTGAGCGACGCCAGGTCGGTGGCTGTGTAGATATAGTCTGCCCAGTCGTCGAGTGGCGTCACCTCGGCCTTTCCCAGGGCTACGAGTGCATCGAGTTTTTCATCGGGCACCGCCGAGAACAGCGGCTCCACTCCTCGGCTTGAACAGTAGGCTCTCACAGCGGCTACGGCATCGGCCAAAGGCAGAGAACCTATCGGAACTGCAAACGACGGACGCCGCGACGCATCCTCCGACAGTCCTTTTATAAATAGGGTAGCGGCAACGATGCAATACTCATAATTGAAGAAATCGATCCACATATACAGGCCTCCAAGAGAGTAGTCGCATGAGCGGCTATGCTCACGTTGCAGGAAGGAATTGATGATGGGTAGTGCTTCAAAATCAACCGGGCGGAAACTCAATTCGAGTGGACGGCGCTCTGTGGCAACAGCTAATTGGCGGGTATTCATTGTGTGCAAACTTTAGTATAAATAATTGAAACCTAATAGCTTGTTGAAATCAATGTTAATGTTTCCAAGTTTCATTTTTTTCTTACAAGCTCTTATACTAAAAACACTCCGGGCACCCGCAAAGTTTGCCTTGCGGATGCCCGGAGTGGGTAAGTTTGTATATCTGTTATTTCTCCAGAGCCTGGTATATATATCGGAACAGGCGCGGACGGATGTTGAGTTTGTTGAAGGCAGCGCTGTCGCGGGTCGGGTCCACACGGTTTGTGAGGAACACGAATATTATGTCCTCTGTCGGATCTACCCAGAACACCGTTCCGGTGAATCCGAGGTGGCCGAATACTTCTGGCGAGGCCTCGTCGCATGTCGGTGAGTAGTCGGGATTCACAGTGTCGGGCTTGTCGAATCCGAGACCGCGGCGGCAGGTAGGACTTTTCGCGGTGGTGAATAGTTCAACCGTCTTGGGCGAGAGCACCCGGGCGTCGCCGTAGGTACCGCCGTTGAGCCACATCTGGCATATTTTGGCAATATCGGCCGCGTTGGCGAATAGACCGGCGTTGCCTTGCACACCACCCGAGAAGTTTGCCATCTCGTCGTGTACATAGCCATGTACTTTCTGACGGCGCATGAACGAGTCGTACTCGGTCGGCGCTATCTCATTGAGTTGAAAGCGCTCGGTGGGACGGTAGCCTGTACGCCATGCACCTATCGGGCCGAAGATTTCCTCTTCCACGTATTCCTGGTGGGGACGCCCAGTGCGCCGTTGCTCTATATCCATCAGCAGCGCGAAGTTGAGGCAGGAGTACACATAGTTTTTGTTCGCCCGCAGTGGTATGTCGTATATGCGGTGCATAATGGTGTCGTAGGCGGCGCGCCCGGTGAAAATACCTTTCGATGCCTCTACCGGATACTCCTCGGAGCGTGTGCGGCTTATTATGTCGGAACGCATGCGGGCTGTATTGTGGCCGTAGGCATTGCGCTGTATCTTGATGGTGTGATTGCGGTCGCGGCGTCCGGTGATTAGTTTACCCTTGTATGTGGTGGTGTCGAACATCATGTTGTACATGTTCAGGGCCGCCGGCATGCCGGTTTCGTGGTAGAGCAGTTCGCGTACGGTAATTTCGCGTTTGGCCGAGTCGGTTATTTCGGGTATTAGTGTTCCAAGTTTGTCGTCGAGCGATATCAGGCCCTGGTCGAAAGCCTTCATCACGCCTGGTAGTGTGCCTGTGGCCTTCGATACCGATGCAAGGTCGTAGACGGTGAGTGCGTCGACTGCCTTGGCGTCGGGAGTACCGGTGATTTTTCCGAACGATTTGTCGTAGATTACATTGCCGTGGCGTGCCACCAGTATCTGACAACCGGGGAATGCCTTTGTCTTGAGAGCAAGTTCGGCGATGGCGTCGATGCTGTCGGTAAGCGCCGGATTGAGCCCCTCGGCCACGGGCGAGGTATATCCAAGGCGTGTCTTGGACAAGTCTATGCCGGCCCCCATCTTTGCTACGCCGGCTATGTTCACCGGCAGACGACCGTCCACTGCGATGCCGCCGAAAATAGCCTCGGCCGCACTCTGGCGTGCTGCCGGTATATCATCGTATGCCAGCACCATTGCGGCGAGTTTCGACAGCGATGCTCCGAACTTACGGATTTTAAATGGACTTATCATGAATACGCCTACCACAGGCTTGCCGCTCGCCGTGAGCTGTGCCAGAGCCTGTTGCGCTCCGGCGCCATCCGAGAATATGGCGGCTACAATCACGTCGCCTTTATCGATTTTAGCCAGTGAAGCTGCCGAAAAAGCTTCGCCCGAGGTGAAATACTCCTCGGTGCGGGCGTAGCGCGCGCATGTCGATGAGAATTCATTGTCCTTTGCCGCGCCTATGCTCACCACCGAGAATGTGCGCTTGCCGAGTTCGCC
This sequence comes from uncultured Muribaculaceae bacterium, assembly GCA_910587915.1. Classification (GTDB taxonomy): domain Bacteria; phylum Bacteroidota; class Bacteroidia; order Bacteroidales; family Muribaculaceae; genus CAG-873. The sequence continues at coordinate 14,483 of CAJUOB010000034.1, read as the reverse complement.
AAGCGGAAGTATGTTGTTCTCGTTGCGTGTCACCGTAATCGAGGCTGCCGCGAGTTGTTTGAGCAGTGCGAGGGCTTCGGGGCTGTTGATTTTGCGGGCGATGGCGGCGTAGTCTGTCCCCAGAGGTGTGTAGTCGTTCAGACCGAGGTAATATTTGTAGCGCAGAATCCTTTTGCATCGGTCCTCGACTATCTTGGCGGGTATGGTACCGTCGGCGATCGCCCCCATCACCGCGTTTATGTCGGCCGATGGTTTTTCGGGGCAGAGAAGCACATCGGCACCTGCCAGCAGAGCTGCCACGCAGTTGTTGCGTCCGGCCGGATCCACAGCCCCCTTCATGCCCAGAGCATCGGTATAGATAAGGCCTTCAAAGCCTAGCTTTTGCCGAAGTATGTCGGTGCTTATCACCTTTGAAAGCGAGGCCGGTGTTTCCGACGGATCGAGCGCAGGAACTATGATATGGCCTGTCATTATGCCGGAGCACCCGGCGTCGATAAACGACCGGAATGGCACAAGGTCGATATCGTCGAGCCGCTGGCTGTTGTGGTCCACGCGGGTCAGCGCCTTGTGCGAGTCGGTGCCGGTATCGCCATGACCGGGGAAATGCTTGGCTACAGCCTGCACGCCGGCATCTTCCATGCCCAGCGAGTAGGCTACGGTCGCCTCGGCCACGCGCGCGGGGTCCTCGCCGAAAGAGCGTGAGCCTATCACCGGATTGGCCGGATTGGAATTCACGTCGGCATCGGGGGCGAAATCTGCCTGTATGCCCAGAAGATGGCATTGGCGCGCCACTTCCTTGCCGTAGTCGTAGATGAGACGTTTGTTCTGGATGGCTCCAAGGGCGATGTTCTTGGGGAAGCGCGGAGTGTCTTTCACACGCATCGACACGCCCCATTCGCCATCTACGGTCATCAGCACGGGCACCTTGGCTTCGGATTGGGCATAGTCGGCCAAGGACGCGAATTGTTCCACATTTCCTTCGGTGAACAGCAGCGATCCCACACCTTCGGTCTTGACAAGACGTGTGATGGCGGCTCGCGATTCGGCTCCTTTGGTAGGCACCACTTTGCAGCACATGAGCTGCGCCACGCGTTGGCGCTCGGTGAGTGTGGCGTACACAGAGTCGGCCCAACGGGATGCTTCGGCCTCACGGCCCTTTTCCAGTGCGGGGCGTATGGCATATACGGCCGGGCTGCATATCACGGCCGTCGCCATAATTAGAGATTTAAGATAATTGTGCATATGATTGGTCGTTTATACATGGTGAAGCGATGAAAGTGAAGATGCAGTATCCACATCTTCACTTTTCACCTTTTCAATGCATTTATTTTCACTTTGCTATGTTCCAACGGTTATCGCGTTCGCCGGCGAAAGGCTTGTTTTTGCCTTTGCCTTCGGTGAGATAGAACAGAAGGTCGTCGAATACCGCGTTGGGACTCTCCTTCACTAATTCACCCTTGGTGAGGCCGCGCATGTAGTCGCCACCCTTTGCAAGATAGTCGATGGTTGCCACGCGATATGTCTTGTTGTCGTTGAGCGGCTGACCGGATATCAATATGTCGCGTGCGGCATAGTTTTCGCGGCCACCGATGGTGTCGTAGGTCACGCTCACGTTGCGGCTCACGCCATTGCCGTCGGTCTTGGCCATGACGTCGAATACCGAACGCAGATCGGAACCCTTCACGTCGATCACTGTCACATAGTTGCGGAAAGGTAGTATGTTTATAATCTGACCCTTCGAGAATTTGCCTTCCGGAAGGTCGGCACGCAGACCGCCCTTGTTGGCTATGGATAGATCCACGCCGGGTGCAAGCTCCGAGCCGCGCTCGTAGATCCAGTCGGAGAATATATTGAGCATCTCGGGCTCGGAATTCTTGAGCTCACGTTCGGTCGAGCCTACCCACAGAGTCATGAGTGAATCCACGCCATGCTTGTATTTGTTTATCTTTGCCTCGAGCACAGGGTCCGTTTTGCCGTCGTAGCGGCTGTCGATGTCGATCAGCTCGTAGGCCGGGCGACCACCCAGACCGAGACTGTCGAGGTTTATCTCTATCTTGCCGAGCTTGCGGCCTGCTTTGCCGGTCTGTACCACCAGCACTTCCTTTCCGTCGAGATTGGTCAGGCGGCTGCGGGCTGCTCCCTGCGGAGTCTTGGGGTCGATCACATCGTGAGAGTGGCCGCCGATAATGATGTCGATATTGCGCGAGTTCACGGCAAGTGCCGAGTCACCCACCAGCGGCGACGGATTGTAGCCTATGTGGCTAAGGGCTATCACTGCGTCGACACCTTCTTCTTTCTTTAGTTTCTCGGCCATCACATTGGCTGTGGCTATGATGGGTTCGAACTTAAGTCCGTCGTAATTGCCGGGAGTGATTATTCCCTCGGGGTCGAGGTTTATGCCGATTAAGCCTATCTTCTTGCCGCCGTATTCCTTTATGGAGTAGGGTTTGAACATGCCGGCGAGAGGCGTGTCGTCGAGATTGTAGTTCGATGCCAGTTTTTCTGCGTTCGAGAGTTTCCACATGGCAGCTAGCGAATCGATTCCGTTGTCGAATTCGTGGTTGCCGAGTATACGCTCTTCCACACCGAGTATATTCATTATTTCCTGTTCCACTTCGCCACCGTAGAGATAGAAATAGAGCGTGCCCTGCACTGCATCGCCGGCATCGACAAGGAGTACATTCTTTTCGGCTCCGCGGATGCTGTCGATCACCGCCTTGCGCCGCATCACGCCACCGGCGTCTTTGGCGTCAGGTTCTATCTGCGAATGCGTATCGTTGGTGTGCAGTATCACAAGCGTGTTGGGCTCTGCCGCCTTGTTGCATGAGGCAAATGGCAATCCCAGCGACATGGAGAGAATGGCGGCCGCAGCCGCATGGATGAGTCTCATAGTATATAGTATGCTGTTTTATAAATTTTCAGTTCTGCAAAAATAATGAATATTTATTAATCCTGCAGTATCTTAAATGAGATTGGAATCATTAGACGGCAGTTCACGCATGTGCCATCTTCGAGTTTGCAGGACTCAACAGCTTTGTGCTCTTATAACTCTCCCAGCGACACCTGCTGCAAACAGTCTCGCTTCGCTAATGTCCTCTTCATCCGGAAATTCGATTTCCCTTTCTATTATTTCATCGGTGGGCGCCATTTTTGTGTGGTATTAGATAATGTCGAGTCTGTGGGTGTGGCCAGTTTTTTTATATTTATCACGACACAGAAAACGCATGGCACTTTTATGCCTTTTACTACGGCCGGCCTGATTTTTGGTAGTGTTTCGGCTATATCCAGAACTTGTCTGTCGATTTCCTCTGAATATGGTCTTACGATGCGTTTTTGAGTCGCTGTTCCGGTAGAGTCGACTATAAACTCTATTACTATCCTGGTATTAGTTTTGTTCTCAACGGCTGATGGTGGTATTATCAGGTGGCTTTCTATATATCTATTTATAGAATCTACGTCGGGTTTGGCTTCGGCTTGTGCAAGGGTGCAAACACCTTTGAAATTGTAGGGCTCTACAGTTATACTTTCACCTGTTATAGCTCTACTGAATTCAAACTTTTCTATAGAGTCTTGCTGAACTTCTATGGCAGGAGCCGATGCGCTTTGAGGCGTGCAGCCTGTAAGCGGGGCAAGCGCTGTCGATAGTCCGGCAAGCACCACGGCCTTTCCCGCGAGTCTGCGTAGCCGGAGCTGATGCTCGAGAAAGCGCACTTCGGCCTCGCACCGGGGGCATGTGCCGGTGCAATCGCCTTGATAGCTGCATTCGGATATGACGAGGCTTATGTCGTTGGCCTCGGCTATGCTGCGCCGTATCTCCTTGAGAATCCGGCACGTTTGCTTCCCTCGTGTCATTCGTGTTTGCGTATTAGATAGGTGAATAAATCGAAATTGGTATACCCCAGCTCCATTAGGGCTGCTTTGCTCGCCTCCCGGTCGGCCTCTGTATTGTGGCCCGGTATCAATGGAATCCTCACCATGCATCGGTCCTGTAGTCCGGCTGCCGCTAACCGGTGCAGGTTGGCCATTGTGAGTGAGTTATCACGCCCGGTATATCGCATATATATGTCGGGGTTCATGTCTTTCACATCGATAATCCAGAAGTCGACCACGTCTATCAGGGCTTCGATATTGTCTTCAGGTACGTTTAACGAGCTCTCCAGAGTTATGCGCCATTCCGGGCCGCATAGTTCGCGGAAGTGGCGTATGAAGCCTGGATGGCATGCCGGTTCTCCTCCACCGAAAGCAACTCCGCCGTTGGTCGCCACGAAATAAAGCTCGTCGATTTTCACCTCATCGTAGAGCGATTCGGGCGTAAACATGCGTCCCGTATACCGGTCGTCGAACGACTGGGGATTGAGGCAATGCCGACACCGGAGCGGACATCCATGGAAAGCTGCGAGTGTAGTCACACCCTCGCCGTCGACGCCTATGCGGTGGCGCAATATCCCTATGAATCGGGCGCTGTCTGTTTGCATGGTAAGCATTTGCAAATATAATGCAAAAAAATCGTTAAACCATGCGGGCCGGCGAGCTCTTTCTATTGTGTGTCACAAATTATCATCGTATCTTTGTTGTTATGAAGCCGGCCGATAGTTCAAAGCAGATTATAGAGCGTACCGTCGCACTTGTGCGTGGTGCGCTTGCCGATATGCGCCTTAATCCCGGTGCCACTGTTATAGTGGCATTGAGCGGTGGGGCCGATTCGGTCGCTTTGCTCTCTGTCTTGGCCGATCTTGGCTACGATTGCCGCGCCGCACACTGCAATTTCCATCTTCGTGGCGAGGAGTCCATGCGCGACATGCGACATGTTCAGACTCTGTGCCGTGACCTTGGTGTGGAGCTGTATATCCGCGACTTCGATGTGCCTGCCCAGATGGCTGCCGCCGGAGAGTCGGTCGAGATGGCCTGCCGCACCTTGCGCTACCGTTGGTTCGATGAACTTCTCGACCGCGAGCGCGCCTCGGCCATAGCCGTAGGGCATCATCGCGAGGACAGGGCCGAGACATTCATGCTCAATCTCATGCGTGGGGCCGGCCTCGACGGCCTTACGAGCATGCGGCCGGTAGAGGGCAGTGTGGTGCGCCCGCTGCTCGCGCTATCGCGTGGCGAAATCGAAAGCTACCTTTCGGCCCGTGGCCTCTCTTATGTCACCGACAGCACAAATGCCGAGAATGCCTATCGTCGCAACAGCATCCGCAACCGCGTGTTTCCGCTCCTTGCCGAGATCTTTGGCCCGGGAGCCCTCGATGCCGTGGTCCGTACTGTGGGTAATCTCGAACGATCGCGTGCTGTCTACTCCGAGGCATTGCAAAGCAAATTGGCCCGGTACTACGATGGGGTATCCACCATCGACATCGCCGCCATGGTGGCCAACGAGTGCCAGCCGGCTCTCGTGCTCTTCGAAATCCTGCGCGACAAGCACTTCAACTTCTCTCAGGCCGACGACATTATCGCCCGTGCAGCCTCGTCGGGTATCGAATTCCGGTCTACCGATGGCGCTACAGTGGCCGAGTTATCGCATGGTCGCCTTGTGCTCACCGATGCCGCCAGAGTTGTCCTTGCCGACAAAAGCCATTGCGTCGATATTTCCCACGACATCGAATCGCCGGTCTGCATACGTGTCGAAACACTTCCTGTAGCCGCTTTCGCTCCCGGAGCCGATCCCTGCCATGCCTACTTCGATGCCGATGTCGCCCTTGCTCCACATAGCTGGGAGATACGCCACTACCGCCGTGGCGACCGTATGGTGCCCTTTGGCGCTCGCCGCTCCAAACTCATCAGCGATATTTTCGCCAACGCCAAGTACGAAGCCGCCGCTAAGCGCCAGGCATGGTTCCTGCTATGCGACGGCGAGATAGTATGGGCACCTGCCCTCAAAAACTCAGCGTTCGCACCAGTGGGCCCTGAAACCCGTCGCTTTCTGCATCTGCAGTATATTCCGAAATAAGTATAGACATATATATGAAAAAGGCTTTTATCCTTTCAACTGCATTCTTCGCCGCTGTTGGCGCCAATGCCCAGAGTGGAACAATCGTACAGACTCCGGCATACCGCTGGCATGGCGACACCATAACCCAAGGGAAATACATGGCTACCGCCGAGGGCCCGCACAAGATTGTATCGACCTATTCCGCACAGCCCGGATATGGATTTCCCATCGACAGCACCTGGAAACTCAAGAACGATATTTCATCGTATCCGCAGCTTCAGACACCCAATACGCTTCATACGGCTATCTACAATATGGGCCTCGACGAGATGGTCAACGCCGTGGAGCCCGACACCACTCTCCGCACCGGCAAGGAGTGGGGTGGGGTATGGACGCGCGACGTCAGCTACTCCATCATCCTCTCGATGGCATACATGCAGCCCGAGGCTGCAAAAATTTCACTTATGAAGAAAGTGAATCCGCAGGGAGTCATCGTGCAGGACACCGGTAGCGGCGGCGCATGGCCCGTTAGCTCCGACCGCATGATATGGGCTGTCGCTGCATATGAGCTCTATAAAGTCACCGGCGACCGCAAGTGGCTCGAGTACATCTATCCTATCATAAAGAAATCGGTCGACGACGATGCCCTCACTGTCGCCTCGGCCGATGGACTTGTCAAGGGCGAGACTTCCTTCATCGACTGGCGCGAGCAGAGCTACCCCCGCTGGATGCAGACTGCCGACATATACCAGTCGGAAGCCCTCGGCACCTCTATAGTCCATGCTCAGGCCCTTCAGGTGCTCGCCGACATTGCCGCCGACCTCGGCAAGGACAAGGAAGCCGCCGATTATGCCGCCCGTGCGGCTGCTGTCCGCAAGGCAGTGAACGAGCAGCTGTGGCTCGACGACAAAGGCTACTATGCCATGTACAATTATGGCCGTACCGCGCCCGTGTTCAATCCGCGCGCCGAGACTCTCGGTGAGGCTCTTGCAATTCTCTACGATGTGGCCTCGCCAGAGCGGGCTCGCTCCATCACCGAGAATAATCCCACCACGCCTTTCGGCGCGGCAATATTCTTCCCCCAGATTGCCGATATTCCACCCTACCATAACAATTCGCTGTGGCCCTGGGTGGCAGCCTACTGGGCCATGGCCAATGCCAAGGCCGGTAACGAGCAGGGCACTCTCGAGGCTATCGGCTCGGTGTTCCGCCCCGCGGCTCTTTTTGCAACCAACAAGGAGAACTTTGTGCTCGATAATGGCGACATCGCCACACAGTTGAACTCATCGAACATGCTGTGGTGTCTGGCCGGAAACATAGCCATAACACACAAAATACTCTTCGGCATCAACTTCGAGAAAAATGGCCTCGCTTTCAAGCCTTTCGTGCCAAAGGCACTTGCCGCCGAGCGCACCCTTTCGAACTTCAAATATCGCCGTGCTACCCTCGATATAACCGTGCGTGGCTATGGCAACGAAATAAAGTCGTTCACACTCAACGGAAAGGAACACAAGCCTTTCATCCCCGCCGATATCAAGGGCAATAATAAAATAGTGATCACTATGGCCGACAACGAGTTGCCTGCCATGGCCGTGAACCACACCGGCAACGTCAAGGCACCCCTCACACCCATAGCATGGTTCGAGGGCACAGAGCTGTGCTGGAACCCTATCGAATACATTGCCAAGTATATCGTGCTGCGCGATGGAAAACCCGTGGCCGAGACGCGCACCACCACCTTCGACGCTTCCATCCCCGGCGAATATCAGGTCATAGGCGTATCTGGCGACGGCGTGCAGTCCTTCGCGTCCGAGCCACGGTCCAATCGCCCGCGTATCGTTGCTCAGATGCCCGGTGAGGTCGCCGAGGCTGTTTCTGCCGAGATATCATATCAGCCAAAGGCCCCTGTGCGTGGCTTCCGTGGCGCCGGCTTCCGCGAACTCGACCGCAGCAGCGCTCCTGTCAATATCCCCGTTAAGGTAGATGCCGACGGGACTTATGCGCTATATTTCCGCTACGCAAACGGAAACGGTCCTGTAAATACCGAAAACAAATGTGCCATCCGCACCGTTACTGTCGATGGAAACCGCGTCGGTATCATCGTTATGCCACAGCGTGGAACTGCCAACTGGAACGACTGGGGATTCTCAAACGTCCTGCAGCTTCCTCTCACCGCCGGCGAGCACACAGTCTCAATTGAGTTCCGACCCGAAAATAACAATATGAACATTAACACCAACCATGCTCTGGTCGATGAATTAGTGCTCGAAAAACTTTGAAACACAACATGTCATGAAAGACAAAGAAATAGCAATAACACTCGTCGACCTCGGCGAAGTTGAAGGCGCAAGTGCCATCAACCGCCGTGCCCTGAGGCGCCTCACACGCGAGGCCATAAGCGTGGATATGAATGTCAAGGTAGTGCCCGATGTCGATCGATCTCTCCTTAGTGTCATTGTGTCGTGTTCCTACAGGGCTGTAATCGGCTTCATTCGGGAGCGACTTCTCGTATGCACTGCTGTGGCCACTTTCGAGGTCGACGACCTTGCGGCCCTGATCAAGGAAAACGGAGAAGAAAAAATTGTGCCTGCTTCTGCGATGATGAACATGCTCGGCATAGCCGTTGGCGCTCTTCGCGGCATAGTGGCCGTCAAGACCGCAGCCACCCCCTTGCGCCGTCGCCCCATGCCCATCATCGACCTCCACACACTCATGCGCCGCCTCTCATCCTGAGAGATTCCCCACCCCGTCCCCACAAAACAGTTGTAACAATACAAGCCACTCGCATGTCTTCCCAGTAGGGACGCGCGTTCCGCGCGTCCGCGCGAAATCAGCTGATTGTTAGTTGCATACGCTACGGACGCGCAGAACGCGCGTCCCTACAAAGTGCTTGCTGCTTATGGCTGATTATTAAGAATATACGGTGCAACCGTGTATCTTCCCAGTAGGGACGCGCGTTCTGCGCGTCCGCGCGAAATATGCTGAACATTAACGTCTCGAATTCGCCGAATGCGACCCTACTGCAATCACCAGAAACAAGGGCCGCATCGCGGCCGTCAGAACAGTAGGCCACTGCAAGCGCACCGTAGGTGTGCGCAGCTGTGGTTCAACAGCAGCCCACCACCGAATCGGCGCCACATAGTGGTGCAACCGATACACTGTAGTTGCAGTATATAGCTGATTATCAAAAAATACAAGGTAATCGCATGCCTTTCCAGTAGGGACGCGCGTTCTGCGCGTCCGCGCGCAATTGGCTGATTGTTAGTTACATACGCTACGGACGCGCAGAACGCGCGTCCCTACAAAGCGGTTGTGTCTTTCGGCTGATTATCAAGAAGGTACGGTGTGGTAGTGTGTCTTTCCCAGTAGGGACGCGCGTTCTGCGCGTCCGCGCGAAATCAGCTGATTGTTAGTTACATACGCTGGGGACGCGCAGAACGCGCGTCCCTACAAAGCGGTTGTGTCTTTCGGCTTATTATCAAGAAGATACGGTGCAACCGTGTATCTTTCCAGTAGGGACGCGCGTTTTGCGCGTCCGCGCGAAATCGATTGGGTGATAATCGAATACGTCCCAACTGCCCATCCCTGCAAAGCAATCGTGCTTTTCGATTAAACTCAAATTATTCAGCAACACCGCAACGCATACCCTATTGCTCAGTCCCGTCATACACCACTATCCAATTATTTGCATCTAAATCGTCTATTGAATAATATTTACTGATGCATTGCCCCAATTTAGTCTTATCCATTTCTGATAGCTTGGTGTCTACGGATATACTTGATGGATTGTTCGCTTCAACAAAGGTAAAGATTATACCGCGGTTTGGGTTCGATTCATTCTCAAGTATATAACGTTCATCAACAAACGTTTCAAATGCATGAATAAGATTGAAGCTGATTAGAGATGTGTTTTCCTCGCCTTCGTAATAATGTTCAATTAACACTAATATGTCATTGGAAGTCAGATTTACGATATATATATTAGGGCCTCCAACACTATAAGGAATACAACCGTATAATACACACGAAAAGAACAGGCCATACATGAATTTATATATTCTTGCCATGGTACTAATTTTTTTGCGTTTTACCATCGTATATCACAGTCCAATTTTTTTTCTCAAGGTCCTCTATGGTATATGACTGTTCTTCAACCATGGTCCATCCACCATACGAAGATGTGTTTTTTTCTAAAAAACAAAAATTCAAGATACCATTTTTTAAATGGTATATATTGATAACATCGTTAATAGTGGACTTGGCAGGTATCTCCTTTATATAACCATGATATTCTCCGTTATTATCAAAGTATGGTGCAACAAAAACCGGTATATCAGTTTTATTCATTATATCGATACTTCGATAATCCTCTTCGAGACATGTTGTCGAGAGCGATAGTATGCCAATTATTAGTATTGTTAGTATACCTTTTGTGATCTTAAAGAAATGGCACATAACCCAAAAATATTATTTTCTTATCAGATATTGGATATGTTTTATATTGCTATATCCTGTTTGAGGATTGTTATATGGTGAATTTCTATCTTTCGGAAATGATTTAAGGTTAGATGGGTAGGCTTGGTTTCGGTGCACAAGATAGTGCAGGTTTACGTGCAAATGCAAATTTTTTCGCATGTTATACAACATATTTCAGCCTTGCGCAAGCTGTAGATTGAGATTATTTATCCGGGGAAATGTTAAATATTCGTTTTTGAGGTGGATTGTGCCACTTATCTTGCTGTATATTTTGCGCATTCGCAACATTTGGTGTACTTTTGTGGTGCATAACCATCCGATGGCCTCCTTTGTGGGGCCTTTTGGTGGTTATGGGCGTCTGATTTTTGAAATATATTAATTCAATCATACATTTCTGAATGAAAAAATCAATCTTAATCGCGGCCGCAGCTCTGTCTCTTGGTGCTTGCAGCCATCAAAGTAAAACCGATATGGCAGACAATCCGTTCCTGGCTCCATACGACACAAAGTACGAGATTCCGCCTTTCGACAAAATCGAATACGGCCACTACCTCGCTGCTCTCGACAGCGGTATCAACCAGAAAAAGGCTCAGATTCTGGAAATAACTTCCAATCCCGACAGCGCTACCTTCGACAACACCATCATGCCCCTCGAGCGCAGTGGTGAAATCCTCGACCGCGTGGCTACTGTATTCTTCGCTCTCGATGAGTCGAATTCGTCGCCCGAAATGGTGGAAATCGCCGAGACATTCTACCCAAAATATTCGCAGTTCGGCGATGAAATGACAATGAACGACGATCTCTTCGCCCGTATCAAGACCGTATACGACAACCGCGAAGGTCTCGATGCCGACCATAAACGTGCCGTCGAGGAGTACTACAAGCAGTTCGCCCGCAACGGCGCTCTCCTTTCGCCCGAAAAGAAAGAAGAGCTTAAGGCCGTGAACACCGAGCTCGCCGAACTCTACCTCACATTCAATAAGAATCTGCTCAACGCCACCAATGCATTCTCGATTGTGGTTACCGACAGCACCGAGCTCGCAGGCCTTCCCGCCTCGAGCGTGGCTGTGGCTGCCGAAGAGGCTGCAAGCCGTGGCCTCGGCGAGGGCAACTGGGTGTTCACACTCCATGCTCCCAGCCGTCTGCCCTTGCTGCAGTATGCCGAAAACCGTGGTCTCCGCCAGAAAATGTACGAAGGTTATACCACTCTTGCATCGTCGGGTGAATACAACAACCTTCCCGTTATCAACAAAATCCTAAAGGCCCGCACCAAAAAAGCCGAACTCCTCGGCTTCGAGAACTACGGTGCTTACATGACCGACAACGTGATGGCCAAGACCGTGGCTAATGCCGAAAACCTGCTCATGCAGATATGGAAGCCCGCTGTTGCCCGTGTGAAAACCGAGGTGGCCGAGATGCAGGCTCTCGCTGATGCCGAAGGTGGCAACTTCAAGATTGCTCCCTGGGACTATTACTACTATGCCGAGAAAGTACGCCAGAAAAAATACGACCTCGACGAAAGTGTAGTCCGCGAATACTTTGCAGTCGACTCCGTGCGCAACGGTATCTTCACCATGGCCGAGAAGCTCTATGGCGTTAAGTTCACCGAAATGCCCGACGCTCCCAAATACTATCCCGAAGTAACAGTCTACGACGTGACCGATGCCACCACCGGCGAGCACGTGGCTGTGTTTATGACCGACTACTTCCCCCGCGCTTCCAAGCGTCAGGGCGCATGGATGAGCGAATTCAAAGGCTCTTGGCAGAACCCCGACGGCACATCGTCGCGTCCTATTATATATAATGTAGGCAACTTCTCGCGTCCTACCGCCGACGCTCCCGCACTTCTCACCCTCGATGAAGTAGAGACCATGTTCCACGAATTCGGCCACGGTCTCCATGGCATGCTTTCGCGCGCTCGCCTCAAGAGCCAGGCCGGCACAAACGTCGACCGCGACTTTGTGGAACTTCCCTCGCAGATCCACGAGCACTGGGCTATGGAACCCGAACTTCTCCGCATCTACGCTCACCACTATAAGACAGGCGAGGTAATTCCCGACGCTCTCATCGAAAAGCTCCAGGCTGCATCGACACACAACATGGGCTTCACCACAGCCGAACTTGCAGGTGCCGCACTTCTCGACCTTCAGTACGGCAAGCTCAACGCCACTGAAGATGTCGATGTCGAAGCCTTCGAAAGCAAAGTGGCTGCCGAACTCGGCATGCCCGCCGAACTCACTTTCCGCTACCGTTCGCCCTACTTCAAGCACATTTTCGGAAGCGACGGCTATGCTTCGGGTTACTACACCTACCTCTGGGCTGAGGTGCTCGACACCGACGGCTTCGAGCTCTTCAAGGAAAAAGGCATTTTCGATCCCGAAACCGCCAAGAAATTCAAAGAAAACGTGCTCGAAAAGGGTGGCTCTGTCGATCCCATGGAACTCTATGTGAACTTCCGCGGCCACGAACCCACTGTCGACGCTCTCCTGCGCAACCGTGGCCTTATCGGCAACACCGTCGACCTCTCCTCCAAATCCGGAAAATAATAACAATTAGAAGGTGAGGACGTATATTTTGTATATGTTTTGATAATAGAGTATTACGCAATATATACGTCCTTGCCGCATTAAAAATGTGGATATGAAAAATAACTCATAATTCATAATCCATAATTCATAATTAGTATAAAGATGTTTCGCACAAATACCTGCGGTGAGCTCCGGCTCTCCGACGCCGGCAAGACAGTGACCTTGGCCGGCTGGGTGCAGAAAACCCGCAAAATGGGTGGCATGACATTCGTTGATCTCCGCGACCGCTATGGCATTACCCAGGTGGTGTTCAATGTAGAGCACGATGCCGCCCTTACTGATGCCGCAAACAAGCTTGGCCGTGAATACGTGGTGCAGGTTACCGGCAACGTTGCCGAGCGTACCGCCAAGAATCCCGCTATGCCTACCGGCGATATCGAGATTATAGCCGACAAACTCACCGTCCTCAATCCCAGCGAGGTGCCTCCCTTCACCATCGAGGACGAGAGCGACGGTGGCGATGACCTGCGCATGCGCTACCGCTACCTCGACATACGCCGTGCACCCGTGCGTCGCAACCTCGAGCTCCGTCACCGCATGACCATGGAAGTGCGTCGCTACCTCGACAGCAAGGGCTTCCTTGAAATCGAAACTCCTATGCTCGTAGGTTCTACCCCCGAAGGCGCCCGCGATTTCGTGGTGCCCTCGCGAATGAATCCCGGCCAGTTCTACGCTCTTCCCCAGTCGCCTCAGACCCTCAAACAGCTCCTCATGGTCAGCGGTATCGACCGCTACTTCCAGATTGTGAAGTGCTTCCGCGACGAGGACCTGCGTGCCGACCGTCAGCCCGAGTTCACACAGATCGACTGCGAGATGAGCTTCATCGAGCAGAACGATGTCATCGAGCTCTTCGAAGGCATGGCAAAACACCTGTTCAAGGAAATACGTGGTGTTGAGCTCACCGAGCCCTTCCCCCGCATGCCCTGGGCCGATGCCATGAAGTACTACGGTAGCGACAAGCCCGACACCCGCTTCGGCATGCGTTTCGTAGAGCTCATGGACGTGCTCAAAGGCTGCGGATTCTCCGTGTTCGACAATGCTGAGTACATCGGTGGTATCTGCGCCGAAGGTGCGGCCCACTACACCCGCAAGCAGCTCGATGCCCTCACCGAATTCGTGAAGCGTCCGCAGGTCGGTGCCAAGGGCATGGTCTACGCACGTGTTGAAGCCGACGGCAATGTCAAGTCGAGTGTCGACAAGTTCTACACCCAGGAAAAACTTCAGGAACTCAAGGAAGCCATGGGCGCAAAACCCGGCGACCTCATCCTCATACTCAGTGGCGACGATGCCATGAAGACCCGTAAGCAGCTCTGCGAGCTCCGCCTCGAGATGGGCCGCCAGCTTGGTCTCCGCGACAAGGACAAGTTCTCCTGTCTGTGGGTGGTCGACTTCCCCATGTTCGAATGGAGCGAGCAGGAAGGCCGTCTCATGGCTATGCACCATCCCTTCACCCATCCTAAGGATGAGGATATCCCCATGCTCGACACCGA
>CAJUOB010000033.1 GCA_910587915.1 uncultured Muribaculaceae bacterium | reverse complement strand
CTTTAACGAATTCCTGCTCCATGAGGCAAGATTCCTTGAAGAACTTGTTGAGACGACCGTTGGCGATGTTCTGAATCATCTGCTCGGGAAGGTTTGCAGCCTTAGCAGCGGCGGTAGCAGCCATGATTTCACGACCACGTGCAGCCTCTTCTTCAGAGATCCATCCCTTGGCCATGTTCGATTCGATGTGATCTTCGCTATCGAAGTGGTTGGGGTTGAGGCCTGCTTTCTTGAGAGCGGCTTCAACGGCTTTCTTCACCTGCTCTTCCTTGGTCTTCTCAACAGCAACATTGTACTCAGAAGTCTTGATTTCTTCGGGCACGCTGTCGCGGTCGATAGCCACGGGATTCATGGAAGCGATCTGCATAGCAACGTCGCGGCCAACCTGATAGTCAACACCTTCGAGGTTGAAGCCTGCGATGGTGGAGAGGTGGTTGCCGAGGTGGTTGTAGGAAGTTGTGGAAGCAGCTTCGAGGTATTCGTAGCGGCCGAGCTCGATTTTTTCGCCGGTCTTGGCGGTTTCATCGGTGATGTGGTCGGCTACAGAACGGCCATCGAGGCTCATTTCCTTGAGTTCGTCGAGCGACTTCACGCGGTTCGCTACAGCAGCGTCGAGGATAGCCTGAGTGAGGGCTACGAAGCTTGCATTCTTAGCCACGAAGTCGGTCTCGCAGCAGAGAGCTACGATAGCGGCGAAATCGCCTTCGTTCTTAGCGAGCACGCATCCTTCGGAAGCCTGACGGTCTTCGCGCTTAGCGGCGATAGCCTGGCCTTTTTTACGGAGTACTTCAACGGCTGCGTCCATGTCGCCGTTAGATTCGATGAGGGCTTTTTTGCAGTCCATCATGCCGGCGCCTGTGAGGCCGCGCAGCTTGGTGATTTCTGCCAGTGTTACTGCCATTTCTTTTCCTTATTTATAGACTTCGGCTGGCGAAGTCGGGATGGTTAATTATAAAAGGGAGTTTTGATAAAAAATCAAGTTCTCAAGCCCTAATAAGGACTTGAGAAACCTGAAATCTTGTATTATTCGGCTGCTTCCTCTGCTGCGGGAGCTGCTTCTTCGGCTGCTTCAGCCTTGGGCTCTTCGCGACGTACGCGGCGACGTTCGCGACGGGGAGCAGCAGCTTCAGCCTGAGCTTCGGCGGCTTCGTTGTCGAGCTTTTCAGCCTTACGCTCTTCGAGACCTTCTGCCATGGCTGCCACGAGGGTACCGGCGATAAGTTCGATGCTCTTGGAAGCGTCGTCGTTAGCAGGGATTACATAGTCTACCAGACCGGGATCGGAGTTGGTATCGACCATAGCGAATACGGGGATACCAAGACGGTTAGCTTCGGCTACTGCGATGTGCTCTTTCATCACGTCGACAACGAAGAGAGCCGAGGGAAGACGGTTGAGGTCGGCGATAGAGCCGAGTGTCTTCTCGAGTTTGGCACGCTGACGCGAGATCTGAAGGCGTTCACGCTTCGAGAGGTTGTCGAATGTACCATCCTTGCTCATCTTGTCGATGGTGGTCATCTTGCGGACAGCCTTGCGGATGGTGGGGAAGTTGGTGAGCATACCACCGGGCCAGCGCTCGATAACGTAGGGCATGCCTACGGACGAAGCGAGGTCGGCGATAACCTGCTTAGCCTGCTTTTTGGTGGCAACGAAGAGAACCTTCTTGCCGCTCTTTGCCATGCCGCGGAGTACGTTTGCAGCTTCGGCGAGCTTAGCCTCGGTCTTGTAGAGGTCGATTATGTGGATACCGTTGCGCTCCATGAAGATGTAGGGTGCCATCGCGGGGTTCCATTTACGTTTGAGGTGGCCGAAGTGGCAACCTGCTTCAAGGAGCTGTTCGAATGTGGGATTAGCCATTTTCTTTTTTGATGTTAGGTTTACGTTCTTTGTTTTCAGGCAACCGCGGGGTAGGGAACGCAGGTCCATCGCCGCGGTTTAGATACTAAACACATATTTTGCCCGGCCATGTAGTGGCCGCCGGGCTTAGGGAGAATATTAACGCTTGGAGAACTGGAAGCGCTTGCGTGCTTTGGGCTGACCGGGTTTCTTGCGTTCTACAGCGCGAGGGTCGCGGGTCATGAAGCCATGCTTGCGGAGAACCGACTTGTCGTCGGGGTTGATTTTCACAAGAGCACGAGCGATACCGAGGCGGAGAGCTTCGGCCTGTCCTTTGTAGCCACCACCGTCGAGGTTGACGTGGATGTCGTATTTGTCGGCTACTTCAAGAGTTGTAAGGGGCTGCTTAACGATGTACTGAAGAATCGAAGAAGGGAAGTACACGTCGAGGGGGCGTTTGTTGATAGTGATAACGCCGGTACCTTCTTTAACGATAACGCGGGCGACGGCGGCTTTGCGGCGGCCTACTGCATTTACTGTTTCCATACTAGCGATTATTTCAGTTTGTTAATGTCGATAACGACGGGGTTCTGGGCTTCGTGGGGATGGTTGGGACCGTTGTACACGTGCATGTTCTCGATGAGACGGCGGCCGAGACGGTTCTTGGGGAGCATACCCTTCATAACACGCATGAACAGGGGGTGCATGCCCTTTTCCTGATGGTGCTTGCTGGTAGACTTCTTCATGAGCACTTCGGGAGTGGTCTCACGCTGGCCACCGGGATAGCCGGTGTAGTTGAGGTAGATGCGGTCGGTCATCTTTTTGCCGGTGAGGACGATCTTGTCGGCGTTGATGATGATCACATTGTCGCCACACTCCATGTTGGGAGAGTAGCTGGGTTTGTATTTGCCGCGAAGCAATTTTGCCACTTTGGCGCACAGACGGCCGAGAACCTGATCGGTGGCGTCGATCACCACCCACTGGTGCTCAACTTCCTGAGCGTTGGGGAATTCGGTGCGATAGCTAATGGTATCCACAGTTAATTTCTTGATTAATAGTTACATAATTTGACCGCCGCGTAGAATCCCGCTTGGCCAAAAGCGTGATGCGCGACTGTCGGTATTAGTGTTGGACATAATCGGTGCCGCAAAGGTACGACTTTTTTCCGACTCCACAATATTTTTTTCGAATTTTTGTATTTTAAGCGATTAGCATACAAACCATAGCGTCGACGCACTGTACAATCGGCAAAGACTTCCGGCATAAGCATGGCAATACCTTAATTAACATACGAGGCTTGGCGGTTCGGGGGTTTTTGGTTAATTTTGCAGCCGGAAAGAAATAAACTTATACCTTAATATATATATGAGTAAGATTCAAGTAAACGTGGGCGGGGCAGAACCGTTCATCAGTGCAAATGGCCTGGAGGCACTCATGCCCGACGGCAAGGCCGCACTCGAAAAACTTATCGACGGCACCGGCGCCGGTAGTGATTTCCTCGGTTGGGTGAAACTGCCAAGCGAGACAAGTGCCGAACTTCTCGACGACATCAATGCAACAGCAGCCCGTCTTCGCGACCTCTGCGAAGTAGTTGTAGCCATCGGCATCGGCGGCAGCTACCTCGGCGCCAAGGCTGTGATAGAGGCTCTTTCGGGCTCATTCGACGCATATATTCCCGGAAAAGGCACCAAGGTGCTTTTCGCCGGTCAGAACATAGGCGAGGACTATCTTGCCGAGCTTCAGGATTTCCTCAAGGATAAGAAATTCGGTATCATCGTGATTTCCAAGTCGGGCACCACTACCGAGCCTGCCATTGCATTCCGCATTCTGCGCGAGCAGCTCGAGGCCCAGCTCGGCCGCGAGGAAGCCGGCAAGCGTATCGTGGCTGTGACCGACGCCAAGCGCGGTGCTCTTCGCACTCTCGCCGACACCGAAGGCTACAAGACATATGTAATCGCCGACAACGTAGGCGGCCGTTTCTCGGTTCTCACTCCGGTGGGTCTGCTGCCTATCGCCGTAGCCGGATTCGACATCCACGCTCTGGTGGAAGGCGCACGCTCGATGGAGAAGGGCACCCTCGCCGGAACAGATACCTCGGCCATGACATATGCTCTCTACCGCAACGCTCTCTACCGTTCGGGCAAAAAAATCGAGATTCTGGTGAACTACAATCCGAAGCTTCACTTCCTGGCAGAATGGTGGAAGCAGCTCTACGGCGAAAGCGAGGGCAAGGACCACAAGGGTATTTTCCCCGCAGCGGTCGACAACACCACCGACCTCCACTCGATGGGACAGTGGATTCAGGATGGCGAGCGTTCGATTTTCGAAACCGTGGTGTCGGTTGCATCGGCCGATCGCGAGCTCCGCATTCCATTCGATGAAGCTAATCTCGACGGCCTGAACTATATTGCCGGAAAGCGTGTGGATGAGGTGAACAAGATGGCAGAACTCGGCACCCGCATTGCCCACATCGATGGCGATGTACCCAATCTCCAGCTCGTAATACCCGCTATATGCGCTGAGACTCTCGGCTCGCTCATATATTTCTTCGAGGCTGCCTGCGGCATCAGCGGTTATATACTGGGCGTGAACCCGTTCAACCAACCCGGTGTAGAGGCTTATAAGAAGAATATGTTTGCCCTGCTCGAAAAGCCCGGCTACGAGGCTGAGACAGCAGCCATCAAGGCAAAACTTTGAGATAGACATTTGGGGCTTACGGTAGGGACGCGCGTTCTGCGCGTCCGCACCGTATAAGTCTTGGTCCAGTTTCTGTCGCGCGGACGCCCAGAACGCGCGTCCCTACAAGCACCTCTGGACTTTGGCAATACTTTAATAATTTAAAATCATGACTCCGATAGGTGTTTTTGACTCCGGTTTCGGAGGACTGACTATACTACGAGATCTGCGCCGGGCATTGCCCGGTGCGGATTTTCTGTATCTTGGCGATAATGCGCGTGCCCCTTATGGGTCGCGCTCGTTCGAGCTGGTATACCGTTTTACGCTTCAAGCCGTGAAGTATCTTTTCGGGCAGGGGTGTCCGTTGGTGATACTGGCCTGCAACACGGCTTCGGCCAAGGCTCTGCGCAGCATACAGCAGCGCGATCTTGCAAGCATCGACCCCGAACGGCGCGTGCTGGGTGTGATACGACCTACAGTTGAAGCAATCGCCGACTCGACCACCACGGGGTCTGTCGGGCTATTCGGCACTCCGGGCACTGTGGCATCGCATTCCTACGACATAGAGATAGAGAAGCATGCTCCGGGCACACGGGTGTTCAGCCATGCATGCCCCATGTGGGTTCCGCTGGTGGAAAACAGCGAGGCCGATGGCGACGGTGCCGATTACTTCGTGAAAAAGGATGTGGACGCACTTTTCGACCCACACCCCGATATCGACACACTGATTTTAGGATGCACGCACTACCCTCTGCTGCTTGATAAGATACGCAAATATGTGCCTACAGGTGTGACCATACTCTCTCAGGGCGACATCGTGGCCAAATCGCTTATCGACTACCTGCAGCGGCATCCCGAAATGGATGCGCGTATAAGTCGCGGCGGAACAGTGAGATATCTCACCACCGAATCGGCCGACAAATTCGACGGGCTCGCCTCGGAGTTCATGGGCGAAAAGGTGAAAGCCACAGCAATACGGCTCGAATGACAAATTTTATTTTGCAGAATAAATAAAAACGCTTAAATTTGCAGCACAAACCGACTACGATATGAAATTCGCACACATAAACATCGCTTCGAACACCATGCCTACGGGTATGGAGATGATGGCTATGGTCATGTGCATGATGGAATTTCCACCGTGCCGGTAGTTGCTATGCATAATCACACTTACTATAACAGCAAACCGGCACCCCGCAAGGGCGCCGGTTTCTTTTTTTGTTTACTTTTTGACTATATAAATATGGACTACAGCAAACTCCGCTTCGAAACACGCCAGATTCACGCCGGCCTCAACCGCAACGACGCCACATGCTCGCGCGGCGCAGCCATCTATCCCACGGCTGCCTACCGATTTCCCA
Organism: uncultured Muribaculaceae bacterium; assembly: GCA_910587915.1. GTDB lineage: Bacteria > Bacteroidota > Bacteroidia > Bacteroidales > Muribaculaceae > CAG-873. The sequence continues at coordinate 16,395 of CAJUOB010000033.1, read as the reverse complement.
CCTGCGAATATGCCGCCGACCTCTTCGAGCTTACTCAGCCGGGCAATATATACACTCGCCTGCAGAACCCCACCAACTCGGCCTACGAGGAGCGTGTGGCTGCCCTCTATGGCGGTGTCGGAGCCGTAGCCACCTCTTCGGGCATGGCAGCCACACTGGTAGCAGTGACCATGCTTGCATCGAAAGGTGACAATATAGTGGCCTCACCTTTCCTTTACGGCGGCACATACAATCTCTTCCGCCACACACTGCCGCGCCTGGGCATCGACGTGCGCATAGCCACCGAAGCCACGGCAGAGGCTATGGGCGCATTGGTCGACGACCGCACCCGAGCTATCTTTGCTGAAAGCATGGGCAACCCTACATGTGCTGTTCCCGACCTCGATTCCATCGGCGCGATGGCTGCAGCAAAAGGTGTGCCGTTTATCGTCGACAACACATTCGGCGCATGCGGCTATCTTTGCAATCCCTTCGAACATGGAGCCAACATAATCGTGGACTCCGCCACCAAGTGGATCAACGGCCACGGCACTGCCATGGGCGGTATAATTGTCGACGGCGGCAATTTCAACTGGCGCAATGGCCGTTTCCCTGAAATCGACGGTCCGTCGGAAGGCTACCACGGTCTCAATATGTGCGACGCTTTCGGCAATGCCGCTTTCATAGCCAAATGCCGGGTGGATGGACTACGCGATCTCGGCACATGCCCGTCGGCATTCGACAGCTATCTCATGATGATAGGCCTCGAGACCCTCTCCCTGCGCGTGCGCCATCAGGTGGAAGCCACAAGGCGGCTGGCAGAATTCCTTCGCGGACACGAAGCTGTGGCCAACGTGGCCTATGTGGGCTTCGAAGACCATCCGTGGCATGCAAATGTCGCCCGCTACTTCCGCCATGGCGGTGGTGCTGTGCTCAACGCCGAGCTCAAGGGGTCGCTCGAAAGCACTGTCCGATTTGTGGAAGCGCTGAAGCTCGCCGCCCACATGACAATGATCGGCGATTCCATAACTGTAGTCACACACCCTGCATCGACCACACACAAGCAGCTGTCGGAAGCCGATCTGACCAAAGCCGGAGTGACACCCACACTACTGCGTATCTCTGCCGGACTCGAAGATCCCGACGACATAATAGCCGATTTCCAACAAGCGTTCGAAGCCGCAGGACTATGCTGAAAACCTATCGCCACCCAGCTGATTTCGCACTCGAATGCGGAGCCGTGCTCCATGGCATCGACATAGCCTACCATACCTTCGGCACATACAGGCCTGAGGATGACAATGCCGTGTGGGTATGCCATGCACTGACGGCCAACAGCGATGTTGCCGACTGGTGGCCCGGCACGGTAGTGGAAGGCGGATTTCTCGATCCGGTGAAGCACTATACCGTGTGTGCCAATATAATTGGTTCATGCTATGGCTCGACAGGCCCAACGAGTATAAACCCGGCCACCGGTACGCCCTACTACGACAGTTTTCCCGACCTCACTATCCGCGATATGGCCCGCGCCCTTACCATTCTGGCCGACCATCTGGGTCTTGAGCACATAGGCACTCTTGTGGGCAGCTCGGTGGGTGGTTTCCAGGCTCTCGAATGGGCTGCAGAGGAACCGAAACGCTTCGGTCGCCTTGTGCTCATAGCGACCGACGCCAAGGCGTCGCCATGGTGCATAGCCGTCGACGAAACCCAGCGTATGGCCATACTTGCCGACCCCACATACGGCGAGCCTCGGGCCGACGCCGCAAAGGCAGGGCTCGAAGCAGCACGTGCAATAGGACTGCTGACCTACCGTGGACCCGAAGGCTACAACCGTACGCAACAAACCCCTGCCGCCGACGGAACGGAGCCTGTGCGCGAACACCGTGCATGCTCCTACCAGCGCTATCAGGGATTGAAACTGAGCCGGAGATTCAACGCATACTCATATGTTAAGATTCTGGACGCATTCGACACCCATGATGTCGGCCGAGGCCGCGGCGGACTTCGGGAAGCGCTCGGCCGACTGACGATGCCTGCCACGGTAGTCGGCATAAGCACCGATATAGTATTCACACCGGCCGAAATGCGCACCCTCGCCGCCATGCTGCCAAATGCCACCTATCACGAAATCGAGTCGGCATTCGGCCACGACGGTTTCCTTGTGGAGCACGACCAGCTCAACAGTATCATTCAATCATCGAAATAATGAAAGACCTCAATATAGGCCTGTTCGGCTTCGGGACAGTCGGAACAGGCATCTACAAAGTACTCGAACGCACCCGCAACACCCACGCATCGATCCGCCGCATATGCGTGCGCTCACTCGCAAAAAAAAGATCGGTCGATGTGCCGTCCGATATCCTCACCGACAATCCCGACGACATATTCTCCGATACTGCCATCGACCTTGTGGTGGAAGTGATCGACGATGCCGAAGCATCCTACCGCATAGTGTCCGAAGCCCTGCGCCGAGGGCTGCCCGTGGTGAGCGGCAACAAAGCCATGATTGCGCGTCATCTTCCAGAGCTGATCGAACTGCAACGGCGCCACAATACGGCACTGCTATACGATGCATCGGCTTGCGGATCGATTCCGGTGATACGCAATCTCGAGGAATACTACGACAACGACCTGCTCCTCGAGGTAAAGGGTATACTCAATGGCTCGTCGAACTACATATTATCGCGCGTATTCGACCATGGCGAGGACTACGCCGAAGCGCTGGCAAAAGCTCAGCGACTCGGATTCGCCGAAGCCGACCCGAGCTTCGACATCAAGGGATTCGACTCTCTGTTCAAGCTGGTAATCATCACTATCCATGCACTTGGTGTGTATGTGAACCCGGCCGATGTATTCGCCTACGGAATCGCTTCGATATCCGACTTCGATATCCGCTATGCCCGCGAGAAAGGGGCAAAGATAAAACTGGTGGCACAGGTGGTGAAACTCGATGACGACCGATTCACCTTATTCGTGATGCCCGAATTTGTAGTACCGGGCAAATACATCTACAGCGTCGACGACGAATATAACGGCGTGGTAATACGCGGCGAATGCTACGACCGCCAGTTCATGTTCGGCAAAGGCGCCGGCAGCCTTCCGACAGCCTCATCGATACTAAGCGATGTAACGGCCCGTCACCACGACTACCGCTATGAATACAAGAAGATGAGCTATGACCAGCGCCCCGTGTACACCGACGACGTGACACTACGCGTGTACATACGGCACCGTGAGCAGACACTGCCCGACGGAGTTGTATTCACTAAAATTACCGAAAGCTATGTGTCGGAAAATGGCTGCTATACGGTAGGCGACATATCGCTCGCCACACTTCGCGCCAACCGTACTCTGCTCGATAACCCCGACATATTCATATGCAATTTCCCACGCTTCTTCCTCGACCTCGACTGACCACACCTATACAAAAAGTTTGCATAGCCCGGCTTTATTGATGATAAAATATTTTGGGAATCGGAAAAAAGTTCATAACTTTGCACACATAAACACCAGCCTTTTCTTAGACCTTTTATTTACAGAGTATTTCATTACCCCGCATCTAAGCACAAGGCGTACCTGCAACAACCAACGTCGCGACGACAGTCGGCCACGGCGGTAATAGTGTGTTTTATGTAAGTAAGTATGATATAATCACTACACCCGGATGCATACTGGCAATAGAGTGCGCCGGAACTTGAATCACAAAAACGCCTAATGGCTTAGGTCCCTACACGTTGTTGAAATGCGTAAGGACTTTTTTTTGTGCATACACATCCGGTGAGGATGGCGAAAGTTGCTGAGTATACGACACATACGCTCCGGCCGTGCAGAACGCGCGTCCCTACAAAGGAATCGTTGCAGTAAACGTCCATCTTTAGTTGTCTGCAATGGACGACATAATGGGGATGGATACACAACCGGGCACATCTCGCTAAGCTCGATATGCCCGGTTGATGTGAAATCGGCGTTCTGCAGACGCATGAAAAAGCCGATTTTCCCGATGAGGTCATTTGCCAAAAATGCCACCTATCTTACCCTTGATTTCGTCGATGACGCTTTCCTGCACACCGTCGCCATCAAGGTCGCCAATAAGACCGGCGCCTTTGACTTTTTCTATGATTTCCTCCATCGAGAAGTTGCTTGTGTCGATACCCTTGAGATGCTCGGTGACCGATGAGATGTCGAATGAGCCTCCGAATTTCGAGGTCAATTCCGATAAAATATTCTGCAAATCCATAACGTTAAGATATATGGGTTAATACAATTGATAACTGATATGAAAACACGTTCTGTCGTCATAATGTTTGTTCATTATGCGACGGATTAGGAATATTAACATCTCGCGTCTCTTGAAAAAACAATGTGTTTTTTTCTATGGCGAGGTGTAACATTCGGAGAACAGATGTGTCGTATTGGTATAGTATCTTCATTACCATGAATGGAAAATTTCTTACAGGAGTAGCTGCGGTGGCTTTTAGTGTCGCAGCAGGAATTTCGGGATGCGGAAGTGCATCCGAGATCACACCACAAGCGCAGTCGGCAATCGTGGCAGGACGCATAGTGAATCTGACCGACAGCTCATCGCATGTATTCACCGCTATCGACTGCAATCCGTGGTCGCGCGGAGGCCGACATGCCGTCATAGTAGACTCGGCAGGATATTTCAAAACAACGGTGAACATGCTCTTCGGGCATAATTTCACGGTGTACTACGACGGTAACTTTCTATGCTCCTATGCAGAACCTGGAGACTCCATTTTTATGGAAATCGACGCGAAGCACCCTGAAAAAGGAGCGTCTTACGGCGGGAGCAATGCACCGCTAAACAACGAATACGGCAAGGCCTATGGGCGTCTTTTCGGGTCGTTCTGGAGTAATAATCTGGCATCCCCGACGGCTCCAGTCGAGGAATTCATGAGCATATTCAAGCAGAAACTGGAAACACGCTACAATAAAATCTCGGCCTACTCCGACTCTGCAGGTCTCAGTCCTGAATGCACCGACCTGATGCGTCGCACCGCACTGTTCTCGCTCGCCAATGCGGCCATGGACTACCGCGGCAGCTCACCGATGGAAGCCTTGGATTTTTTCGCAGATCCAATTTTTGGACTTGATAACGACTCCAATGCCCGCGAAATGATGTTTCCATACCATCTGTCGGCCTACCTAAACCGTCTGGAAGAAGCCATCGAGCCATCCTCGACAGCAGCATTTGCCGACAGCATCGCCGCCCGCCACCCTCGCAGCCTCAACCGCGACATCATGCTGGCTCTACTACGTGAGCGCGAAAACAGCAGCTATAGGATACCGTCCGAATTGTTTGCCGACACAGCCATATATCACGCTCTATACCCCGACCAGTATGCGACATACCTTCCCACCGACGATATGCGCCATGCCGGAATCTACCGCTTCGACAATGGTGAGCTAAAATCATGCGGAGATGTGTCGCTGACCGAACTTATCAAGAAAGACTACAGCGGCAAAACAGTGTACCTCGACCTATGGGCCACATGGTGCGGACCGTGCCGTGTGTCGCATGCGTCGCTACCCGAGGTCGCCGACTTTTTTGCAGATAACGACAAGATTGTATTCATGACCGTGGCAATGAAATCCAACATGGATCTATGGAAGAAGTTGATCGGCGACATGCCGACCAATTGCCACAGCTATATCGTGACCAGCGATGACGCTACCGAAGTGATAATGTCGGCCTACAACATGGATGGCTTCCCGAAATACCTCATAGTTGGGCCAGACGGAAAGATTATAGACAACGACCCGCCACGCCCCAATTCGCCTGCAATATTCGACACTTTGACTGAAATTCTGCGGCAACAATAGCCAATATATACAAATTTGACGGCGCTGATGGCCGGGATGCAGATTTTTTGTGTACTTTTGTAGTCTATAAACAAGACAATCAGATGCACAGATATATCGTGCGCCTGGCCGGCGCCTTTTCATTTGCCATTCTCTCCCTACTACCCGCCCACGCCCTCGACAGCAACGTCCGCAAGGCCATGCTCGACAGTCTCAGCGGCCAGCTGTCCATAGCCATGACAGCGGCCGACAGCATCGAGCCTCTCTACAACATCTTCGACCTTACCTACGGCTCGAGCCGTATAGAACTGGCCAACACCATCTACAGCAAAGCCAAGCAGACAGGCCGCACCAAGACCCAGCTCGACATGCTGCGCCATATCGCCAATCTGAACTGGAAAAACGACACGGTCCTTCATTTTGTGAAGAAGGAGATAGAGAAACTTCCCGAATCGGTCGACCAGAAGTCGACCAAGTTGTTCGTCGACATAATAAACATCGACAACCTGCTGTGGAGCGAACACAACAAGAACAACAACGACCACCTATTGAACTACGTGCGCCAATATTCGAGCGAGTCGGTGAGCGATGACTACGACCGTGCGGTATTGCTCTACGCAGTTTGCCGGTATCTGGGGCAAGAAACAAGAGGAGAACTGCTCGAAGGCTACATAGGGCGCCTGGAAGAACTGATAGAGTCGATGCATCTGCCCGACGGCGCCGTGCGACGTCTGCTCTACACACGCTCGGCTCCAATCTTCTATAAGAACGACAACTACAAGCGCGTGCTTGAGGCCGACACCAAGATGCTACATGAAATCGACAGCCTCGAGTCCAACTACACCGAGCAGGGACGCGTATTCTACAACGCACCCATCTACCGCTACAAATCCTACCGACGGATGCTCGGATGCTACCCTGTGCTTTCCGAAGAGGAAATTGAGGACTATTATGGCAAGATACTGTATCTGGCCGACATAAACCCGAATATAGCATTCGACCTCAAGACCAACGAACGCGCGTCCATCTACTACGCCATGGCTACCGGCGACTACCAGAAAGCCAAAACCATGCTCAAGCGGCAGATTGATGATCCAATCCATGCCGAAATACGGCTGCAACTGCTACGTATGCTTCAGGAAGCAGCCTCAAAAACCAACGACACCAGTACGCTGCTCGAATCGTCGCAACTTCTGAGTGAGGAATTGGAAAATCAGCTCGAGACAAAAAAGCAGGAACGCTCCCGCGAGCTACAGCTCGTGTACGACCTCAGCGATCTGCTGCACCGCAATTCGCAACTCGAGGCATACTCCCACTCCATTGCCCTGAAATCGCGCACGGTGATGATTATAATAGGGGCTATAACCATCGTTCTGCTTGTTATTCTGTCCTTGCTGCTTTTCCGCCAGAACAAACGCAACCGTAAACTCGCCGATATCCTGCGCAACTCCAACGACTCCCTACGACAGGAACGGGATGATCTGCGTGCCACTCAGGAAGAACTGACTGCACTGCGCGACAAAGCCCGCGCCGCCGACCGCAAAAAAACCGAGTTTATCAATAACATGAGCCACGAGGTGAAGGTCCCCCTCACAGCCATCGCCGAATACTCACAGTTGATCACCGACTGTATTCCCGAAAACCAGCGCGCCTATCTCGACCGCTTCTCATCAATCATTAATTCAAATGTGAAGATGGTGATACGACTGGTCAACGATGTTCTCGACACCGACAGCATGGAAAACGGCCAGATGTCGCTTGAAATCCGCCCCACTACGGTGGAAAGCATATGCCGGCTCGCTATCGACAATGTATTCGAGCGTGGCATTCCCGATAAGGAAGGCCTGAAGTTCTGCTACAAACCCGGCGGCTCCGACGAGCTCACTATCGAGACCGATGGCCAGCGCGTGAGTCAGGTGCTGGTGAATCTGCTCACCAATGCAGTGAAATTCTCCGACACGGGCCTTATAACACTTTCCTACGACTACAACGAGGCCGATGGCAAGATATCGTTCATAGTCACCGATCAGGGCGAAGGCATTCCCAACGGACAGGAAGAAGCTATCTTCGAACGTTTCCGCCGACTCGACCATAGCGCCCATGGCTGTGGACTGGGCTTATACATATCGCGCCTCATAGCCAAACTGCTGAAGGGCACCGTCACCGTAGATAAATCTTACAAAGGAGGCGCCCGCTTCGTATTTACCATCCCGACAGTTTCCTGACCATGAGGACGGCTATCCTCTTAGTGCGGGCAGCCTGTTTTGCCATACTTCTGGCTGCATCGGCATGCAGCCCTGTGAAGCATGTGCCCCAAGGCCAGTATCTGCTCGATAAAGTAAGCATCGAAACCGTAGGCGATGGCGACAAGGCCCAGACGGGCGAACTAGTGAACTTCCTTCGCCAGACGCCAAACCACAAGGTGCTCGGGTTCGCCAAACTACAGTTAGGCACCTACAGTCTCTCGGGCAGCGATACCACCCGATGGTACAACCGATGGCTGCGTCGTGTGGGACAGGCGCCGGTAATCTACGATCCTGAACTCACCGAAGCATCGCGACGACAACTTGTGCAGGCTCTGGTGAACCGAGGCTACCTCGACGCGAGCGTGGAAATCGACACTATCGCATCCACTCCCGAAAAGAAGCGTATGGAAGTACGCTACATCATCGACCAGGGGAAACCCCACCGCATAGCCTCGATCAACTACAATATCGACGATCCGGCGGTGCGGCATATAGTGATGGCCGATACTTCGGCAGCAGATATACACGCCGGTATGCCGCTCGACCGCAACGTGCTCGACAACGAGCGTGCACGCATCGCCACGATACTGCGCAATGCCGGATACTTCGAGTTCAACCGCGAATTCATAAACTACACCGCCGACACCGTTGCAGGCAGCAAGGATGTGGGGCTGACCATGAACCTGCATTCGCCCTCGGCTAAAAACGGCCAGAACTCACAGCACAGCTCCGTCACAGCCCTCGGTGCTCTTGCCGACAGTCTGCTACGCATTGACCCCGGCCATCACATATACCGCATACGGCGTGTGGTTTTCCTTGTGGAGGGAGAAGGCGGCCCCGAGGCTCTATCCGATACGGTGGATTATCATGGCAAGACATTCGTGTACGGCGACGATAAATATCTGCGGCCACAGATACTCGACGACATGTGCTACATAGAGCCCGGCAGCGAATACAGCGCCCGCTCGGTCGAACGTACCTACGAGGCTCTCGGACGCCTGTCGATTGTGAAATTCATAAACATAGAGATGGAATCGGGCGGCCGCGACGGAAGCACGGGCCTTCTCGACGCATTTATACATCTGTCGCGAAACAAGAAACAGGGCGTAACCGCCGAACTCGAAGGCACCAACAGCGAAGGCGACCTCGGTTTCGGCCTCGGCCTGACCTATCAGCACCGCAATCTCGCGCGTGGGTCGGAAACACTCACCACCAAACTGCGCGCTTCCTACGAAAGCCTGTCGGGCAACTTCGACGGTCTGGTCAATAAACGCTACACCGAGTATGCGGCCGAGGTCGGCATCACCTTCCCACAGTTCGAGTGTCCGTTCCTGTCGAAGCGTGTGAAGCAACGCTTCCTGGCATCGACGGAGTTCGCGGTGTCGTTCAACTATCAGGAACGGCCCGAGTATACCCGCATCATCGCAGGCGCGGCATGGAAATGGAAGTGGCAGCAGCAACGCACCGACTACCTGCGCCGCCAGACCTTCGACCTTATCGACATAAACTATGTGCGGCTCCCCCGCTCCACCATCGATTTCATCGACCAGATTGCACCCACCAACCCTCTGCTTCGCTACAGCTACGAGGACCACTTCATAATGCGGCTGGGCTATACCTACAGCCACACCAACCGCCGTGTGGCCACTGCCACCACCAATGCGTTCTCCATACAGCCGTATGTGACCAGTCTGCGAATCGCAGGAGAGACAGCCGGCAACCTTCTATACGGCATATCGAGCCTGGTGGGACAGAAACGCTCCGATGGCGTCTACAAACTGCTCGGAATCCAGTATGCACAGTATGTGAAAGGCGAGATAGACTACACCTACACCCGAAATTTCAACTCGCGCAATGCTCTGTCGGCACATGCGGGCTTCGGCATCGCCGTGCCCTACGGCAACTCATCGATGGTACCCTTCGAGAAGCGATTCTATGCAGGTGGCGCCAACAGCGTCCGCGGCTGGGGAGTGCGCACTCTTGGTCCGGGAGCCTACGACGCACGCAACTCAGTGACCGACTTCATAAACCAGTGCGGCGACATACGCCTTGATCTCAGTCTGGAATACCGTGCGAAACTGTTCTGGGTATTCGAAGGTGCCATATTCATCGATGCCGGCAATATATGGACCATACGCAAATATGAGAATCAGCCCGGAGGCGAATTTAAATTCAATAAATTCTACCGGCAGATAGCGGCTGCCTACGGGGCCGGTATACGCATGGACTTCACCTACTTCCTGCTACGCTTCGACCTCGGATTCAAGGCCCACAATCCGGCGCAAGGCCAGGAACAATGGCCGCTGCTGCATCCGAAGTGGAGCCGCGACGCCAATTTCCACTTCGCGGTGGGATACCCCTTCTGATCAACGGATAGAGTCAGGAGTTTGAAAGCTATCCTTACTACATACTTACCTCAAACTCCTGACTCCTCTCATCTAACCGCCACCCATCATTCGCAGCGGAGATGGTCGACGGGATTACTTCGCGCCACTTTGTAGCTGTTGATAATGACCACAGCAATAACGATAAGCAGCAGCACTATCACGCACAGCACCATGGAAAGTGGCGAAAGCGACACCTGATCGGTGAACTGCGAGAGCCATTGACGCCCTATAATTATAGCCACGGCTGCACCGGCCATAAGCGAAGGAACGGCAACGATGGCAGCATCGCGACAGAATAGACCGACGATTTTCGAGGCTGAGGTTCCGGTGACTTTACGGATGGCAATCTCGCGGGCACGGCGCTGCACTTCATCGGCAGTGAAGCCCACCAGCCCTATGAGCGATATGATGAGTATGGCTATGCCGGCTATGCTGACGGCAAGCCCGAACTGACGGACCGAAGCGGAGAGCTCATTCACATTATTGCGATAGGGAGTGATATATACCTCGCGGGTGGGACATACCCGGGCCAGGACATCCTGCGCGGCATGGAGCGCTTCGGGAGTAAGCTCGGTGAACCGCACGTAGAGATTGGTATATACTCCCGCGCCAGGGAACATGACACCCGCACGCGTATCGGCGGCATCAGTACCAAACCCACCTCTAAGCGTATTTGCAATAACGCCGCACACCACGAACTCGCTGTTACCATCCGACCCGTGCTCGGTGATACAGAAGGGGCGCCCCACAATGTGGCTTTCGTCCTTACCGCTTAGCTTGGCAAGCACATCCACAAAGCGCTCCTCGACAACCACCTGGCGTACTATGCTATCGCCCATGGCCCAGAAAGGAGCACCCTGAAGCATTTTCAGCCCAAGGACGTCGAATATTTCCGGATTCGCACGGTACATATCCGACACATTTATCTGACTGGCGATGTTGTCGCCAAGCCACACATTATTGCCCGATGTCTTCTGGGTAAAATCGTGGTCGGACGAGGCGACACCTTCAACGACGCCGATACGTTTGAGTTCCTCGACGATCGCACGCCGCGACTCCTGTGGAATACCCGAAAGCTCTACATAGCCAATATTCTCATAGTCGTAGCCCATGTCGGCCCCAGTCATTCTGGCATATTGCCGTCCGACAAGCATGAGCAGACACAGCAGCATGCCGGCAGCGAAGAATTGCACGGCGAGCAGAGCCATCTTCCACCCGCGCCGACTGCGCACATTGCTGCGGAATGCGGTGGAAACCTTGGTGCGGCAGTACATCCATGCAGGCACCACACCGGTAAGCAACAGCAAAAGCAGACAAACAAGCACCTCAACGGCCCATACACGGCCCGTGCAGAACAACTGCGCAGGAGTATAGCCCAACAGCCGGAAGCACGTGCCGGAGAAACAGAATACCAGCAGGACAGCCAATACGACCGACACTACAAGATAGAAAAGGCTCTCGCCAAGGATACGCATGAAAATCTTGCCGTTTCCGGTGCCGTAGCATTTGCGCACGGCCATCTCCTTGCTGCGGGCGCCCATCTGACCGATGACAATGAGCAGATAGTTCAACCCTGCACCGACAAGCAGAATAATGGCCAGCAGCGACAACATCCACGACATGGTCTTAACCTCGTCCAAAGAGCTGTAGAGCCCTACAAGTGGGGTTACGCCGATACCGTAGTGGAAAAGATCGAGATCCTCGCGCTCTACATTGGCCTCGAGCATAGTCCTGATGTTTCCTTTTATATCGTCGGGAGTTGTGCCGGGTGCAAGCCGCACATAGCTGAGATATCGGTCGTTGCCCACCCAGTTGTCGCGGCCATCGACGGAGAATTTAGGCAGTGTGGCCAATGAAAGGTATATGGCATTGGGGAAAACAGAGTTCAGGGGAAAATCCTCGTAGACACCTCCGACGGTCACCTTATAGTCCTCTGAAATATTGGGAGAACAGAGGCTCAGGCCCACGACATCGCCACCAATCTTCTCAGCAAGCGAACGCGGAATCATACACCAGTCGGCCACAGCGAGCACGTCGTGCGGATTCCCTGCCAAGATGTCGGTGGTAAGGACGTCGAAAAAGCAACTGTCGGCCATCTGTATGCCATCAGTGGAGAACACGCGGCCATCGTCGAGGCGTACCGGGACATTGTATACAAATGATGTATGGCGTGTCGCAGCCTCGACCTGAGGGACATAGCGTTTAAGTCCGGGGGCAATCGCACCGGCAGTCTGCTTATAATCACGGTATTCTCCGTCGACAGTCACATTCTCTGTGACACGGTATATGCGGTCGGCATCGGCGAAGAAAGTGTCGTAGGTATTCTCGAAATAAATTTTCGCCACAAGCACAAAGCCCATCGCAAGGCCTATGGTGAGACACAGTATCTTTGTGATATTGCGTCGTATATCAGAAGTAAAAAATCGAAGCATTTCTTGAGCAACTTAATATGATGGATAATACTACATGCGGTCGCTGAGGCTTTCTACAATCTGGCCGTCGAAGAGATTGACGATGTAATCGGCACAGGCGGCATCTTTCTGTGAGTGCGTGACCATGATTATGGTAGCACCCTCGCGGTGCAGTTCGGCAAGAAGCTCCATCACCTCGGCACCATTGCGCGAGTCAAGATTACCGGTAGGCTCATCGGCCAGAATCAGGCCGGGCTTTCCAACTATGGCACGCGCGATTGCGGCACGCTGCTGCTGACCGCCCGACAACTGCGACGGATAGTGGTTGGCGCGGTGCGAGATGCCCATGCGGCGCATCGCCTCGTCGACACGGCGGTGCTTTTCGTCGCGCGACATTTTAAGATTTGTCAGCGGCAGCATTATATTATCGCGAATATTCATCTCCTCTATAAGATTGAACGACTGAAAGATAAACCCGATACGACCTTTGCGATAGTCGGTGCGCTGCATTTCGCGCAGATGTCCCACTTCCTTGCCGTCGATGTAGTACTCGCCGGTGGTAGGGTTGTCGAGCAGTCCGAGAATATTGAGCAAGGTCGACTTTCCGCATCCCGACGGACCCATAATGGCAACAAATTCACCGTCTTTTACCTTGAGCGATACCTTGTTGAGCGCCATGGTCTGCACACTGTCGGTGCGGAATATCTTCTCCACATTTTTTACTTCAATTTCCATATAGCAGTCTTTGAGTTGTTTAGTTCTTGTTTAATATTGTATTTTTTCAGATTGTATTTATTAGAGCTTCAGCACATCGGCATCTTTAAAATTGCTGTAGGAACTTGTTATCACATTCTCACCCGGCTCAAGCCCCTCGAGGACCTCGTAGTAGAGATAGTTCTGTCGACCAATGCGCACCGGACGCCTGCGCGCGGTCTTGCCATCGGCATCGACCACATATACCCACCGGCCGCCCGAGCTCTGGAAAAATGTACCCTTCGGCACCATCACGGCATCGGTGGGTTCACCGAGCACGAGGTCGATGGAGTAGGTCTGCCCCACACGAATGTTAGACGGCAATACGCCATCGATTTTGAAATCGGCCCGAAACTGTCCCTGCGATACTTCGGGATAAACTTTGGCAAGTGTAAGATCGAGAGGCTTGTCGCTACGGCTGGAACGTGCCGATAATCCGGGTGCGACACGGTCGATATAATGCTCGTCGATCGATACGGCCACCTTGTAATTATCGAGAATATTTATCTGGCCCACCTGTTGGCCCGAACCTACATTCTGCCCCAGTTCCACCGAGAGGCTTCCAAGCTGGCCGGCATGCGATGCGCGTATATTGAGATTGTCGGCGCGCTGGCGTACGAGCGCGAAATTCTCCTGCATGTTGTGCAGACTTTCCTTCATCATCGCCACCTGAACCGAGCGATACAGCGAATCCTGATGCTGACGGTCCTTCAAAAGCTCGAAAGTCTGCGAGGCAAGATCGAAGTCCTCCTTAGCCTTGAGATATTCGTCGCGCGATACAAGATTCTCGGCGTAGAGAGTGGACTGCTGCTCGGCGATACGGCTCTTGCGTGTGAGGTCGGTGCGGGCTGCAAGAAGATCCTGCTTAAGCTGAAGCCGCTCTTTTTCCATGGCAATCTCGGTGTCGCGGAGCATATTCTGCTTTTCGGCCAACTGCGATTCCGAATCGAGAATCTGCTGTCTCAGGGCCGGATTGTGGAGTGTAAGGATAATGTCGCCCTTGTTGACCATAGCGCCTTCCTCCACCCATTTTGTCTCGACTATGCCGGTTTCGAGCGCGGACACCTGCACAATCACACCAGTTTCGACCTTTCCGTTGAGCCTCACATAGTCATCGAAAGAGCCTTGGCAGACTTCTTCTATAACAAGTGCCGAACTGTCGGTCTTATAGGATTTGGTGCCACCAACACTCACTGCCCATGCCACCGCTACGGCGACAAGCACACCGGCGCCGACAATCCATCCATATTTTTTCAGGAAGGGGTATTTCTGTTTTATTTCAGTATCCATTTCTCAGTTAGGAGTTAGGGGTTAGGAGTTTTTCCATTTATCATTTTATGAGCTTTTCGCCCAGATAATACGACAGGGTTATCCGACTTATTATTTTCTGTATCCGCTTTCCTTCGTAGTTGGCACGGGCTGTGGCGAGCTTGGTTCCGGCAGTGTAGAGATCGATAGCGGAGACATTGCCAAGCTCATACTTACGTCGTGTAGCCTTCCATGCCAGTTCCTCGGCCACAAGACGCTTTTCAGCAGCAACGAACTCTTCGGCAGCCCCCCGCAAGTCGAGACGTGCCTCGGTGGTCTCTTTCTCAACTTCATAGCGGGTCTGGTCGAGTCGCACCCGGCTCTCCATGAGCTGTATTTTGGCACGTTTCACCTTGTTGATGTTGGCCAGACCTGTGAAAAGCGGAATGGATACAGACACCCCGATATATTGGCCCATATTGTTGTGCCACTGTTCGCCAAAACCGGGAGCCGCAGCATCGGTCCCCATCATGCGATAATAGGATGTGGACACTCCTGCGCTTAGCGATATGCGCGGAGAGAATGCGCCACGGGCCATACGGAGATTATAGCGGCTTTCGTCAACACCACGACGGGCTTCGGCTATACGCGGATTTTCCTCGTAGTATTCCGGTTCATATTCGGTCTCATCCTCGATAAGGTCGAGAGGTCCACCATCGAGCTCCATTCCCATGACGCTCCTCAACGATAGATAGGCCTTGGCAAGAAGGCTACGCTGATTCGACAGTTCGTACTCATCGGCAGCCACCAGCGCGCGGAGCTCGGCAACATCGGCTCCACTCTTCATGCCGAGCTGCTCGCCACGCTCTGTGGCCGCGAGGTCGGTGCTGTCGCGCTCGAGTTGCTGACACATCTGCCCGACCATGGCCTTGCAGTACGACACATTGTAGAACGCCCTTACGACTTCGAGCGATATGCGGTCCTGCTCTATCTGCGCGGCGTCGATCTGACGCAGCCGTGCCACGCGGGCGGCCTTTAGATTGTTTATACTCACCAGACCGTCGAAAAGCGGAAGCGACATCTGCAGCCCGAAGCCGGTAGATAGAGTCTTTTTGTTATCGTATGTGTTTGTCTCAGGGTCGATATTTCGGCCGAAACTTATGTTGCCGCTCGACGACAGCCCGACATGTGGCATGAGGTCGGCGGCAGCGAGGCGCTTGTCGATGTTCGCACGCTCCACCTCGAGCGAGCCGAGGATATTGCCGTGAGCATGGTCGCGGGCATAGACAAGACAGTCGTTGAGACTCATCTGTGCTGCTGCCGTCATCGCCGCAAGCAAGAAAGATAATATGATATATTTCCTTTTCATGATGCAAAACTAACATGCCGGTCTTCCCGAAATCGACCATCGGACCCAAAAACCGACTTCAAGCCCATCAAATTGTCTAAAAATTTTACGTCGGGGCACGCTATTTTCCCAATTTAAGAGGTTATTTAATAATATAAGTTAACGTGTGGGTTCCATGTTTTGGAGTGTATTTCACGATG
>CAJUOB010000032.1 GCA_910587915.1 uncultured Muribaculaceae bacterium | reverse complement strand
ACCGATTGGGTATTTTTATGGTCGCAGGCGAAATTTCAATACTTGATGCTTTCAGCAACAGGCTGTCACAATCACTGTTTGCCGAGATGCTGAACCGTCCATTCTCATCAGTAAATGCCGATGAAAGGATTTGTTTCGGTGAATTGGCAGGAGAGATAATCACATTGGCAAAATCCACACTCTTCCCTTGTGAGGTTTTTACGACCCCACAAATCTCAACCTGCGCAATGCTTTGAAAAACAGATAATAGCACAGAGAACGCAACAATAATATTTCTGATATTATATTTTGGCATAGGTATGGAATTAGCCTGTCACCGCATTGCGGCGACCTGATTAAACTCTTATAATTATCTGATTTACATTGGCAGAGACTCTTTCCGGATAGGTAGGGCAAATCGTGTACTTATTGGACGGTCGCCATCTTTCACAACCTCAAACACAATTTGATTGGTAGCGCGTTCAACAGCCACACGCACTTCAGGATTGTCGTCATGATCCGTGGTTGCGCTCACGATATTGCCTTCTTCATCGGCCTGTATTCTTACAAGTATCTTATCCGGAATTAAATCTTTATCGGCCAACTCCATCGACATTTCAAATTGCTTTAACAGCGGATTCGGGTCGGTCAAAGGAGAGGGAATCTTCTTGGTGATTAAAGTCACAGGCAGCTCTTCGGGAATGCTTTTTTCTACCGATGGTTCTGCAACTAATTCTGAGTTTGGCTGAGCTGTCGATGTGAATTTATAACTTGAGATTGTGTTATGTACTGCAACAGACCACGGAGTTGTATCAGCGTACGCTGCTATTGCAAGTGCCGGGAGTATTGTGGCTGCAATCCATTTTATCCCTTTTGAAGATTTGGATTGGCTCATCGTAAGGACACGCCTGCGGAAATCCTTCTTGCTCATGGCAAAATTGTTTGCGATATGCAGTGTGCGATTTCCTACCGCTTTGGCGATAAGCAGCCTTTGATAACTCAATACGTCGATATCCGAACCGATCACTACTGCATCAGCCTCATATTCGTGATTTAGTTTGATAAGATTCTTAAGCATCCATGCAAACGGATTATACCAAATGAAGATGCAGAAAAAATCAGCAATGGAAACATCAATCCAATGTCTCTTAAACGTATGTGCTTGTTCGTGTATAAGGATAGACTGCTCGTTTTCAGAATCAGGAAGGACTATAAATCGGCCCCAACTGAACGGAGCGATACCCATACTTTTATGTCGGCATAGTATATAACCGCCCATCTGCTGCTTTTCAGATTTTGATATGATACGCCACAAGCGGGCATATGAGATTATCTGTCGGGCGAAAAGGACAAGTACCCCGGCTAAATATAGGCCGATTATCCAAGGCAGAAGCTCAAATAATGTTGTTTCAGTCGTTGGTCGAACTGCTTCCGATGCTGAGACTGCCAATGATGGAATGATATTTGTCTGTATTAGAGTATTGGATGGAGCAACATAAGTAGTTGACTGATTGGATAATACTATCGGAGCTATAACAATGAGAGCAATTCCACATAACAGCACTAATCGGTTGAACCTGAATGAGCGACACCGGTTTACCATAATATGGAAAACCGGATATAGCATCACGACCAGAAGTGATGCCGAAAGAGAGAGTGAAAATAGAGTGTTCATATTCAATCGGTTTTATGCGATTGCTCGATGAAGTCGAGCAATCTTCGTAAATCTTCAATCGGCAGATTGCCATCTTCAACAAATGAAGAAACAACCCGTAGGTATGAATTCTTGAAATATCGGCCAACAATGGATCCGATGGATTTCTTTCCCATTTCCTCTTCTGCGACTATGGCATGGTAGCGGTAGGTCTTGCCATGCTGAGTGTGGCCCACATATCCCTTGTCTTCGAGAGCTCGCACTATGGTGGACAGTGTATTGAAATGTGGTTTTGGATCATCGTAAAGCTCCACGATGTCTTTCACATGCATGGCGCCGTGTTTCCAGAACAATGAGAGTACTTCTTCTTCTTTAGCGGTGAGTTTTTCCATAGTCTTGACTTTAATGCTGCAAATATAAAACTAAATTTTATAGTTAGAACTATTTTACATAGTTAATAAATGTTTTTTAACAAAAAACGCCATCTCAGACAAGATGGCGTTTGTGCTATGTGGTGGAGTCTCAGCGTACTGCGATAACTTCAATTTCCACAAGTACACCCTTGGGAAGTTCGCGAACGGCTACGGCCGAGCGGGCAGGGTAGGGCTCTGTGAATACGGTGGCGTATACCTCGTTCATGGCGCCGAAATTTGCCATATCAGATAGGAATACAGTGGTTTTCACGACATTGTCGACGCTCAGCCCGGCAGCGTCGAGGATGGCGCATACATTGGCGAGCGACTGGCGTGTCTGAGCGGTGATTCCTTCGGGGATAGCACCGGTTGCGGGATCGAGGGGTATCTGGCCGGAAGCATAGAGGAACGAACCTGTGTCGATAGCCTGGCTGTAGGGGCCGATTGCGCCAGGAGCTGCAGTAGTGGCAATTACTTTTTTCATTTTATATTCAAGAATTTATGGGTTGATTTATAGTTGGTTTATCTAAGATGTCGATGTCACGTACGAGTATGGTGTCGGCTTTTGATTGCAGACAGCCACCAAGGGCTGCCATGGTGCTTTCCACTCCCGGGAAGTTAGTGTCGAAAGCCGGTACGAAGCCGGATGTTCCGGTTGCATCTATACGTCGGGCGAGCATGCCTACGGTCAGTGCCGATGGGTCGATTGCGAGTTGGTAGCCATAGCTATCCTTGGTTCCCGGCAGGATTACCCTTGCGAGAATACTGGCGCGGCATAGGAGGTCGGTGACATTAGTCACCATTCGAGCCGGTAGTTCGTATGCATCCATGAGATCCCGGTCGGTGGCCGGTCCTTGTTCGGCGATGAATCGCCGCGTGACTACAGCGGATATTGCGAGAATCGCTTTGGCCCTGTAGGATGGCGATATGGAGGCTACTTCACGGTCGAGACTGAAAGCGAATACATTCTGCGAAGAGTAGCATATGACCGCTCCGGCGAGGCATATGACCCAAGCGAGCTGCATCCACAGGAGCATGAGGGGGAGAAATGCGACGGAGCCGTATATGGCATTGTAGCGGGTGACATAGAGTGTGCCGGTGACAAAAAGCCATTGCAGCACTATGAACGCCGTGCCTGCTATGACTCCCGATATGAGAGCATTCTTAATCTTGACCTTGGTGTTGGGCAGGAGCATGTAGAGGGCTGCGAAAAATAGCCATGTCATGACCCACGACGAGGCTTCGAGCACCACCGATATGAGCGGTGTGAGGAAACTGAAGTGGAATACGGCATTGAGTGTCGAGCTAAGCATGAGCGACAGACCGCTGGCGCAAATCATGAGGACCGGCAGGATGAGGAGCATGGCTGTGTAGTCGGTGATTTTGCGCCATATGCTTCGCCCGGGCACTTGGCCCCATATGAGATTGAAAGTCTCTTCCATATTGCCGATCAGCGATATGAGAGTCCATAGCAGAAAGGCGATGCCGACGCCAACGAACACTCCTTCGGATGTGCTTTGTTTGAGGTATGAGTCGACGAAACGTATGCCATAGTCGATGGCTGCATGCTGTGCGGGGAAAAGCTTATAAAGCTCCTGCTCGAGCACATTCTGCATGCCGAAGCCGCGGCCGATGGCAATGAGCAAGGCGAGTGCTGGTACTACAGCGAGCATGGTGCGGTAGGTCATGGCGCAGGCCTGGCTCTGGATGTCGCGGTTGAGAAACGAATTAATCGACAGATTGAGTGTGCGTAGTGCGTTGATCCACCATGAACGGCGTGTATCGCTCCATATGCCGGTGTTGAAATATGTCCACAGGCTCATAGCCTTGTCGACGATAGCGGCACCACGGCTTGTCTGTTCTTTATTTTTATCTTTTTCGTTTCCCATAAATAGTTCGGTTTCCAAAATTACAACATTTATCGCTTACATAGCGTTTTCGGAAATAGAAAAAATTTGAGAAACGGCTAATTGTTCCGTCGGAGAGAAGTGTGGGGTATAAATGTGTGCCGTGTGTTCGCGATGGGTGCAGTGTGTTGGGATTGGGAAGGAATACTAAAAAAATTTGGCGGTGCGCTTAATTCTCATTAATTTTGCAGAAGCAAAGCGAAGCCCATGGATAAAGCGGAATCACAGAAAACCTACGGTCTCGGCGTAGCCCTCAGCGGTGGCGGCGCCCGTGGATTCGCCCATGCAGGCGCCCTTATGGCTATTGAGGAAGCAGGATTGAAACCTGATGTCATAGCCGGTGTGAGCGCGGGTTCGGTAGTGGCGGTGCTATATGCCGGAGGTGTGACTCCGATAAATATAGCTACGTTGTTCGCTCATAGTGGCTTCCGTGATTTTGCCGACCTCAGCATAGGTAAAGGCGGAATCTTTTCTCTCGATAAATTTTCGCGATTCATAGTGAGGGCTCTTGGTGGCCCACGTCGGCTCGAGGACCTTCGTATGCCGGTGTACATCGGTGCCACCGACCTCGATCATGCCCGGCCTGTCGCATTTCATAAAGGTGAAATAGGACCACGATTGGTTGCATCATGTTCAATTCCGATAGTGTTCAAACCAGTCAAAATCGATGGTGTGCACTATGTGGACGGTGGTGTGTTGCGCAATCATCCTGCATGGATGCTGCGCGACAAATGCGATGTTCTCATCGGTGTGAATGTGAGTCCGCTCAGTCCCAAGAAAAACTATACATCGATAGTCGATGTCGCCATGCGAACATATAATCTCATGGCCAAGGCCAATCAGGCCGAGGATATGGCGTTGTGTGATGTCTCGGTGGAGACTCCCCAGATTGCCGACTATGCCGTATTCGACCTCAAGCACATAAAGAATCTGTTCGTGAGCGGTTATATCAACACGCGCGCGGCTCTAAAAAAAGCGGGAATGTGGAATCCGTCGGGCAAGGCTCCCGTATTCTCTATACTCCCCGGATGATATACCATATGACACAGCAAAAGCCGATAATATACCAGTTGTTGCCCCGCCTATTTACAAACTACTGCACCACTCCGGTGGTAGGTGGCACTTTAGAGCAGAACGGTTCCGGCAAGCTTAACGATATCAATTCAACCATACTCAAGGCCATCAAGGGTCTGGGAGCCACTCATGTGTGGTATACGGGAGTGATAGAACATGCGCACGATGCCGACTACAGCGCCTATGGTATCAGGCGGCAGAATCCGCATGTGGTGAAAGGCAAGGCCGGAAGCCCTTATGCCATCTGCGACTACTACGACATAAACCCCGATCTTGCTGTCGATGTGCCTGCGCGCATGGCCGAGTTCGAGGCTTTGGTAGAGCGCACACACGAGGCCGGTCTGAAGGTGATAATAGACTTTGTGCCCAATCATGTGGCGCGTCAGTATTACTCCGATGCCAAGCCTGCCGGTATCGAGGATTTCGGAGCCGGCGACAATCACGAGATGTTTTTCGCTCCGGACAACAACTTCTACTACATAACCCGGCAGCAGTTCGCTCCGCATATTGATTTAGGCTCCGGCGCCGACGCATATGTCGAATTTCCGGCAAAGGCATCGGGCAATGATTGTTTCACGGCGTTTCCCGGTTGTAATGACTGGTATGAGACAGTGAAACTCAACTATGGCATAGACTACGGCAATGGGTCGCGCCATTTCGATCCTATCCCCGACACATGGTTCAAGATGCTGCACATACTGCGCTTCTGGGCCTCGAAAGGCATTGACGGTTTCCGTTGCGATATGGCACATATGGTGCCTGCCGAGTTCTGGCATTGGGCGATTCCTCAGGTGAAGCAACATTGGCCGGAGATAGTTTTCATAGCAGAAATCTACGATGTAAGCCTCTATCGTCCGTATCTCGACTATGCAGGATTCGATTATCTGTACGATAAAGTAAATCTCTACGACACTCTGCGGGCCATAGAGACATCGAACCACTCGGCTGCCCGCCTGACCGGCTGCTGGCAAACGGTGGAAGGCATAGGCGACAAGATGCTCAACTTCCTCGAGAACCACGATGAACAGCGATTCGCATCGGCATTCTATGCCGGCGATCCGATGCGTGTGGTGCCTTCGCTGGTGGTGAGCGCCTTCTTCTCCACGGGTCCGTTCATGATATATTTCGGCCAGGAACTTGGCGAACCGGGTATGGATGCCGAAGGTTTCAGTGGCTTGGACGGCCGTACGACCATATTCGATTACTGGAGCGTGGCAACAGTACGGCGGTGGCTCAAGAACGGTACATGCCGTGGTGCCCTGACTCCGCAGCAGAAGCAACTGCGCGACATATACCGCCGGGTGCTGACGCTTGCCAACAGCGAGGCGGCTCTGCGCGAGGGCTCGTTCTTCGACCTTATGTATGTGAATCTCGAGAATCCGGGCCTCAATCCACACCGTCATTTCGCATTCCTGCGTCATAGCGGCGACGATACTATTGTGGTTATAGCCAATTTCGGCGATACCGACGACGATGTGTCGCTGATACTTCCCCGCCATGCCTTTGCTGCGCTCGATTTGCCGGAAGGAACCGATCCCAAGGCACGCAATCTGCTCGAGGGCGGTTCGGAAGAAAAAACATTCGCCTCGACAGCACCATTCCGGGCCACGGTGCCTGCCCACGGAGCTGCCGTCTGGAAAATATCATCGGACCGCATAAAACCTCTGCGTCCGGTGGGCGCTAACACCCAAAAGAAATAAATTCCATCATCTCATATAAATTCCAATGGATACTTCACTTTCACCTTTCAAGATTTTCTCCGGTACTAAATCCCGCTATATGGCCGAGGAAATCTGTAAAGAACTCGGTGTAGAATTAGGATCGATGAAAATCGAACATTTCGCCGATGGCGAGTTCGAGGTTTCGTTCGAAGAGTCGGTACGTGGCTGCGAGGTCTATATAGTGCAGTCCACTTTCCCCAATTGCGACAACCTTATGGAGTTGCTGCTGATGATCGACGCCGCCAAGCGTGCGTCGGCCAAGTCTGTGATTGCAGTGATGCCTTATTTCGGCTGGGCGCGTCAGGACCGCAAGGACAAGCCCCGTGTGTCGATTGCCGCCAAGCTTGTGTCGGATCTTCTTGTTACAGCCGGTGCAACCCGTGTGATAACTATGGATTTGCATGCTGATCAGATTCAGGGCTTCTTCAACATCCCCCTCGATCACCTCTATGCTTCATCGGTATTCATTCCGTACATACAGAGCCTCAAGCTCGAGGATATGGTCATAGCAACTCCCGACGTCGGCGGTGCCAAGCGTGCCAATAACTATGCCAAGTATCTCGATGTGCCTCTGGTGCTTTGCCACAAACAGCGTGCAAAAGCCAATGTGGTTGCTAAGATGACTGTAATCGGCGATGTAAAGGACAAAAATGTGATTCTGGTCGATGACATGGTGGATACCGCAGGTACAATCACCAAGGCTGCCGATCTTATGATGGAGAACGGTGCCAAGTCGGTACGTGCGCTTGCTTCGCATGCCATAATGAGCGACCCGGCCACACAGCGTGTGAACGACAGCGCTTTGACTGAGATGATTTTCACAAACTCCATTCCCTATACCAAGGACTGCCCCAAGTGCACTATAATATCGGTTGCCCGTCTGTTTGCCGACACAATCCGCCGTGTGCACTCCAACCAGTCTATCTCATCGCAGTATCTTATAAAATAAGGAAAAATCATTCCTTGCATAAACACATAAACGCACCGCTCTCCTCGCAAACTTGCGAGGGTGGCGGTGCTGTCTTTTTATGAATAATTCTCAATATCCGCACACGGAGCAAAAGCTCGTGTGTCTCGACGGTGAAACACTATATCACTGCGGTGCCGACTCCGACAGCCATTGGTCTGTTTTCGACGACATATGCGACGTCACAGTGTGGAATCGCACTGCGCCGGAACTGGTTGTGGAGCGTCTTCGCGGCGCCACGATGGCTCTGACAAATAAAACAGTGATAGACGCGGCAGCCATAACTGCGCTTCCCGACTTAAAATATATCGGTGTGCTCGCTACCGGCTATAATGTGGTCGATGTGGCGGCTGCCACTGCTGCCGGCATAACGGTGACGAACATACCGGCATACAGCACTGCGTCGGTGGCTCAGCAGGCCATTGCATTGCTTCTGGCTATTACAAACCGTGTGGAGACATATGCCACCGAGGTGAGCCGCGGTCGTTGGACATCTTGTCCTGATTTCACATTCCGCATAGAGGAGTGGCATGAACTGGCCGGAAAGACCTTCGGTGTGGTGGGGTTCGGTAACACCGGACGCGCCACCGCAGCCATAGCTGCATCTTTGGGTATGCAGATAGCGGTGTACACAAGTACGGATGCCGCGCAGTTGCCTGCGGGCTACCGTAAGGTCGACCTCGACACACTGTTTGCTGAAAGCGACGTGGTGAGTCTGCACTGTCCTCTGACGCCTCAGACTCAGGGGCTTGTAGATGCCAGCCGTCTAAGCCGGATGAAACATAGCGCCATCCTTATCAATACGGGTCGTGGGCCGCTTGTGGTCGACATGGATTTGGCTGAAGCATTGGTGCAAGGGCGCATATTTGCTGCCGGACTCGATGTAATGGCTACAGAGCCTCCTCTGCCGGGCAATCCTCTTCTGTCGGCACCTCGATGCTATGTCACCCCACATGTGGCATGGTCGTCGGTTGAGGCGCGTGAGCGTCTTCTCGATATCGCTGTAAGCAATGTAAAGGCATTTCTGGCTGGAAAGCCCGAGAATGTGGTGCATTGATAAAATAAAAAATAGGTACAAAATAAAAGTAAATGAAGATTTCTAAAATTGCAGCTGCTACGCTGTTGTCGCTAAGCACTTTGGCCGCTTCTGCCGAAGGATACCAGATCAATACACTGAGTGCGCGTCAGAATGGTATGGGACATACCGGTACGGCCATGAAACTCGGTGCAGAAAGTATGATATTCAATCCTGCCGGTCTTGGCTTTCTCGATAAGACGCTCGAGTTCCAAGGTAGTGTGACGGGTATTTTTGCTCATGCCACAGCTAAGGTGAACGGTGTGGAATACAAAACCGCCAACGATCCGTCGACCCCTATGGCATTCAATCTCGGCATGAGTGTTTATGATAATTTCAAGGTTGGTGTGAGCTTCTATACACCCTATGGCAGCGGCATCAACTGGGGCGATAACTGGCCCGGCGCAGTGCTCAACCAACGCGTGGCTTTGAAGGCCTTTACTTTCCAGCCCACACTCGCATGGCGTATTATTCCCGGTCTGTCGGTGGGCGCCGGTGCGATGGTGACATTTGGCAATGTGAATCTCGACAAGGGCTTGGTATCCGAGACATCGATGAATACCGTGCTGGGTGCGATGGGAAATGATTATCGTTTTTCGGATACTCCGGCGTCGATCAATCTTCAGGGTAAAGCAGCTGTAACGGTCGGGGTGAATGCCGGCGTGATGTGGGATATCGATCCGCGATGGACTGTGGGTGTGTCGTTCCGTAGCAAGATGAATCTGAAGGTGAAGTGCGGAGATGCCTCTGTGCGCTTCGCCAATGAGATGGCACGCCAGATTCTCGAGTCGCAACTTGGTATTCTCGATAAGGCTAACTTCAAGGCATCCATGCCTGCCGCCGCTGTGCTCAACGCCGGTGTCGCTTATAAACCTATCGACAAGCTGGTGCTCGCCTTCGATGCTCAATGGACGGGCTGGAGTGCATACAAAAGTCTCGACATAGAGTTCCTGTCGGAAACATTGACCCCATACAACCAGTATATAGCCAAAAACTACAGCAATTCGTGGACATTCCATCTTGGTGCTCAGTACGACCTCACGAACCGTTTTCAGCTTCGCGCCGGTATGATGGTGGATACAACCCCCGTAAGCAAAACTCACTATAATCCTGAGACTCCGGGTATGACCAAGATCGAGCCGTCGGTGGGCTTCTCGTTCTCGCCGGTGAAATATTTCAGTATTGACGCATCGTTGCTATATGTGGCCGGTCTGGGTGTCGATGGCGCTTCATGCACATATTCCGACCTCCTGCTCAAGCGCGATATGACCTTTACCGCCGACTACAAGGTGCATGCATGGAATCCGTCGATAGGTTTCCGCGTTTCGTTCTGATAAATAACGCTATATGATACTCTTTCCGAATGCAAAAATCAACCTCGGGCTTCGGGTGACGTCGCGCCGTCCCGACGGGTACCACAATCTGTCTACTGTGATGATTCCGGTAGGGTGGTGCGATATTCTCGAAATGATGCCTGGAGAACAGCCCGGCATAGTATTCCATTCCGATGGTGACTTCGGAGCTGTAGATGCCGAGTCCAATCTTGTGGTGAAGGCATTGAGGGCTCTCGAAGCATATCTGGGTCGTGCCTTACCACCCTTGGAAATATATCTGAAAAAAGTGATACCAATGGGTGCGGGTCTTGGCGGCGGATCGGCAGATGCTTCGTTTGCAATCCGTGGAGCCAATGAGCTTTTTGGACTCGGACTTGATGATGAGGCCATGGCAGCCGTGGCTGTGAAAGTCGGAGCGGACTGTCCGTTCTTCATCTATAACCGCCCGGCCCTGGCCACCGGAATTGGTGAAATACTTGAACCTGTGGATATATCGTGTGTCCAGGGATACGGATTGTTGATCGCTAAGCCGCTGTCGGAAGCTGTGTCGACCCGTGAGGCCTATGCCGGAGTGCAGGTGTGCGCTCTGGATGAAGGAGTGTCGCCGGTTACAGCTATGTCGCGTCCTATCGGGCAATGGCGGGACGATGAACTGCTGAACAACGATTTCGAGCAGTCCATATTCCCTTTGCGCCCCGAGATTGCATCGGTGAAAGAACGCATGTATGCAGCAGGGGCCGTTTTCGCTTCCATGTCGGGATCGGGTGCGGCTGTCTACGGCATATTCCCGGATGCCAAAATGGCAGAAAAAGCCATGGCTGATTTTGGCGACTGCGACGTCTTTGCCGGGAGTCTGTGAAAATGAACGATATGGCGCGTGTTTTTGTTATTCTTATTGACTTTGCAGCCTTTTAACAGTTTTTGGCCGCATTTTTGCATATAGGAATATTAACGAAATAACGTACAACGAATATGAGCAATAAAGATCAGCATAAGAAAGAAGCGGCACAGCATGTGCCCGAGGCGGAAGACGTGAAGGATTCCGCTGAGATATTCGATGTTCTCGATGAGGACGAGACCGATGACAATGTGGCAGAGGCAGAACTTGTGGAGAATACCAATCTTCAGAACGAACTCGATGCGGCCCGTGCTGAAATAGAGAAGGAAAAGAAAGAATATCTGTTCCTTATGGCCGAATTCGATAACTATCGCAAGCGTGTAACCCGCGAAAAAGCCGACTTGCTTAAAAATGCCGGTGAGCGTGTGCTGCTCGGACTTCTCCCTATACTCGATGACTTCGAGCGTGGGCTTGCCGCAGCGGCATCCGATACATCAGCGGAGGCAGTGCGTCAAGGTATGGAGCTGATTTACAATAAGCTTGTGAAATATCTCGAAAGCCAGGGCGTGAAAGCGATGGAAAGCACCGGTGTGGAGTTCAACGCCGATTTCCACGAGGCTATCGCCACCATTCCCGCTCCATCGGAAGACCTCAAGGGAAAGGTGATAGATACAACGCAGAAGGGCTATATGCTCAACGATAAAGTACTGCGCCACGCAAAGGTGGCCGTTGGAGAATAAGCTATGGCAGACAAGAGAGATTACTATGAAGTGCTGGGCGTCGGCCGCGACGCTACAGCCGACCAGATAAAAAAAGCATACCGCAAGCTTGCGCTGCAGTATCATCCCGACCGTAATCCCGGCGACAAAGCTGCCGAGGAAAAATTCAAGGAAGCGGCCGAGGCATACGATGTGCTCAGCGATGAGAAGAAGCGCGAGATGTACAACCAATATGGTCACTCCATGGGTCCGCAGGGCTTCCCCGGCGGCGGTGGCGCCGGTGGGTTCTACAGCGCCGGCGGCATGGATATCAACGATATTCTGCGTCGCTTCGCTGAGGAATTCGGTGGCTTTGACGGCTTCGGCGGTGCTACCGGCGGTCGTCGTCAGCAGCGTCGTCAGCGCCGTGGCAGCGATCTCCGTATTCGTGTTAAGCTTACTCTGGAAGATATAGCTAAAGGCGTAGACAAGACTCTGCGAGTGCCTACGTTTGTGGCTTGCGATCATTGCAACGGTACCGGAGCCAAGGATGGTGTGGCATTCGCTACCTGCCCTACGTGTCATGGTCAGGGCCATGTGCAGGATAACCAGTTTGCGCAGTTCGGCTTCGGCGGTGCCACTGTGGTATGTCCCACCTGTGATGGTACCGGCAAGGTGATATCGGAGCGATGCACATACTGCAATGGCGAAGGTGTGCAGCGCAAGGATGTTGAAGTAAGTTTCTCGATTCCCGCAGGTGCTGCCGAAGGACAGACTTTCGCTCTCAGAGGCAAGGGCAACTATCCCAAGGGTGGCGGCGTGCCAGGCGATCTGCTTGTGGTGATTGAGGAAGTGAAGCATCCCGAACTCATCCGCGATGGTGCCGATGTGATCTACAATCTGATGCTCGATATCCCGACTGCAGTGCTTGGTGGTGCTGTGGAAGTGCCGACCATTACAGGCCGTGCACGTCTTAATGTTCCGGCAGGTACCCAGCCCGGCAAGGTGCTCCGTCTGCGTGGAAAGGGGCTGCCCGATCAGGAGAACGGAGGTACCGGCGATGAACTGATAAACATCATGGTCTATGTGCCCGAGAAGCTCACCGATGAGCAGAAAGCTCAGTTCGAGGCAATGCGCACACAGCCCAATATCAAGCCGACTGACGACGATAGCCGCAGAATCTTCTCCAAACTCAAGCACATTTTCGACTGATTTTCAAATCGTATATAAAGACGCCCGGGATAATTGCCATCAGCATTATCCCGGGCGTTCCTATATGTAGTAAAATCAGAATTTTAGTGTAATGGATTGTCCCGGTGAGAGAGAGACGGGGGTGGTGTGTCCGTTGGCATTGAGTGTGGCTTGGGAAGCTATCGGAGATGTGAGTGTGGCTGAGACCACTTTGCCGTCATTCCATTCCATGGACACTTCCATGCCGGTACGTGTGCGGAGTCCGCTTACTTTGCCTGATGACCAGGCTGCCGGGAGTGCCGGTAGGAGAATGATTTCATCGGGAGTGGACTGGAGTAGCATTTCGGCGATTCCGGCACTTCCTCCAAAGTTACCATCGATCTGGAAGGGGGTGTGTGCATCGAATAGGTTCGGATAGGTGCCGCCTCCACGACGACGGTCGGGGCCTTTGTAGCCGTCGGGCGATACATAGCGGAGAAGGCGGCGAAGCATGCTGTATGCACCATCGCCGTCGAGCAGACGTGCCAGTAGATTGATGCGCCATCCGGCGCTCCATCCGGTAGTTTCCTTGCCTTTGATTTCGAGTGTGCGGGCAGAAGCCTTGGCAAGGTCGGGGGTAGTGGACGGCTTGATGTGATGCCCCGGGTAGAGCCCGAAGAGATGCGATTGATGACGGTGTTGTGGATCGCGGTCGGGGTAGGAGTGCGACCATTCGTTGAGGCTACCGTCGGATTTGATTTCATAGGGACGAAGTCGTGGAAGAACGCTGTCGATGCGTGCTATGAGGTGGGCGTCGGTTCCGAGAGTGATAGCGGCCTCGCGTGTGTCGGCGAGACATTCGCGGATTATCGCCATATCGGCCGTTGTGCCGATGCTTGTGTCGCAGGCTTTTCCATCGGGTAGCACAAAGTCGTTTTCGGGCGAGGTGGATGGCCATGTGGTGAGCACTCCGTCGCGTTCATCGAGCCACGCAAGGGCGAATTCGGCTGCTCCGCGGAGTGTAGGGTACCTTTTGGCGAGTGTTTCCTTGTTGCGCGAGAACAGATAATTTTCCCAAATGTGAGTGGCGAGCCAGGCTCCTCCCATGTTCCAGTTGGCCCACTGGGCTTTGTCGTTTCCAAGGCCTACGGGGTTTGTCATGGCCCATATGTCGGTGTTGTGTCCCAGACACCATCCTTTGTCCACGCCCCAATTGTTGTGAGCGGTTACGGCCCCGCTAACAGTTAGATTGTCGATATAGTCGAGCAGAGTGTTGTGGAGCTCGGGGAGATTGGTAGTCTCGGCTCCCCAGTAATTCTCCTCAAGATTTATATTGGTGGTGTAGTTGCTGCTCCATGGAGGGGTGAGTTTTTCATTCCAAAGTCCTTGCAAGTTTGCCGGGACGGCCGGGGTGCGCGAGCATGCTATGAGAAGATAGCGTCCGAACTGGAAGTAGAGTTCCTCTAGGTCGGGATTTGTCTGAGCTGAGTCGGTGTATAGTTTCAGCTGCATGTCGGTGGGAAGCTTCGCTATGTCGGGCGCGGTGGTTCCGAGGTCGAGTGTCACACGGTCGAACATGCGCCTGTGGTCGGCCTCGGCAGAAGCTGCGATGGCGTTGAAATTTTTTAGGGATGCGCGGTCGATACGCTTCCTTACGAGTGTAGAATAGTCGCGCCCTTGTGTGGCGGGATTATGGTCGAAGCCGTTGAAACTGGTCGCATTGGCTATGAGTAAGGTTGCCTGTGTGCATCCTGCGATGGTCAGGCTGTCGCCAGCGGCATGTATGCTTTCCGATGGCGCAATAACTTTGACAATGGTCTCGAAGTGGATGCCACGTGCGGGATCATAGCTGAAATTATCGCGCATGTCGGTATAGCTTGGATAGGACATGTACGCGGCATATCCGTTCATGTTTATCTCATCGGACTTGGCGGAGATTTCGACCGGTAGCTGTGAAGATAGTTTTATGACGGCATTCAGCCCTGCCGGGTCGGTGAGTTCGATGGCTATCACCGAATCGGGTGCCGAGGCAAGGACTGTCTGACTTCGTGTTCCATTTATTACTGTAGCACGTGCGTTGGCAAGGTTGAGATTGCGAGTGTAGTTTGCCGACAGGCTTTCGTTGGCGAATCGGATTGTAAGGTCGCCGAGAGGCTGATAGTTCTGGCTGTAGTGGCCTTGGATTGCGCGCTGGAGAGAGTCGGCGGCTGCGTAGTCGCCACGATCGAGAGCCGAGCGGATGGCTGCAATCTTTTCGGCGGCTCCGTCTTTTAAGATGTTTTGCTCGGGTTCTCCTGTCCAGAGTGTGATGTCGTTGAGCGACAGACGCTCCAGGCCGGGACGACCATAGACCATAGCGCCGATGGTGCCGTTGCCTATAGGAAATGCTTCTTCGAAAAATTCTGCCGGCCGGTCGAATCGGATCACCGGAGCTGACGCAGATGCAATTGAGCCGAGTAGCACAAAAGCGCACAAGGCGAGGCCTGTGCGCTTTTGTGTGATTGGTTTAGGTTTTATCATAGGTAAAGGATTAGTTGGCGTACAGAAGATAGGATGCCAGAGGGGCAAGTTGACCCTCTACATATCCTTTCTTGACCTTGAACACAGTGCCGTGAACGGCATCGGTGTATTCGCCGTCGGGGAGGGTTGTGGCCATTTTTATCTTCGCTTTTTTATCGCCGAAGTTAACAAGGGCTATGCCTTTGCCGTCGCGGTCGACCTGTGCTACGTTGGCTTTTTCATCGACAGATACGGTTTCGCCATATTGTGCCATCGCATGACGGAATTTGTTGACAGCCACCACCTCGGGAGCAAAGAACTCATCGTTGCCACGGTTGCCTATACGGTTGGTGCCCCAATAGTTCTGGCGTGTGCTACCCTCGGGTCGGCTGAAGAAGAGAGGACGGCCGCCTTCGCGGGCTGTGAGGAATGTCCATGCGGCGCGAATCTGGTCGTCGGTAAGGGCTGCCGATTCGTGCTGGTTGCAGTATGTGTCGTGACTTTCCACCCAGGTCACTATTTTGTCGCCTCCGGCGGGGTTGCGCCAGTCGACCATACCACCATCGACATTGGCGAGTCCTTTCTCGAGAGCCTGACGGAGAGCGTGGCCATAGTTGCTGGCGGTAACGTCGACGTATTCGGCGTATTCGGCTTCTTTCACGTTCTTGTCCTGAAGTACTTCGCCATATATATAGAGGCTGTCGGGCATCAACAGGGAGAGGCCTTTCACGCCTTCGCGACCGGTGACGATATCCCAGAAGTTATTTCTCTCGGCTTTTGGATCGAGGGGATCGGATGGCAGACCGATGTGCTTGGCTGTGTCGTAGCGGAAGCCGCGGGCTCCGAGATTGATCAGGTCGTTGACATACTGGAGATAGTAGTATTGGAAATCGGGGTTCTCGGTGTTGACATCGGGAAGTCCGCCCATTTCTCCGGTAGTGCATTCGAGACGATCGTTCCACTGGGTGATGGGTTTGAAGCCATTGGCATGGAACAGGTTTTCGTGTCCACCTACGGCAGCATCGAGCGATGGAAGCACAGCTGTGTGGTCGACGGCTGTATGGTTGGGCAGCACATCCACGAGCACACGCACACCATATTTATATGCGCTGTCGCACATGGCCTTGAAATCATCGCGTGAGCCGAGCATGTAGTTTCCAATCTGCCAGTCGGTTGGTTGGTAGTAGTAGTACCATTTGCCTTTGATGCTGTCGCCGGGCTCGGAGAATAGAGCCATACCGCCGTCCTCTCCTACGAAGCAGCGCTGTACGGGCGATGTCTGCACATAGTCGTAGCCGGCGTCGGCTATCTTCTTCATATTGTTGGCAATAGTGTCGAGGCTCCACGACCAGGCGTGGAGTATCACTTCGCCCTTATCGTGGGCCGGACGAGAGGCCGATGTTGCAGCGGGAGCAATGGCCGCTGCGCCAATAAGTAGTAAAAATGGGAACTTATTCATGGTTATTTTGCAGTAAGTATGATTTTTGGCTTTAATTTGAATGTAAAGTTAGCTAAAAAAAACGGAACCGCAAAAAAATGATATAGACTCCAATGATTACCGGATATTGGTAGAGGTAGATGGTTTGGTTTGTGTTCTGACTCTTGGTTTAAATTGGTGAAAGGTTCAATGCATGACACCGACAATTGCAATGATTATGGCTGCCATCTGAAAGAGCATCAGGTAGAATCGTTTTTGTCGGTAAGCTGCTTTCAGTTCCCTCATTTTAAATGGCATTTTTTCGTATTCTTTAGTGTCTCGCGCCATTTTACCATTTAGCAGGAGCCATGGAATGATGGATAAGAGTGCCAATAAAATACCGATGTAGAATAGTGCTGACATATATTAGTCTTTTATAATATAAAACAGCACTTTCAGAAGCAATGTTTACTTCATATATCCCAATGATTTAGCACTACAACTTAATTGTGCACTGATGGTTCTGATGGCGGGATTGAGCCACGGCCATTAGTCGATTTGGACTTCCCAAATCGAGAATCGAGCAACTTTATATTAGAACTTTAGATTATAACCCATATTGAGCCAGATGCTCGGCACTTTCTCTCGGGCTCTCCTTGATGGTTCCAATTATCAGTTCAACATCAGATACTTCAATTTCACCCATATAGTTCCATTCATTGAATTTTTGAGGATATGCTCTCTTTAGCTGGACACAATCGACAAAAGAATCATATCGCAAAAATGGATATTTCGATTGCTTTATGGGCATATGGTACATCTTGATGTGAGCGGGAAGATTCTTGTTGATTTGAGAGTTGATTATAACGCCACCGTAAGCCACTCCTTCTGAATCAAAACCAAGTACGACAAAATACTTGTCTCTTGACGTATCACCGGGCTTTGGCTTTATGCCATTGGCTTCGGTCATAGTTATTTCATAGACATCGCCGACTTTAACTGTTCGGGCTGCTAACCGCGATAGCTCATCTTCATTGAGAGCATCTGAAATTTTCATCATCTGAGTGCCGCAGCAATTTGCATCTGCTCTTCAATATACTCCAACATAGCTTCATCGGCATTCATTACCTTAGCCATTGATATCGGAGAAATTACATTAGTGCCATGTACGCGATTGTTAGCCTCATCCCATGCTGCGTCATGCGATTTTTTCATGAGTTGTCCAAAAGTCATGGATTCATGCTCGACAATGGATTGATCCAAAGCATCAATCTCCGACTTAGAAAGGAAATTTACATTCGCCTCTCTCTTGGAAAGAAGTACGTTTGGCGCATCTTCTCCTGCAAACTCAACCACCTTCGACAATTCCCCTGAAAGTTTCATATGCGAGTGGCCAAGTTCTTTTACAGCATCATAAAGATGGGTGGGAACGGGGCCATATTTCAGGGCGCAAAACTCATCGGGCACGAGGCTGCTGCCCCATTCTGCAAGATGTTTCATCTCGGCAAAATAGAGAATCTTGAAAACGTGGTAGAAGTCAACTCCACCAGTCTTGCAAAGAATATACAGAACCATCTCTGTGAGTTTCTTGCAATCAAAATTCGTCATTGGCGTTTATCTTTTCTTAATCTAACGTATGAATTTCTACTGCGGTTTAATTCATTTTGCAAATATACAAAATATCATGCAGATCACAAAATCGGTTCAAAACTACGGTTTTACTACATCTCGCTATCTGTCGGTTTGGATGGTGTGTGGCGGGAAATGAGTGGAGGGGTGGGTGAAATTTTTTTGTGGAAAATGGAAAAAAACGCTAACTTTGCGCGGTATTTCTAAGGCAATGACACACGGCTACGACAGCAGCTCATCTATGAGGGTCTCGAGCCCCTCGTTCCTCGCCAAGCCTCACCGTAAGGTGGTGGGCTTTGATTCGGAATCTCATGACTTCTGCACGCTGTCCGCATCCTTTGCCACCTGCTGCCGCCCGATTGACGCCCCCGCCAACCGGGTTTTTTATTTAATGTGTAACATACCCTTATATTCTTGATATATGTCTACCTCACTTCGATTTAAAATGGTGGAGGAGGCTTTCGACCGCAAGGCCGTGGCCGTAGATACCCCTGATGCACGCCCTGATGAGTACTTCGGTGAATTGGTGTTCAACCGCAGGAAAATGTTCGAGTATCTGCCTCTGGATGTGTATAATGCGTTGATAAGCGCTATCGAGAACAAGCAGCCTATCGGCCGCGAGCTTGCCGACAGTGTTGCGGATGGCATGCGCCGCTGGGCCACCGATAATGGTGCGCGCCACTATTCTCACTGGTTTCATCCTCTTACCGATGGCACTGCCGAGAAGCACGATGCTTTTGTGGAGCACGACGGCAAGGGTGGAGTAGTGGAAGAATTCTCAGGCAAGCTGTTGGTGCAGCAGGAGCCTGATGCTTCGAGTTTCCCCAATGGTGGTATCCGCAATACTTTCGAGGCACGCGGATATTCGGCGTGGGATATATCGTCGCCTGCGTTCATCCTCGATGAGACACTGTGTATCCCTACAATTTTCATATCATATACAGGCGAAAGCCTCGACTATAAGACGCCTCTGCTTCGTGCTATTAACAGTGTTGACAAGGCTGCTACTGCGGTAGCCCGCTATTTCGATCCTGAGGTGAAGCATGTGGTGTCGTATCTGGGTTGGGAACAGGAGTATTTCCTTGTAGATGAGAGTCTCTACAGCGCCCGCCCCGACCTGATGCTCACCGGACGTACACTCATGGGACATGAGAGCGCCAAGAACCAGCAGCTCGAAGACCACTATTTCGGCTCGATTCCTTCGCGTGTGGAGGCCTTCATGCTCGATCTGGAACTGAGGTGTCATCGTCTGGGAATACCGGTGAAGACCCGGCACAACGAGGTGGCTCCCAATCAGTTTGAGTGCGCGCCTATCTACGAGGAGACTAATCTTGCCAATGACCATAATCTGCTTCTGATGTCGGTGATGTCGGAAGTTGCCCGCAAGCATAATTTCCGGGTGCTTCTTCACGAAAAGCCTTTTGCCGGCGTAAACGGCTCGGGCAAGCACAATAACTGGAGTCTTGGCACCGACCGCGGGGCGCAGTTGTTCTCTCCGGGCAAGACCCCGAAGGACAATCTGCAGTTCATCACCTTCGTGGTGAATGTGATGGCTGCCGTGCACCGACACAACGCTCTGCTCAAGGCTTCGATTATGTCGGCTACCAATGCACACCGTCTTGGAGCCAATGAGGCACCCCCTGCCATAATATCGATTTTCGCCGGCAGTCAGCTGTCGCAGGCACTCGATGCTATTCTTGCAAGCGACAGTGCCGATTTCTCGGCTCTGAAGGGTAAGTCGGGATATTCGATCGGTCTGTCGCAGATTCCCGAAATACTTATCGACAATACCGACCGCAACCGCACATCGCCTTTTGCATTCACCGGCAACCGCTTCGAATTCCGAGCTGTAGGATCGTCGGCAAACTGTGCTTCCGCCATGATTGCACTAAACGCCGCCGTGGCCGACCAGCTTGCAGACTTCCATGCGAAGGTGGAAGCGCGCAGAGCTGCCGGTGAGGAGCTGACAGACGCTCTATTGGCCGAAATCAAGACACTCATAGAACAATCGAAAGCCATTCATTTCGATGGCAACGGATATAGCGATGAGTGGAAAGCTGAGGCAGCCCGTCGCGGTCTCGACTGCGAGACATCTGCCCCGAAGATTTTCGATGCGTATCTGCTGCCAGAATCGGTGGCTATGTTCGACCGTACGGGAGTGTTCACCAAGGTGGAGCTTGAGGCCCGCAACGAGGTGAAGTGGGAGATGTATACCAAGAAGATTCAGATTGAGGCGCGTGTACTCGGCGATCTCGCCCTGAACCATATCATACCTGTTGCCACCCGCTATCAGAGCATGCTTATAGACAATGCCTGCAAGATGAAGGAACTTTTTGGAGAGACGGCTGCGTCGCTGAGCGAGGGCAATCTCGAGGTTATAGAGAAAATAGCCCGGCATATTGCAAGCATCCGCACATGCGTGCATGCTATGATCGATGCCCGCAAGAAGGCCAATACTATTACCGATGAACGCGAGAAGGCTATCGCCTATCACGACAATGTGCAGCCCCAGATGGAGAAGATACGATATAGTATCGATAAGCTCGAATTGCTGGTGGACAACGAGATGTGGCCACTGCCGAAATATCGCGAACTGCTCTTTATCCGATAGATGGAAGCTCTTAAGCATGAGTGCGGTGTGGCGATGATATGTCTTCGCAAGCCGCTGGAGTTCTATAAGGAGAAATACGGGTCGTACACTTATGCCCTCGACCGCTTGTATCTCCTTATGGAAAAGCAGCACAACCGCGGACAGGAAGCAGCCGGAATAGGGGTGGTGAAGCTTTCGACGCCTCCCGGCCATGAATATGTGTATCGCGAGCGAGCTCTTGGGACCGGTGCCATCGATGAGATTTTTGCCACTGTGGCCGAGTCTTTGCCCAAGAACATAAATTCGCTTCCGGCAGCCGATGTGGCGGCCATGGAGCCATTTATCGGCGATATATATATGGGCCATCTGCGCTACAGCACTACAGGCCGGAGTGGATTGCAGTATACGCATCCGTTTCTCCGGCGTAATAATTGGCGCTCGCGGGCGCTGATGCTGTGCGGAAATTTCAATATGACCAATGTCGACGAGATTTTCGATGATGTAGTGGCTTCGGGGCAGCATCCACGCATATTCAGTGATACGGTCCTTCTGTTGGATCAGGTTGGAAATGCACTCGATAAGGAGAATCATAGGCTCTACAGGCTCTACCGCGATACTTACCGCGATCCGGAACTGGCACGCCGGATAGAAGATGGTCTCGACATGGGGCGTGTTCTTGAAGGGGTTGCTCCTCTGTGGGATGGTGGATATGCTATCTGCGGGGCGACTGGCTCGGGTTCGGCTTTTGTGTTGCGCGATCCGCGAGGCATACGCCCTGCGTTCTATTATGCCGACGACGAGGTCGTGGTGGT
Organism: uncultured Muribaculaceae bacterium; assembly: GCA_910587915.1. Classification (GTDB taxonomy): domain Bacteria; phylum Bacteroidota; class Bacteroidia; order Bacteroidales; family Muribaculaceae; genus CAG-873. Next base: position 2,184 of record CAJUOB010000032.1, on the reverse strand, counting down.
TGCTTCTGAGCGCCCTGTGATACAGACAGTATTCAATGTCCTGTGCGAGGATGTGAAAGAACTCGAGCCCGGCTGCGCTATGCTTATGGATCCGTCGGGCAATCTCGAAATCAGGCGTGTACTGCCCATGGAAGCCAATGCGAGGTGTTCGTTTGAGCGTATATACTTCTCGCGTGGCAGCGATGCCGATATCTACTGCGAACGCAAGCGCTTGGGTGCCAATGTGGTGCCCGCTCTTCTCGATATGGTGTGCAACCGTTTCGATTCCACTGTGTTTTCATTCATACCGAATACCGCCGAGGTGGCATTCATCGGTATGATCGAGGAGCTTAACCGACATCTCGATAACGACCGGAGCGCTGAGATTGCCCGTCTGGCCGAGCGGGGCTCTCTTTCGCGAGGTGTGCTTGATGAGATTCTCGAGCGGAAGGTGCGGGTAGAGAAAATAGCTATCAAGGATATAAAGCTGCGCACCTTCATTGCCGAGGGTAGTTCGCGTAACGACCTCGCCACTCATGTCTATGATGTGACTTATGGCTGTGTGCGCACCGGCAAGGATACGCTTGTGGTCATCGACGACAGTATTGTGCGGGGTACTACACTGAAGCAGTCGATTCTACGGATTCTCGACCGTCTGATGCCGGCTCGTATCATAGTGGTGTCGTCATCGCCCCAGGTGCGTTATCCCGACTATTATGGCATCGACATGCCACGCATGGAGGAGCTTGCGGCATTCCGTGCAGTCATTTCTTTGCTTGAGAGCACCGGCCGGTCGTCTCTGATTGACGAGGCGTACGCAGAAGCGGTCCGTAATCTGGAGTTGCCACCGAAGGAGCAGTCGAATGCTGTGAAGATGCTTTATGCGCCATTTACCGATGAAGAGATTGCCGCACGAATGGCCCGGATGCTGACTCCGGATGATATTCATGCGCGTGTCGACATACTCTTCCAGAGCCTCGAAGGACTACACGAAGCAGTGCCCGGTTGCCCTGGCGACTGGTATTTCTCCGGCGACTATCCTACGCCGGGCGGCGTGAGGATGGTGAACCGTGCATTTGTAGACTATTATACCAGGCGCAAGTAGCCTGGGTGATAAAAAAGCATGGAGCGGTGCCGTTGTCGGTAGCCGCTCCATGCTTTTTAGAGATTAATGCCCGGGTTATTTAAGAGTTCCGGCATTTGCCTGTTCGATCATCTGCTGTCCGGCAGTGATATAAATTTCCACACGTCGGTTTTGTGCTCGTCCGGCAGCGGTTTCGTTTGAAGCCACATAGTCGGCCATTGGAATACCTTCCGATGACAGGCGGGTGGGAGCAACGCCACTGTTGGCAAGGTAGCTAAGGACGGCGTCGGCACGTTCGGATGCCAGTTTTTGATTTACAGCAAACGATCCGGTGTTGTCGGTGAAGCCGTAGATCTGCACGTTTGTGCCGGGATTTTCCTTAAGCGAGGCGGCGAAGCGTGTGAGATCGGCCTGAGCCTGCGGATTGAGAGTGTATTTTCCGGTGGGGAAGAGGATACCGCCCTCGAATGTCACCTTGATGGCCTGAAGACCGTTCTGGTCGGTGGTTTTTTCGACAGTAGCCTGTTTGCCAAGTTCTTCCTGAAGTTCTTTCTGCTGTTTGTCCATCTTGTTGCCGATGAGAGCACCGGCACCGGCACCTACAGCAGCGCCGATGGCGCTTCCGATTCCGGCACCTTTACCGCCGCCGATTATTGCGCCGAGTCCGGCACCGAGAGCGGCACCGCCGCCGCCACCGATAAGGGCGCCCTTGCCGGTCTGTGTCATTGATGAACAAGCGGTCTCGCCCATAAGGAGACCAAGGCCTAAGATGGCTATGCACGATACTTTGAGTAGCTTCATAATATTCTATGTTAGTTAAAAACGTCTTATTTTATAGACACTCAAAAAGCATAAATAGTTTTTCCTAATTGCGAAATTACTCAAAAAATGCGAGAAAAAGTGCAAATACTTCAAGAGTGTATTTGGGAGGTTTAAAATTGGGTAGTGACAATGCTGTGATATATAGGCTGTTAATGATATAAATGAAATCTGATGTGAAAAAAACGACGAAAAAAGCACTTAAATCAAAAAAAATGGCTACCTTTGCATCCGAAAACAATGGAGCGATGCTCGAGTGGCTGAAGAGGCACGCCTGGAAAGCGTGTTCCAAAAGCCGAGAG
>CAJUOB010000031.1 GCA_910587915.1 uncultured Muribaculaceae bacterium | reverse complement strand
CATAATCGTTCATATTTTTGACTGAAATTTTACTAAATCTCATGCGCCAGCCCTGCTCACATCTGACAGTCGCTTGCACATATTACCACTTTTGAGTATCTTTACACGATTTTTCTCAATCACCCGAACATATGTCTCCACTGAATCAACAAAATAAAAAAGCCAAGACAGCTACCAAACATAAACCATGGGTAAAATCGCTCATCCGCTGGATGTGGATTTCATTCGTGGTCCTGATACTTTTCATAGGCGTATTCTTCATTCTGGTATACAACGGTGTAATCGGATACATGCCGCCCATCGAAGAGCTCAAGAATCCGCAGGATAAATTCGCCACAGTCATCTATACTGCCGACGGGCAGGAAATGGGACGCTATTTCCGAAACACTGGCAACCGCGTATATGCCGATTTCGATGAAATATCGCCTGCTGTAGTCGATGCCCTTATCGCTACCGAGGACGCCCGCTTCGAAGACCACTCGGGAATCGACGTGAAAGCAATCGCGCGTGCCATGGTCAAAACCGTCCTGTTAGGACAGAAAAACGCCGGCGGCGGCTCCACCATCACCCAGCAGCTTGCCAAACAGCTCTACACTCCGCCGAGCAACGGTCTGCTTCAGCGCGCAGTCCAGAAGCCCATCGAATGGATGATAGCCATTAAACTCGAACGCTTCTACTCCAAGGAAGAGATTCTGAAGATGTATCTCAACCAGTTCGACTTCCTCTACAATGCAGTCGGTATCAAATCGGCCGCCAAGGTTTATTTCAACAAGGAAGCATCGGAACTCAACACACTCGAGGCAGCAACCCTTGTCGGTATGGTCAAGAATCCTTCTTATTTCAACCCTGTGCGACATCCGGAACGCACCAAAGACCGCCGCAATGTGGTGCTCGAACAGATGTACAAAGCCGACATGTTATCGCGCGACGAGCTTGAAAGCCTGAAGGCAGAACCTCTTGCACTCAATTTCAACCGTGTGGACCACAAGGAAGGTCTTGCTCCTTATTTCCGTGAAGAGCTGCGTCGCTATCTCACCGCAAAGAAACCCGAACGCTCATCCTACCCCTCCTGGGACGGCCAGCGCTACGTCGACGACTCGATAGCCTGGGCTACAAATCCCCTCTACGGATGGATTGAGAAAACACGTAAACCCGACGGAACCCGCTACGACATATACAACGATGGTCTGAAGATATACACCACTATCGACTCGCGCATGCAGGCATATGCCGAAGAAGCCGTGCACGACCATATGAAATCGCTCCAGCAGCAGTTCTTCCGCGAGAAAAGAGGCTCTTCGGCGGCTCCATACACTTCCAATCGCACCGAACTTAGCGACGATATGCGTGCAAAACTCATCAAAAATGCTATCAAGCAGAGCGAACGCGCTCGCGTGGCACGCGTTGCCGGAAAAAGCGACGCCGAACTCGAAGCCGAATTCAACACGCCCACCGAAATGACCGTGTTCAGCTACAACGGGCCGGTCGACACCGTCATGACCCCGCGCGACTCGCTGCTATATACCAAGTCCTTCCTACGTGCCGGATTCATGTCTATGGACCCAACCACCGGTTTCGTGAAAGCATATGTCGGCGGACCCGACTTCCGCTTCTTCCAATACGACATGGTATCTACAGGCCGACGTCAGGTAGGCTCGACAATCAAGCCATTCCTCTACACCTACGCTTTCGAAACCGACGAATTCACCCCCTGCACCCAGCTGCTCAACGAACAGCCGACCCTCTACGACGAGGCCGGACGCATATGGCAACCACGAAATGCAGGTAAAGCACGAGTCGGCGAAATGGTCGATCTGCGATGGGCACTCACCAACTCCAACAACTGGATTTCGGCCCGCATAATGGACCGCCTTAGCCCTGCGGAGCTTGTCAAGCGCATGCATAGCTACGGCATCACCAACTCGCTCCCCGCCGTAAAATCGCTCTGCCTTGGTCCTTGCGAGGTATCGGTCAAGGAAATGGTAACAGCCTACAGCGCCTTTGCAAACAAAGGCATGCGCTCCGATCCTGTCTTTGTCACCGCAATCGCCGATGCCAATGGAAACATCATATCCGACTTCGCACCATCTCAGACCGAAGTAATTACCCAGAAAGGATACTGGCGCATCCTCTCGCTGTTGCTCAATGTTGTCGACGGCGGCACAGGCAACCGTCTTCGCCGTCCGCCATTCAACATCACGGCTCAGACCGGCGGTAAGACCGGTACCACCAACGATAACGCCGACGGTTGGTTCATGAGCTTCACACCCGACCTCGTGTCCGGTACATGGGTAGGAGGCGAAGACCGCTACATCCACTTCAACAACATGGCCCAGGGCCAAGGCGCATCGATGGCACTTCCCATCTACGGTAAGTACATCCGTAAGGTCTACGACGATCCATCGCTCCCCTACACCGAGAATTCACGTTTCGAATTCCCCTCCGGCATCAACCTATGCCATAGTGAATTTGCCCCGGTCGAAGAAGAGCAGACACTCGACGAAGCCATCTCCGGAGCCTTCGATTAATCGGAGTTTCCCGGACGTCAACAAGATCAATATAGTCGAAGCAGTTAAAATAAATGAGTTAAGATAATGGCGACATCATACGACGCCGAACAAATATCTTAACTCATTTAATCTATTAATATTTTTCCCAGGGAACTCTGTCCACCCACCTGCGCTCTAAGTCGAAAAGTTAAGACAGCCATTCAGAGCATAAGCCCCCCTTAAATCCTTTAACTCTATTAACTTCATTAACTCCTTAACACCACGCCCCCGGCGTGCACTGCGTCACTTCTTTTCGAATATCGCAGCGATTCTTTTGGGATTGGCACCCAAGCGCAGGGCCATGGCAGCATCGCGGTGTGCGTCGTCGAGCAAGAATCGCTCCCGGTTGAGAATGGCCCGATAATAATACAACTCTGGATCATCGGCATAGCGCCCCATGCCATCGGCAAGTATAGCCGAGGCTTCCGAAAGTTCCCCCAACGACAGGAGCGCACCCGCAAGTGCAGCGTAGTACTCCGGAGCAGGATCCTCCGACACCAACCTACGCAGATACGGCAATGACTCACGGTCGCGGCCCGACAGCGAGTAAAGCGTACCAAGAGCCTGCGCTGTGCTCAGTTCATCGGGAGCTAAGGATGCAAGCACGCCGAAATCAGCCTCCGCCACATCAAGATTGCCACTGTACAGAGCTATCGTTCCATGATAGTAGCGAGCCTCCATATTCAGCGAATCGGCCGCTATCACATTGCCGAACGCCTCGTAGGCATCCTTGTCGCGGCCTATCTTCAGAAGCACCTTAGCGCGGTTTTCCTGCGCCGTCCGCAGCTTCGGAGCCTTGCGCACAGCTTCATCGAGTACCACTATCGCCATCGAATCGTTGTCCATATACGAATATATCATGCCAAGATTCGACAGCAGGAGCACATTCTGCGGAGAGTCGGGATGCAGCGACATAGCCTCGAGCAGACGCTGAGCGGCACCCTCGAAGTCGCCATCGGCCACAGCCTTGTCGGCCTGACCGCATAAAAGTACATATGGATCTTCCTCATCGGCAGGAACTGTAGGCTCTATCGTCTGGCCATATAGCCCCGACACCGACAAGGCAAGTACAAGGAGAGATAATAGTATATGCTTCATTTCTTTTTCTTTTCTACAGCCCACTCATTGGGATAGGCAAGCTTCACAGGCTTACGAACCAGCGCCCTCACAATGAAAAATACTCCGAGCAGGGCAAAAGGTATGCTGAGCCACTGGCCCATGTTGAGCGTCATTGTGGCCTCGAAAGCCACCTGATCGTTCTTGATGAATTCCACGAAGAATCGCGAGCCGAAAGTTCCAAGCAGGAACACACCGAAAAGCAAGCCGGGGCGTTCACCGCAATTCCGCTTCCAGTACATCCACATCATCAATCCAAAGAGAGCCAAATATGTCAAAGCCTCATATATCTGTGTAGGATGGCATGCAAGCCCGTAGTACAGACGGTTCCACTCCTCGGAGCGAACAAACATGAAGCCCCAGGGCAAATCGGTGGGATAACCGAAAATTTCGGAATTCATAAGATTACCGATGCGGATCAGACAGCCCACCAGAGCTATAGCTACTGTCAGACGGTCGAATGTCCACAGCGGAGAGCGCTTTGTGGTGAATATCGAGAACAGTATGACAGCAAGGATAATACCGATGGCCCCCCCATGACTGGCGAGACCGCCTTCCCATGTGGCCAGTATCTTCCACGGATGCGCCGAATAGTAGTCCCACTGATAGAAGAACACATGGCCGAGACGGGCACCCACCACAGTGGCCACACCAACATATATCAGCAAAATACCAACCCAGCTTTCGGGCGCGCCTTCGCGCTTGAACATTTTAGAAACGATGTTGAACCCTATCCAGAAACCGATGGCAAACATCAGGCCGTACCAGCGCACGGTCACGAAACTGTCGATGATAGTGGGATTGACATCCCAGGTAATGAAGTTTAGCATATGTTGGTGACGATATTAACTTTCTTTTTTCTTGGCAAAATAGCGGGCGGTAGCCTGGCGCACCTTAGGGCTGAGCCATACGATAGCGATCATAGTAGGTATTGCCATCAGAGCATAGAAAAGGTCGCATGCCCCTACGGCTGCCTCGATAGGCACTATTGCAAATATGACCAGCGACGCCAGGAATACCCACGAGTAGTACTTCCCGCGTTTGGTGCCGAAGAGATAGTTGGCACAAGTAGTGCCATAGAAGGAGTAGGAGAACATCGACGACATCGCGAAGCATATCACTATGCACATCAGCAGTATGTCGCCGGCCGGAATCGCATTGCTGAAAGCCTGCATGGCAACCTCGAGCCCTTTCACGCCCTCAACGTCGATATTACCGCACAAAAGTATGGCAACAGCAGTGAGCGTGCACACCAGACCCGAGTCTATGCTCGGCCCGAGCATGGCCACAAGGCCCTCGCGTACAGGCTCGTTATTGCGCGAGGCACCGTGCATTATCGACGCCGTGCCGATGCCTGCATCATTCACAAGAGCCGCACGCCGTGCGCCTATGATGGCGATACCTGCCAGAGCACCGAAGCCGGCACGGAGATTGAACGCTTCCGTAAAAATACTTTTGAACACTGCCGGAACACCTTCTATATTGGTTATGATGATGAACAGCACCATCAGGAAATACAGCCCGACCATGAACGGGACCATCACCGTGGCCACACGGGCTATACGGGTTATGCCGCCAAGAATCACCACGGCCACCACGGCGGCGATGGCACATCCGAACAATAGGCGGTACACCCTCACATTCTCAAGACCGAGGAATCCGCCTATACCCGATATGAAATCGTTCGAGGCTATGCCTTCCGGAGTGGTAAATGTAGTCATGAATGCCTCGGTGAGCTGATTGGCATTCATTATGCACATTGTGCCGAAAAGGCCGGCTATAGCAAAAAAACGTGCCAGCGGCTTCCACTTCATTCCAAGGCCTTGCTCTATTATATGCATGGGACCGCCCTGTGGGCGCCCCTGGTCATCCTTGCCCTTGTACATGATCGCAAGCACACCCTCGTGGTATTTCGTGGCCATACCCACCAGAGCGCTCACCCACATCCAGAAGATAGCACCCGGTCCACCCATCACCAACGCGATGGCTACACCGGCTATATTTCCCAATCCAACCGTTGCGGCTACCACCGAGGCAAGTGCCTGTACCGACGATATCTGGCCATTTTTAGCCTTTGCATCGGGCTTACGACGAAGCTCGGCTACCGCAGCCGGCAAGCGCCGCAACGAAACCGCACCCGACGATAGGAACAGATACAACCCACCGCCGATAAGCAGAAAAAAAAGAGGATAGCCGCATAGTACTTCGGCTATGTTGATTACGAATTGTCCTATGGAGTCTAACATTTGGGCAAAATTAACGAAAAAGGCCGACATTGTCGGCCTTTAATTCGCTAAAATAGCTAAAAAGTGATTTTCTTACAACGAAAAGAAAGTAGAGAACGCAGCAATGGTAGCAATGTGGTCCATTGTCGAAGCCGTTTCCCGTACTGAGTGCATCGCCCACAGCGGCGCACCCATATCGACACCGCGAAGAGGAATCTGCGATGTGAGTATATTACCGAGCGTCGAGCCGCCGGCCACATCGCTGTGGTTCACAAAGTACTGGCATGGCACACCGGCCATCTCGCACAGCGAGCGGAATACCGCCGCTGAGTCGGCATCGGTCATATACTTGCAGTTGGCGTTGATTTTCACGCACGGACCGCCACCGAGCACCGGGTGATTTGTCGGATCCTGCTTTTCCACATAGTTCGGATGCAGACCATGTGCATTGTCGGCCGAAATCATGAACGAATTTGCCACGGCACGCATGAAATCCTGCTCTGTACCACCGAGACAACCTGTGATACGACGCAGTATATGCTCAAGAATCGGCGATCCGGCACCCTGCTTGGTACCCGATCCGGTCTCTTCATTGTCGAAAATCGCTGCTACTCGGGTGTAGCCGGAGTCCTTGTCGACATTGTCAATAAGCGCGGTAATGGCAGCATGCACCATACTGAGGTCATCGATACGACCGGAGCATATCATCTCATCCTCAAGTCCTACAGTTCCTGCCCGCTCGGTATCGTACAGCGACAGATCGTAGTCCAGAATATCATCGGGATCAACATCGAGATTTTCCGATATGAGCGACCGTATAAGCCCCTTTGGCTTGGGACAGTCGAGAGCTATCACCGGAAGCATGTCTTTCTGCTTCGACAATGGATTGCCCTCGTTCACTGCGCGGTTGAAGTGGATGGCAAGATGAGGTATGGTGAGCAGAGGACGTTCTATACGCATCAGTTCCATACGCGGTCTGAGCGGATTCTCGCTCCGCAGCGCCACGCGACCGGCCACCGATAGCGGACGGTCGAACCATGTGTAAAGTATCGGGCCACCGTACACCTCGGTATTCAGCTTCACAGCACCGCCCTCGCAAGGGATTTCCGACGCCGGCTTTATGCGGAACCCGGGCGAATCGCTATGGGCCGATATAATGTTGAAGCCGGCCGACGGATTGCCATCACCGACTATAAATGCGAAAATGGCAGAGCCATTCTGCACCACATAGCGCTTGTCGCCGGGTGCGAGAGTCCACCCGGCGCTCATGTCGAGTCGACGGAAACCTTGGTTCTCGAGTAGGTTCTTAGCCGTGTCGACAGCCCAGAAATTCACAGGCGACGCGTCGAGAAAGGCGCAGAGATCTTTTATGTGGTTCATTTCAGTTCGTTATGATATATAAAATCGGTGGCGCGCATGGCGCTGCATATGGTCTGGCTAAGATAGCTGTCGAAGCGGTATTTGAAGTCGGCAAGCACATCGGGCACAGCATCGGCCGGAGCCTCGCGCATGCTCTGCGTGAAATCGTAGGCGGTCTGGTAGATATCGGTCAGCTGTTCGGCCAGCGACACCGCCACCGGAGTGTCGGAATAGCGCATATCGTCCACCATCGTGTCGAGATATGTGTCGAATTCGCCAAGCACACCGGCTGCCAGCTGCCGTACATTGTCGTACTGCTCTTCTTCAAGCTCATCGATAATGGCTCCGTTGTCGGTGCCCTCGGTGCTTTCGCCATAGGGCTTGAGGTCGAAGGCCATCATATAGATACGCGGCAGGTAGCGCAGCATTTTCTCGCAGAAATCCTGCACTTCATCGCCGGCGCAGCCCTCGAGGGTGCGGCAGAATTCAAATGCCAGACCGGTCAGGCTTATGGCCGCCGGAGATATTTTAGATTCGCTCATTTGCGGTTTTGATACAGTTTATTGTCGATTATATACTTGTATACGCCCGCCGGCAGGAAGTAGTTCATATTACGTCCTCGGGCTATTGCATCGCGTATAAAAGTACTCGACACATTCATCATAGGCGCATCCACAACCTCAAGACCAACAATATGACGTTGCTCCACCGGATATCCCGGACGCAGATACACTATCACACCGAATTCATCGAGTATACGCTGGGCGTCGCGCCACTGGTCGAATATACGCCAGTTGTCACTCCCGATAATAAGCTTGAATTTATAGTCGGGATAGCGTTCACGCAGCAATTCGAGCGTATTTATGGTATACGATGGCTTGGGCATGGTCAGTTCGATATCGCATATATCGATTTTTGTCGCACCTTTCACTGCTATATTAAGCATCGACAGACGCTTCATATCGGGCAGAAGGTCGCCCGGTTCCTTCAGCGGATTTCGGGGCGAGAGCGTAAGCCACACCTCATCGACATATCCCCACTGGCTCAGATACGACGCAAGCATCATATGACCGGCATGCACGGGGTTGAACGACCCGCCGAGTATACCTATGGTTTTCGACTCTTCCATCGCTATCAGAGGCTTATGAAGCCATCTATAAGATTGCGTGTCTGCTCGATGGCTGTATCGAGACGGTCGTTCACAACCGTGCGGTCGAACTCAGGTGCCCGGCCGAGCTCATATGCGGCACGGTCTATGCGCACATCGATCACCTCGGGTGTCTCCGTACCACGGAATTCAAGGCGGCGGCGCAGTTCCTCGAGGCTCGGCGGCTCTATGAACACCGTCAGTGCCTCCGCGCCGTACACATCCTTCACATGCAGAGCACCGTTCACATCCAGATCGAGGATTATATTATGCCCCTCGCCGGTGATACGGTCCACCTCGCTGCGGAGAGTGCCGTAGAAACGGCCCGGGTACACTTCCTCATATTCAAGGAATTCACCCTCAGCTATAGCGTCGCGGAAATCTTCTTCCGACATGAAATAGTAGTTCACCCCATGAGCCTCGCCTTCGCGTGGCGGACGTGTGGTGGCCGATACGGCGAACCCAAGATTAAGGTCGCCGTCCGATAGTATCGCATTTATTATTGTGGACTTGCCGCAGCCCGACGGGGCTGCGACAACTATCACTTTTCCTTTCTTTATCATTGGTGTGCAGGACGCAGAAGATCGTTAACAGTCTTTACAGGGTTGAAGGTCGAAGCAGGCACTTCCACAAACACGGTGTTCCACTTGCTCATGGCACCATTCCAGAGGCCCGGCAGCTCGAGGGCGCGGAGATCGCGGCCATCGAACGACTTCTCCGAAATAAAGCCCGTGGCATGGTCCACATAGTCGGGCAGATGGTAAGCGGAGCCGTCGGCACGGCGCAGATAGCACACCAGGTCCACCGGATTGAAGTGGGTCGCTTTCTTCATCATCTCCACATTTTCGGGCTTCGAAGTATCGATTTGGGTCGATTCCAGAATCTGAGGCGACACATACGATCCATCCGATGCATAGGCATTGTACGGGCCACCGCCTGGCTCACCTTCGTTGCGCACCATGCCGCACACACGCAGCGGGCGGTCGAATATTCCGAGAATGAAATCGCGTCGTTCGGCAGCATCCACATCCTTGGCAAGCTTGGGCGAACTCATGCACAGTATGCCCTCTATAAACGCCGTAGCCTCATCGAGCACTGCTTCATCGGCAGCGACAGCAAGCTTTTCGCGCAGCTGCTCCATGCGGTCGCGTACTATCAGCAGCATACCGCCGATAAGCTTCTTGTAGCGCAAGGTATCGGTGCGGTGGCTATCGGCAACAACATTGTCGATATTCTTGATAAACACCACAGCGGCATCGATATCGTTGAGATTCTCTATAAGCGCGCCATGGCCGCCGGGACGGAACACCAGCTTGCCATCCGAAGTGCGGAAAAGCTCATTGTCGGGCGACACCGCGATCGTATCGGTCGAAGGCTTCTGTTCCGAAAGTGAGATATCGTAGCGCACCCCGAATTTTTTCTCCATAGCCGGAACTGCCTCGGCAAGCTTGGCCTCGAAAAGTTTCCGGTGGTCGGCCGATACGGTGAAATGCAGCTTCACAAGACCATCCTTGTTGGTAGCGGTCTGCGCACCCTCGGCAAGCTGTTCCTCCAGAGCTGTGCGCACTGTTCCATCGTCATACTTATGGAAGGTAAGCAACGCCTTGGGCAGAGCGCCATAGTTCAGGCCATCAGGAAGGATTATGGCGCCGACAAGTTCCTTGAAGCGGCCTTCTTTCACCAGTTCGGTCGGTGTCTTGCCATATAGGCGTATGGTTGCAGCCTCAAGTTCCTTATAGAATGCGAAGTCTCCTATACGTTCCACGAGCTGGGCCACAGGGCTACCTTCGGCAGGAACAGATTCAGTACCGTTCACAAAAGCAAATAGAGCCTTGAACATGCGGGATGCAGCTCCCGACGCCGGCACAAACTTGAGAACATCGCCCCCATCGGCAAGGAAATCGTTCCATCGGGCAAGACAAGCATTCTCCAGATCAGCATCGACAGGTGCGATGCCATGTCCCGGCGAAGATGGTGAGTCTATTTTCAGATAAGGGAATCCTGTGCGGAAACATTCGAGCTGAGCCTCGACACGTTCCTGGCTAATACCTTTTGCTTTAAGCTGCTCAAGGTCGGCAGCGGTAAATGTGGCCATGATATATGGTATGTTAGTGTTTATATTCGTTCAATCAAGACGCAGTCAAAAATACTAACAAGTCGAGCATAAAACCAAATTTATTCAGCCCAAACCGAGAATCCGATGTCCACGGCAGGGACGCGCGTTCTGCGCGTCCGCGCGACAAATGCTTATCATTGCTGACGATACGCACCCTACGCGCCACATTGAATGTCCAACTGCAAGCACCATCATCCCGGCTCAAAGCGTTTATTTGGCTTTTGTCGAACGTGAATATTTAAGACGCAGTCAAAAATACGAATTTTCACCGACTCCGCAAAAAGAAATTCATCGCAGCAATCACAAAATCCGCTGCATGGCATATTGCGCCAGTCCCTCGGATATGCCCACCGAAGCAAGAAATGCCGACATCGATCCACAATCAGCATCTACATTAAGCACCTTTATGCGACCAACATTCACCTTGCGGACGGCCCGGCCCATCAGCGAACTACCCACACCGCGGCGTCGCCACTCAGGTGCCACCGCAAGCTGTGCGATATCGCCTGTCGCCGGGTCGACAACCACATATCCGATGCAGGCATCGCCGCTAAACGCACCCTCGACAACAAGGCCGTCGGCACCACGCACTATCGACTCCACGCTATTCTGCCACGAAGGCTCAAAATCGCAGAAAGAGGCAAGACCACGAAGCTTATCCACACCCAATGGCCGGAACTCCAACCAATCGCACACTTTCCGCAGCTGTATAGCATCGATAGCCTGACCATAACATTTATAGTCGGCACAAACCTCGAACCCATTCGACCGGTACACCGAAATTGCAGCCTTATTGTCCTTTAGAACCTCGAGCAGATACTTCTCAATGCCGGCCTCACACAATATCGGGGCCGAGAACCTGAAAACCTCTCCCGCCAGCCCTTGCCCACGGTATTGGGGCAATGTGCCGGTCCCGCAATCATAGCATGTCGCCACACCGCCGTACGCCCCGACACCATTCAAGGTGAAAGCCGCAATCCGGTCGCCATCGAATGCAGCGAACGACAACTCCGGCCTAAACCCTCGCCGAGCAAGCATCGCTATTATCTGCGATCTATCGAACGACACAGCATAATCCCCGAAAGCTGCCTCGAAAGCATCCACTATCACATCTATACTCTCAGTACCTAAATTCCTTACTTCCATAAATATCTGTAAAAGATTGCGCCATAAAACAATCGTCAAAAATACAAATAAGCCGAGCACAACACCAAATTTATTTGCCCCAAATCAAAAATCCGGCATCCCCTGCAGGGACGCGCGTTCTGCGCGTCCGCCCGAAATCGATTGGGTGATAGTCGAATACGTCCCGACTGCCAATCCCTGCAAAGCAATCGAGTTTTTTCGATTAAACTCAAATTATTCGGCAACACCGCAACGCATACCCTATTGCTCAGTCCCGTCGTACACCAACAAAAGGTTCATTGCCCGTAATTCAGAATCCGTGTAATCATAGACAACCGTTTTTGTATAGCCCTCGAATGATGTGGCATTACCCCAATCAACATCCGCATATTCCGTGAAAACAAAGCGGTATTTGGTATTTGCCTCTGCCATATCAAAATCTGATATCCATATGTGTACACTCCCACCGTTTGGCTCAATTAGTTTACTCGAAGATTTTAAATAATAATCATTACTATTGTTGGACCATTCCCATGTGCTGACTCCGATAGTCTTATCCGTATTATTGACAATATCCACTCCTGGCTGTGGAATGTCTTCACACGAACCTAAGCATATAATTGCCATCGCCATGACAATAGCCGAAATTATCGTATGCCTGATTAATGCTCTCATTTGTTCTCCTCCTTAAACACAACTGTCCAATTATTCTTTTTCAAATCAGATAGTCCGTAATAAACATAGTTAGACGTCCATTCGCCGTACACGCTCCGGCTCAACACTTTTTTCTTAGCGTCTGTAGTATTATTCCATTCATCATCTTGAAAATAAATGAATAGTATCCCAAATCCGTAAATATCGTCTTTGGGGTTAAACATTATGAAACCTGTATCTGCCTCATGTTTCGGTATATAGATTGGTCCCGGAGCCCATTTAGAGCCTTTGTCGGATGAAATTTTAACATATTTCCCGTCTTTCCATAAGACTGATTCAACTACAATATTTGAATTTGTCTCATTTTTCATTGTTATCCAATATCCATCTTCTAGAAACTCTTCTCCACAAAATGAACTCGACACAACATAGCATATCATTATCAGGCATAGTATGGCCCAATTATTCTTCTTCCTCACGCTCATTTTTACGTATCAGTTATTAATTATTTTTCAATTAATCTAAGGATGTGCATAACATGCATCTCTATTGACACCTTGCATGTGCCATATTTTTGCTTTGGTTTATAGTTTATATAGGTATCGATTTGGCATGGGAAATGATTTAAGGTTAGATGGATAGGCTTGGTTTCGGGGCACAAGATAGTGCATGTTTGCGGGCAAATGCAAATTTTTTCGCATGTTATACAACATATTCAGGATAGCGCAGTGGGTATGTATCGTCAGCAATGATAAGCATTTGTCGCGCGGACGCGCAGAACGTAGTGGTGCCACTTTTCATCCGAGAAAACATCACAATAAACGTAAAATAGACTATCTTTGCTATAACAAACGTATTCTCATATGAAACAGCGCGTCGAAATCAGCACATATTCCCTTATAATGACCATATTGGGGCTCATATTCATAGTAATCCTGATAATCACGGGAATCAGAAACAGCGATTCCGCATGGCAACCGCTCATCTTGACATCCCTCATCGCCGTCCTGTGCCTCGCAGCATTATTCTACATGCCTATGTCGATTTCAGTCAACGATAAGAACCTGAATATCCATCGTTCGCTTAGAATCAAATCCATACCTCTCGACCAGATTCAATCCATAGCACTATGCGCACCAACAATGGCCGAACGTCGAATATGCTCGAGCGGCGGCTGGTTCGGATACTGGGGCTGGTTCATCGAACCATCCATCGGAAAATACTTCGCATACTATGGCAAAGCATCCGACTGCTTCCTGGTCACCCTCACCGACGGCCGCAAATACGTGCTCGGCTGCAAGAACCCCGCATCAATCGTCGACTATATATCAAGCCGCATCTCCCGCTAACCACCACACACTTCCTCCCCCACCTGAAAAGTGTAATATAAACGCTGAGGAAATAATTATATAAAGTCTATCCCATAAAATAATCCACCGCCGATACCAACTATCAGTACCGGCGGTGGAAAGTTTAAATCCAATCTTAGAGCATGTCTACCTTTGGCTTATACTAAGATCTAAATAGGATTTTCGAGCATGTAAAAGTAATCATACTCTTTTCTGTATTACTGCACCAGACTGGCGTCGATACTACCCTCCTGGATGCCGAGTGTGCGGCGTATGTTGCGGGTACTGCGGCCAAACGAGAAATTCCACGACACGCCTATGGTTACCATGCGGCGATTGTCGAACACATAGCTGCGCTGATATTTCTGATACACCGGATTGAAGTCTTCCGTTTTACTGCCATCAGTATTGAACACATACCACCAACCTAACTGCAGATTAAGCCCCTTCACCGGCGACCAGTCGAAATGCAGCCGGTTCGAATCGGTATCGTGGCTATACATCATGGCGAATACCGAAGCATTGCGCTGGCACATGAACGTAAGGCTGCAATTGCCAAGATAGCCTGTGACCGACCCGGAGTAGAGAAACATATGCCGCTTGAAGTGCCAGCCGGCACCGCACGAGCTCCCGAGAAGATGCGTAGCAGTCACATTGAACGTCAGATGGCCGCCCAAGATGCCACGACCGCCCACCGACAGCGATTCGCGCAGATTGAAGTTATTATTCATATTCTCAGGACGTGTCAGAAACTTACCGTTCCCGAGATAAGTGGTGGTTGTGTAGGAAAGATGATGCGCCATATACTGCGACATCTGCAGCTGTGCCCACCATGGACCGGAATTAAAACTGAGTTGCTCGCTGAGATTGAACACCGCAGGATTTTTCAGCGATGCATTTCCCGTATTTATCAGATATCCATCATAGTCCTGCTCGACTTCTGTTATGGCCGAGAGAGTCGGATAACCGGGGAAATACGAAGCCATGAAACCGAACCCGAATTTTTTCGCTATCGGAAGCCATAGATTCAGATTGCTCTGATTTCTGAGAATACGACGATGCTTATGGGAATTGCGCTGAGTGATATACCGCAATCCGCTGCCAACGCCTATATTCACCCGACCCACCTTCATGTTCAGCCGCGCCGACAGATGATTGGAAGTCTCATGGTTTACCATCCGCGTAGCTATCGAGCGGTACTGGTTCCGGCTTCGGCTGTAGTATCCGTTTTCGGCAACTTCAAGGCGCATGGCATCTTTTATGTCGTGCTGCCATGAAGCATTGTAGCGCACATGGTTGAAATGCATATCCACCACCGACGGGTATGCCTCTACCA
This sequence comes from uncultured Muribaculaceae bacterium, assembly GCA_910587915.1. Classification (GTDB taxonomy): domain Bacteria; phylum Bacteroidota; class Bacteroidia; order Bacteroidales; family Muribaculaceae; genus CAG-873. Next base: position 11,931 of record CAJUOB010000031.1, on the reverse strand, counting down.
CTCCCGATTCGAGCGTATCCGCAAGCATGCGGTCATAGTCGGAGTTTTGAATCTGAGTGGTAGCCTGAACCTCAAGCAAGTCTCTATCACCCGGTTTATACTGGAAGTATATGTCGGCCAACGGTGTATTCGAATTCTGATGTAGCCGCAACGAACGCTGCACATCGCCTTTCTGCGAGTCTGTCTGCCGCGCTTCCGAGGTGTTAAGAGAGTTCTCGATTCTATCGCGCAGAGATACCGACAGAAACATCTTGGGATTGATGGTGAAGTTCCAGCCCAGACTCAGGCTATGATTGTTGAAGCGCCGGGAATTGTGTGCATCGCTGCCGATATCTATTCTAATATCGGGCGCCACCAACGATTCAGTGCCGGTAACATACATCTTATGATAGTCGCGACGGTTAAGATTGTAGGCAAATGTGAACTCGCTCCGTCCTTTGTTATATGTCGCAGCCACATTACCCATCGTAAAGCCGGTAGTTACCGCCTGGGTTACATTCGCACGGATATTTCCACCATCGGTTCGTTCCTTCATGAATATCGACAGCACGCCCACCGGCACTTCCGACGTTATATATTTCTGCGGCACATCGCTAGAATACTCCACCCGAGCCACCTTCGACGGATTGAGCGTCTGCAGATACTCCACATCGCGCTCTATGCCATCGACAAGCACCACCGGATTTCGCCCCATCACAGTAAGTGACTGCGACACAGGATCAACAAAAATACCGGGCACCGGCTGCTGCATTAGCAGCTGAAAGATATCGGCCGAATGTTTCACTTCAAGGGCTGTAGGAATTGTCACAAGGGTATTGTCGCGAAAAACGATTGATTTGTGGGTCACCACTACATTGCGTAGCTCCACAGGATTTTCCTCCATCACAAAATTTGTCTCACCGACCACTTTCATAACAGTCTCAATTGGCTTCATTCCCAATGCCGACACCCGCACTATGGCATCGACCGGCATCACCGGAATAGCGAACAGACCATCGGCATTGCACACGCCACCGGTCATGAACGACATATCGCGCGGACTGAATATCCTCACAGTGGCAAATTCTATCGGATTACCATCTGTATCCGACACACGGCCACTGAAACGCGGCAGTTCATCGTGCGATGCCTCGACAAATATACGGTTTCCTGATATACGCACATTCACCGGATAGAACCCTATGCACGTACGGATGGCATCGAGCGGATTCAGGCTGTCTATCGTACATTTCACACTGTATTCATCGAGCTTATCGTATATAAAATTGACTCTCACTGTATTCGACTTCGACGCTATGTCAGCCACAGCATCGGCGAGCGACACACCATTGTACTCTCCTGTCACAATATCACGCGCCATGACCGTAAAAGGCAGAAAGGACAGCAAAAATATCAGCAATGTATGTTTCATCGTATCTCAATATATTTTTTGCTGTCACGAGTCACTATACGAGCATCTATCGACTCGAAATTATTGATCAACACCACAAAATCGTCGGCTGTCATGCCGGAGTCCACCGCCAGATGCATACGCATATCCGATTTCTCAGGACTTTCGAACACCACCGACACGCCGCACTCCGCCGCAACACGACCCAGAACATCGCCAAGAGTGGCATCCTCGAACACCATCGTACGCCCCAAGACCGCACATGAATCGGCCGTCACCGGCTCAGTCACTTCGGCTGTCGGCATCGCATGCGAGTCGACAAGCACATACAGACCACCCGACACTGCAAATCCTACAGCCAATGCAGCCGCCGTTCCAAGCCAACGCTTACGCAGCCCTATGCCGCCCCGGCGCTGCATCCGTTTCTCCATATCTCGCCACGCAGCATCCACATCGGGCTGCGGAATCTCACACATGGCCCGGTGCATAGTCTCGGCCATACGAGCCATATCCTTGTTGTGATCAGTCATCATCATTTATTCGGTTTAAGGTAATCGTACATCTTAATTTACGGAGCACATTCACCACATGCTTGTTCACCGTGGCGCGGCTCACTCCAAGATCGTGTGCCGCCTCATCGTACGACAATCCACGCCTGAATACTGCATTGAATGCATTCGCGGCCGGCTCGCTCACCTCAGTCCGCAGCACATCGTCGGCCATACGGCGCACCTTGAGCCGGACGTCTTCCCGATCCGCCTCATCCGCCCATGGCTCGGCAAGCTCAGCCATGACAATGGCTGCACGTTCCTCAAGCCCTATCTCCCGCAAGCGGTCTATGGCCCCATTGAGTACAGCCATACGCAGAAACGCCGCCACATTGTCGGGCATAGCCTGCCTCTGCCACAGCCGCATCATCGCATCCTGCACCACATCGCGGGCATCATCGGCATCGCGAAGTCGCAGAAAGGCCACCCGGAACATCGCCCCGTAATGCGTTCTGTATATATTTTCGAATTCTTTTCGTGTCATCTCTGTATGTTGCATGAACTACATAAATATGACGGCCAGAATTTCCAATCGATTACCGCCCCATAGAAAAAAAGCCCCGGAACAACCACGTTCCGGAGCCTTAAAAATCTTTTTCCACCAAAATTATTCCCACTCGATTGTGGCCGGTGGCTTGGAGGAGATATCGTAGCATACACGGTTCACGCCGCGTACCTTGTTGATGATCTCGTTGCTCACCTTAGCGAGGAACTCATAGGGGAGATGTGCCCAGTCGGCAGTCATGGCGTCGGTCGATGTCACGGCACGGAGAGCCACGGCACGTTCATAGGTACGCTCATCGCCCATCACGCCTACGCTCTGCACAGGCAGAAGGATAGCTCCGGCCTGCCACACCTGGTCGTAGAGACCCGAATCGCGCAGACCCTGAATAAAGATATGGTCGGCATTCTGGAGCACTGCCACTTTCTCGCGGGTCACCTCGCCGAGGATACGAACCGCGAGGCCGGGACCGGGGAAGGGATGACGTTTGATCAGATGCTCGGGCATGCCAAGTTCACGGCCAACTGCACGAACTTCGTCCTTGAAAAGCAGACGAAGTGGCTCGCAGAGCTTCAGATTCATACGCTCAGGCAGGCCTCCTACATTATGATGACTCTTGATCACAGTACCGGTGATCGACAGTGACTCTATGCAGTCGGGATAGATAGTACCCTGCGCAAGCCAGCGGGCATCGGTAATCTTGTGAGCTTCAGCATCGAAGACCTCGATGAAGTCGGCACCTATAATCTTGCGCTTGCGCTCGGGATCGGTCACTCCGGCAAGGTCGGCGAAGAACTTATCCGAGGCATCCACTCCTATCACATTGAGCCCGAGGCACTGATAGTCGCGCAGAACATCGGCAAACTCATTTTTGCGAAGCATGCCATGGTCAACAAAAATACATGTCAACCGGCTACCGATAGCCTTGTTGAGAAGCACTGCCGCTACCGACGAGTCCACGCCACCGCTCAGACCGAGAATCACACGGTCGTCGCCAAGCTGCTCCTTCAGAGCTGCAACAGTTGTCTCTATAAACGAGGCCGCGCTCCACGAACGCGAAGCACCGCACACACCCACACAGAAGTTCTCCAGAAGCTGCATGCCGCAGGTGCTGTGGAACACCTCCGGGTGGAACTGTACGCCCCACAGACGCATTTCGGCCGGAGCGGCAAACGCTGCGAAACGCACATCGTCGGTCGACGCGACTGTTGTGAAGCCCTCGGGAAGAGCTGTGATGGTATCGCCATGGCTCATCCACACCTGCGCACCAGGCTCGATGCCCTTGAACAGCGGACATGAAGCGTCGATGGTGGTGAGTTTCGCACGGCCATATTCGCGCGAGGGAGCCGGTTCGACCTTGCCTCCATATTCCTGTGCTGTGAGCTGTGCACCGTAGCAGATGCCGAGCACCGGAAGACGGCCTACAAGCTCATGCAGATCGAGTTTAAAAGCACCTTCGTCGTATACCGACAGAGGGCTGCCCGACAGAATCACGCCGATGATACCTTCCTCGGCTTCGCGGCCGAACGGAAATTTGTTGTAAGGGATGATTTCGCTGTAAATCGACAGTTCGCGCACGCGCCGTCCTATAAGCTGGGTGGTCTGCGAGCCGAAGTCGAGGATAACTATTTTCTCCGTCATAAATGTGTTGTGGGATTTATGACGCAAAATTAGCAAAAATTCACGAATCTACACACATCACGTGTCACTTACACCGCGATTTCATCAGCATCAACGTCAAATCATAGGCGTTGAGCGATATGATCACTGATGTCGCCCCAACGAGCAGCCATCCAAATACCGGCGCATAGTTCTCCAATGCCATTACCGCCGCGTCCCCCGGCAGATTACTGCATATCATATTCGCCACCGCCCCTATATACGGAAGCATGAACGAGAACAATACTCCGGCAATAAAACCGGCGACTGCAGCTATAGCCAGAGCAGCCCGGCCGCGCACTCGCTCCGAGGCATTCTGCCGGCGTATTTCTTCTATCATATCGAGATTACGGCCGAGACGCTCCATGAAAACGGAACTATCGCTCAATTGGGGCCGATAACCGTCGAATAATCGTTCAATATCCTTGTCCATATTCATTTTCATTCTTTGATAACAAACTCCGCAGATGGTTACGTCCGCGCGACAGATGCGTCCTCACAGCCTCCTGGCTCGCACCGGTCACTTCTGTTATTTCTTTCACGGAATAGCCCTCCATATAGTACAGCAGCACCGATGTCCGTTCTTTATTCGGCAGACGCTCCAGCGCCGCATGCAATTCCTGATACCGGAAGGCCTCATCGCTGAAATCGGCCGACGGTAGCGAATAGGCTTCATCGTAGCCGACATTAAAACGTGCCGTACGTCGGTTGCTTATAAACGAATTATAACCAATACGGTACAACCATGAGTTGAACTTGGAGTCATCCTCCAACTTGTCGCATGCCATATATGCCTTCAGGTAAGCTTCCTGTGCTATATCGTCGGCAAGCTGGGAGTCACCGCAGCAAAGAGCCGTCAGAAAACGTCGGAACGCCAACTGACTGCTCTCCACATATCGGGCGAATTGACTGCGTGTCATATTCAGTCCTCAGGCTGACGACGCGACACGAAGTAAACAATAAGATAGCTCACACCAACTGCGAGCGATACTCCACCGAGCATCATTGGCACGGTCACATTGTCATCGGCAAAATCGACACCACCGGCCCAACTTATAATGCCGACAACCATAAGAACAACTCCTATCAGAGAGAAAATGCACGCGCGCAGCAAGCGTAGATTCAATAGCTCGCGGGCTGTCCTTTTAGGTTTTGCCAATGCAGCGGCAAGCTTATCGGTATCGATGGAATTATTGGCCTCTATCGCCTTGATCAATACGTCGGCGCGTTTGTTATTGCTGTTGATTGATGCCCAGAACACTATCAGCGTGATAGCCACCGGCAGAACTACACATACGGCGATTGGTACTAATATACTTGTCATAACCAAAGTTTATATATAAGGTTTTTATTTCATGTCTGTTTTTGAGGCCTCTCGCATATCAGACGCCATAGAATGCCAAAAGGTGACATCTCTACCCGATTTTTTTATTTTTTTCTGTACCTTTGCCAAGACTCATCTATTACGTCCATGAAAAAAATAGCCCTTCTTTTCGCTCTGCTTGCCATTTCAGGCATGCATGTTTTTGCTGCCGCGCCAAGCAATGTGCCCGTAGTATGGCACAGCCTCGACTCCATGCCTCTTTTAGGATCGCTTGCACCCGATGCCTCTGCAAAATATTCACGGCTGCCCGACGCGCTGAAGGACAGCATTCGCCCCGACCTATGGGCTCTGGGGCTGAATTCAGCCGGCCTGTCGGTACGTTTCCGCTCCGATTCACCACGCATTAAAATGAGATGGAAAAGCCGCAATCGCTTCGGCATGAACCATATGACAGCAACCGGAGTGCGGGGTCTCGATCTCTACGTACTCCAGCCCGATTCCACATGGACCACCGTATCGAGCGCACGGCCCGGCTCAAAAGCCACTACTGAAACTACAGTGGTGGCCGACATGCAGCCCGGCATCGACCGTGAGTATATGCTGTTCCTGTCGCTCTACGACGGCGTCGACAGCCTGTATGTCGGCATCGACTCCGCCACTACCTTGTCCTATCCGGCGGTCGACCTCCCACGCCGAGAGAAACCATTGGTGATGTACGGCACAAGTATACTGCAAGGCGGATGCGCCACACGCCCGGGCATGGCGCACACCAATATTCTACAGCGCATGCTCCAGCGCGAAGTCGTAAATCTTGGTTTCAGTGGCAACGCACGCCTCGACCCCGAGATAGCGCATCTTATGGCTGAGGCCGACGCCTCTTGCTTCGTCATCGACGCTCTCCCCAATTGCACAGCCGATATCGTCGACGAACGCATGGAGGCATTCATCGCAATTCTACGCGAGGCTCACCCCACGACACCTATCATGCTGGTGGAAAGTCCCTGGTTTCCGATAATGCGCTTCGACCGCGAGGTTTCCGACACTCTCCGGGAGAAAAACCGACGCCTGCGAGCAATCTACGACCGACTTGCACAGACCGACAAAAACCTGCACTACTTCGAGGCCGACAACATAATACCCGACCCCGAGGCAACAGTCGACAACTATCACCTCACCGACCTCGGATTCCTTAATTTCGCCAATGCCCTTGCCGAGGAACTTCGGAAGTTAGAAGTTAGCAGTGAGAAGTGAGAAGTTAGGAGTTAGGAGTTATTAGTTTGCAGTGGACAAATAGCAGGCGCAACAAAACGACACCCAACTCCTAACTTCTAACTACAAACTCCTAACTACAAAAACGCCACATCATTCTGCACCACTCCATCGAGCGCGTCCATATCGTCATGGGCTGCTGAGGTCTGCAGATAGGCGTCAATAGCATCGGCATGGCGTGTATTGTGAAGGTCTGTTCCGATGAAGTCCACAAGTCCTTCCTTGATAAGATGACGCGCAATTTTTTGCTCGGCCGAGCCATACGCACCGGCAAGGCTCAGCAGATTTATCTGAAGCATAAGCCCCGCTTCGTGCAACTGGCGGTAGCGCTCCAGCCTATGGTGATAGTAGAGATAACGCTCCGGATGTGCAAGTATCGGCCTTAGGCCACGTACCTGAAGATCGAATGCCAACTGATCGATATTCCATGGCTCCTGCAGGAATGAATTCTCAATCAGCAGATAATCGTTCGGGTACGGCATAAGGTCGTTATCTTCCAGACGCTGCGACAGCAGCCCGTCGATACGGTATTCCGCCGAGTGCGTCACTTCTATTCCGTTTCCACGCTTGCGAAGCTCATCGCGTAGCTTATCGAGAGCCGGATCGAGGGTGGCAGCCGTATTCTCAAATGTATCCTGCGTCACATGCGGCGACGCTATAATACGTTCAATCCCCCACCGCTGCATGCGCTCCACAAGGTCGGCTGCCGACGACGGATCCTTGGCCCCGTCGTCGATTCCAGGCACAATATGGCAGTGTATATCGGTGGAAAAACAGAGCCTTGCGGGCTCTTTAGGCTTGGATTTGAAGAAATTAAACATGGACTACATCAGCTTTTGGCACCTTTCACGCCACCTTTCACACCGCCGCCGAGAGCAAAGATATTCTGATCGTAGCTCACAGTCTTGGCTGCAAGGTCGCGTTGGCGTTTGAAAGCCAAACGCACCAGTCGGTCCATAAGTTCATCGAACTTGATACCTGCAGCTTCCCATAGATAGAACGACAGTGAGCCCGGTATCGTATTGATCTCATTCACATATATCTGGCGGGTTTTGGCATCCACCATCACATCAACGCGGCTCACACCATGGCAGCCAAGCACACGGAAGGTCTCCCCGGCAAGGAAACGGATACGGTCGGTCTCATCGGCAGGGAGATCGGCCGGAATGCGTTTTTTAGCGGCATGCATGCCACGGTTATCCTTGGTACCACCCATATACTTATCGGTATACGACAGAATTTCGCCGCTCTTGATAGGCTCTTCAAGCACCGACGTGATATACTCATCGGCATCGCCCAGAACAGCGCAATTGATTTCCTGCAGATTCTCCACCATTTTTTCCACAATAAGGCGTGTGGAATAGCGCTCGGCGTCGGCCACTCGGTCGATCAGCTCATCGCGGTTATCGGCACGACCAATACCCACGCTGCTGCCGAGATTCGCAGGTTTTACCACCACGGGGTATCCAAGGCGGTTCTCGATATCGGCTATCAGTTTATCGCGTTTGGTGAACCACTGTTTATCGGTAAACCACACATAGTCCACCACCGGGATTCCGTCCGATGCAAGAATCATTTTCATCGTTATCTTATCCATACCGTTGGCCGATGCAAGTGTATTGCAGCCGGCAAAAGGCAAGCCGATGGTCTCAAGCACACCTTCGAAAGTGCCGTCTTCTCCATTCGACCCATGAAGCACAGGGATAGCGACATCGAGAGTGGCCACCGGCCCCTTCGATGAGAACAGACCGCCCGCATTGGCCTTGTAGAGGTTGAAGTCGCCGTACACCGGACGCATGTACACCTCGGTGCTCTGCTTCAGCAATGCCGGGATATCGCGGTAGTTCTTCACATCGGTAAGCAGCGGTCCGGTATACCACCGGCCCTGCTTGGATATATATATAGGTACGACGTCGTATTTTTCCTTATCGATGGCCGCCATGGCCTGATTGGCTGAAATCACAGATATTTCATGCTCGGTGGAACGGCCGCCGAAAAAAACTGCTACCTTAGTCTTCATTTTCTGATTATGAATTATGGGTTGTGAATCCTGGAGCTATCCCGGATTCATCTTTTTATTCTATTTGAATGTATCGGGAAGATCGTTCTCATACAGCACAGTGTCGCCGGGGGCTGCTATCGAACGGAGCACTTCCTGTGCCTGTGCGAATGTATCGACCTGCTTGATCGCAGCCGGATCCATATGACCCAGATCAAGGCCCTTGCAGATGGCCTCGCGGTTATAGTGCCCCACTACGATGGCCACATCGCAGCACGAGGCTGCCTTTTCGCCAAAACGCTTGTTGAGCTGATACTGTTCGGATCCGAGCTCTATCATACCCGGAGTCACAAGTATTCTCTTGCCGGGAGTCATGGCGGCGAGCACATCGAGAGCCATCGCCGAGCCAACAGGATTGCTGTTGAAAGCATCGTCGATAATGGTCATGCCACCGGGCACTTTTTTCACACTCAGGCGATGCTCCACCTGCTCCAGGCGCTCAACGGCATAGACTATCTTTTCGTCTTCCACTCCCAGAGTGCGGGCCATGGCTACTGCGGCCAATATATTCGATATATTGCACTCACCCACAAGCCGGGTGCTCAGTTCAAGCCGCTTGCCATCGGGACAGATAATGGCAAAATGTGTGCCCGAGCGACTGTAGCGCACATCCTCCGCACGGTACGATGCCTGCTTGTCGTCCACATTCTTCACCACGTAGCGCAAAGCTTCCTTGCCTTCCACAGCGCGGCCTTCAATCATAGGGAAATCATCGTTGAGCACCGCCACGCCATCCGACGGCAGAGCGTCCACGAGCTCGAACTTGGTATCGCGCACGTTTTCTATAGTCTTGAACGACTCCAGATGCTGAGGACCCACAGCCGTAACTATGCCCCAGCGCGGATGCACAAGATCGCATATCTCCTTGATGTCGCCACGCTGCTTCGCACCCATCTCCACCACAAACACTTCGTGGTAGGGCTTGAGGAACTCCCTGATGGTGCGGACCACACCAAGGGTGGTATTATAGCTGCCGGGGGTCATCAACGTCTCGTATTTTTCCGAAAGTATGCGCTGCAGATAGTGTTTTGTGGTGGTCTTGCCGTAGCTGCCTGTCACACCCACAATCTTAAGGTCGGGCATAGATTCAAGCCGGCTCTGCGCATCGATATAGTACTTGCGCGTTATTCTGTTCTCCACCGGTTTCAATAAAAAATTGGCAGCCACTATGGTATACGAGCACGCCATAATACCGCACAGCAACCATGCGCCGCGATAGAACATATAGGCAAGGTCGTGTGTACCATAGCATATCCAGCACACCACACCGGCAAACAATGCCGATAGCGCGCAAGCCGTCACATATATCCTGCGGGCCCTGGCTGTCATAGCCAAAGGTTTCTTATACTTCCTGCGGGCAAGCGACACTATCAGAAGTACCGAATACACCGCTATGGCTATCATGCCAAGTTTTGGCGGACAGAACTTGGTGACCGCAAACAGGAATATTATCATGCTGCCCAGACGCCAGCCCGAAGTACTCTCGCCCGATTCGCTCATCCAATGGCGGTAGCGCGACGGACGGTAGGAATTCTGCTGGAACATGGTCAGATCGCGGCGCAGGCTCATGGCAAGTGCCACATAGCTCACTATCAACAGCACCGCGCAAAGTATCGTAAGAATCATATTTTCAAAAAGCTTTTAATCACCGCATCTGTCTGCGCAGGACGGCGGAGAAATGAATAGTGGTCGGCATCTTCGTAGCATACCAGCCCGGCATCAGGAATCAATCTTTCCATAGTCTTGGCATCGCGCAGAGGAGTGGCCGTATCTTTTGCACCCCAGATCAGAAGTGTGGGCGCTTTTATCAGTGGCATCAGGTGCTTCAGGTCCTGATTCACCGACTTGCTCATCACCCGGCGCATCACCGGTGATGCGGCATTGTAGTCGGCCGATCCGGCATTGCCTCGCATGCGGTCAATCACATCCGAGGCCTTACGGCGTCCCAGCACGATAGGAAGAACACGCTTGGCCAGTTTGAACGAATACACCTTTATATAGTACCTCAGAGACCGCCGCGGCTTTATACCGGCTGCATCGACAAGTATCACTTTATCCACGGCACACTCCGAGGCATAGACGATGGCTATGCGACCACCATAGGAATGGCCTATGAGCACCGGTCGTTCGGCACCCACAGCTTTGGCAAACGCTTCGATAAAACGCGCGTAATCATACACGCCCCAATCGGCCGGTGGCTCCTGCGAGCCGCCGAAACCGGGAAGATCGAGATTGTACACTGTGGTCGAAGGCGATGCAGCGGCCTCGGCAAGAATACACACGGTCGATGCGTTGCACCCCCAGCCGTGCATCACTATCACAGGTCGGGGGCCGTCGCCGATGCGGTCGTAGCGCATCCTCAGGCCTTCTATCTCTATGGTCTCATCCATTTCTGTTCTTATAAAATCCGCATACCGGATGTTTGCGAATTACTAACCCACAAAATTACGCATTTGTTGAACCATACGCAAATTTTCCTATCCCACCACCCCCGAAATCGGCTTGAACAGTTGCCGGAAATAAATAAAAAAGCTATTTTTGAGGTCCTTAAACACACTACAAGCCCATGAACATCAAGAAATTTTTAACCGTAATCTCAATTGCTGTGCTTCTGGCAGCCTGTACAACTCCCGAGACAATCGAAACGTCTTCATATACCGTCGATATGCCCGTCGGATACAATACCATCGAAAACAATCTCGATCTCGACGGTTTCATAGACTACACCTTAATGACCGGAAAGGAAAGCGCCATGACAGTGATGGCATTTCCGGCGGGCCCCGACCCTGAGAAATTTCTATACTCCCAGACCTACGGCGGCAATAATGTCGAACTTTCAGAATGCGAATTCGGCGATATCACGCAAGAGGAAATCGCCGGCAAAAATCTCTACAGGGTCGATGCCGATGGCTATGTTGCCGGTAAAAAGGTTGCCGGTGCCATATATACTTTTGAAGGAGGCAACAATCTGTTCCTTTTTATGGCACTCGGATTCAACGGCGAACCCCCGGTAGCGAAAGACGTTATCGCCTCAATAAATCCAAAACCGGAAACACGTTCCGAACACGAACGTAATGCCGCATACATCGATGGCGTCATCGAGTTTTCCAAAGCTTCACTTCCACGCGACGTCGACGAATTCACCACATGGCTCGATGTAGATGCCGATACTACACGCAA
>CAJUOB010000030.1 GCA_910587915.1 uncultured Muribaculaceae bacterium | reverse complement strand
TGCCGCGAACGATGTGATAGCGTACACCGGGAAGGTCCTTTACACGGCCGCCGCGAACGAGCACAATCGAGTGTTCCTGAAGGTTGTGGCCTTCACCGGGGATATAGGAATTGACTTCCTTGCCATTGGTGAGACGGACACGGGCAACCTTACGCATTGCCGAATTAGGTTTCTTAGGAGTGGTGGTGTACACACGCACACATACGCCACGACGCTGGGGGCACGAGTCGAGAGCGGGGCTCTTGCTCTTGTCTTCCAGACGAACGCGTCCTTTGCGTACTAACTGCTGAATACTGGGCATCTTAGTTTGTTTGTGTTATTACTTTATAGTATTTCTTTTGTTCGTTTTCTCGTTTTTGTGTCGAAGACCGCAGAAAACTCCGCAGAATTCACACGCCTACAACACCGCCCATCGCATTATCTCTCAATAGATTAGCAATGGAGCGACATGTATGCATGCTCTTCAACGCCGCAAAATTACTAATTATTTCGCTAACTACCAAACATTTTAGCACATTTCACGATAAAAAAATTCACGGTTCTCAATCTCCATTATCACCTTCAGCCCGGCAAATATCCATCCTCTTGCAAAAAGATAGATTTATCTATGGTTAAATATTGTTAACACACAAATCACCATGCAATTTTGGACATCTTTCTATCTCATTATAAATAAAAAAGCACCTTGAATGATGCCCGATTAGTAAATTCTACATATTTTTGCACAAAAGTCAATCCATGAAAAAAAGCGCCATTATACTATCCCGATTTATACAGACATCGCTCGCCGGAGCACTGTCTATACTCGGTTTCTCATCGTGCGGCGACCAACCCGACATGTATGGTACGCCCGTCGGCCATTATGAGATAAAAGGCACCGTCACCGATCCTAACGGCGCGCCCGTGAAAGACGCCGAAATTATTGTAAGAACTCTCGATAAGAACAATATCAGCACACTATATCCGGGTGCCACAACCGACAACAATGGCGACTACACTCTCAAAGCCAGCGGCTGGCCATCTCGCGAACTCCGTGTCGTCTGCCATCCCATGGAAGAAACCCTCGAGCCGGACTCAACCGAAATCAACGTGAAGTTAGAAGGTGCTAAGGGCGAGTGGGACTATGGCACTGCAAAAACAACGGTCGACTTTACCTTGAAAGAAAAAAACACGGCAGAATAACAATAAAACACCAATACTATGGCAATACTTTCTTCACGGCTAACCCGCATTATCGCAAGTCTGCTGTCGGGAATGCTCGCTTTCCTCGGATTCACCGCATGTTCCGACAATGACGATGACAACAACATACAATGCATGTACGGCACACCGACAGGCCACTACGAGATAAAAGGAAGTGTGACCGATAAGAACGACACTCCTGTAGCAGATGCCACAATCATATTGAGAAGCATCTCTAAAGACGGCATCAGCACACTGTACCCCGGCATCAAAACCGATAGCGAAGGAAAATACTCACTCTTAGCCAGTGGATGGCCAACCTCAAAAATCCGCGTTGTATGCCATCCTAAAGGCGACACTCTCGAGGCAGACTCCACTGAAATCGAAGTCAAGTTAGAAGGCGGAACTGGAATGTGGAATCAAGGCACAGCCAAAGCAGACGTCGATTTCAAGCTCAAAGACAAACCATCGCACAGCACCGACGAATGAGCCGCCTATCACTGCGCCAGCGTCTCGGGCTCGAAATCGAACGGCAATTGCGCCACATCGACTGCCGGGAGCACCCTCTCCGCCAACTATTCTGGGAGTGCACCCAGCGGTGCAATCTAAGTTGCCGGCACTGCGGCAGCGACTGCAAGGTGTCGTCAACACATCCCGACATGCCGGCTGAAGACTTCCTGCGTGCAGTCGACAGCATTCTGCCGCACGTCGACCGCCACCGACTGAACATAGTTATCACCGGCGGCGAACCTCTCGTGCGCCGAGATCTCGAGGAAATCGGCCTCGCGCTGTACCGTCGCGAACTACCATGGGGAATTGTCACCAACGGCCTCCTGCTCACACCCGAGCGCTTTGCGTCGCTCAGAGCGGCCGGAATACACAACCTGACGATAAGCCTCGATGGCGACGAAGCCGACCATAACTGGCTCCGTGGCAATCCACATTCCCACGCCCGTGCACTCAAGGCTATCGCCATGGCAGCAACCACTCCCGACATAAATTTCGATGTCGTAACATGCGTGAACCAACGCAACATCGACAAACTCAATGCCATCGCCGCAAGCCTCGAAAGCCGTGGCGTGAAACGCTGGCGCCTGTTCACCATCTTCCCCTCGGGCCGGGCTCGCCTCTACCCCGAATTCTCCCTGTCGAAAGCACAGTTCACACAGCTAATGGACTATATAAAGACCCGACGCTCAACCGGTGGCATCATCCCATCTTACTGCTGCGAGGGTTTCCTCGGAAACTATGAAGGCGAGGTCCGGAGCAATTTCTACCGTTGCAACGCCGGCATCACCGTAGGTTCCATTCTCATCGACGGCGGCATAAGCGCATGTCCCAGTATACGCGCCAACTACGCACAGGGCAACATATACACCGACGACTTCTGGGATGTATGGAAAAACCGCTACCAACAATTCCGCAACCGGCAGTGGATGAAAACCGGCATATGCTCCGACTGCCGGATGTTCCGATACTGCGAAGGCAACGGTTTCCATCTCCGCGAAGCCGACGGCTCAATGAAGCACTGCTACTACCATTCCGCACTGAAATAACATATGGCCCCGACGCACCACACATTCCACGAGCGCCAAGAAGGGCCCATATTTTTCATAGGACTCCTCATAGCAGCAATAGTCCTATCAATATGCAAGATCGCGGACGAACCATCTTTGAAAAACATCGTATTCGGAAGCCTGTGGATTTGCTTCGGTTCGCAGATCGCGTTCTTCCTCACCTATATCCGCATAAAGAAACCCGAAAAACTCGTTATCGACAAAGATGGGCTGCATAACACAGTAAGGTTCTTTTTTGAAACCACAACGAGACATGTCGAATGGAGTCAGGCCAAAGAAATTTACCTGGATTGGTCTTTAGACTATTACGGGCGGCCTCCGATGGGATATTTCATCACCATCATAAGTACCGAGCCGGATAAAATACAGCATATTTACCTTACCGACCGCTACGCTTGCCGACACAAGATAGCACAGATTATAAATCAATTCAAGCCCGATACATGCTGCTTTAACAGCACATTGTCACGCAAAAACTACCACAAGCATCTCCGCCACTACATATACTTAGCTCTGTCGTTCATCGTCCCACCGGTTCTCCTCGGCATCCTGTTCATAGCTTTAGGATGGCATTAGAGTAAATTGAGCGGTATGTGATGAAATCCCCCTCGCCATCCGGTTCTCGACTCTGCGAAGTACTGTCGAGAAAGGATTTTTACGTATTTTTGCCGCACGAAATTAAAAAAACACCTCTAATGGCCGATAATTATCTCGAACGCAAGATGGAGGAGCACCGGAGCGGCAAGCCAACCTCATATACCACAACTCCACTCCGGAGCGGCTCTCTACAACCCGGTCTGCACCTGCTCTACCCCACTATGAAAATAGCCGTTTTCGCGCTCAGCGCCCCGCAGGCGCAGCCATATGTGGAAGCGCTACGGGCCGCCGGGCTCAACGTAGCCCTATGCTGTTCGGCCGGTGGCAAGGAAGCCTCAGCCCTTGCCCAGAAGACCGGAGCAAGACTCTACCCCGACTCCTGCACATACGAACGGCTCCTTGCAGATTTCAGCCGCATCGGAGCAGCCCCCGAATATATTGTCGACCTTTGCAACTGCGCCCCGAGCGACTCCAGACGCATCCGCCTATCCGGCCATGCAGATAAAACAGCCCCCGAGGTATTAGCCCGGGAGCTGCTGTTCCTCATCCACCCCGACCACAAACAGCTGCTGAGTCTGCAATCGCTGTTCACAGTCGGATGAATTGCTCATTTATTGTAAAATAGCAGGATACGGGTGCGAAGTATAGCCTCGTACTTTGCCTGCACGGCCTGGGCCAACGACGTCGTGTAGTCCGAGCGTGTTTTCTCGAACTCCGTCGGAGTAGCCCGGCCATTGTCGAACTTAACCCTCATTGCATCGAAGGCCGCACGACTGCTTTCCACCGCCACTTCTGCCGCATCGCGCTTGGTATGGGCCGCACGCGCCTGTGTATAAGCCTGGACAATGGCCTTATACAGCCGCTGACGTCGGTCATCGAGCTGCAACTGCGCATTGTGCGCCTGAACGCGTGCCCGTCGAACACTATTACGAGTCGAGAAAGCGTCGAAAATAGGCAACGAGAGCGAAAATCCTATCTGCTTTGCAAAATTGTGCCTCATCTGGGCACCGAAACCCTCGTTGACATAGCCCGATGTCTTATAGTAATTCGTTCCCAGTCCGGCACTAAATGAAACCGTAGGTATATATCCCGTCTTGGCCAGCGACACATTCTTCTCGGCAGCCTCAGTCTCAAGCACACCGGCCCTGAGGGAATGATTGCGCTGCATGGCGTTAGCCCATACTTCCTCGGGCGACAGCAGCGGCATGTCGGTATCAGGCAGAGGCTCTATGGCAAATCCGTCGGCGTCGGGCAGGTTAAGCATCTGGGCCAGATCGAGAAGCGATAGAATGCTGTCGTTGGTACAGTTCACCAGATTCAGTTCATCCTGGCTCACCTGCGAGCGGGCCTCATATATGTCGAGTTCCGGAATTTTCCCGGCTTCAAGAAGTGCCTGCCGACGCGCCAGCTCGGCAGTGGATATATTCAGCCTCTCTCGGGCAACCTGCAGCATTTCCCCTGCATACAAGGCCTGCAGATATTGTGTTATCACATTGAGAGTCACATCATCCTTGGCAGCTTCGGTTTGCTCCAGAAGCGCCTTGAGCGATGTCTTGGCATAGTCGAGACGTCTCACTCCGGCCAAACCCTGAAAGATAGGCAACGACAGATTGGCACCCACCGAGAACGACGACGTATTTCGGTTCGCATAGGTATTTTCGGCTGTCAGGCCGCGTCCGAAACTGAAGCCCTGATTGGCATATCCTCCTATGTTCGGCAGAAACCTGTCCTTGGCCTCGGTCACGCCGAGGCGGCCGTTCTCTTCCTGCAGCAACTGCGACCGCACCGTTATATTATGGGCTATGGCATAGTTCACACAGCTGTCGAGACTCCATGTCGAAGCCGAGGCCGCCTGCACCGACACCGCGCATGCAGTGGCAAGTATAACCGTAAATTTCATAGCATCACTTCACCTTGTCGCCGCGCAACACAGCAGTAGAATCAATACCTTCTTTCACCTCAAGACGTATGCCGTCGGTCATACCGCCGACTATGGCACGGCGCTCGAACTTAGGTTCGGGCAGACTGTCGGTCATCACATACACATATGTGCTGTCGCCGGCAAATTCCACCACCCCTTCGGGCACTGCAAGCACATTCTCTGCCTTGGCAAGTGTCACCGATGCATTGGCACTGTAGCCGGCACGGACGGCATCCACATTATCCAAAGTCAGGGCAGCCTTGATTTCGAATGTATTCGCACCGCTGGTATCGGTCCCTTTGGGGGCTATATATTCGATAATGGCAGTTGGCTTGCTATCGGGCAATGCGCCTATAGTTATCTCCATCGGCATGCCCACATGCAGCAGTCCTACCTCTGTCTCATCGACTTTACCTTTGAATATCAGATTATTCATATCTGCGACTGTGGCTATGGTAGTGCCGTCGTTGAAAGTATTTGCCTGAATCACCGACGAGCCCACTTTCACAGGCACATCGAGCACAAGACCCGTGATGGTGGCACGCACAAGCGTATTGCTCTCCTTGGCATTGTACTGGCTCACACCTTCCCGCACGATACGGAACGCATCCTCGGCCGAGGCAAGCTCTTCCTTGGCACGGTTATAGGTTTTCTCGGAAGTCTCATATTCCTCGCGCGATATCACCTTCTTGGCATATAGATCGGCATCGCGGTCGAACTTCACCTTTGCATCGCGAAGCTCTATCTCGGCAAGATTCACCCGGCTCTGTGCCGACGACAGCTGGGAAGCCTCGGGAATAACCTTGATACGCGCTATCACGTCGCCGGCGTTCACTCGGTCGCCGGCCTCAACCTCGATTTCGGTGATGATACCGGAAATCTGCGGCTTGATGTCGATTTCATCACGCGGCTCGACTTTTCCGGTAAGCACGGTCGAACGTTCGATGGTGGCAAATTCCGGTTTAACAGTCTGATAACTGTCTTTCTTTTCCTGAGAATTAAGATAGAGATAGACGAAGGTACTCACAAATAGCAAGCCGATAACCGTCCATAGCATAATGCGAAAAAACTTCTTCATAAGATAATATATTTAAATTATTTATCGCGTAAGGCTTCGATAGGCTTGATGCGCATGGCCTTGATTGCAGGCAAGGTACCCGCAGCCGTGCCGAGCACGAAGAACGCACCCACTATTATCATCGCCGTGGTGAAACTTATCTGAAATCCGGCATAGCCGTTGAGGGGGGTATAGGTCGCCTGATCGGCACCGGCAAGCACCAGCGAGGCAAAGCACACACCGGCGATACCGGCTACCAGAGTCAGGAGCACACTCTCCGAGAGTACCTGCACCGTTATGTCGGCCGGCTTGGCACCGATGGCTCGGCGAACACCGAACTCGTGTGTGCGCTCCTTCACTATGATCCACATTATATTGCCCACACCGATCACTCCGGCCATCAGCGATCCCAGGCCTACGAAAAGCGCAAGCAGACTTATGCCGAGGAAAAGATTGTTGGCCATCTCGAACATCTCAGAAACATCCATGAAACTTACGGCACGTTCGTCGTCGGGGTGGATTGAATGCGCCGCGCTCAGCAAGCGGCGGATATAAGGCTCGTTGTCCGATGGTTTATGCCCTCGCACCGAGGTGTACATGAACGCATCGACCGTATTACCGCGGTTGAAGGCACGCCGCATGGTGCTCGCAGGAATAAAAAAATTGTCGTCGACACGACCCATTATGCTGGCCTCGCCACGCTGCCCGGCCACACCGACAACCGTGAAGTATACATTGGCAAGATTCACCGATTTACCCACCGGAGATTCCTCTCCGAAAAGCTCGGTTGCCATATTGCGGCCTATAACGCAGACCTTGCCATACGACCGTACGTCCGACTCGTTGATGAAGCGCCCTTCATACACCACCGGCTCCATGAGCTTGGTGTAGGTATCCTCTACACCAAGCACGCCGCTGCTCTTGCTTTTATCGGCATACGAGGCGCTTACCCACGAGCGGTACATCATGCTCGAATTCTCGATATAGGGGGCCACGCGGCGTATATTGTCGATATCCTGCACGGTAAGATTCCACCACGAGCCCTTGTTGAAACCCTTGTAGGATATGCTTCTGGTTCCCGGGAAAACCGCGCCCATATTGGTGGCGAAACCGTCGAAGTTACGGTACATCATACCCTTGAACCCCTGCGAGCCACCCCAGAGCATGGCCAGCATGGCCGTACCCCAGAATATGCCGAAGGCCGTGAGGAAAGTGCGCGTCTTGTTGCGCGCGAGAGTGGCCGTGATTTCGCGCCAGTTCTCAATGTCGAAAATAGATGTCGATTTCATGGCTTATTCGTCGCGTAGCGCTTCTACTGGTTTCACTTTTATCGCCTTGAGAGCCGGGAAGAATCCGGCCATGGCGCCGGCCACTATCAAGGCCACGGTCACTTCTATAGCTATCGATATATCCACTGTGGCATTCTTGAAGCCATCCATATCGCCAAGCACTGCATTAAGTGCCTGAAGCGACAGTGTGCCCGCTACAATGCCTATGTAGCCGAAGAATGCCGTAAGGGCCACACTCTCGCACAGCACCTGTCCGAGAATCGACCGCGGCTTGGCACCGATAGCGCGGCGTATACCGATTTCGTGGGTGCGCTCACGCACCGACACGAACATGATATTGCTCACGCCTACTATACCCGTCAGCAAGGTGAAGATACCTATCACCCATACAGCCATATTGAGATAGCCCATTGCGGCGCTGTTGGTGAGGTAGCTGTTGAATCCGTTCCACGACCAAAGGGCATTGCGGTCGTCGGCATGGAATTGATGCTGACGTCCGAGAGTGGCACGCAAAGCCTTCTCGGCAGCATCACCGTCGGCCTCTGTTTCGAGGCCTTCCACATTCACTATAAGCGAATAAGCCTTGTCGGTATTTCCGGTCACGGCCTTGTATGCTGTATATGGCACATATGACTGCGAGCGCCAACGGTGGTCGTATACACCGACTATGGTCCAGGCCAGACCCATACAGCTTACGGTTCGGCCAACGGCCACCGAATCGCTCTCGAAAAGCAACCGCGCGTTCTTCGACGATATCACCATAGTACGACGGGCGTCGCGTATATCGGCATCGTTGACATAGCGGCCATATTTCATCTCAATATTATTGGTTGCCTGAGCCTTGGGGTATACAGCCTCAAAACCGCCACTAACCACATCTTTCGACGTAGTTATCTTCGCCGAGTCGAGGCTCGCGAAAGCTATGGCATCGCTCACCAATTCCTCATTATCCTGCTTCACAGCGTCGATGTCGCTGCTTTTCAGCTCTATGTAGCGGCCATCCTTATAGCCATTGTAAGGCATCGATGTCACACCGCTCCAGAACTGGATGGTGTTAGTCTCGCTCTTATCCCAGTTCGATTCGAAAGCATTGCGTACGCCGCGACTCGCACCGAGCAGCACTATGAGCATGAATATGCCCCACGACACCGATACTCCCGTCAGGATGGTACGCAGACGGTTGTTGCGCAGCGTCTGCACTATTTCTCCCAGAAGATCAAACATCGCCGTTATCTATTACACCGTCCACAATACGGATCACACGGTTGGTAGCAGCACCCACTCCGGGATCGTGTGTCACTATCACCACTGTCATGCCATCGGCATTAAGCTGCCGGAATACCTCCATCACCTCTTTAGAGGTATGGCTGTCGAGAGCTCCGGTAGGCTCATCGGCAAGAATTATGGCCGGCTTGGTCACAAGGGCGCGTGCAATTGCCACACGCTGTTTCTGGCCACCCGACAGCTCGCCGGGCAGATGGTGCGCGCGGTCGGCGAGACCCATACGCTCGAGTTGCTCCATGGCAAGGGCATTGCGCTTGCGGCGTCCAACTCCCTGGTAGAACAGCGGCAACGCCACATTCTCGAGTGCATTCTTATAATTTATGAGATTGAACGACTGGAATACGAAGCCTATCTTGCGGTTGCGGATTTCGGCGGCACGGTTCTCGCTCAGATTCTTTATCTCGAGCCCGTCGAGCACATAGTCGCCGCTGTCGTAGCTGTCGAGGATGCCGAGGATATTGAGCAAGGTCGACTTGCCGCTGCCCGAAGCTCCCATTATCGACACAAGCTCCCCACGCTCTATCTCAAGGTTTATATCCTTGAGAACGTGCAGCGGCACAATGCCCGGATAGGTCTTGTTGACGTCGTGTAGTGAAATGATCATGTCTATAGATGTAGATGGTTGAATGTTTTTTGTCAATACGACGCTTATGGAGCGCCGATAATTACATTGATGTGATTTTTTTCACAAAAAAATTTTGCGACTAAGAAAATAGTTTATACCTTTGCCCTGAAAACTATCACTTTAGTTATGCGAAAAGAAAAACCAAAAAAACTTACCGATAAGGAAGCTGAGATAATGGAACGCCTTTGGAATGCCGGTCCGCAGACCGTGCGCGAACTCCTGGCCACATATTCCGACCCCAAACCGCACTTCAACACCGTGTCGACTATCGTGCGTATACTCATCGACAAAGGCTTCGTGGCCCATGTCGGCGAGCGAAACGGCGCATACGTCTATGGTGCGGCTGTCAGCTCGGCCGATCTTGCCGGCAGCACACTTGCCCGGGTGGTGAAAAGCTACTTCAACAACAGCTACAGCTCGGTGGTATCGGCTCTTGTCGAGGACGAGAAAATATCGCTCGAGGAACTTCGCGAGATCATCGACATGGTCGAGCGCCAGAACAATAAATAACCATGGGCGGACTACTCGCATATACGGTCTATACCGGCATATTCCTGCTGGCCGGATACCTGCTCTACAAGTGGGTGATGGCCGGTGAGAAACAGATGTCCCTCAACCGCGCCGTGCTCCTGGGCATATACGCCATTGCCATGGCCGCATGGCCACTGAGCAAGGTGCAATGGTTCCCCTACCACGCTCCTGCCACAATCGATTTCGGCGAAATCACCGCCCAGATCATCGTTTCCGCTCCGGTAGCCGACACTCCCGTCTGGCCCGTAATATTAATATGTATATATACCGTCGGCGCGGCCGCAGTAGCACTATGGACCGCAAGCACGGCAATAAAACTGATACGCCTGGTGCGCAGCGGACACCACATGCACATCGGCACGCGCATACTCGTGTTGCTGCCTGCCGGAAAAGTGGCTCCGTTCAGCTGGGGTAGATACATAGTTATGGGCGAGGACGACTACGCTTCTGCCGGAGAAGCTATCACTGCCCACGAATTGGCGCACATACGATGCCGCCACTCCATCGACATGATTGTGGCTCAGCTCGTATGCATCTTATTGTGGTACAACCCCGCGGCATGGCTCATGCGCGAGGAACTCAAGACCGTGCACGAATATCAGGCCGACGACTCGGTGCTCGCATCGGGAATCGACCCGCGCACATACCAGATGTTACTAATAAAAAAGGCCGTAGGCACTCGTTTCCAGTCGCTTGCCAACAGCCTTAATCACAGTAAACTTAAAAAACGTATTACAATGATGTACAAAGAAAAGAACAGTGGACTGCGCCGCTTGCGCGGCCTTGTCCTTGCCGCGGCACCTATGCTGGCCGTGGCCGTGGTCAACATTCCGGCAATCGCAGCCGGTCTTGCCGACATGCGGTCTGCCTCGCTCGAAAGCGTCGCTGCCACACCCGACAAAGTTAGTGAAAAAATCGAAACCGACAAAATCGCCGGCATCTCCTCGGTCGACACCCACGCATCGTTCCCCGGTGGCGAAGCTGCTATGATGCGTTATCTTGCCGAGAATATAAAATATCCGACGAAAGCGATCGACGAGAACCGACAGGGGCGCGTTGTAGTCCGCTTCACTGTGGGGCACAATGGTAAACTATCCGATTTCCGGATAGACCACAGCTTAGGCGAAGACCTCGACGCCGAAGCGCTCCGCGTGGTATCCTCAATGCCCGACTGGACGCCGGCCACTGCCGGTGGCAAGCCCGTCGACGCAGAATATACTATCCCGGTATCATTCAAGTTGTCGAGCGGCAATGTCTTCAACGCCACCTTTACTCCGGTCCGACCGGAGCAATATGCATCATTCCCGGGTGGAGAAGCAGAAATGTTCCGCTTTCTGGCATCAAATCTCAATTATCCCGCGGCAGCTATGGACCAAGGTCGTCAAGGACGTGTAATAGTGCGGTTCACCGTCGGAACAGATGGTAGCCTTTCCGACTTCAACATAGACCAAAGCGCCGGCTCCGATCTCGACACAGAAGCAATACGGGTGGCAAAGTCAATGCCGGCATGGATTCCGGCAATCTCCGATGGCAAGCCGGTGGTTTCCACCTACTCGCTCCCTGTAAACTTCTCTCTTAAGGGCGACAAAAAATCTGACAGTAAAACATCCAACGATGATATCGTTGTCATCGGATACGGCACACGAGAGAAAGCCGATGTGGTTGCCGGGAACAACATCACCGTCCATAGCCACACAGCGCTTCACATCAAGTCCGACAGCATCATGCTCGGACATCCCGACGACCCTGCCATATTCGTCGATGGAAAGCTCATGGCGGGAGATCTGCCGATCCCTTCGGATATAGAATCGATTACAGTGTTCAAAGACCGATCCGATTATCCGAACGGTGTGATACAAATCACCACAAAGAGAGCGGATTCCAAATAATTTAACTACCTTTGCCATTCAGGAATGTCGGTATTCTTCAACCTCATTCCTGAATGGCGTCCACTATACGCCGATTGCCCCTGACACAGGAGGAAACGCCACATCACCCGCCTGAAAAACCTCTTAAATAATTTATATTTATCTTATGAAAAAAGCTCTCATCGCCCTCGCTTCTGTGGCTTTGATGCTGCTCGCAGCTTGCTCCTCTCCGCAGCCACGAACCATCGAGAACCCATCGATTGCCGCTACCAACGGTAATACCATCGACGTTACCAAAGTCGAACTCAACGACTCGGCAACCGTACTCACCATTCACGCACAGTTCCGTCCCGGATGGTGGATACAGCTTGCACCGGAATCGCACATTGTGGCCGATGGCAAAGACTACGCCATCGTCAACGCCGAAGGTATCGAACTCGGACAGCAGTTCACAATGCCCGAGAGCGGTGAGGCAGACTTCACTCTCACATTCGCCCCTGTACCCCTCGACACCAAAAGCATAGACTTCACCGAAGGAACCCCCGAGGGCTGGACTCTCTACGGCATCGACGTCACCGGCAATCCTGCCGCAGCTCCGCTCTACCCCGCCGCGCTTCCAAAGGAAGCACGCGACATCGACCTTACCAACGTCGACATCGAGCCAGTGCTCGAAGTTGCTCCCACCGAGCTGCGCATCCACGTTCCGGCATGGCGTCCGGAGTATGGCAAAACAGCCACTGTCTATCTCCAGAACATGAATGAGTCGTCGAAGGTCGACGTCGAGCTCGACGCTAACGGCGAAGGCACTGTCACTCCGATACTCTACGGTCCCACCTCTGTAAGCTTTTCCGGCGGCGACATCAAGAGTCTCTCTTCAGAGAACGTTCTGGTAGCACCCGGCGTTGCCACCGACATATATGTGGCACCGGAATTCTTCTCGGACTTCATCCTCAATCAGCGCGACCCCGAGAACTTCAAGCCCACCACATCCTACCTCTACGACAACGGACACTACGCAGCCCTCAATCGCGCCAAGAGCAACATGGAAGGCTATGGAATGGACATAAACTTCGACTGGCACATGAACGGCGACCAATTCACAGCCGCCCTTATCGAAGCCCGCGACAACGCCAAGGCCAAGATCGCCGCATCCAACCTACCCGAAGGAGCAAAGCAGTATGCCTGCGAAATCATCGACGTCGAAGCACTCGACAACATGGAGAACGCATGGGGAATACTCGCCAACAAATACTACCGCGAAAAAGGTGAAGACGGTATCCGCGACTCCGTGAAGATCGAATTCTCGCCCGAAAACTATGCCAGCGTAGCCAAAGGCTTCGACACCACAAAGAAAAGCTACCTGCTGCAGCCTTGGGTTATAAGCACATTCACACCCAACCCCCGCGTTGGCCTCAACTGGGCCGACTACGGCATCACCGGCGGTATCTTCTCCGATATCCCTACCTACAGCAAGGCATATGGCCGCGCCAAAGCGGCAAAACTCGATGCAGCCGATATCGCACGTCTCGAGAACCTATCCGATCCCTTCTACGCCAAGGCCGCAAAGACCCTCAACGACGAATCGACAAAACTCTACGAAGTCGTCAAGCAGAAAACTACCGCCAATCCCGACGTACCTGCCGACCAGCTGTTCGATGCCATCGTTGCTCCCCATAAGGGCAAAGTGGTGCTCGTAGACCTCTGGAACACATGGTGTGGTCCTTGCCGCAATGCCCTCAAGGCCAACGAGCCCCTGAAGACAGGCGAACTCGCCGACGACGACATCGTGTGGATATACATCGCCGATGAAAGTTCCGACGTCAACGACTACATTGCAATGCTTCCAAATATCAAAGGCGAGCACCACATGGTATCGCCCGAACAGATTGCCGCAATCCGTAGTCGCTTCAATGTCGACGGTATTCCCTTCTACATCCTCGTGGACCGCAACGGCAAAGCTGTCGGTCATCCCGACTTCCGCAATCATTCCAAACTCGTGGAAGGAATCAAAGGCGCACTTTAAGCATTCGCCTTTTCGGAGTTAATATTGTCCATTTAGGCCATAGAATATGCCATTTCGACCAGCGCTATTGCTGGCGGAATGGCATTTTCATATATTTGCACCTCATTATCACATATATTATATAGAATGAACTATAAAAACATATTGGCCGCACTCGCAGTGCTTGCAGCACCCCTTGTCTCGGCCGAGAATGTACAGCTATCACTGGAGCAATGCCTCGAGATAGCCCTTTCCGACAATCCCACCGTCAAGGTAGCCGACATGGAGGTGCAGCGCCTCGACTATTCCAAAAAGGAAGTCATAGGGCAACTCCTGCCCACAATCGACTTCGGAGCCAACTATAACCGCACTCTCGAAAAACAGACCATGTACATGAACATGGATGGATTCGGAGGCATGGGCGGCGATAGCGGCGACTCCGACGAAGGCACTACACGCGCACGCAGTGGTGGCGACGGCGGCATAAAGGTGGGTCTCGACAATTCGTGGTCGCTCGGATTCCAGGCCTCACTGCCTCTGATAGCACCCCAGCTCTGGAAAAGCGTCACCGTGAGCGACACTCAGATTCTACGCAGCCTCGAGGCGGCTCGCCAGTCACGTCAGAATCTCGTCGATCAGGTCAAGAGCGCCTACTATGGCCTGCTGCTCGCACAGGACTCCCGAATAGTAATACAGGAAAGCTATGATATGGCTCGCCTCACACACGAGACATATGTGAAACAGGCCGCTGCCGGCGCAGCCTCAGATTACGATGTGCTACGCACCTCGGTGGCCATGAAAAATATCGAGCCCGAAATCATACAGGCCGATATAGCCATCCGCCAGGCTCGGCTCCAGCTCCTCGTGCTCATGGGTGTCGACTCCGCTTTCGAATTCGAGGCCGCAACGAAGCTCGCCGACTACGAGAAGACAATGTACGACGAAGTATTCGCCCTCGAAGCCGACTACTCCAACAACGCCGACCTGCGCCTGCTCGACATCGACACTAAACTCCTGCAGCAGCAGGTGGCAATGAAGAAACTCGCATTCGTGCCCACTCTCGCCCTCAGCGCCAACTACAACTGGACTTCTATGAGCAACGGTTCGCCTGTCTCGGGATTCCGGTGGTCGCCCTACTCCATGGTCGGACTCACACTCTCTGTGCCTCTCTACCACGGCGGCTCGCGATGGAACAGCCTCAAAGCCGCGACCATCCAGGCAAATGAAATGAAATGGCAACGCCAGAATCTCGAACGCAGCATAGCCATGCAGACCGAGATTGCCATCGAAAACATTAAACTAAACGTAAAACAGATCGCATCGAGCTCCGAAAGTGTTGCCGAGGCCGACCGCGCTCATACGATCATGGAGAAAAGCTTCGAGATCGGCGCGGCCAGCTATCTCGACCTGCGCGACTCCGAGCTCTCGCTCACACGCGCACGGCTCGCATACTATCAGGCGATCTACAACTACCTCGTGGCCGGAAGCAAGCTCGAACTGCTGCTCGGCACTGCCGAAATCGGCGAACCAAACGAAAAATAATCACAATCCTCAGGAATATGAAGAAGATACACTATATAGCCGCAGCCGCACTCACTCTCGCAGCATGCGGCAAAAATGAAAGCGACAAAACTGTCGAAGTTCAGGAAGAACTACCTCTCGTAGTAATCGATGTGGCTCACAGCCAAGATGTGGCTCAGTCGAAATCGTACACTGCCAATGTCGAGGCCGAGAATGTGAACAACATCGCCCCTGCCACACCTAACCGCATAAAAACCATCGCGGTCGATGCCGGCGACCGTGTGACAAAAGGCCAGATCCTCGTAACCCTCGACCGAGCCAATATTGACCAGCTGCGAATCAACCTCGAGCAGATCGAGCGCGAATACAACCGCGCAGTGCAGCTCCTCGAAATCGGAGGTGGCACACAGCAGGCCGTCGACCAGCTAAAAGCACAGCTCGACGCAGCCCGCTCGCAGTACGACAATCTCCTCGAAAACACCGTCCTCACCTCGCCAATCACGGGAGTGGTCACTGCCCGAAACTACGATCCGGGCGACATGACCGGCAATCTTCCCGTACTCACCGTCGGACAGCTTTCACCTGTCGTGAAAGTGCTCATCGGAATAAGCGAGAACGACATGGCACTCGTGCGCAAAGGCATGCCCGTAACAGTTGCTCTCGACGCATTCCCCGATGAAACCTTCGAAGGAACCGTCAACCGCATCTACCCCACCATCGACACATCCACACGCACCTTCATGGCCGAAGTCCGCATAGCCAATCCCGGCGAACGCATAAAGCCCGGCATGTTTGCCCGTGTAGGATTCGACATGGGCACCAAGCACAATGTCGTAGTCCCCGACCGCGCAGTCGTGAAGCAGACCGGCTCCGGCAACAAATACGTCTACACATACTCCAACGGCCGCGTGGCCTATAAGAAAGTCGAACTCGGCCAGCGCCTTGGCGACAGCTACGAACTCATCTCCGGCATCAACGACGGCGACACCGTAGTAATCGCCGGCCAAAGCCGCCTCGCCGACAACGTCCCCGTCCAAATACAATTATGATTTTTGAATTATGAATTTTCTCTCCATGATTCATTAATTCATAATTAGAATTATGAGACATGAATTTCCAAAACTATATTCATAATTTCATAATTCATAAATCATAATCCATAATTCCATAATTCATAATTAGAATTGTGAGGCATGAATTTCCAAAACAATAATTCATAATTCATAATTCCATAATTCATAATTAGAATGAGCCTATACGGTAGCGCGGTAAAGCGCCCCATCATGACCACACTCTGCTTCGTGGCAGTGGTGATACTTGGTCTTTTCTCACTCAGGAGTCTACCTATCGACCTCTATCCCGATATCGAGACAAACACCCTGATGGTAATGACCACATACTCCGGAGCAAGCGCACAGGACATTGAGCAGAACGTCACCCGTCCGCTCGAGAACGTGCTCAACTCCGTGAGCAACCTCAAGCACATCACATCAAAGTCGAGAGAGAATATCTCGGTGATTACACTCGAGTTCGAATACGGCGAGGACATCGACGTGCTCACAAACGACGTGCGCGACAAACTCGACATGGTATCGTCCATGCTCCCCGACGACTCCGAGACCCCTATTATCTTCAAGTTCTCCACCGACATGATTCCTATCATCATGCTCTCGGTGAAGGCCGACGAAAGTATGCCCGGTCTCTATAAAATCCTCGACGACGCCGTGGCCAATCCCCTCGCCCGCATCAGCGGCGTCGGCTCTGTGTCGATCTCCGGCGCACCGAAACGCGAAATCCACGTGTACACCGACCCCGCCCGACTCGAAGCCTACAACCTCAGCATCGAGCAGATCGGCGCTATTATCGGAGCCGAGAACCGCAACATACCCGGCGGCTCCTTCGACATCGGATCCGACACCTACTCACTGCGCGTGCAGGGCGAGTTCAAGTCGAGCGATGAGATGGCAAATATCGTTGTAGGCTCCTACCAGGGACGCAACATCTATCTCCGCGACGTAGCCCGCATCGACGACACCCTCGAGGAACGCGCCCAGGAGACATACAACGACGGCGAACAAGGCGCCATGATCGTCATCCAGAAGCAGAGCGGTGCCAACTCGGTGCAGATTTCCGACAAGGTGCTCAAGATGCTCCCCTCGCTCCAGAAAAGGCTTCCCTCCGATGTAAAAATCGGCATAATCGTCGACACCTCCGACAATATCCGCAACACCATCGACTCCCTTGTCGAAACAGTGATGTATGCGCTCCTCTTCGTCATCATCGTGGTATTCTTCTTCCTCGGACGCTGGCGAGCCACACTCATCATCACCATCACGATTCCTATATCGCTCATCGCATCATTCATCTACCTCTACGCCACCGGCAATACCCTCAACATCGTATCGCTCTCGGCGCTCTCTATATCAATCGGTATGGTGGTCGACGACGCCATTGTGGTGCTCGAGAACGTCACCACTCACATCGAGCGAGGCTCCGATCCCAAGCAGGCAGCCGTACACGGCACCAACGAGGTCGCCGTGTCGGTAATCGCATCGACCCTTACCCTCATCGCGGTATTCTTCCCACTAACCCTCGTCACCGGCATGACTGGTGTACTCTTCCGTCAGCTCGGCTGGATGGTCACCATCATGATGATCATTTCTACCATCTGCGCACTCTCGCTCACTCCGATGCTCTGCAGCCTGCTGCTGCGCCGCGTCAACCACCACGGACGCCTCTATACTCTCCTCTTCACACCCGTCAACCGTGGCCTCGACGCCTTCGACCGCGGCTATGGCCGTCTGCTGAAGTGGGTGGTCGCACATAAGACTGTCACCTTCGTCCTCTGTATGGCCACCTTCGTAGGATCTATTTTCCTGATGAAGCAGGTCGGAACCGAGTTCTTCCCCACCGCCGACGACGGCCGACTCCGCATAAGCCTCGAAACCCCTATCGGCACACGCGTCGAAGTTTCGAAGGAAGTCACCGGACGTCTCGTCGACCTATGGCGCGAGAAATACCCCGAAATCATGGTGATGAACTACACCACCGGTACAGCATCGAGCGACAACACGTTCGCAAACCTCAGCGACAACGGTCCGCACATCATCTCCATGAACGTACGTCTCACCGACCCCGGCGACCGCGACCGATCTATCAGCGAAATCGCATCGCTCATGCGCGAGGACCTCAAGAAATTCCCCGAATTCAAGAAGGTGCAGGTCAGCACCGGCGGCATGGGCATGGGCGGACAGACCACCATCGACTACGAAATATACGGCTACGACTTCGCCGAGACCGACTCGGTAGCTCGCAATCTTCAGGCAGCGCTGCGACGCATTCGCGGAGCTGCCGACGTACTCATATCCCGCGCAGACTACCAGCCAGAGTATCAGGTCGACTTCGACCGCGAGAAACTCGCCATCTACGGTCTCAACCTCTCCACCGCAGCAACCGCGCTCCGCAACCGTATCAACGGTCAGCTCGCATCACAGTTCCGTGAAGACGGCGAGGAGTACGACATCAAGGTGATGTACGCTCCCGAGCATCGCACCTCTCTCGAGGATATCGAGAACATACTCATCTATAATTCCGCCGGCCAAGGCGTGCGTGTTCGCGATGTCGGAACCGTGGTCGAACGCTTCACACCTCCCACAATCGAACGAAAAGACCGCGAGCGTATCGTCACCGTATCGACAACCGTCGAAGGCGGCGTGCCCATGAGTGCCATCGTCGAGGCATCTCAGAAAGCCATCGACCAGATGGACATTCCGCAGGGCATATCCATCGAGCTCTCCGGTAGCTACGAGGACCAGCAGGACTCTTTCCGCGACCTCCTTACACTCGCCGTCCTTATAATCATATTGGTATACATCGTCATGGCGGCACAGTTCGAGAGCTACACCTACCCCGGCATCATCATGACATCGCTGCTCTTCGCTTTCTCGGGTGTATTCATCATCCTGTGGCTCAGCGGACACACACTCAACGTCATGAGTATGATCGGAGCCATCATGCTCATCGGTATCGTGGTGAAGAACGGTATCGTGCTCATCGACTACATATCGCTCAACCGCGAGCGAGGCATGTCGATACGCCGCGCCGTAATCGACGGCGGTGAATCCCGTCTGCGACCTGTGGTCATGACCACACTCACCACCATCCTCGGCATGGTGCCGATGGCTGTCGGAACCGGACAGGGAGCCGAGATGTGGCGACCCATGGGTACCGCCGTTATCGGTGGTCTCACCTTCTCCACTATTCTCACACTCCTCTTTGTGCCGGTACTCTACTGCGTATTTGCCGGCCGTGGTATCAAGAACCAGCGCCGCAAACTCCGCAAAGCAGCCCTGAAAAGCAAATAAACGGTACTACCGGTAGGGACGCGCGTTCGCGTCCCTACCGAGTCCATTACCTGCACCGTCATTACAGATTAAGCCAGACAGTGGTTCTGCCATCGAAGACATGATCACATTATCTTAGCTTACTCACCACCAAACCATTAACCGCAACAAATATGAAATCTATCTTCATAGCCTTCGACCAGGCACACTACGAACGCATCGTCGAGATGCTCGAACGATCAAACTGCCGCGGATTCACAGCCTGGGAACAAGTCACCGGGCGCGGAAGTGTCGACGGCGAACCGCACTATGGCTCACACGCATGGCCATCGATGGCCGGGGCCATAATCACTGTGGTCGAGGACCATCGTGTGCCCACTGTTCTCGCAAAGCTGAAGGCATTCAACGACGAACGACCCAAGCTCGGCCTGCGCGCATTTGTCTGGAACGTCGAGGAGCAGATATAAAGCAATAATAAATTAAATTCCTGCCGTAAATCCAACGTTTCCGAAATTCTTGCTACCTTTGTATTTCAAAACCAGTCAATACAATGGCCGAATTCAAAATAGCGGGAGTGATGCGCGCAGGCGCATTCTCTCCAAACCACATAGGAAACGATGCGGCAATCTTCAATTTAGTGGCGGAACAACTGCGCAAACGCGGCTGCGAGGTCAATATATATAATGAAGAGCAATTCATCGCCGGAGCATCCGATGAGCACATCGTAATAAACATGTGCCGCGAACGGCGCTCCATCGAACTTCTGCAGAAACTCGAGGACAATGGCCACACTGTGATAAACTCCGGATATGGCATCGAGAACTGCATTCGCGAGCGAATGTCGCGAATCCTCGCCGGTTCTGGACTCCCCACCCCCGAAAGTTGGGTAGTGAATACCTACGAGGCCATCCGCGACCGCCTCACCGATGCAGGAGTCACCTCCTGTTGGATCAAGCGGGCCGACACACACTCCATGCACAAGGAAGACGTCACCTACGTGCGCCATCCCGAGGAAGCGCAGGAAATCCTGCAGGAATACTTTCTCCGCGGCATAAAGCGGGCTGTAGCGAGCCGCCACATCCACGGCGACCTTGTGAAATTCTACGGAATCGCCGGCACTCAGTACTTCCACTGGTTCTTCCCAAAGACAACACAGATACCGGCATCGTTCAACCCCGACGCTCTTCGGGGCATTGCCGAACGAGCTGCCGATGTTCTCGACGTGAAAATCTATGGCGGCGACTGCATAGTCGATGCCGACGGGCATGCCGTGATAGTCGACTTCAAGGACTGGCCAAGCTTCGCCCCTTGCCGCGCAGAGGCTGCCCCGCAGATTGCGCGATTCATCATGAACACACTAAAGAAACAATACGCCCGATGAACAAATACCGCAAATCGACGGCAGTGCCCGACGACGGCGGTAGGTTTCCGCTATTTCCCAAACTTATCGCCACATCCTTCGGCTTCGGTTTTCTCCCCGTAGCTCCCGGCACCTGGGGTGCCATCCTCGCAATTATACTCTGGCTTCCGCTCTACCTTTGGGCTTCTCCGGCCATCACGGTGTGTGTCACAGCTCTTGCTGTAGTTGTATTCACCATCCTCGGCACATGGGCAAGCTCCGTATCCGAGCGATACTGGGGGCCCGACCCGGTGGTGGCATGTGTCGACGAGACAGTCGGACAGTGGATATCGCTCCTGCCACTCGTTCCGGCATGCCCATGGTGGGAAATTTTGGTATCGCTGGCGCTATTCCGTTTCTTCGACATATTCAAACCCCTGGGCATACGCACAATGGAGCGTCTGCCCCGCGGATATGGCATGATGGCCGACGACATCCTCGCCGGCATATACTCTGCCGCAATCCTCATAGCACTCAATCTTATCATCCTAAGATGAAATCCATAGCAAGCATCGGCCGCAAGGCTCTCAAAAGCGACGCTATTGTCTTCACATATCTTCGCTCCATCGTTGCAAGCCAGTCGGCTTCGTGGCTCGACCTCGGCCTCGGATTCGCCCTCTTCGCATGGGTTGGTCTCATGCCTTGGCTTGCCACTGCCATCGGTGCTGTTGCAGGCGGCGTACTCAACTGCGTCATAAACTACCGTTTCACATTCCGGGCATCCGACTGCGACTGGCGCGCAGTAGCAGTGAAATACACCATAATATGGGTAGGAAGCCTGCTCCTGAATGCATTTGGCACTCAGGCAGTCTACTTTGTGCTCCAACACTGGCCATGGCTCGAAACCGTCGGCTTCCGGCCCGACGGATACTACGCCGCATCGCGTCTGTTCGTGTCGCTGATGGTATCGTGGTTCTGGAACTTTGCCCTGCAGCGCTCATTCGTATACCGCACCCGTCCCTTCGACGCCACAGCCATCGCATGGGCTGAGAAAATAGGCCTGCGGCACTCCACATTCTCCGAAAAAAGAAAACGACTTTCTAAATCCAACCGCAAATAATGGAAATCAAAAAAAAGGCCACGCAGGCCCGCGGAAACCTGCAACAAGGCATCTACGCTGTCATAAATCCATTCGTTAGACTCCTCATTCGCATCGGGATCACTCCCAATATCGTCACCACCATCGGCATGCTTGGCAATATAGCAGCCGCAGCCGTTCTCATCGCCGCAGGCATCAAGGCTCAGCAAGGTGGCGGAGCCGATTTCACACTTGTCACCATAGCTGGCGCTCTCATCATCGGATTCTCTCTCTTCGACATGCTCGACGGCCAGGTGGCTCGCATCGGTGGAATGGCATCCACATTCGGAGCCATGTACGACTCCGTGCTCGACCGCTACTGCGAGCTGTTCACACTCGGCGGCCTCGCATTCTACCTTATCGGATGCGGCAACGCTACCGGTGCCATCCTCACCTTCCTCGCACTCGTAGGCAGCATCATGGTCAGCTATGTCCGCGCACGCGCCGAAGGTCTCGACATCGAGTGCAAGATAGGGTTCATGCAGCGACCCGAGCGCGTGGTTGTGACAAGCGTGGCCGCACTCGCAGCCGGCATCACCGGCTTGTCGCTCCCGGCCACATCCACATTCGACCCTAACATTATTCTGGTCGTAGCAATGGCCATCATCGCAATTTTCGCCAACATGACGGCATTCGCCCGCATAGCCCACTGCAAGCGCGAACTTGCCAAAAAGAACTCATCGGCACGATGAAAGCACAGGCCCCCGCACTCCGTGAATCGCTATGGTGCGCAGGAGCTCTCGCTCTGTGGCTCGCCGTCACGGCCTTATTCATCGGATTCCGACCCGAGCACATTGTCATGGCTGTGCTCATATTTGCACTTTTCTTTGTTTGCGGACCCACACGTCGCCTCGTTGTAGCACTTGCACCGTTCTTCATCTTTGGCATATCTTACGACTGGATGAATATAGTACCCAACTATATGGTCAACCCCGTCGACGTCGAAGGCTTGTATAACACCGAAAAATCCCTATTCGGAATTGTATCGGCAGCCGAAGTCCTCACCCCAAACGAGTTCTTCGCCATCCACCACTGTGCCGCCGCCGACTTTGCCGCAGGAATATTCTACCTCTGCTGGGTACCGCTGCCAATCTTCTTCGGCCTGTGGATGTACTTCACCGGTAAGAAAGGTCCCTACCTGCACTTCGCCATGGTGTTCCTGCTTGTCAATCTCCTCGGTTTCACATTCTACTACATCCACCCCGCTGCACCACCATGGTATGTGGCCCTGCATGGATTCGAGGCCGTGCCAGGTACTCCGGGCGACACCGCCGGTCTCGGTCGCTTCGACGACATGACAGGCCTTGGCATATTCAATGCCCTCTACGCACGCAACTCCAATGTATTCGCCGCCCTGCCATCGCTCCACTCGGCCTACACTCCGGTGGCGCTCATCTATGCCATCCGCAGCCGCTCATCGGCCGCATGGATCGCTGTGCTGGCACTTGTATCTGTCGGCATATGGTGGACCGCCGTATATTCATCCCATCACTATATAATAGATGTGCTGTGCGGAATAGCCTGCGCTCTCGCAGGATTCGCGCTTTTCGAATTCGGGCTCATGAAGATTCCGGCTTTCGCACGCTTCGTAGACCGATACACATCTTATATAAGCACAAGCTCAAAATGACCAACGAAAACTACGATATACGCCCCGACGTACTCAACTACGACGACATCCGCGCTCTCGCACCCGCACTCGACGGACATCCCAAACTTGTCAACTGGCTCTTGCACGCCCTTTCGGTCGACAAAGTCAATGCCGTGCATGCCAAGTGCTGCGACACTCCGGGGCCGGAATTCGTGCGTCGTCTTCTGCTCGAGGAATTTAAGATAAAGCTGCGCATCGACGGCCAGGAAGTGCTCGACAATCTGCCTGAAGGCGCCTTTATCACCGTTAGCAATCACCCGTTCGGCGCTCTCGACGGCATTGCTCTCATATATCTTATATCGAGATATAGGCCCGAGTACAAGGTGATGGTCAACATGATTCTCAATAAAATTTCGGCCATGCGTCCCAACTTCATCGCCGTCGACCAATCGGCAAGCGATGATCCTGCCAAGCGCGCGGTATCCGTTGCCGGAATCCGCACCGCGCTCCGACAGCTGAAGGAAGGCCACCCCGTAGGATTCTTCCCGGCCGGCGCCATGAGCAAGACCACATGGCACGACGGACTGCAGGACCGCCCATGGCAGCCCTCGGTGCTCCAGATTATCCATCGTGCCAAAGTACCGGTCATCCCCATATTCTTCCATGGCAGCAACAGCACATGGTTCAATATCCTCGGCCACATATGCTGGCCGGCACGCTCTCTGCGTCTGCCTGCCGAAGTATTCCGCAAGGTCGGCACTGAGATGCACATATCGGTCGGTACACCCATATCACCGGCCGAGCAAGCAGCCAACTCCACCGATGCCGAAAGCCTCGGCGCGTTCCTTCGCCAACGCACCTACGCTCTTAAAGCGCTAAAGTAGTTTCGGCTCCAATCAGAGCTGAAAACAGGCTTGAAACACGTGTAAACCGACATTGCTACATTTACATTATTTAACTAAATCAATCGTAACACCCTAACAAATTCACACTTCTAAATATTCACCCTCGATATTTAGGGATGGTTTACAATATTTTGCTTATTTTACACTAACAAAATTTTTCATTTCGGAAAAGTCTTTCTACTTTTACGCGCTCTTTTCCACAGAGCGCTTCCGAAACGAATATAATAATACAAGCAAATTAATAAATCATCCAACATGAGCAATGCAAATGTAAAGCCGGCTAACGGCAAACTCGGTGTTATGGTCGTTGGTCTCGGCGCCGTCACCACCACTTTCATCACCGGTGTATTCATGACCCGCAAAGGTCTCGCCAAGCCCGTCGGCTCCATGACTCAGTACGACCGCATCCGCGTCGGACAAGGTGAGAACAAAAAATACCTCAAATACAACGAAATCGCTCCCATCGCCGACCTCAACGACATCGTGTTCGCCGCTTGGGACGTATACCCCGCCAACGCTTACGAATCGGCAATCAACGCCGAGGTTCTTAAAGAAAAGGATATCGAGCCCGTTCGCGACGAACTCGAAGCCATCAAACCTCTGCCCGCCGCATTCGACCACAACTATGCAAAACGTCTCACCGGCGACAACGTTAAGACCGGTACCCGCTGGGAACTCGTAGAACAGCTCCGCGAAGACATCCGCAAATTCAAAGCCGACAATAACCTCGACCGCGTCGTTGTTCTCTGGGCTGCTTCCACCGAAATCTACGTGCCCGTCGACGAAAAAGTACACTACAAGCTCGCCGACCTCGAGGCCGCTATGAAAGCCGACGACAAAGAACACATCGCACCCTCGATGTGCTACGCTTACGCCGCACTGTCGGAAGGCGCTCCCTTCATCATGGGCGCTCCCAACACCACCGTCGACTTCCCCGCAATGTGGGAACTCGCCGAAAAGACCAAAATGCCTATCGCCGGCAAGGACTTCAAGACCGGCCAGACCCTTGTAAAATCGGGCTTCGCCCCTATTATCGGCACTCGCTGCCTCGGCCTCGCAGGATGGTTCTCAACAAATATCCTCGGTAACCGCGACGGCCTCGTGCTCGACGAACCCGCCAACTTCCGCACCAAGGAAGTATCGAAACTCTCTACCCTCGAGAGCATCCTCGTGCCCGAAGAACAGCCCGATCTCTATGGCCACGGCAACGATGAGGACAACCAGTACTACCACAAAGTGCGCATCAACTACTATCCCCCGCGCAACGACAACAAAGAAGGCTGGGACAACATCGACATCTTCGGCTGGATGGGCTACCCCATGCAGATAAAGATCAACTTCCTCTGCCGCGACTCTATCCTTGCAGCTCCTCTCTGCCTCGACCTCGTGCTCCTCAGCGACCTCGCAGCCCGCGCCGGACGCTACGGCACACAGCGCTTCCTCAGCTTCTTCCTCAAGAGCCCTATGCACGACTACACCAAGGACGAAGTGCCTGTAAACCACCTCTTCCAGCAGTACGTAATGCTCAAGAACGCTATCCGCGAAATGGGTGGCTACGAAGCCGACGAGACTATCGACTGATTTACTCTGTAAAATATCAGGATGCAATACCAAGGCACGGTGCAACCACGCACCGTGCCATTTTTTCCTAAACATATAAATCCCACATAGAGCAAGGGCGCTCCGGAATCCGGGGCGCCCTTGTCTGTCATATATTTCGCTTTATTTGCTATTTACTGTCGGGGGCTTTGTCGATCAGGTCGAGGAACTGATCGAGCTTGGGAGTAATGATGATTTCCGTGCGGCGATTGCGCTGACGCCCAAGTTCCGAATCATTGTCGGCGATTGGATTGTATTCACCGCGGCCACCTGCCGTGAGACGCGACGGGTCAACACCAAAATCATTCTGCAGCACCTGCACCACCGACGATGCTCTAAGGGCCGATAGATCCCAGTTATTGCGGATATTGGCACGCTTGATAGGCACCGGGTCGGTATTTCCTTCCACAAGCACATCATAATCCTTGTAGTCCTTTATAATCTTGGCAATCTTGGAGAGTGTCTGCATGGCGCGGCTGTTCACCTCATAGCTGCCGCTCTTGAAGAGCATGTTGTCGGCCAGCGATATATACACCACACCTTTTATCACACGCACATTCACCTCGTCGCTCTCGCTTCCGCTAAGCGAACGTGTCAGGTTGGTGCTCAGCGCCAGATTGAGAGAATCGCTCTTGCTCTTGGCCTGAACGAGCTGCTTTATATACTTATTGGACGCATTTATCTCATCCACAAGCTTCGAAATATTCACATTTCCCTGGGTATTCTGCGATATACTCTTGTCGAGCGAGCTCTGCAGAGCCGAATACTGCGATTTCAAGTCGGCATTATTGCGGCGTGCCTCATCGAGAAGCGCCTGCACAGTCTTCGACTTGGTCTGTTCCTGGGCATAGTTAGCCTGAATGGTTGTGTAATCCTGACTCATCTGCTGATGCAGGGCCGCCAGTTCATTGTATTTCTTCTTACTCACGCAGCCGGTGAGAGCGCCGGCCAGGATAGCGCCGGCCATTATTGCTGCTATGGCTCTTGTTTTCATAATAAGATCTATTTATCGATTATATATAAAACAACTGTGGCGCCGAGGATGTTCCCATTCCATCCTCAGCGCCACAGTGAGCCTGATATCAGAAAGTATGTTTACAGAATTATCTTTGCGGAGGCCGCTCCTACACGGACAATATACAGACCGCTTGCACCCGGAGTGAACGTACAGTCGCCCTTGGCGCTACCAATCATACGTCCGGCCACATCGTATACGGCCACAGTCTCGCCGGCAGCGACTCCAGTCACACGTATCCGGCCGCCATCGGCCACAACCTCTACACCATCGTCGGTCACCACCGAGCTAATACCGCTCTGGCCCAAGGTGCGAAGCCTCATCTCAGTGGACTCCATCGATTCCTTGTCGCCACCGATGGCGCTCACCACATAGGAATAGTCCTGACCGCCGGAAAGACCACCGACAAAGTACGATGTCACATTTCCCACATCATAGCGGTCGTACGGCTCCACAATAGAGCGCACCACAGCATGCCCGTAGCTCACCTTTATGTCATCTATAGCCACTGACTTGGCTCCATCGAAGAATATCTGTACAGTCGAGCAATCTTCCGGAAGATCCACCGTATATGTAGCGCCACCCACGGTCGAAACTATAGGCAACTCCTGCACCGTCTGCCATCCCGAACCGACACGGGCATTCACTTTCAGAACACCTTTTGCAGTCGTGGTGGAACGGTGCCAGAAAGATATGCTGTATATATTTCCGTACTGCGGAGACGTAATCGAATTTCCACCTATTATCGACACCGAGGGTGCAGCCTCACCGAAACGGTTGGCGATGGAATTGAATGTATAATTTGTAGCCGACCATCCCGACGGCATGATGTTATCATCGAAATTGGCAGTAAATTCGAGTGGTTCGCCCGCATCGAGGCGCTTCACAGTCAACAAATACGACGTAGCCTCAGGCAGTTCATCCCAGTTCGCGGTAAATCCGTTTTCCGACACACCGGTTGCACCGGTAGCCACTACCGGATACACCTCTATACCGGGGCGCAATGTCCTCACGGCAACCTCGGGCGACTCGGCCGACACATAGAAGCCACGGGATGCGCACACGGTATAGTAGTACTGCGTGTCATACTCAAGTCCCGATATTTTGAAGCTCGACGCCTTGCCTACATTAAATCGCCGATATTGGGTATACACAGGAGCACCCGATGCATCCTTACTGTACACAGTAATCTTGCAATCAAGATTTTCCTCTGCCGCCCAATTGGCAGTAAATTCGGTGTACGACACATCGGTAGCTGCATTCGCCACAGGAGCGGCCACAGGCCCGTTTACGTCACTGTCACCACCGCCGGCAACATTAAAGGTGATGTAGCCACGGTAATCCTCCACAATATCCGTTATAGGGAGTCCGAGACCGACTCCGGCCCATGTCTTCATCGACGGCTTGGTATCGTCGGTAAACGAAGTCACGCCTGCTGTACCCGGGAACGCATCGCCGGCACGGCTATATTCGCTCTGCGTGCCGTCGGCCTCCTCTATATCCACATACTGGTGCGATGCAGTATTGTTCACCACATTCTGGCTCCACTTCGATCCTTGATAGTCCACATGCCACACAAGCATGCCATGTCCCGGGATATAAGTGTCCCAGCCGCTTTGCTGCCGATTCTCAAAAAGAAAATATTCATTTTCCTTTGCCGTTTTTATGATACCGCAGATATTGTTAGCAATCGGCGGTAGTTCGGCAGTCACCGGACCATCTATCAACACCGGCTCTATCCAGCCCAGAGCATAGCGCTCGTAGGCGGAGTAGTTGGGCGGAGTGCGTCCATTATTGTTATACGGGCCATAGTCGAGGGTCGACCATGCGCCGGGAGTGAACACACTACGATTATTATTTGTCGCGTAAAGGTCGGGCAGACCCATCACATGCGAAAATTCATGGATAAAAGTACCGACACCGTCGGGACGCATACCGGTCCATTCATTGGAGCATGCATAGTGATCCAGCAGCACTCCGTCGAAGTATTCGCGCATGCCACCGCCCTGATACACCCACCAGGCATGTGGCCACACCGAATCTAACGGGCCGCCGTCGGCCTCTCCACGTCCGGCATAGAACACGAACACATTGTCGATGATTCCGTCGCCATCCGTATCGTACTTGGAAAAATCCACATCTGCATCGAGTGCTTTGCAAGCATCCACTATCATCAGATGCGCTTTGTCATCATTGCCGTAGTCATTATTTGCGCCATAGTAGTGGCGGGTATTAGGCAGTGTCACCGGACCATATACATCTATCTGGGGAGTGAATTGGCCCATCGAGTTCTCGTCGAAGAAATCGAGTGCAGACCCGGTGCCACCGTAATCGCTGAAACCGCGTTCGGTCATCATACGGCTGAAGTAATCATGCGCGTTACTTGTACTCATCTTCACATCCGAATACTCGGCAAGTATCACCAGCACATGTGGCGAACCCGTCACGGGGAAGTTAGATCCCGGACTCAAGCCAGGACCCTGCGGCGCACGCGATATAGCAGATCCGGCCCCGGCAGGAACATTACGTTTTACCGACAGCGCGGCCTTGCGCTGCAATGCCACATCGACCAATTTCTTATCGACCTTATTCAGGAACGACACAACCTCGGCAGAGCGGGTCGACTGTACCTTCATAGTGGTGGCTTCGACCTTTCCGTCGGCATCCACATCGGCATAGTAGTACATGCCACCGCGCTCCACCAGCGGATAGCCGTCGGCCGTGAGATACATATGCGCAAATTCATCGCCTACGAGCTGCACCTCAATGGTAGTGCCGTCGGCCTGAGTGAAAAGATGCACACCTTTTTTCGCCGGTATGCCATATAAAGGAGCCGCACACATACTCAGCATGAATGCGCCTAAGATTGGTTTTATATACTTTTTCATTGACCTTTATCCAATATCGGATGCAA
>CAJUOB010000029.1 GCA_910587915.1 uncultured Muribaculaceae bacterium | reverse complement strand
CTTTGAGGGGGTAGTGGCCGTTCGGCTGTGTGAGTTCGAATCTCATCTCGGACACAAAAAACGCAGGAGCTTCATCAAGCCCCTGCGTTTTTTTATTCTGCCATTGCAACGCACCACATGCAAAATCCGAGCGCACAATAAAAATCTTGCAGAGCAAGCGCTTGGCAATGCCCCACGGCCTAAATACTCAATTATTCCAAATTGCAAGCGATATATTTATATCTCAATCCCTCGCATAGGATTTCTGTTGCCTACTTTCAAGTCAATTAGACTCCGCTAAGGGTGTGGCGACTGACCAAAAAGGATATTTGCGCTTGGAGAAGGCAGCTTTGAATATGATTCCGATACCGCTGTAAACAATACCTGAATAGTGTCTGGCATTATTAGAGCAAACAGTTATGCAGCGACCGCAAGAAATACATATTTCATTATTTGTTGAGAATGGACGGTCCTTAGGAATGGCACCCACGGGGCACTTCACCACACATATACCACACCGGGCACAGTCAGATTCATCGGCTTTCGGATGTACAGGCACCCCGGCAATTTTCTTATACGGACGCTTCCCCTTGGGAGAATCCAAAACATATGATCTGGTCTCAGTTTCGATTACCCTGCGACATTCTTTACCAAATTCGCGCAGCCGGAGAATGTCGGAATTATCAGGTCGCGATGTGCCGACTTTTGGAAAAATCGAATGCTGACCGATGAAAGCCCCTTGACCTACAGTCCTGAAAGATTTTGCACTGAGTATGTCTGTAAGTTCCAGAAGCGCATCATCGTAGTCGCGGTTGCCATATACAACTATAGCAATAGCCCGGGCGTCATTGCCATTGAGACGTTGCAAAGCATTGCTAACCTGTATTGGTAATCGGCCGCCATATACCGGTGAAGCGATGATTACGACGTCATTTTCAGTAAAGTCAGGCATGACAACTTCAAGATTGTCGGCAATATTTATCACCTTGGACAACTCTTGGTCAAAACCTTTCGCAACCTCATCAACACACTTGCGGGTAGTGTCAGTTGCACTGAAATATATAGCTGTCAGTCTCGTCATCTGTATCTTAATTATGCGGAGTTATAGCACAAAGTTACGCAATTTTC
This sequence comes from uncultured Muribaculaceae bacterium, assembly GCA_910587915.1. Taxonomy (GTDB): domain Bacteria; phylum Bacteroidota; class Bacteroidia; order Bacteroidales; family Muribaculaceae; genus CAG-873. The sequence continues at coordinate 30,082 of CAJUOB010000029.1, read as the reverse complement.
ACCTGATTCCAAGAGGAATAGCGAAATCTTATTTGGATGCCTTGTAGGAGACGAGATAAATCCAGTTTTCGTGAGCCGCCGGCATATCAGCCAGCTCTACGAACACTCCTGACCGGTTATTGAATTTTTCAGTTTCGTAGAAATGGCATATACCGATTCCACAATCAAGCACTGACGCCGGACTCTTCGGAACATAGTAGAAATGGACAGTATCGCCACAGACTAAAACTCTCCATGGCTGAGAGTTGGTGGATGACGGTGCAAGCCGCAACATTTCAAGAGCCTCCCCAAATCGACCTGTCTGCTCATAAGGAGTCTGGAAATTCTCATTGAAAAAAAGCTTATCAAACGACTTGCGGTTCCTGCTTCCAAGAGCCAACCGGGTAGCTTTTTCAAGTATGCTCTGCTTGGCAGCCACACCTACAGGGCAGATAATTTTCAATTCTTCATCGTCGGGCCATGGCTCGCCACGGTCAAAATCCGTACCTTTGAAAGTGGCAGCGATCCAACAGGTACCGAGACCCATTTGCCAAGCCTTCAGCACGACCTGCTCAAATTTAAAGCCTGCCGTCAAAGCCGACTGCTTGTCATCTTTAATGCCCAAAAGAAAGAAATCGACAGCTCCCTTTATCATTCCATATGTACTCGGTTTGAATCCATCTTTCACATCAAATGATTGCAAACGGATGGTTACGTTGCCACCAAACGGGGATTCTGCGGTTTTAACCGCATTTTCCAATTCACTTATCTGTGATTGAGTCAGGCTCTCGCAATTAAAACTGCGTACAGAACGTCTTTCTTTTATTGCTTCTATAATATTCATGTTCATACATTTTTATTTGTCGAAACATATGGCAAAATATCATAGTTCACCAACTTATACAGGCAGACTCTGCTATCAGGATAGAATGTGGCAAATGCTCACTTAAAATAGGTTCAATTTGTGGGTTAGTATGTACGATTTATCCTGCCAAAAAGGATGATATGTACTATTTGTGCGTTACTATACAAATAATGTACTATTTTCGCAAAAATATATTTGTCGGACAAATAACATGGCACACCTGACGCAATACATAGTGAAACTCACAGCCGAAAACAGAAGTGAGCATCACGATTTACTATCCGCAATCCAGGCCGGAGCATTTATATGCACGGATGGCTCCGCTATAATAAGGGTAAACAACGTCGGACGCAAATTGAATGCCGGGGACATGCTGTTGTATCCTCCTTATTCCAAAGTATCCCTGGAGGATAATGATGATGATTTCAAAGGTTATCTTGCTTCGGTTGATTACGAATTTGTGATCGCTTCTGTTAAGCCTTTGGAGTGGAGTGCTAACCTGCATTTTATCTCGAGGCACCCTGTAGTGAGATTATTGGAGAATGACTATGAGGTGATTCTATCATTGATTGGACTTATTGAACACAAGACAGCCCAGAACACCTCCCCACTTAGTTTACTGCTCCTATCCAGTTTGTGGGAATCTCTTACCTATCAAGTCCTGACAGCATATCTGGCAGTGCATCCACTTGAACCTGATTCGGATTCCGTGAAAAACAATATTGCGTTGACTTTTCAAGCCGATTTAATGCAGCATTTTACCACACAACGTGAAGTGGCCTTTTATGCAGCGCAACAAAGGCTTTCATCCCGTTATTTCTCAACTGTAATTAAAGAAGTGACTGGGCATAATGCCTTCTATTGGATTGTTCAGGCAGTGACAGGCGAGGCTAAGAAACGGATTACGGAATCAGGGCTTAGCATAAAGGAGATTGCTTATTCTTTGAATTTTAGAAGTCCGACCTTCTTCTCCCGTTGGTTTAAGCAATACACCGGCTTAACTCCCAAAGAGTTCAAACAGCAAAGATCCGTAAAGCAAACTTTATGACATCAAGAAAATCATGCCACCTCAAAAGAATAAGGACAAGTATAAAGATTGAATAGAATTAAGGCCACACGGAAACCGAGCCATCACAACAACCATAAATTGCTCAACCACTGCGAGAACATATATACGTTCAGGCAGGTTTAACTTTCGCCTGATAGGCGAATCTATCATCTGATAAGTCATTGAAATTTGATTTTCAAGGACATATAACCGTATTAGCTTATTGATATTTTCAGCAGTATCTCTCAGCCATGTCTTGAGCGAGACTTCTTGCAGTTTTCATAGGGCTACAGATGATTACCCCACAACATGCGCAAACCGATAGCGTGGTGCAGCCAGTAGTTACACTTATGCCCTGCCATAGCATATCAATTTGTTGTAAAGAAATTTGCCTTGCGGGAGCACAGAACATATACGGACATATTATCGTATTGTATGGACAAGTATTTAGGATTGTGTAATTTAATATTGCTGAAAGAATTTGTAATTTTGCAGCGTAAAAATTCACAAGTATGAATAAAATACTCATCTCCCTTTGTTCTGCTATCGCTATAATACTTTGCTCATGTGAAAGTAGCGATGAAAAAGTCTATAAGTCAGTAATTTCAAAATACGACGTTATTATGTCGGATTTCAACGCAGCTCAAGACATTGAAGCATTGAATATAACTGCGGAGAAATTCTCTAATTTCAAGAATAGCGCTCTAATTCAGAAATATGACTCGCTATGCTCGATTGATAAGGTGCCTAAGGATATCCAAAATTTGATTCAACAAAAAGAAATGGAAGTTAGCGAGGCTCAATCTGATGCAATGTCACGTCTTCGCTGAGCGCCTATTCCCAAGGGTGCATATTTATAAATAAACGCCGTTCTTTTTGGGGTAGCGATCGCGTCATTGTATGCAAAAAAATTTGCAAGGATAAAACCTTTGTTTTATCTTTGCGTTATAAAAGCAAAGGCAAGAGAGCCGAAAGGCATACGACATACCACATCAAAGTTGATTGGGAAACTCGTCAATTATAACTGAAATACCGAGACACAGCTTAGCCGACCGATGGCGGGCCTCAGTTCTCGCCTTGTGCGAGGAAGCCTTAGAGCCGGAGGATTACAAAGGGCGGCGAGCACTCAAATCCTGTCTTTTCGGAGTTTCATCGCATCCTTTGGTGTGGCTTTTTACAAAAAACGCTTCCGAAATCGGAAGCGTTTTTTGTGTAATATCCTGATGTTCCTACAACAGAGCTTTTGCCAGGACATCGTCGACGGTATCGGCATAGTGGAATGACAAGCCATCGGTGTATCGTGCGGGCATATCGTCGATGTCGCGACGGTTGTCTTTCGACAATATTATGTCGGTGATACCTGCACGCTTGGCGGCGAGCATCTTTTCACGGATTCCTCCAACCGGCAGCACGCGTCCACGGAGTGTTATCTCGCCTGTCATGGCGATGCGTGGCGCCACCAAACGACCGGTGAAGGCCGACACAATAGCCGTAGCAATCGTTATTCCTGCCGAAGGGCCATCCTTAGGGACTGCTCCTTCGGGGAAATGCACATGCAGGGCGTGGCTGTCGATATCGGCCATGTCGATGCCAAGTTTGTCGGCATTGGCTTTTACCCATTGGAAGGCTATTCCGGCCGATTCTTTCATGACATCTCCAAGATGGCCGGTGAGAGTCAGACGCCCACCTTCCTTAGCCTTTGCAAGAGATGCCTCGGCCATGAGAATAGCACCGCCGACTTCGGTCCATGCGAGGCCGGTTACAACTCCCGGAATATCGTTCCCTTCATAGTTCTCGGGCTGGAACGGCGCCAGACCAAGCATATCATAGAGATTCTCGGGCTCCACCACAGAAGGAAACTCCGAGCCTTTCATCTTTGCAAGGACTGCCTTGCGGGCGATGGCTGCAAGCTTTTTCTCGAGCAGGCGCACACCACTCTCGGCGGTATACCGGCGTACAACCTCGGCAATTGCAGCGTCGCTTATCTGCAGTTCCTCATCGCCGAGCGCCATGGTGCGACGGATGCGAGGCAACAGATGGCGCTTGGCAATCTCCACCTTTTCCTCGAGCAGATATCCGCTAATATCGATTATCTCCATTCGGTCGAGGAGAGGACGATTCACGGTCGAGAGTGTATTGGCGGTAGCTATAAACAACACTTTCGAGAGGTCGAAGTCCACGTCGACATAATTGTCGTGGAAGTGGCAGTTCTGCTCGGGATCGAGCACCTCGAGCAGCGCAGCCGCCGGATCGCCTTTGTAATCGTGGCCAATCTTGTCGATTTCATCGAGCACAAGAACAGGATCGGCGCAACCGGCGCGCTTTATAGCATCGATTATACGGCCGGGCATAGCACCGATATAAGTGCGGCGGTGACCGCGGATCTCGGCCTCGTCGTGCAGCCCACCGAACGACACACGCTCGTACTTGCGGCCGAGCGCACGGGCCACAGATTTACCTATCGAGGTCTTTCCGACTCCTGGGGGGCCTACAAGACATATAATCGGAGACTTGCCATCGGGATTGTGCATCAGCAGTGCGAGTTGCTCCACGATGCGCTCTTTCACCTTCTCAAGACCATAGTGATCGTCCTCGAGTATCTGCTCGGCCTGACTCAATGTGGGCGATGAGGCTGTATATACATTCCAAGGCAGAGCAGCCAGCGTCTCAAGGTAGCTGTAGAGCACAGAATAGTCGGGAGTCGTAGGATTGTATCGACGCAACTTCTCAATCTCGCGACGGAAAAGAGCGAGGACGCCCTCGGGCATATGACCACTCTCAGCGCGGGCAAGAAGCTCGTCGGCCTCATCGGCCTCATCGCCATAGAGAGTTTCGCGGATAGCTTCCATCTGCTGCTGCAAGAAAGCATTTTTCTGATTTTCCTCCATGTTGCGACGCGCGCGCTTCATTATATTCTCGGTGAGCTTCATGCGGTCGGCAAACGATGTGACTTCCTGAAGCAACCCCATGGCACGGTCGAGCATCTTCGGCTTTGCAAGGAGTTCGTTTTTCGCCTTTGGCTCGAACGGAAGATTGGTACAGAGGAAATTGACCAATGTATCGTGGTCGTCGATCTGCCTTACAGCAGGAATGAGGTTTGTCGGATCGTTTACTCCGAGAGATTCCAGGGCAATGTTCTTGATCTGCTCGCATACGAGTGCTATCTCTCCAGACTCGTCGCTGCTATCAGCCACTGGCTTCACGCGTGCAGTCAGCCACAGGCCCGGATCAGTTCCCCGGCCCATTATACGGAATTTACCACGTGCACGGACAAGAGCCGAATGGGCGCCATCGGGACGCTCGAACACGCTGAGCACATCGGCATATGTGCCATATTTGAAAAGGCCGGTAGTGACGGCGGGCGTTTCCTCGTCGGGATTTATCTGGCATACGATGCCTATAGGCACGCATTCCTTCTCGGCATAGCGTGCAAGAGCCAGAGCGCTATCGCGCCCTAATTCAAAAGAAACTGTAAGATTGGGGAACAACACCAGATTTCGTGTGGGCAAAATCGGCAGATTGTCGTTGGTCGGCTCCTTGTCGAAGCGAGTCAGATCGATTTCAATCTTTTGGAAACCCATGTCGATGGTGTCTATGTTATCTTTGGCCATAAGCTTGATATAGTGCAAAAACGGACTGCAAAGTTACTACTTTTTTCTGACATAGCGAAGCAAGCCCATCCTGCGTCAAACTCATGACAGAAAGTTCAACCCATAGGCTATATCGAAGCAAAATGATGCAAAATTATCAACTTCAACACCATTTTACTTGCACAATAAAGCAATAATACATAATATTGCAACCCAAAACAACATCAAATCCTGCAATGAGCCTCATAATACCCTCAAAATACAATCTCAAACTGCTTCCGGAGACCACGGAAGTAGCCATCAAAATGATAAAAGAGGTATTCCAGAAAAAGCTATCCGACGCGCTATGCCTGCGCCGGGTGACGGCGCCTCTGTTTGTGCTGTCGGGCACCGGATTCAACGATGACCTCAACGGAGTGGAACGCGCCGTGTCGTTCCCGGTTAAATCGCTTGGCGACAGTAAAGCTGAAGTGGTTCATTCGCTCGCAAAGTGGAAACGGTTCAAACTGATGGCCTACGACATAGCCCCCGGCTATGGCCTGTACACCGATATGAATGCAATCCGCGCTGATGAAGAGCTCGACAATCTGCATTCTCTCTACGTGGACCAATGGGACTGGGAAAAAACCATAGAAGAGAAAGACAGGAATCTCACCTATCTCAAAAGTACTGTCGCAAAAATATATGATGCCATCCGAGCAACCGAACGACGTGTGTTCGATACATTCCCGCACATAACACCACGTCTGCCGGAAGAAATCACATTTATCCACAGCGAGGAACTGCTCCAGCGCTATCCCGGCCTATCGGCGACCGGAAGGGAGTGGCAGGCGGCCAAAGAACACGGTGCAATATTTGTGATAGGCATAGGTGCTCCTCTGAGCGACGGCAAGCCACACGATGGCCGCGCCCCCGACTACGACGACTGGATTACCGAAAATGAAGATGGCTATGCCGGACTTAACGGAGATATAATAGTATGGGACTCTGTTCTCAACCGGCCGATAGAGCTCTCGTCGATGGGTATACGGGTTTCGCCGGAATCTCTTAAAAAGCAACTTGAGGCAAGAGACTGCGCCGACCGCTCGACGCTCGACTTCCATCGCCGGCTTCTGGCCGGAGAACTCCCCTACTCCATCGGTGGAGGCATAGGCCAAAGCCGCCTGTGCATGTTCCTGCTCCAGAAAGCGCACATAGGCGAAGTGCAGGCATCGATATGGCCACCAGAGCAGATAGAGCGATGCAAAGCTGCCGGTATAATACTTATGTAGGGCGCGCCGGAAGCGATAGGAATCCATTTTATGTTATGAAACATATGACAAAAATGCCGACCATAAAAAAAATATTCCTAAATTGCGACCGAAAAATAAAGCGACAGGCCTATCCTGAAGCTATCCATTCACCTATACAGAAAACTACACTGATAGCATGAAAACTTACAAAACCAAAGAAATCAAAAACATAGCCTTGCTCGGAAGCAAAGGCTCGGGTAAAACCACACTCGCTGAAGCAATGCTCTACGAGTGTGGAGTTATAAAACGTCGCGGCACTGTCGAAGCTAAAAATACGGTTTCCGACTATTTCCCGGTGGAAAAAGAATACGGATACTCGGTATTTTCCACCGTCTTCTACGCCGAATTTCTTGGAAAAAAACTCAATGTGGTCGACTGCCCCGGCGCCGACGACTTTGTGGGCAGCGCTATCACAGCCCTCAACGTCACCGATACCGGCCTTATTGTGGTTAACGCCCAGTATGGTGTAGAAGTAGGAACACAGAATATATTCCGCACCGCATCCGGCCTTAAAAAGCCTATAATATTCGCCCTCAACCAGCTCGACGGCGAAAAAGCAGACTACGACAACGTGCTCGAGCAGATGCGCGACATCTTCGGCCCGAAAGTCGTACCCGTTCAGTATCCGCTCGCATGCGGTCCCGGTTTCAACGCCATGATCGATGTGCTGCTGATGAAAAAATACTCCTGGGGCCCCGAAGGCGGCACTCCCGTGATCGAGGAAATTCCCGAAAGCGAAATGCCGCGCGCACTCGAAATGCACAAAGCGCTCGTTGAGGCAGCTGCCGAAAACGACGAAAGCCTCATGGAGAAATTCTTCGAAGAAGAACACCTCACCGAGGACGAGCTCCGCATGGGTATCCGCAAGGGACTTATCGACAACTCGATATATCCCCTCTTCTGCGTAAGCGCCGGCAAGGACATGGGCGTGCGCCGCATGATGGAATTCCTCGGCAACGTAGTACCTTTCGTAGACGACATGCCTGCGCCTGTCGACACCGAAGGAAATGAAGTGAAGCCCGATCCCGAAGGCCCCCTGAGTGTATTCGTGTTTAAAACAACAGTCGAACCCCACATCGGTGAAGTAAGCTACTTCAAGGTGATGAGCGGCACACTCAAAGCCGGAGCCGACCTCGAGAATGTGACACGCGGCGGCAAGGAACGCCTCGCTCAGATATTCTGCGTTTCGGGCCAGATAAAGACGCCCGTCGACGAACTCATGGCAGGCGACATAGGCGCCACCGTGAAGATGAAGGATGTACGCACCGGCAACACACTCGATGAAAAGGGATGCGAAATGGCATTCGACTTCATCAAATATCCGGCGCCCAAATATCAGCGTGCCATCCGCCCGGTAACAGAAAGTGACGCCGAAAAACTCAGCGGCATTCTCACCCGCATGCACGAGGAAGATCCTACCTGGGTGGTTGAACAGTCGAAAGAACTTAAACAGACCATTCTCTCGGGTCAGGGTGAATTCCATCTCCGCACACTCAAATGGCGTGTCGAAAACAACGACAAGCTCCCCATAATGTTCGAGGAACCCAAAATTCCTTATCGCGAAACCATCACCAAGGCAGCCCGTGCCGACTACCGCCACAAGAAACAGAGCGGTGGCGCAGGCCAGTTCGGCGAAGTGCACCTCATCGTAGAACCGTACACCGAAGGAATGCCCGCACCCGACTCCTATAAGTTCGGCAACCAGGAATTCAAGATGAATGTGCGCGATACTCAGGAGATACCTCTGGCATGGGGTGGCAAACTTGTGGTGTGCAACTGCATTGTTGGTGGTGCAATCGATGCCCGCTTCATTCCTGCTATCGTAAAAGGTCTCATGGACCGCATGGAGCAGGGTCCGCTCACCGGATCATATGCCCGCGACGTCCGCGTGTGCATATACGACGGCAAGATGCACCCGGTAGACTCCAACGAAATATCGTTCCGCCTCGCAGGCCGTAATGCATTCAGCCAGGCTTTCCGCGAAGCAAATCCTAAAGTGCTCGAACCGGTATACGATGTCGAAGTGCTCGTACCCGGCGACGTGATGGGCGATGTGATGAGCGACCTGCAGGGACGCCGCGCCATAATCATGGGCATGAGCAGCGAAAATGGCTTCGAAAAACTTTCGGCCCGTGTGCCTCTGAAAGAAATGAGCAGCTACTCTACCGCTCTGAGCTCGATTACTGGTGGCCGTTCGTCGTTCACGATGAAATTCTCGTCGTACGAACTCGTTCCCTCCGACGTACAGGAAAAACTTCTGAAGGAATACGCCGAAAAGAACGCCGAAGAATAAACTCGGACAACAAAGCAAATATCAAAAAACGCCGGCTCTCAGCGAGCCGGCGTTTTTTGTATGTATCTTTTAAAATAACGATAGACACTCTTAGCGGTAGAGCTTCATTACCGACGCGGGTGAACGCCGGGCAAGGAGTTCGCCCTTCATATACTCCATGGCCGGAGCTGTATGAGCAAAGAAACGTCGATAGCCTTCACAGAGATAATTGAGACCTCGTTCGCCCGATGCTGTCTGCGCGAAGCGATTTTTCGGACATTCCCCGTTGCACAGGCGCAAATAGCGGCAATCCCGGCATTGCGAAGGCAGCAAGTCGCGCTTATCCTGCCCGAATTTCTGCTGGCGTGGACTGTTCATCATCTCAAAAATGGTTTTGCGCCGTATGTTTCCCAATTTATATTCCGGGAAAACGAAATGGTCGCAGGAATATAGGTCGCCGTTGTGCTCTATCACTCCGGCATGACCGCAGGTGCGCGCCATGGAGCAAAGCCCGGGTTCGACGCCCACTGTATTGGCAAGAGTGGCATCGAACAGCTGCACAAAGATGCTACCGACATCATTTGCCACCCACTCATCGAATACCGCGCATAGGAAATCGCCCCAAGCCCGAGGTGTAACAGAAAATGGAGCGACCGCAGCCCCATCAGTATCTGCCAGAGAGGCAAGTCCGTCGGGCTTTATTCTCTCGACTATGGGTGTGAACTGAAGAAAACGGCAGCCAATATCCTTGAAGAAACGGTAGAATTCGAGCGGATGTTCCGAATTGCGGTCGTTGACCACAGCCATTGCATTCCACTCCACTCCATGACGGTTCAGCAAATCGATGCCACGCATCACATCATCGAACGATCCGCGCCCATCGGCGTTAGTCCGGTAATAATCGTGGAACTCTTGCGGCCCGTCGATCGATATGCCGACCAACCAGCCGTTTTCCTTGAAAAAGCGGCACCATTCATCGGTGAGCAATGTGCCATTGGTCTGTATGCAATTATCCACCCTGATTCCATTGCGGGCATATTTGCGCTGAAGCTCAAGCACACGGCGATAGAATGCGGGAGTACGCATGAGGGATTCACCGCCATGCCATGTAAACATGACCGCAGGCATGCTCTGGGCAGCAATATACTGGCGTATGAACTCCTCGAGCACAGCATCCGACATGTGATGACGCAAACCCGATGTGGCAGCCGGATAGAGCTTTGCCTTTTCGAGATAATAACAATACTCGCACCGGAGATTGCACATGCTTCCGGCCGCCTTAGTCATCACATAAAGCGGCTTGGCAAATGGCGCTACCGGATTCATGGTCACTTATGCAGTGTGTTAGGATCGAAGGGACGTACCACTTTCACAGTCTTACCTTCACGGTCCACCCGTATTCCGCCCTTGGCCTCGATGGTTGCAAGCCAATCTGTGCGTAGTTGCTCGATTTTTTTCTTAGCCTTGGCAGGCTGATCGGCCATGAGTTTGTTTATGACCCTTGATTCGAGACCTATTTTATAGAAAGCAATTCTGATGAATTTCCAATTCTGATCGGTAAGATCATATTTTTTCTGCAGACGATCGGCCACGGCGATACCCTCGGCATCGGCTTCCTTGTCGAAAACCCCACGATAGTATTGCTCGAGCTGTTCATCGCTGAGCACACTTGCAATTGCACGGTCGTGCATTTTCTGAATTTCGCGATTGCCTTTCACGCTCAGCACACCGCCATCGGCTTTAATGCGTGCCACAAATATAGAATCCTCGCGCTCAAAGGCTGTGGCGAGGGCTTTCTGCTGGGCTCCGTCGAGTTTCACATAGCGGCTGACGCCGAATACTTCGCGAGCCGTCGACGGATGAACCGACGCAAGCGCTTCGGTGTCAAGAGTCTGGGCAGACATAGATCCGACAACAAGCGCAAACAAGGTCGCTACGAAAAGTTTTTGTTTCGCCATGGTAGATAATGTGTGATTTTTGCTTTCGTTTCGAATAAAAAACGTAACTTTGTGCAAAACTACAAAAAATATCTGAACACTACCATGAGACCAGGCAAAAAGTTGAACTTTTTATTAAGCGGTGTCAACGTCCTTGCTCTTGCCCCAATGGCGCTCCCTCTGCAGGCAGAGGCGGCACCCAAGGCCGACACACGCCCGAATGTTCTTTTCATTGCCATCGACGACATGAAACCATGGCTGTCGGCCTACGGCGACACACTCGCCCATACACCGAACATGGATCGTCTTGCCGCACGAGGCACATTGTTTAATAATGCATACTGCCAGATAGCACTCAGCGGCCCAACCCGTTCGAGCATCATGACAGGTCTCAACCCCGACCATACGGGAGTGTGGTGGCTTATGGGGTCGTTCCGCAAGAACAATCCCGACATAGTGACGATGCCCGAAGCACTCAAAAACAACGGTTATGAAACTGTAGGAGTAGGAAAAGTATACCATCCGCTTCGCGACAAGGCTGTAAAGGACGATCCAAAGTCGTGGAGTCTTCCCTACGTCAAAACCCAGGGTGCGACCTACGCGCTTGCCAACGGACGCGTGGCCACCGAATGTGCCGATGTGCCCGACAATGGCTACATCGACGGTGTCATAGCCGATGAAGCCGTGAAGACCCTTGCTAAACTCAAGGAAGGCGACAAACCATTTTTCCTCGGAGTCGGATTCAAGAAACCACATCTGCCATTCTGCGCCCCAAAGAAATATTGGGATATGTACGAACGCGACCAAATGCCCGTGGCAAAATTCCAGGACATGGCCGCCGACGGCTGCGAATACGCCTACCATAATTCGCTTGAAGTGAAGGGATATTCCGATATTCCACCATTCGAGAGCTATATCGACACCAAACATCTCGACGAGGAGACACAGAAAAGGCTGCTGCATGCATACTATGCCTGCATTTCCTATACCGACGCCCAAGTGGGAAAAGTGCTCGACGCTCTCGACGAGAGCGGTCTGGCCGACAATACAATCATAGTGCTCTTCGGCGACCATGGCTACCACCTCGGCGACCACGGCTTGTGGAACAAGATGACAAACTTCGAGCAGGCCACACGCGTGCCTCTCATAATATCGGCTCCGGGCATGAAAAAGGGAGTGAAATCTGATGCACTGGTGGAGTTCCTCGATGTATTCCCCACCATTGCGCAGCTCACAAAGACTCCACACCCTCAGCAGCTCGACGGCGTGAGCCTCGTACCGGTGCTCAAAAATCCGAAAGCGAAGGTGAAGGATTATATAATGAGCCAATACAGCCGCACCACTACCGAGGACTACACCATAAGCTCCGACACCGATCTCGAGGGTAAAGCCGAATACCTCGAAAACGACATCATGGGCTATGCCCTGCGCGACAAGCGTTTCCGCTTCGTGCAATGGACTAAAGGCTTCAAGACCTACATGCCCTTCGATGAATCCAAGGTAATAACCTGCGAACTTTTCGACTACGAGAACGATCCGCTCGAAACAAAGAATCTCGCCAACGATCCGGCATATGCCAAAGTGGTCAAAAAAATGGAACGACAGCTTAAGGAATATTATGCCCGCAGCTACAAATCGCCCATGTCGGCCCCGATCAAGGAATGTGCTGAAAGAAAAGCAGCGAAGTGATTCTTAAAAAATATTAAAAACTTTGAAATTGCCACGGTTTTACCTACCTTTGCACCCGGTTAAGCCACGGCATGACCATTAAATATATTATTAACCACTTAATTTTCAAGGAATGCACTTAAGTTCTGAAGAAAAAGCGCAGATCTTCGAGAAGTACGGTAAGAGCAAGACTGACACTGGCTCGCCTGAAGCACAGATTGCATTATTCTCCATCCGTATTGCTCATTTGACTCAGCACCTGAAGTCAAATCACAAGGATCATACAACCGAACGCGCTCTTAAGATGCTGGTAGGTAAGCGTCGTCGTCTGCTCGACTACCTCATGCGTAAAGACATCGCCCGCTACCGCGCCATCATCGCTCAAAAAGAGCTCGGCATCCGCAAATAAGCGGCGCCAAAAATCTAAAAACCGCAGCACCCATACGGGTCGCCGCGGTTTTTTTGCTATTAATATTACTGCACTTCAATCCGAAACAACGATGTTCACTCTGAAATACGCGACAGAGGACAGCATCCTAATGTCATCGACGTTTTTCCGGATTGTGGCAATACAATTCCTATGCTATTTTTTAAGTTGGTTACCATCGTGATATGCGTTGCCAACACGCTCCCCGAGGACGATATAGCCGTTGTGAATGGGGTCTAAAGTGATAAGCTTCATTTTCTCGACATCGGGCTTGCCATCGGTAGCGAGATATTTCTCATCGCACAGAATATTGATGATATCGGCTACGATATAATATCCTGTCTCCGATTCGTAAAGTTTCTCCTTGATACGGCATTCCATTGCCATAGGGAAAACATCGAACACCGGGGCATTGACATTAGAAGCCTTTACAGATTTCCAGCCGGTCTCGTTAAGTTTATGCGGATGGGTGCGGGCACTCACAATACCGACATAGTCGGCTCCTACCATGGTGTCGGCAGTAGCAAACGCTATTGTAAAATCGGGACAGCGGTTCAGGTTTTCGGTGGTTGCATGCTCTCCCATGGAAATCATAATCTGATCAGCATCCCACTGGCCACACCATGCAGCATTCATGGCATTGGGTGTACCATCGGCATTATATGTGCCTATGATGACGACCGGTTGCGGAAGAAACCATGCTTTAGGTTTGAAACTTTTCATATCTCTATTTTTTTAGACAGAATTTGTTATTGTCAACATCAAGAGTATCGAACGATACAAAGATAACAAAACATAGACAACAATTTCTTTTATGCCACCAGATATTCAGTAGAGATGATGACGGTTTTTGGATTTTCCAGGGTAAAGAATTATCACTATCTTTGCTATTGCACAGCAATGCATCCGGATGGCACAGATCCGGTGTATGTTACGGCAAATGGAACTTAGTACATAGCTAATATATATGAAGAAAACAGTATCGATACTACTGCTCGCCGCTGTAGTCGGCGCTTGCAGCCCAAACACACCAACAGAAACTCCCTATAAAGACCAAGCCGAGCAAATGTTCGACCGGGTATGGGATCTCTACCGTGTGCCATCGCACAAACTATTCTCGGAATATTATCCCAACAGCTACCGGGCAGACCTCACGTACTTCAACGATTCTACCCGCCAGAGCCAGGAAGTGTCGTATCTTTGGCCCATGAGTGGAGTCTATTCTTCAGCTGTGCTCATGGCTACCATAAACCCCGAAAAATATTCTTGCTATGTAGACTCCATGGCTATGGCCGTGGAAAAATACTACGACACGCAGCGCACACCTTTCGGCTATCAAGCCTACCCTACCGAATTTGGCAAAGTCGACCGCTACTATGACGACAATGGTCTGGTGGGCATTGACTATATCGACTCCTACAAGGTGACCGGCAATCCTCATTATCTCGAAAAGGCCAAGCAGGTCCTCACATTCATACTCAGTGGCTGGGACGAGAGCTACGAAGGCGGAGTGTCGTGGCTCGAAGGAGTAAAGGACCAAAAACCGGCATGCTCTAATGGCAAAGCAATGGTACTGGCGCTCAAGCTCTACGAAGCCACCGGCGACAATTACTATCTTGAAACCGGAAAAAAGTTCTATAATTGGATCGATAAATATCTGAAAGATCCGGACCGCAATGTGGTGTGGAACTCCTGGAGCACTACCAAGGAAGCTATCGTGCCCGATCTATACACTTACAATACAGGCACTCTGCTTCAAGCAGCAGTGGCACTCTACCGCGCCACTAATGACCAGACATACCTCGACAACGCCAAGGCACTCGCCGAAGGCAGCTACAATGTTTTTGTAAAAACAATGGACGACGGCACACCCTATATAGCCGACCTGCCATGGTTTAATCTCGTCCTGTTCAGAGGCTACCACGATCTATACAATGAGACCGGCGATTCAAAATATGTAGATGCCATAATTTCCTCACTGGACTATGCAATGCAACATGCCACCGACACAGCAGGATTGATATACCACGACTGGACCGGCAGTACCGATGAAAGCCGCAAGCCGAAATGGCTGCTCGATGCGGCATGCATCCCAGAATTCCTTGCACGGGCAGCAATAATCAAAGGCGAGAAATAATAGCTGTCGCCCATGGATATCGGACACTTACGTGAATATTGCCTATCGTTCGAGGGCGTGACAGAGAAAACGCCATTCGGTAAATTCGCCGCACGCTTCGATTCCATCCTCGTTTTCTATGTGTGCGACCATATGTTCTGCATGTTCGACATGGATAATTTCAGAGGAGTCACAGTGAAAGGCGATCCGGAGCGCATAGCCGAACTGCTCGAAACACGCGTCTCATGCTCGAGCCACCGCAATATGAACCATAAATACTGGATAGAACTCCTTGCAGGAGGCGATATTACCGAATCCGAAATCCTATCGATGGTGAAACATTCCTACGAGATCGTGAGGCGGAAATATTCCCAGAAGCAATAGCACACTGCGGCCACATCCTGTGCTGAGGATGTGGCCGCAGTGTATATATAAGTCTATGTCAGATAAACAGATTGAGATTGGCATTGTCGGTGCGACTCATGTAGGTGGCCACACCTCCGATAGTTACATTATCGAGCAATTCCTCGCGCTGCACTCCCATCACATCCATCGACATCTGGCAAGCGATAAATTCCACACCGTTTCTTACAGCGGCGTCGCGCAGCTGTTCCAGCGAGTCGATGTTTTTGCGCTTCATTATGTTGCGCATCATTTTTCCGCCAATGCCGAACATACTCATTTTCGACAGTTTGAGCGCCTTTGAATCGGCCGGAAGCATCATCGAGAACATTTTGCCGAAAATATCCTTTTTCACTTTGGGTTTCTGTGATTTCTTGATGGCATTCAGACCCCAGAAAGTAAAGAATATAGTCACTTTTTCGCCGGTTGCGGCAGCTCCGTTGGCGAGGACAAATGTAGCGAGTGCCTTGTCGAGATCATCGCTGAATAGCACGAATGTCTTACCCCTTCCGGATACATAGCCGCTTTCTTTTCTCACACTACCAGGGGTGCCGCGCTCCACCACGACCTTATACTTACCCGCGGATGCATGCGATGAAACAAAGTTATTTCCTGTAGACTGGCACCATGCCTCGGCATCGCGTACGAAACCCGGATCTGTAGCTATAATTTCCAGGGCTTGTCCCGGAGTCAGAGTGTCGACCGATTCCTTGAGCTTCATTATCGGTCCCGGGCATGAAAGCCCGCATGCATCGATTCTTACAGCAGCATCAACCGCAGCGACTGCAGGTCGGGAGCCGGTAGAAGCCACACTGAATGGCAGTGGCGACGGAACGGTCGCTGTAGCCGAGCGGTATGTCTTTATACCCCCGACAAGATTCCGGACGTTGTCGAATCCGTTGAGACGAAGAATATTCGATGCAAGATAGCCTCGCAGACCAACTCCGCAGTATAGCACAACCGGACGATCGGCAGGAATCTCTCCAAGACGGTCGCGCATGGAGTCCAGCGGAATATTTATTGCACCCGGGAGTGCTCCGGCCGCAAATTCCATAGGAGTGCGCACGTCGACAAGAACGAAATCGCCGCTGCCTGCATTTTTCAATTCTCTCCAATATATGGGCTTCATGCGCCCGGAAAGAATATTTTCCGCCACATATCCGGCAATTGCCACGGGATCTTTTGCTGAAGAGTACGGGGGTGCATACGCCTGCTCTATACGGGTGAGGTCCGATACTGTTCCGCCGCTTTTTATTATCTGGGCCAGAACATCGATACGCTTGTCGACACCGTCGTATCCCACAATCTGTGCACCGAGCAGACGCCCGTCGGCCGGCGAAAAGACCACCTTGATAGTCATGGGAAGAGCATCGGGATAGTATCCTGCATGCGATGCCGGATGGATTGTCGCTGTAAGATAATCCACGCCATCGCGCTCCAGACGCTTGGCTGCAAGACCGGTAGCGGCCACTGTCATATCGAATACCTTTGCTATTGAAGTGCCGATGGCCCCTTCATAGGATGTCGTATCGCCAAGTACCATATTATCGGCTACAATTCTGGCCTGACGGTTGGCGGGGCCGGCGAGATAATTGAGCCATGTCTGACCCGTGACGGGATGCTTGAATTCGATTGCATCGCCAACTGCATATATGTCCTTGGCCGATGTACGAAGGAAATCGTCGACACGGATACCACGCATAGGGCCAGTCTCGATTCCGGCCGATACAGCAAGTGCGGTATTAGGACGTACGCCGATGGAAAGAATCACCATATCGGCAGCAAGTTTGCGTCCATCGGCAAAAGTGATTTCGATTTCATCGCCATTCTTCGCGAAAGAAGCGACGGCAGTTTCCAGATACAGTCTTACACCCTTCTCAAGCAGGTGGGAATGTACTATCTGGGCCATGGAAAAGTCGATCGGTGCCATAACCTGCGGCGCCATCTCTACCACAGCCACTTCGGCCCCTGCATGGCTGAGATTCTCGGCCATTTCCAGACCAATGAATCCACCGCCGACAATAACGGCTCGTCGAACATTGCCGCTGGCAACCCGCGCTTTTATTATATCTGTATCGGCTACATTGCGAAGCGTGTATATGCCTTCGATATAGATTCCGGGCAGGGGCGGACGCACAGGCGACGCTCCTGGTGAGAGAAGAAGCTTGTCGTAGCTCTCGGTATACTCCGAACCGTCGGGAGCGGTCACAGTCACAGTCTTTGCCTCAGGATTGATGGCTGTTACTTCCGATTTCACGCGCACATCTATGTTGAATCGCGTACCAAAGCTTTCAGGAGTCTGCACAAGCAACTTTTCGCGTTCGGCGATCACACCTCCGATATAATACGGCAACCCGCAATTAGCATACGATATATGGTCGCCTTTCTCGAAAAGTATTATCTCGGCATCTTCCGACAGTCGTCTTATTCTTGCCGCAGCGGTAGCACCACCGGCCACACCTCCTATTATAAGATATTTCATATTCTTACTCGTTTTTATTTTTTACAAAGGTATGCACACATCGATAGACAAACAAATGTTTTTAATTATCTTTGCATCGATAAAACCTATCGCTATGACACTACAGCAACTAAGATATGCCGTAGCCATCGACCGATACCGCAGCTTTGCGGCAGCCGCCGATGCTCTTGATGTGACACAGCCCACACTCAGCGGCATGATTGGAAAACTTGAGGAAGAACTGGACGTGAAACTGTTCGAACGCAGCAACCGTAAGGTAAGCACCACCACAATCGGTACCAAAATCGTGGAACAAGCACGACGCATACTCATGGAAACCGACCGCATAAAAGAATTGGTGAGCGAGAGCAAACAGGCCACATCGGGCAACTTCCGCCTGGCAGTAGGTCCGAGCATAGCACCTTATATCTTACCGGATTTCATAAGAATATATATCGCCGACTACCCGCAAGTGGTACTGTCGATGGAAGAAATGAGGCCTGAGACAATGGTGAAAGCCCTGCTCGATGCCACAGTTGATGCAGGCATCGCCACAACAGGCCATATCACCGACGGGATATATGAAATCCCGCTATACACGGAGCGTTTCTTTGTATATCTATCGGAAAACTGCCGGCGTAAGCTACCCACATTCAGGCCCGAAGAGCTTGAGCACGAACACCTGTGGGTGATGAAGGAGGTGCAATGTCTTCGTGAAAGCGCATTCAGTTTCTGCAAGGGACGTATCGGCAAACGCCACGTCTACGAAGCCGGCAATATCGATACTCTTATAAGGATTGTCGACGCCAACGGCGGATATACCATCATTCCCGAGATGCATCTGCCCATGCTCTCCGAAACCCAGCGGCAAAATGTGCGCAGTATCGACGGAAACCACCTGTCGATGAGAAAAGTATCGATGTACATACGCGAGGACTATGTGAGAGAACGAATGCTCAATACTGTGACCGACACCCTGAAGCGCTTCATGCCCACAGGGATGATGGAACCGGCCTTGATAAAAAACGGTATACGGCTATGAATGCAGATCTGACAATAACCGAAATGCAATCGGGCTTCGGCAGCATAATGCCCCTGCTGCTCATGGGCGATGAATCGGAAGAGATGATAGACTGCTATATAAACCGCGGAATGGTATACACCGCAGTCCGAAACGGCGCCACGGTAGCAGTCTGCGTTGTTACCGAGGAGCCCGATGGATGGGTAGAGATTAAAAATCTCGCTGTTGTGCCTCATATGCGTCGTAAAGGCATAGGGCATGCCATGCTGGCCCATGTGGAATCGCAATTTCCTGACCGCAAATATCGCCTTGGCACCGGAGAGACACCTTCGACCCTGCGCTTCTACGAGTCGTGCGGCTACCGCTACGCCTACCGAATAGCCGACTTCTTCACCGACAACTACAAGCATCCGATTGTCGAAGAAGGTGTGCGCCTAAAGGATATGCTCTACCTCACCAAAACATAATTTTTTTCGGTCGGCAACGGCTGTGGCAATATGCGATGCGTTATCTTGCTGTATACACCAACACAACACAGATATGGCATCGATAAAAGTAAAGTTCCGACCATCGACTGTCGACGGTCGCGAGGGGGTGGTCTATTATCAGGTCGTACATGAGAGAAAAATACGACAGCTGAACACTCACTACCGAATTTTTCCGGCCGAATGGGATGAGCAACGCTCAATGGTAAGCACCCGCAATAGCAAGCGCCCAACAACGGTAACAACTATCATCGGTCTAATCCATAAAGATATGGAGAGGTTGACGAGGATTATACAGCGCATGGGTTCACAAAAGTTCCACTATACCGCCGACGATATAATCGAAGCATTCCACCACCACACCAGCGAGAATACTTTCATGAACTTCATGCAGAGCATAATAGGCAAACTGAAGAACAATGGAAAAATACGTACCTCCGAAACATATACGGCGACCCTCAACAGTTTCAGGAAGTTTCTACATACCTCTGTATCTTCCGTCGAATTAACCATCGGAAAGGATATAATGCTCGACAGCGTCACTTCCGACCTTATGGAAGCATATGAAGCGTGGCTGAAGCAGCAGGGGCTGATTCCGAACTCAATATCGTTCTATACCCGTATACTTCGTGCGGTCTACAACCGTGCGGTGGAGCTCGACATAATCGAAAACCGCAATCCGTTCCGCCGGGTATATACAGGCGTCGACAAGACTATCAAACGGGCACTCCCCATCACTTTTATAAAGAGAATCAAGGGTCTGAATCTATCGCTCGATCCCGCGCTCGACTACGCCCGCGATATGTTTTTGCTGAGCTTCATGCTGCGGGGAATGAGTTTCATCGACATGGCCTTTCTGAAAAAATCGGATAGAAACATGGGGATGGTCACATACCGCCGACGCAAGACAGGCCAAAAGCTGATAATCGCATGGACTAAGGATATGCAGATGATACTCGATAAATACCCTGAAAACAAGAGCGATTATCTCCTTCCCATAATTAAGAAAACAGGCATCAACGAAAGAGCGACCTACCGCAATGCCGCCTCATCGATAAACCGCAATCTCAAGAAAGTGGGAGAAATCGCGGGGCTTGACGTGCCACTCACTCTTTATGTAGCGCGCCACTCATGGGCGTCGGCAGCCCAGTCGAAAGGCATACCTATCAGTGTCATCAGCGAAGGCATGGGGCACGATTCCGAATCAACAACCCGCATATATCTTGCATCGCTCGACGATACTTCAATGGTAGACAAAGCCAATTCAATAATCCTGAAATCTCTCTGACCGACGCTTGAGCTTACCAGCAATCGCTCGAAGCGCACCTGTACCCGCCGGACATCCGGGCTTTTCCAAGAGTGTCGTACAAATGTACGGCACTCTAAATTAATTTGGCGTTGCGGCCTACTTATTTGTATCTTTGTAACGATATGGAAAGCATGAAGATTTACAAATCGAAAGTCGACTGGTGGGTATACGCCGTATGCATCGGTACTGTTGTGATATGTATGGTAGGTCCGATGTTCGACGGCGACTATATTGCCGGGATTATACTTTCTGCGGTAATGCTGGTAATTGAGGTATTCTGCTTCACCGGAGTAAGATATGCGATAAAAGGCAACATGCTAGGAGTGAGGAATCTCCACCACTGGACATGGCTACCGATCGATAAAATAACTGAAGTAAAAAAAACGCGCGGCATAATTGCGACCGCGGCTATGTCGCTCGATAGAGTATCTATAAGATTCTCCGATCGGAAAGTACTAAAAAGTGCCATGCCGATTGAGATTTCGCCCAAGGACCGCGACGGTTTTATAGCTGATCTCAAAAAAATCAACCCTGAGATAGTAGACGCATGAAAACACCAAAACTTATAATTTTTGACTTCGATGGTACTTTAGCAGATACCACCGACAGCATTCTGAGCACATACAGGCTTACTATCGAAGAACTTAATATGGAAAAACGCAGCGATAATGAATGCCGTGCGACAATCGGAATACCACTGAAAGGAGCATTCCGCCAACTTTACCCTGCATATACAGATAGTATGCTCGATACATGTGTGACCACTTATCGGCGAATATACAGCGATAACAAAAGTCTGCTGACACCGTCCTTATATCGGGGAGTACGTGAAACCCTCATGGAGCTTGCCGCACGAGGATGTATGATGTCGATTGCATCTTCCAGATCCTACCGGTCGCTGGCCGATTTCTGCGACTACCACCACTTATCCAAATTTTTCAGCCTCATACTCGGTGCCGACAGCGTACTCAAGGCCAAGCCCGATCCCGAGCCGGTGCTCCACACAATGGAAGTGCTTAAAAAGAGTGCGGACCGCACACTGATGGTAGGCGACATGCCCGTAGATATAGCCATGGGGCGTGGAGCAAAATGCACTACAGTGGGTGTGACATATGGCAATTCCTCGCATGGCGAACTTAGCAATGCCGGTGCCGACTATATAATTGACAATTTTACGGATCTCCTAAATATAGTGATTCATGCTTGAAACATCTCGTCTTATAATCCGGCCATGGAGCACAGATGATGCCGACGATCTATACCGCTATGCCTCGGACAGCCGGGTGAGCGAACTCGCACTATGGCCGTGCCATACCGACGTGGCCATGAGCCGTACCGTGATCGAAACATATTTCATGACAAACCCCGATACCTATGCGATAGCGCTTAAGGAGAGTGGCGAAGTGGTGGGATGCATAGGCCTTGTTCCAGTTGGCGACGAACACTATCCTCCCCTACCACACGAAAGAGAAGTTGGCTATTGGATAGGCTATCCGCTATGGAACCATGGTTATACCACCGAAGCGCTCCGGGAATTAATCGAATATTGCAGACAGCGCTCCGACATTTCATCGCTGCTTATCACTACCGATGAAAGGAATACAGCCTCGCAGCGCGTCGCTGAGAAATGCGGATTCAAACTTATAGGACACTACAACGATGGTCGGGCTTACCGCCTGACACTATAATCTCAGGTGCGGTTCGCGCCATTGCGTACCAGCTCGATAGCCTCTTTCCCCGTGATAGATTCAATATCGAGCCGGAGAAGTTTCACATGTGCGATACAGCGTGATATTTCCGATGCAGCATCGATTCCAGGAGAATACTTTTGGCAAAGCAACAGTAAGCCCTTATATATTTCATCGACATCATCGACAACATGTATGCGGCCTTTCACTATCACACTTCGGAAATAAGATGTAAATTCTTCGGGAACAATTTTGTCCTGCGCCACCACGCAAAACGAGCAAGGACAGCCGGTGCCTATACAATCGATTTTATGACCTTTCACAGCACTATGAAAATATAGGTGGCTATCACCATCGAATGCATAGCTGAGGGGAACGCCATATGGCAACCCATCGGGATCGACAAGCGAGAGGACTCCGTTCGATCCATTACGGAGCATATCGGCAGCAATATCGGGCGTTGATTGCTGCCGGAAACGTCGCATCTTGTAGTCCATATCAAAGCATTTTAAGACCTATAATAGAAATTATCAAGGTTGTCAAAAAGAATATACGCCAGAACGAAGCCGGCTCGTTAAAGAAAAAAATACCGACCAATACAGCTCCGATAGCACCGATGCCGGTCCATACAGGATAGACAGTACTTAATGGTATTGTTCTGGCAGCCCGGGCCATGAAGTACATACTCAGCGCAAGGGCCACAAGAAAACCCATCCACCATAAATACAGGACAGTGCCTGTGCCAGTTTTTGTTTTTCCGAGACAGAAAGTAAATCCAACTTCCATCATCCCGGCAATAATCAGATATATCCAGCTCATCTTTTTGAGGGCAAAGTTAGGGACTGGTACACAAAAACGTATTTACAAATGATAATTTCGTACCTTTGCAAGGTGGAACTTCACGACATTCTGACCGGAATATATCCCTTGCCAAAGGAATCAATAGACAAGATTGAATCCCTTGCCGACAAAATTTATGTCGATAGAAATAAAGAAATTATTTCTGCCGATAGAGTGTGCCATGATGTTTTCTTTGTGGCGAAAGGAATCGTACGTGCTTTTTACTACGGTAAAGGCCGTGAGATAACATTCTGGATTGGCGCCGAAGGATCAGTGGCTGTATCGATGCAGAGCTATATCAATGGCAGAGCCGGCTACGAGACTATCGAGACACTCGAGGACTGTATACTTTTCCGCTTGGACGGAAGCGTGCTTCAGAGCTTATATACCACCGATATACATATCGCTAACTGGGGGCGGAAATTTGCGGAGAAAGAAATACTGAAAACTGAGAAAAACCTTATACCACAACTTTTCACTACGGGCAAAGAGCGATACGAAAATCTGTTGAAAGAGCAGCCCGAGCTTTTGAACCGTATTTCCCTCGAAAACATTGCTTCATATATCGGCATAACACCGGTGAGTCTCAGCCGTATACGCAGCGAGTATGCCAAGGGATGACATATCATGTCGAGGATATTCGCTATATTTGCATCGTTTTTTTGAATCTTAAACAGTCATGATCTATTTCGACAGCGATTATATGGTAGGCGCTCATCCGACAGTATTAGAGCGTCTTGTGGCGACTAACGCACTTCATACAGTGGGCTACGGCCGCGATCAATTCACAGCCGACGCTAAAAGTATAATCCTGGAAGCATGCGGTTTAAGCCATGGCGACGTTTTTCTGCTCGAAGGTGGCACCCAGGCTAACGCTGTAGTTATCGATCGGCTGCTCGACCATAACGATGGAGTTATAGCCACGGATACTGCTCACATAAATGTCCACGAAGCAGGCGCAATCGAATCGAACGGACATAAGATTCTTACGCTTCCGAACCATGACGGCAAGCTCTCGGCCGAAGACATCAAGAACTATATCGCCGATTTCTACCGCGATGACACACACCACTATATGGTGCGTCCAGGCATGGTATACGTGTCGTACCCCACGGAATTGGGAACCATATATTCCCGAAAAGAACTTGAGGAAATCCAGTCGGTATGCAGGGAATACGACATACCTCTCTATCTCGACGGAGCAAGAATGGCCTATGGATTGGCGGCACCGGAAGCCGACATGTCGCTCAAGGACATCGCATCGATTTGCGATGTGTTCTACATCGGCGGAACTAAGTGCGGTGCTCTTTTTGGAGAAGCGGTGGTGACAAGGCGTCCCGAGCTTTTGCCAAGATTCGTATCGCTTATTAAACTTCATGGCGCGACCTTGGCCAAAGGGCGTCTTCTAGGCGTGCAGTTTGCCACACTGTTCACCAACGGACTATATGAAAAAATCGGCAAGCATGCGGTGGATATGGCCATGAAACTTAAAGATGGTTTCAAGGCCAAAGGATATCCTCTGTACATCGACTCACCCACAAACCAGCAATTTTTCATTCTTCCAAACGAGAAAATCGACTCTCTGCGAGCCATTGCATCGTTCGAGCTCTGGGGCCCGAGAGGCAATAGCCATACTCCCGTACGCTTTGTCACCGACTGGGCAACTACCGAAACCGATATCGACACCCTGCTTGCAAACATCTGATGGTAGACTTTTAGAGTCAATTATACGATTGGCATTCATGTAGACAAAATTTACACGCGACGGGTACAAACTTGCGTGGCCGCACCCAAAAGGGTACATGGTTAGGTGTCCGCTTTTTCATAACTTTGTAGCTGTGGAGGATTCACATTCCGACCACATAAAATATCTCTATTGATAAAGCTACGGACAACCATGAAATTTCCCAATCGATTGATTTTTCCGGCTGCAGTCTTTGCCTTGACGACGGCCTGTACATCCACTTCGAATTCCAATCCACATCTCACCGATTTTGTAGATCCTTTCATCGGCACAGGCGGTCATGGCCATGTATTCGTAGGAGCGAATGTTCCATTCGGCATGGTGCAGCTCGGCCCCTCGCAGCACGTGAAAGGCTGGGACTGGTGTTCGGGATATCATTACTCCGATTCGATACTTCTTGGGTTCAGCCACACCCATCTGAGCGGTACAGGAATCGGCGATCTCGGCGATATATTATTCTTCCCTACCGCCAATCCCGCACTCGAGGAGTCGAAGTTCAGTCATGACCGCGAAAGTGCACGCCCGGGATATTACTCGGTGTCGCTCGACGATGCCGGTGTACAAGTGGAGCTTACCGCAACGACACATGCCGGACTTCACCGCTATACATTCAACCCCGAAGATACGGCGTATGTAAAAATAAACCTAAATTACGGCATAGGTTGGGACCGGATGACATCGTGTGGCATGGAAGAGCTTGCACCCGATGCTGTTGCCGGTTACCGCTATTCCACCGGTTGGGCAAACGACCAGAAGATATACTTCCATGCCGAGTTCTCAAGGCCAATGGTACGCTGCGAGCTTTCCGATACATTGGCAACATGCGTATTCGCACCATCCGATCAGCCGCTTTTAGCCCGTGTGGGAATTTCGGCCAATGGGATGGCTCAGGCAAAGGATAATCTATACGCCGAGCTCGACGATTTCGATTTCGACGGCACACGGACCAAAGCCGATAATGAATGGAATACCAACCTTGCGCGAATCAACGTAGAAGGCGACAGTGAGCGCGATAAACGGGTGTTCTATACCTCGTTGTTCCATGCCATGACTGCTCCTGTGACTTTCAGCGATGCCAATGCCGAAGAAAAACGCTACAGCGTGTTCTCGCTCTGGGACACTTATCGCGCCGCACATCCGATGTATTCTATCGTTTTCCCAGAGATGCAATCGGATATTGCCGCTACCTTTATGGACATATACAATACCCAGGGCAAACTTCCTGTATGGCATCTGCATGGCAATGAAACCGACTGCATGATAGGAAATCCCGGCGTGATTGTGCTTGGCGATCTGGTACTGAAAGGCTATGTAGAAGACAAAGAGGCAGCCCTGGAAGCAATGAAGGCATCGGCCATGCTCGACGAGCGCTCGCTCGGTGCCCTCAAAACCTATGGATACATACCCTTTGATGAAAAAGATTGCAACGAAAGTGTGGCCAAAGGCATGGAATATGCAATTGCCGACGATGCCATAGCGAAAGTGTCGGCAGCCATAGGCAGCCCGGACTCTATTTTCACCGAACGAGCCAAGGCATACCGGCTATATTTCGATAGCCAGACCGGCTTCATGCGCGGCCGCGACAAGAAAGGACAGTTCCGAGATGAAGAGTTCAACCCCTTTGCTGCAAGCCATCGTGCAAACGATTACTGCGAAGGCAATGCATGGCAATATATATGGCTCGCACCACACGATCCTCACGGTCTCATCGGATTATTTGGTTCGGATGATGCTTTCGCATCCAAACTCGATTCCCTTTTTATAGTAGAGGGTAATCTTGGCGACAATGCTTCGCCCGACATATCGGGCCTCATCGGTCAATATGCACACGGAAACGAACCGAGCCATCATGTGACTTATATGTATGCCTATGCAGGAATGCCCTATAAATCGGCACCTCTCGTACGCCGCATCCTCACGGAACTCTACCACGACGCACCCGACGGATTATGCGGTAATGAGGACGTGGGCCAGATGTCTTCTTGGTTCGTACTATCGTCGATGGGTCTCTACCAGGTAGAACCGGCAGGCGGCAAATATATAATAGGTAGCCCACTATTCAAATCAGCGACCATAAAGCTACCCGAAAACCGTGAATTTACAATAACGGCCGAAAACAACTCTGATAAAAACATCTACGTGCAGTCCGCAACCCTCAATGGGCTCCCCTACTCCAAATCATACATAACATTCGACGATATAATGGCGGGTGGAGAACTTGTGCTGACCATGGGCGATACACCATCGGATTTCGGAACAAAGCCTGAAGACCGACCATGAATTCGGCCAACCCTGTGAAATGGATTCCCACGGCATATTTTGCCATGGGACTTCCATACGTGGCTCTGTCGCTTGCGTCGGTGATAATGTTTGCCGATCTTGGCATAGACCCGGCATCAATTACATTTTGGACATCACTCCTGCTCTTGCCATATACCATCAAACCGATCTGGAGCCCACTGCTGGAGCTTTATTTCACCAAAAAAGCATTTGCAGTAAGCATGCAGGTCATAGTCGGACTATGTTTTGCGGCAATATCGTTTATGCTTGGCAACGGAGCATGGTTCGGGGCGGTGCTGGCCATGATGTTCATGATATCTTTTGCAGGAGCGACCGATGATATAGCCGTCGACGGCATCTATCTCACCGCCCTCGATAAAACAACACAGGCAAAATATATCGGCTGGCAGGGGGCCTTCTATAATCTCGCCAAAGTTCTTGTCAATGGCGGACTGGTATATCTCGCAGGAGTGCTGATGAAACATTTCGCCAATGGATATGGTAATGCGCCCTTGATTGCATGGCGCATCATAGTCGGTATCATGGCGTCTATAATGATTATTGTGGCTGTGTACCACATCTTTTTCCTTCCACGAGGCTCCGTCAACGAGGAGACACCGGCAAATTTCCGGATAGCAATGCGCTCGCTATGGGATGTGTTCCGCGACTTTTTCACCAAGAGACATATATGGTTCTACATAGTTTTCATAGTATGTTACCGCCTGACCGAAGGATTCGCCATCAAAATTGTTCCACTCTTTCTGAAGGCTGGTATCGGCGACGGGGGGCTTGGGCTCTCAAATGAAAAAATAGGATTCATATATGGCACACTCGGTACTATAGCCTTTATAGTAGGGTCGATCCTGAGCGGATACTACACAGCCCACTTCGGCTTAAAGAAAGTGATATTCTCGCTGGTATGTATCTTTAATCTGCCCTTCGTACTCTACTATCTCCTTGCCGTATTCCAACCGGCAAATATTGTGATAGTGGCAACCGCTCTGGTAGTCGAATATCTATGCTATGGCTTCGGCTTCGTCGGCCTTACGCTATTCATGATGCAGCAAGTCGCCGCCGGGCCCCATCCGATGGCACACTATTCATTCGCGTCCGGAATAATGAATTTAGGTTTCATGCTACCCGGCATGATCAGCGGATGGACATGCAATCTGCTTGGATTTGAAAATTTCTTTTTGTTGGCACTATTCATGTCGGTACCTGCATTCATCCTTGTCCTGAAACTCCCGTTCAATAAAACATCCACTCAAAATGCAAACTGAAAATATACTTTATATGCCTTGGGAACCTCGCCCCGAAGGCAACACACAGATAATGTGGCGGTCGTCTGCAAATCCGATAATCGACCGCTACGCCATACCATCGTCCAACAGCATATTCAACAGTGCCGTAGTACCTTTCGAAGATGGATATGCCGGTGTATTCCGATGCGACAACAAAGCAGTGCAGATGAACATATATGCCGGCTTCAGCAAGGATGGAATAAACTGGCAGATAGAAAATGACCCCATTAAATTCCAACCGGGAAATACCGACATGATCGACTCGGACTACAAATACGATCCCCGAGTGACATGGATAGACGATAGATACTGGATTACATGGTGCAACGGATACAACGGACCGACTATCGGCATAGGATACACTTTCGACTTCAAGACATTCTATCAATGTGAGAATGCATTTCTGCCATTTAACCGAAACGGGGTGCTTTTCCCTGAAAAGATAGACGGCAAATATGCGATGCTAAGCCGACCGAGCGACAACGGCCATACACCTTTCGGCGATATATTCATCAGCTATAGTCCCGACATGAAATTCTGGGGCGAGCATCGATGTGTGATGAAAGTCACACCATTTGAAGAAAGTGCCTGGCAATGTTTAAAAATCGGAGCCGGTTCTGTTCCTTTAAAGACTAAAGATGGATGGCTTATGTTCTACCATGGAGTGATACGCACTTGCAATGGGTACAGATATTCCATGGGAGCTGTACTGCTTGATCTTAATAAACCAGATAAAGTACTCTACCGCACACGCGACTATCTATTGGCCCCCGCTGCACCCTATGAACTCACAGGCGACGTACCCAACGTGGTATTCCCATGCGCTGCACTATGCGACGGAAAGCGGATAGCAGTATACTACGGAGCTGCCGATACTACCGTCTGCATGGCCTTCGGCTACCTCGACGAAATAATAGCATACATAAAAGAGCATTCCATCTAAAGGCCACACAGTAGTAGACCACTGCAAGCGCACCGTAGGTGTGCGCAGCTGTGGTATAATACAACCGCACACAAAACGCGCCACATAGTGGTGCCACTTCGCGAACAACGCCCATGGTTGCACCACCACGTGGCGCTATTCGGAGAATGTATCGGACACCATAGCTGCGGACCGCAATGCGGCCCTTGCAATGGCCTACTGTTCTTATGACCGCATACGCGGCCATCACACCACATTTAGGCAATAACGGAAAGGTAGTCCGCTGCAGGACCGCGCGTTCTGTACGTGCGCACAATATTTGCTATCGTGTATGCCTCAGAGCATGTATTTGCCTATCATCGCCGAAGAAAAGGCCGCAGCGCGTTTTAGCGGTCGGAAGAGCTAAAAAGCCCGATTTTAATTGTTATATAGGTA
>CAJUOB010000028.1 GCA_910587915.1 uncultured Muribaculaceae bacterium | reverse complement strand
GGAACCACAAAGCAAGTGAGAAGCATACCGACGATGGGGAAGATGATCTTCTCGTTCTGCGAGACCGCACGGGCCGGTTTCATCTTGATGAGGCGTTCTTTCTTAGTAGTGAAAAGACGCATCAACGGTGGCTGAATCACCGGTACGAGAGCCATATAGGAGTATGCGGAAACTGCGATGGCACCCATGAGGTTGGGGGCAAGTTTGGACGAAAGGAAGATTGCAGTAGGACCGTCGGCACCGCCGATGATTGCGATGGCACCAGCCTGGTCGGGAGCGAAGCCGATAGCGAGAGCTACCATATATGCACCGAAGATACCGAACTGAGCGGCAGCACCGATAAGCATAAGCTTCGGATTGGCGATAAGAGCCGAGAAATCGGTCATTGCGCCGATGCCAAGGAAAATCAATGGAGGATACCAACCGCGCGACACACCATTGTAGAGGATGTTGAGCACGGAGCCTTCTTCGTAGATACCGATTTCAAGGCCGGCAGTGGCATTGAAAGGCACGTTGCCTATGAGAATACCGAAGCCGATTGGCACAAGAAGCATGGGCTCGAAGTTCTTCTTAATGGCAAGCCATATGAAGAACAGACCCACAGCGAGCATCACGAAGTTGCCGAACTGTGCGTTGGCAAAACCGGTCAGTTGCCAGAACTGAGCCAGGTTGTCGAGAATAAAATCACCGAATGACATAATTCAAAGGATTAATCTTTGATTATTCAATGGTGAGAAGAGTGGCTCCTTCGAGTACGGAGTCGCCAGGATTCACGTTTATCGACGCAACACGGCCGTCGCGACCGGCATGGATTGCATTCTCCATCTTCATAGCTTCAAGCAGAAGCACGGTATCGGCAGCTTTCACAGTGTCGCCAACCTTTACGGGGATAGAAATAACCACGCCAGGCAGAGGAGCAACCACAGCGGCACCGGCACCACCGGCAGCGGGTTTGGCAATCACTTTCTCGCCCGATGCTGTACGGGGAGCGGCAGCGGCCTTGGGAGCGGCAGCAACCTTTACAGGAGCAGCGCCTTTTGCACGCTCGAGTTCCACTTTATAGGGCACGCCGTTGACTTCAACCTGTGCGATATTGTCGTCGATGTCGCCCACGGCTACTTTATAGAGGTTGCCGTTGATTTTATATTTATATTCTTTCATGATAGGTCAATGATAAATGGGTTTGTCACTTGGCGCGATGATGTGCGGGAACCTCACGGAGACCGTATATCTTGGAGCTCCAGGGAGAGTATGCACGTTTCACTTTATTGATGGTGAGGATGGTGCTTTCGGCATCGTGAGTATTGAGATGCTCGTGGAGAGCCATGATGATGGCTGCGATTTCTTCGCCGCTATCATGCTCTACAGAGTGTTTCTCTTCAATTTCCACACCGGTGGCACGCATCTTGTTCATGCGGGAAATCGCAGCGCCGATTTTGCCAATCGCGTAGAACGAAAGGCAGAGCAGAAGAAGAGCGGTGAACACGATACACATGGCCATGAGTGTCATGCCGAAGCCGTTTTCGTCCATGCGGGCGAAATTCTCGATCTTCTTGTTGGTGTCTTTGATGACATTGGCGCTCGAAGGGGTGATATATCCACTCTCGCTGCCGTCGCGGACAGCCCATTCACCGAATCCGTCTTCGGTACGGGCCCAAGTCTGGTCGGGGCCGAGATTTGCAGGAATCGTCACTTCATCGATGAGGGTGACTCCGTCGGCATCGTATATACCGATCCAATTATCTTGACCGGGTACAAGAACGAAACTGGTATGGAATGTACCTTTGTTAGGTTCTCCATCGGCAAAGAACACCACATGCTGGCGTGTGGGAATCTCGGTGTTTACATCGCCCAGCGGCACCGGGTAGAGGCGAGGCTGGGTAGAGTCGTTCGTAAGGAACACACTCGAAATCTCCAGAGGTGAGAAATTCGAGTTGAACAGTTCTATCCATGCATGCTTCTGACCATAGTCATCGACGATGCTGCTTTCATTGCTTACCATGACCTCGTTGATTTTCAGACCAGACCGACCCTGCGCCATGGCAGTGGTCGCGGCGCCCGAAATCAGCAAGGCTGCGGCTATGGTACTTAAGACTCTTTTCATATTACAGAGGTATGTTGCCGTGCTTCTTGGCAGGATTGACAACTTTCTTGGTGGCGAGCTGCTGCAGTGCGCGGATAACGCGGAAACGTGTGTTGCGGGGCTCGATGACGTCATCGATATAGCCGTACTTGGCAGCATTGTAGGGATTGCAGAAAAGTTTGTTGTATTCTGCTTCGCGATCGGCAAGTACTTTAGCGGGATTTTCGGATGCTTTTGCTTCCTTGGCGTAGAGAACCTCAACGGCACCAGCACCACCCATAACAGCGATTTCAGCGGTAGGCCATGCATAGTTCATGTCGCCGCGGAGCTGCTTACAGCTCATCACGATATGGCTACCACCATAGCTCTTGCGGAGTGTTACGGTAACTTTAGGTACAGTAGCCTCGCCATATGCATAGAGAAGCTTAGCACCGTGGAGAATCACACCGTTGTATTCCTGACCGGTACCGGGAAGGAATCCGGGGACATCGACGAGAGTAACCAGAGGAATATTGAAAGCGTCGCAGAAACGGACAAAACGTGCCCCCTTACGCGATGCATTGCTATCGAGTACGCCGGCAAGATATTTGGGCTGGTTAGCCACAATACCTACAGCCTGACCGTTGAAACGTGCGAAACCTACGATAAGGTTCTTTGCATAATCGCGCTGTACTTCGAGGAATTCACCGTTGTCGATGATGGCACCGATGACTTCGTACATGTCGTAGGGACGGTTGGGCGAATCGGGAATGATTTCGTTGAGTGAATCTTCCAGACGGTCGATGGGGTCGTTGCATTCTACCAACGGGGGCTCCTCGAGGTTGTTCTGGGGAATGAAAGAGAAGAGCTTACGGATAATTTTAAGTGCATCTTCGCCATCTTCTGCAGCGAAATGACATACACCGCTCTTCTGGGAGTGTACTTCAGCGCCACCGAGGGCATCCTGAGTTACATCTTCGCCGGTAACGGTCTTCACAACCTTCGGGCCGGTAAGGAACATATAGGAGATGCCCTTTGCCATGATGGTGAAGTCGGTGAGGGCAGGGGAGTATACAGCACCACCTGCACAAGGACCGAGGATGCCGGAAATCTGGGGAATTACACCCGA
This sequence comes from uncultured Muribaculaceae bacterium, assembly GCA_910587915.1. Taxonomy (GTDB): domain Bacteria; phylum Bacteroidota; class Bacteroidia; order Bacteroidales; family Muribaculaceae; genus CAG-873. The sequence goes on along the minus strand of CAJUOB010000028.1, from coordinate 28,084 downwards.
AGCCATGATATTGCGCTGGAAAATTTCGGCATAGCCTGCAAGTGCATTGATGCCTTCCTGGATACGAGCACCACCGGAGTCGTTAAGACCGATTACGGGAGCACCCATCTTCATGGCCATATCCATGACCTTGCAGATCTTGAGGGCCATGGTTTCGGACAGAGAACCACCGAACACGGTGAAATCCTGAGCGAATACATATACGAGTCGACCGTCGATTGTACCATAGCCGGTAACAACGCCGTCGCCAAGATAGGATTTCTTTTCCTGTCCAAAGTTTGTGCAACGATGGCGTACGAACATGTCGAGTTCTTCGAAAGAACCTTCATCGAGGAGCTGGGCGATACGTTCGCGAGCTGTGTATTTTCCTCTTTCGTGCTGTTTCTCTATTGCTTTTTCGCCGCCACCGAGACGAGCCTCAGTGCGCAGTGCGATAAGTTCCTGTACTTTTTCAAGCTGACTGCTCATAGTAGTATATGGTATTGAGTGTTGAGCTTTATTACTTATTGGGGTCTTCGCAGAGTTCCACGAGAGTTCCTACGGTCGATTTGGGGTGCAGGAAAGCAATGTTGAGACCTTCGGCACCTTTGCGGGGAGCTTTGTCGATAAGACGACATCCTTTTTCTTCTACTTCAGCAAGAGCATTGGCAACACCATCTTCAACAGCGAATGCGATGTGCTGTATGCCTCCACGGCCACCGTTGTTGGCAATGAATTTGGAGATGGCGCTGTCTTCAGAAGTTCCTTCGAGGAGCTCGATTTTGGTCTGGCCAACCTTGAAGAATGCTGTACGCACTTTCTGATCGGCAACTTCTTCGATAGCGAAGCATTTGAACCCAAGGATGTTTTCATAGAAAGGAATAGCCTCGTCCAGCGAAGGAACAGCTATACCGATGTGTTCGATGTGGGAAATTTCCATGTTGAAATTTTATGAATGATTGTATATTTCCAAAAAAGCGATAGAAGCCAAGGAAGCAATGGCGCATATACATGCGCCGCTGATTCCCGGCTTCCGATGTGCAAATATAAACAAATTTTGTGGATTTGAGGCCATCCCTTAAAAAATAGGGTGGCACTGTGTATATCAGTCGTTCGAGATAGGAATCGGACGACGGAGAACCTGAGAGAACGACATCATAGTCTCTGTAGAGGTTACAGGAAGAGTGCGGATGCGGTTCTTGATAAGGTCGTAGAGGTGCTTGTTGTCGTGAGCGTATAGTTTCACCATAAGGTCGAAACGACCGCCAATGATATGGCATTCAGTCACTTCGGGGATAGCAGTAAGAGCTTCCACAACGGGGCCTATTTCGGTATCAGGCAGAAGGCAGACGCCGAGGTAGGCTATCACATTGAGACCTACGGTTTCGGGATCTACCAGGCATTCTGAACCGATAATGACTTTATTCTGCAACAGGCGCTGAACACGCTGATGCACTGCAGCTCCGGAAACGCCGTATTCACGTGCTATTTCGAGATAGGGCGTGCGGGCATTGTTGGTGAGAGAATGAAGGATTGTAAGGTCGAGATTGTCGAAAAATTGACGTGCCATGTATTGTGTATTTCTGCGTGAATGTGTTGATTGTAAGGTTAGCTTTATGTCACAAAATTAGTATAAAATACCTTAATGAGCAAAAAGAAATCAAATATTTTAATATTTTTAAACAATTTAAATATCAATTTGTGCTAACCTAAATATTTATTCAGCAAATAATTTTATTGAAACAAACTATCGAGTTTATCGTCATCGAGATTGTCGACTACGATATCGGCAAAATCAGCGAGCGATTCGGCCAAATTAGTGGTGGCGATTCCGACCACGTAGGCACCGGCTGCCCGTCCGGCTTTCAGGCCATTGAAGGAATCTTCAAAAACTACACAGTCGGCCGGATTTATACCAAGCCTTTTCGCGCCGAGGAGGTAACATTCGGGGTCGGGCTTTCCGTGGCTCACATGTGAATCGGTGATGATGGCGCCGAAATAGCTCTTCAGATCCGGGTACATGCTGAACAAACGTTCCATTTTCACATCCCCGCTACTTGTGACAATCGCTGCAGGAATGCCGGCGACCTTCAGCCTTTTAAGAAATGGCATGGTCTGAGGAAAGAGTGGATATTGCATGGTCGACTCTGCCTCGTATAGCATTTCTACAATTGCCTGATGATCGTCCTTACGGAAATATTTATTGAGGATGCCGGGCAAAGTAGTGCCTTTGATAGCCTTGGCAAAGTCGGGTGTCCCTGTAGGAAAATGCGACTCTATGTCGCTCCATATCTCGGAATAAACCGGTTCGGTGTCGATGAGAACACCGTCAAGGTCGAAAAGTGCTGCTTTCATTTTATATTGATAGTATGTATTATAGGTCGGAAGGAGATGTTATACAAACGCCGTCGATATCGGCAAGACGTCCGATAAGGGTATTGGCATTGTCCACTCGGGTGGAAACTGTCATTTCACAGGAATTATCGAAAATTTGGCTTAGAATGCTCACATCTCCGGATTTTGTCAATTTCATGACATCATTCATGGCCAGATATGGAAATGTGAATGTAATATCGGTCATATCGTGACGCTCCACAATTGAGGCCTCGCTTATGGCAAGTTTTGCAGCTTCGCGATAGGCGGCTATAAGACCAGATGTGCCAAGTTTTATGCCACCGAAGTATCGCACGACAACTACGACAATATCTGTAAGCCCAAATGAGTTTATCTGTCCGAGTATAGGTTTTCCAGCTGTTCCGGAAGGCTCTCCATTGTCGGAGCTTAGAAAGCGCTCCCTTGCTGAACCAAGCATATAAGCCCAGCATACATGGCGCGCGTCGAAATATTTCTTGGAATAAATAGAAATTATCGACTTGGCTTCCTCGACATTCTGCACCGGATGTGCGAATGCAAGGAATTTACTCATTTTTTCCTTGAAGATTGCTTGAGATGGTTCCTCGATGGTGTGATATGTATCTGCCATGACATAAAACCGGCGCAAGACATGAAAATACATCTTGCGCCGGGTATAAGTATTGATTAATATTGATGGGAGTCGGCCTTGAGTTCTTTCTCGCTCATGGGGCGTGCATTCATCTTGGCCCATACATATGCAATATATGCGAGCACAAAGGGAATAAGCACCGATACCCAGCTCATTACGGTGAGAGTGAAGAGCGATGATGAGCTATTGGCTATTGTCAACGATGAAGCCGGGTCGGTAATGGACGGAAGGTAGGCTGTGCCACCATATCCGGCAATGCAGAAAAGCACAAGCACGGCCAATCCGGCGCCGATGCCGGCATACCATATGCCACAGTTCCATTTTTTGTCGAAAGCCGAGCGGAAAATTCCATATAGAGCCAGGACAACGCCTACAAGAAGTATGGCGCTGAACCACCACATTCCGAGGAGATTGTGAAGATATATATTGGGTTCTACAACGAACTCTCCATCAAACTGACGATAGCCGCTCTGGAGCAACAGTACAACCAGAAAAGCAACGAATAGGACAGCAAATATAAGGCCATTTATAAGAACTTTGCGACGCATTTTTGTGGTCAGATCGTCATCTCCGGCAATGTTGTTGATAAAATACAGGGACGCCATTGTGCGAGCGAGGAAAAATACGGTGAATCCGAGAAGAAGATTTTTCCAGCAAGCAATAGCTTCGAGACCGTGAGTCGGCGCCCAGTTTGATATCACAGGTGCCGATACATCAAGAATATTGGCTTTACTTACCGTGAATTCACCTCCAAAGAACATTGTGCCGACGGCTACGCCAAGAAGTACGCATCCGAAGAGGCCATTGAACATAAGGAAAAGGTCGTAGGTGCGTGTGCCATAGATATTGCCACGCTTGCGACGGAATTCATAGCTGAAGGCCTGCACCACAAAGCTGAGCAGAATCAGCATCCATAGCCAGTAGGCACCACCGAAACTTGTGGAGTAGAATAGCGGGAAGGATGCGAAAAATGCTCCGCCAAAAACCACGAGTGTTGTAAATGTAAGTTCCCATTTCAATCCGAGGGAATTGACCATGAGAAGACGCTGGTTCTCGCTGACATTGCAATGCAGCATCGACTGTCCACCCTGTACGAAGAGAAGGAACACGAGGGCCGCCCCGAGAACTGAGATCAGAAGCCACCAATAGGCTTGTAGCATTTCGAGTGTTTCCATGAGTTTATTATTTTAATGGGTGGGGTTTTCGATATCATTTTTAGAAGAAGCTGCAATATAGCGTAGCATGATGCTGATTTCAGCTATAAGCAAGCCAGTGAATATAGCCGCAAAAATCCAGAATGTAATCTGAACCGACGATGCGGGAATGTCGGAGATGGCGGCATTGGTTGGCATCAGGTCCTGAATAACCCATGGTTGACGACCGACTTCGGCAACAATCCAACCGGCCTGGCTACAGATCCATACTACTGCGATGGAGAGAATTCCGACCCAATTGAGCCAAGGTTTCTCAAGATATTGAGTTTTGCGGTAGCTTAGGAATAGAAGAACTACAAACAGCAGCAGAAGATATCCACCAGCCATTACCATGATGCGGAACGAGTAGAATGTCATGCCGACAGGGGGAATTGCGGCCTCGGGAGAGGATAGATAGCTGTAACCGAAATATTTGAAATTTTCCTCAACATCGGTTGCGGCCTGTGCGGCAGCAGCTGTGTCGCCGGCTTTTACGGCCTCGCCATAGCGGGCGAGAGCTTCGCGTGATTTTGTGCCAAGAGCTATACGGTCGGCATATGATACGGTGTTTACCGTATCGCCATTCTGGTCGATTGTAAAACCGTTGATCAAATCTCGGATGCCGGGGATAAATCGATCGGATTCACCATATACGAGATAGGAGAGCCCGGATGGGATGTCGATGCTGAAAAGCATAGGATCTTCATCGGTGCGGCTGTCTTCGCCTTTGAGTACAGCGACTCCTACAAGGTCCTGACCGACCGATCCACGGTAGAGACCTTCCATGGCGGCAAGTTTCATGGGCTGTACTTTCGATACTTGAACAGCAGAGCCATGACCGGTCCAGAGAGTAAGAAGGATTCCTGCGAGGCCTACCCATGTGCCGATTTTAAGCGAGCTTTTTGCGGCTTCCACATTGCGCTTGCGCCAAAGGAGCCAGCAGCTTACGCCGATTACAAACACACCTGCGAGAGTCCATCCGCTGAATACAGCGTGGAAAAATTTATTTACAGGTACCGGATTGAAGGCTACTTCCCAGAAATTATCCATTACATTTCTCATCTGGGCAAGGTCGAATTTCATTCCAACCGGGTTCTGCATCCATGAGTTTGCAACGAGAATCCATAGAGCCGACAATGAAACGCCAATTGCGGTAAGCCATGTCGATGTAAGGTGGAAACCTTTGCTGACACGGTTCCACCCGAAGAACATGACGGCAACAAAAGTCGCTTCCATGAAGAATGCCACAATACCTTCGATTGCCAACGGAGCGCCGAAAATATCGCCTACAAACCAGCTGTAATTCGACCAGTTTGTACCGAATTCAAATTCAAGTATAAGGCCCGTGGCCACACCACAAGCAAAATTAATACCGAAGAGAGTCATCCAGAACTTTGTGATGCCCTTCCATCTGGGCAGTCCTGTGCGGACATAGATTGTTTCCATCACGGCCACAATCAGCGACAGTCCGATTGTAAGCGGTACGAATAGCCAGTGATACATGGCTGTGAGGGCGAATTGAGCCCGCGACCAGTCGACTACTCCTAATAAATCATTCATATCAGTTGTTTTTTATTGGTTTAGATGTTGGGGTTGTGAGAGAATTTCTGACAGCGTCGGCTCTTTCGCCGTCGTTAGAATAATTTACCGAAAGAATATCAGGAAAGAAAAAAAGTTTGAGAATGAGGAAAAACACGGCGAGTTTCACTATGATGATCAGCCATAATTTACGGCCAATCGTCATAGATTTGAAGCCATCGATGTACATCGACCATGTAGCACGCCAAAAATTTCCCATTATTATTTAATATACGGATTGAATTTCTTTTCTTCACCGATAGTTGTGAATTCATCATGTCCCGGCAAGACCTGAGTCTGATCAGGCAATGTCAGCAATTTATTGTTGATACTTGCAAGAAGTGTATCAAGACTTCCTCCAGGGAGATCTGTACGGCCGATGGAATGTTTGAATAGCGCATCACCGGAAATCAGGAAATTTCCTTCGGGGCTATATAAGGCGATACTACCGGGGGAATGACCCGGAACATGGAGTACATGGAGATTGTATTGTCCTACCGAAATAGTGTCGCCATCTTTCAGGGGCACGTCGATCTCTACGTCGGATACCATAGATGCCGGAATACCAAAGCGGGCCGCCTGTTCCGTAAGAGTTTTACCAAGAAACGCATCGTCGGGATGTGCAGCAACTTTCACGCCATACTTTGAGCGCACATAGTTGTCGCCAAAGCAATGATCGAGGTGGAGATGAGTATTCACGACCTGAGTGAGAGATAGCTGGTTTTCAGAAATGTAAGAATCGAATGCCTGCTGTTCTCTGACATCGAGCATACCAGGATCGACAGCGATTGCCTGCCCCGATTCGGTATCGGAAATCACAAATGCACTTTCGGCAAATGGATTGAAACAGAATTGTTTTACTTTAATCATAACGGAACGTATACTATTTCTTTTGTATCAAAGCAATCTTCATTGAAGAAATCTGTGACAGGAATTTCAATAACAGGACGATCGCCTGCCGCAGCGATTTCTTCTTCGAGATTGCCACCTTTGAGACAAACAAGTCCGGGGCTGTATCGGTTTTTTCGCGGAGTTGACCTCAGGGTATTTCTGACTGCAATCTTAACAAGTCCATCGAGCGACATCACGGCACGGCTCACCACATAGTCGAATTTTTTATGGCATTCGCCGGCATCACCATGCTGGAACGTAACATTTTTTAAATCGAGTGACGCAGCTATTTCCGATGCGACCTTTATTTTTTTGCCAATACGATCGATGAGATGAAAACGACAATGAGGATACATTACTGCAAGTGGAATGCCTGGGAATCCGCCCCCGGTGCCGAGGTCCATGATTTCCGTGCCTGGGGCAAGTTCTCCGAAAAATGCCGCTATGGCCAACGAGTGAAGTATGTGACGTGAGAATAGATTTCCAATATCGGCACGAGACACAACATTTATTTTCGAATTCCAATCGGCATAGAGAGAGTCCATTCGGGCAAAAGCCTCGAGTTGGGAGCTGCTAAGCGTTGGAAAGTATTTAAGCAGTGTCGCGGTGTTGTCTGTGTCGGTCATATGGAACAATAGTGGTGTGCTGAATGTTGTTAATTAAAGTAGATGTTGCAAATTTAAGCTATAATGCCGACATTTGCAATCAGCAAAACATAAAACACACATAAAAATTATGATAAAACTTGGCAAATATCAGACTCTGGAAGTATCGCGTACGGTGGATTTCGGCGTTTATCTGCGTGAACCAGGCGACACAAAAGAAGTTCTGTTGCCTGCACGATATGTACCGGAAAACGCAGTCCCGGGAGACTTGATAGATGTATTTGTGTATAATGATTCTGAAGACAGGCTCGTAGCAACTACCGAACGGCCATATGCCACGGTAGGGCAGTTCGCCTTCCTCGAAGTAAACGCGGTCAACGATATCGGCGCCTTCATCGACTGGGGTCTGCCTAAGGATTTGCTTGTTCCATACAGCGAGCAGAAAGTGAAAATGCGTAGAGGTGGCATATATCTGGTGTATATATATGTCGATGATTCAACCAACCGCATTGTCGCTTCCGCGAGAATCGAGCGATTCCTCGGGAATGCATATCCCGACTATAAGCCCGGCGACAAGGTCGAAGCTCTGGTGTATGAACACACTGAGATCGGGTATAAAACTATTGTGGATAATCTTCATCGGGGCATGATTTATGCCAATGAGATCTATAGGCCTATAGAGTTGGAAGAAAATGTGACAGCATTTGTGAAACAGGTGCGTCCTGACGGAAAGATTGATCTGACGCTAAATGACATATCGGCCCGACGCACCACAGAATTGTCGGAGCGCATACTGAAATATCTTCACAGACCTGAAAATGGCCCTGTAGGCGATAAATCAAGTCCTGAAAGAATACAGCTGATATTCAATTGTAGCAAAAAAGACTTCAAAAAGGCTGTAGGATTGCTCTATAAAGAGCATAAGATTGCCATCGGAGCAGATGGCACAATAGCTCTGATGCCTTGAGCAAGTATCAAGAAATACGGCTCCAATCGGTATTGCGCCGGGCTATCTCCTGCATAGCTCGTGCAAAATATGCATTCTGAGGCAAACTTAACTCGGGATCTGCATCCAATAAATTCTCAGCTGCCTCCCTTGCCATCTGGATTATACGTCCGTCGGTGGCAAGGTTCGCTATATGAAGATCGAAAGGCAAGCCACTCTGCATTGTGCCCTCGATGTCACCCGGACCTCGCATTTTCATGTCGGCTTCGGCGATTACAAAGCCGTCGGTGGTGGAAGTCATGATTTCGAGCCGCTGCCGGGTCTCGGATGCGATTTTATGCTTGGTCATCAATATGCAATAACTCTTGTCGGCTCCGCGACCTACGCGTCCGCGGAGCTGATGCAACTGCGATAGTCCGAACCGTTCGGCATTTTCAATAATCATGGTTGTGGCGTTGGGTACATTGACGCCGACTTCAATCACCGTAGTAGAAACAAGTACAGCAGCCTTACCGGAGGCAAAAAGCTCCATCTGGGCATCTTTTTCGGCGGCTTTCATTCGTCCGTGAACAAATGCTACGCCATATTTGCCAAATTTCTGACATGCACGTTCATAGCCTTCTGTGGCGCTTTTCAAATCGAGTTTCTCGTTTTCTTCGATAAGAGGGTATACGATATATACCTGCCGTCCGGCGGCAAGTTCGGCGAGAACAGCCTTGTCGACGCGCTCCCTCTGCTCATCGTAGCGAAGAGCCGTGGCTACCGGCTTACGACCTGGGGGGAGTTCGTCGATTACAGATATGTCTAAATCGCCATATACCGTCATAGCGAGCGTGCGGGGAATGGGTGTCGCCGTCATTACAAGTACATGAGGTGGAATATCGCTCTTAGCCCATAGCTTTGCTCGCTGTGCCACCCCGAAACGATGTTGCTCATCGATAACGACAAATCCAAGCCGATGGAACTGCACCTTATCCTCAATTACGGCATGAGTACCGATTAAGATATGTATAGACCCATCTGCCAATCCCTGAAGTATTTCCCTTCGGGGCGCAGTTCTAGTCGAGCCGGTCAATAATTTGACATTAAGACCTATTTTAGAGCAGAGTTCCGAGATTGTTTCGAAATGCTGTGTGGCGAGGATTTCAGTAGGCGCCATCAGACAAGCTTGGAATCCGTTGTCGATGGCAAAAAGCATGCTCATGAGAGCCACCAGCGTCTTGCCGCTGCCTACATCTCCCTGAACAAGGCGGTTCATCTGGCGATTGCTTATAATATCGGCCCTGATTTCCTTGATTACTCGTTTCTGTGCTCCTGTAAGTTCGAATGGCAGGCATTGTGAGTAGAAGTCGTTGAACCATCGTCCTACACGCGGCATGTAATATCCGGCAATATCGCCTTTGCGCTTGCGTGCCTTCCGCAACATGTCGACCTGAATGAAAAATAATTCTTCAAATTTCAGACGTAGCCGGGCTTTGGATAGGGTTGCAGGGTCGGAAGGGACGTGGATGGTACGGATTGCGGCGTCGAACCCCATGAGATCGTTCTCTTGAATCACAGACGTCGGCAACGGGTCGAGAAATGGTTTTGGATGACCTGCCAAATAAGAAGATATAGACGCAAAGAAAGCCCGGCTCCCAAAATTATCGCTACGGAGACGTTCGGTTAGTGGATATGTGCCTCTTAATCCCTGGGCCGCTCCGGTTGTTCCGGGAACATCGACTTCGGGATGTGTCATCTGTAGCACGGAGTTAAATCGTCCGGGTTTACCAAAAACGATATACTCGTTTGCAGTTACAAGCTTTTTGCGAATGTTGCGTACCCCTTTGAACCATACGCATTCCATTGTGGCGGTGCCATCAGTGAAAAGGCCAACAAGCCGCTGCTTGGCTCCCTCGCCAAGCACATTGAAACTGACAAAGCGTCCTTTGACCTGAACAGACGGTAATTCTCCGTCGGCCATAGCGAGACTACGGATAGAATAAATCCGCGATCGATCGACATATCCCGTGGGGTAGTGCCTCAGAAGATCGTATACACTTCTTATGCCAACTTCCGCAGCCAACAGATCAGCCCGATGCGGACCGATTCCTTTTACATACTTTATGTCGGCATGCCTCAGAGAGAGCATTGCTGCAGAAGTATCTCGGCCAATGGAAGATCGGCCGGGTTTGTAATTTTTATATTGCGGACATCTCCATCCACATATTCAATCGGGCTATTGGTAGAGGCAAAAACTACGGAAGCCTCATCGGTCATGCGGGCCAGGTTGTCTTTTTGGTTACGATACGCGGAAATAAGAGTGTCGGCATGAAAAGCCTGAGGTGTCTGCACGGCCAGGAAACTACTGCGATCTACAGGCATCGCGCCGCAGATATCCGCTTTTTCCATAAGCGAATCGGTAGGTGCCAAGGCCGGCACAACGGCTTGCGAGCCTTGTGAGCATGCGCGCATGAGACGTCCAAGCAATTCCTGCGAGAGCATTGGTCTTGCGGCATCGTGAACCATTATTATTGATCCGGCATAGTCGGATTCCGCTTCCACCATGGCCAAGGCATTTGCAACAGATTCTGCCCTCGAGACCCCACCATCAGCAATTTCTACAAAAGGATAGGAATCCGCACCATTGCTTTTCCAGAAGTCTTTTCCTGCGGGTGATAGCACCAATATAACACGTACATCTATTTCGGACGCGCCGCAGAATGTCTTTATTGCATCAATGCTATGGCACAGCACAGGCTTTCCGGCAAGTTGACGGAACTGTTTTGGAATATCGCCGCCGAAGCGGGTACCCCCTCCGGCGGCGACTATTACGAAATATATTCTGTGAGCCATCAATAAGCAAAGATGGGATACTGAGCCATCATTTCGTTCACAGCTTTGCGTACTGCTGCGATACCTTCACGGTCTTCGGGTGCAGAAAGAACAGTGTCGATCATCTCTGCAATCACAGGCATAGCATCTTCCTTAAGACCACGTGTGGTTATAGCAGGTGTGCCAAGACGGATACCTGAAGTCTGGAAGGGTGAGCGGCTGTCGTAGGGCACCATGTTCTTGTTAGCCGTAATGTCGGCTTCAACAAGTACCTTTTCGGCGACCTTGCCTGTAAGTTCGGGGAATTTAGTACGGAGATCTATGAGGATACAGTGGTTGTCGGTGCCACCGGATACGATCTTGTAGCCGAGATCGGACAAAGCCTTGGCAAGAGCAGCTGCGTTTTTCTTCACCTGAATCTGATATTCGCGGAATTCAGGCTGAAGTGCTTCGTGGAAAGCCACTGCTTTGGCTGCTATCACATGCTCGAGGGGACCTCCCTGTGCGCCGGGGAACACAGCAGAGTCGAGAAGTTGCGACATCATGCGGTCTTCGCCCTTAGGCGATTTTTTGCCCCATGGGTTAACAAAGTCTTTACCCATAAGGATGATACCACCACGCGGACCACGTAGAGTCTTATGAGTGGTAGATGTAACGATATGAGCATATTTCACAGGATTGTCGAGCAAACCGGCTGCGATAAGTCCGGCGGGATGGGCCATGTCGACCATGAAGATCGCACCGATTTCATCGGCAATGGCACGCATGCGGGCATAGTCCCAATCGCGGGAGTAGGCACTTGCACCACCGATAATTAGTTTGGGACGTTCGCGACGACAAACCTCTTCCATTTTGTCATAATCCACCAGACCTGTCTCTGCATCGACGTTGTATTCGAGAGCTTGATAAACAAGGCCCGAGAAGTTCACAGGGCTGCCATGGCTGAGGTGGCCACCGTGGCTGAGGTTAAGGCCGATAAATTTATCGCCCGGCTGAAGGCAAGCCATGAATACGGCCATATTTGCCTGAGCGCCGGAGTGGGGCTGTACATTGGCATATTCGGCTCCAAAAAGCTGCTTTACACGCTCGATGGCGAGTGATTCAACCTGGTCGACAACCTGACAACCACCGTAGTAGCGGCGTCCGGGATAGCCTTCAGCATATTTATTTGTAAGGCACGAGCCCATGGCGCGCATCACTTCGTCGCTCACGTAATTTTCGGATGCGATGAGTTCGATACCGTCTTTCTGGCGACGGTGTTCGGCCTCGATGAGGTCGAAAACAGCTGTGTCTTTAAGCATAATGGAAAATATATCTAACGTTTGTTCTTATTCTTTTTTACAGAGAACCCAAAGGTTCCTAAAATATCACCTAATGCGTAGTAGCCGCCATGGCTGTAGCACATCAGTCCCGATTTCTCGAGGCAGAACCGTCCGGTTTCTGTATCGAGATACTTTTCGTCGGCCAGCGCGTCGACAATATGCGCCACGAACATATCGTGGCTACCAAGATGCGACACACTTGTCACGCGACACTCGAGCGACAGGGGTGATTCCTCGATAGCAGGACAGGCGACAGCCACTCCTGCGGACGGATGCAGTCCGGACAGTTCCCATTTATTGCAATCGCGTCCGGATCGGACCCCGCATAAATCGGTTGCACGTGCCATGTCGGCAGTAGTGAGATTGACGGTAAATTCCATATTTTCTGAAATTATACCGTGCGAGAATCTTTCGGGGCGTACGGAAATGTATAGCATCGGTGGATTGGTGCACACTATGCCCGTCCATGCCACTGTGATTAAATTAGAACTTGCAGAAGTTCCGCAACTCACAATGACCGCGGGAAGCGGGTAGAGCAGTGTGCCTCCTTTCCAGACTTGCTTCATAGCAATGATGCAGCCTCTCCTCCGGCCACATGATGGCCACAGAAGTGGCAGCGCAATTCTACGTCGGCACGATTGACGACTTCGAATTTGCTTGCCATAGGCTCGTTATTGGATATACATTTGGGGTTGGGACAACGAACGATGCCTGTAAGAGTGTCGGCAAGCACAACGGGACGCTTCTCGACAACAGTATAGTCGCGGATAATATTGACTACAGCAGTGGGTGCAATGATGGCAATGCGGTCGAGCACACACTGGTCGAATTCTGTGTCGGCTACTTTAATAATGCCTTTAGTGCCAAGACGTCCGCTATGCAGGTTGTTTCCGATAGTCACGCTTTTGGAAATATTCTCTATTCCAAGTATTCTTACGGCGGCGAAAAGCGCTTCCGATGGAATATGGTCTATTACCGTGCCGTTTCGCAGTGCAGCAACGGCGAGTTCTTTCTTATTTCCGGTCATTTTGGTGGAATTTGAAGGCCGAGAGCCTTTGTGATGATAGCCTGACGGGCGAATACGCCATTGCGGGCCTGCTCGAAATAGTAAGCTTTAGGATTGTCATCGACGTCTCTGTCGATTTCATTTACTCGAGGTAGCGGATGGAGAATTCTGAGATTGTCCTTTGAAGTATCGAGCATGGAGTTGTGCAAGGTATACAGGTTCTTTACTTTTTCATACTCCATGGCATCGGAAAAACGCTCGCGCTGCACACGTGTCATATAGATTATGTCGCTTGAGTCGATGACTTCCTGAGAGAAATCGCGGAATTCATGATACTCGATACCTTCGCGACGACATACTTCGAGATATTCAGCCGGCATAGCGAGTTCCTTAGAAGAAACGAAATTAAATACCGGATTGAAAAATCTGAGAGCCATCAGCAGAGAGTGGACCGTACGGCCATATTTCAAATCACCGACCATTGTAATGGTGAGATTGTCGAGACGGCCTTGAGTTTTGAGGATAGAGTAGAGATCGAGCATTGTCTGCGATGGATGCTGGTTGGCACCGTCGCCGGCATTTACAATGGGGATATCCGTTATTTCCGAAGCATAGCGTGCAGCACCCTCAAGAAAATGGCGCATGACGATGAGGTCAGCGTAGTTCGATACCATTTTTATGGTATCCTTGAGAGTCTCGCCTTTTGATGTACTGGAGGTAGAGGCGTCGGAAAATCCGATGACACGACCGCCAAGGCGATTGACTGCGGTTTCAAAACTAAGGCGTGTGCGGGTGGACGGTTCAAAGAAAAGAGTTGCTACTACTTTGCCGTCGAGGAGTTTGCTATTCGGATTATTTTCGAAATAGCGTGCCCGCTCCAGAAGCTGGAGCATCTCCTCTTTTGTGATGTCGTCGATAGAGACAAGACTTTGGGTATTCATGTGTCCTGAATAAAGGCTTTGGTTGGACTGCGCAAAATTACAAATAATGCGGGGAATATCCAATGTGGAGAGCCATTTTATTGAGGATGGATTTTGAATTTTGGTGGTTTTGGAATCACAAAGGAATATCTGTATCGCCGTTGTGGTCGTGAATTACAGCGCGTAGCTCGCGGATTATTTCGTTGCTTAGCCGAGTCTGTTCTATCCATTTTCGGGCTCCTATGAATGCACCGACAGCAAAGCCGATCAGGAAACCATATATAATCGAATTGTCGACTGTCTCGAAAGTACTGAGTATGCAATATATGAACGACAATATAATAATAGAGCCAAGAGAGAGGCCAAGAGCACGGGTATTGCGCAACTGACGTCTGATCTTCACAGCGTTCTCGATGGCGTTTACCAACGGGAGCGACATATAATCGCAGCGTGTGATTGTATTGTAAAGCATAAGGTTTGCCACACCCACAATAACTCCAAACAGAGCATAAGCCACAGCCACCCAGACCGGGAAGTCGAGGTAGTTACTTATAAGGGGAGCCAGGAAGGGAATTATAGCCGATGCACATATGCTTCGTTTTGCAGTGGAAGCAAGCCTATGCTGTGCGGTGGTGGCCTTTCCTGCAGCGAGCCGTTCGGCCATACGACGGTTTTCGCATTCGAGATTCCCGATGCGTTCGCCCATCTGGCGCCATGCTGTTTTAAGGTTATCTAAATCCATAGGTTAATCAGTCATTTGAGCGAGCCGTTGTTTTATACGGTGCAGGCGTACGCCTACATTTGTCTGAGAGAGTCCGGTAACGGCTGCAATTTCTTCATAGGGGCATTCGTCGAGCCACATGGTGATGATGGCTCGGTCGACCGCTCCAAGTTGCGAAATAAGGTTGCGGAGATGCTGTATCTGTTCGGCGAGCGAAGTGTCGCACGATGTATCTACCGGGTCGTTAGTCATATCATCAAGCCGTGACACTGATGATGAGGAATGCTTCTTGTTTTTCCGGTACCATGTAATACATGTGTTGATGGCGGTGCGGTAGATCCATGTGGAAATTTTTGAATCTCCGCGAAAGCTTTCCATGCCCTGCCATATATTTATGAGAACTTCCTGATATAAATCTTCAAAAGAAGCATTCTCGGAAGTATAGGTGCAACATACGCGACCGATTACATCCTTATATCGGTCGGTTAGTTCGATGAATTGCTGCTCCTTTACATTGGAATTGCTCATATACCCATATGACGCTATAATTCCGGATTTATTACACCCGTTTTCATCTAATTTTTTTACTTTTGTAAAAAATATTGTTTATGAAGACTTTATACTATCTGGCATTAGCATTACTGATGGCATCAGAACCGGCTCTGGGATCTACCAGAGAGGAAAATATTACCGTATGCAATCGGACTGATGGCGTGAGCCTTGCCGGAACAATAGCTCGGCCGGAGAGTTCGGCAATCAAAGGTGTACTTATACTTGCCACCGGTAGCGGGCGGCAAGACCGAGATGAAACAATAATGGGGAAGAAACCTTTTAAGACACTTGCTGATAGTCTTGGCAAATATGGATATGCAACAATGCGTTTCGACGATCGTGGCGCCGGAGAATCGGGTGGGAAATTTGAGACAGCGACAGCTGCGACGTATCTGGAGGATATGAAGTATATGCTGTCGGCTGCTGATTCTATTTTCCCGAATGTGCCAGTCGGCATCCTTGGACATAGCGAAGGTGGCTGGACGGCCATACAGGGGTCTCAGGACGAGCGTTGCGACTTTATCGTTACGCTTGCGGCGCCGGCATGGCCGGGTGATTCTCTTATTATGTCGCAGGCACGGGCTATTGCAACAGCAGCGACAGGCCGATGGGATAAGGAATCGACACAACGCCGTATATTGGACATCTGCATGCAGCAACTGCCACGCAGCATTATCAAAATGCAATTGATGACGGCACTCAACGAAGAATCGGGAGAGGCTGCGAAGATTCCGGATGTACAGAAACAGATTTCGGCAACTGTCGAGGTAATGACTTCCGACCACTACCGTGAGATGCTGGTCTATAATCCGGCGAAAGATATTAGCAATGTCGGAAAACCATGGTTGGCTCTTAATGGCTCGATTGACATGCAAGTGCGCCCTGAGAATCTTGGCACTATCGAAGAATTGAACCAAACAGCCTCGACTGTACTGCTGCCGGGGCATAATCATCTTTTTCAAAAAGGAAGGACCGGCCTCATAAATGAGTATCCGGTCCTTGATGGAGATATTTCCGGCGAATGTATCCGGACCATTGTCGAATGGTTGGATAAAACGCTACGTTAGTCAACATTCCTGCGGGATATAATGATGACGGGCCGTACACTCTTGCAGTGTGCGGTCTACTATTATATGTCGGTTAGCCATTCCTCCGATCTCACTCATTTCATGGCTTACCAGGAGTATGGTAGTGTCATGCGATATTTCCGCAATAATATCGTAGAGCCTTTTCTCAAATTTTTTATCGAGATATGAAAGGGGCTCATCGAGTACCAGCAACTGGGGCCTCCGTGCTATAGCACGTGCAAAAAGTGCACGCTGTAGCTGCCCTCCCGATAAAGCACCTATAGGACGGTCGACCAGTTCGGATAGTCCGACCATGTCGAGTAATTGTGCTACGCGCTCGTTGGAAGCCGTCTTATCGATTCCTTTCAAACCAAGCAAGCCTGAAGATACGACTTCATGCACAGTTATCGGGAAATGCGAGTCGATGCTATTTTTCTGAGGAAGGTAGCCGATAGATGGCGGCATAGAATTGTTACCGGCGTCATCGCAGAATATTATTTTTCCATCGGTAGGTTTGAGCAAGCCGAGTATAAGTCGGAGCAGGGTAGTTTTACCACCGCCATTAGGCCCGGTGATAGCTACAAAATCGCCTTTGTCGACTGTCAGATTGATATCGGATAATATTGTGCGCTTTTCACGCATGAACGTGACATCACAAAGATGTATCAAAGGTGTGCGGCCGTCGACAAGAGTATTACTACATGTGCAGCACCTACAATGTTCGCTATGGCCTGGTGAGTTCATCTGAAATTTTTATAAGTTCAGTTTCCCAATCGTATGCCATCGGGTCGATTTCAATAAATCTTGAGCCTATAGCATCGTTGAGACTTTGAGCCTGTCGGACGTCATATTCTTTTTGGAAAAACAGCACAGTCACATTTTCCGACCTGACGGAATCGATTACGGCCTTCAATCTTTTTGCTGGCATTTCCTTGCTTTCATGGCCAACCGAGATTTGTTTCAAACCATAATCACGGGCAAAATAACTCAGCGATGGATGCCATATAGCGAAAGATTTGCCGGCAGTTCCATTAAGTTTGTCTCCGAGAGCACGGTCAAGAGAGTCGAGATGATTTTCCAAAATAGAAAGGCGGTCCCTATATATTTTTGCATCGGCACTGTCGAGCGTACATAGAGCATCTGTCATATTGGCGGCAACCTTTTTCATATTAGCTACCGAGGTCCATATGTGAGGGTCGGCTTCTTCGTGCCCATGCGAATGGGAGTGGGCATGACTATGGCCATGAGTACCGTACATACGGTCTATTCCGGCCGAGACATCGACATATTTCGTTTTTTCAGGCAATGATTGCCTTAGATTCTCCTCGAACGGAAAAACACCTATACTGAAATATGCATCTGAATTATCGGCCATGCGACGCGATGCCACCGTCGGATCGAATGTCTCCGGATCAGCCCCACGGGAAAGCATGGTCTGAATAGTGTATCTGTCGCCGACAAGATTTTCCAGAATTGCCCGCTGTGGCTCTATGCTCACAGTGATGATCGGTTTCTCTGTCTCGGTTGCCTTATGCGCGCAGCCTGAAAGTGCCAACGCCAAGGCCGCGGCATATATTATATGTTTTTTATGCATCGGCAAGCAATTTATCGGCCATGGATGCGGCAGCCTTACGCCCATCGCCCATGGCAAGGATTACGGTTGCACCGCCACGTACGATGTCGCCTCCGGCGAAAATTACAGGTATAGATGTCTGCAGTTTATCGTTAACAGCAAGGGTGCCTTTCGAGGTAACGTCCAATCCGTCGATAGAGGAGGGTATAAGCGGATTGGGAGAAACCCCGACACTCACAATTACAAGATCGACCGGGATCTCATCGATAGCACCGGGGATTGGCACAGGACTGCGACGCCCCGAAGCGTCGGGCTCTCCAAGTTCCATACGTTGTACCAACATTGACTTTACATGTCCTTTCTCATCGCCTTTGTACTCCACAGGATTGCATAGAGTCATAAACTCGACGCCTTCTTCTTTGGCGTGATGAACTTCTTCGACACGGGCGGGCATCTCGGCCTCTCCACGACGATAAATAATCATGGATTTTTCAGCGCCCATGCGACGTGATGTACGGACACTATCCATGGCTGTATTACCACCGCCAATCACAGCGACCCGTTTTCCAAGCGGAGCAGGGGTGTCGTGGCCTGGTTTTCCGGCGCCCATGAGATTGATGCGTGTCAGGTACTCGTTGCTCGACATCACTCCGATAAGATTTTCACCGGGAATACCCATGAAACGGGGCAAGCCGGCTCCGGATGCAACAAAAAGACCGGCAAATCCCATGGAAAGGATGTCGTCGTAACTATAGGTCTTGCCTACCACAGTGTCTGTGTGGAAAATCACTCCACGCTTGGCAAGGTTTTCAAGCTCGGCATCCACGACTGAATTAGGTAAACGGAATTCCGGAATGCCATATTTCAAAACACCACCTATTTCATGGAGCGCCTCGAAAATATGAACTTCAAAACCTCGTGCAGACATATCTCCGGCAAATGATAGGCCGGCTGGTCCGGAACCAACAACTGCGACTTTTATACCATTCGACTTAATGGCATATTGCGTAGATTCAGTCGGATTTTCCCTTACTGTATCGGCGGCATAGCGTTCGAGATATCCGATAGCGACAGGTTCCTTCTTCATTTTGTTATATATGCAGCGACTCTCGCATTGCCGCTCCTGAGGACATACACGTCCGCAAACAGCAGGCAACGCGCTGGTCCGAGCAAGGACTGAAGCTGCTTCAGCAACATCTCCGCGTTGTATATTTTTGATAAACCCAGGGATATCGATATTTACCGGGCATCCTTCAACGCAAGTAGGAGTGGGGCAGTCGAGACATCTGGTAGCTTCCAGAACCGCCTGCTCGGCGCTTAGACCTTGGTTGACTTCCTCGTTGCTGTGTATTCTGAATTCCGGATCAAGCTGAGGCATCTTTGCCCGCGGAATTGCAGTGCGCTCCTTGGCCGGCATCGCTGCTCTGAGCTCTTCCCGCCATTCTGCGGCACGACCTGTATTCTGTTCTTCCATATTTGTATCAATCATAGGCGCGCATGCGCATTATCATTTCATCGAAATCCACCTGATGTGCATCAAATTCCGGACCATCCACACATACAAAGCGCATTTTCCCACCTACATTCACCCGGCAAGCGCCACACATACCGGTTCCATCAACCATGATAGTATTGAGCGAACAGATGGTCGGAACATTGTATTTTTTTGTGAGAAGAGCCACAAATTTCATCATAACAGCAGGTCCGATAGCGACAACCTCTGCCACGTTTTCACGAAGAATCACATCTTCGACACCGGCCGTTACAAGGCCTTTTCGACCAGCGGAGCCATCATCGGTCATGATAATGACCTCATCCGACCAACGACGGATTTCATCTTCCAATATCAATAAATCGGCAGTACGGGCTGCAATTACACTGACAACTCGATTCCCTGCTTTCTTCATAGCTTCGACAATCGGGAGTAGGGGAGCTATGCCAACTCCTCCGGCACAGCATACAACCGTGCCGTCGCGTCGGCCTATATCAGTCGCTCGCCCTAAAGGGCCAACCAAGTCGGTCAAATATTCCCCAGGTTCAAGAGCACAGATTTTACGGGTAGATTCGCCGACAGCCTGTACCACCAACATAATGGTGCCTTTTTCCGTATCGGCTGATGCAATGGTCAAAGGGATACGTTCACCGCCAGCATCGGCTCGTACAATCACGAAGTGTCCAGGCTTTCGAGCTTTGGCTACAGCTGGCGCTTCTACGATTAGTTTGACAACTTTTTCTGAAAAAAAAGATTTCTCTAAAATCCGATTCATTAATATTAAGATTAGATATGCAAAAATACTAATAAGTCGAGAGCTACACCAAATTTATTTGCATTTTGGTCTTAAATACGTGGATATTCGTCTTTTAAAGTTCATCAATTCTGGTCGAGAGGAGAGCAAACGACATCGACTAATCATGCTATTTAACATAATAGTAATTATAAGAAAATGTCAGACTGAGTATTTTAACACAAAAAACAGTTAATCTCAAGCATTTTCGAGTCAAAGACAGATAAACACAAAAATTGCTACCATAATACTAGTAAAATCATAAACTACGCAGACAAATCGCCCGCTTATTCAGTTTAGCCTCTAAAGGTATGCTCACATCGATTCATACGCGACGATTGGTGGACGATTGGTCAAAGAATCTACATGATGATCGCAAAAGCATAGTATTAAACCGACCTTGTAGCCAAAACTAAATACCTCTGACACTCCCAATGTAAATACGTTTGGGTGCTTTTTCTAGATTGATATAAGCAGAAGCATATTTTTTGCGAGCAGTTACAACCAACGGGAGAGATGTTAAATATCTGGTTAATGAGTGTTTATACAATGTTAAAATTGGTCTAATTGACAAACTTAGGTCTCATGAGAATGTTATATTTACATACAAGACGTGTGTATCATCGATATTTTCAAAATTTGAGATAATTGAGGCCTTAACTTCTATCTAAAATTTACGAAAGCATTAGATTAACAATTACACACAGGTCATAATATTGAATTGAATGCCGGTGGAAATCCTATATTCCACCTGGAAATTCAACATACAGAATCATAGCAAACCAATAAATTGCAAAACGCATTTCTATAACACAGCCATTTACAATTCTATCAAAACCAACAAAATTCGCACTATACAGATTTTAACAGATATAGTATTGCCCTAAAACCCACCAATATTAATGCGAAACTTAAATAAAATATCGAGATAGTAGAGGCGGATGGTCTCTGTTGATTTAAATACATACTTATTCAATTCATAGCGGTTGTTACTAGCCACTTATATGATGCAATATAAAGTATATGTTTAGATGTGTGGTTTCACCGTTGGTTGGGTTTAATTAATCGTAGCTGCATTTGCAAACTGCAATTTTGAATCGCAAATTCACAAACACAAACAATACATTTCGAATTACGAATCTAAAAATTTGCAATTTTGAATTATTATTTATACATTTGCACATGTAAAAACAACCCCTGTTTACTATGCAAAACACCACTGAGAATAACGTAGTTACGCGTTTGAAGCATTTTATTGAGTTTTGTGGCCTGTCAAATTCACAATTTGCAGACAAAACTGGCATCCCCCGCCCTACCCTTTCTCAATTGGTAAATGGGCGCAACAAATCTGTAAACGACTTGCTGCTTCGCAAGCTTCACGATACATTTCCAAATCTCAATGTTTCATGGTTGCTATTTGGCGTGGGCAATATGCTGAGCAATTCAAATATCCAATTCTCAGAGGCTCAAAACAGCACAATTTCGGGTCGAGATGACTTGCAATACCCTGATAGCAAGCCATTCTCAACATTATTTGAGGAAGCGCCCGCAACTTCAAATTATAGTCAAACTGTAATTTCACCGGATAATGACGAAGATTTTGCGGCTTTTTCTGCCATTTCCACGAATAATGAACCTCAAGTCGATGAAGAAACTTCTTCCAGCGACTCTTCTGTAGCTAATAATACTAAAAAGATAAAATCGATTATTGTATTTTACACAGATAGTAGCTTCGAGGTTTTCTCACCCTCCTCCATTATTTGATGTCGGCATATGCATGCAATTCCGCCACAAATATAACTATCGCATAAGGCATACAACAACACACTGAAAGCCGATAACCTCGCAATGAGATTATCGGCTTTCAGGTTTAATTCGGCATTAGTTTAATTTCCGGTGCCGAAGCGCGATGTGTCTATACTTGAATCACTCTTGGGCTTGAAGCCGTTGAAGCGGTAGACAAACGAGAGTTTAAAATTCTGGTTCATGTTGAGTGATTTCATTCGGTAATCTTGCCCTGAGAAATCGATTTTCAGAATAGGATTGCAGGTGTTGAAAATATCATTGGCTTTAAAAATGAACTCGCAACAGCGTTTCCTACCGAATTGCCACTTCACTCCTGCATCTATTTTCCAAAGAGGATCCATTCGGCCTCCGCCTTGAATCATCCCGGCCATGTATGTGGCGTCGACCGACAGTGACACCGGGCTCGTGGGCGTGAAACGTATAGTATTATTCAATCCGATGTAGCCGCCCCACCGTTTATTGTCGAAACTAAGGTCATGGAAATGGCTTGACTTCTGACGCGCATGGTATAAGTTGAGTGTGACTGTAGCATTCCAGACGTTTTTCACATCAAACGGAATGTGAAGTTGAACACCCACAGTCCGAGAGAAATCGAGGTTCAGAGTCTGAAATATAAGATGGAAATCGGATGATGATTGATAAGGCAACTGCACGGAGTAGTCATCGGCATATAGCACATAAAGGGTGGCTGCGTATTTTTGTCTAAAGATATAGCTGAACTGACCGGAATAATTCATGTATGGCTGTAGAGCCGGATTGCCCAGGATCATTGAATAGTCGTTGATATAGGATGTGCCTCCATGTAATTCCCAATACGATGGATATATTCGTTCCGAACTGAGATTTAGTTGGAATATGCTTTTGGGAGTTCTGTAGAAAGTAGCACCTAATTGAGGGATGATATTCCAATTATGCTGATAGTCGTTGTGAAAATATTCAGCATTGACCGATGCGTTAAATGACAGTCCCCACGGAAATGACGCTTGCGTGGAGATGTAGACGCCTGCGACATCCTCGCGCAATGTATTGTCGAAGCCTGCATTTTCCGGAAACTTGTAGGATTGACTACTCTTGTCATCAGCATGCTTATAGTCTACACCGTAGCCAATAGTCCATACACCGAGAGTGTGCTCCTGATCCAGATAGCCGTGCCAACGGTTGATTCGCTGGCGGTTTTCGGAATTGATTTGCTCGATACTGCCTTTGAAAAGGTTTTGGCAACGGTTTTCGTGAAAGAACGTATAATCGCCACCAACGGCCAGACCAAACGGAGATTCGTAACGAACAGCTATATTGTGATAACTTGTCGGAGACACGCCTTTGTATAGATTTCGGAAATCTCCAAAAGTCCCCGATGATAGACTTTCATTGCGGATGTCGGATGTTATCTGTCCATTGTAGCTTAGTTTAAACTTCTTATAGGAAGCTGCTGCATAAATTGTATTGTTCCAGGCACGTCCTATCTGGCGCATATCATCCTCTATCGGATGATGGATACCGTCGAGAAAATGATTTGAAAAGGTCTTCTGCCGGTTGTACGACTGACTGCGGCTGAGCGACCAATTGAGTTCGAATGTCCAGTCTTTAACGGCGTAAGTGGCGTTAAAACCACCCGAATACGAAGCAAAATGAGCTTGATTATAACCCAGTGTCGCTTGTCCCATCAGTCCATCAAGAGGATGAGGAGCCTTCAATACAACATTAATCACAGCTCCGCTCACATGGTATTTCGCCGGTGCCGAATACATTATTTCCACGTTTTTCAGACGGTCTACCGGCATAGAATAAAGTAGCTGATAAAAATTCTGCAAAGGCATCGTTGTCGGCTCTCCATTTATGATTATTGTAACCGAGGATGCTCCGCTTAATCCGAGCGCACCATTATTATTTACCACACCGGGGAGATAGCCCAATGCTTCCAGTACGTTTGAAACCGGCTTATCCTTGACTATAGTGGGAAGATCTACAACCATCACTCCGTCGTGACCTTTGATTTGGGGTTTCTCACCTTTCACGACGACTTCATTGAGTTGGCGACTTTCGATGCTGTCCGGGAATTCGCTTTGTGCGATCATAGAATTTACTGCCGCCAGAGTACAGAAAATGATAAAAGCTCTCTTCATAACCGTTGTATTATTGTGATAGCGCAAAGTTATAATCGATCGGATTGACGGTCATTGTTCTCCACCTTATTTAGTCTTAAGCCATTTCTTATTTAGTCTTAAATATGCAATGCGCTGTGTGGCATGATAGGTGATAATACTTAACTTTGCGTATGAAAAAGTTCAGACTCAACTCCATACTCTTCATATCTGTCATTGCTGTGATTTTTTGCTGCAATGTCTTTTACCTTGTACGTCTCTACAACTCAATCCGGGAGGATGTGGAGCGGGAAGTGATGACAGCTCTTGCCGATACTGATATAGACGATATGTGGGAACGGTCGGAAAGGGCAAGAATGAAGGCTCAAGCCGAACAGCGCTCTATCTTGACAAAAGAAGAAGCGGATTCCATATATAATGCCGAACATGGTCAGATATCCGGTCAGGTTGATGAAGATGGGAATTTTGTTACAACTACAAAAAAAGATAATGGATACACCTCTGTAAAACGTGCCCCTCTCAGGCGTGATCACTCATATACCAATCAGATGATGAAGGCAATGAGCCAGCAGATGCACGAGTCGATGGACAGATATTATGGCTACGATTTGAATATCACTGACAGTATTTTTAGGGTCCGTCTTGCTGACCGTCAGATATATCCCGATTCAGTGGCAATTGAAATCGTCTCTGAAACAGATTCTGTCCTTTTGGGCAATATACATCTTCAAAATGGTATCGATGGGTATGATGTATTCAGATTATGCTTCAGTCCTGAAAACAGATGGTTTTACAGGGCAAGTGTAACCCCATTGACGCGTCATATCCTATCTCAGATGATGGGAGTTATTGTCACAATATTTCTTCTTATGGTTGCTTTTGCCGCAGCATTCCGGTACTTGTTCAGCACAGTTTCCAAACTCCGTACCATAGAGGAGATGAAGGATGATTTTGTAAGCAATATGACCCACGAGTTGAAAACGCCTATCTCGATTGCATATTCGGCCAATGACGCTCTGCTCAATTACGACACCGTAAACGATACGGAGAAAAAGCAGGCATACCTTACAATAGCCATGAAACAACTCAAACGCCTTGGCGAGCTGGTTGAGAATATTCTTGCGATGAGTATGGAGCGCAGAAAGGCAATGACCTTGAAACCGGAAAAAATTGATTTATCGGAACTTGTTGAAGAGATAGCCGATGCACAGCGGATGCGAAGCGAAAAGAACATAAATATCGAGGTTAAATCAAATGAGGTTGTCGCTGTCATGGCAGACAAATCACATCTGTCCAATGTGCTGAACAATTTGATTGACAACGCAATCAAATATTCCGGAGACACCGTATCCATAAATATAGGAATACATTCAGATCGGATAGCGGTTGCCGATAATGGCATGGGAATCTCCTCAAAAAATCTGCCATATATCTTCGACAAGTTCTATCGTGTACCACATGGCAACCGGCAGGATGTACGGGGCTATGGAATCGGCCTTTATTATGTGAAGCACGTCCTTGAAAAGATGGGCTGGAGCATATCTGTCAAGAGCCAGGAAGGCCACGGCTCAATATTCACAATTAAATTCGACAGCCATGAATGCTAAGATACTTTTCGTTGAGGATGAACGCGACCTTTCGCTGATTATCTGCGACACATTACACCAACAAGGATATGAAGTGTCGGCGGCATTCGACGGCCATGAAGGGCTTGTTAAATACAAAAGAGAAAGGCCAGACCTTATTGTCGCAGATGTGATGATGCCTGAATGCGACGGATTTACCATGGCCAAGGAAATCCGCCGAATTTCTGCAACTGTTCCCATCATCTTTCTCACCGCCAAAAGTGCGATTGATGATATTGAGGAAGGCTTTGATATCGGTGCCAACGACTACCTCAAGAAGCCTTTTGAACTCAGGGAACTACTCATAAGAATAAAATCTCTTCTACGTAATACGGTCGTAAATCCGAGCCGGCAGATGGGCTATACAATTGGAGAATACATTTTTGACCCCGCGACTCAACGGCTCACCATCCATGGTAAGGAAAATATAATATCAAACATCGAAGCAAGAATATTGGTGAAACTGGCGGCAAATATAGGCAATACCGTAGATGCGACAGAATTGATGCTGGATGTATGGCAGCGCGATGAGCAATGCAATCGCAACTCCCTACACGGCTACATACACAAACTTCGCCGCGTCTTACGCCACGATTCAAACATAAGCATAATCAACCAGCGGGGCTTCGGGTATATGCTTACCTTGAAACGCTAAAAGCCAATAGATATATCGATGGTTAAACTGCATTTATTAGTCATAGCAATCCTGGTGCTTGGAGTCCCGATGGGAATCCGGGCACAAGGTCCGGTCGTGGCTGATTCCCTGAGCCATCTGCCGTTGGCGAATGCCTCTGTTTTCGGTTGTAACGGGAATTTCATCGGCACATCCGACTCAAAAGGCCACGTCAGCTGTGCGACGCCGGCAGACTACCCTATCACACTTCGATACATGGGCTTTCATGAGAAGAGTGTTCCCTCTTCAGATGTCGACACAATATTTCTGCAAGAACACATAACAGAGCTTTCTGAAATCGTAGTCGAATCGCGGCAAGATAAAATACTGCACATATTAGGATATGTAAGGGAATATTCGACTCTGGCAAGCTATACCGATACCATTACTCTATTCCGCGAGAAAATGGTAGACTATATGCTGCCAAGCGACCCCAAAACCAAATACCGAGGCTGGAGACAGCCACGTATTCTCAAGTCGCAATCGTACTATCGCTTCACAGATGACAAGGGACTCGACAGCGTAAGCGCCATATGCAATCAATACTTCACATGGGCGGATTGGATTGGGATTCCACCGGAGTATGATATACCTTCCCGCCTCACTGATAACACATGCGAATCGGATACACTCATGGGTAAATACAGCCCAGTCGAGATATGGAATAAACACGATGACAAACTCACGATAGATATCGATATACTTGCCGATACTATTGGTATCCGATGGATGCCATCCATGCGCTATTTCTTGAAAAATGACAATATCAATTTCGAACAATTCCGAATCCATCTGAACTATAATAATATAAACGATGATGCACTTTCGGTAGTCGGATTGACAGGATTTTCATATAATATCGACTCAAGAGGACGTGGCCGAGGAATGTTTCAGTTCAACCGCTACGATGAACCGTTCTTTGTGACAACATATACCGAAGTTTATATTGTGGATAGAGAATACATAACTGTAAAAGAAGCGAAGAAATGGGAAAAACATAGTTTTGGCAACGAGAATATAGATATAATAGAATCTCCAGACGCCCCCGCATTGCACCCGGAAATACTGACACTTATTGCTCGTGTGAATAATATTGATAATGACAGTGTACGCATGTCTCAACCGCCGGACTACCGCCTGGCAGGGCATGGACCCATCTATCGCAGTTTAGGCTACCGGGCATTGCAGCTATTGAAAGTTGCGACAGGAATCAGTCGTTTAAAAGCCAATAACGATATGAACCGTCGATGGAACGAGTTCAAGCGGCAGCAAGTACTTCGCAACAGACAAAAAGAATAAAAGCGGTACCTGTCATCACGACAGGTACCGCTTCGGGGATGTTTGAGCCATATAAATGGCTCGGGGGAACCCGCCTGGCTCTTATCGGCTATGCCGAAATCAACGGAGACATCGTGGAAGTAA
>CAJUOB010000027.1 GCA_910587915.1 uncultured Muribaculaceae bacterium | reverse complement strand
GCGCAGACGGTCGCCTGCGGCTTTCTGCAAACCTTCGCTCATCACCTTCATACCATAGAGGAAGAGCCCGACGGCTCCGAGGAGGCTGAGGAAGTCTAAAACACTGTAGTCCATCGTTTTGTTAAGCGGTGTATGAGCCGGTTTGTTAACACGCCGGCTTCTTGCCACAAAGATAAAAATAATCCCGGAAATCCACAAAAAATTCAATTCCCCCGGACCCGGGAAATGTCATCGGAACCTACTGCACCTTTATCTCCGATATATCGACGAGCTTGTGTAGAATCGCATAGACAGTGAGCGCGGGCGCGGAATGAATGTCGAGTTTCGCGCATATATTGCGGCGATGGGTGGTCACCGTATGTGTCGACAGGAAAAGACTGGCTGCGATTTCCTTGGTGGAGAGACCGCGCGCTATACAACGCACAATCTCGCGTTCTCGCGCTGTAAGCTCCTGCGAGTCGGTCGTTTCGGGCTCCGCAACGCTCTTGTCGGCTATTTCAGGCTCGAGAGCCTGCGCAGCCGGCACAAGAATCCTGTCCTCGATTCCACAATGCAGCCTCAGCTCTTTTTCCGTAGCTATGATATCGTGGAGAGCCGATGTAAGAAGATCGGAATTGCCACCGCCGCTATAATGACAGATAAATATTTCCTTTAGTTCGTTGAGTTTCGGAGTTATTGATTCATGTCGGGCCTCGAACTGCGCTATGCAAAGCTTTGTGTCGGGATTCCCTGCAAGAAGATTTCGGATATAGGGAAACACGGTTTCATTCTCAAACTCCATGTGCAGACGCACCTCTTCGGAATAATCATCGAAATACCGCATCAGAAGCATAGCCACCGAATTTGGGTCGGACATCGGGAGTGCCTCTATCAGCTTGCGCCGTATCGACGGCAGTGCGAAATCCAGAAAGTAGCTATGGGCATTTTTCAAGTACAGCATCAGCGTAGCCAGATCGACATTGAAATGCCGCCATGCATGCCCGGCCGTAAAATTAGCTACTGCAAGAAATGTATCGGTATCAATGCCATTTGCCGCGCAGACTTCACCAACGGTTCCATTACCAAATCCGAGCGATATGTCGAAACGACGCAGCATCATTAGCAACGACGGGTTGTGACGGATAAGATGACGAACTGTATCGGTACTCTCGAATGAATTGTCTGTCATAGGATTAGCTGCTTTTATATTCCGAATCGCAAAATTACTCAGAAAAAATCAGCTTGTCAATACCCTCAAGAGAGTATTTCACAGACACGACCAACACTTCAGTCTATTGCAAGCGTGGCCTTTAGCGGATAGTGGTCGGAACACCGCACAGTACCTTTGTCGATGGTCAGAGGTACTATCGAGCCTCGGTACAATATATGGTCGATGCCGAAATAAAAGCGGTTCTCATTATATGTCGCAATCGGTCCGAATCCAAGGCTGGCATAGACCGACCGGAAGCCGGCATCTTCGATTGTGCGGATAGCATAGCAGGTGGCGACATCGTTGAAATCGCCGCATATTATCACATCCGGGCCGCCATAATGACGGATAAGCCGCATCAGCACCTGAGCCTGCCGGGCACGTTCCACATTAGCCACCGAAAGCTTATGTATCAAATGAGTCCGGACATCCTGAATGCTCTCGCGCTGCAGATCGGTGAGATTGCGGTAAAGTTCGCGGTCGGTTTTGGTAAGCGAAAACGATTGCAGATGCACATTGAAAAGCGTGGCGCTCTTACCTCCGGGGAACGATATGCGATAGGCTGCCAGTTCGGCATCATCGAATTCTTCCTTGGTAAGTGTGAGATGTATAGGCTGCACGGGGAATTTCGACATTATAGTCTGAGCACCCGAACTCGTGATGATATACGGATATCGTTCGTGCAATGTGCGGATCTGCTCAGCGGTCACAAACAAGTGGCGCGACACAGTGACATTGGCAGCCTCCTGCAGACACACTATATCGGCATCCTGGTCGATAATATAGTCGATCGTATGATTCGGGGCCACATCCGTGCTGTCGCGCCGGTCGTTAAGATTCAGCACGTTATATGTAAGCAGCGTAAAAGTATCGCTGCCTTCGGGAGCTTTCGGAGTTCCCAAATGCAGCGGGCATATCTGCAGCGCCGGGGCGGCACTCGCCACAAGACCGAGGGCCGCAATAATCACACCACGCCAATGCCACCATACCTGCAGCACGATCAGTATCACCGAGCACAGCAGGCATATAGGGAAACAGAGCGGGAAAATACCCCAGAAGCCACCGTGCTTGAGGGGTGATATGTGCCCGCTGTAGGCCGTGAATATTGTTGCCACGGCCGACGCAATACTGAGTATCAGCATCAGCGCCCGCAGCAGCCGCATTGCCGGCGACCGAAGTTTGCGTTTCTTCTTTTTCTTACCTTTCGTGGGCTTACCGGTGCGTGGTCTGCGCACAGCGCCTGCTTTCTTGGCAGCCTGAGCACCGGCAGGGCGCCGGCGCGGTGCAGGCGATTGCATTTCTTCCGGCGTTTCCATCAGAAGAACCAACGGTTGTTGAACACGCCTTTATGCTTCCAATAGAGCAGCAACAGGAAGCCGAATATCATGCCGCCGATATGGGCGAAGTGAGCCACATTGTCGGCAAGACCACCTAAGCCATAGAACAATTCAAGCACGAAATATCCGATTATAAGCCATTTGGCCTTGATAGGAATGGGTATGAAAAACAGATATATCGGAACATTAGGAAACAGGAAGCCAAACGCAAGAAGCACACCATAGATCGCGCCCGAGGCTCCGACCATTGGCCTGTTCACAAACGAGTTGAGGGCCCCGGCATCGGGATCGCTGTAGTTGTAGTTTTGCTGAATCAGATCCCAGCCACGCGTTATAATCTCGTTGCATGTGGCAGCGTCGAAGAAACTCTCCAGATGATGTATGTATATCGCATATACACCCATCTGAATCAGAGCGGCGCCGATGCCCACGGAGATATAATAGAACAGAAAACGGGCCGACCCCATGGCTCTTTCGATGGTCCCGCCAAACATCACCAAAGCAAACATGTTGAAGAATAAGTGGGTGAAGCCTCCGTGCAGGAACATGTAGGTGAACAACTGGAACGGCAGAAAGCCCGGCGATGAGAAGTAGTACAGAGCCAGATATTTGGTGAAAGCCCTGTCGGCATCGGGCGAGATCGCCATAACGAGCCATATGAGCACATTGATTATCAGCAGATTTTTCACCACCGGTGGCATCGACGAGAAGAGCGATTGTATGTTGCGTAGCATTACTTAGTACTTGTTTGGAGTGAGAATTTTAGAAGATGCAAAATTAGGCATTTTCTTCGGTATTTTCCGGTTCTTCCTCTGCGGTATCTGCACATTCGTTGATAAAACGCTCCGGAAGAGCCTTTTTCGCCTTGGCGCCCAAGGCTGTAAGCGCGCGGGCTTTACCCACAAGATTGCCGGGGCCACTCGAAAGTTTGGCAAATGCACTGCGGCAAGCCTCGCCGGCGGCGCCAAGCGATTTTTCGATTTTCTCCATATCGGAGAGGAAGCCATTGAATTTATCGAGCATCAGACCGGCCTGTCGCGCTATTTCGAGGGCATTTCTATTCTGCTTGTCGTGACGCCACACCTGCTCCACAAGCCGTATCACCGACATCAGATGAGTAGGCGATATAACAAGCACCCTGCTGTCGAAGGCTGTCTGCCACAGACTGTCGTCGAGCTTCATTGCTGCAAGGAAAGCGCCCTCGTGAGGTATAAACATAAGCACGAAGTCCACACGCTCGTCGCCGATAACATCCTGATAGGATTTACCTTTAAGCTCTGCAATGTGCTTTTTCACCGATGCCAGATGAGAGCGGGCGTAGCGTTCGCGCAAATCATCGGACTCGGCGTCGACCATTCGCAGATAGTCCTGTATCGACACCTTGGAGTCTATGATGAGCTTACGGCCCTCTGTATAATTTATCACCACATCGGGACGCAGGCGATGGCCCTCGGTATCCACCACACTCTCCTGCACCATGTATTCATATCCTCGGCGGAAGCCGCTGCGCTCAAGGATGTTGTCGAGAATCATCTCACCCCAGTCGCCCTGCACCTTAGAGTTTCCGCGCAATGCATCCGAAAGTTTACGTGTCTCCAGACCGATCGTTTGGTTGAGCTGCACCAATTCGCGCACACGCTCGCCAAGCGAGAAGCGCTCGGCCGATTCCTTATCGTAGCGCTCGGTGAATGCCGCGCGGAATTGTTCAAGATTCTCGCGCATAGGAGCAAGCACCTCTGCGAGGCCAGTGCGGTTCTGTTCCCGAAGTGCTTCTGAATTGCTCACAAGTACCTTGGCAGCCAGATTTCGGAAACGTTCCTCGAGTTCACTCTCAAGCCGGGCATGCTCCTTCTGTATGCGCTCGTTCTCGCGCATAAGAGCCTCCGTACGCTCGGCCAAGCGCACTTTCTCACCATTAGCCTCGGCCTCGCTGCGGCGTAGCACCTCGATCTGCCCGTTTAGTCGGGCAACAGAAGCCTCGAGATCGCGGCGTACTTGCGCAAAAGCTGCATTCTCACCGTTCAGCCGCCCATTTTCCGCCGATAATGCCGCAATTTCCGCAGCCCGTGCATCGGCACTCCGGCGGCTTGCGATCAATGCTGCAACAGCGGCTACAAGAGCCACCGCCAGTATGATTACTGCTATCGTCATAGTCAGTCGAATAGGTCGCAGTCGGCGAAAGCGCGGCCTGCAAGATCCTTGGCCGAAAGTATCATATCCGGTTCGGCGACAGGCCACTCCACACCCACCGTCGGATCGTCGAAGCGCAGCGATCGCTCTGCGGCGGGATTATAGTAATTATCGACCTTATATTGAAACTGGGCACTCTCGGAAAGCACCGCAAATCCATGTGCGAAACCACGGGGAATGTACAGCTGACACCCATTATCGGCCGAAAGCTCCACGCATATATGCCGTCCGAATGTCGGCGACGAGCGGCGCAGGTCAACGGCCACATCGACGATGCAGCCCGAAGTCACCCGCACGAGTTTGGCCTGAGAAGCCTCGCCGGCCTGATAATGCAGACCTCGCACAACTCCACGGCGCGACACCGACTCGTTGTCCTGCACGAAATTTGGCCGTATGCCTGTGGCAGCCTCAAAACTATCGGCACGGAAAGTCTCGCAGAAGTAACCGCGGCTGTCGCCATGGCGCTGCGGCTCTATTAGCCATACTCCCTCAAGCGCAAGCGGTGTATATTTCATAGCTGACGGCCCTCGAAGTTGCTTATATCGCTGCGCCACTGGTCGGTGACAGGCACCGAAGTTGCAGTGCGCGGATCGAAGCTGACCATCACGGTGCGGACTATACACTTCACTTCGCCCGAAGCATTTACAATCCGCTGTTCCATCACCAGCGAGCTGATGGAGATGGAAGATACCGCCGTGAGAACTTCGAGCTCCTCCTGGACATAGGCCGGATGATAGAAGTCACAGTTTATATTTGCCACAACCAATCCAAGACGCATCGGGTCGAACCGACCATCCATAAACTGCATGAAATAGCGCATCTTGGCAAGGTCCGCAAACTGCAGATAGACCGAGTTGTTAAGGTGTCCGAACATGTCCACATCGTTGAATCGTGTCTGAACCGGTGTACGGAAACGGAATTCAAATTTAGCTTCGGGTATATTCATATGAATCTTATAGATGAGATAACATCCGCACCTGCAACCTCGTTGAGCTGGCGCACAAGGAGTTCGCCCAGATAGGACATTTCTTCCTTAAGCGGCGCCGACACTATCTGGACATACAGAGTGCGGTCTTTAACGTAAATTTTACCGGTATAGGATGCTATATGCTTGCCCACAACATCGGGCCAAGCCGATTCCACAGTACGGCGGTTGAACTCCGGCCGCAGACCTGTAGCATCGATCATATACTTCAGGATTGCGTCGATACGCATCGGTTCTACCCTTTTCATAGGCTTCGGTGAGTATCTATAGGTGTGAACCGGCCCTGCTCCACATGCCACAGGCGGTATGGATCGGATATATGCGACTGCGGTATATCGGCTACGATCTCGTCGAGATGTTTCCGGTTGGTATCGGTAATGAAAATCTGTCCGAACGAGTCGGAGCCACCCACTATGGCCATAATACGGCGCACACGCCCTGCGTCGAGCTTATCGAAAATATCATCGAGAAGCAGCAAAGGCCTTATACCAAGGCTCTCGCGCAGAAGTTCGTACTGTGCAAACCGCAACGCCGAGGTAAATGTCTTTGTCTGACCTTGCGACGCCGACCGGCGCAGAGGCATCCCGTCGAGAGAGAACTCTATATCATCGCGATGCGGCCCCGAGGCCGTGTAGCGGAGTATGCTGTCGCGTCCTCTCGACAATCTCAGATGCTCAGCCAGGCCACCTTCGGCCGAGTAGTCCCGGCCGGTATAGCTCAGGCCGGGCTGCTCATCGCACTCGGCGATGGCACGGTAGTATGGACGGAAAATTTCCTCCAGCCGAGCTATATTTTCCACACGTCGCCGCGATATGTAGTCGCCCGCAATCTCAAGCTGGGCTTCGAGTGCATCGAACAGCGAACCGTCGGCGCATTCCTGCTTGAGCAGCTTGTTACGCTGCTCAAGGGCATGATTATAGCGCACAAGGGCATCGAGATAAGGAGCGTCGCGCTGCGAAATTATCTGGTCGATAAACCTGCGACGTTCCGACGGCTCTCCACCGACGAGTGTCATGTCGGCAGGTGACAGTAGCACCAGCGGAAACGCACCGATGTGCTGCGACAGTCG
This sequence comes from uncultured Muribaculaceae bacterium, assembly GCA_910587915.1. Taxonomy (GTDB): domain Bacteria; phylum Bacteroidota; class Bacteroidia; order Bacteroidales; family Muribaculaceae; genus CAG-873. Next base: position 30,829 of record CAJUOB010000027.1, on the reverse strand, counting down.
CTGGTAGGCCTTGCCACCACGCTTGAACGACTTCGGGCGTCCCGGCTGCACGGCTGCCGCGACCTCTTCCTCGAGGCCTCGGCGCTGATAGCGCCCTTTAAGCATGGCGAAGCCACCGCCCCGCATAACAAGCATAGGGTCGGTGGCACCTGTAAAACTTTTGCAGAAGCTCATGAAGTACAGGGCGTCGAGCAGGTTGCTCTTGCCCATGCCATTGTCACCAAGAAAACAGTTCACCTTGGGCGAAAACTGTAGTTCCGCTCCGGCGATATTCTTGAAGTTGACAAGGGTAAGCTCCTGTAGTATCACTTGTTGAAAGCAGTATTGAAGAAAAGCAGATGGTAAAGTATCGAATTGGCCCAGTACTTATGGCTGTGATTGCCGGGGCGCGACGTATAGTCGTGCGCTATGTTTGCCGCCAGCAGGTCGCGGTGCAACTGCTCGTTCACTCCTGCGAAGAAATCGTCCTTGCCGCAGTCTATGATTATGTTGAGTCCGGCATCCTTTATCTTAGGGATGATGCCGGCCACAGTATGGCTGTCCCACAACGCGGGATTCTCGCTGTACGACTGGCCTAAAAGCTTGGGAATGCCCCAGTTTTTGGCAAAGGGACGAATATCTACGCCGCCACTCATCGTTCCCACGCTGCCCCACACATCCGGATGGTTCGCAGCAAGCCACATAGCACCATGGCCGCCCATGCTGAGGCCGGTGATGGCGCGTTGGCCGGCTTCGGCCTTGGTAGGATAGTGGGCGTCGATATAAGGCACCAGTTCTTTCACAATAAAGCTCTCCATCTGCATCTTCGGGTCGGCAGGAGAATCCCAATACCAACTGTTGCGTCCGTCGGGCATCACGAATACCATGCCGTACTGATCGGCAAGCTCGCCCAGACGCGGCTCTGTCAGTCGGGTCCAGTCGCGGTGGTCGCCGCTGTAGCCATTGAGTATATATACAGTGGGGAACTTTGCATTCTTCTCACCCTCGGGGGTGATTACCGTCACTTTCTCCGGGCTGGACAGCAACGATGTAGGAATCGCGATGGTATCGGTGGTAAATGCCTTGGCTCCGAGGGCTACAGCCGCTGCGAAGATGGCCAGAAATGCTTTTTTCACTTTTTATCGAGTCGTTGTTTTATAAATTCAATCACATAGTCGGCCAAAGCATCTATAGGCATCAAGGCCGAATTCACACACAAGTCGTAGCTTTCGGCATAGCCCCAGCGCTTGTCGGTGTAGAAGTTGTAGAAGTTGGCACGGAGTTTATTAGTTCGCTCGGCAAGAGCCTTGGCATCCGTTTCGCGTGTCACGTCGCCGCGCGAGGTGATACGGCGCACACATTCCTCGATGGGTGCGTGCACAAAGATATTCACCACATTCGGAAGGTCGCGAAGCACATAGTCGGCGCTACGTCCAACTATGACGCATGGCTCCGACTCCGCAAGCTCGTGCATGAGATCGCACTGTGCCGAATAAGTGCTATCGGAGCCTCCTCCACCGGGATTCCCTATCCACGACATCGGGTAGAACCCGAAAGAGAACGGTATCGAGCTACCCATGACGCTCGGCGCACGCTCATCGTTCTTTTCGATATACTCTATATTGTAGCCGGCCTTTTCAGCAGCTTTCACGAGCAACTGCTTGTCATAGAAGCCTATACCGAGTTTGTCGGCTATAGCGCGGCCAAGGGCACGGCCACCACTGCCGAACGTACGGCCAATCGTTATCACATATTTGTCGGGAAGCATGCTGTCTGACGCTTAGGGTAGTTGATATTTAAGTAGTGTATATGATCGAGCACAAAGATAAGATTTTTTTGCGAATATCTGTGCAAAATAGATTGCAGCCGCTACCTGCTCATTTATGATAATGCGCCATCACCACACCCGCAATCGCCAAAGACTAATTGCCGGCATACAGTGTGGTGAGCATGCGGCGGTCGGCAGGTGTCAGAGCACGGCCTCGGCGCGACATCATGCGCTCGGCGATGTCGAAGAATTTCTTCTCAGGCACACGGGTGAAGCCGGAGGTAGAGCCCTCGCTGAACGATTCCACAAAGTTTCGCGGAAAGCCAGCACCATGCACGTTCACCCCGACGCCCAGTACAGTGGCTGTATTGAACATCGTGTTAATGCCGGCCTTGGAATGGTCGCCCATAATCAGACCGCAGAACTGCAGCGACGTGCGGGCAAAGCGACGCGTAGGATAATTCCAAAGGCGGATGGGCGTATAGTCGTTCTTGAGATTGGACGCCACAGAGCCTGCGCCTATGTTGCACCATTCCCCAATCACGGCATTTCCAAGGAAACCATCATGAGCCTTATTGGAATAGCCCTGGAATACAACATTGTTTATCTCCCCTCCAACCTTGCAGTAGGGTCCGATGGTAGTGCCGGGATATATTTTTGTGCCCATGTTCACCGTGGCATGCTCGCAAAGAGCGATTGGGCCACGCAGCATCGAGCCTTCCATCACCTCAGCGTCGCGGCCTATGTAGATAGGACCGTGAGAGGTGTTCAGGAACGCGCCTTCCACACGTGCACCGTCTTCAACAAATATGAGAGACTGGTCTCCGATCACAGTATTTGTGTCCGAAAGCGGCTGCGAGACACGTCCGGCGGTAAAACGGCTGAAATCAGCTGCTATCTGAGCGGCGTTGAACATGAATATGTCGTACAGCTGCTCCACAGCCGTAACCTCGGTATACGACTCCACACGCACTGAATAGTCGCACCCTCTGTGGGCCACCACGCGTCCGCGGGCATCGACCAGAGCCTCGCCACGACCCAAGTCAGCCACCCGCGAAGCAAGCCCGGCATCAGGGACCACACACCCCGACACATACAGGGTATCATCATCGCATATTCCGGTAGGGAAAAGTTCATCGAGATAGCTCTCGGCGGCTTTCCAGGAGTATTCGCCGGGAAGTAAAGCCTGCCATTTCTCTGCGATGGTATCGATGCCGAGGCGGATAGCTCCGACCGGGCGTGTAAAGGTGATGGGCAGAAGGTCGGCCCATACCGCATGTTCGTCGTATATGATAATGTTCATCGTAAACTATTTTTCACGATGCAAAATTACAGTTTTTCGCCGACATTCTGTCGCAACTCGACATTTACTGCAATCAAACCCACTTTTTCAGCTATATTTTTGCAGAAAAAAGTTATGGACTCTACTCAGATCAAAATCACCGTCACCTCGGCTGCAGCCATAGTCGCAGCATTTGTCGAACCGGTCATCCCCGTTGCCACTCTGTGCACTGCATTGGTGATAACCGATGTTGTATCGGCGGTGCGACTACGCAGGCGCTTGGTCCGCAAGGGAAAAACCACAGGCGACGCACGGCTGTCGTCTCGACGGTTTGGCCATGCTGTGCTCACGGTGGCTCGTATATACGCCGTCCTCGCAGTCGCGCATGGAGCCGACTTGGCGCTTGGCGATACTCTTGCATTTATCACCGGAGGGCATAGTGCGCTGAATATGGCCGGCGTACTCATTTTCATATGGCAACTAATGTCGGTGCTCGAAAACGAATCGACCTGCAGCGACGCCAAGTGGGCCGCTAAAGCACGCAAATACCTCGCCGACAAAACCGACCGCTACCTCAATGAAAAATAATCATTAATTTTGCCACATGATTGCGAACGAAGATTTAAAATCGAGGGCATTGGGACTGCTTGCCCGCTTCTATGGCTATAGGTCGTTCAGGCCGGGACAGTACGACATCATCGAGTCGGTATGCTCCGGTCGCGATGCTCTGGTGCTCATGCCCACCGGCGGAGGAAAGTCTATTTGCTATCAGATGCCGGCGCTTCTGGCCGAGAGAGGTTGTGCTGTGGTCGTTTCGCCTCTTATTGCTCTGATGCAGGATCAGACGCAGGCGTTGGTGGCCAACGGCATCCCAGCGGCTGCTATCCATTCCAACCAGCCCGAGAGCTACAACCGCCAGATTCTCAACGCGGCATTCGCCGGCCGACTGAAGATGCTGTACATATCGCCCGAACGGCTGCTCGCCGAAATCGAGAACTGGAGCCGCCTCGACATAAGTCTGTTCGCCATCGACGAGGCACACTGCATATCACAGTGGGGACACGATTTCCGACCCGACTATACCGGACTGGCCCGGCTCAAGGAACTTCGCCCTGGTGTTCCGGTAATAGCGCTTACGGCTACCGCCGACCGCCTCACCCGCGATGACATCGCCCGTCAGCTCGGGCTTCACCAACCGTTCACTTATATAAGCTCCTTCGACCGCCCGAACATTTCCCTTCGGGCATATAATAATCCCGGTGCACGCGACCGCGTGCGGTTCATCGCAGCCCTCGCCCGGAAATACCCTACCGACTCCGGTGTGGCCTATTGCCTCTCGCGGTCAGGGGTCGATTCTCTGCATAAATCGCTCCTGGCAGCCGGAGTACGGTCGGTGCGCTATCATGCCGGTATGGACGCCGCCGCACGCAGTGAGTCGATGAAAGCCTTTCTCGACGGAACCGCGCAGGTTGTATGCGCCACCATAGCATTCGGCATGGGCATCGACAAGAGCAATATCCGTTGGGTCGTGCACAACAATCTACCATCCAACATCGAAAGCTACTATCAGGAAATAGGCCGTGCCGGCCGCGACGGGCTTCCGGCTGAGGCCGTGCTGTTCCATAGCGTGGCCGATATAATTGCCAGGCGGAATTTCGCTCAGGAGTCAGGGCGCCAGGCTATCAACATGGAGAAACTCGAGCGTATGCGAGCCTACGCAGAAGCTCGCGTGTGCCGCCGTCGCATACTGCTGTCGTATTTCAGCGAATCCACCGACTGCGACTGCGGCAACTGCGACGTATGCCTCGAGCCGCCGGAACGATTCGATGCCACAGTAGCCACCCAGAAAGCTATCAGCGCCGTAGCCCGCACCGGTTGGACCAACATCGGAGTGTTCACACTGGTGAATATCCTCAGAGGTGCCGATCGCGCCGACATACGCGCCGCCGGATACGACCGCATCAAAACTTTCGGAGCCGGACGCGACATGAGTGTCCGCGAGTGGAACGACTACATCCAGCAGATGATTCAGCTCGGCGTGTTCGAGATTGCCTACGACGACGGAAACCACCTGCGTGTCACCGATTTCGGTATGAAGATACTACGGGGTGAGGCGCATCTCACCCTGTCGCGCTACAGCGCAGCTGCTGCTAACGAGAAAAAGAAACCGGAGCCGGCACGGACTGCCGTCGACGAGACGGCTGCCCGTGGTCTATTCGAGCATCTCAAAACAGTGCGGGCAGCCATCGCCAAGCGCGAAGGCCGTCCGCCTTATATCATATTTTCCGATAGTTCATTGCTCGACATGGCCATACGCCGCCCCAACGATGAGTTCGAGTTCCTGAGCGTAAGCGGTGTCGGCGAATACAAGGCCCGCAGATACGGACCGGAGTTCCTGCGTGCTATTGCGGCATTCCATCAATAGGCCATGGCCACATTGTCGACCCACAGCGTCATCCCCGGAGTACCGGTATATGGCTTACCGCTGCCCGAGGAAAACATCACAATAAGATGTGTCGGCGTAGCAGTGGCTTCATCCCATCCCACTTCCTGCACAGGCACCATCTTACCCTTCGAATTGCGGGCATAGTAGCTGTTTTCACCCGAGATAAGGCCCATATAAGGCTTATAGAATGGCTTACCGGTGATATCGCCGTAGTTCACCGTCAGTTTATGCCCGGAAACCCATCCGTTGGTCGATTTTCCCAACAGCTCCCGTCCCGTACCAACACGCTTGGCGTATAGATTACCGTCTTCATCCTCCCAACGGCGCTGAAGGATGATGAAAACCTCGGCCTTGTCGGTCCCTTTATAGGTTTTCTTCTTGCCGAAGCCACTCGAATATACCATTCCGGCACCGGCCGGCACTATGAGTTTATAGTCGTAGCACAGAGCTTTAGGCCTCTTGGCGAATGGTATACCCATCTCCATCTTGGAGTATGGATCGGACGTCGACTTTATAGGTTCGAACATCTGACCGAGGAATAGTGTCCCTGCCACCATCACGTCGATATTAATAAGCCCGATAGCCTTGCACGACTCCATCTGTGTGCAGAGCTTCGCGCATTTATTTCCGGGAGCGCGGTCGTCGGGATATACGGCATTGCTCGTCTTGGTTATTCCCATCACCTTAGCCATGACATTCGACGAAGCCCATGGCGAGCCACCCTGGTTGGTGTAAGGTTCATCTCCATCAATGGTCTTGGTTGGCCCAACAGCGTACACCTGCTTCACCTCGCCGCCGATAACGCGAGATTCCTTAATATTTCGGGTAACCCATGAGTTGAAATCTCCAAACGGCAGTTGCTCCGAGCGCTGGGCCGACGCTCCGATGCATATTGTGATGACTGTTAATGTTGCAATTAATCTTTTCATAAGATACTGTAAGACTTATGTGTGTATATTAAAAACACACATCACCGCCTTGCTGTTCAAACGACAAAGATACTTCAATTGTGCATTTTCAGCAACACCTACCGAATGCAATCAGCCTTTTAGGACCATTTATAGTCCTTTTCGGCTACTCGGCTGTCTCTACAAAAACATATGCCCCCAGATCGGCCGCAGAGCCACGTTCATTTCCATAGGCATCGGCCGGAGCCGGGAACTCAGGGTCGGCCGCACCGATGGCAGGCGATTCCGGCTGCAGGCGATAGTCGAAGAAATACTCGGACCGCACCGTGCGGTAGAGAGGGTCTACATCCCACAGGCAATCAGTGAAAAAGTCATCGTCGGTACCGGAGCTCTTGAGCAGGCACCGGTGCACTCGCACGTCTGTGCCATCGAGCTCGCCATGCGACATGTCGGCCCCAAGTCCGTAGATGATACTGTTTATAATATCAGCTTTGACGTATGGCAACCCTGAGCCATCGTCGAAACCGGTCTTGTCGTCTGAGCTCACATGGCCCAGACCGAGCGCAGGGCCACTAATGGCAGAAAACAGATAATTGTTGGCGAATGTACAGTGGTTGAAGCGATGACTTCCGCCATGCAGGTACACCAATCCGCCACCACCTTCGGCAAACTCGCAACCGGTGGCGTCGACCGAAGTGTGGTATGCCTCGAGCACAAGGGCCGCCGAGTTATGAAAGCGGCAATTGCGAAGAGTGAGCGCAGGACCCACTCCGGCACCATCGCCATCGATCACCACACCTTGCCATGTGTTGCGCACATCACAGTGCGACATGCTGCTACCGGCAGATGTCGGCGCGAAGTAGATTCCGGTCCATTGGCGCGACATTATATCGAACGATATGTCGCCAACAACATTGCCGGTACGGTCGCCCGTCATATTCACAGGTAACTCAGGAGTACCTTCGGCAATCAGACAACCACGGACTATCAGCGAAGCCTTGTCGTGGAAATAGAGCGTTGTACCAGGTTCAAGCGTCAACGTAGCACCGGGTGCCACAACCAGCGAATCAAATACCTGATAGGGCAACGTGGCATCCAGTCGGGTATCGCCGACGAGTGTCTCCGCTCTAAGCCGGCGGACATTCTGGCCATCGGCACGCAGAGTCACACTGCTAACCACCCCGTTGGTGGTGAAATCGAGCTGTGCGGTTATTGCCTCGGGAGCATTCGATGAAACCTCGGGCAAAGTAGCTTCGACAAACACATAGATTGAATCTTTCGATCGGATTTCCACATCGTTGAACGAATTGCCGCTTACACCATCGACATTCACACGGAAGCAGCCGGCGTTTTCGCCCGACAAACGGATATCGCTGATCGACAGCGATTTTTCATGACGGTTATATACCATAAACCGACCTGTCGGCGACGGATCTCCGGTAAACACGACACCCATATACAAGGTATCGGTGGAGAATGCAGGCTGATCCGACGGAGAAGTCGAGAAGCCGTCCTCTATACACGACGCCAACCCGAGAGCCACCACAACTATGGAGAGAAAAGTGATAATAGTCTTCATTGCCATTATATAACGGCATTTCAGCCGCTTTATTATCAATACTCCTGCTCTTAAGATTTTTTGATATCACATTATAATACACTCAAATACTTTGGTTTGAACCAATTTATCGCTACTTTTGCAGTCCTTATAAATCAAAACGCATGTTCAAATACCGATATTACATACTTTGGTGGACGGCGACATTACTCGCATTTCTGTGCTTCGACATATTCTTCTGTCTGTCCACATCTTTCAAGCCATTCGAATTCAAAGTAATCTACCCTACCCTCATCGCCTGTGCTACCCTGTTTTCTCTCCCGGCAGCCATATCTGTGAAAAGCCGGTGGCAGATTATAGTTCTTTCAATAATATCGGTATTATTCAAGGCCAATCTGATGTACTGCCGCACATATTCATCGCACATACCGCTCGAGTGCTACACGATGGCATCCAACCTCAAGGAATTCGGCGGTAGCGTCATCGACTCCATGCGATGGTACGACATCGCTTTTCCGGCAATCATCATCGTGTCATCCATCTTGAGTATGAGGATGAAAGTACGGCACAGGCCTTCAATTAAAGTCTATTTAGCCATACTTCTCGTTTTTTCAGCGATATCGTATGGCCTGATCTTATCGAGAGGCGGATTCAGACAACGAATGGCCTATCTATACAACGAGGTCGAACTGCAGCACACTCCGGCTCCGGTATATTCCGTTTTCGCATGTATTGCTTATGAATGGATGACAAGGGATGCCGAAATGACCGAAGCTGAAAAGACTCAGAACTCCGAGTGGATGAAATGGCACAAAACGGCCACCGACAGTTATGCCGGAGCATGCAGCATCCGCGAGCACAGCTTGGACAGACCCAATGTGGTAATTATATTATGCGAATCGCTTGAATCTTGGCCAATCGGACTTACTCTGGAAGGAAAAGAAATAACCCCATTTCTCAACAGCCTCGTTGCAGACTCTACGGTCTATTATAACCCCAATGTAATCACGCAGGTGCGCGCCGGACGATCTATCGACGGACAACTGCTGATGATAGCTGGACAATACCCGATGCTGTCGGCAGTATACAGTGGCAAATATACCGGAAACACCTACCATACAATTCCCAAAGCCATGAAAGAACGCGGAGCGCGCAGTATATTCATAACTTCCGACCATCCAACAACATGGAATCAAGGTGCTGTCGCGAGGGCATTCGGAGCCGACACTCTTATTTGTCACGATGATTTCGACATGAATGCTTCTGGAGCACTCATGCCGGCCGATAATTCATTATCAGACCAGGCGCTGTTCTCCCAATCCGTAAAAATGCTCGATGACGGAAAACTTTGGCCCGAAAATGAGCAGGTGTTCCTTATGCTTGTCACACATTCCGGTCACAATCCATTCACCATTCCCGAATCAATGGATTCACTGAAGCTCACCGGCAAATATCCTGAAATCCTCAAAAACTACCTGACGGCTGCCAATTACACAGACCGCAGCATGAAAACATTTGTGGACTATCTACGCAGTCGTCCCGACTGGAAAAACACCATACTTGTAATCACAGGCGACCACGAGGGACTGGCGTCATACCGCGAGGGCCTTGCCGGCTCTTATAGCTTCGTATCCGACAAACAGATCACACCTCTCATAATAACGAATGCGCCACAATCCGGAATTGACTCTACATTCATCGGTCAAATAGATGTGTACAGCGCCATCCTCGATGCCGCCGGCGAATATGGAACGTACCTTTGGCGTGGAATGGGTATATCCCCGTTCTCTCCCGATCACCCGCGATTCGCCATCGGATCGAACGGCTCGGAAGCCGGACCGGCGCCCGCCGACAGCACCATGCTCAGAAGACTGAGAGAAGCCCCGGCCATTAGCGACAGATTGATACGCCATCGCATACTATAGAACAAGAACAAGCAGGGCGCCCCGGAAACGAGGCGCCCTGTGTGTCGATGCAAATATCCGTTATTTCGTGCGGAATACGGTGAATGAGTACGGTGGCAGTTCCATCGTCGGAACAGTCAGAGTCACAGGCGACGATTTTGCAGTTTCATCGGAAGGATCGCCCGTTAGGCGCTCACCCTTCACGGTGCGCACCTTTAGATCGAGACCCGAAAGGTCGGCATTTACAGCAACCGGAAGCATATTGACAAGCTTGACGATGCGGTCGCCTGTCGAACTATCGGCCACAACGCTCACTCCCACGCGAGCTTTCACCTTTGGATTGTCAGAATCCACTGTAAGCATCGTGGGAATATAGGAGTCTCCACTGTTGTTGCCGTAGAGCTTCTGCACATAGTACTCGGGTGTGGGGTTCACCGATGTATTGTCGAAGTATATCATATCGGGGCGCCACTGTGTATGGCCTTTCTTGGCAAGCAGCGGTGCATACGATGTCATGGCCACCACATCGCCGTTACGCTCCACATCGGTTAGATAGAGTGCGTCGGAAAGTGCGGTCTCCACATTGTTGGGTCTGCCGGGCAGATGCGAGGCATACTCTCCAAGATATACCTTGGTTCCACCTCGCGGATACTTGTCGTAGTAATCGCGGTTATATATTAGCCAACCGGGCGCCACATAGTAGTGCTCATCGACCATGGGGATATCAAGCTCGCGGGCAAGCTCCCAGCCGCGGTCATAGTCAGTGCCTTCGTAGAACGGACCGACAGTGCCCACCACGGTCACCTCTGGATGTGCGGCGCGAACGGCATCGTATATCATCTTGAAACGCGACTCGAATACCTCAGTTATCATATCCTCGTTACCGATACCGATATACTTGAGGTTAAACGGTTCGGGATGACCGGCAGCAGCACGTACCGCACCCCAGGTCGAGTCGGCAGGGCCATTAGCATATTCTATAAGGTCGAGCACATCCTGGATATACTGCGGCATATCTTCCATCGGTATACCACCCTGCTGACCATAGGTGTCGAGAGCGCATGTCGATTTACTATGTGCGTGGCCGGAATTCTGACACGGAACACCGGCTGCGAGCACAGGCAGCGGCTCTGCCCCTATATCCTCGCAGAAAAGGAAATATTCATAATATCCAAGGCCGCGGGTCTGATGGTAACCCCAGAGATTCCGCAGCGGCTTGCGGGCTTCGAGAGGACCTACCGAGCCTTTCCAGTCATAGATATTGTCCACTCCGTCGCCATGGGCCACGCAGCCGCCGGGGAAACGGACGAAGCGGGGCTTTATATCGGCCAACTTCTGTGCCAGATCGGCACGGAGCCCATTCTCACGACCCCGGAAAGTAGCGGCCGGGAACAGCGATACCATATCCACATCAGCTACCGAGCCTTTATCGAACTGCAGGGCCAGCGAGGCATCCGAGCACGAAGCCGACGGCTTAAGCACGGCCTTATATGTATTCCATCCCTTGCCTTTGAGGGTGAGCACCTTCGATGCAAGCGCACGGCCATTCTTTCCGATCAGACTCACCTTCACCCTGCAGGGACTCTCCACCGCAGCCATGAGCGACAGCTTGTAGCCTTTACCTTTCTCCACTGCAATAGAGTCGTAGCCTTCGTTCGACACTGTGAATGCGCCCTTGGCCACAATGTGGGCATAATGGCTGTTATTGGCATGTACCGACCGCGCGGTCTCTATAGTCATAGAACCATCGCCCTCGGTGCTCCATGCCTTGGTGGAATTCCACTTGGCATCGCCACCGCGGTCGGCAGGGTTGTATTCGAAATCACGGTTCTGTACCAGCTCGGCATACAGACCACCGTCTGCTCCGTAGTTTATATCTTCGAAGAATATGCCCACCAGCAAATCTGAAATCGGTTTTGCAGGTGCATCGACCGCATTTACGGTCATATTCACAGTCCCAAGGCCGGCAAAACGGGTGGCATCATCGGCCGCCATCTCGCCATAGAGCTTGTCGAGCGACTTACGGTGAGCCACAAAGCTCTTCAGACTGTCGACCAGCGCCATAGGTACTTTCTGCACATATCCACCGTACATCTTTCCATCTATCGATGCGCTGTCGCGACACTCCGGATTGGCGGCATACATGTCACGCGGCATGTCGAGAGCCGACGCGAAATACCGCTGAGGAGCCCACTTTACAAAATCGGCAGAACTTGTCAGGGCTGTAACGTCGCCATCCTTGGTGGCTTTCCACACTGCCGTCCAGCGCCCGTCGGCACCATTGACAAACAGCTTCGGATCGTACATTTTCTTGTGCGAGCCCCAGGGGCCGAAGTCGTTTTTCACGAAATCATAGCCAAGCGGTTCCCACTGCGAGGTGCTGTCGGCACGCCAGGCAAGGCGCAGTCCGGAGTCGCCCCCGGGCACTGCATAGTTGAATAGCTCGATATCGGCCGCGAAAGCCGTCGAGACGCCCAACGCCGCAGCGAGGGCAAGAGATGCGATTTTGGTTACCATGCCACAAAGATAGGCAATAAACCAATGTCTTGCAACATGTGACACGAAGGAAAATTCTCTGTTTTCCAAACCAAAGCATCCTTCCGAGCGTTTTTCTGTCGATGTGTATTTTTCACCTGATGATATCATGGCAATGACTGAACTATGGACTCTTCTCGGCGCGGGGCTTCTGCTTCTCGGCGCTTTCATACTCATATATGGAGCTCTTCGATACCACCATCTATCGCGAATCACCCCTCCCCTACCCGCTTTCCGGGCATTCCTGCGTTCGAAATTCCGCCGATACAAAATCGCATGCCTTATCGTATCCATAGCCGGGTGTGCCATGCTCATGCTGTCCGCTCTCCCATCGGGGCACCTTTCGGCACCGACAGCCGCCACCATCACCGGACTCAAAAGATAGAAATATCCATCTGACAGCGCTTAAGGAAAAATTGCTCTGCCGACAATTTTTATTGTCGGCAGTCGTCATATGTGCAATTTTTGTGTACTTTTGCGTTATGAGTCAAGAAAATCAAAACACAGAGCACAAGCGCATTTGGATACAAACCGATACAAATTCAGGCCAAAAGAGGACTAAGTAAGACCGCACGCGCCTTCACCACTGACAATCAGCATTTTAAGACAATCAATGTAAGGTGTTGTAATTGGTCTTAGGCAGTTTTCAACTAAATTTGCGCCATAATCCAAATAACAATGTCATCTTAAATAGCAAACACTCTCGACCAAATATGAAATCAATTTTATTCGCCATCCTGGAATCCGAGAGCGTATTGCATGGCGATGACAATGTTCTGAAAAAAGCTTTGGAAACACTTGACAATGAAAAATAATTCACAGACCCGGGAAGAGATGAACCGACTCTATAATACGCCGGAGAATCGTCGGTTGAAACACATAGCGCTGGCTGTTATAGCCATAGCAATCATACTTCTTCTGTCTATTACAATATGGATAGAGGATATCCCGCACACTGCCATGCTGATAATGCGTGGCTGCGCGGGCTTGTGTGCAATAATATTTGTCGTGCTCGTAGGGGTACTTTCATATCGTGTCAATAAACAATACCTATTAAATCGCAGACAGAAATGATTTCTCAGAATCCGAACGCCACGCCTATCTGGCTGTTATGTATCTTTTCAGCAATAGGTGTCTATGGATATCCACGAATAAAGAAATTTGTGGCGAAGTATGTCCATGACAATGACAAACAAAGTTTCTACACATTTATCATATGGTTGATAGTCCTGATAATCGTCGTGACACTCTCAATGATATTCTGAACCACGCAACCATAGTCGGGCTCAAAAGATAGAAACACATGCCATATAGCGGTAGTTAAGGAAAAAAAACTTATCTTTGCCTGTTGTAAGATTAATTATAAACAGGAATCACATGACCGAAGACGACATAAAGACCTTGAAGCACGATCCCGACGGGCTTCAAAGCTATGAGTATCTGGCCAACCATATAGGCGAATGCGACCCCGATGCAATCGAGAAAATAATCGACAACATGGAGCGCGTGGACCTCTCGGGCCAGTTCATGGCAAGTGCCGCACGCTATCTGCACGCCATCGATGCCGATGGCTACCGTCCTGCTGTGCGTCGACTCGTAGCTGCAACTATCGACAAGGATCGTGAGCACAAGTATCTCGCCGACCTCCTGCAGGGTCTCTACGGAGCCGACTATGAGACAAACGCCGCCGCCCTCTGCTCGACCGACGACAATTTCCGCCGAATCTACAAACGGCTATTCCCCACATCCACCATCTGAAAATGCGAGCCTACATTCTCGCGCCACTGGCCGCACTCGCGGTCTTGTGCGCTTGCAAAGCAACCGGAGCTGCCGACACCGCTGCCGCTCCTAAAGATTCTATCGAAATGACACAGCATCAGCAAAATCCCGACACCGCATCCGCCAAAGTACTGGTGGAGACTACAATGGGCAATTTCACCGTGCTTCTCTACGGCGACACCCCAAAACACCGCGACAATTTCCTTAAATTGGTCGAAGAAGGATACTACGACAGCACCCTTTTCCACCGCGTCATAAAAGAATTCATGATTCAGGCCGGTGATCCCGACTCCAAAACCGCAAAACCCGGGCAACACCTCGGCGCCGGCGGCCCCGACTATAAAATCGATGCTGAAATTGTATATCCCAAGCACTTCCACAAGCGTGGAGCACTTGCAGCTGCGCGTCAGGGCGACCAGGTAAACCCCATGAAGCAGTCGAGCGGATCGCAGTTCTACATCGTAACCGGTCAGAAACTCGACACTGCACAGATCGGTGCCATGGAGCAGCGCCTGCAGCAGACCCGCGCTCAGGAAATATTCAATAAACTGGCCATGGAGCAGCGCGACAGCATCATCGAGATGCAGCGTCGTGGCGACCGCACCGGCCTACAGGCCCTTCAGGACAAACTCATCGAACAGGTCGACGCCGAAATTGCCGCCAATCCCGGCCCTGGCATGACCGATGAAATGAAGAAAGCCTACACCACTGTCGGAGGAGCACCTCATCTCGACGGAGCATATACGGTATTCGGCGAAGTTATCGACGGCATGGAAACTGTCGATAAAATCGAAAAAGCACAGACCGACAATGCCGACCGCCCCAAGACCGACATTCGAATACTGTCGATGAAGGTTCTCAGCGAATGAACCGCAACGACATACCAGTGAAGCGCCACACGCTTGCCAACGGCTTGCGTGTGGTGCATTCTTATGACCCGACCACAGCCATGGCTGCCGTCAATGTGCTGTACAACGTCGGCTCGCGCGATGAAAACCGACAGCTCACCGGCATGGCACACCTGTTCGAGCACCTCATGTTCGGCGGATCGGTCAATGTCCCGTCCTTCGACGCCGAGCTCGAAGGCGCAGGAGGAAAAAGCAATGCCTGGACGAGCTCCGACTTCACCAACTTCTACGATGTGCTGCCGGCACAGAATATCGCCACTGCATTTCACCTCGAAAGCGACCGCATGCTGCAACTCGACTTCAGTCCCCGCTCGCTCGAAGTGCAGCGCGGAGTCGTAATCGAGGAATTTAAGCAGACATGCCTCAACCGCCCATATGGTGACCTCTTCCACCATCTCCGACGCATATGCTATGCCGAGGCTCATCCATATTCATGGCCCACGATAGGACTCGAACCGGAACACATTGCACGTGTCACCCTCGAAGATGTCGAACGCTGGTTCTACTCCCACTACGCACCCAACAACGCCATTCTCTCAGTATCGGGCCGCATCGAATTCGAAGAAACCGTAGAACTGGCAGAGCGCTGGTTCGACGATATCCCGGCACGGAATATTTCCCCACGGCAGCTTCCCGAAGAAGGCTTTCCGAAAGAAAGCATTGTGGAAACAGTGACTGCCAATGTGCCTCAGACCATGATTGTGATGGCATTTCCCATGGACAGCTACGGCACACCCCGCTACCATGCTGCCGACACCATCACCGATATTCTGTCGGCCGGACGGGCGTCGAGATTCACCAGGCGCTTGCTATTCGGCAATCACGAAGGCCTTTTTTCCGGAGCCGACGCATCAATAATAGGCAGCGAACACGCGGGGCTGTTGCTGCTCACAGCGCGCCTCGCCGACAATTCCGATGCAGCTATCGACACAGCATGCAAAATGATGCTGTCGGAAGCTCGCCAGATTGCCATCCCCGGAAATGTAAGCGACCATGAATTCGGCCGCACCCTCAATAACTTCGAGGCATCCTTCCGGTTCTCCAATCTCGGCTATCTGGCCAAAGCTACAAACCTCGCTCTGGCAGAATACCACGGCGAAGACATCAACCGTACGATTACAGAACGGCGTCAACTCTCCATTCACAACATAGCCACCGAAGCCGACCGCATATTCAACCACACACCTTTCGCCACACTCATATACCGCCCCACCCCCAAAGCCGATGAATAATAGTAAGTTCCTAACGAGCGTGAGCTTTAAAAGATTGGCCTAAAAGAAACGCAGCAGATCTGGCGACCTTGTGTCCATGATGTTTTTGAAGTAATTTATAGCATAACACCGGCACATAAACTCCTGCCACAAGCGACATTATGCTATATACCCACCATGGCAGTTCCACAAAATGACGCGTCACCTGCTGACATAATACATTGGCATACCACGACAGTAGAAATATCATATAGTTTGTACCAATGAGGTGATCTAGGAAGTCAAATCCCCGCACTTCAAGTACTTTTGCAAAGGAAATGCACATCATTATTCCTGCCAAAGAACATAAAGGCGCAAAACCCGTATTCTCCATTAAAAAGAAACAGTAGCCCCACACAACTACGGACAATACAAAAAACGATATAGAGTCCCAAGGCAGATATCTGTCAAGTACAGATGAATAGCCACAATAGCAAGCACCCAAAACAAAATAAATACCAAAGTGCAGCACTGCCCAAATCGACCAGAATTCAATATGCGGCAAAGGCAAGAACTGCAACCCTACAAATATCAGCACAAGCCCTCCATAAAGATAGCGCGATAGAAGTCTATTCCTGATCCCCCAATAAAGCAAAGCATAGCATACCACGAGCAATAAAAAATTTGCTTGAATAAACCAGAAATAACCGATAACGAGGTCTTCTGTAAAAACAAAAGACCGCACGAAGCGCCAAAAGCTTATCTCTATAACGTCATCTGCCATCACAGAGAGGCTTGCCCGTGGCAGATAAGTTACGGCCGACAACACGACAAACGGTATCAGCAGCCGCTTTGCTTTGTTATTGAAAAAAGCTCCGGGCGTCAAGGCACGCTCACCACGCATCTGCATTGTGAATACCATCAGGAAACCAGACACAAATAAGAACAATGGCATACGGAAACTCGACATCATGCGGTATACCAAAGTCGTATGACCGAAAAGTCCATCAGGGTGCTCATGAAACGAGTGACCGAGCACAACAAATATTATGCCTATAATCTGTAGGTATGCGATAAATTTCAGATATGGTTTATCCTGACTCTTCGATTTCATACCACAAAAATAGTGAAGTTCTCCGGATAATATTATATTTCTATACACAACGACGTCGTTAACCGCGAACAATTAGAGCACATCTATGTATTCACCAATAGTCGCTGTTTTCTTAAAGTTATTGGCTAATTCTGAACTCATCAATCAAACCCATGCAAAGTTATTGTGATGGGGATATTGGAGAAAATTTGGCAAAAAGTTGTTTAATTGGACTTAATTGTGTACTTTTGCGCGTCATTTCCAAAATAAGGTAAAATTGTAGATGAAAACAGAAGAAGTGCTTGCAGACTTGCGTCTGCGTTTTCCCAATGAGCCGGAATATCATCAGGCTGTTGAGGAAGTCCTGTCCTCGATTGAAGATGTATGCAACGAACGCCCCGAGTATGAGCGTCTGGGTTTGATAGAGCGACTTTGTATTCCCGACCGTATTTTTGCTTTCCGTGTGTCGTGGATCGACGATAAGGGTCGTGTGCGCAGCAATATGGGCTACAGAGTGCAGCATAGCAATGCTATCGGTCCGTATAAGGGCGGTATCCGGTTCCATGCGTCGGTGAATCTATCGATTCTTAAGTTTCTTGCATTTGAACAGACATTCAAGAATTCACTCACTACGCTTGCCATGGGTGGAGCCAAGGGCGGCAGCGATTTCTCTCCGCGCGGCAAGAGCAATATGGAGATCATGCGTTTCTGCCAGGCGTTTGTGGCTGAGCTGTGGCGTCAACTCGGTGCCGATACCGATGTGCCGGCCGGCGATATAGGTGTGGGTGCTCGCGAGGTCGGATATATGTATGGCTATTATAAGAAGATGGCGCGTGAGTTTACGGGTGCGTTTACCGGCAAAGGCATATCGTTTGGCGGCTCGTTGATGCGTCCTGAAGCTACAGGCTATGGCAATTGCTATTTCCTTCTTAACATGCTCGCTACCCGCGGCATAGATATAAAGGGAAAGCGAGTGGCGATCTCGGGAGCGGGCAATGTTGCCAACTATACCGCAAAGAAATTGCTGGAACTTGGTGCCAAAGTGGTGTCTATGAGCGATTCAGGAGGCTCGATAATTGCACCGGAGGGTCTTACGCAGGAGCAGTTTGAATATATTTTCGACCTTAAGACATATGAGGGCGGCCGCCTGTCGGAGGTACCGGAACGCTATCCGGAGCTTCAATATCATTCGGGACAGCGTCCTTGGAAGCTGGTGCAGTGCGATATCGCCATGCCGTCGGCTACTCAGAATGAGCTTGACGAGAGTGACGCCGAGGCTTTGCTTGCCGGAGGCTGTTTTGCTGTCAGCGAGGGCGCCAATATGCCATCGACACCCGGTGCGGTTCATCGGTTCATCGATGCCCGCATACTTTATGCGCCCGGTAAGGCCGCTAATGCCGGTGGTGTGGCCACTTCAGGTCTGGAGATGGCTCAGAACTCACAGAAGCTTTCGTGGACGGCCGAAGAGGTAGATGCTAAACTCCAGGGCATTATGGCTGACATTCACGCTAAATGTGTGCAGTATGGACGTGTCGACGATTCGTTCGTGAACTATGTCCGCGGAGCCAATATTGCAGGCTTCATCAAGGTTGCCGATGCGATGATGGCACAGGGCGTGCTTTAAATGAATTATGAATTAGGGAATTATGAATTATGAATTGGGTACCCTGGAGATATAATCATGGACTCGGAATTATGAATTGGGTGCCCTGAGGAGATAATCATGGACTCGGAATTATGAATTATGAATTGGGTGCCCTGAGGAGATAATTATGGATCTTGGAATTATGAATTATGAATTGGGTGCCCTGAGGAGATAATTATGGATCTTGGAATTATGAATTGCAGTAACTCACAATTCATAATTCCATAATTCATAATCCATAATTATTCATAATCTATTTGATGGTGTAGGAGAGGGCTTCGAGGTAGTAGAAGGAAAGGTAGGGTTTGCCTTCGGCTTCGTTGCGCTCCGCAATTTTGGCACGGTAGTCGGCCATACGGGCTTCGAAAGTGGAAATGTCGGCTTGTCCCTGAGCTTTTTTCTCGGTGTCGCAGGCTTCATGGGCTTTTGCGGTTGAATCGGCGGCGAGATACTGTGCTTCCATGGCAGCTACGGCTTCCTCATCGATACGGTTTTCACATAGTACGCCACGTACGGTCAGCTCCTTGCCGACACAGTCGGGTGCAAATGCGCCGCCCATTTCAGGAGTAGCCTCACATCGGAGCACTGTGGTGCTGTCTGCTCCGACAAGAAAGGCCTTACGGCCGCCGTGCTTGCACAGGTGGGTGCATAGACCTTCGACAGTTACGGTATCACCAAGAAAAGCCTCGGCTTCTGTCATAAGGGAATCGACGCCAAAAGGGGCAGCTTCGGCTACGCCCTTTTTTTCGTTGCACGAACCGAGTGCGAGAGCTGCTACGGCCAGAATGGTGCAGAAAATAGTGCTGAGTTTCATGAATGTAAATTGATTGGTTGATTTTGGCAGCAAAAATACTAAAAAAGCTAAACTCGTTTTGTTGTCAGTTCAAAAAATAGTATCTTTGAACACAAATATACCTTATCGAAGGTACTTGTCAGATCTGAACTTTACCACAATTACCAATGAAAAAAACAATTATTGTCGCATTAGTCCTTGTAGCCGGTGCTGCAGGAGCCTATATCCTTGCAGAGCATCGCGATGAAGCCAAAGAGGCAGGCTACAGTCGTCCCGGAGATCCTGTGTGGCTGGAATCCGATTCAGCCGCTGCAATCACCAGCCGAATAGCATCTGATTTTTCCCTTACTCTCGACGAAGCCAAAGCGGCTATCCGCGAGCAGCATCCCGAAGTTACAGATGCCGATGTAGATACTTTTCTTGCCCGTCACTACATAGAAGGGCGTGAAATCGACGGTGTGATGCGAGTGCACCGCAAGTCGCCCCGCAATCTCAATCTTCTCAATCCCGACTACAACGGTGGAATCACCGACCGTGGGTACGATGCGAGTGAGAAACGGCTTTCATACGTCGACTCTGTGCTTGGATACTACCGGGGCTCCAATGATAAGGGCCTGGCTCATCGTGTGACATATCGCTTCGGCATTGAGGTGCCTTATAATGAAGCTCTCGAGGGCGACAGCATCCGTGTGTGGATGCCCCTTCCGCTGGAAGGCGAATTGTGCGACCGTCAGACCGATGTAAAAATTGTAGCAGCCGAACCGGCCGACTATGTGCTGTCGGGCGACCGCTCGGTGCATAACACCATTTCGATGATGCTTCCTGCACCGGCAAAAGGCGATACTATACGATTTGAATATGTGGGCACTTATATAACCAAGGGTAAGTTCGTATCCGGAAAGGAAATAGAGGCTAAGATGAAGCCTTACGACAAAAATGGCGAGCTGTACAAGCGCTACACGGCGTTCGAGGCTCCGCATATTGTCAATCTCGACTCTCTGGCTCACGCTATTGTAGGAGATGAAACCAATCCACACCGCCAGAGCGAACTCGTGGCAGACTATATAATGCAGTTCCCATGGGCAGGTGCACGCGAATACAGCACTATCGACTGTATTCCCACATATGTGCTGCGCGAGCGTCATGGCGATTGCGGTCAGGTATCGCTCCTTTACATCTCGCTTATGCGTAGCCTTGGTGTGCCGGCTCGCTGGGAAAGTGGCTGGATGCTGCACCCGGGCGAGAAGAACTACCACGACTGGGCAGAAGTGTACTTCGAGGGTGTCGGCTGGATTCCTGTCGATGTATCGTTCGGTCGTTATGGCAATACTCCCGATGCCGATGCCAAGACATTCTATTCGCATGGCATCGACTCGCACCGCTTCTCGACCAACAAAGGCGTGTGCGGCGAACTTTATCCGCCCAAGAAATTTGTGCGCAGTGAGACTGTCGACTTCCAGGCAGGAGAGGTGGAATGCTCGCGTGGCAATCTTTTCTATCCCGGATGGAACTCGTATTTTAAACTTATTTCGGTAGAACCAGTCAAAATATAATGAAGCGAATAGTAATATGCCTGCTGTGCGCTCTGGGCGTAAGCGCAGCAATGTTTGCAGGCACCAAAGAAGATGACGCCCGTGCATCGCGAGAACTTGTGGAAGCCGGTACCGATGGCATCACAGACTGGGCTATAGTGAAGATTCCCGCCGCATCGATCCGCACCTCAGGACGCCATTCGGCCGAGATGTCGACGCAGGCCGTGCTCGGAACTCCCGTGCGAGTGATTGAGAAAGGCGACAGTTGGTGGAACGTACAGACCCCCGACGGCTATACGGGCTGGATTCCGTCGTCATCGGTGGCCGGTAAAAGTGCCGCTGAAATGAAGGCCTGGCGCTCGGCTCCAAAGCTTGTGGTGACCTCTCCATTCCAGATGCGTGTGTACGAAACTCCCGGCGACGACAGCCGTGTCGACGGTGTTGTCACCGACCTTGTGAACGGATGCATCGTCGAGCTTAAGGAGCAGACTCCCGACGGCTTCTGCAAAGTAGCCCTTCCCGATGGCCGCTCGGGCTATATCAACGGAAAATATATGACGGCCATTGCCGATTGGGCCGATCAGCCTTTCGATGCCGACGGTATTATCCGCATGGCGTCGTCGATGATGGGTACCCCCTACCTCTGGGGCGGTACGTCGACGAAAGCTCTCGACTGCTCGGGCCTTGCCAAGGTGAGCTACTACAATAATGGCCGTATACTTATGCGCGATGCATCGCAGCAGGCTGTGACCGGCCGCCGTATCGAAGCCAAGGATTGGCCAACTTGCCGCAAGGGCGACCTTCTGTTCTTCGGCAACGCCGATACCGGTCGCGTGACCCATGTGGCTATCTACGACCGCGATGGTGGCTATGTGCACTCGTCGGGCCGTGTGAAGTATAACAGCGTGGACCCCAAGTCCGACCTGTACCTCTCCACTCCATTCCTTCATGCCGTGCGTATCGATGGCTACGAAGGAACTCCCGGCATAACCAAAGTAATAGACCATCCGTGGTACTTCAATAAATAAAAATTAGAAAACTTCTTAATACTGTGAACAGACGCAATTTCCTCAAAACAGGCATGCTCGGCGCCATGATTGCCGCATCGCCTATATCGCTGTCGGCTCTCGACAGCGCCACCCGTACCACGGGTAAATCCGGGCGGCTTAACCTGTCGTTCCGCCCCTACGAACTTAAGCTACGGCATGCATTCAACCTTGCCCGCAACCAGCGCACCACCACCCCCGGTGTGCAGGTGGAGATAGAGTACGACGGCGTTGTGGGCTATGGCGAAGCTTCAATGCCTCCATATCTTGGCGAGAGCGTGGCCTCTGTATGCGATTTTCTGTCGAAACTCGACCTGAGCCAGTTCTCAGATCCTTTCCGCATTGAGGACATACATGAATACATGGAGAAGGTCGCTCCCAATAACCGTGCCGCCAAGGCGTCGGTCGATATCGCGCTGCACGACCTTACAGGCAAGATCATGGGCCAGCCATGGTACAAGATATGGGGCCTGAATCCCGACAATTGTCCCAACACATCCTTCACCATCAGCTACGATGCCAATCCGGAGGAAATGCGTAAGAAAATAGAGGAAACCGCCCCCTACAAGGTTGTGAAGGTGAAGATGGGCCTCGACCACGATAAGGAAATCGTGGAGGCTCTGCGCCGTCATACCGATGTACCAATCTGTGTGGATGCCAACCAAGGATGGAACAACAAGGAAAAGGCCCTCGAGATGTGCCATTGGCTCGCCGAGCGCAACTGTATGTTCGTGGAGCAGCCTATGGATAAGGCCGCTATCGACGATACAGCATGGCTGCGTGAACGCTCGCCACTGCCCATCATCGCCGATGAGTTCCTGCAGCGTCTGCCCGACGTTCGCCGTGCCGCCCAGGCCTATGATGGTATCAATATCAAGCTGATGAAGAGCACCGGTATGCACGAGGCATATAAGATGGCCGTACTTGCCCGCGCCCTTGGTATGAAGGTTATGCTCGGTTGCATGACCGAGACATCGTGCGCGGTATCGGCTGCTGCCCAGCTCGCTCCGATGGTCGACTGGGCCGACCTTGACGGCAACCTGTTGATCGGCAACGATATTTTCGACGGCATGAAGATTGTCGACGGAAAGGTGACCCTCAATGACAGGCCCGGTATCGGTGTCGTGAAGGTGTAATAACGACTTATAAAGTCGAGGGAGTGTCTTTGATGAAAAGGCATAACCTCGACTTTTTGCTTGTATATGTGAATTTATCGTAATGACACAACATAAAGACACAGACCTTCGTTTTTAACAAGCTATCATACTACATACAATAGAACATATTTCCTGAATCTATGACCAACGAACTGAAACTTAGCAAGAATGCCGTGGTGGCATACCTGCAGAAAGCACCGGCCGATTTCACCAAGGCCGATATAATCGATTTCATTACCACCAATGGAATTGAAATGGTGAACTTCATGTATCCGGCTGCCGACGGGCGTCTGAAGACTCTCAATTTCGTCATCAATAATCTGGCATATCTCGAGACAATACTTACCCTTGGCGAACGTGTGGACGGCTCGTCGCTGTTCCCGTTTATCGAAGCCGGCAGCTCCGACCTCTATGTGGTGCCACGCTTCCGCACTGCCTTTGTCGATCCTTTCGCGCCACTGCCCACTCTAACCATGCTGTGCTCGTACTTCGATAAGGATGGCAACCAACTTGAATCGGCTCCCGAGAGCATGCTCGACAAGGCTTGCCGTGCATTCACCGAGGTGACCGGCCTTACATTCAATGCCATGGGAGAGCTCGAATACTACGTGATAGCCCCCGACAGTGGCACCTTCCCAGCTACCGACCAGCGCGGCTACCACGAATCGGCTCCTTTCGCGAAATTCAACGATTTCCGCACGCTGTGCATGAGCTACATAGCCCGCACCGGTGCCCAGATTAAATATGGCCACTCCGAAGTTGGTAATTTCACCCTCGACGGAATGGTGTATGAGCAGAATGAAATCGAATTCCTGCCTGTCGACGCCCGCGATGCCGCCGATCAGCTGGTGCTCGCCAAGTGGGTGATACGCAATCTTGCGCAGCGCGAGGGTCTCGATATAACATTTGCACCCAAGATCACCGTTGGAAAAGCCGGCTCGGGCCTTCATATACACATGAAACTGACACATGCCGATGGAAGCAGCGCCATGCTTGCTCCGGAAGGTGTGCTCAGCGACGATGGCCGCCGAGCCATCGCCGGCCTTATGGACCTCGCTCCGGCGCTTACAGCGTTCGGCAATGCCAATCCGACATCCTACTTCCGCCTTGTTCCGCATCAGGAGGCACCCACCAATATATGCTGGGGCGACCGTAACCGCTCGGTCCTCGTGCGCGTGCCCCTTGGATGGACTGCTCACACCGATATGTGCGCCAAGGCCAACGGTCGCGAAAACGCCACTGTGTGCGCCGATGTCGATGCCCGTCAGAAGCAGACATTCGAAATCCGTTCGGCCGACTGCTCGGCCGATATCTACCAGCTCATCGCAGCCCTGGCAGTTGCTGTGCGCCACGGATTCGAGATGCCCGATGCACTCGAGGTGGCAGCCGCCCGCTATGTCGATGTCGATATTCATAAACCCGAAAATGCCGCTCGCCTTGCAGCACTGCCTACTTTGCCGGTAAACTGCCGCGAGTCGGCCGAGTGTCTGGAGAAACGCCACACTATCTTCGAGGAGTATGGAGTATTCCCGGCCGGCGCCCTTAAAGCAGTGGAGAAGCGTCTGCGCTCTTTCGACGACGACCGTGCCGCCCGAGCTCTTTCCGATCCGGAACTGATGCTCGAGATTGTACGCGAGTATTTTTACTGCGGCTAAGAATAAAGCTTAAACTCTGACATAATCCCAAGGTAAACACATTCAGGGATTGAACAAATAGTGGCGGCATAATGTTAATGATAGTAAAAATTCATCAACATTATGCGCCGCTTTTTTTTATCGTTTCTTGCCTTGTCTGCAATTATCTGCGGATTGAGTGCAAAAAATATGGTCGACAGTCAGACCGATTCATTGTTGAAAAGTCATAAACTGGTGTATATCGACGGTAAACCGGCCGATAGCGCCACTCAGGCATATGTGGACTCAATACGGCAACGCATATCGGTGTTCTACTACGACCAGTTCCGTCATTTTTCCGATCCTGCTGCTCCATACTTTCTTTTCATGAGCAAAGATGCACAGTTGGCCATGGGTATCGGTGGCGCCGTGCGCATGAGGGGATATTACGACTGGGGAGGAGCCATGCCTGCCGCAGGATTCGCGCCATATCTCATACCGATGACTCCCGACCCTGCCAAGATGCGCCATTTCGACACCACGCCTTCGGGTACGTGCCTGTTCTTCCGAGTGCTGGGCCGCAATAAGTTGCTTGGTGATTATCAGCTGTATATAGAGGCCAATTTCACCGGCTACCAAAGTCGCGATTTCAAATTGAAGAAGGCTTATGCTATAATCAATGATTTCACGGTAGGCTATGCATCGTCGACATTCTCCGATCCGTCGGCATTGCCGCCGGTGATAGATGCCCAGGGGCCGACAAATAAGATAACTCCGACGGCGGTGCTGGTGCGATATATGCCTGTGGTGCACGATAAATGGGTATTTGCCGTATCGGCCGAGACGCCGTCGCCTGCCATTGGTGCCGACGGTACTACTACGCAGAATGTTGATAACTGGATGCCCGATTTTGCTGCCTTTGCCCAGTACCAGTGGGCTCCGGGACAGCATATACGTCTGTCGGGAATCGTTCGCACACTGTCGTACCGCGATATGGCAGCCGGCACCAACCATAACAGAGCCGGTTGGGGCACCATGCTGAGTTCCGTGGCCCACTGGGGCGACCGTGTGACCACCTATGTGACCGGGACCTATGGTCATGGGTACGCCGGACTCGGTGGCGACCTATTGGGCAACTACGATCTTGTGGCAGACCCTACAGAGCCGGGACGCCTATATGCGCCTGCCTCGGCTGGATATTGCCTGGGTCTGCAGTATAATTTCAAGCCGAATCTCTTCGCGAGTGCAAGCATGAGTCAGCTTCGCTATCTGCCGGCTCATCGCACCGATCCGACAGAGTATAAGTATGGTTGGGTTGCTACGGCAAATGTGTTCTGGAACATGACGCCGCGCATGCAGGTCGGAGCCGAACTAAACATCGGCAAGCGTGGCAATGCCGATGGCCAGCATCGCTATGCCCGCCGTGCCGAGGTGATGTGTATGTTCTCGTTCTAAATGCAAAAATTAGAGAATAGAAATTACATTCCCCACTGCATTAAATACCGTTAAGATATTTATTCTCAGTCGATTTTACGACCACGAAGATAGTCGAAAACCTGTTTCTGTACGCGGCTGCGCAGTAGCAGGTTGGCACCGATGTAAAGTGTGGCGCCCACAGATACTTCCACCGTAAGCTTAAGCCATGCAGCATCCACACCCTCCGAAGCAAGATGCATGATTGGCAGAATGAGACCGGTTAGGGCTACATAGGGCAACATGTCGCGCACGAACGACATAAGCCGTGTTCCGATGGCTCGGACAGTAAATATCAGTGATAGACCCCAGGTAAAAACTGTGGCCGCAACCTGGCCCCACAGCAGGATAGTGATGCCATATACGGGGTCGTCGGCATGCGTCAGGGCCATGTAAGGCAATGTTATGATTATGGCTATGACTGCAACTGAATCCCGCACTATCTCGAGATGCATTATGGTGCGTGCATGCCCGAGCGCGAGGAGATAATTGTTGTACAGCGATATGAGTACGGTGAATATGCCTCGCAGAAGCAGCAATTGGAACAATATGATTGACGGGTCCCATTTGGAGCCGAATAATGTGTGGAAAATCGGACGAGCCATCACCATTAGTCCTATCATTGCCGGGAAAAGCAGATAGGATGTGAAGCGGTTCATCTTCGAGCATATCAGGCGGAAGCGCTCAGGCTGATCCTGTACGGCCGACAGAGTGGGGATGAAAGTCGATGTAAGTACCTGAGATAGCGATGATATGCCCATCTTGCTCCATTTGTCGGCCTGAGTGTAGTATCCAAGCGATACGAGTCCCACACGGTTGCCAATAAAGAAAGAGTAGATGTATTGGAAAAGGGTGTTCAGGAATGAAGTGAACATCATTTTTGACCCTATGCCGAAAAAGCCTCTCAAGGAAGTCCACGATATAGCAGCCATCGGCCGCCATCGGGTCGATGTCCATAGCACTATGGCTTTGCATGCCCCCATGACAATCGTTTGCCATACTACTGCCCATGCGCCATATCCGGCCAGAGCCATATAGATGCCTGTCAGCCCTCCTGCGACCAGGCCTATGAAGTTGGATGCCGCGACCATGCGCACATCCATAGCTTTCATAAGCCGGTTGGTCTGCACGATTATAGAAGCGTTGAGTATGAGGGATAGGAACATCACCCTCGACAGCGGTATGAGGCGTTCGTCTCCGCCGAAACATGCCGCTACCAGCGGAGCGCCAAGAAACAGAATCACGTATAGGGTTGCCGCCACGGCAAGATTGAACCACAGAACGCTCGAATAGTCGAGCCGTGTGGGGCGCTGTTTCTGAAGCAACGCAAACGAAAAGCCACTGTCTACCAAAAGCGATGCAAAGGCCTGAAACACAAGCACAGCGCCAACCAGGCCGAAGTCTTCCTGACTAAGCTCACGTGCAAGCACTATGCCGGTGATGGCATATAGAACCTGAGTGGATAGTTTATCCACCAGATTCCATTTCAGCGAACCTGCTGTGCGTGTCTTAAGGTTGCTCTTCACCGGATGAGGATGGCGTCTCAGTCTTTATACCAATCGATCTGTTTACTGTTTTGACAGCCTCGGCGTGGTTTATAACCCTGCCGGAACCGGCTCCCATGACTTTGAGTTGGTCGTGGGCGATGACGTGGATGGTGCCAGGGCCGATTATGAAGCATTCCACGGCAGCACTCTGTAGGCCTGAGGCTTCGATATCGCCGGTGCCTACATTGGACAATTTTACTTTGTCAGCTTTTCCGTCGACCGATATGCGTCCGTGACCGGCAGCAGCATTGCCCTCGAATTTCTTTGTCTGCACACCATGAACTTCTAAAAAGCCGTTGCCGATCTGCTTTGCCGAGAATTTATCGACAGGTACGTCGGTGAACACCCGTAGAGTGGAGTCGCCCGAGTTTTCTGCATAGCGGAGCGCTGCAGAGTACGCACGTACTGTCGGTAGATTTTCGAAAGGCTTTTCGTCGGCCAAAGTCTGTATGCGCAGATGCTCCTTGTTATTGGAGAATGATATCTTCGAAGCCAGTTCAGGATTGGCTGTAAAAACAATCCATCCGGCAGAGTCCGGATTGCAGTAATAGTCTACATTAATCCCGTCGACTACAGTTATAGAGTTGAAATTGGCTACATTGAGCGAGTAGCGGGCTTCGTCGGCACGCAATACACCGATATTGAGTGCGACGGCGAGCATGATAGTGATGAATATATGTTTTTTCATAGTTGTGTGATTGTCTGATCCGGAGTGAGGATATCGATTTCGATATGTGCAAGAATCTCCTCGAGCTCATCGAGGGTCGATGCCTTGAGCATTGCTATGCGTGTGGGACGGAATCCGGGAATACTCTTGAACAGTGGCGATGCAGCCAGATGGCGTCTGATGTGTAAAATGCCTCTGTACTCATCGATGCGCTCTACACTCTCGCGGATCTGTCGTCGCAGCAATGCGAATTTCTCGGCATTGCTCACTTCGGCTTCTGTGCCCGTGCGCAGGAACGACGACATCTGTCGGAATATCCAGGGAGCGCCAATGGATGCACGACCCACCATCACGCCATCGACACCGTAAAGTCTGAAGGCGTCGGCCACCTGCTGAGGGGTGCAGAGGTCTCCGTTGCCAATAAGAGGCAACGTGAATCGTGGATTCTCCTTTATACGTGCTATCTCGGTCCAGTCGGCCTCTCCGGTGTACATCTGTGAGCGCGTACGGCCATGCACAGTCAGAGCCTGGATGCCGCAATCCTGCAGTTGCTCTGCGAGTGTGCTTATTATTTTGGAGTTGCAATCCCATCCCAGACGGGTCTTCACTGTAACAGGAATGTCGACAGCGCGCACCACCGCACGCGTGATCTCAAGCATTTTAGGAATATCGCGCAGCATACCTGCTCCAGCGCCCTTGCCGGCCACTTTCTTCACAGGGCATCCGAAGTTGATATCGAGGATGTCCGGCTTGGCATCGGCTACTATTCTGGCGGCTTCCACCATTGGCTCGACCTCGCGGCCGTAGATCTGGATGGCAGTGGGGCGCTCCCCTTCGGCTATATGCAGTTTGCGGGTTGTTGCTGCGATATTGCGGACCAAAGCATCGGCCGATACGAATTCCGAGTAGGTCATGTCGGCCCCTTGTTCCTTGCATATTAGTCGGAAAGATGCATCAGTCACATCTTCCATCGGTGCAAGCGCAATCGGTCGCTCTCCTAAATCTACTGTTCCTATCTTCATACTGTACTTATTTCGGAAATCAAATGCAAAGTTAGTGAAAAAACACGGCTGCTGAGAAATTTTGAGGAACAGCTGGAAAATTTATTGGTTCTTTTTCCCACTAAATTCTAAAAGGACAAAAAAACGCACGCCCAAAAGGCAATGCATATATTATACCACGAATGTCCTGTTGATTGGGGTAAAAAAAGACCCTTTCGGGTCTATATAAAAAAAATTACTCGTCGTCACGACGAATAATCTTTTCACCTTAAATCTAATACCATGAAAAACTGATGCAAAGGTATAAAGAATTATGTTATACAACATATTTTTGGACCAAAAAAATGCATCCAATTAACCCGATTTAACATTCCCTCCACCTTTGTTAAAAAACTACCACCAATTTTAACATAAAAGATACTGAATCGATGATAGTGGATGAGTTTCCACATTAAGATACCGCTAACGGATATTTTTCATTTATAATACCACCTCCATGTTGTATCAGGTCCAAGCTCGGCTTTAAAATTAACTCCATTATTGTTTAGGTATATTCAACGATTGGAGTATACTAAGAGTAATCCTGCTTAAGTCGAAATTCGTTCAATGCATTTTTATACAACTTTCATAATCGGTTCATATGTTACGACCAAATTATCCTTTGGTAACTGTTGGCGTTTTAACATATCACTTATCGTAGTATTTTTAAAGTAAACCCCATCTAGATTACTTTCCGCATCACCGCATCTGGAATTCATTCAAACAAAGAGCACAAACCACTATAAGGCACGTCATTATCCAATTGTCGAAGATGTTTTTTCAAGCAAATCGCAAACCGTTTGCTTGCCATCTCACCACAGAATATGGGCGGAAAATAATTTTTTGTGAAAAAAGTTGGCGAAAAATTTGGTGGATTCAAAAAACATGCCTAACTTTGCATCGCTTTTAGCAAGAAAGGGCGCTTAGCTCAGCTGGTTCAGAGCATCTGCCTTACAAGCAGAGGGT
>CAJUOB010000026.1 GCA_910587915.1 uncultured Muribaculaceae bacterium | reverse complement strand
ACGAGAAGATCATCTTCCCCATCGTCGGTATGCTTCTCACTTGCTTTGTGGTTCCTTCCGGTTTGCCACTGCTCGGTATGCTCTTCTTCGGAAACCTGCTCCGTGAGTGCGGCGTGACATCCCGTCTGGCCAAGACAGCAAGCAATGCCCTTACCGACATCGTCACTATCCTTCTCGGCATGACTGTAGGTGCATCTACTCAGGCTTCGCAGTTCCTTACCCCCCAGACAATCTTCATTTTCTTCCTTGGCTTCATGGCATTCGTCATTGCATCGTCGAGCGGTGTGCTCTTTGTCAAGCTGTTCAACCTCGTGCTTCCCAAGTCGAAGAAAATCAATCCCCTTATCGGTAACGCCGGTGTATCGGCCGTGCCTATGAGTGCTCGTATATCCAACAACCTCGGTCTCGAATACGATCCTTCCAACTACCTTCTCATGCATGCCATGGGTCCCAATGTTGCTGGTGTAATCGGATCGGCCGTGGCTGCCGGTGTACTCCTCGGATTCCTTGCCTGATAAGGACCGCAGAATTGTAAAAAAATCTAATCTATTCAAAAAAAAGTGGCAGTATTATCTACTGTCACTTTTTTTTGCTATTTTTGAAGCCATATCTAACCTACCATCTCTCATCTGACCATGGAAGAAATTGAAGACTTTTTCGTATCGATTATAAAACAATCTCACAGTGCCGATCTTGCTGAGGCTGAATTCAGACGTGCTCTTGTCGATGACAACGATTTACGTCGCAGATATAAAGAATATTGCCGTGAAATGGGCTCTTCCGAACGAAATGGCTTCATGGACTTCTGCAACGAATATATGGACGGCCAGGATGAGGTGTGGGATAGCCTAAGCGATTACGATAATCAAGAATGAACAGTTTCGAACTACCCAAAAATTTCAGACTACCCGCCGAATGGGAACCGGCCGATGCAGTGCTGCTTGCATGGCCAAATGCAGATACCGATTGGGCATACATGCTCGATGACGTCAGGAAAACATATATCGACATCATATCGGCAATTGCAGAGAGAGCCAAAGTGATTCTTATTGGCCCGGAACTTCCATCCGACGATATGTTCCCTCCCACATGCCGCCTCGATAACATCATACAGCTCGAAATGCCTATAAACGATACTTGGACCCGCGATTACGGGCCAATAATCGTGATGGGGCCGGACGGCACACCCATGCTCCAGGACTTTATATTCAATGGCTGGGGCATGAAATTTGCAGCTGATAAAGATAACCGTGTAGCCCAACGCCTTCACAGTTCCACGCTTATCACCGGTTGGTATCACGGACCCGCCACAATGGTACTCGAGGGAGGATCCATCGAAAGCGACGGAAAAGGTACTATCCTTACCACCGAGCATTGTCTCCTTGCTCCAAACCGCAACGACGCCCTTGATCAATATGATATCGAAACTGCTTTACTCGAGAATCTTGGCGCAAAAAAAATACTTTGGCTCAAGCATGGTCAACTGGCCGGCGACGATACCGATGGACATATCGATACCCTCGCCCGCATTCTTCCTCCGGGTGATATAATAGCATATACCGGATGCGATAATCCCGATGATGAGCACTTTGCAGAGCTTGAGGCCATGCGCGATGAGCTGGCATCTTTCACAAATGCGCTCGGTGCCCCATTTCATCTTGTAGAGCTTCCATTGCCCGATCCGATTTATGATCCCGAAGACGGCACACGACTACCGGCCACTTATGCCAACTTCCTTATTATCAATGGAGCGGTGATTATGCCCACTTACGGACAACCTAAAAAAGACGCACTTGCCGCCATGATTCTTGAATCGGCTATGCCGGAATATGAAATTGTGCCTGTCGACTGCCGTAGCCTTATCCGCCAACATGGCTCCCTTCACTGTGCCACAATGCAACTCCCACTCGGTGTATTGAATGACGACTATGAAACGAACAATTAAAACCGCTATTATACAGCAATCTGCAAGTCCCGAGGCAGCTGTCAATCGTGCCAACATCGCGGCCAAAGTACGACAGCTTGCTGCCGATGGAGCCCAACTCATTGTCAATCAAGAGCTGCACGATTCCTTGTATTTCTGCCAGACAGAAAATGTCGATCTTTGCTCCCTCGCTGTAGCAATACCCGGAGAAGCCACGGATTTCTATTCTGCACTTGCCAAAGAGACTGGCACCGTCATTGTCACCTCTCTTTTCGAACGACGCGCCCCTGGTCTGTACCACAACACAGCAGTGGTATTCGATTCCGATGGTTCTATTGCCGGGGAATACCGCAAGATGCATATTCCCGACGATCCTGCCTACTACGAAAAGTTTTATTTCACTCCAGGCGATTTAGGCTTCGAGCCCGTCGACACATCGCTCGGTCGTATCGGAGTCCTTGTGTGCTGGGACCAATGGTACCCCGAAGCAGCCCGCCTTATGGCCCTCGCCGGTGCCGAGATGCTCGTATACCCCACTGCCATAGGTTGGGAAAGCACCGATACTGATGCTGAGAAAGAACGTCAGCGTCAAGCATGGATAACGATCCAGCGAGCCCATGCCATCGCCAACGGTATTCCCGTAGTCGCCGTAAATCGTGTCGGACACGAACCGGATCCATCCGGAGCGACCAACGGAATTCTTTTCTGGGGTTCGAGTTTTGTGGCCGGACCACAAGGGGAGTTCTTGTACCAGGCACCTAGAGATACCGAGACCACTGCAATCGTTGATATCGACATGACACGGTCGGAGCAGGTACGCCGATGGTGGCCATTCCTCAGAGACCGACGAATCGATGCATATTCCGACCTTACAAAAAGGTTCAGAAAATAAAAACGCAGATCAAACACCGGGATTAATTCCGGTGTTTTTTATAGCAATATGAAATCCAATGATTACAACATAGAGATTAGAGGTGCCCGGGTTCACAATCTAAAGGATATCGACGTTGATATTCCTCTCAATGAGATAGTAGGTATAGCAGGCGTCTCCGGATCGGGCAAATCCTCACTTGCGTTGGGCGTGATATATGCCGAAGGCTCCCGACGATATCTCGAAGCACTTTCAACATATACCCGCCGACGAATGTCGCAAGCACCCCAGGCGCAGGTCGATGATATACGCCACGTACCTGCGGCAATTGCCCTGAGGCAACGTCCCGGTGTCGCAGGTGTTCGCAGCACATTCGGCACCGGAACTGAACTTCTTGCAAGCCTACGGCTCATGTTTTCACGCTTGGCAAGCCATCGATGTCCTGCATGCGGTCACTACCACGAACCGACCATGGATGTGGCTGCTGAAAAAGAGCTTATATGTTCTAACTGCGGGAAGCATTTTTACGGGCCATCTGCCGAAGACTTATCCTTTAACAGCACCGGTGCATGTCCGCGTTGCAGCGGTACAGGAGTGGTTATGACAGTTGATCGCACCACACTTGTACCGGATGAATCGCTGACTATCGACCAAGGGGCTGTCGCGCCATGGAATTCCCTCATGTGGTCGCTCATGAAAGATGTTTGCCGCGAAATGGGGGTGCGCACCGATATCCCATTCAATCAGCTTACCGAAAAAGAGCGGGACATTGTGTTCAATGGACCTCCGGAAAAGAAACATATACTATATAAAGCCAAAAATGGCAATACCGGCAGTGAACTCGATTTCACATACTACAATGCTGTGTACACTGTCGAGAATGCCCTCGCCAAGGTTTCCGATGAGAAAGGAATGAAGCGGGTGGAACGTTTTCTCAAAAGCGAGACATGCCCCGACTGTCATGGAACACGACTGTCGGAAGCCGCACGCGCACCGCGCATTATGTCGCTCGGACTCGATCAAGTCTGCACCATGTCGCTCGAAGAATGCGACCGCTGGGTCCGTACCGTGCCCGATTCGTTGCCGCAAGACATGCAACCTATGGCAAAAAGCATTGTGGAATCATTTGTGGTGACCGCAAAAAGACTCCTTGAGCTTGGGCTCGGCTACCTCTGCATCGACCGAGCGGCCGCCACCCTCTCCACCGGTGAGCGGCAACGAATGCAACTTGCCCGTACCGTGCGTAACCGTACCACCGGAGTTATGTACGTGCTCGATGAACCATCCATCGGATTGCATCCGGCCAACATAACAGGGCTCACCGGTATAATACACGACCTTGTCGACGACGGCAACTCAGTGGTACTTGTCGACCACGACGCACAGATTCTGCGCATTGCCGACCATATAATCGAAATGGGTCCCGGTGCCGGAGCCAACGGTGGCCGTATCATTGCACAAGGCACTCTGGCCGACATTGAAGCAGACTCTGCATCGAAAATCGGACCATTTCTATCGGGTAAATACAATTATCGGGTAAGGCCGTCCATCAACAATACATCGATGTTCGATCTTGGTACAATAACCATGACAACAAGCCCGATCCATACCGTGCAACCTCTCGATGTAGCTATTCCCAAAGGGCGTATGACCGTGGTAACAGGTGTATCCGGTTCCGGAAAAACGACCATGATTCTTGAGAGTCTCGTGCCGGCCGTCGAAGCAAGTATTGCCGGAAAAGAGCTGCCACCACATGTGAAGTCGGTGCAAGCCGACGGCATCACCATGGTTAAACTCATTGATTCGACTCCGATCGGTGCGAACATACGCTCTACAGTGGCCACATATGCCGGAGTTCACGACGAACTGAGAAAGATCTATGCACGCACTCCTCAAGCAAAAGAGGCCGGATATAAAGCCGGAGACTTCTCCTATAATACCGGTCGCTTGCGTTGTCCCGTATGCGACGGTACCGGTTCTGTAAGCCTTGACATCCAATTTTTGCCGGATGTCGATGTCCCGTGTCCCGAATGTCACGGCTCCAGATATGCAAAGGATGCCTATCTCATTCATTGCCATAATAAGAAGGGCGATACATTTTCGATGCCCGATCTGATGGCTTCCGATATAGAAAAAGCCGCCTCCGACTGCACCGAATACAAAAATGTGAAACCACGCCTCGACACCCTATGCAATCTTGGGCTTGGATATCTCACCTTAGGGGAAGCAACAACCAGTCTCTCCGGTGGAGAGGCCCAGCGTCTTAAGCTTGCATCCGACATGGGGCGTCCTCAGGCTCAGTCCATATTTGTATTCGACGAACCGACAATCGGACTGCATCCCCTCGATGTCCGCACCCTGCTTGATGTCCTGCAGCGACTTGTCGATCAGGGAGCTACCGTCATTGTCATCGAGCATGACCTCGATATAATACGCAATGCCGACTATATCATCGATATGGGCCCCGGTGGCGGTAATGATGGTGGCTTGATTGTTGCTACCGGCACGCCATCCGACATCGCATCGAATCCTGCAAGTATCACCGGACGCTTCATATAGCATATTTTTGAAATCGAGGGAATTTGCTTATTTTTGCATAAATCTAACCTTATTCTAATTCATATGACCAATCAACACCATTTCAAACGGGGTGTGGCCGCATGGTTCGCAATCGGCATATCGACACTTATCCCAAGCTTTGTGTCGGCCGAAAACGTGCACATATCCACTCCCGGTACATCCTTGATTCTCGATGCGACCGAAGGAAAAGCGCTTCGTTTCCTATACTATGGCGATGCTGTTAGCCCAAACGAGGTTGAGGCTATCAACTCTGCCCATCATTCGATGGAAGCTTATCCTGTCTATGGACTTTCATCATCTCGCGAAACCGCGATGAGCGTCACGCATCCCGACGGAAACATGACACTCGATCTGGTTGTAAAAGCCGTCGAGACCATAGACCTCGATGGAGAGAAAGTTACTGCAATCCGTCTGGCCGATAAATACTATCCATTTGAACTGACCGTAAATTATCTCACACGCCCCAATAGCGAAATTATCGAGACATGGGTAGAGGCTCAGAACAATGGTAAGAAAGATATAACTCTTCGAGAATATGCATCGGCATATCTTCCAATCCGCAGAGGAAACGTGCACCTATCATCCCTATATGGTGCGTGGGGAAATGAAGGCAAGCTCTGTGAAGAAGCCCTGCAGCCGGGCATGAAAGTAATCAAGAACAAAGATGGTATCCGCAATTCCCACACTGCCCACTCTGAGGTAATGTTCTCTCTCGATGGCAAACCTCAGGAGAATACCGGCCGCACCATCGGTGCAGCCCTATGCTACAGTGGAAACTATTGCCTGCGTATCGATACCGATGAATCCGACTATCATCATTTCTTTGCCGGCATCAACGACGACAATTCGGCCTATACCCTCAAAAAAGGCGAAACTTTCGCCACGCCACCTCTGGCACTCACCTACTCCGATGAAGGCAAGGGCGGAGTGAGCCGAAATTTCCACCGATGGGCCAGAAAATACAAGATTGCTCATGGCGAACAATTACGCAAAATCTTGCTTAACAGCTGGGAAGGCGTATACTTCGATATAAATGAGGAAGGGATGGCCCAGATGATGGCAGATATCGCATCGATGGGTGGCGAACTATTCGTGATGGACGACGGATGGTTCGGCAACAAATATCCACGTAAAAACGACACAACCTCTCTTGGCGACTGGACCGTTGACACCACTAAACTGCCACACGGCATAAATGGTCTCCTCGCCGAAGCAAAAAAGAATGGCATCGGCTTCGGTATATGGATCGAGCCCGAAATGGCAAATACCGTATCCGAACTCTATGAAGCGCATCCTGAGTACATAATAAAAGCATCCAACCGCGAGCCCCTCAAAGGTCGGGGAGGATCTCAGGTGGTTCTCGACATGTCCAATCCAAAAGTTCAGGACATCGTATTCAATATTGTAGATACCCTCATGACTAAATATCCTGAGATAGACTATATAAAATGGGATGCCAATGCATGCGTCATGAATCATGGGTCGCAGTACCTCTCGGCCGACAATCAATCGCACCTGGTAGTCGACTATCACAAAGGACTCGCGAAAACGCTCGACCGTATCCGCGCAAAATATCCCGATGTAATCATTCAGGCATGTGCCAGCGGCGGTGGACGTGCAAACTATGGCATACTCCCTTGGTTCGACGAATTTTGGGTGAGCGACAACACGGATGCTCTTCAGCGAGTCTACATGCAGTGGGGAACAAGTCATTTCTTCCCTGCCGTAGCCATGGCATCTCATATAAGCGCGGCACCAAACCATCAGACACATCGCACCATTCCCATTAAATATCGCGCAGATGTAGCCATGAGTGGCCGTCTAGGAATGGAAATACAGCCCAAGAATATGACGGCCGAAGAAATCGACTTCTGCCGCAATGCCATAGCAAACTACAAGAAGATTCGACCAATTGTCCAGCAAGGCGATATATATCGTCTTTTATCGCCCTACGATGGCCTAGGTGCTGCATCCCT
This sequence comes from uncultured Muribaculaceae bacterium, assembly GCA_910587915.1. Classification (GTDB taxonomy): domain Bacteria; phylum Bacteroidota; class Bacteroidia; order Bacteroidales; family Muribaculaceae; genus CAG-873. The sequence goes on along the minus strand of CAJUOB010000026.1, from coordinate 31,880 downwards.
CATGTACGTGAATCCGGATAAACAAAATGCCGTATTCTTCTGGTGGAAAACCGAAACGTTCGTAAACCAGCATGTGCCACGGATTACTATGGCAGGTCTCGATCCCGATAAAATGTATCGTGTCAGCGAACTGAACCGCATAGATCGCTCGGCTCTGCCATTTGAAGGCAAAAAATTCTCAGGTAAATACCTGATGTCAAATGGCCTTGAAATCCCTCTCGAACATAATATAGCTAACCGCAACGATTACGCTTCGCGTGTTCTTCTTCTTGAATCCATGTAGGCCTGCCGTATAATTTATATTCTGAAAACGCCGGAAGTCGCTCTTCGACATTCCGGCGTTTTCTCATTTTTCCAGACTATAGCATGGTTGCACCGTTGGCCTTGAAACGGATAAAATATCGCTATAGCCTTTATTTTGGTTAGCGGGTGCGTGGACGTCCGCCACGGTTGCCATTACCATTTCTCTGAGGCATTGGCTTTGCATCGGCTGTAAGTTTCAATTCGGTACCGTTCGACAGTTCCACTTCGTAGCCACCTCTCTTTTTGGCGATTTCAGTTATAATCTCGCCGGAGAAATTGTCGGCCACAAATTTTGCTATAGCTGCTGGAACAACAGCTGCAGGAACAGCGTTTCCACGCGATGCCTTTATTTCTTTCCAATCGCCATCGGACGTGAATTCAATTTCGGCTCCGCTTGTCATGTCTACTTCATATTCAGTGCCACGACGTCCGTTGTCTTTCTCTGCCTTTCGTACATTGTCACCGGCAAAGTGTTTATTAAGGAATGTCTGTGCTGCTGCCGGTAGTGAAGATGCAGAAATAGGTGTGCCTGCATACATAATCGCTGTCATCGACAGGAACATGGCAAAAATTGCTATTTTTTTCATATCAATTCTAATTTGTGGGTTATTTCAATAGAGAAATCACAGGAGCATATTTACGCCCTATGGGTATAGCTATGTCGAGATTCCGCAGACGAATCAGCCGGCTTGTGTAATGCTCGACATCTTTCAGCGGAACTATATACGATCTGTGCACACGTGCGAATTCCGATGCCGGCAGACGGTTTTCCATTTCTTTCATTGTTATCTGCGTAAGAAGCATTGGCTTATCCTTGCGATATATCTTCACATAGTTATCCATAGCCTCTATGTAAAGTATGTCAGAAGTATTCACCACCACATTCTTATGCTCAATCTTCAATGAAATGGTTCCGGTCGGTACAGATGGTAGAGATGCATCCACCCACTTACGGGCTTTTGCAATTGCTCGCTCGAAGCGGGGGTAAAATATCGGTTTATGAAGAAAATCCACAGCATCGGCATTGAAGCCGTCGAGCGCATAATCGGAATACGCCGTCGTAAAAATCAGGCAGGTCCCCGAAGGCAATTGGCGAGCCAGATCGAGCCCGCTATGAGAATTCAGTTCTATATCGAGAAATACCACATCCGGATGGGTGGCATAAACGAATTCCATGCCTTCCACCGGCGAAGTAAATGTAGAGAGCTCTACGCCGCCATGGCGTCGGCAGTATTCTTCTATTATGCTCAATGCAATAGGTTCATCATCGATAGCTACACACTTTAACATGCAGTAAGATTGATTTTCAATTCGACATTATAGTGATCTCCCTTAGGCTCGGTTACCAATTCATGACGCCCGGGATACAGAAGATTCAGACGTTTACGGCAATTACCTATGCCAAGATGCTCCCCTATCCGTTTTACCGGGAAAATACGATTTGAGGTCGAAAAAGCGAGTTGTCCGTCTTTCTCGGTAAGAGATATGTAGATAGTACTTCGTTCCGCAGGCGAAACTCCATGTTTAAAACAATTCTCAACGAATGTGACCAAAAGCATGGGTGGCACTCGCAGACTCTCGTCTTCAATGTCTATGTCCAGACTCACTTCTGTCATTTTCGAAAGTCTCAGAGACTGCAACTCCACATAAAGTCTTATATACTCAGCCTCGTCTTTTATCGAAATCCAATCGCGGAGAGTATTTTCATGAAGGTATTGCATCATACCGATAAATTTCTCCAGCGATGCCAGAGCCTTTGGATTGCCTGTCAGAAAAAGGCCATATAGTGAGTTCAATGTATTGAACATAAAATGCGGCTTTATCTGAGCCTTGTATAATTCTATTTCCGCGCGATCGCGCTCCGATTCGACTTCTCGACGCCGGGAACGCTGCTCATTGACCTGAGTAAGTAGCCCGACCGCACAACTGAAAGCCTCTACAATCACGAACAGCGACCAGACTGCTTGTTGGTACTGGTTGACATTAGGAAGTACCCGTTCTATACCGGCATCGAAAACGCACGGTTTAGGGGTATATAATTGTATCGATGAGAGCCCATAAGTTCCGGCAATAGAAAGCACAAAAAGAAGAAGTCCTGTAAGTTTGCGCGTCTTACCGGAAAAGAGACAAGGAACAGTAACCACACGGTTCACAAAATACACGGCATATAGCCATATCATGGCAGTCAATACATACCAACCGAAATTGTGCCACCATCTCTCGACAGGGAATATCGCAGCCATTGCCGGAAGCACCAGCAAGCAGAACACCAAATCAATATATAGCGATATATTCTTCATCCTTTTCCAATTACAAAGTTAACTAATTTATTGCTATGGAGGATATGCGCGTAAAGTCATTTACCACTGCTTCTCCGCAGTTAGTCACCACTGTGCCGTCATGCACTCACATCACCGATTATTATAGGCTAAATTTGTACAAAAAAGACATAAGGATGACCGTAAAAAATTTCATTGACCGACCTATCTTATCTGGAGTCATATCTGTCTTAATCGTGATTTTAGGCATTATAGGTCTGGTTCAGCTCCCAATAGAACAATTTCCAAACATAGCGCCACCGACAGTAAGAGTAAGCGCCACATATACAGGCGCAAACGCCGAGACAGTGATGAAAAGTGTAATTGTTCCACTCGAAGAATCGCTCAACGGTGTTGAGGACATGATGTACATGACTTCAACCGCCACAAACACCGGCACCGCTTCCATATCCATTTTTTTCAAGCAAGGCACCGATGCCGATATGGCCGTAGTCAATGTGCAGAATCGTGTGGCATCAGCACAGGGCCTGCTTCCTGCCGAAGTTACTAAAAGTGGTGTCACTGTTCGTAAACGCCAGAATAGCACACTCAAGTCCATCACCCTATATAGCCCAAATGACGATTTCGATGCGAAATTTCTGACGAACTACATGAAAATCAACATCGAGCCACAGATATCACGTATAGCTGGTGTGGGCGAGGTAAATATATTCAGTGCAGAATATGCCATGCGCATATGGCTCGACCCGGCCAGAATGTCTCAATACGGTCTTGTGCCTGCCGATATAAACAAAGTTCTGTCTGAGCAAAATATCGAATCACCAACCGGAACTCTGGGCTCTGAATCTGCCAATACATTCCAGTATGTCCTGAAATACCGAGGACGCTACGAAGATGCAACAGACTATGGAAACCTCGTCATTCGGGCACTACCCGACGGATCTGTCCTAAGGCTCAGAGATGTTGCTGAAATAGAACTGGGCGCTGTGAACTACGCTATGCTAAGCGAGACAAGCGGCCATCCTGGCGCAAATGCCATGATTGCGCAGACAGCCGGTTCGAATGCCAATGAGGTGATTATAGAAATAGACCGCACCCTCGATGAAATTAGAAACAATCTCCCCGAAGGAATGGTACTCACCGATATTTCGAGCACCAAGGACTTCCTCGATGCTTCAATATATAAGGTTATTGAGACATTGATTATTGCCATCATTCTTGTGGTCCTGGTAGTGTATCTCTTCATCCACGGATTCAGAGCTACGCTAATACCTACAATCTCAATTATCGTATCCCTTATCGGCACATTTGCCTTCATATATGCTGTCGGTTTTACGCTCAATATGCTCACGCTTTTTGCCATTGTACTCGTCATTGGTACGGTGGTCGATGATTCGGTTGTTGTTGTAGAAGCCGTTCAGGCGAAGTTCGATGAAGGCCATACCGATCCCTACAGGGCTACCGTCGATGCCATGGGTGGACTGTCGGCAGCACTCATCACTACCACAGTCGTATTTATGGCCGTATTCATTCCGGTATGCTTCATGGGTGGCACATCTGGTACATTCTATCGCCAGTTCGGCCTCACAATGGCGGTGGCAGTAGGTATATCACTTATAAACGCCATGACTCTATGCCCGGCATTGTGCGCTCTCATCATGAATCCCCATGTTGGCTCGCAAGGTGCTTCTTCGTATGCGCAGCGTTTCCACTATGCATTTGACAAATCTTTTGCCACTGTCGTGGGCCAATATCGCAGCGGAGTGCTCTTCCTTCTTAAAAACCGCTGGATTGTGTTGGTGCTGTTCATGCTTGCTGTCGGAGGGTTGTTATGGCTCATGAATACAACGAAGACTGGTCTTGTGCCACAAGAGGATATGGGTACCATAAGTCTTAACGTTCAAGTGGCTCCCGGCAGCAATTTAGCGGAGACCGAAGCCATTATGGATGAAATCGAAGAGGCGATACAGGATATACCCGAAATATCGATATATTCGAGGGTGACCGGTAAGAATGCCCGTCACGACCAATCGGCCTCCGCCGGCTCATTCAATATCAGACTCCTCGACTGGGACATGCGTAAAGGACATGGCCAGGACATAAATTCTATTATAAAAGAAATCTATCGTCGGACCTCGGGTATAGCATCCGCTCAGATACGGGCTTCGCAATCGCCCATGATTTCCGGATACGGCACGGGCAGTGGCTTCGAGCTATACGTACAGGACCGCTCAGGCAAAACTACAGATGAACTGCTCGCCACTACACGTGCATTTATCGACTCGCTAAATGCACGACCCGAAATATCGAGAGCATACACCACTTTCGACACCAAATATCCCCAGTATATGGTTGAAGTCGATGCGGCAAAATGTATAAGAGCCGGAGTTTCGCCAGGAGATGTACTCTCGGCTCTATCGGGATATGTCGGGGGAAGTTACTCCTCGAATTTAAACCGATTTACCAAACTTTACCGAGTAATGGTACAAGCCGCCCCCGACGACCGACTCGACACACAATCGCTAAAACGCATGTTTGTCCGCAACTCAGCCGGTGAAATGGCCCCGATAGATAATTTCATCACTCTCACACGAGTATATGGCTCGGAAAGCCTGTCGCGGTTCAATCTGTTTCCATCGATATCGGTATTTGGCGAGCAAGGCGAAGGCTATAGTTCCGGCGATGCCATTCAAGCCATAAAAGAAGTAGCAGCCGTAGCTCTACCTACCGGCTACGGATATGAATTCGGCGGTATGTCGCGCGAAGAATCTGGAGCAGGAAATACCACTGTCATCGTCTTCAGCATATGCCTCGCATTTATTTATCTCATTCTATGCGCTCTCTATGAAAGTCTCACGGTGCCATTCGCTGTAATAGCAGCAGTACCGTTCGGACTTGCCGGCTCCTTCCTGTTCGCTCGATGGTGGGGACTGGAGAACAACATATACATGCAGATTGGTTTGATCATGCTCATAGGCTTGCTGGCTAAAACCGCTATATTACTTACCGAATATGCCTCTGCGCGCCGTCGTGAAGGCATGAGCCTTGTGTCCGCAGCCTTGTCTGCAGCCAAAGCACGTTTCCGTCCGATTGTAATGACCTCTGTATGCATGATTTTTGGCATGCTGCCTCTAATGTTTGCCTCTGGTGTGGGAGCCAATGGCAACATATCGGTAGGAACAGGAACTGTCGGAGGCCTGATTTTCGGCACATTGGCACTCCTCTTCATAGTGCCTGTACTCTTTATTGTATTTCAGTATCTGCACGAGCGCATGATTCCGGCCCATAAACGCAAAATACCCAATAATAGTTAGAGCTCTTATTATTCGCCATCCGGATAATACCCTCAAGACGCGATTTTAACATTTTACATTTCTCCCGACCTTTGCATCCGATTTCCAATAGAACATAAACTCAATGAAATTACCAAAAAACATCTTCTTGCTTTTTGCTACCCCCTTTTTACTATGCTTTTCTGTATCAGCCGATCCGGTCAACGGTATGATTTCCGGAAAAGTGCTGTCACAAAGTGGAGAAGTTATCGACTACGCTACCGTTATGGTGAAGGGAACATCAACCTCGTGTCCTACCAACGAAAAAGGTCTCTATCACCTCAATATTCCTGCCGGCGACTATATCCTTGTTTTTGTAGCTACCGGATTTGAAAATGCCGAAGCCAGCGTGAACGTGAAACCGGGGCAAAGAACCCGCTTCAATATCAAACTGAAGCCTGTAACTCAGTTGGGAGAAGTTATCGTCGTTGGCAATCAGCTGAGCAAAGTCAAAAATTCCGCTTACAACGCTACTGCTGTCAACACCCGCGATCTTGTAAACACAACCAAGACACTCAGCGAAGCCCTTGGGAAAGCTCCCGGCATGAAAATCCGTGAAAGCGGTGGAGTTGGCTCCGATATGGCAGTGACAATGGATGGTTTCAGCGGCAAACATGTCAAAGTATTCATCGATGGTGTGCCGCAGGAAGGTGTTGGAAGTTCTTTCGGGCTCAATAACATCCCTGTGAATTTCGCCGACCGTATCGAGGTATACCGTGGTGTGGTGCCTGTCGGATTTGGCTCCGATGCTATTGGTGGTGTAATCAATATCGTAACCCCTCGGCGCCAACGTAAATGGTTTGTAGACGCTTCTTATTCCTATGGCTCGTTCAATACCCATAAATCGTATGTAAACTTCGGTCAGACTCTGGCAAACGGATTTAAATACGAGATAAATGCATTTCAGAACTATTCTGACAATAATTATTGGGTTGACTCCCCTGTCGAGGATTTTACAACAGGTGCCATCGACCGTAAGCATCTTGAACATGTCCGTCGTTTCAACGACACATATCACAACGAAGCTATCGTGGCCAAGGCCGGATTCGTAAATAAGCCATGGGCCGACCGGCTCCTTGTAGGATTCACGGCATCGCACATGTACAAGGATGTACAGACTGGTGTGCGCCAGGAAATCGTTTATGGACAGAAACACCGCCATGGCTTCTCCCTGATGCCCTCTATCGAATATGGGAAACGAAATCTCTTCGTAAAAGGCCTCGACGTATCGGTCAATGCCAATTTCAACCGCGATAACACAACTAATGTCGATACTTCTACTGTGAAATATAACTGGCGAGGCGAAAGCGCTCCCCTCAATTCTCCCGGCGAACAATCGTTCCAGAACTCCCGCTCGCTCAACAACAATTGGGCCGCAGCATTCACAGCCAACTACCGCCTGAACGAACATCATGTATTTACCTTCAATAATGTATTCAACTCCTTCAACCGCTCTAACGAGAACCTTCTGACAAATCCAATCAGCAAAGACGAATTTTCCAAGATAACAAGCAAAAATATAGCCGGTGCATCTTATCGCTTTGTACCGAACAATAAATTTAGCCTCACAGCATTCGGCAAGCAATATCATCAATATGTAGCCGGCCCGATGGCCACATCCTCAGCCCAGGATGTCTACGAAATCACACGACGCTCAGTCGATTACTTCGGCTATGGCGCTGCCGGAACATGGTTCATGCCTCTTGGCTTCCAACTTAAAGCATCCTATGAGAAAGCCTATCGTCTCCCGAGCATAGAGGAAATGTTCGGCGATGAAGATCTCGAAATGGGCGACATAACCCTCAAACCGGAATCGAGCCATAACCTGAATTTCAATCTCAGCTACAACGCCACATTCGGCAGTCATATAGTATACGTTGAAGGTGGTTTCATATATCGCGACACCCGCGACTATATTCAGCGCAACATCTTTGCACTAAGCGGTGGCAAATCGGCCGCGACCTATATCAATTATGGTAAAGTCGACACTAAGGGAGTAAGTGTTTCCGCTCGCTACAGTTTCTCAAAGTGGCTCAGTCTGGGAGGCAATTTCACTCAGATGAATGTACGCGATAATATGCGGACAGCCCAAGGGAGCACAAAACCCAATCTTTCATATCGCGAACGCATGCCCAATCTTCCCTATATGTTTGCCGATTCCGATATCAACTTCTACTGGCATGGTCTCGGACACAAGGACAATGTTCTTACTGTGACGTACGATAACCAGTATACCCATAGTTTCAGCTATTACTCGGAAAATATAGGATCACGAAACGATGATTATCTTGTACCCGACCAGTTCGCCCATAATCTTTCCATATCCTATGGTATCGCTAACGGTCGCTACAATCTATCGTTCGAATGCCGCAACTTCACCAACGCCAAACTCTACGATAACTTCAGCCTGCAAAAGGCTGGCAGAGCTTTCTATGGCAAAGTGAGAATATACTTCGGAAACTAAATATAAAACATTAGAATAAACACCTATGAACAAAAAAATCTGGCGCCTTATGGCCGCCGCAATGATGCCTGCTGCCGTACTCTCGGCATGCTCCGAAAACGATGAACCGGCACCCATCGGGGGCGAGGAAACAACCGATGGAAAGTATGTCTTCGCAACTCAAGCCACATCCACAGGTGGAAATACAGTGAATCTTCTTGTCACCGGCGAATCTCTCGATGAAGGCGAACTCTCAGTGGTTAACAATGGTCTCAAAAACGACGGTGCCACACAATGGGTATTCTACAAAAATTACCTCTATGCTCTCCAATATAATCAGGGAAATGCAGGTACTACCCGCAGCTATTACCTCGACAGCAATGGCAACGTTAAAGCTCGCGACAAGGAATTCCGCATCAGCCGTTTCTCATCGTATGGCGCATACGATGACGATATCATCACAATGTCGACAGGCGACGGCCCTGAAGCATATGCCGATTCCCACGGATACCGTCCCCAGACCCTGCTGATAACATACCTCAACGTATTCAACGAAACATCCAAAACAAACGACACATCAACCGGTGAATACAGCATGGAAAACTTTCTCGGCAATGGCGAATATGTCACTCTGTCGGGAGCCGAACAAAGCGGCTCTAAGCTCTTCTGCGGTGCAATCCCGATGGGTCTGAGTCAGTATGGTTCTGCTTACGAAAATGGGAAATGGATCCGTCCTGGATTCGAACATCTGGTGAAAACCGAAGATGGTGGCACAGGCAGCGGTGCATATAAAGCTGGCCAGCTTTCCGGTACCCAGTACCCCGATGAATGTTGGGTCGCCATCTATGATAACGCCGAAATGCTTCACCCCACCCTCGCCAAGACCGATAAGATAAGCACACCCTGCGGACGCTATCGCTCACAGTACTATCAGACCATTTGGGCTGCTGAAAACGGCGATATATATGTGTTCTCTCCCAGCTATGCAAAAACAATGACCGATAAGCTACAGCAAACTACCCTCCCCGCCGGTGTTTGCCGTATCACAAAAGACAGCACAAAATTCGACGACAGCTATTACTGCAATCTCGAAGCTCAGACAACTGGCGGCAACCGTTCGTTCATGCGTTGCTGGCCTGCCGGCGGAAATTCGTTCCTAATGGTAATGTACGACCGCCCACTCACTGAAAAGAATCCTGCTGCAATTGAACTGGCTATATTCGATGCCACTGCAAAAAAACTCACATATGTCACCGGACTTCCCGCCAATGTTTCATCTTTCGGTAAAACCGTATACACCGCAAATGGTAAAGTATACATCCCTGTGAATGTAGAGAACGAACATCCCACGATATACGGCGTCAATACCTCGACTGCGGTAGCTACAAAAGGTGTTTCCATCGACGGCGATGCTGTCAATGGTTTCGGATACATGACTCCAATCGACTAATTCCGTTATATTTCACTGACTCAGCCAAGTTTCCAGGCCTCAAAATGGTCTGGAAACTTGAATAATTTAAGACTCTATATGAAATTCTTTAGAAAAATACATCTATGGCTGTCGGTTCCGTTCGGCATTTTCATCACACTGATATGCTTCTCGGGAGCAATGCTGATTTTTGAGCCGGAAATTACACGCTCTGCACAGAAAAGCGTCTACTACGTCGCATCCACACAGGGCGAACCATTATCGATGGAAGAGCTCATGGAAACGGTTAAAAGCAGTCTTCCCGATAGCGTTTCCATCACCGGTGTCACTGTATTCTCGGATCCGGAAAGAACCTATCAGGTCAATCTCTCCAAGCCAAGACGCTCATCTATATTTGTCGATCAATATTCCGGACAGATTACCGGAAGATACCAACGTATAGCATTTTTCGGCACCATGTTCAAACTACACCGTTGGCTGCTCGATAGCGCGAATCCACATGGCGACGGATTGAAAATTGGAAAAATGCTCGTGGGAATCTCTACCTTGATTTTTGTAATAGCACTCATCTCCGGTATAGTCATATGGTGGCCAAGAGCACGCAAAAGCCTGCGCCATAGTCTCAGCATCTCATTTGAAAAGGGATGGAAAGGCTTCTGGAAAGGACTGCATGTGGCTGGCGGCATGTATGTAGTCATCTTTGTGCTCGCAATGTCTCTCACCGGCCTTACATGGTCGTTCAATTGGTATCGCACCGCTTTCTATGCCGTCTGCGGCGTAGAACACACTCCTCGCAACTTTGGTCAGCAGCAAGTGGCTTCGAATGGTGAGAGCGGTGAGCGTGGCAGCCACGGCCAACGAGGTGGACGTGGACAGCGTGGAGAACATGACGGTAAAGGTCGCCACCAGGGAGATGGCGAAGGCCGTCGTCACCATTCTGAATTCGGCAGATGGCAAACTGTATATAACGAATTGAGCGCACAGAACCCCAACGCATCAAAAATTACAATATCACCCGAACGCGCCACAGTCACACTTTCCGACTTTGGCAATGGACGTGCATCCGACAGCTACACCTTCAATCGTCGCTCCGGGGAGGTAACCCTTGCAACAGCATACGCCGCCTCCACCGAAGCCGACCGTCTGCGTGGATGGATATACTCCATACACACAGGTTCTTTTGGTGGAATATTCACACGAATCATATGGTTGCTGAGCGCACTCCTCGGAGCATCGCTTCCGCTCACCGGATATTATATATGGATCCGTCATCTTACCAAGAAGAAAAATCATCACGAAAAGGAAAAATAACACACCTTAAGCAATCAAATAATAAAGGTGCATCGGCTCACATAGGCCTGATGCACCTTTATTATTTGATTGAAGTATTATTCCGATAACGCCATCACTTTTGTTTAATCTCCTCTAAACCAAGCCCAGGTAAAAAATCACACACCATACTTTTAGGAAATATTATGGCACAGTTTCCAGATGTTATCTCGCTGTTGACTTGAGGTGCATTAGTTACTTGGCCGTTGACAATCACAGCCAAGCACTCCCCTATATTATCGCGCGTGATTGCAGCCCACTTGGCCGCATCCGAAAACTTAAATGCAACCTGAATGACATCTCCATAAGCCTCAATACAATTAGTCTCCGTTATATTCAATTTTTCAGAAATAAGCGGTTCGTCCTCATATGCGACAAGCCATATCGATTCATCAGCGCTTGGCAGAGTCCATGCAATAGAGATATTGCCACAATGTTTAACTCTTTTCAATAAAGCATTGACCACTGCAGTATCTGCGACAGTATAATCCTGATTGGTACTTACTCCAAGTACGGTATCATTTATCTCAACCGTCTTGTTTACAGTCACCATCCATTCAACGCCACCCACTTTTTCAGTTTGGGTGTCACCAGTCCGTCCACATGCAGCAACCACAGCAGCAATACAGACTAAATATATAATTGATATCCTATTTTCCCACACCATACATTACTAATTCTCCTCGCGGGCATCCTCGATCATTTTGCGGATCGATGGATTTCCATGGGTAAGTTTCTTTACAGTAAGATTCTCTCCAACCATCTCATCTGCTTTAAGAAGTTTCTGGTCAGATGCTTCAAAGTTAGCCTTTACATCGCGAAGAGCCTTGATCTGACGTTCAAGTGATTCGATGATTTTGTCGATGCCGTCGTAGGCAGCCATGAACTTTTTATGGGCTGTCGTGACATTATTGCTGAATGTTGTGCGGAATCGGTTGATACGCTCTTCAAACTTAGCGAAATCCATTGTCTGATTCCTCGCTAATTCAAGTTCCTGTACCAGTGCACGACGTTCTATAAATCCCTTCTTCGATGCTTCACAGATAAGACGAAGTACCGGCAGAAAAAATTGAGGACGTATAACTATCATCTTGGGGTATCGGTAACTCTTGTCGACAATACCGGCATTATACATCTCATTATCCTGCTCGAGCATAGATACAAGCACGGCATATTCACATCCTTTCCGCTGACGGTCCTTGTCGAGCTTCTCGAGAAAGTCATCATTGCGATGCTTCGTGGCCGTCGCATCCATCTCGTTCTTCATCTCAAACATTATCGATACGTACTCACATCCATCTATATAGTCGCGGAATATGAAGTCGCCTTTTGAATGCTCCACGGCCGTGTTGTCTTTCTCGAAGCGTGCATCGGGATACATTCCCATGCTGCGGGCCTGGTCGAATAGAATCGAACAATGCTGCTCGAGTGTCTCTCCTACCATTTTTGTCGAAAGCCGGAGTTTAAAATCCTTGAGACGGTCGATTTCCGAATTCATATCGCGGAGTTGAAGCTGATGATGCTCCCGCAACTGATTCTCGCGGTTCTCTGCCGCCAACCGATCGGCCTTCAATTTCAATTCCAGCTCTATTATCTTTTTCTCCATTTCGCGCACATTGTCGGCCAAAGCATTGCGCTCTTCAAGAATAGCGACCTTGTGAGCTTCCTCGCTGCTTGCAATCTGCCCTTGCAATTCCGATATAACTTTATCCTTGGAACTCACTGCCTCAAAAAGCATCTTTGCCTGAGCGGCCTCAATAGCGCTTATCTCCGACTTCATGGTTGCATCGAAACCGGCAATCACCCCCTTAAGGCGAGTCACCTCGTTCTGCAGCTGACTCATCTCAAGATTTTTATCCGACAAACGCTGCTCAAACGCTCTCTCGGCAAGTGTGCGCACGGTTTCTTCCTTGGTCTTGAATTGCTCTCGCACCTCAGCCATACGACGCTCAATCTCTTTATTGAACTCGCTGGTACGTATCTGCTCAAGTATGGCAGCATACAATGTGTCGTCTACATGGAATGTAGTTCCGCAATTGGGGCATTTTATATCTTTCATCGGCTGAATCAGATGGTGAATTTGGTTCTCAAGATGCAAAGTTAGCAAACATCTGTGCAGTTCTATTTCACTTGCTAATTATTTTGAGAAAATTGTGATATTTCATAAGTGCATCTTAACACCGGGTAAGGTCGCTTAAAATACTATAGCGGACCTTTGAATATCTTTACAGGATTACCTCGCTGAAGAGCATCGTGCTGCTGCCATTTTTGATTTTCTGCATCGCTGATGGCCTCAGCCCGATAACCCATCAATTTCAGAATTAAACGTTCTCTTGCCCGTGTCTTATTCTGGAATTGAGACCGTTCTTCCGAACATTTTACCGCTATTCCCGTTGGCTTATGCACGGCTCTTACAGCCGACTCCACCTTGTTGACATTCTGGCCGCCTTTGCCTCCGGACCGACACGTATCGTATTCTATATCCCTGTCGTCAATAGATGGCAACCGCAGAGGATCAATAAAATGGACTCCGACAAACCAGTTGCTTCGCTTATGCCCCGGACGATACGGATTGGAGGTCGAACGCCATTGTACGGAGCCCTCCCATTCCTCGACAAAGCTTTCGGGAATGTCTATCTCCGAGCCAAGCGTAATCGACATAAAGCACCCGGCTACCGTCTTATGCTCTTCGCTGTCGACAATCTGCAGCGAAGGCAATTGCTTCATAAGTTCCTTGGCAACCAAGGCTACCACTCTTGCACATTCCACAGGTCCTCGCCCAGCTGTCAGATGAATATATTTCTTCATGATTTTGGAACATCTTTGATATTTAACCGTGGTCTTACCAATCCTACGACATCGACAGTAGGCTCTATCAATGCCAAGATTTCTTCAGACGGTTTATATGCTTGTGGAGACTCGTCGAGAGTACCTTCACATACAGAAGTCGAGAAGATTCCGGCCATGCTGTCCTGAAACTCTGCTAAACCTATCTGCTTCTTAGCCTGAGCTCGCGACATTATTCGCCCCGCGCCATGAGGTGCCGAACTGAGCCACTCTTCATTCCCTTTTCCGATACAGATAGCTATACCATCGCGCATGTTGAATGGAATACAAACCTTACGACCATCACCGGCATCTATAGCACCCTTTCGCAACATCGGACGCTCTTCATCGACAGAGATATAATTATGTGTCGTATATATCGACTCCACGCATTTAGCCTTATTCAACTTCTTGACAATGGCCATGATGCGATCCAGGATAATCTGATGATTATAGAGCGCATAGCTCTGGGCTATAATCATATCCGAGAGATATCCATTCAGCGAATCACCCCACAGGAACCCCATATATTCGGCCCGCTTGGGATTGTTAGCTATATTATGCCAATGGCTCGCCACCTTAACTCCAAGATTGCGCGAACCGCAATGGATTGTCAGCCATCCATCGCCCGTTTCTGCGTCCACTCCATATTCAATAAAGTGATTACCTCCGCCTAACGATCCAATGCTTTTATAGAACATCCCTTCCTGCATTTTAATACGTCGGCAAAAGTCCGATATAAATCGCGCGTCGATTCTCGGAGCCTCATTAATAAGGTCAGGAGCAGCCGAACGTGCTTTATTGTATCTGGAATTGAGAAACTTGAAGAAATCCTTTTCATTTAAACTATTTTTCTCGCATATATCTGTCCCGGTAGGCACAACCTCGCGAATACGATGATCAAGCAGAGCAAAATCAGCAGCCTCAATTGGTGCCGACAATCGATGCATCGATATCGTGCAACCGATATCCACACCTACATGGTCGGGGTTCACATAGGCTCCGATCGGATATGCCGTCCCGACATTACAAGAATTACCGGCATGCACATCGGGCATCTGCACAATTTTCACACCCGAGAAAGCCGGATGGTCACACTGTGTCTTAACCCATTCAAGAGCACTCTCCTCTATATTATCAGTAAATATCTCCGCCGATGTATATTTCCCTTCAATTTTCATATTTTTCTTCCATTAAGTATATTCAGAAAATGCAACCGCATAACAACAGGCAAATCGCATGGTCGGCAACATCATATATCTGCAGATTCTACCTGCATGTGCAAAATTATACATAATTCATGAAACTTTAGGTGAATGGACAAAAAGAACCAACGTTAACGGGAGTATAATATACAACTATCATTGCTCATCATTATCGATTAGTTTTAAGATTGCCCCAAATACATCTTCTTCATAAACTGTGTTCTGCATACGGAATTTATCCCACGTATCTTTTGACCATTTTTGCATAACTTCAACTTGCTCTTCTTCAGTAAGAAGAGATAATCTGGAGAAATTACCTCTTTGAAACTCCTCATTTAAAACAAATATATCCCTGTCAATCATAGAATTATGAAATTTTATATTATCCTTTTGTAGACTCTATGCATTAAGGTTGCCTTTGTATACAACACACAGATCTTAATTCCGACTCGAAAGTAAGCGCTTTTTCCCAGACATGCAAATGTTTATGTCTAATGTTTTATATTAATTTCAGTTCATCTAGTCCACTTCGGTATAGGAGGATTATTGTAGTTATTCTTTTTTATTACATCCTAAAACTAAAGTTTGCATATAATTGGAGAATGACAAATGTTAAATATCACTAAAACACAATCAGTGTAGCGCATTTCACATCAGCAAAATTGTTGATTCAAGATAATTTTATTACTTTTGGCTTATTCGATATATCTTCATCTAATATCTCGGAATTAATTCATAAAACACATCTAACGCCAATGAAAAACAAAAATTTCAATTATCGACACCTCCTCTTTTATGCGCTTTTTGCAGGATTGACGGCGTCTGCCGCCGAAACAAATGTTAAAAACATCAGCTATGGTGATGAAGAATACACAGTCGAAGAGCGGTGGACCAACAAAACAGCCATGACAAATTTTGCAATGCAAAGTGGAGATTCATTCTGGGGAAGTTCTAATTTCTTCTTTGTCAAAGATGGGATGATATACATCACCAAAGACAATATTGATACCGATTGCGGCCGTCTGATTGTTGTGGATGGCAATACAGGAACCTTCCTGAAAACCGTTACAATCGATTGGAACTCCTATACCCCAAATGAATCTGCGGCCACCGTATTCGCAGGAGTCGACAGCGAAGGCACGTGCTATTTGGCTTCCTATGCGACCAGCACTTACAATGGATATCCATTTGTAATATACCCATTGGAAATTTCAGAGGCAGGCATTCCTGTGGTACAGAATCAATACAACCTGACTTTGGGAACGAAATGGTGGGTACAGGCTCCTGACGTCTATGGAAGCCTTACATCCGGCAACTTTACCGTGGCAGCTCCTATATGGAACCTGATGGATGCCACCGATGATAAAAAGTTGGAAACATGTCTCGCTGTATGGACTGTCACCGACGGCAAAGAGACATCCCGTAAATCTTACGATGCCAAACTAACCCAATGCGATGTAAAGATACTTGATGACAATCTAATAGCGCTGCACGATCGACATCTTGTGTCTACGTCAACTGCCAGCAGCGTAAATGCACAGCATATGAATAATGCCATTGCTCCGCATCCAACCATATACACTCTCGACGACAATAATCTATCTATGCTTTCAGCCGTAGAAGCCGCCGCTGATGACGATCCCTATGGAAATGGCATGTACTTCTTTAATTTCGATGGTGGCAATTATCTCATGGCATATGCATCGAGCGGCTTCACCCCGGAATTCAAACTCATGGCAGTCCCCGACTACCCCCAGTCTTTCAATGGTGCGGAAGTGCTGTGCACACTGGCAGACAAAACAGCAAAACTGTCGACAGATAAACCAGACGGAAGCTTTATGCGGACAAAAGTCGTAGTGGAAAAAACAAGCGACAATTCAGCCGACATATACATGGCTGCACATGGCAAAGGAATGGCATGCTACACAATAAAACGTGAAGGATCCGTCAGCACAGGCATTGAATCCATTGTAGACCACGACAATGTTCCGGAAGAATACTATTCAATTACAGGCGTTAAATTACAGTCACCACCAGCGCACGGTTTCTATATCATCCGCCAAGGCAACAAAGCAATAAAAGCCTTCGCCCAACCCTAAACATCACTTACTCATATACTAAAAGGCAAGGAAGCCGGACCAAATTGTCCTCGCATCCTTGCCTTTCCTAATATATCATAAGGCTGCATCGACGCTGATATCGTAGAAATTTACACCATAGCCTTCGGCTCTACCTATAAAAACAACCAACATATTATAAGGCATGGGAGTGGATGGCTTTTATTATCATATCATTTCAAAATTGCTGATGCTGATCTTGATTGCTCACCGACCTCATTGCTACGGCTTATTCTCTTACCGTATCCCAAGATGTATGTAATCGAGAAATTAAGATTAAAATGAGCCGATGTTCCATAAGACACCAAGTGCTCCTTATATAGAGGCGTAATAAATTCTTTTGTTGCCGATGCCCATGATGTTCTGAATGGGTTTGAAATCCCAACTCTCACATTCAAGTCTGATTTGCTCCAACCCGCACTGAACTGCAACTGACTGCGGCCTTTGTATATGGTCCCCGAATTTGACCATAACGTTCTGTTTTTCATCTCGTAGAATCCGGAAAAGTAAAATTTCCCAAGATAGTAGATAGCCGAGCAGGAAAACGAAAATGGATTGTACGTAATATCGTAGTATCCGGTACTTTTATAGAAAAATTGAGATGGCATTAACTGCAATTGCAGATTGCCATCAAGAAGATTGGCAGTGACTGCAATACCAATCTGAGTTCTATAATGGTTGCCATTATTTTCATATCCACGCAAAATAGCCTTTCCATTCAGATATGGCGTATAAACCGGAACATATCGGTCGAAAATTCCAAAAAATTGAGAGAAACATGAAATCTGAAGCCAGTTGGTGAAAAACCAGTTATACCCCACATTCGCCATGATATTTGGAGAATATCTTAGATGCGGATTCCCGCAATAGTACATCAGTTCGTTTTCCTTTAATATATTCGGACTTTTCAGGCTGGCACTCATTGGCTCTTTGGAATATGACAATGATAGATTCAGAGCATGTCTTTGGTCATACGACCATCCGAAATTAGCACTTGCAAATGGATAAATCTCAGTCTCAGATTCGGCATTAGTGGTATTTTGCTCACCACGTATTCCCAATAGAAAATCAGCAGTTATTCTATCCGTATAATATCCATACTGAAATGAGGCTCCCCCATAAGTTTCCTGTATTCTATCGGAAGACACCGTTGTGCCCGAATAGCGTACCCGATAGTTGCTATAACCTCCGAATCCCCTTAAATATATGTTATGTATACCAGAGAATACCTTACGCCCCATTGCCATAATTGAAGCCGACGTATTATCTTCATTTGCAGAATTGATTATTTTATTCTCCCCTGCAGCATAGTAATAATTTTGATTATTGAGCCCGTAAGATGCCTTCGGAGTGAACATAAGATAATATTCACCGGGAAGATTGAAATTGAAACTGCCATTGTACGACAATGACCGCACTACGGATCTATTATCTACTGAATAAGTGAACGATGGGAAAATAGCAGGCGAAAAATCCAACGATCCGTTTGTCGTGCCGTGAGGTATCTCCTGGAAAGTGAATGCAATAGTATTCTTCATCTGAAAGCCCTTTCTTGTATATCCGGCTCTGAACGAGACAGGAATGATATTCTCAGAATATCGGGAATTATCCGGATTCTGTAGCCTTTGTACCCAGAACGAGCCCTTAGCGTTGTCCGACACCAAATACTCACTTTCGCGACCATTGGCAACATGACGGTTATTGAAATTACGACTGCCAATGAAAACGTCGTATGTCATTTTCTTATAAGTGAATTTGGAATATGCAGATGCTGTGCTTGATAGACCGATAAAGAATTTTTCACCAAGCGACAATTTTGTATATCCACCGTAGGCGTATGGTTGAACGACAATATTGATGACATTTCGTTCGCCCATAAATCGCTGGTCGGAAGGTGAGTAAAAATATTCCACCTTTCTCACATCTGAGGTTTTGAGACCATCCAGCTCCTCGGCAGAAGCCTTCACATAATTTATATAGATCGACACTGCATCTCCAACATTCGTTGAAACGTTATCATCCGCAAGACCAACCTTGATCTGAGGAATTGCCATACGACGCAACAGATCAATCCCGTTTTGAGCTGTATTCTTCTGTCTTGCAGACGGAATAAAGTAAATTCCTTCGGCGTCCGCTCGATTCAAATCAGCTTTAACAACTACTTCGTCGAGCCGCCTTACCGTAGTTGTATCGTTATCATAGGCATACGTCACCCCGGTGCCCATCCACATGCAGATGGCACAGATAGAAAAGAATCTCATATTATTATTTTTTTTACTTGAAAGCCTTCAGTTCTGACTGCACGAAAAGATGTACATATCCCGGCTCAGTCCACCACATCCCCACATTTATCACACATCCGTTATTAGGGATATTGAGTATAATATATTCCTTGCCGTTTTTATAACCCTCCACTACATTTGTGGCCCGTAGCTTATCGGCCTCTACCAGTTCCTTTATTTCAGCAAGCAATTCACGATCGTTTGTGGCAGTCACACTCCTGAAATAATTATCTTCACTCTTATTGCTAACCACCTTATGGCCTTCTGTACGGATATCACCACGGCTGAACACAGATTCACAAGCCAGCTTCGGCGGAATTGCATAGCCGACCGATACAACACAAATAAAGAATATTATTGATATTAATTTTTTCATAGGAATTATTCAATTATGGAATTCATATATTGTGTGCTGAGATATTGTTCTACTTCTGAATCCTCAATAATAGCACGAAACATTGCCATACTTTCTTCTTCAGTTTCACTAACTATACTTTGTGCAATATGCCCCGACAAAACCTCACCATCAACACATACATAAACATCATGAGTTTTTCCTAAATGACCATATGTATGTAAGAGAGCGATTCCGCAGACCACTATTACAGCTATTGCCGCGACAATACCCGTATATTTAAGTATCCGGGGTCTAGTGTTTTTCCTACAAGCATCTTCTGAAACATTCACATCCATTTGCATAGCAATGTCCATTAACGCACGCGCTTCATTTATAACAGGCGATGAGATAGGCGTACTGATAAGGACAAGCTCCAACTCCCTCTCCTGCAATCGGGAGAGGTGACAGTCGACATAGGCCTGCGACAACTGTTCGAGTTCCTGAAGAGTCAGATTTTCCATTTCCATCTCACATTTTCTTATATAATTCACGCATCTTTTTTCTCGCCCTGCTCATATTCATCCTTACAGCCGCAACACTCATATGTAGCCTTTCTGCAATATCTTCATATTCAATATCCTCAAATGCAGCCATCTGGAAAATTTTTCTTTGCAGTGGAGACAAGGAAGCCAGCATTAGAGATTTTAGTCTTTCACTATCATCAAAGCCCACTGCGTCGGAAGACTCATTGCACTCAGAAAGTTCCACAAAAGACCGCTTTCGTTTCAACTTATTAAGGCAAACATTCCTCAGAATAGAGAACAGCCGATACCTCGCCTCTTCTGAAGTTGCCGGCACACGATTACTCCATAAATTGCAGATAGCATCCTGGACTGCATCCTCTGCGTCCATATCATCTTTCAGCAGACGGCAGGCCACACGATGCAGTTTCTCTTGGAGCTGTCTATTTATGAAGTTTTCATTTCTCATATACTAATAATACAACGACGCATGCCATTCATAACACAAGAAACACCTTTTCCATAAAAAAATTAGCAGCCAACGCGCTATCATATCTACTGCTCGGCCATCTGGCAGTGTAGCTCCAATATATCACAAAAATAGCGTGAAAAAGTATATTGTCGTGAGCATATTTCCTCACGGTTTCAATAAGCATTTTATCTAATGCAGGACGTTGAAATTGTTATAAATAATGTGCATTAAATAGAAAAAATCTTATGGAACTTAACAAGCCATCTCAGCCGAGCAGAGATGGCTTGTTATAGTTATAGATTAAAAGCTTAAACTGTATGATATTATTCAACGGGTGAATTTATGGGAAACAGGAGTGAGCATGAATGTGAATTTATAGTCGCTATAAGGTATCTGATACTTTTCGAGTGGACGAGAATGCCAGCTATCTACACAACCGAGTCCCATTTGAGCCTTATCAATTAAAAGATTTGTGAAATCAGCTTTGTCGATAAATTCAGAGTGACTTTGAGATTTTTCTTCGCCATCATCAAGAGATTCGATAGTATAATTGAGTGCTGACGCTGAAAAAGGCGATGATGCTACAATTTCAAGACCATTTCCGCTCTTGTCAAGTTGATACCATACTCTGATATCGGTTTTGTTGCCATTTTCCTGTGGCCGTATGTAGGGATAGAACTGATCTGCAACCGTCTGACGATAGTAGCCAAGATCAGCAGAGTTGTTGCGGTCGGCATAATTTTCCCACGGGCCTCGTCCGTAATATTCAATCCTATCAAATTCGATCGGCATCGGCAGTTTTACACCAAAGCGATAAAGCCCTGATACCTTTGCGGAAGCATCAGCCTTGAAGTCCTCGGTTATTTTCACGGCACCGATATTATTGATAACATAGGTCATTATGAGATTCCCGGCAACTTCAGGCATATTATATTTTGCCTGTACAACGACGAGGCTATCTGCATTTAACTCTCCTGTTAACGAATTGAGCTCAAATCTCGGATTCTTCCATGCGGCATATTCTTTAGGCAGTTGAGCTCCCATATCATTGTCGGTAGCCGCACGCCAAAAGTTTGGTGCAAGCATGAATCCTTCTTTAAGAAAATTCATTCCATTCACTTGATACTTTGTTATAAAACCAGCTTTACGACTAAACTCCACCTCGAAACCATTCCCTTTCACAAGGAGATAATTTTTATCAGTCTCAATTATTTCAGGAACGTCAACATCAATATTTTTCTTCATGACATTCGCTATAACAGGTTCAGAGAGATTATAAGGCTGCAGGATGATTTGATCTTTTGCGACCGTATGTCCTGCCGTGAGTATGCCATCTGCGTGTTTAAGCGTATATTCAATATCAAGTATCCATTCCGCATCCCGACTGATTTTCCCGTAATCAATATAGATTGATTTGGTCTGCTGAGGTGCAATATCCAGATTTTCAATGCGTCCGGAACGAATAACCATTCCATTTTTGAGGATAGTCCACTGAAGGTTGTAATCTGATAGGTCGCGGAAAAAATTTTCGTTGAATACTTTTATTTCCCCCTTTGAGACATCTCCATTTGTAGTCCAGATATTCTGATATATACGTCCTACTTCATACATGTGTGGGTTCGGTATGCGATCCGGGCTGACAAGTCCATTGTCGCAAAAGTTATTGTCGCTTGCATCATAAGGATTGAAGTCTCCGCCATAGGCATAGAACGACTTTCCTTCGGGCGTTTTCCATCGGATTGACTGATCCACGAAATCCCAAATAAAGCCGCCTTGGAGATTGGAGTATTTGCGATATATATCCC
Source organism: uncultured Muribaculaceae bacterium (assembly GCA_910587915.1). Classification (GTDB taxonomy): domain Bacteria; phylum Bacteroidota; class Bacteroidia; order Bacteroidales; family Muribaculaceae; genus CAG-873. The sequence continues at coordinate 9,200 of CAJUOB010000026.1, read as the reverse complement.
AATACTCTTTGAATCCGCCCATAGAGTTTCCCATTGCGTGGGCATATTCACATTGGATAAGTGGTTTAACCTTGGTTGAATCCTTTCCATAGGCTTCTGTCAGGTCATAGTTGTAATACATAGGACAGAATATATCAGTATGGTTGTTCTCCACTGCCTGCTCATATTGAATTGCTCGTGAAGAATCCGTATTTCTAACCCATTCATAGGCTTTTACAAAATTTTCTCCATCTCCACCTTCATTTCCGAGAGACCAGAATATAATGGAAGGATGATTGAAATTGCGGCTTACATTACGCTTGTTGCGTTCTAAATGAGCTTTTTCATAAGCAGGATTTTTCGCGAGGGTATAATCATCATAGCCCATACCGTGCGATTCAATATTGGCTTCCGCCACCATATATAATCCATATTCGTCGCATAGGTCATACCATAGCGGATCATCGGGATAGTGACAGGTGCGCACGGCATTGATATTAAACTGTTTCATTAATTTTATATCCTGCAACATTCTATCAGGAGATACCACGTATCCACCATCAGGATCAAGCTCATGACGATTGACACCTTTGAATAGTACCGGGTGACCGTTTACCAACACCTGCCCGTGAACAAGTTCAACCTTACGAAATCCGACCTTGAGGGGAATAATATCGTTGCCACCTTTTACTTTGCAATATATGGTATAGAGATAGGGCGATTCTGCCGACCATTTTTCAGGAACCTTTATCTTCAATATATTCCGGCCTTGACCACCCTCACTTCTGAGTATCTCCTTGCCATTGGCATCATCCAGCCACAATTCAGCCCGTTGAGCCCCTTTCATTTTCAAGTCCACGATAAGCTTTCCATCCTTGTATTCCGAATCGAGGTCAGGTGTGATGCGTATATCCTCAATACGATTCTTTTCGCGAACGTATAGATAACAGTCACGCCCAACACCACACAAACGGAAAAAATCTTGATCCTCGAGATATGACCCGTCATTCCATCGAAATACTTGAAATGCAATAAGGTTATCTTTGCCCGGTTTAAGATAAGGTGTAAGGTTAAACTCGCTTTCAAGTTTACTATCCTCTCCATAACCTACAAACTTGCCATTTACCCATAGATATATATTGGATGATACGGCTCCAAAATGAGCTACGATATCCTTATTTTTCCATGAATCAGGAATACGAACTGTTCTACGATACGATCCTACATGATTATTCTTTATCGGAACTTCAGGTGGATTGTTGTGAAATTGCTCTCGCCAACCGTAGCCTATATTGACATACTGCGGGTCGCCATAGCCGTTAAGTTCCCACACGCCCGGCACGTTTATGTTATCCCAGCCCCGATCGTTGAAATCACATTTCCAAAAGTCTGTAGGGCGCATATCAGCGTCTTTTACCCAGTTGAATTTCCAAAGGCCATTCAAAGACATAAAGTTCTCGGACTGCTCTTTAGCTCCTTTTTGTGCAGCCTCCTCATTTTCAAAGGCGAAAAATGAAGAATGCATGGAAGCGCGGTTTACCTCATTGATATTCGGGTCCTGCCACTCGGTCATTGTCTGAGCAGATAACATTGCAGAAAACCACAGCAGGCCAAAACATAAAAAAAGTTTTTTCATTATTACGGAATGATGGTAAGTGATGCTTTGTTATTTAATATGGATATATCCACTTTCTGGAATTGCGATCCGCTGTACGCCCTCTTTGATAACCGGTGCACTGATTCTTTCACCGTAAACATTATAAGATTCGACATTCGGCAATATCAAGCACCAAGGAAGATGCACCTGAGGCATTTATGATATATGTGTCTTTACCTGTCGGTTTTATCACAGGGAGACTCATATCATTATATACGGCAACAATAAGTTCGTCATCGCTCTCAGCTTCGATCACCGGATAGCAAGCCTCAGGATGATATGGACGGAAATCAGATTTCAATAGTGTCTTACGATGCTTTTGTGAAAAGTCAAGCCAATGCTCGATCACCTTATAATGGCTTTCTGGTATATCTTCAAGCATCAACGAATACTGAACAACCCCAAACAAAGCCGAAAGTATATGCCGGGCTGCATTTTCAGGAGTCTCCGCAGTGTTCCACTCAAGCATATCTGCATGGACGGCAGTTTCTCCGGACGTAAGTCGGAGGTTTGCTATACGCTGTCGGTTGGCCTGCATATCGGCCGGACAGTCACCGGCACGTAGCATGTTGCCATACTGACGGATGGCCGGGCCAATATATCTCTGGCGGAACTCAATGAGAACATCAGGGTTTATTGAACTTAAACGTCGGTAAATCTCCTTCATCAATAGATTTACAGCTTCAGGCAGCGACTTGATGTCACGGCCGGTATAATCCTCAGCTATTGCAGGATCTTCCCCGCCAAACGCGAAACTATCAATAAAATCCAGTTTAAAACCGTCAAGATTGTAATCACGCATGGCTTTCTCATACGTAGAGCAGAGAAATTCACGCACCTCCGGGAAACGAGGATCAAGCACGGCCGCATCGCCTTCCTCTCGTAGATATTTTCCCATAAACCGGTTATAATTACGACTTTTTTTTCCTATATACGGTACAGAATACCACACCATATATTTCATTCCCATATCATGAATACGCTTGACATGCGCAGCGAAGTCGGTGAAACGGTTACGGCTTACCTCCCAATCGCCACAAAACGCGTAGCCACGGTTGTTGTCATCGGTTTGCCAACCGTCATCAAGAATTATGGTTTTCATGCCTGACTTTGACGCATTGGCACACTCTCTTTCAACAGCTTCGTCCGAAATATTCTGATGAAAATTATACCATGTGGAATAAAGAGGATCGAAAGCCGCTTCGGGAGAAAGCACAGGCTTAATCCCGGCTTCAGTTGTCATCCATTCCGCAGCCTCTCTCACCGCATTGCCCCAAAAAACCTGACGATTGTCGAGCAATATCTTTGTCCGGTAGCTCGACGTAGGAGCTTGAGGGCCATTGAAATAATTCAATTTGCCAATAAGCCGGCAGCCCTCCTCCATAAGTCCGAACTGAGCATCAATCTTGTGCAATGGTTCACTACTTGTAACAGTAAGTCGATTGGCATTATTATCGTTTATAAAAGCATACAAAGGCATATCAAATGCAAGATTGCTTGAAAAATAGGCTTGCCAGTCCGGACGTAACTGACAGCGGTCCATTTCCCCGGGACGCCACAAGTGATGCACATCGAGTTGTGGCACCGATAACTCCACACTGAACGAAGGTGGTATATTGGGACTATCGTTTGTCAGATTTACAGTGATGACATCTTTATTATTTTCCCTAATTGTCGAGACATCGAAGCTCCAGTTGCCGGGATTGGAACAACACACTTTGACATTGCCAGCAGAAATAGTCTCGACAATCCATTCGTCGGCGTGCATAGGAATTGGGGAAATACATAGGCCCAACAAAATCGGTAATATTCTTTTCATATTATCGGATAATTAAAAGCGGAGAATCCATTATAAATGCTGGACTCCCCGCTTTTGATATTTTTACGGATTACTTTATGATTTTCTTAACTGTGGAGCCTTTTTTCATTATGTAGATTTGACCGGCTGTAGGGTTGGCAATTTTCATGCCTTGGAGATTGAAGTATTCAGCAGGTATGGAATCATCTGAATATATCTCAGAAACAGCAGTAGTAATCGAAGCTTTTTTGCGCGTAAGTGTGAAGTTATCGGCACGGAACCAAGCACCTTTGTCTTCTACGAAGTTGCCATTCTCATCACCTCCGACAATACCGAGTTTGACGTCTCCTGAATCCTCTAGCTCGAATTCAAGCTCAACAGTACGGAATACCCCTTCATTTGAATCGCCCGGAATGGTAATTCCATTATGGTCGTTGTTTGCAAAAATATAGATAGTACTGTTGGCTGGTGCCGATACACTGGCTGTAGCGACGTAAGTTCCGGCCGGCATTCCGGATAATACCTGCGAAACTACATTGCCTTTACCGTCATCCCATGTATTATAGAGATATTTACCGTCGCCACCCTCAGTCGCTTTGCCTTCAGCGTTTTCGGCGATTTCGGTATTTCCGCTCGTATTGAAAGTCCAGCCCCATGAGCCAAGCTCAAAACTGGGATTGAGAATGGCATAAGTCATATCACTTGGAGTCTCAGACTGGGCTTTAGATGCGGCAGCGAGAGCCTCGTATGTCATGTGTATTTCCTCAGTACCGTCACCGGTGATTGTATGCTCATCCCAGCGGGTTTGAACCTCGCTGTTGTCATAGGTGCTCAGATTGAGTCTTGTAGCTATGGCTTGGGCATTATCCATAGCTTCTTTGACATTGGCATAAAGAACTTCGTAGATATTTCCATCAGCACCTCCATAGATAAATTCGAAATTATCGAAATACAGTACCGATGCATTTGTGCCGGCAGCTTTAGTGAACTTGATTTCTATTTTGCCGTCGGTAACTGTCAGGGGGAAGGTGACTTTGTACTTTCCTTCGAACATTCCATTGCCGAAGTCGTATGCGGAGAGTGTGCCGGCATCGCCTACCTGAGTATAGTCATGGGAGATACCGTTTACGGTAAATTCGGGCTTTGCGCCATCTGATGCGATGTCGGCAGAGACTGCATAGATACCATTGGGAACATTTTCTGCAATGTTTGTGATTGTGTAAGCTGTGGATTCTCCGTTCTCGACGGCTTCGTTATACGAGCGATATACGAGAGTGAAGTGCCAAGCGTCGGCATCCGGTGTTGCGGGTGCAAACTCGAAACGTGCATTTTCCCCGGCATCGGTACGAATCCAGTGCTCATTTACGCTGTTGCCGTTTCTGACAATCGATGCGCCCGGCATCAGGAATGTTGCGTTGACAGGATTATCGGTACTTGCTTTTTTAAGTTCCTCAACCAGTTCTTCACGGGTAAGAAGTTCCCATTGCTGTCCGGCATTATTAGCATCGAGGTTGCGTTGATTGATATACATGTCCCCATCCATACCGACCGCCATTTCATTACCGTCGAGCATATACTTGAACACATATTTGTTGCCGTTCACTGCAACCGCAGTCCACACACACGATTCCGCAAGCGATTTGTCGATATAGATGTCCTGAGCCTGAGGATAGCCACAGGGGGTAAGTGCGCGGTATTGGTCTGAACCGACGCTTTCGAATGTTACGGGTAAACCGGTTTCGCCAACAATGGCATGAGTACCCCACCATCCACCGGCGGTGAGGAATTTTCCGTTAGAAACGTTGCGCATGTAGTACGGTGTGCCCGGAACAATATCCGTAGCAGCGAAAGCCTGAAGTCCTACGATGCATGAAAGAAGTAAAATACTTTTCTTCATGTGGTAAAAAATTAAGGTTAAAATGTTTTATGTTGAAACACGAGTTTTTTAATTTGTGGCTTATACATTATTTCAGCTGCAAGGTATTGTCTGCTTCCTCAATCTCAAACAATACCATTCGCTCAGCACCTTCAGGATTGTTGGGTTGATGTAAGGCAAGTCTCAATTTCCCGTTGAAATCAGTAAAAATCATGCCGTGACCGCCGTCCTTGCTAAAGATTGGTGTCGGATTCTGAATCCATGGCCCTGAGATTCTTCCGGTCTTGGATCGCGCAACACCAATGGCGTAGCCGCTCTCGCTAAAACTCGACCAAATCATATAAAGATTGTCAGTTTCAGGAGATTTATATAGAAAAACACCGTCAGTTACATAACACATGTTATTTCCGGCCGTCCATCCCGAAGACCACGCCGGCGCCGAGCCACAAAACAATCGCACAGGTGCAGACACCGGTTTCATGTCAGTATCCAATTCGAGCATTTCAACCGTACCGTCGGATATATCGATCCACTCATGACAATAAATCATGTAATTGCGCCCACTTTCACGATAGAATGTACCGTCGAGACACATCTGCCCCATAGGAGTGGCCGGAAGTTTTTGATCTAATGCGACAAATGGACCAAGTGGCGAATCAGCGATAAAAATTTGAGTTCCCCGTTGTTGAAATTTTTTTCCGTCCTGTGGTCGCTTCCAGGATATCGAATCATTAACTGTGGCAAACATATAGTAACGTCCGTCTATCTCATGCATCTCCGGAGCCCAAATAGTTCCTGTTGCCCAGTTGTCTGAAGGGATTTCCAACACTTGTATAGGCTCTGTCCATATTTTAAGGTCGCGGCTTTTTAGCACTTGCACACCTCCTTTTTCAGCAGAGATGTCCCATGCCGGACTCTTGGAACGATAGAGATAATATGTCGAATCTGCCTTATTGGCAAATACAAACGGATCGCGCACATTGATGTCAGATATATCAAGAGCCATGCTTGATAGAGGTAGTAGAATCAGCGATAATGATAAAAGAGATTTCATATCCTTGTCATTTAGCGATTATCTTGGCAGCAAAACCACCACCTTCAGAAAGATTGATAAGCAAAGGCTCGGCCGAATCGAACGACTGCTCAGAGTGACGGTAATCATTGGCATTACGATGTGCATTAACACCGTCGGAAAAGAGTACTATTTCTGATCCCGGTTTTATATTCAAGGGCGACAGATCAAGTTCAAGGCTGATGGGAGCCCATCCATTGATTCCACCAATGTACCAGTCGGAGCCCTTGCGGCGGGCAGTGACTATATGGTTTCCCATTTTGGCATCAAGTACCACTGTTTCATCCCAAACAGTAGGAATTGAGGCGATGAAGTCGGTACATTCCTGCTCTCTTTCATAGTGCGATGGAGAATCGCACATCATATTTAAAGGAGAATTGAGTACCATGTAGAGTGCGAGTTGGCGACAACGTGTACCCTGACTCATTGGATTGGTATTAATAGGACGGTAGGTATCACGTGTGCCGTTATTCATCGCTCCTTGGGTATAATCCATCGGGCCGGCAACCTGCCTGATAAAAGGTATGAGCACGTCATATGTCACCATGTCGAATTGGTCGAGAGACGACCATTTGGCATTTTCAAGCCCATTAACGCCTTCAAAATTAAGGACGTTGGGCCATGTGCGGTTGAGTCCGGCAGGTTTATATGCCCCGTGGAGGTCAAGCACAAGATGATTTTTGGCTGCAACTTCTGCGGCCCTGTGATTGAAGGCAACCATCAACTGGTCGTCGCGGTCCTCGAAATCAACCTTGAAGCCTTTTACCCCCATTTCAGAGTAATGGCGGCATATATTTTCCAAATCTCGCTCAAAAGCCCTGAAACCGGCCCACAGTATTATATCAACTCCCTTTTCACGGGCATGTGCAATAATGGAAGGCAAGTCAATCTCAGGATTTATCTTCATCAGATCCTCTCCATTATCGGCTGCCCAACCGTCGTCAAGAATCACATATTCGATACCGTTTCGGGCGGCAAAATCAATATAGTGCATGTAGGTAGCGGTATTGACCCCGGCTACGAAATCTACGCCGGTCAAATTCCAGTGATTCCACCAATCCCAAGCTACCTTTCCGGGTTTAATCCACGATATGTCAGTAATATCGCTCGGTTTGGCAAGCAGATAGCTCACGTTGGTTGATGCGATGTCTTTATCGGTTCCAAGCACCAATACTCGCCAAGGGAACTCCCGTGGAGAATCGATATCAGCGATATATGGAGCTGTTTCTTTAACAATACCCTGTATGTTGTTATAGCCGCCGTCCTCAACTTTAGTGGGTAGGGGGGCATGCATACCTTTAAGTTGGTTTGTGCCTGTAGGGTTATAAAGGTAAAGACCGGGATAATCGCGGAGATCGGTTTCTGTAAACACTGCTTTTACTCCATCACCGGCATCAATAGCCAAAGGTAGAAAAGCCATACGATTGGGATTGAGGCCGGATAGAGATGCGGTTGTATAGTAATTCTCGAATGAATTAAAGAATTGAGATTGGAAGTCGCCATCTGTACCGGTACGCACATACGGCACTGTCGCTGTGAAATTCTCCGGGAAATTGAGTTCGATCAGTTCCTCTTTTATTTGAAAGGGCTTTTTCTGAGAAGAAATAAAACGATATGCCACGGCATCATCATAGGCTCTGAATTCAATCTTCCAACCACCTTTCATTTCAAGAAGCAAGCCATTATAGTTATCCTCCATTTCCGACGTATGGGTCAAAGGGGTATCTATGGTCCGGGATATACTTTCTTTATGAGCTTTGTTTACTTTGACATCATGCCCCCATATACGACCATCAACAAGAGTCATGGAAATGGGTGATTCAGAGAGAATCTCCATGCCATTAGTCTCAACTGCCCAAGTAAGCGTGGAATCACACTTAACAGCAGCTCTAATAGAGCCTGACGGTGATGTCAGTTCAAAATTATTGTTGCCAAATGCTTGCAAGCAGACCGCGCAAGAAATGAGGACAATGCTTTTTTTCACGTGGTTTAGATTTAATGTTATATAATATAGACGCAAGCAATAAAAATACCTACTCACAAAAATGAAACTATTTTCATGAGTAGGTAATATGAAGGCGGATTAATCTCCGTAAAACGACAGAACTTTTCCGTCAGAGGTTAATATATTGAAAAATCCGTTGTCTGCATCCACGATTGAATACATGCCCACCTCAGGCGCACCGGCGCTTTTTATTACATCATTGCCCGTGCCATCTTTTACCAGATGTTTACCGCTTGAATGTATCAGATAAGAAGTGAAAGGGAGATTTATTGAAAAGGCTACCGCAGGCAGCAATGCTGCGGCAGCTATTATGATTCTGTTCAATATTTTACATACTATTTGAGTTTAGTGGATGATAAAAAATTGAATTTTGTTGGTTAAATCATTGACTATTAATATTTTGCTTTTATGGAAGTCCCTGAAAAGCAGTAACTTTAAAGAAAAGTTTGACCGATTTTTCCATGAAAGTTACTCAACAATATGCGCATCCGATGACAGCAGGATTCAACATCGAGGACACCCGTCTAAGCGACATTGACCGTATAGCACGTCTGACGGCGATGGTTTGTCTGGCTCTTGTATGGGCATATCTTGTTGGTGACCATAAGGATGTTAACATTAAAGCTATCAAGACATTGAAGCATGGCCGTGGGGCTGAGTTGTTGGTTAAGTATGGAGTAGAGGGAATCTCCAACGCGCTCATGCGCCCGATGTACAAGCCAAAGTTCGATGTCTTCAATTTTTTTCATGTACTTAACAATATCATTTACCTGTATACTCCTTATAGAGCATGATAAGATGCGATGCACTCCA
>CAJUOB010000025.1 GCA_910587915.1 uncultured Muribaculaceae bacterium | reverse complement strand
TTAACTAACTGGTTATAGAGCAAATACGCCCGAAAGGATAGCCGTTTCCGGTTCCGACGATTGGGGTTCGACTCCCCACGGGGATACTAAACAGCTGAAAATATTCAAGTGTCCGCAAAATCCTTTAATATTGCTGCGACTATTGAACCTCAGCGATTATACATACAGCGCAAATGTCTCCATGACAATTTGCGCTGTTTTTTTGTACTTTAAATATAGCGATCGGAATAGATACGCTGTCGTCATACTTCCGGAAGAGGATCGGGAGCGGAAGGCGCACGGCCCGGTTTGAGCCAGGATTTTCCCCGCATTCGGAGAAGGAATATTATACCACGGAAAGTAAGCTCGGCCGCCATGGCTATCCATACACCCTGCAGCCCGAGAGTGGGCGCAAGAATGGCAGCGAGCGGTATGCGCACGAGCCATATGCTGCCAAAATTCATTATCGCAGGTATGAGAGTGTCGCCGACACCCACAAACGCACCATACGCCACGATTGACGCCGCATACATAGGCTCGGCAAAAGCTTCGATACGCAGCACCTTTGTGCCGGCCTCGGCAATCTCGGCCACTGGAGTCATGATTGACATCATGAAAGGTGCACACAGGTACATGATCACAGCCATCACGGTCATGATAGCCATACCCAGCAGCGTGGTAAGATAGCAGAACCGACGGACCAAAGGATAGCGGCCTGCCCCATAGCTTTGACCGCAAAGAGTGGTGGCCGCCTCACCGATACCGAAGCCTGGCATGTAGCACAAGCTTTCGGCAGTTACCGCGAAAGCGTTGGCTGCGATTGCTACGACACCGAGCGGTGCCACAATAAGTGTGATAGTGATTTGGGCTCCACAGAATATGATATGTTCGGCTGTCATAGGCACGGCTATTCTGAACGCACGTTTCAGCACCGCCCTTGTGGGCCTGTACCCTCCCCTATGGTCCGCACCGATAAGAGACAGCCCTTTCTGACGTCGACAAAGATAGTAGAGCATGGCGGATGCACAGAGTATTTCGGCACAGACTGTGCCAAGGGCTGCCCCGAACACCCCAAGCCCTGCACCAGGAACAGTGACTACACTCCCGGCCAAAGAGATATCGCGGGTGGGGAAAATGAGGAAAAAGTTGAATACCACGTCGAAAAGACACATGGCTACATTCAATATGCCCGGCACGGTCATATTTCCGGCACACCGCAGCATTCCACCGGCAAGATAATTCATAATCAGGATCGGGAGTGCGGAAACAAATGTAAGGAAGTAGACGGTAGCACCACTACATATGGCATCGTCGCCACCAAGCCAATGAGGCAACGGAAACGCTATCGCCACACCCAATGCCGCAATTACACTGCCCGCAACGAGGCATGCCGTGATACCTTGTTTGAGCACAGCGCGTGCACCCGACTCATTTCCGGCGCCAAGCAGATGTGCCACCTGCACCGAAAAGCCCATGGTAATCATGGAGCATACTCCCCAGAACATCCATAAGCTTGAATTCATAAGCCCGACCGATGCCGATTGGTCAGCGCCAAGACGACCCACCATAGAAGCATCGATATACTGCATGAGAATAGTAGAAAGCTGCGCAATGATAGCAGGCCACGACAGCTTGGCCGTTAATGCCACTTGCTGCCGTAGCGTCATGCGCTCACCATTCTTTATCTGCGAAATATCTGCCATGAGTTCTATTTACAGGCACAAAATTAGCGAATATTTTGCAAAAAGGCTCTCGAGGCAAGCATTCGAGCGCATCGCAGTTTGTCCATATGACCGAAAAATGCGATATTTGTAGAATTAAACGACCTCAAAACCTAATCCAAGATGAAAAGAAACTCCCTCATAGCATATCTAATGGCCGTTGCATCCCTCACCTCTGCGGCCGGTGAATTTCCAAAAGCAATATTGCCCGGAGACTATCCCGACCCATCGATTCTACGCGATGGGGAAGACTATTATATGACCCATTCACCGTTCTACTACGCACCGGGATTTCTCATATGGCATTCGCGCGACCTACAGAACTGGGAGCCGATATGCCGAGCCCTACCCGACTACAAAGGTTCTGCCATGGCCCCCGATCTGGTGAAATTCGGCGACCGGTACTACATATACTATCCGGCGGCAGGCACCAACTGGGTGACCTGGGCCGATGACATAAGAGGTCCATGGAGCGAACCGGTAGACCTTAAAGTGAGCGGCATCGATCCCGGACATGTGGCTGATGCCGAAGGCAACCGATATCTCTATGTGAATGAAGGCGAAGTAATAGCACTCACGCCCGACGGACTTGCCACTATCGGCGAGAAAAAAGATGTGTACGACGGATGGCAGTATCCCAAACAGTGGAAAACCGAAGGCATGTACCTCGAATCGCCTAAGCTCACATACCACAAAGGATATTATTACCTTACATCGGCCCAAGGAGGTACAGCCGGACCGGCAACAAGCCACATGGTGGCATCGGCACGCTCACGCAACATCGATGGCCCATGGGAGGACTCGCCCTACAATCCAATCGTGCACACTTATAGCGCAGACGATAAGTGGTGGTCGAAAGGCCATGGCACCATTGTGGACGATACCGATGGAAATTGGTGGGTAGTATACCACGCATACCGCAACGGCTATCACACCCTTGGCAGAAGCACTCTTATAGAACCGATAGAATGGACATCGGACGGATGGTTCCGGGCAGTACCTGACGGCAAGTTCCCGCAAGTCGCCGACTCAACCGATCACGGCATCGATCTATCGGACAGTTTCGACGGCAATCAGCTCGGCATGCAATGGACTTTCTGGGGAGAGAACGGTCTCGACGCTCTCTCGTTCAGCAATCAGGGACTGACGATAAAAGGGAAAGGCAAAAGTCCGGTCGACAGCCGACTGCTCCTAACCACTCCGACACATGCGAACTACACAGTGCAGGTAGAAGTAACGCCTGATAAACGAAGCACAGCCGGTCTTCTTCTATATTACAACGACAAGGCTTTCGCCGGCGTGACATCCGACGGAAAAAATCTGAATATCTACCATTCAGCCGACAGTGTTGTCACCATCCCATCCAAATATGGACAGCATTTTTTCGCAAAACTGCATAACCGTGCCAACACACTGGCCATAAGTGCGAGCTCCGATGGCAAAACATGGGAAACCATCGCATCGGGCATTGATGTATCGCAATTCCACCATAATAACTATGGTGGCTTCTATGCACTGCGCCCCGCCCTTAGCGTGTCGGGCAAAGGCAAAGCGCAATTCCGCAATTTCGAATACTCCAATGCCGTGCCCACCGAATCCGATATGGGTGCATACCTCATGGTTTTCCACCTCGACGACACACATGGTCTCCACATGGCTCTGAGTCGCGACGGCTATACATTTACAGCTCTTAACGGCGGCAAACCCGTAATCGCCGGAGACACCATAGCCGATCAGAAAGGCATACGCGATCCACATATATTCCGCGGGCCCGACGGTGCATTTTATCTCGCAATGACCGATCTCCATATTTTCGCACAAAAAGCCGGCTACCGCGACACCGAGTGGGAGCGCGACGGCAAAAAGTATGGCTGGGGTAACAACCGCGGCCTCGTGCTGATGAAATCGTTCGATCTGGTAAACTGGAACCGGACCAATCTTCACATAGATGAAATATCAAAGGAATTCAGCGAGATAGGCTGCGCATGGGCGCCCGAAACAACATACGATGAAGAATCAGGACGCCTCATGCTCTACTTCACCATGCGATTCGGAAACGAAGCCAATCGCCTCTACTACGCCTATGTCGACGATGATTTCACCCACCTGACATCGCGTCCGGTGCCTCTATTCGAATATCCCGACGGGAAAACCACTGCCATCGATGGCGATATAACACGTGTTGGCGACCGCTATCATCTGTTCTATGTGGCACATGAAGGTACTCCAGGCATCAAACAAGCCATATCGGACAAAATCGGAGGAGAATATGCATTCTCGCCCAAGTGGATAGACCCCGAACCTAATGCCTGCGAGGCTCCGACTGTGTGGAAGCGCATAGGCGAAGACCGATGGGTGCTGATGTACGATTGCTACGGCATCGAGAAGCACAATTTCGGTTTTATGGAGACAAGCGACTTCGAAACATTCACACCCGTAGGACGATTCAACGAAGGACCGATGAAAGCCGTCGGTTTCAGCTCACCCAAACACGGTGCCGTAGTTCACCTCACCTCTGAAGAAGCCGACTTTATCGAAAAAGCCCTCAAATAGAATCCACGGCCACAATCATATTATATTCAGCTGCTTTGCCCGTCGACAAGCTTCCATCGAATTGGATACCTGCAACTTGGCGAGAATCTCCTGACGATGGCGGCTTACGGTGTTGCGGCTGATGCTCAATGTCTGTGCTATGTCGATACTTGTGAGTCCTCTCGCAATGAGACATAGCACTTGTTTTTGGCGCGCAGTGAGAATTTTATCATCCGATAAGGCCGATAATTCATGCCACTGTCCTGTAACTGCATCTACCGCTACACTCTTCGCCGGCAGACTGAAAACAGATGGACCATATACACAAATACCATAGCGGACAGCATCGGAAGATCCCTCGTGCCAATAAAACATACGGTGCATTACATCGATGAGCATACCGCCATCGGTCATCATCCTTAAATTTGCAGCCATATAGTAGTTCCTGCGCCTTTGGGACGGCATATGACAGAGAAAATTATAGAACCGCAGCTCCGCTATATATTTCATATCGCGTTCGTCATCGGTCATCCTGTCGAGTATCTCCTTCTCCCATATGGAATTTTCGCGGTATGTGCCGGACAATCCAAGCGTAGCCGAAAAGCCACCATTAAAAATACGGCTTGTGCCGTATTTCAAATCGCTCACTACCACAACACAGTTCTCGAGGATAGCCATGCTCTCGGCATAGCCATATACGCAGTCCGCAGACGAATCGCAAGCGGCGAAGTCCTGCTGTCGGAATATACGGTCTATTTTGCTTCTGTTGTGCATGCTCAAAAAAATGGTTATTTATAGCCATTGCCCCTTTCGTGCAGGAGAGTTAACTTTGCAAAGTTAATAAAGAATGGAAAGCTATGAAAAAAGAATTAACCGCATCGATACTTGCCTTAGTTGCATGGCTTGGTAGCCCGGCACAGACGCTGGAGAAAATGAACTGGTTCAACGAACCGGAACAATGGTCGATCGAAGGAGACAAACTAACAATGACAGTAACACCCAAGAGCGACTACTGGCGCATATCACACTATGGATTCACTGTAGATGATGCGCCGTTCTACTACGCCGAATACGGAGGCGAATTCGAGGCCAAAGTGAAGGTATGCGGTGACTATAAAACCCGCTTCGACCAGGCAGGGATGATGATACGCATCGACCACGAAAACTATATCAAGACGGGTATTGAATTTGTCGACGGAAAATACAATCTCAGCACCGTAGTGACACATCACACCTCCGACTGGAGCGTTATCGCGCTCGACAAACCGGTGAAAGAGCTATGGATAAAGGCCGTCCGTCGCCTTGATGCCATCGAAATATTCTATTCTTTCGATGACAAGACATACACCATGATGCGCAACGCATGGATGGAGTCAAACCGCCCGGTAAAAATTGGCATGATGGGCGCCAGCCCTGATGGCGACGGATTCAAAGCAACTTTCTCCGATTTCAGCGTCAAGCATCTACCCGACAAAGTACGCACCGATTGGCTGAATAAAAACGCCGAATAAAAACCTATAGCACCGAGTCGAGCACCAACATGAGCATGAATCCTGCGGCGAAGCCAAGGGGGCCTATGTTGGAATGCTCGCCTTGTGCGGATGCCGGAATCAACTCCTCGACCACCACATAGAGCATGGCGCCTGCGGCAAATGCCAGCAAAAGCGGCATCAGAGGCACCATGACAGAGGCCAACCATATGGTGAGAATCGCGGCAACAGGCTGCACCACACCACTTAGAAAGCCAATGACAAAAGATTTGTTTTTAGAGTTCCCCACAGCCCTCAACGGCAACGACACAATCGCACCTTCGGGAACATTCTGAATGGCAATGCCTATCGACAGAGCCAAGGCTCCCGCCACAGATATATAGGCATCAGCACCATCCATTACAGCAGCAAACGCGACCCCGATGGCCATCCCCTCGGGGATATTGTGCAATATTATGGCGAGCACAAGCTTCCATGTGCGAGAAATAGTGCTCCGCGGGCCCTCGCTTGTGGCATCGGCAGCATGCTCATGCGGAGTAAAACGGTCGAGAAGCAACATAAGTGCAACTCCGGCGGCAAACCCGACCAAAGCCGGGGCTATGGCGCCTAAGCCATCGCCACCACCCATCTCCATAGCCGGCAACATGAGCGAACACACAGCAGCAGCAATCATCACACCCGATGTGAAACCCATGAAAAGTTTATTAAGGCGCGGCGGCATATGGTCCTTTAGCGCATATACGGCTGCGGCCCCGAGCGTAGTTCCGATAACGGGAACAGTGAGTCCTATAATCAATCCTTGCATTTCCAATAAAATATCATTGTCATGCAAAAATAACAATCAAATCCCAAAATAGGTCGCATTTACTACTTTTTTACAGCATCTCAAAAAATATCCATTTGATAACATTGCATTTCCTAATTCTCAAAAATAGCATTATCTTTGCGAATATGAGAAATATCGGCCTATATCTCATTTTTCTGCTATCACAGGGACACTATATATTAGGGCATGGCCAGTCATCGGCCACAGGATATGGTAAGGAATATCAGAATGAAGAAGCAATCAGAACCGAGAATCTAATTTTAAGAGTCATGTTCTATTCCGTTTGTTAATAACGGAATAGAACATGACCCTAAAATCATAATTCAACAACCATCATTGTTGCCAAGATTTAGATAAATGAAATCACTTTTTATAGTTTTTATCTTGATAATAATTTTTCAAGTCAGGGCTTCAAAATCCTCTCAGCAAGATTGTGAAACTAAAATGGATGATAAGGAGTTTTTCCTCAGTCTAAACAATATTAATGACACAATTTCAGACATAATAAATAATAAGAAGTTTCTATACTATATTACTGGACATCATGGTCATATTTGGTCTATAGTCATTCCACAAAATGATTATTATATATTATATGCTGGTGATACAAGAAGTAATTGTTTCCGTTGTGATACAATTCTAACAAACGACTCTGACTTGACATGGGGAATGGATTCACTTCCATTATATTGTCATGAAATGAAGCCCATACACAGAGATATCTATTGGCCATTCTATAAACGAATCACACTATTCTCAGCAGATAAAGAAAAGATATATGATTACTCAAATGTTATTGGATTCGATGGTGTAGACAATGAAAGTTTTAATATAAAATATAATAGGCTCATATACTACATGTACTATCATGCCACACCACCTGAGATTCAGGCTAAACTCCCGGTTCCGAAATAAGACCTCTCTTTCTCGATATCGAAATGAGCACAATCATGCTCCACTTAAAACAATGATTTCGAATCACATGGCGATACCAATTTTTTAGGAGATCTGACATATTATATTTTTGCTTTATTCTGTGTATGTTGTCCTCCCACAACTTATTCCGCTGAAAAGTAATAGAACAACAGAATCGAGCATTCACATTAATGGCTTTGATAATAATCGTAAATATATCCGATAGCTAAACCAACATACAGCACATATTTCGAAGCAGATTCAATCGGTTCAGCTATGATGCTGAATCGAGTTTTTTATCAACAACATGCGAGCCTACTCCAATATGGATTTTTTTGATAGTAGTACCGACTGATCGAAGCGCAACATGGTTGGCTCTGGCGTCTGAAAAACTCTTCAATAGGAAAAATGCCGCTATGCGCTCATAGTCTATTTTTTTGACCAGACATTCTACAACACCATTTATATGCCCATTGGATTAAGTGATATTATCAAATCTAATATATTTGATATTTTTAACACATTTTGCAGGGGGGGTAAATAATTATCACTATATTTGCACAATTATAAATTTTGGCAATTCATCAATACTATGAAACCATTATTATCCTGCTTTTGCATGGCTTTTGCGGCATTTTCCGCGTGGAGCAACCCGACTGTAAATATAGGCGCACTGCACTACAAAATAGATAAGAGTAATGGCACTGCTGCTGTAACATATAATTTCGATGCCTCTGGCTTCAACTACACACAGCTCTCCGGCAATGTATCGGTGCCAGCGGCGATAAGTGTCGACGGTGCGGAATATACCGTGACGTCGGTCGGCCCGCGTGCATTCGAAAGCACCATGGAAATCACCGGTATCGTCCTGCCTGAAACCATTGTGAACATCGGGACCAATGCTTTCTACGACTGCCTGAAACTTGAGTCCATCTCAATTCCTGGAACTATAGCAGGCATCGGCTCTTCAGCCTTTGCTAATACGTCTATCCGCTCAGTGGAACTGACAGGTACTTTCGAGAGTATTCCTGAATATTCTTTTGCAAATGCCTCTATAGAACGCATCGTACTGCCGGCAAGCGTCAAGACTATTGGCAAAGGTGCATTTGCGGGTTGCGGCGAACTGCAGGAAGCTATATTGGGCGATAATGTGGCCATCATAGCTGCCAATGCATTCAAAGAGTGCAAAAAGCTGAAAAGCATAAATTTCCCCGACGGACTCGCAGACATAGGCGACCATGCGTTTAAAAATTGCAAATCGCTCGCAAATGTCACTCTGAAAAAAGCAGAGGCCATCGGTGAGAACGCTTTCGAAAACTGCACGGCCCTCACTTCCTTAGATTTAGGCAATGGAAACCTAAGTATCGGCTACTTTGCTTTTGGAGAATGTACCGGCATCTCCGAAATAACAATTCCAAGCAACACGACCGAAATCGCACAATACGCATTCTACAATTGTACCGGAATAGAATCGGTGCGCTTCGATGACGGAGATACACCGTTATCCATCGGCCATGCCATATTCACAAATGTGCCATTCACCGATATATACATAGGCCGCGACATTGTCACCAAAACATCTGAAGCCCCATTCACCACCAACCGGAATATTGTGAAGGCAGAATTTGGCAACAGTGTGCGTTCGATACCGTCGAAGATATTCCGGCGGTCGCCAAAACTTCGGGAAATTATATTTGGAAAAAACATTGCAACTGTCGGAGAAGAAGCATTTTTCGAATGTCCCGAACTGACAACGGTATATTGTGCCGATATAGCCGACTGGTGCGGCATTGACTTTTCATCGGCCGATAGCAACCCGCTTTCAAACGGATGCGACCTGATCGCTGCAGGAGAATTGGTGACAGAACTTACTGCCGACAGTGAGATAAGCCGTATTGGAGAAAATGCATTTGCCGAATACGGACATCTCGTAGCAGTAACCATACCTTCATCGGTAAACGAAATCGGACAGCAAGCATTCATGGACTGTCCGAGCCTGGAAAAAGTGACATTTATGGGTGCTGTAAATAATGTAGGCGGCCGGGCATTCCGCAATTGCGTGTCATTGAAAGATGTATACTGCACCGACTTAAGCCACTGGATGAACTGCGGATTTGAGACCTCGATGTCCAATCCCCTATACTACGGCGCTCAGCTGCATATCGGCGAAAACACACTGGCAGTTCTCGAGGCTCCCGAGGGTACTACCTCGGTACTACCCTACTCCTTCGCACACTACAGCCTGCTGACCGAAGCCATCCTTCCAGCATCTGTGAAGAGCATACGAGAAAATGCATTCGACGAATGCAGTGCTCTTACCGAGGTGACTCTGGGCCACTCGCTCGAATCCATAGGTCGGAAAGCGTTCAACGGCGCACCGCTGTCGGTAATAAACTCAACCAATCCCGTGCCACCGACATTCCCAACTTCTTCCACTATTGCAGCATTCAGCAATTACGAAGCTACTGTATATGTGCCCACCGGTAGTCTGGAAGCCTATCGCAGCAACGAATGCTGGAAAAATTTCAAAACCATAGTCGAAAAGGATTTCGCAGGTATCGATATAATTCCCGATCACGCCGAACTGCCTTACACTATCTTCGGAAATACAATCAAGGCATCCGAGACTATAGATGTATACACTGTGACCGGAGTAAAGGCTGCAACCCTCACTGCCGGACAAAGCACTTCACTTGACAATGGAGTATATATACTGTCTGGCATAGGCAAGACATACAAAATTCTGGTGAGATAAGACCCGGATTAATACGGAACACTACTAAAACTAAAAATTAAGTTAGTTTAACACCACACATTCTTGCTCCACTAAAAATTTCGTTTTAAATTTGCGGCTGTCAAACATCGAATGAATGAAAGCCACAATCATCACACTCTTGCTAATGCTTATCTCCACACAGGCACTATGGGCCCAGGTGGAGATAAGCGGCACTATATGTGCCGGAGACACCGGAGAACCCATGCGGGGCGTGTCGGCTGTCGTGCGCGATGCCGACGGCAAAATCAAAAAATTCGCCTCGACCGATTCCGAAGGTAAATTCAAGATAAGCGTACCTACCGTCGAAGGGTATAGTCTGGAAGTATCGATGATAAGTTTTGCCAAGCAGACCATACCTTTAGCCGGAGCTACGTTTCCACTGACAATAAAACTCGAACCATCGGCCTTCGAACTCAAGGAAGTGGCCGTGAAAGCCGACCGTATCCGCGAACAAGGCGACACCATAATATACAATGTGGGCAGCTTCGCTCAAAAGCAGGACCGCAACATAGGCGACGTGCTCAAACGCATGCCCGGCATCGATGTGAGCAAGTCCGGACAAATCAAATATCAGGGAGAAGACATAAATAAATTCTACATAGAAGGCTCCGATCTGCTCGGTGGCAAATATGGCGTCGCCACCAACGGAATAGACCATGAGGACGTGGGTTCGGTGGAAGTTATGGAGAATCACCAGCCCATGCAGGTATTGTCCGGCATCAGTTTCTCCGATAAGGCAGCCATAAATCTCAAACTGAAAGAAAAGGCCAAGGCCAAATTGAATATAAATGGTGAAGGCGGCATCGGCTACAGCGGTCAGCCCGAAGGCATGCTGTGGGACGCACGCGTTTTTGCAATGACAATACTGCCATCCTTCCAGAATATAAGCACGTTCCGCTCCAACAATACCGGCGACGATCTCTCATGGCACACCAGCGACCTATTCGGTAACCGACGCAAGACCGGTATCAGCCGATATCTCAATCTGGCGCTCCCGTCGGTACCTGCACTTGGCTCTGGAAGCACGCTTTTCAACCGTTCGGCCATGATATCGACCAACAATCTGTGGAAAATAAAAAATGGCGAAATCAAGGCTCAGATAGACTATCTATATGACCACAAGACGGCTTCAGCGTCGAACATCAGCACCTATTTCCTACCCGATGGCAACCGTGTAGTAACCGAAAACCGCGATGGCACCGACCGGTCGCACACACTGACCGGTAAGTTTGTGTATGAAAGCAACCGCAAGACAGCGTTTGTGAACAACACTCTCCAGGCCCATGTGAGCTGGGATGACCTGACACTTGCTGTGACCGGCTCGCTGCAAAACAGCCAGACTGCATCGCTTCCCGACTACTACGTTGGCAACGATTTCAAAATGATAAAACGCTTTGGAAGCGGCGACAAGACGCATCTGGTGACAATTCGCAGCAATATTGAATGGGAATCGCTTCCACAAACACTTAAAGCGATTACCGACGGTACCGCAATGTCCCAGCATATAGGCGACCATGCTTTCTACACCCAGGAAAGCGCAGCCTATGCATTCACATTCAGCGGTATCACCCTAAGCCTTGAAGGTGGTCTAAAGGGCTATCTGAGAAGCATGCGCTCAGACTTCACCGATATGACAGCCACCGATGGAGCAACAATCAATACAGTGAATACGAATTACTTCACCGTATATGCCAAACCAAAGTTCGAATACTGGTTAAATAGGGTGAATCTATCGCTCGATCTGCCGCTAAGTTTCTCGCACTATACATTCGACAAAGCATTGGCCAACCGCTCGGAAGGCTACTTCTCGCCGGCACTATCGGCTAACTGGAAACCCAACAACCGTTTTGCATTCTATGTGCGCGCCGGTCTGGGACGATCGCCAATGAGCCTAAACATGATTCAGCCCGGTTTCATAATGACCGACTACCGCTCGTTCAGTCAGGGTGTGGATGATTTCTACAATACTTCATCGCAGAGCCTGTCGGCAAGGATGTCGTTCAAGCACACGCGCCGCGGTATATTTGCCGACGCCAATATATCGCAGTCGTGGTCGCACGTGCCATTCACTATGATCCAGCAACTATATGGCGACTATATAGTGTACTCCTACGCGCCATCGAAAAACGACAGCCGCCGGTTCTCGACAAGCGGCAAAGTGAGCAAAACACTCGATTTCATGCGTGGTAGTGTGGCTGTTCGTGGTTCGTACAGCCGCAGTGAGTCGCAGTTCATATCAGGCGACGACCCGGTGGAATCTGTCGGTACCTCGTGGACAGCCGGCGCAGATCTCACTATGAGTCCGATACGATGGTTAAGCCTCGACTACAATTTTAGCATAGGATCCAACCGGCTGTCGATGAACGGCTCGCATGCCAACTGGCTGTCAAATATCGAGAACAGACTCTCGCTCAACATCTTTCCACACAAGAAATGGGAAGTGCGCTTATGGGGCAACCACTTCCGGAATCAGCTGACAGCCGACCAATACAAGAACATGGGGCTGCTGAATGCTCGCGTGGCATTCAAACTCAGCAAGCAGATAGAACTTACAGCCCGACTAAACAATCTACTCGACCAAAGAACCTACAGCTACACAACATATAACGATCTGAATTCATTCGAATCGCTCCGATATCTGCGCGGACGTGAATTTCTAATATCCATATCACTCAAAAAATGAAAAACATCCTAACATTCATCACATTTCTTCTTAGCATATTAACCATTAATGGCCAAGACATAGCCGAAATATGTGCCGTTTATACATACACCTACCCTAACTATAAAGAGGAAGGCAAGATGAAAACCAAAGAAATGACACTGCTAGCCAACAGCACCGACAGCAAATGGTTCAACCGTATGAGCGAATATTGTGATTCCATGTGTTCTACTCCCCAGGGGAGAAAACAGCTGCAGGACATACAATTTGCGGCATGGGTTGAATTCGGTGCGGACGGTAGCATAAGCGTCAATAAAAACAATAATGCACCGGAAAAGCAGGTATATCAATATATCTATACAAATTCACAAGAACTGTCAGTCTATGATAAATTGGGAGAGCAGATGTCGACGTATACAGAACCATATCAGGAAATGGAATGGGAGATAGTATCGGATAGCACTCTTAATATTTTGGGATTTGAGTGTATGATGGCAACGACCTCCTATCATGGCCGGGATTGGAAAGTGTGGTTTACACTTGATGTGCCGGTAATGTTCGGTCCGTGGAAATTGAGGGGACTTCCCGGATTGATACTTAAGGCCGACGCAAACGGCGGCTTCGCTTTTGAGGCTAAAGAAGTTGGACGTATATCAGAGCGTATGCTACCCATATATCCCGGGGTGAACTACGAAAAGGTTGATAGGAAAAAAGCGCTTGCCGACCATCAATATCTAATGAGCCATCTCGAGTCTATACGCTCGGCATCGGCAGGAATAGCACTTCCTCCGGGGTTCAAAGAACCGGAATATCTGCCAAAGCATGCTATTGAGTGCGATTATTGATAATGCATTAAAAAAGTCAACCACTTACTACAACCAACATAAATAACCCATTCGAATCGCTCCGACATCTGCGCGGACGTGTATTTCTAATCTCCATATCGCTCAAAAAATGAAACGTCTCATTCTTCTCCCTCTCACAGCTGCTGCCATTGCGGCGAGCGCCATAACGCTACAGGTGTCGTACGATGCCACTACCGCCGGCACCATGTCGGTCTACAAACCACAGACAAGGCCGATGATGCTTACCATCGACGGCAGCCGCTCCAAATATTTCAACACCATGTCGCAGTACGTTGATTCGATGATGTCGAATCCGACCACCGCGGCACAGCTTCGCGAAGCACAGCGGGCTGCTCAGGCTGTAACTAATCCGGACGGATCGGTATCGGTCGACCTGACACGAGGTCCGGCAAAAGTCATAACCCTCTATATCTACAAGAATCTTGCCAACAACAGTGCCGAAGTATACGACCATATATCCGGAGTATTCGGCGAGGGCGAGGCATATGTATATCCCGAAACCGACCTTGCACAACCATGGGAAATATCCGACTCCACCAAAACCATCATCGGCTATGAATGTGTGAAAGCCGAATGCGACTGGCGAGGACGACGGTGGACCGCATGGTTCGCACCCGAGATTCCGGTGCAGGACGGCCCCTGGAAACTATGCGGGCTTCCCGGCCTCATACTCGAAGCCTATGCCGATGGTACACCTTTCAAATTTTCTGCCACCGGTATCCAACAATCGGACGCCCCGATATCCGAGCTCTTTTTCAAAGATGAATATGCCCGGTCCACACGCGAGAAATTCATGAAAGAAGACTACCATAATATCGACAACCGCGAATCTCTATTCCAGGCCCAATATCCCGGTGCACGTATAGAATATCGGGATGATGATGGTAATCCAATCGAATTTAAGTTTGAACCATTCTACCACTATCCCGAAACAGATTTATTAAAGAAATGAGAAAAATATTCTTTCTTCTCTCAATTATATCAGTCGTTGCAGCAGCTCAGACAGCATCGGTGAAAGTATCGTACCTACAGGTGGCACCTTCTATCAACGATAGAGCGAAAAGTTCTCAATCCGACATGATGCTACTCAGTGGAACCGACGGCTCGAAGTACTACAACACCGTGAGCCAATACTGCGATTCAATGACAGCCACCCCGGAAGGCAAGAAAAAGCTATCGCAGATACAGATGGCCGCGTGGATGACCACCGCTGCCGACGGCTCCATGACCATCGACATGACACGCGGTAACGCACCCCAAAAGAAAGTACATACATATGTGGTGAAAGATTTCCGTAAAGGCACCATGACCGTCTATGGTCGCTGGAGTAACGAATCAGGCCGATACACCGAACCAACAGGCGAACAGGAGTGGGAAATAATAGCAGACTCCACCCGTACGGTAATGGGCTATGAATGTGTGAAGGCCCGGACTAATTACCATGGACGCGAATGGACTGCATGGTTCTCGCCGGAGATAGCGGTGCAGGACGGTCCTTGGAAACTTTGCGGTCTTCCCGGCCTCATACTTCTGGCGGAGAGCGCACCCGGATTCCGGTTCGAAGCGACAGGCATAGAAAAGACCGCTGAGGAAATCGGCCCGGTATATAAAGCCGACACCTATCCTACCGTTGACCGAAAAAAAGCCCTCGCCGACCACGAGTACTACCTCAATAACCGCGAGAGCATACTCAAAGCCCAGTATGGTGTAAAGATAAACAATACCACCGATACACCTAAATTCGATCCTCAAAGCCAGGCCTACGAGCCGGATTACCGATAATTCCACCGAAAAATATTCAAAACGGGAGTAGAGAGCTGATAATCACGCCCTCTACTCCCGTTTTGGCGCAATCGGAAACACAAGTGGCAAAAACTCATTTGCCCGATAACACATTTGGCAAATATAAATTTGCATATGTCGGGATTTGTGAGGAAATTTACAGTGCCTTAAAATCAACGGCATCGCAGACTTGATTGCGATGCATAAATCCACGACAAATGAGCAATACAAGCTATCATCTCGCAATCGACCTCGGCGCCACCAGCGGCCGTGCCGTGCTGGCCTCGTTCGACGGAGAAGCCATCGCCACCGAGGAAATCGCGCGGTTCAAATATCCGATGATGCCTCTTTCCGGGCATCTGTTCTGGAATCTTCCACGCATCTACGAAGAAGTGCTCCGCTCCATGAAACGGGCAGCCGAAATTGCAGCAGAACGCAACATGTCGCTATCATCCATCGGCATCGACTCATGGGGATGCGACGTAGCCTACTTCTACAACGACGGAGCCATTGCCGGACTCCCCTACTGCTATCGCGACACCCATACCACCGGAGCTGCCGAAAAATTCTGTTCGATGTTCGGCAAAGACCGTCTCTACGGTAAGACCGGCATACAGCTGATGGACTTCAATACCCTATTCCAGCTATTCACACTGCGCCAGAACGGTGCTCCTGTACTCGACCGTGCCGACAAAATCCTGTTCATCCCCGATGCATTGGCCTACATGCTCACCGGCAATGCCGTGACTGAATTCACCGTTGCATCGACATCTCAGATGCTGAACCTCGAGACCGGCGATTTCGACGCCGATTTGCTTGCCGCGCTCGGTATTTCCCGCGATAAGTTCGGCCCGATGGTGCAACCCGGCACAGTGATAGGACATATAAATCCGGACGTGAGCAAAGCGACGGGCCTCGGAAATGTGCCGGTTGTGGCTGTCGCTGGCCACGACACAGCCTCGGCTGTGATCGGCATACCCTCACCCGACAGCAATTGCGCCTATCTCAGCTGTGGTACATGGGCCCTGCTTGGAATAGAGACAGAATCACACAATGCAGGCGAAGATGCCAAACGATATAACTTCACCAACGAAGGAGGCATCCACGGAAAGACACGTTTCCTCAAAAACATATGCGGCATGTGGATATTCGAGCGCGTACGGCACGAACTCGGCCTCGACAACGAGAATGTGGCTACTGTCGCCGCTACATGCCACGACTCGACGTGCGACACCATTATAAATCCCGACGATCCGGCATTCGCCAACCCCGCATCCATGACCGAAGCGATAAAGAAATACTGCGTTGATCGCGGACTCGAATGCCCGACATCGACCGCCGACTACACACGTGTGATTTTCCGCAGTCTGGCAGCCCGTGTGGCAGAAATACTTGGATTGCTGAAAGGAATTTCGCCGGCCCCGATAGAACGACTCCATGTCATCGGTGGCGGCTCTCTCAACTCCCACCTCATGAAAATGCTCGCTCAGACCACCGGTATACCTGTAGTTGCCGGCCCCTCGGAGAGCACGGCCATTGGCAATATAATAGTGCAGATAGAAGGTACGCGCCCCGGCATCACCGAAACCGAACTGCGCTCAATTGCATTGAAATCAAGTGAAACAATAACCTATAAATAAATCAATCTACTATGAACGAAGCTCAAATCATCAAATCATACGAAATAGCACGCGAACGCTACGCCGAACTCGGCATCGACACCGATAAAGCCCTCGAGACACTCCAGAAAGTGCAGATCTCACTGCATTGCTGGCAGACCGACGATGTGCAGGGATTCGAATCGGCAGGCGAACTCACCGGTGGCATTCAGGTTAACGGAAATTATCCCGGCAAAGCCCGTAATATCGACGAAGTACGTGCCGACCTTATCAAGGTATGCTCGCTTCTTGGCGGACAGCACCGCATAAACCTTCATGAAATATACGGCGAATTCGGCGGCAAGAAAGTAGACCGCAACGAAGTCGAACCCGCTCATTTCCAAGGATGGATTGACTGGGCTAAGGAAAACGGACTCAAACTCGACTTCAACTCCACCTCGTTCTCGCATCCTCTCTCGGGCTCTCTGACACTGAGTAACCCCGACAAGAGTGTACGCGACTTCTGGATCGAGCATACACAGCGTTGCCGTACCATAGCCAACGAAATGGGCCGACAGCTCGACGACAACTGTATATTCAACCTTTGGGTGCACGACGGCCAGAAAGAAATGACCGTGAACCGCATGCTCTATCGCTCCATCCTCAAAGATAGTCTCGACACCATCTACGCCGTGAAGCACGACCACATGAAGGACTGTCTCGAATCGAAAGTATTCGGCATCGGACTCGAAGCGTTCACCGTAGGATCGAGCGACTTCTATACCGCATACTGCGCCCAGAACAATAAAATCGTGACCCTCGACACCGGCCACTTCCATCCTACCGAAGTAGTAGGCGACAAAGTATCGTCGATACTTCTCTTCTGCCCGGAAATAATGCTCCATGTGAGCCGCCCAATGCGTTGGGACAGCGACCACGTGACACTGATGGACGAATCGACTCTCGAGCTGTGCATGGAAATAACCCGCTGCGGCGCACTCGACCGTGTACACATCGGTCTCGACTACTTCGACGGCTCCATCAACCGCATCGGTGCCTATGTGATTGGAGCCCGTGCCACACAGAAATCAGTTCTCCGTGGCCTTCTTGAACCGGTCGCCACCCTGAGCGAACTCGAAACCACCAACCGCAATTTCCAGAAGCTTGCCCTGATGGAAGAAGCCAAGGCAATGCCTTTCGGCGACGTATGGAATATGTTCTGTCTCCGCAACGGCGTTCCCGCAGGACACGACTTCATCAAGGATATCGAACGCTACGAAGCTGAAATCACATCGAAACGCCAATGATACTCCTCGGCCTTCTCATCATCGCTGCAGGCGCATTCTGCCAGTCGAGCAGCTATGTGCCCATCAAGAAAATAAAGACCTGGAGCTGGGAAAGTTTCTGGCTCACACAGGGCATATTCGCATGGCTGGTATTTCCGCTTGCAGGAGCTCTGTTGGCTGTGCCCGAAGGCGAATCATTGCTTTCCCTGTTCACATCCAATCCCGAGGCATCGCTTGCAACTATATGCTACGGTGCACTTTGGGGCGTGGGCGGACTGACATTCGGTCTTTCCATGCGCTACCTTGGGGTGGCCCTTGGTCAGTCGATATCGCTTGGAACCTGCGCCGCACTTGGCACCGTCCTCGCTCCGGTATTTACGGGCCATGCATCGGACATCACCACCTCGGTGATTATCGGTGTGGTGGTTACACTGGTCGGTATTGCCGTCATAGGCGTGGCCGGGTCGATGAAAGCCCGCACCAGCGGTGGCGACGACTCTGTGAAAGAATTCAACTTCACCAAAGGCATAGCGGTGGCATTGCTTGCCGGTTTCATGAGCGCGTGCTTCAACATCGGCCTATATGCCGGAGCGCCGTTGCAGTTCGCTGGTGTGAATCCGCTCTACGCCACTCTCCCGGCCACATTCCTGGTAACACTCGGTGGCTTCGCCACAAACGCGGCCTACTGCCTGTTCTGCAACGCCCGCAACCGCACTTGGAGCGACTACAGTGTAGCGCCATCGATGTGGCTGAACAACATTCTCTTCTGTGCTCTTGCAGGAGTGCTGTGGTACAGCCAGTTCTTCGGACTTGCTATCGGAAAAGGCTTCCTTGAAGGCTCGCCCACACTCTACACCTTCGCCTTCTGTATACTCATGGCTCTGAATGTGACATTCTCCAATGTATGGGGCATTATACTCAAGGAATGGAAGGGTTGCTCCCGACAGACCATCGCCGTACTGATGGCAGGCCTTGTAATTCTTATAGTTTCTTCATTTCTACCACAATTGATATGAGTGTAATAGACAACAATCCCGCTCTTGCAGCCGACATCGCCCAAGTGGCGGAAGCCGCAGGCTACCTATGGCAGAAAGGCTGGGCAGAGCGCAACGGCGGTAATATCACCGTTAACATCACCGATAAAATCGACAGTGCCCTCAAACATAAGGACGCTATAGCCGGTCCATTTGCCATAGGCCGTGAGCTACCCCACCTCAAAGGCTGCTGGTTCTTCTGCAAAGGCACCAATCGCCGCATGCGCGACCTCGCACGTTGGCCGATGGATAACGGTTCGATTATCCGTATAACCGACGACTGCGCCCACTACGAAATAGTGGCTGATAATCCCGTGATGCCAACATCCGAACTACCATCGCATCTGGCCGTGCACGACTACCTTATAGCGAAAGGCTCGCCCTACAAAGCATCGCTGCACACACATCCCATAGGCTTGGTGGCTATGACCCACAACCCTGCGTTCCTGGAAAAAGACGTGCTTACACGCCTTCTCTGGAGCATGATTCCCGAGACCAAAGCATTCTGCCCCCGTGGTCTTGGCATAGTGCCCTACAAACTCCCGGGATCGGATGATCTGGCCAAGGCCACTATCGCATCTATCGACGACAACTACGATGTCGTAGCATGGGAAAAGCACGGAGTATTTGCCGTAGACACCGATATAATGGCAGCCTTCGACCAGATCGATGTGCTCGAGAAAGCCTCCGACATCTATCTGCATGCACGTGCCATGGGCTTTGTGCCCGATGGCATGTCGGATGCTCAGATGCAGGAGATTTCCACAGTCTTCCATCTGCCCAAATAACCACGTTACAACTATCACGCCACGACGCCGACGCATTATTTGCGCCGGCGTCGTTGTATATGAACCAACGGCCATCTCAAATGTTAAATATTCATATAAGAAGTTTAAGGTATAGGGCCTAAGGCCATGTAACATCAGTGGTCTCATAGCGTCCTAAACCATCGACAATTAATTTATATCGCTCATGGCTACTACAGCTTCATCACAATTGCCTAAGAAAAAACACCGGAATTATCTGCTGGGATTCATGAATTTCGTGGTGCTTGTTCTGTCGGTGCTCCTAATTGTCTGGATTTCCATCGACACTTTCAAACGTGTGAATTTCCTTGAGAATCATGCATACATGACATTCCAATTCTGGGTATGCATAGTGTTTATCATCGATTTCTTCGTAGAACTCGGCTATGCCCCCGACAAATGGAAATTCGTGCGTCGACGCTTCGTATTCCTAATTCTGTCAATACCCTATCTCAACATAATCAACCAGATGGATATCAAGCTGAGCGCCGACGCGCTGTACTTCGTAAGATTCATACCACTCGCCCGCGGTGCGCTTGCTTTGTCGATAGTCATCAGCTACCTGTCGTCGAATGCCGTGACGAGCCTCTTTATGTCGTACATGGCCATAATGATACTTGTGGGATATTTCTGCTCACTTATTTTCTACCAGCGTGAGGCCGGTGTAAATCCCGAGGTAAATTCCTATTGGACAGCGCTGTGGTGGTCGGCAATGAATATGTCGACAGTAGGATGCAATATATCACCGGTAACAGTATCGGGAAAAATCGTGGCGGTAGTTCTACCTGTGGCTGGAATGATAATCTTTCCGCTCTTCACAGTATATCTCACCGATTTCGTAACCAGACAGGTTAAGAAAGCCAAATCCGGTGACTATGATCCGGATTGAGCAGACCACCTACCGTTGGCAAAACTCTAAAATTCTCTATCAATCAGAATATTATATCAATTTATGATTTGCCGAAGGTATTAGCTATTTGTTCTGACACACGCTTGATCGCACCTCTTATATCAGTAGAGGCACCGGCAACACCCAATGTGGAATAAGCCCCCCGGCACGATACTACGGGGCGTCCGGTTTCATAATCGATGAAACTTACTGTCACGATAGTTTCTTCCGGTTGAATGCTTACGCCATACTTTACGAGAAGTAGTTTTGACTGCTGTTGGGGTGATAATCCATAAATCTTCATATCACTCACCAACTTCAGTTTAGACTCCTCTATGGCATCGAACAGTTGTATTTCGTATTCCATTAATTCGGCCGGAATATGATATGTGGCATTATTTAGAACTGAGACATATTCATATTTCGACAAATCGACATTCTTCGACACGACACTTTTCGATGTGGTACATGCTGTAAATATCAATAACAACGACGAGATTATGGCAGTGTATATTCTCATTTTACTTTTATGTTAAAATATTTCAAGTCCGAAATCAAGTAAAGGAGCCGAAATAAACAGACTGAAGCATTAATACTTAAGTCCTGTGCCAATAAATCCGACCTGACTGAAGTCCTCCATATTATTGCAAATAATCCAGTCGATATAGCACATCATGAGCCATGATGTGTAGAGATATCCGGCAGCATTTAGATGGCCTCCGACATAGAAATTATTTCTCACATACGATCCTTTGCTATAGTCGGGAGCATACTTAGCGAGGTCTATGAGATACACATTATCGAATACCTGGGGCATCTGACGTATCACATCTATGTATTCGTCGCGATTATGCCCGTCGGATGGCATTGTCACCACAAAAAACTTTGCTTGCGGCTGGATAGACTTCACACGCTGGATTATGCCACCATAGTTACCGGCAAAAGTATCGGCATTTTTCAGAAAGTCATCATGATTTATGTCGGTAAGTGCATTTCCGGGCTTGTCGCCACGGGTACAGTCATTCACTCCAAGGGCTATTATATATGCCTGTTTGGGAGAGTCCTTGGCCGATATATTATTGTTTCTATTGCTCGGATTGTCCCAGAAATTACGGATCCAACCGCTTGCAGTTTCGCCGCCTTGCGAGTAGTTATCGCCTGTAGCACCTGCAGCCCGGCAAAGATATTGGCCCCAGGAATACTCGTAGAAGTCGTGATAGCCTTTTGAACCATCTTCATTCCTACTTTCCAGCTCCCCGCTCGACAACGAATCGCCAATAAATCCCCATGTGCGGAATATAGACGTCATGCCCGGCTTTCCGGAAACATCCGACAAGGGATTTTCATCGGATAGAGCTTGCTGTGCAGAGGCTGAGAACGCAATAAGAAAGAAGAATAGTAGTAGGTTGGTTTTCATGAGTTTCCCAATTTAAGTGTGATAGTGATGGCACAAAAGTACGGAAAAAACATGATTTTTTGTAATTTTGTCACCGCAATGGCAACCAAACTACAACAATTTACTATCGGCCTGTGCGCGGCAGCGATGCTCTCCGCCTGCAGCAGCGGCGATGCAACAGAGAAAGAACTGAACGCATCGCGCGATGCCGGGCGTCGGCAAGCGGAAGCTGCCCTGACATATCCGAAAGAATCGATGGCCCGCGAAAAGGCAATATTCGAGATCAGAGCCCGCGAAACACGGCTACGCGACGCAGGCTTCGAAGAATGCGCCGATGCCTATATAGAGGCTGCCGGCGCGGTGCTTGAAGGCAATCTGTAGGATATGAGATAGCGCAGCCCTGTTTTTTGCGGAGCTGAAGTATCCTTATAAAAACATCCCTGCCAACCCTCGGCAACCATGATATCGCTGAAATGGCGCAATCCGATTCCACTGTCGAGAACATACACAAGGTCCGGCTCCAGACAATAGAAATGAACCGTGCCGTCGCCGACCAGCGCACGCCATGGCTGAGAATTTTTCGATGACGGGGCAAGACGCATCATAGACAAAGCATCTGAGATAATGCCGGCAGATTCCAAAGGTGTGTCGAAATTACTGTAAAAGAACATCTTGCCAAACGGCTTCCGATTATGACTTCGGAGAAACCAACGTGTCATCGAATCGCGCACACGCTTCTTTTCGGCAGGCCATCCTACTGCTATTATAGCCGTCAATGTAAGACCATCGGGCCATTCGACAACATCGAAATCCGATTTCCGGAGCGTGCCGGCAATCCAACAAGTGCCAAGTCCGAGTGCAGTAGCGGTAAGAACCGCTCCCTCTGCCAGGAATCCTCCGGCCATCAGCGACTCCACAGTACCATCGGTGGCCAGAAGGATATAATATTCGGCACCAGAGATAGTGCCATATGTGCCGGGGCTGAGCGAGCCTTTCGAGTCAAACCGGCGAACACATGCTGCGACACGGCCATTTATAGGAAGCAAAGCCGGCGACAACGAGTCGGCAATTTTCCTTATATCCAGAGGGGTTACCGGCATAGGGCTGAATGTCCGAACCGAATGCCTCGATTCTATTGCTTCTATCGTATTCATTCAGTATGAGTTAAATAAAAAAACGCGGGCACAGAAAGTGTCGCGTTTTTTGTCGTTTTGTTGGTAAAAAGATGTTTTATAGACAATTGCGGCAGGCCGTGTGTAATCGGCGTGCAATTTCGTTGGTGAAAAGTATGCCTTTTTGTGTTTCGGTATTTTGTGTATTAGGTCAACCGGATTTTCGGTAGTGCAAAGTAAGCTAAAAAAATCGGAACAGTCCAAATTCATAAACACAAATTACGAATCATTAACATATTTTCAAAATGCTGTAACAGAGGAAATATCTCTCTGGGCTCACCCCTCCGACGCATTAAAACGGTCGGAAAGGGGCTTTATTGCCGATACACAACTCTGGTCGGGAGTCACAGGTACTACCGACACATGGCGGCGTGCAAGCCAATACTCGTCGGTATCATCAGCATCGGGCTCGATATTGACGAAACGGCCGGTAAGGAGATAGAACGGGCGGCCGGCCGGATCGAGATAGCGGCGGTATTCCTCGGTCCAATATCCCTTGGCGGCACGACACACGCGCACACCTTCCGGCACAACCTTAGCAGGAATATTCACATTGAGGCATATACCTGCGGGAAGACCTTTCTCCACAACCTTTTGCGCTATCGAACGCACAAATGGTGCCGACAATGTAAAATCGGCCTTCAGCGAATGATGCAGCAAAGAGAAACCTACCGAAGGGATACCCTGCATGCATCCTTCGAGCACCGCACCCATGGTGCCGGAATAGGTAATTGAATTTCCGGAGTTAGAGCCATGATTCACACCCGAAAAAAGAAAGTCGGGCTTGCGTGGCACGATTGCATGCAATGCCAACTTCACACAGTCGACGGGAGTCCCGTTCACCACAAAATAGCGAACGCCATCGGGAGCTTCGGGCAGTTCCTTGATTCTAAGAGGAGAATCTACGGTGATAGAGGATGACTGTCCGGAATGTTGCTGAGCCGGAGCCACGACATATATGTCGCCCAGATCCTTGACTGCTTCCACAAGAGCATGTATGCCCGGAGCCTCGATGCTGTCATCATTAGTGACAAGTATGATAGGTCGTATATTTTCCATAAGAGTCGATTTTGTCTCAAAAATAGCTTAACGTTTCTTAATTAACAAACGAAAGCGCTACAAAGTTAACGGATTTGACTGAAAAATGTGGTATTTAGCCCTACTTATCTACATATGTGCCTTTTTTCGTGGAACAAAGTTTTCGTGTTTCACGATTATTTAGTTACTTTGCACATATGTTTATATAGATATGGAAAAAATCATAGCCATTGCCAACCAGAAAGGTGGCGTAGGCAAAACCACCACTACAATCAACCTTGCGGCTTCTCTCGCCGCAGAAGGTAAGAAGGTATTGATTATCGATGCCGATCCCCAGGCCAATGCCACTTCGGGATATGGAATCGACCCCCGTACGATGGCCTCCTCGATATATGAATGCATGGTCGACGGATACCCTCTCGAGGGGTCGGAAGTTGCCACATGCATGGATGGACTTTTTCTTGTGGGTTCGCGCATCGACCTTGCCGGTGCCGAAATCGAACTCATCAATAAGCCCAACCGCGAGCGCGTTCTCGAAACTATGCTCGCGCCCGTAAAGGACAAGTACGATTTCATAATCATAGACTGCTCTCCTTCTCTCGGCCTCATCACTGTCAACGCCCTCACTGCAGCCGACTCGGTGATAATACCGGTTCAGGCAGAATACTTCGCACTTGAAGGCATCAGTAAGCTCCTCAACACCATTCGCATAATCAAAAGCCGGCTGAATCCGCATCTGGAAATCGAAGGATTCCTGCTGACAATGTACGATGCCCGACTGCGCCTCGCCAATCAAATCTACGAGGAACTCAAAGGGCATTTCGCCGAGATGGTGTTCAATACTGTCATTCCGCGCAATATCCGTCTTAGCGAAGCTCCCAGCCATGGTCTGCCGGCACTCCTCTACGACTCGGAAAGCCGTGGAGCCACCAGCCATATACTTCTTGCAAAAGAACTGATAGCAAAAAACTCCCGCAAAAAGCAAACTCATAGCATAAAATAACTATGTCGATAAAAAGAAACGCACTTGGCAGAGGACTCGACTCCCTTATATCCATGGACGACGCACCTGCGCGCGGCTCTTCGGCCATTAACGAAGTAGCCCTCGACGCCATATCGCCCAATCCCGACCAACCCCGTACTTTTTTCGACGAGGAAGCCCTCGAGGAACTTGCCGCTTCGATAGCGCAACTTGGCATAATCCAGCCGCTGTCGCTGCGCAAGACAGGTCCCGATACCTATCAGATTATTGCCGGTGAGCGCCGCTACCGGGCAGCCCTTATGGCCGGCCTGACATCTGTGCCGGCGTATATCCGCACCGCTAACGAAGCGGAACTCACGGAAATGGCCCTGATCGAGAATATACAGCGTGAGGACCTGAACGCAATAGAGATAGCCTTGACATTCAAAAAACTGATAGACCAGTGCAATCTCACACAGGAAAAACTCAGCGAACGCATAGGCAAAAAACGCGCCACCGTAGCCAACTTCCTGCGCCTGCTGAAACTCCCTGCCGAAGTACAGCTTGGACTACGCGACAAACGTGTAGACATGGGCCATGCCAGAGCTCTGCTGACAATTTCCGATCCGGCGCTGCAGCTAAAACTCTATAACGAAATCCTGAAGCGCCACCTGTCGGTGCGCAATGTTGAAGAACTTGCCAAGGCCTACCAAAAAGCGGCCGAAGCCGGCGAGACCGAAGAAAAGGCAAAACGCTCCGCACAGTCCGACGACTACGATGTTCTCAAGAAGCACCTCTCGTCGGTATTCCGCACACCGGTGCAGTTTACCTGCGATAAAAAAGGCCGCGGACGGATCACATTCTCTTTTCAGGATGAAAACGAACTGGAAAGACTCATCACACTTTTCGATTCGCTCAAGCAGCACGATGAATAGCAAGCTTATATCCGCTATGCGAACTATGTTTTTCGCAGTGGCCATTGCCATTGCGGGCATAGCCGCATGTGCCCAGGACCCCGGCCGCCATCTGCCGGTTAAGACCACTCATACCGTAACCGACACCATTGCCGATGCTCCGGATGCTGTGGAAGTTGTGCTTGGCGAGGCCGGAATAGAGAAAACCGACAGTATAGCCGCAGCCCCGGAAGTGGTAGAAGAAATGGAATCGCCCTACGACCGCTGGGAAGAACGCAGTGTGGTGTTCAATCCCGACCCGACCCGTGCGGTATGGCTGTCGGCGCTTTTCCCGGGCTTGGGCCAGATCTACAACCGACGGTACTGGAAATTACCAATCATTGTGGGCGGATACATGGGCCTGGTCTATGCGACGTCGTGGAACAACAACATGCTCGATGACTACACCCGCGCCTATCGCGACATAATGGACAACGACCCGTCGACCAATTCATACATGGATTTCTTCCCCCCGACTACTGTCGAGGGCGATCTCGACCGCACATGGCTCACCAACGTACTGCAATCAAGGAAAAACTACTATCGCCGAAACCGCGATCTCTGTATAATCTCGATGGTGGGAGTGTATCTCCTTGCAATGGTCGATGCATATGTCGACGCATCACTCTCGCACTTCGATATCACCCCCGAACTTAGCATGGATGTTACCCCGGTGATATTCCAGGAAGCCCGAGGCGAAAAACCGGCGTTCGGACTCGCCTGGGCCTTCACATTCTGATTTCTACCTATCATTATCATATCTACGATGAATAATTCTCTCAAAATACTTCTTGCAGCCGGTGCTGTCCTTGCGGGTAGCGCCACCGTACAAGCACAGTCGGTGCTGTCGGTGAGCGACGCCACGATGGAACCGACACTCGTAATGCCGGCAAGCTGCGAGACAGACACAAAAAAGATGCTCGAGGAATGGTATCTCAAAAATTACGCCGTCCTCGACTATGAAGCAGACCGAAAAAACACCGGCTCGCTCGATGATGCACTGATAATAGAACGTCTCGGAAAGCTGCCCACAGTGATAGAGATGCCTTTCAACTCATTGGTGAAAGGCGCCATACGCTACTATGCCAACCGACCGCAGCTGGTAGAGAATATGCTGGGCCTCAGCATGTACTACATGCCGATATTCGAGGCTGCCCTCGAGCGACATAGCATGCCTTTGGAACTCAAATACCTGCCGGTGATTGAATCGGCCCTTATTCCAACAGCTGTGTCGAAAGCAGGCGCTGCAGGCCTGTGGCAGTTCATGTCTCCGACTGCAACCGGACTTGGATTGGAGATCAATTCGCTCGTGGACCAACGACGCGACCCATACCTCGCATCCGATGCTGCCGCCCGCTACCTGAAACAGCTCTATCAGACATACAACGATTGGTCGCTCGCAATCGCCGCTTACAACTGCGGCCCCGGCAATGTGAACAAAGCACTTCGTCGCGCCGGCGACGGCAAGCATGATTTCTGGGAGATATATCCTTTCCTGCCTGCCGAGACCCGTGGATATGTTCCAACGTTCATTGCCGCCAACTATATAATGAACTACCACAAGGACCACAACATATCTCCGGCCCTTGCTCGTCGTCCGCTTGTAACCGACACCGTCCATGTGACCCGTAGGGTGCATTTCGATCAGATATCTCAGGTGATGGACATTCCGTTGGCCGAATTGCGTGCACTAAATCCCCAATTCCGCACCGATCTCATCCCAGGCGACATCCGCCCCTACTCTCTTGTCCTTCCGTCTCTTCAGGCATATGCCTATATTGTCAACGAGGATTCCATCGTGAACCACGATGCAACAAAATATTCACGCCGTGGGATTGTGGAGCCGGCCTCCGGTGCTTCCGTAGGACGCGATGCCAAGGGTGAATACTACGATGAAGAAGTGGTGAAATGGCATACTGTACGCCGCGGCGAGAACCTCTCGAAAATTGCGAACAAATATGGAGTGTCCGTTGCCACCATACGCAAATACAACAAGGTGGGTAAGAGTGTGAAAGCCGGCAAAAAGCTAAAGATCGTAAGCACACGCAGAGTATACAAGCCCAAAACCGAAGAGCCTAAAGTCGAGCAGACTGTAGCCACAACCGACACCTTAACCGTACAGGCCTCCGCTCCCAACGACTCACTCCAGTCCGCAGCCCCCGACAGTATAGGTGCGGCCAAAACCGTAGGAGCAGCCTTCGAAGCTCCAAAAGAAGAACCCAAAGAGGAGCCGATAGTCAAGGAAACACCCAAAAAGGTTGAAAAGGCCAAAGCCAAGGCGACACCAAAGGCTGCCGCCAAACCCAAGACTCACACGGTGAGAAAAGGCGAGAACCTGTCGAAAATCGCCAAGAAATATGGCACGACCGTCGACAAGATAAAAAAAGCCAACAACCTTAAGAATAATAATATCCAGGCCGGACAGCGCCTGTCTATTCCCTAACCAGTCATTTCTATGAAAAGTAAACAAAAAGACTACGACATTCCGGCGGCCGAAGTAGATCCGGTCGATCTTCCGGAAAATGCGTTCAGAGAACTCGCAGCCGACGAGGAGTACCGCCCTCTGATGCATCCTGCACGCGACTATGCGGAGGTTACCCCCTACTCAGTTATCACCGGCCTTATCCTCGCTGTGGTATTCAGTGCCGCGGCAGCCTATCTCGGCCTCAAGGTTGGACAGGTATTTGAGGCGGCCATCCCCATCGCTATTATAGCCGTGGGCCTGTCGGGATATCTCAAAAAAAAGAATCCTCTTGGACAGAATGTCATCATCCAGTCGATCGGCGCATGCTCCGGCGTAATCGTTGCCGGAACCATCTTCACTCTACCGGCACTCTACATTCTTCAGGCCACACATCCCGAAATAACTGTAAATTTCCTTGAAGTATTCCTTAGTTCGCTGTTCGGCGGCGTACTCGGCATCCTATTCTTCATTCCTTTCCGTAAATATTTCGTGAAGGACATGCACGGAAAGTATCCTTTCCCCGAAGCAACGGCTACCACTCAGGTGCTGGTCAGCGGCGAAGCATCCAAACAAGGATCTTCCGATGGTCAGGCCAAGCTTCTTGTCATTGCATCGCTCATCGGTGGTCTCTACGACTATATCGTGGCAACCTTCGGCTGGTGGGCAGAAAGCGTTACTACCACAGCCTATAGCTGGGGTCAGGCACTCGCTGCAAAAACCAAGTTCGTGCTGTCGTGCAACACAGGAGCCGCCGTACTCGGTCTGGGCTATATAGTAGGCCTCAAATATGCATTTGTTATCTTCGCCGGCTCCATATTTGTATGGTGGTTCGTGATTCCGCTGATGGGAGCCTATGGCTCGCCCGAAATCGCAGCTATGGCACCGAGCGCGATATTCAGTGAATACGCTCGTATGATTGGCATCGGTGGTATAGCCATGGCCGGCATCATCGGCATTGTGAAATCGCGCGGTATCATAGGCGATGCAGTCGGCCTTGCAGCGCGCGAGCTCAAGGGTGCATCCACAGCCGGCAAGAGCAATCGCTGGCAGCTCGACATATCGATGAAGCATATCGCCTACTTCACCGGCATTGCTCTTATCGGTGTGCTGTTGTTCTTCTGGATGGGTGTCATCCACACTTTCTGGCAGGCACTCGTAGCATGGCTGGTTGTAACTGTAATCGCGTTCCTCTTCACCACCGTCGCAGCCAATGCCATCGCAATCGTGGGCAGCAACCCCGTGAGTGGTATGACTCTCATGACGCTCATCATCGCCTCAGGAGTCTTCGTGGCTATAGGTCTCAACGGCACATCCGGCATCGTGGCTGCAATGGTACTCGGTGGCGTGGTATGTACGGCACTCTCCATGGCCGGTGGATTCGTCACCGACCTCAAGATTGGCTATTGGCTCGGCTCCACTCCTAAAAAACAGGAAAGTTGGAAGTTCCTCGGCACACTCGTCTCGGCAGCTACAGTAGGCGGCGTGATGCTGATGCTCAATAACGTCTACGGCTTCACAGGCGAAGGTGCCATGGCAGCACCTCAGGCCAACGCCATGGCTAAAGTAATCGAACCCATGATGATGGGTGGCGATACCCCTTGGACCCTCTACATCGTAGGAGCAATCCTTGCCCTGATACTTAACTGGCTTGGCGTTCCGGCGCTGGCATTCTGCCTCGGTATGTTCCTGCCACTGCAGCTCAACACCCCCATGCTTGTGGGCGGTCTTATCAACTGGTTCGTAAGCCACAGCTCTAAAGATGAGGCTGTGAACAAAGCCCGCACCGACCGCGGAACCCTTATTTCATCGGGCCTTATCGCCGGTGGTGCTCTCTTCGGCGTATTTGCCGCCATCACCATAATGTGCGGCAAGGAAGTGCCTGAGAATGGCAATGAGTTCATTCCTCAGCTTCTCGGTCTGGTGGCCTATGCAGCGATCATCGCATACCTCTACATAGCATCGACACGCGCCGGCCGTAAGGCATGAAACACTTCGCCGAAATACGGTCCATCGCTCTTCCGGCGATAGTATCTAATATAACCACACCTATACTCAGTCTCGTCGACGTGGCCATAACCGGCCACATCGGCGATGCTGTCTATATAGGGGCCATCGCATTGGGTGGGACTGTGTTCAATATCCTCTACTGGCTCTTCAATTTTCTCCGGATGGGCACATCGGGGCTTACCGCACAAGCTTATGGCGCAGCCGACCGTCGGCGCACAAACCTCATACTGTGGCGATCGCTCGCTGTTGGACTCGCCCTTGGCATAGCCATCATCGCGCTGGGGGCGCCGTGTGGACACTTTGTGCTCGAGTTTATGGATGCCGATGATTCCACTCAGGCTCTTGCCTCGCACTACTTTTCCATATGCATATATGGCGCACCGGCCGTCATGGCCACCTATGCCTTTACTGGATGGTTTATCGGCATGCAGAACTCGCGCGCACCCATGTGGGTGGCTATTGCCACAAATGTGGTGAATATCGCCGTCAGCGCTTCGCTTGTATTCGGATTTGGTCTGAAAATTGAAGGCGTGGCCACAGGCACAACTGTTGCCCAATGGTTTGGAGCCATCATGGCAATGCTGATTATATTACGTAAATACTCACCGGAGCGCATGCCGTGGCGCGATATACTGATGCGTAGCGGTCTTGTATCTTTTTTCAAAATCAATTCCGATATATTTCTGCGCACAGCCTGTCTGGTAGCCGTAACACTTTGGTTCACCCATGCCGGAGCTGTCAAAGGTGTCGACATTCTGGCAGCAAATGCCCTGCTTCTGCAACTATTCATGCTTTTTTCATTCTTCATGGATGGATTTGCATTTGCCGGCGAGGCGTTAGCCGGAAAATATTACGGCCGCGGAGACAGCTCTGCGCTGAAAACACTCATAAAATCTCTCATGAAAACGGGAGTGATCTGTGCACTATGTTTCGCTGTACTCTATATCGTTGCCGGCGAACAGTTCCTTGGACTGCTCGCTGAAGACCGCGACGTGCTTATGGTCGCCCGCAGATACATGCCATGGGCTGTAGCGGTCCCGCTATGCGGCTTCGCGGCATTCATATGGGATGGTATTTTAATCGGACTCACTCGCACTCGAGCCATGCTGATAGCCATGGCTGCTGCCATGATTATATTCTTTGGTATGTATTTCATGCTATACGGCACGATGGCAAACGACGCGTTGTGGCTATCGTTCTGCGCCTATCTCGCTACAAGAGGAATGGCCGAGACCATCCTATACCGACGCTTTAGCAAAAAGTAAGCAGCAACCACCACCCACCACCAAAAAGCAAGCAAGACGCAAGCAAAATGAATTATTAGCGTTAATTAGTGTTAATAAGCACACATTTTGTCGCTATATGCTTGCACATAATAGTAAAAGGCACTACCTTTGCAATGTGTTTTTCATGGTATAGATTTAAGGTTAACTGGATTGGTTGTCGGGAGACAATCAATTTCTTTTTTATACCTACCCCAACCCATCTTTTCTGATATAAGCACCCGATGCCCTCAACGGATAGCAGAGAGAGATTCGGGGCTTGGATTGTGGGCTATTATCTTTCCGGAGGGGTCGATCAGGAGAGAACCAAAGCCCTCGCGCAGACCATAGTTATCGATGATAGCCTTGGCTGTATCACCGGCAACATGATATTGCTGGGAAGGTACAAGACTATCCATTCTTACAATTTCGCGAAAAAGATCGGCATTTTTATCGAAATTTACCGACACAAGCCTAAGGTCATTCTCGGGGTGCTGACGTTTCCATGCGGTATAGACATTCGCAGCTTCGCGCGATGGTGCATCGGTCGACGACCAGAAGTTGAGGACAGTATAGTTGCCTTTAAGAGAGGCAGCCGATACCGATGAGTTCTGGTTGGTGGCATAAAAATCAGGAGCTTTGCGTCCGAGGGCCGTATGGTAGGCAGAATCGCTGTATCCTACGGCACATATAAGAAGGGCTATGCAGATGGCTGCGAGCAATATTGTCTGTTTCATTGTCATATCGTTTTATTTAAGGCGTCTGCCGGAGAGCGCCAAAAGGTAGATGCCGGATAGAGTTTTAAAACTCTACCGGTCTCATAGATATAACAATCAGAGCAGCCTATGGGTTGTAGGACACACGTTGCAGTATAGCCGGATTATTATAAAATTCAGGACTTAGGAGATAGGGTAGATCTGCTTGACCGGGATTGTGGTCGATATACGA
This sequence comes from uncultured Muribaculaceae bacterium, assembly GCA_910587915.1. Classification (GTDB taxonomy): domain Bacteria; phylum Bacteroidota; class Bacteroidia; order Bacteroidales; family Muribaculaceae; genus CAG-873. Next base: position 8,058 of record CAJUOB010000025.1, on the reverse strand, counting down.
TTTGACCATCCGGTAACCGACAAAGCGACCAAGTCGGCCGGGCGCTTCCGGAGCGATGTCGGGCGTAGTCGGAGCAGGATCGACCATGCGCGAAGCGGCACTTTCGGCCGTATCGAAAAGTATGCCTTTGGCAACCATAGTTGCCCATATGTCTTTTTCATTATGGTCGAGCCATTTATACTGCTCAGGAGCATATCCGAGGCAAAGCGCCGGATCGGCCCCTCGCACGAGTTTTTCCTTTGCATAAGCAAGCGCACCTTCATAGAGCAACCTGCTAAGAACGGTACTTCCGGCAGCAGGTTGATAAGGATAGGATGTACCGACGATTGCCTCTGCCATGTCGTAGGGCAACATCGACGGAGTTTTAACCATGCGCATGTAGAGAGGAAGGTGAGTATAACCGGCAAAATCTGAGCCTAAATAATGGTTGAGTGCAATCAGCATGACAGAATCCACAAACAGTATAGACTCCGGACGACCATAGACAACCTCTGCATACCTGCGGCGAGGCAACTCCAATCCATGGTCTTTTGCCGCAGCAAGTATATGACCAAGGTCTCCGGCAACTGATGCTCCATCGAACACAGAGTCGACAACCGGCGTGAAAACTTCCACGGCCTTCGACGAAGCCCACGACTCGACAAGCGATACATCAAGTGGCTCACCGCTCACCACACTCATAAAGGCGGCAAATTCGGCACTGTCATCAGACAACGCACACGACTTTGCAGCATCATCAAGTGCTGAAAAAGACCCGATTATATCGTATAGTGGCACAACATCAGCCACCGGCTCCGAATTCCGACCATTGACACACGAAGCACAGGCAATCGCAAGGCTTGAAATTAACGCTATTCTACTCATCATACCTCAAGAACATCTATAGCGAGACAAAGTTACATGAAAATTGAATAATAAACATGTTTTTTCGACTTTTAGGCAAGTGATATGGCAGAAAAAAGTAGTACTTTTGCACTCAAATGAGCATTTTGGCACTACATAGAGCATGTATGATCGCGGTATTCGGGCTTTGCGCTGCACTGACAGCAATAGGCGCGAACGATGCAGATATACGCCAAAAGCCATTCACCGTGGTTCTTGATGCCGGACACGGCGGCAAGGACTATGGGTGCCGAGGCAAGATTACCAACGAGAAAACCATCGTACTCGATGTAGTGAAGAAAATCGAAGCCTTGATAAAGGATGAATCACAGGACTCAATAGCATCGCTGCTAACACGCAAAGATGATACATTTATTCCGCTCGACGAACGCGCTTCCATTGCCAACAATGCCGACGCCGATCTTTTCGTGAGCGTTCATGTGAACTCTGTGGCAGCAAAAAGCCGCGGTCGCGAGAAGGTGCACGGAGCATCGGTGTACACTGTCGGACTTCATAAAAGCGACGCCAATCTTGCCGTCGCCATGCGGGAGAATGGTGTAATAGAACTCGAAGAAGACTATACCGAGACATACCAAGGCTTCGACCCGGCCATGAGCGAATCCTACATCATATTCGAACTCGACCAGAACCGGCATATGGCACAAAGCGTGGAAGCAGCCTCGATGATACAGAGCCGCCTTGTCGACCAAGCCGGACGTGCCGACAAAGGTGTCCTTCAGGCGGGCTTCCTTGTACTATGGGCCACAAAAATGCCGTCGGTGCTCGTAGAGCTCGATTTCATATGCAATCCGGCCGCCGAGCGCTTCCTGGCCTCTGATAAAGGACGCGCCAAATGCGCCAAGGCGATTTTCGATGCCATAATGGCTTACCGGACAAAATTCAGAAATAAATAATTCCATCGGAAATGAAATCAATATTACGCAAAGAAGTAATCATAGGGCTGCTGGTAATAGTGGCCATGCTCATTCTATTTTTCGGAATAAACTTCCTCAAAGGTGTGAATCTTTTCAAGGCGGCCAACTATTACTACTCCGTATATAATAATGTAGAAGGCCTCGCGCAGTCTGCACCCGTGAATCTGAATGGCTTCAAAGTAGGCATAGTGCGCAGCATCCAGTACGACTATAATCATCCCGGCAACGTGATTGTGGAAATGAGTCTCGACAAGTCGCTCAAACTTCCCACCGGAACAAAAGCCACACTGTCGGCCGACCTGCTCGGCACAGCATCCATAACACTCGAACTGGCCAATAGCCCTACATTCTATAATGTGGGCGACACTGTGCCGGGAGCTGTAAAGCCAAGCATGATGGCAGGCCTGTCGGAAAATCTTATGCCGGCAATGGGTTCGATAATGCCCAAAATCGACTCTTTGCTAACAAATCTCAACGCACTTACCGCCAACCCGGCACTTCACCAAAGTGTGACACGGCTCGACGACATAACCATGGAACTGAATGCAACCATGAAGTCGCTCAGTGCCGTAACTGCAAACCTGAAGCCTATAACAGGTGATATCCGCAGCATCACCCAGAATGTGGATACAATAACCGGCGACCTGGCAGCCGTAAGCGGCCGACTTCGGGATGTCCCCGTCGACTCCATCGCTCTCGACATACAGGCGACAATGGCCAACCTCAAAGCACTGTCTGAGAAACTCAATGATCCGAACTCCTCTATCGGCAAACTCACCAGCGATCCGGCACTCTACGATAATATCAACGCTACCATTGTGTCGCTCGACTCGCTCTTCGTAGACATAAAGCAGAACCCCAAGCGATATATCAATATAAAAGTATTCTAAACCTTATTTAGAATCATTCTAAATAAGAACAATTTCGCGCATCTAAAGCGCGATTAAAATCAAAGCGGCGGAGCATCCTATAGATAGGTTGCTCCGCTATTGCAATGAAAGTAATATACTATATTATAACATTTTACACATCCTTTTCAAGGAACTACGGCAGCCACAATCGTGCTAGCGACATAAAATACTGAAATAAAACGCATTACGCCCGGAATGATTTTTGCAAATATTTCCGCCATTTGTTTTTTACAATTTTTTATCGGAATTTTGTATCCGCAAAATCACCGAATTTCTTAAATGGAACTGACTCACCAAGAACTTTGGGCCAAGTGTTGTCGCTTTATCAAAGACAACATAACGACCGAACAATACGACACCTGGTTCCGCGACATAACCTCTGAAAGTTATGCCGACGGTCGTCTCGTGCTCACGGTGCAGTCATCGTTCTTTGCTGACCAACTTGAAGAGCGCCATCAAGGAGTGCTCCGCGCAGGTATACGCAAAGTGTATGGCGACGGAGTGCAATTGTATTACCGCTTCCGTGTAATCCAGAGCGACAATAGTTCGTTAATCGACCAAAAAAGCGCCGGCTCATCCCCGACAATCCTCGCTCAGGTAAAGGCTCAACCGGCCAACCCGTTCAAGCAGCCCGACACACAGGACTTTGATCCGCAGCTCAACCCGCGCTACACTTTCGAGAACTACTGCTCAAGCGACAGCAATAAGATAGCACGCTCCATTGGTATGGCTATTGGCGACAATCCGTCGCTCAAAACATTTAACCCTCTCTTTGTATTCGGCCCTTCCGGTGTAGGAAAAACACACCTGATACAGGCCATTGGCATACGTATAAAGGAACGCAATCCACATGCAAGAGTATTGTATGTCACAGCCCGTCTGTTCCAAAGCCAGTATACCGCCGCCGCCGCCAAGAACATCAACAGCTTCTTCCATTTCTACCAGAGCATCGACTGCCTCATCATCGACGACATACAGGATCTGCAGAACATGCCCGGCACTCAGAACACCTTCTTCCATATTTTCAACCACCTGCACCAGCACGACCGCCAAATAATAATGTCGAGCGACTGTGCACCTGCCGAGATGGAAGGTTTTGAAGCCCGCCTATTGAGCCGATTCAAGTGGGGAATGCAGGTAGAACTCGAGCGTCCGGACATCACATTGCGCCGCGATGTGCTCAAGTTGAAAGCAGAGCAGGATGGCCTTGCCATTCCCGGCGAAGTGACCGAATATATAGCTTCTAACGTCACACAGAGCGTACGAGAACTCGAAGGCATCGTTGTGTCGCTGATGGCTCATGCCACAGTCCTCAACCGCGAGATATCTCTCGATCTGGCACGCCGTGTAATGTCGAACGCCATCAAGATCAAGCGTCGGCAGATAAATTTCGAGATGATCACCGAAGCCGTTGCCTCGCACTACAATATATGCCCCGACTTGCTTTTCACCAAAAGCCGCAAACGCGAGGTATCCGACGCCCGTCAGATAGTGATGTATCTGGCCAAGAAAATCGGCAAAATGCCATTGACGACAATCGGGCATAAAATTGACAGGACACATGCCACCGTAATCTACGCCTGCAACACAATCGAAGACCGGATTGCCACAGAGAAAAAACTCGCAGCCGACATCGACGCAATCGAGGCTGCAATCAACGCCAACTGACAATAACAAGGGACTTACAGATGCTCTCTGAGAGCAACCATGCATACGCGACATGCGCCACGGGCCATGTCGCGACTTTTTTCGTAAGTCCACACCATAAAAAATGCACGCAACTATTGCAAAATTCATTCAATTGTTATTAACTTCGCAATATCAAAACCAAGGTTACCCCCAACCTTAACAACAACCGAAAACACCACACAGATATGATATTTACATTCCGCATTGTATCCGACGAAGTCGACAACTTCAAACGAGAAATCAAAATCGACGGAACATCCACTTTCCTCGACCTCAAAAACGCTATATGCGAGTCGGTAGGCTACGACAAAGGCCAGATGAGCTCATTCTTTCTCTGCGACAGAAATTGGGAGAAAGAAAAGGAAATAACATTCGAAGACATGGGAAGCGACGATGATCAGGACGTATGGCTCATGGATGAAAGCGTGCTGAGCGACTTCATCGACGACGAAGGCCAAAAACTCCTCTACGTTTTCGACTATATGACCGACCGTGCTTTCTTCATTGAAATGACCGAGATGGTAACCGGCCGCTCACTGAAAGACCCCTTCTGCTCACTTTCGCTCGGACAAGCACCACAGGAAATAATGGACCTCGACGAGTTCGATGCAAAGATAGACGCCAAGCAGGCTTCCGTATCAGCCGCCGATCTCGACGAAGACTTCTACGGCGATCAGGAATATAATGCGGATGAGTTTGACGCAGAGGGTTTCGACGAAATGACCTTCGAGAACTAAACCCATACACATACAAAATGCGCCTCTCCCCTCCCCTACTCACAGAAAAAACATGACCGAAGCCCTTCAAGCATTTTTCGACTCAGGCTGGCTTGCAAAAAGCTTCGCCGCAGTCGCTCTGGGCTCAACACTGGTCATCATCGCTGTAATACTTTCTGAAAACCGTAATCCGGTCAAATCCTTGGCCTGGGTAACGGTTTTACTGTTACTGCCTGTAGTTGGCCTTATCCTGTATATATTCTTCGGGCGGAATATAAAAAATAAACGCATGATATCGCGGCGAAACCGCCGCAAGCTGCGCAAAGGCGAAAAACACACCCACATTCACCCACGCGACATCGGACTATCACCCGAAGCCACCGCACAGGTGAATCTCGGCAGATCTCTGTCGGGAGCTCAGCTATATGCCGCCAACACCGTCGAGATCTTTACCAACGGCAAAGCCAAATTCGACTCGCTGATACAGGACATCACAAATGCCAAGCATTCCATCAATCTCGAATACTACATCTTCAACGACGACATAATCGGACGCAAGATCGCCGACGCATTAATAAAAAAAGTGAAAGAAGGAGTCAAAGTGCGACTCATATACGACCACGTAGGCTCATTCAGCGTGAAAGCTCGTTTCTTCAAAAAACTACGCGCACAAGGCGTCGATGCCTACCCGTTCTTCGAAGTCTCCTTCCCACTGCTTGGCACCCGAGTGAACTGGCGCAACCACCGCAAAATATGCGTCATCGATGGAAATGTGGCTTATATCGGTGGCATGAATATCGCCGACAGATATATCGACGGAGGTAAATTCGAATCCTGGCGCGACACCCACACACGTGTCACAGGCCCGATAGTACAGGCCCTCCAGTATTCATTCGCCGTCGACTGGAATTTCATGGGTCGTGGCCTGATCGACCTCGACGAAATTCCCGTCCTTCCCGCCCCCACAGCAAATACAACCGCAATAAAAAACGTAGGCATGCAGTTGCTCAACTCCGGACCAATGTCACAATGGTCCAACATAGCACTTGCATTCCACAAAGCCATAGTCAATGCCCGCCGGAGAGTATTTATCCAGACACCATACTTCCTTCCCGACGAAGCAATCCTGAAGGCATTACAGACAGCAGCACTCGCGCATGTCGACGTAAGAATCATTATCCCGCGCAAAGGCGACTCCTGGATGCTCACTAAAGCATCGGCATCGTACATATCGGAATGCCTCAAATCAGGAATAAAAATATACATGTACGACAAAGGCATGCTGCACTCCAAACTAATGATTGTAGACGATGAAATAACCACCATAGGATCTACAAACTTCGATTTCCGAAGCTTCGACTATAACTTCGAATCAAATCTCTTCTTCTACAGCACCGAAATGACAGCCAGAATGCTTGAAATATTCAAAGCAGACCTCGCCGAAAGCCATCGAATACAACCCGCAAAATGGCGCCGTCGTCCCCTCTCCGACAAAACAGCAGAATCCATTCTCAGACTCCTCAGCCCTGTACTGTAAAATAATCTCAACAATGGATAATACCCAACAAAACAAAGAACGATTCTCAAAAATCCTACTCGACACCCAACGCGAAAACATCGACTACCTGCTCCAGGATCTCGAAGAAGACGGCTTCTTCGAAGCTCCGGCCTCAGCACAGGGACACGGCGCATACCCCGGCGGCTTGCTCGAACACTCACTTAACGTATACGACGCAGCCATGGCCACACGTCAATCCATGATAGAGCTCCGACCCGACATAGAAGACCAGCTCCAGCCTGAATCAATCGCACTGGCCGCACTCCTGCACGACGTATGCAAAACCGACTTCTATAAACGCATAAAACGCAAAAAACGCAACGAAATCGGCATTTTTGAAGAAGTCGAAACATACGAGATACACGATGAAAATTTCCCCATCGGCCACGGTGAGAAATCAGTAATAATGCTGCTACGCTCCGGAATCGATCTTTCAGAAGACGAAATGTGCGCCATCCGGTGGCACATGGGCCCATGGAACCTATCGCGTGATGACGAAAAATTCTATCGTCAGGCCCACCGCAACACTCCACTCCCCGGCCTGATTCACGTAGCCGACACCCTTGCCTCTGCAATAATCGAAAGACCCGGCAAAAAAATCTAAACCCGCAAAAGCCTGCATTACAAACACATACCAAAAATCCAGCAAAATAATTGCAAAAAAGTTCTCCAAAAATTTGCACAGACCAAAAAAACGCCGTAACTTTGCAGCGCAAAAGGGCAAAAGAGGTGCCATAGCTCAGTTGGTAGAGCAAAGGACTGAAAATCCTTGTGTCCCCGGTTCGATTCCTGGTGGCACCACGAACCCAAATTTTAGGAGAAGATAAAACACTGAATATCAATGATATTCGGTGTTTTTCTCATTTTAGGGGTAGCGCAGAATGCGGAAAAATGATGAAATCGGCAGGTGTAGATTTGGTGGAGATAAATATTACACCGACTTGCTCCACCAGTTGTTATCATACCAAACTGATATTCCGCATTTTACATCATTTTGCCTTGATGGTGAATGTCGCTCATTTCGAGTGAACATTAACAAGAAGATTGACATGGAGGGTGAATTTTTCGAGAAAAAGTCGAGTGGCGAAAATGAGTCGCAGGTGTAAATCCAGTGTTACACCGAATAGAGCGAACAATTTACACCTATACGGCGTTTATAGATTATGATTCAGCACGTTACAAGATATACCTCTCGGGATTTACTTACACCAAGTCATCAAACACCAACACAAGGTAAAAACTATGAGAAGTAAAGACTCATTCCGTGTGGCATTCTTTCTTCGGCGCAACGTCCTGAAAAATGGCGAGTCGCCTGTCTTTATGCGCATCACGGTAAACGGCCAACGCGCCGAAAACAACATCCAAAA
>CAJUOB010000024.1 GCA_910587915.1 uncultured Muribaculaceae bacterium | reverse complement strand
CGGCCTCGGATGTATGGGCATGAGCCACGCATACGGCGCACCCGCTGATAAAAAGTCAATGAAAACGCTCCTTGCAGATGCTGTGGAGATGGGTTATACATTGTTTGATACCGCTGAAATTTACGGCACGGATACAAATCCTCACGATAACGAGGAATTGCTTGGAGAAGCATTGAAGCCTTACCGTGATAAGGTTGTAATCACAACAAAATTCGGTCTTACATTCGACAAATCGCACGAGCCGGGGCCTTATCCTCTGATACCGGATTCAACTCCCGATAGCATCAGGAAAGCCGTTGATGGCTCACTACGTCGCCTGCAAACCGACCATATCGACCTGTATCTGCAACACCGCATAGACCCTGAAGTTGAGCCGGAAATTGTGGCAGATACTATGTCGCAACTGATACAGGAAGGCAAGATACTCCATTGGGGTATATCGGAAACTACTGAAGAATATCTCCGTCGCGCTCATGCGATATGTCCCGTAACGGCTATACAGAACCGCTATTCGATGATGGCAAGGAGGCACGAGGATATTTTCCCGACGCTTGAGGAATTGAATGTAGGCTTTATCGCGTTCTCTCCGCTTGCCAATGGTCTGTTGTCGGACTTCTATACCGCTGACTCAAAATTCAATCCCAAGAATGATTATCGTGCAGCAATGCCTCAGTTCAGTCGGGAGAGTTTTGAGGAAAACGAGATGCTGTTTGAACTTATACGTCGGCTTGCCGATGAAAAGCACGCCACACCCTCTCAGATTTCCCTTGCATGGATGCTGTGTAAGAAGCCATATATCGTGGCTATCCCCGGCACACGCCACCTTTGCCGACTGAAAGAAAACCTCGGAGCAGCTGATATAATCCTATCAACTGAGGAAGTAGAGGCAATAGACCTCCAACTTGACAGCATACCGATGAGTGAAGTTTTTGGCGGATCAAAAGTAATTAAAACACAAAAAGCATAAAATTATGATTAAAATAATAATATTTGGATTGACCCTCTGTATTGCAGCCATGACAGCCAATGCCCAGTCACAAGTTCCTTATGCGGAACTCAACAATGGGTTGAAGATGCCACGCTTCGGTATCGGAACATTCAATGTACCAGGCGACAGCCTTATGGCAGATGCAATCACATTTGCCTTGAAGAATGGCTATCGACACATCGACACAGCCCATGCTTACCGCATTGAGCGTGGTGTAGGACAAGGAATGAAAGACAGCGGCGTGCCCCGCGAAGATATTTGGTTGACCAGTAAAATCTGGCCTACCGAATATGGCGAAGGCAAAACCTTAAAAGCAATAGATGAGATGCTTGAACGCCTCGGTGTTGATTATATCGACCTGTTGTATGTTCATCAGCCTATCGGCGATTGGAGAGGGGCATGGCGCGACATGGAGAAAGCGGTGGAAGCAGGTAAAGTCCGTGCGTTGGGTATCAGTAATTTTGATGCCGCTGACTCTCTTTATAACGCTGTGATAGAGTTTGCGAAAATCAAACCGGCCGTATTTCAGATTGAATGTCATCCTTATGCACAACGCCTTGAATGGCGCAAACGTGCCGACACTGACAACATTCAGGTTGAGTGCTGGTTTCCGCTTGGTGGAGCAATGAGCAACGGAGCCTTATTCAAAGACCCGACTATAATGAAAATCGCCGAAGCTCATGGCAAAACTCCGGCACAGATAATTCTCCGTTGGCACATTCAGGAAGGGCTTTCGGCTATTCCCGGAGCTACTGACCACGGTTATATTACCGAAAACATAAATATTTTTGATTTTGAGCTTACTCCTGAAGAAATGGAAGCTATGCGCTCTCTCAACAAAGAGCAGCGTTTCTTCAATATGTCACTTGAAGATAAGCAAAAGTATCTGTTGAACATGAAAATTGAATATTGATATGCTACCCCAAATCATCTGCCATATAATGAGTTCTGTTGACGGGAGACTTCTGCCCGGACGTTGGACAGCCCCCTTCGACGGTACAAACCCGTCAGAACTTTTCAAAGAATATGCCGCTATCGGCAAAAGCCTTGGTTGTGACTCATGGATGTTCGGCAAAGCTACCGCCCGCGAGGCTTTTCCGTACAAATTTATGCCTAAAGGCGAATCGGTGGGCGAAAGCGGAAAGGTATTTGTGGGCAACCGTACTTCATCAAGGTTGTTTATCACCATTGACCCGGATGCTGATATATTCTTCACCTCCGACCGTCTGCGTGGCGACAATATTCTTACTATTTTAGGTAAAAATGCTACCACCGACTATCTTACGGCCCTTGAAGAAAAGGGTGTTTCTTACCTTGTGGTGGATGACGTGCACAACCTTCGCAAGGTTTTCACACTTGTAAAGCACTATTTCAATGTCAAGACCATATCACTGCAAGGTGGAGGCATAATTGACGGAGCTATGCTTGCACAAGGCCTTATCAATGAATTGAGCCTTGTGATCTATCCCGGAATAGACGGGCTGACCACCGCACCGTCAATCTTTGAATACCTCGGACACTCGGAAGAACGTCCGGCGGAGGGTCAGGCTCTGGAGCTTCTCTCAGTGGAGCAAATGCCTCATGGCATTGTCTGGTTACGTTACAGATTCCATAATATATCAGAGTAATCAATCATGAAAGGATTTACAATATTGGCAGGTATCGCAATGGTATTGTTTTCTGCCACAGGGTTGCAAGCACAGGATTCAATCCCGACAAAAGGCTTTGCTGCTTTCGATGAAACGGGCGTATTCAAGCCTTACGAGTTCAACCGTCATGCTGTCGGTGATGATGAGATACAGATTGAAATACTTTATTCAGGTATTTGTCACAGCGACCTGCATAATGTTCACAGCGACTGGCGCAAGGAAGAATATCCAATGGTTCCGGGACACGAGATTGCAGGAAAGGTTGTCAAAGTGGGCAAGAATGTCACAAAATTCAAAGTCGGAGATTATGCCGGTGTGGGCTGTATAATCAACTCATGCCATGAATGTGATTTCTGCAAGAATGGGCAGGAGCATTATTGCAGCCACACAGTTTCAACTTACCACGACCATGACCCTTATCATAATAATGAATGTACACAGGGTGGATATTCCAATAATTATGTAATATCGGAGGATTACGCGATACTCATTCCGCAAAATGCTGATTTGTCAAAAGTCGCCCCGTTGCTGTGTGCCGGAATCACAACCTATTCGCCGATTAAATTTGCCGGAGTTAAAGCCGGCGATAAAGTAGGAGTTGCAGGTTTTGGAGGTCTTGGTTATATGGCAGTACGTTATCTAAAACACCTCGGTGCTGATGTTACAGTATTTGATTTAACTGAGGATAAGCGTGGAGATGCCGCAAATCTTGGAGCGGAACGGTATGTGAATGTCACTAATCCAGATGAAATGAAAGGTCTTGACAACACCTTCGATTTTATTATAAGCACCATTCCGACCAATTATGACCCCATTCAGTACATGAAGATGCTGAAGTGGAACGGCCTGATGTGTATAGTCGGTATTCCGTCAAACGAGGATATGCCGACAATCTCAATGCGTTCTTTCATCGGAATGGCTGATCGCAGACTTTTCGGCTCCCGTATAGGTGGTATTCCTGAAACGCAGAAGGCGATCAACTACTCGGTAGAAAACAACATCTATCCCGAAGTTGAGATTATTCCGGCTGATGCGGAAAAGATAACTGAGGCATACGACAAAGTGCGCGATGGCAAGGTTAAATTCCGCTATGTAATTGATATGTCAACTCTAAAATAAAGATAGAACAATGAACAGTTTTAACTATCAATATCCCGTAAAGCAGTATTTCGGGAAAGGATGTGCTGCAGAAGCACTGAAAAAAGAAATGCCTGATATGGGCAATGTTGTCATGCTTGCCTATGGTGGCGGATCGCTGAAACGCACCGGTCTGTATGACAAAATCCGTGGCTGGCTTGAAAATGCCGGCAAGACAGTCGTGGATTTCGGCGGCATCATGCCTAACCCGACTTATGCCAAAGTTCAGGAAGGAGCGGCAGTTGTCCGCAAAGAAGGTGTGGACTTCATTCTCGCCGTTGGTGGTGGCTCGGTAATCGACTGCTGCAAAATCATCTCCGCACAGGCAAAGACTGACGAGGATGTCTGGGATATGTTCTATAATGAACACCGCCTGCCTGACGAGTTTGTTCCCTGCGGTGCTGTCGTTACGGCATCAGGCACCGGTGCGGAACAAAACAACGGAGCTGTGATAACCCACGAGGAAAAGAAACTCAAGCAGGCTCTTTTCGGAGCGTTCCACCGTTTCGCAGTTCTTGACAGCGACCTTACGCTCACTCTCCCGATGAAACAGGTAATAAGCGGTGCTTTCGACACTCTGAGCCACTGTATGGAAACTTATATGGGACAGCTGTTTACTACCAATGTGTCAGATGAGATTAACGAGGCTATAATGCGCAACGTGATTAAAAATATCCGTGCTATTATAGCAAATCCTGATAATGACTTTGCCCGTGGCGAGTTGATGTGGGACTCTGCAATGGCGGAAAACGGAATGTTGAAACTCGGCAAAATGACCGACTTCCAATGCCACATGATTGAACACGCGGTAGGTGCTTATACTGATTGCAACCACGGTCAAGGTCTTGCAGTAATACACCCTGCGCTTTACCGTCACTATCTGCCGAAAGGCGCAACAAAGCTGGCGCGGATGGCCCGTGAGGTATGGGGCGTGCACGACAATGACGATTTGCGTGCGGCAACCACAGGTATCGATCTTATTGAAGATTTTATTCAGGAAATTGGTATGCCTACACGTTGGAGCCAGATGGGTATCACTGATGAAAAGGTGTTACGCGATTCTGCCGATACCTGTGTGCTTACCCCTGGTTGCTGCAAGAAGTTTACCCGTGATGAAATCTTTGAAATTTTGAAAGGGCAACTCTGATAAGGTAAAATAGGTATAACTTACCGAAGTTTATATTAAGCAAAGATTTCAGAGTTTTGTTTAATTTGCAGAACAAGTAAAACTACTATAATGAATACAGTAACATTAAATAACGGGGTTGTAATGCCCCAGATTGGCTACGGAGTATATCAGGTATCTCCGGCCGAGTGTGAGCGTTGTGTTTCCGATGCCCTGAGTGTGGGCTACCGTATGATTGACACCGCACAAGCCTATCACAACGAGGAAGGCGTTGGAGCAGCTGTGAAGAAAAGCGGCATTGCCCGTGATGAACTGTTCCTTGTGTCAAAGGTATGGATCTCCAACTACGGATTCGACAAGGCAAAAGCCTCCATTGATGAGAGCCTGCGCAAACTCGGCACAGACTACATCGACCTTATGCTCCTCCACCAGCCATTCTGCGACCGTTACGGCGCATACCGCGCATTGGAAGCTGCCTACAAGGAGGGCAAAGTACGCGCAATCGGTGTAAGCAATTTCTACCCCGACCATTTCATCGACCTTGCAAGCAATGTGGAGATTGTTCCCGCGGTCAATCAGGTTGAAACCCATGTGTTCGACCAGCAGATTGAGGCTCAGGGCTACATGAAAGAGTTTGGCACACACATGATGGCGTGGGCTCCTCTTGCCGAGGGTCGCAACAACTTCTTTACCAACCCGGTGCTTGAGGCAATCGGTAAGAAATATGGCAAATCTGTCGCACAGGTGGCTCTCCGTTGGCTCATTCAGCGCGATGTGATTATCATCCCGAAGTCAGTTCATGTGGAGCGTATGCAGCAGAACCTCGATATATTCGACTTTGAGCTGTCGCAGGACGACATGGCTGCTATCGCGGGTCTTGATACAAAACAGAGCCTGTTCTTCGACCACCATGCACCCGAAGTTGTAAAGATGTTCATGGGCTGGAAATAATCTTAGGCAATCATGATTTTAAGAACAATTATAAACTCGGTCATGGCGATAGCCGCTCTGTTGTTTTGTTTCAACCTTTCAGCGACCGAACCTACCGCAAAAACAGAAAAAGATATGAAATCCATAATAGTGTATTTCACCCATTCAGGCAACACAGAGCTGGCAGCCAAGAAATTGGCTGATGTCACAGGTGCGCCTATGGTCCGGATTCTTCCTGCCGAACCCTACACAGCAGCCGATGTCGATTGGGTAAACGAACAATCCCGCTGCACCCAGGAGCATCTGAACCAGACACTGCGCCCGGCAATCAAACCATTGGATATAGATTTTAGCCAATACGACACCGTTTTTATCGGCTTTCCCATATGGTGGCACGAAGAGCCGGCTGTAATCCGTACATTCCTTGACATCACCGATTTAAAAGGAAAAAAACTCAATCCCTTCTGCACATCTTACGAAAGTCCGATGTCGGAAGCCGACGCAACCCTGCAGAAAGGCTACCCTACCCTCAAATGGCACACAGGGCTCCGACTTCCTGCAACTACCGACGCTATAAAAGATTGGATTGGAAAATAAGTAGCCACGCCGAATCCCACGAAGTCCGGCACTAAAATCCCTCATGAACCAAATCAGGCACCAAGTAGTGATACCCGGTGCCTGACTTTATTATGTTCCAAAGCCAAAGACGTAGTTATATCTGGATATAACTATTGTCGTATGCTATAAAATTCAAGACCTTCAAAGAGTCTGTATCTTGAATTTCTAAATTAATCCAAATAATCCAATCTCCACTTCGTCCATATACCCTACGCATCATTACAAGCGTATCGCCAATTTCTGTAGGCAAGAAACGACCAACCGGAGTCTCCTGTTCATATAAGCCACGGTTATTTACAGTCAGAACAGCGGTATCATTAAAAAAAGGCTTGCCAAAAAGGCTATCCAGATCGTGCAGTGTAACTCTTTTGCCCAACGGTACTTTTCTGTGTGCGTCATAAATTCCTCCTTCGTCACGTGAAGACATACTATAAAACTGAGAAAAGTCGAAAGGACTCTCTCTCTGTGGTTTTGCATCAGCCTTCATCGGTTTACTACAAGAATAGACAGCAAGGAGTACCGACGCAATAATAATGTGAAGTAAATATCTCATACCGCAAACTTACGGATAATTTGCGAAACTTCAAAGAAATATATCATGATGCACAATTCTGCCTTTACCAATTCAGCTCTTCAATCCATGCGGCCACTGTAGCAAGGGCTTGTTCACGGTTATTCTGAGCCGTTTCGCCACGTACGGCGAGTCCTTTGACGACCGTTGCACCTTTGCAGGCATTGGCTACATATCTTTCTGTGCCTGCAAGCCCACTACCCTCGTGTGTACAGAATGGCACGACAATTTTGCCATTCCAGTCGTGCTTCTCCAAAAATGTGTATACAGGCATCGGCATGTCACTCCACCAGTTGGGATAGCCGATAAAAATAACGTCATAGTCCTCGACCTTGACATCCCCTTTTATTGCCGGACGCGCTTTTTTTGCTTTCTCCTTTTTTGCAATCTCCACCACCTCATCGTAAGAATCATGTGGATAGTCATTTTCCGGTACAATCTCAAAGAACAAGTCTCCGGTTGCTTCCGCAAATCGGTTTGCCGCTATCTCTGATAGAATCATCTTTGCAATGATATGTGTGTTGCCCTCTGATATGTTGCCCACCCCATAGTTTTCGCCGGTATGGGAGAAAAACGCCACAAGTATTTTCTTGCCAGACAATATTGTTTCCATACTTTTTTCTTTTCTCGTTTTTGAGTCAGCTGCCGCATTGGAGTCATTGGCTGCACACGATATAACAGAAATCGCGGAAACAACAAGCATGACAACTATGCTGATTATCTTTCTCATTTGTAATCTGTTTTATATCTTATCCATAGTGTGCCGTTTCCTACGTGCTCAACACTTTCAAGCGAAAGCTTCACTGGCATACGGTCCATATCTGCTATACCATCGAAAAGAGCTGTCTGCCCCTTGCGTCCGTCAATACCGGGAGCAAGCAGAAGGCTTACTTCATCAATAAGCCCGGCCGCAAGAAAACCACCGTTAATATGGCCACCACCAAGAACAGCCATACGTTCGACTCCGAACTCCGAGCGCAGTATTTCCATTGCGGCGGGAAGATTAATTGAGCCACGACCAACACATATATACGATATTCCCTCTTTTCGGAGCATTTCTACATATTCCTGGGCCACCTGTTCGCTGACGATGCAGACAAGAGGCACACCATCAATTTCCGATGCCGGCCACCGCAATTTACCATGAGTATCTACAGCAACCATATACTCATCTGAGTCTACTGCCTTATAAACTGAAGTCATGCCTAATGCCGTAGTATCGTTGGCTACAAACGGCTCTTTCGCCGCATTATAGTGTTCCATTGTCACGCGTCCTTCAAGCTGTGTGGGGCAGTCAAGTTTCTCAAGAGTTTCATAATACTCATCACCACTGATTTTGTCAACCATCGAGCAGTCGATGCGTCCGTCAATTGATGCCACCATGTGGCACACTATGTATGGTCTTTTCATTTTGCGTTTGGGTTAAGAGGTCCGTAGAAATATGAAGCTGTAGCACCCCCATCGATAAGAATATTAGATCCGGTAATGAACGCCCCCTGCGGTCGCATAAGCAATTCAGCGACGTTAGCCACTTCATCTGCTGTGCCGGGGCGCCCTGCAGGGCACTTGGCGAACATATTTTTGTAAAAATCGCCACGCGGACCGTTGAATTCATCGAGTGCAAGCGGAGTAACGATTATGTCTGGAGAGATCGAATTGATACGTACACCGCCTTCACCCCATTTCACAGCCTCGGCCATCACTCGCTTCACGTTGCAGCGCTTAGCCATACGCCGGGCTATAGCCATACCTATCTGACCTGCTCCGGTCAGTATCATTACATCTTTACTCTTCATAATGCTATAAAATAACGTTGCAAAATTAACATACGTATACCTATACACAAATAGATGGATTACGGATTTTCTTACCTGATTTACGGATTATATTTTCATGAAATGTTCCTGAAAAATTTGTTTATCCCGAAAAAATTTAGTACTTTTGTAGAAAATCAAGAATCATGTTTATAGCGACCAAATATATAAACCGTCAGAATGCACGGGCCGAAGAACGCCTGTGTAGGGTCGTTCATGTACATTGGTTCAGCGGATTCATTTAAGTTACATACACACGCCTGTCAGGATTATATCAAAAGTTTTGCATCCATACAGGCTTCCCCTCTCTATTAAATTTATGATATTATTACCGTTTGGACTGAAAAGGTTCAGACCTAATCGTGTTATGTAACTTATGTTCAAAGTTCTTATATTACTGCTTGCATCGGCAGCCGTCGGCTATGTGCTTCGCCGCAACTCCGGCTTACGGAAAACACTTTCCCTTACCACTCCTATTACCATATTCGTTCTGCTGTTCATGTTTGGATTGAGCATCGGATCAAACGAATCAATCCTGTCAAATATACATAAAGACGGGGTAAAAGCCGGGGCTATCGCCTTATTGGGTGTAGCCGGAAGTATAGCGGCAACGACCGCATGTATAAAACTCACAAATAGGAAAGGAGGTAAAAAATGAGCCATCTGCTATTCCCTCTTACGGTATTTGCCGGTATATTTGTCGGTTGGTGTGGATTTATGCCGGATTTCGTTGCGGAGTATTCCCTACCACATCTGTGTCTTTATGCACTTATCATCCAAGTCGGCTTAGCGCTTGGTATGCGCCCCGATCTAAAATCAATTATAAAAAATTTCAATCCGCGACTGTTGCTACTGCCGGCATGCACAATCATCGGGACACTTACATTTACCTATATCGCAGCGATGATTTTCACAGATGATTCATCTTCCGATGTCATGGCCATCGGAAGCGGTTTTGGATATTACACCCTTTCGTCTGTGCTGATTGCACAATTCAAGGAAGCCTCAGTTGGCGCCGAAGCCGCCGCTTCTATCGCAGCAATAGCTTTGCTGGCAAATGTAGTCAGAGAAATGATCGCTTTGCTGTCGTGCCAATACCTCTCCAAACGTGGTCGAGGCGAAGCCGCAATCTCCGTTGCAGGAATCAACTCGATGGATGTCTGCCTGCCTATGATTGTAGGTAACGGTAAATCATCCGACGCACAACTCGTATCAGCTGCGTTATTTCATGGAATAATACTCGAGATAAGCGTACCGATACTGATCTCTATCTTTTGTTCTTAATCGGCTAATTTCCACCTATAATACGACCCCTAATAGTTATTTATCTAACTTTTAGGGGTCCTTTCAAAATAGATGCATGCTCATCTCAAATTTCTTTTTTAGGATAAGTGATACGTTCTGAATAAGCCAATAAATCATTGAAAAGCTCTTCATGGCTTATCAGATGATGCTCCCTTATATATTCTTCTGCTGTACAATCATATCTATTTACATATATTTCAAAATCAGAATTATTTTCTGATTCATTTGCTTCATTCAATTGATTTTGACATTCTATATCAAATTCTTCAACAGATAAGTGACTAACATAATCCATATGTTCATCGGCACTACGAAACTTTCTCATTGCCATTAAAATATCAATTTAAGTATTTATCTAAGCTATTTCGACCTATACGCCGATTTTATGCTACTTTTTAAGAGCTTGACAAATTTAGGGCCTTTTATTGATACCAACAAATTATTTGACAGTCCATTCCATCCATCTTAGGCAGATGCATGAAACACACCTTATACCCTCTAAATTAATTCTCTTCAGATAGGGCTTCCGACTTACGACGGCGGAATGTGAGCCATGCAAATATCAAAGCAAATAGAGCGCAGGTACTAAGAAGAAGTAAGGTTGTAGCCATTATATTACCGAGTCCGACAAGCGGAGATACAATACCGCCGAACAGAAAACCCGACGCTCCGAAGATAGCAGATGCAGTTCCTACCATCTTACGTCCTTCATCCATAGCCAGTGTTGTAGCCGACGTGAGAATAAAGCCTATGCACACAAGCATAGTAAACGTGAAGATTTCGTAAGGCCAGAATGTAGGTGCAAGATTATACACAAGTATCTGCATGACCGTAGACAACGCTATACCACACGCACCGAAGAATGCCGCATTCTTTATGTGCCGGAATTTGAGCGACAAACCCGATCCGATACCTATGCCAAGAGCATTTACGCCGAAGACAATGGCAAACTGAAGCTCTGAATAACCAAAATGATTCTGAACAATAAATGCAGCCGACGATATATATGAGAACAGTACTCCACAAGTGAACGCATAGAGCAACGTGTACACCACGTAATATTTCAGTCGGAATATCTCAGGAAATTTACGGATAAGCCCTGCTACCGACCCTGCGTATCGTTTTTCGGCACTATGCGATTCCCTGAAAATTAGACACATTCCAAGGATCACCGCCCCAATGCCAAATAGGATCCAGAATATCCCTTTCCAACCCACAGACTCCGACACGAGACCGCCGATTACAGGAGCTGTCACAGGCGCAATACCATTTATTGCACCTATTATAGCAAGCGTCTTGGCAAGGTCTCGCCCCGAATAGCAATCAGTTGCCACCGATCGCGACAGAACTATCCCGCCGGAGCCACCGAGTCCTTGCAGAAAGCGGCAGAAATTGAAAAAATCAATGTTCGGAGAATATATCGCCGCCACCGTCGACACCGCAAACAGCACCATGGCACATACAAGCACTATCTTGCGCCCATACTTATCGCTAAGTGGTCCAAAGAAAATCTGCCCCACGGCAAGTCCGAGCATACTTGTGGCCAAACCCATCTGTACTTGGGAAGCTGTGGTGTCAAATACTTCTGCCATCGATGGCAATGTCGGAAGATACATGTCGGTCACAAATGGTCCGAAAGCCGACAGCATTCCAAGAAATATGATAAGGAAGAGATAGTATTTTTTGCTGAAACGTACCATAGGAAATTTTTTGCAAAATTACCAATTATTCAATTACATCGTTCAAAAAAAATGGCGGATGTATCTAATACGAATGTCGACAGCCGGATTTCATTCCCGACTGCCGACTTATTAATTTAATCACTCAATAGTTGTCGTTATCCAACTGAAAAGATCATCAAGATTGTAATCGCCGGAATGAGGCCGGTTCCATGGAAGAGCGAAGTTCACATTCTTCCCTGTATTCCGCAATTTTGTAGCCAGATTTATAGGCACAAGGAACGAAGTATCGCGGTCCTTGGCACCATGGCGTATATACCAGTTCGGCGCTACAGTCGATCGATTTTTCCCAATGTAGTTCATTGGATTCATCATGTCGACTCTTGCAACCATATCTTTACTTAATCTCGCCGATGGGTTGCCAAGACGATGTTGCAGACTGAAATCCGTAAAATTCGCAGCCGCACCCGACTCGTCGGCAAATTCCTTATTCTCCGGCGAAGGTGTTTCGATAAGCACTCCCATCTGATCGAAAGATGGCATTGTCGATACAGCGATGCAGAGGCACGAAGCAGCCAAGCATCTGGGAGTTGGCAGCATTCACAATGGCATCGACCTGCAGTCGCGTTATATCCCCTTGCCAAAGCCTTAGGCGCGGATACAATGGAGAGAGAGGTATCAAAGCAAGCGCCACCACACCTTTTTCATCCCTCTGTAGTGCAAGTTCTTCATCCTGAAGACTCATCATATCATCAGGAAAAGGCTGCGGCCCTCGCACATTCATAAGCGAACGCAGCAAATCGCGCTTCTCCCGGATAGTATCGGGTATGGCTATACACGAAAACTCGGGACGCTCCCGAAGGAGTGCCCCAAGTAATATATCCAGTCTTTCACCTTCCGATATCATAGACAAAACTGAGATAAGATTATTAATGTGTCTTATCAATAACCGATAGTGAACCTTTCTCGATGATGAGCAGGCGAAGCCAATTCATCAACCATAGCCTTGGCATAGTCCTCGACGGAAATGAAACTGTTGCCATCTTTGTCGAAAATCATGTCATCCTTGCCAAGACGGTACACACCAGTACGCTTGCCCGGGCCCTTGGCGCCCATGTCGCCGAGATTGCCGGCGGGCGAGAAGAAAATCCAGTCTATATCCTTTTCGGGCATTAGTGTATTGAGATAGAACTCGCCCAACGACTTGACTCCGGGAAGCCATTCCGCGGGTAATGTACCGGTATCTACCAGGCGAACACCCGGCTTAACGAACAATGTACCTGCTCCACCAACTATCAGAAGGCGATGCACACCGGCCTTTTTAGCTGCATTCAGAATCTTGGGATAGTTGGCGAGTGTTTCTTCATATATATTAGGATTTGCCCATCCGGGATTATATGCGCTGATAACGCTATTGAAACCACGCAGATCTTCCTCGAGACTCTTCTCATCCGATACATCCGCTTTCTTAACTGTAAGTGCCGGACTCTGCACCTTCACATTTTCAGGATGGTTCACAAGGGCCTCTACCTGATAGCCGCGGTCGAGGAGTTCTTTAAGTATGGCGGAGCCTACAAAACCGCTCGCGCCGATAAGTGCAACTTTCTTATCCATAATGTATATCTATTTTTTTGATTGTCTATACTAAATACTCCAAAAGTAACAAAATAGTTTATGCCCATAACACACATGTAAAGCATATCCGCTAACTCACATTGATGTTAGTAATACTGAGTCTCAAGCATAGCCGTAACAACGCAAACAAATCGCTTAACTTTTATTAGCACTGCCGAAATTATATTTTTGCATACCATTCTATAATTTCTTACTTTTGTAGTGTATTGTTGATTTTCTTTATTATATATGGAACGACATTTCAGTAAGAACGAACTATACCCCGACTGCCCCATACGAAATATTCTCAACCGTATTGGCGACAAATGGACTCTACTTGTTCTATACACACTAAACGGACACGAATCCATGCGCTTCAAGGATCTGGTGGCCGAATTGCCCGACATTTCACAAAAAATGCTTGTCCTGACACTACGTACTCTCGAAACCGACGGATTCGTAGACCGCAAAGTATATGCCGAAGTTCCACCTCGGGTAGAATATAGCCTGACCGAACGAGCAAACTCACTATTCCCCATCATAAACCAACTGATACAGTGGGCCAAGGAGCACATGCACGCAATTATTCTGGACCGCACCAAGACCATCAATAAATATTTGGACTAATAAAATTTAAAAAATTATCCATAAAAGTATAACGTTTTTTGACATTCGCTAACGTGCTCGTTCCACCGATTTTTTGTAATTTTGCGCAAAACACGCGCAGAGCATGACACGCAAATGGAACTACCCTTCAATGTCTATGGAAGAGCAGCGTCTCGGTGCCGAATTGGCCAGACGCTTCGCTAACTGCGCGCCTATTGCCGATCTTCTTGTGCAGCGTGGCATCACCACAATCGCCGCCGCCGAGAAATTCTTCCATCCTTCACTGCGAGATCTACACGACCCGTTCCTGATGGAGGACATGGACAAAGCCGTGGAAAGGCTCAACAGGGCCATGGGTTCCAAAGAACGGATTATGGTATATGGCGACTACGACGTCGACGGGACCACTGCCGTAGCACTCGTATACCGCTATCTCCAGAACTTCTACTCCGAAATCGACTACTATATCCCCACCCGATACGATGAAGGCTACGGGATATCGCGCAAAAGCATCGACTACGTAGCCGAACAAGGAGTGAAACTGGTCATAATACTCGACTGCGGAATCAAGGCTATCGATGAGATACGCTACGCGAAAGAACGCGGTATCGACTTCATCATCTGCGACCACCATGTACCCGACGACGAGCTTCCTCCCGCCGTGGCGATTCTAAACCCCAAGCTCGAAAATTCCACCTACCCATGCCCACATCTGTCGGGCTGTGGCGTCGGCTACAAACTCATGCAGGCCTTCTCCATAAGCAACGGCATCCCCACTGCAGAGCTCGAGAGCATGCTCGACCTTGTAGCCGTGAGCATCGCCGCCGACATTGTGCCAATGATCGATGAAAACCGAACCATGGCATACATGGGTCTCAAACGACTCAACACCAACCCGAATCTCGGACTGCGTGCCATTATCCGCACATGCGGCTTAGGTGGAAAAGAAATCAGCATCAGCGACGTCGTGTTCAAGATTGGCCCCCGCATCAATGCATCGGGCCGCATGCAGAGCGGAAGTGAAGCTGTGGAACTTCTCGTAGCCCGCGACACTAAGGAAGCCGCACGAAAAAGCATAGAAATCGACCAATACAACAAAGACCGCAAGGAACTCGACAAACGCATCACCGAAGAAGCAAACTCCATCCTCGACTCCCGTGGTGAGATGCACTCCCCCAAAAAGTCGATAGTGATCTACAACAAGGATTGGCACAAAGGTATCATCGGAATCGTAGCCTCACGTCTCACCGAGCTCTACTACAAGCCATCTGTCGTCCTTACTTTCTCCAATGGTCTGGCTACCGGATCCTCGCGCTCTGTTCAAGGATTCGACATATATAAAGCGGTAGAATCCACCCGCGATCTTCTCGAAAACTTCGGCGGTCATGCATATGCCGTAGGCCTTTCCATGAAAGAAGAGAACATACCGGAATTTACCCGTCGCTTCGAAGAATACGTGGCAGCCAACATTCTTCCCGAACAGCTCACACCACAGATCGACATCGACGCATTCCTCACATTCTCCGATATTACCCCCGAGCTTGTTTCGACACTACGGCTTTTCAATCCCTTCGGTCCCGGCAACCGCAAGCCCACATTCTGCACCCGACGTGTCAAAGACTTCGGCACGAGCAAACTCGTAGGCCGCAATCTGGAGCATATAAAACTCGAACTGGTCGACGACACTTCCGGCCGTGTGGTCAATGGTATAGCTTTCAACATGGCATCCTACTTCGACCATATTCATTCCGGAAAACCATTCAACATCTGCTACACCATCGAGGAAAACCAGCATCAGAACGCTACCTCTGGAGTGCAGCTGCTCGTAAAGCAGATTCGCGCCGACCTCGAATAATCATCACCCCGTAACGGTATGGACCCCTACGGCTACTACGACTTCTCCGACGAAGATTTCTTCGACGAAGCGCTCTGCGCATCCGAACCGTGCGAAGACTACAGCACGCCCGACCTCCATGCCATCCTCAGGAGATACTGGGGATTCGACAGTTTCCGCCCGCTCCAACTCGAAATTTCACAGAGCCTTCTCAGCGGTAAAGACACCATCGGACTTCTACCCACCGGCGGCGGCAAATCCCTCACCTTTCAGGTACCGGCTCTCGCAGTCGACGGCCTCACAATAGTTGTGTCGCCCCTGATATCACTTATGAAGGACCAGGTCGACGGATTGAAGAAACGACGCATACCGGCGGCCTATCTCGGCACTGGAATGCTCAGATCCGAAGCCGACTACACCTACGAGCGTCTACGCCAGGGAAAAATCAAACTACTCTACCTAGCACCCGAACGTCTCGCCCGCGAAAACTTCGTAGCCAGAATGCATGGTTGGAACATAAGGCAGATTGTAGTCGACGAAGCCCACTGTATATCGCAATGGGGCTACGACTTCCGTCCATCGTACCTGAACCTGAGTGCACTCCGCGATAGCTTCCCACAAGTACCCATACTGGCGCTTACCGCATCTGCCACACCCGACGTCGTGGCCGATATTGCCGACAAACTCGCCATGCGCTCTCCGGCAATATTCTCAAAAAGCTTTTCGCGGCCGAACATATCCTTCCTTGTACGCCTCACCGAGAACAAGATGTCGAAGCTCATCGAAATTCTCAACAGTACCCGGGGCTCGGCGATAGTCTACGTCCGATCACGCAAAAAAGCACGCGAGACAGCCGAAATATTATGCTCCGCCGGATTCGCTGCCACTTTCTATCATGCAGGCCTCGAACTGCACGAGAAAAACGAAAGGCAAGATGCATGGCAACGTGGACAGACCCGCATAATCGTGGCCACGACTGCCTTCGGAATGGGCATCGACAAGCCCGACGTACGCCTGGTCGTACACATCGACATGCCATCCACACTCGAAGAATACTATCAGGAAGCAGGGCGCGCAGGGCGCGACGGCGAACGCGCCTTCGCTGTCATTCTCGCCTCGACTCGCGACAAAGGCATATTTGCCCGTCGCCTCAACGAAGCTTTTCCAGAAAGAGAATTCATCGACAAGGTATACGATGAAGTATGCCGCTTCCTCGACATAACCATGGGCGAAGGATTCGGACTGTCCTACGACTTCAACCCCGAAATAATGTGCGAGCGCTACAAACTGCCGCTCCGCCACACCCTCGGTGCACTATCCATTCTCAGCCGGGCCGGCTACTTCGAATACATCGAGGAGACCGATACTGCAAGCCGACTGATGTTCACATGTAAACGCGCCGACCTCTACGACCTCGACACCGACCCGCGTACCGACGATATTATACAGGCAATTCTGCGCTCCTATCCCGGACTGTTCGCCGACTACGTATTCATCGATGAAATGGCTATAGCGCACAAATGCAGCGTCACACCCGACGACGTGTACCAGACACTCGTATCCTTACGGCGCCAGCATGTCATCAGCTTCATTCCCCGCAAACGCACCCCGCACATCTACATGAGCATGAATCGTCGCCGCTCAGCCGAAATCCAGCTTCCAAGAGCGGTCTATGCCGACAGGCGCAATGCCATGGAACGGCGGCTCAACGAAATGAAAAACTTCGTTTTCGAAAACGACTCGTGCCGGGTGCGCCGTATGCTTCGTTACTTTGGCGAAACCCGGACATGCGAGTGCGGAAAATGCGACGTCTGTCGTGCGACGGCCGCGCCGGCTCCGTTCGATCCCGAGGAATTCGACCGCAAACTCGAAGAATTCTTCCACATCATCGAACCCGAGAAACGCCTCGACATCCGATCCCTCGCACCACATTACCCTCGCAACATAGCCGACATAGCCGACCGCATACGCACACTCGCCGCCCGCGGACTGCTCAAAATCGACGGCCACTACATATCGCGAAATATCTGATTTCCGGATTTATTTCATATCTTTGCAAAAAGTCAAATCTCCCCTATCTAATATAACAATATTTCAGACTAAAAAGAGGACGTCCTGCCACTTCTTTCGATACTATAAATCTTGAAGAGCAGCCCAAGTTTTCAAAACCCAAACACACTCTCAATCATCTCCTTATCGCCACGCCACAATATATACAAATACCTAAAAAACGAATATAAGTCATATGAATCTTCACATAATCACCCTTTGCGCTGCCTTGCTGACAACTTTCGCCTCGGCTATGGGGTGTACTTCGCTTATCGCATCGGGTAAGGCCACTGTATCGGGGCGGCCGATATTGTGGAAGCACCGCGACACTTCGGCTACCAATAATTTCCTCTACAGAGTTGAAGCCAACCCTGAAGCCGGAAGAAAATACGGATTTGTCGGACTGTTCAACGGAGCCGACAGCCTCATGCTCGATGAAGCATGGATGGGAATGAACGACGCAGGCTTTGCCATAATGAACACCGTGGCCTACAATCTGCCAGCCAATTCGCCCGAGTGGATCGACCGGGAAGGAGTCGTTATGGCACAAGCTCTCGCCACATGCGCCACCGTCGACGACTTTGCCACCATGCTCGATGCCCTGCCCCGCCCCATGGGCGTCAGAACTGACTTCGGTGTAATAGATGCAAATGGCGACGGAGCCTACTTCGAAACCGACGACAACGGCTATACCCGCTTCAATCTTGCCGATGCTCCCGACGGAGTGATGATACGCACCAACTACGCATACAGTGGCACACCCGACAAAGGCATGGGATATATACGCCACGCCAACGTCGAAGCTCTTCTTGCAGCCGAAATAGCTACCGGCAGCATCACCCCGGCTTCACTTACCGATGGCGTCAGTCGTTCTTTCTTCAACTCACTGCTTGGATACAATGCTCTCGAGATAGGCGATAGCTGGACGATCGATCAGGACTTCGTGCCCCGACATTCATCCACCGCTTCAATAGCAATCGAAGGCATATTGCCCGGCGAGACGCCCGCAAAAACCATGATGTGGGCCAATGTCGCCTACCCTCCCTGCTCGCACACAATACCGGTCACACTCACCGAGATCCCATATGAAGCTGGCCCCAACAGCCCCCACGGCGCTTATTCAACCGCCGGGCTTGAAGCAAGCGCACGAATGGCCGAGGTGTTCCCCGTAGTACGCGGCAATGGAGTAAAATATATACACCTCGACGCACTCCGACCAATTCTCGAATCGGAATACAATATTTCACTCGAAAACTATGCTAAAGGCGCAAATTTGCGCTGATTCAATTTTTTTGCTACCTTTGTTTCATGAACAACCACACCGATAAACAGGAAGTTCTCGACAAAAGCTATCTGCGTATGGCTCAGATATGGGCGGAAAACTCATACTGCGAGCGACGCAAGGTAGGAGCAATACTCGTCAAGGACAAAATGATTATATCCGACGGATACAATGGCACACCCGCCGGCTTCGAAAACGTATGCGAGGATACCGACGGCACAACAAAGCCATATGTCCTTCATGCCGAAGCCAATGCAATTACAAAAGTGGCACGCAGCAACAATTCGAGCGAGGACTCCACACTCTACGTCACCGCATCGCCATGTGTTGAATGCGCAAAACTCATCATTCAGTCGGGCATAAGGCGTGTGGTGTTCAACGATCTTTACCGTCTCTGCGACGGCATCGATCTCCTGAAACGTGCCGGAGTCGAATGTGTACACATAACCGAACTGCAATGAACGACAATCAGCGTAAATACATGTTGTGGCTGCCCGTAACGGCAGCTCTTTTTCTTGTAGCCGGTATTCTTGCCGGCACATACCTTGCACGCCACGACAGCACACGTGCCGGCCGTCAGAAACTCGACCAGGTATTTGAAATCATTCAGCAATACTATGTCGACGACGTATCGGCCGACAGTCTGGTGGAACTCACCCTGCCGGAACTGCTACGTAATCTCGACCCGCATTCTGCCTACATACCGCGAGAAGACAGATTAGCGGCCAACCGCGACCTCGAAGGATCATTCTACGGCATCGGTGTATCTTTCCAGATTATAAACGATACAATCTACGTGCTCGAAGTCATAAACGGCGGAGCGGCCGAAGAAGCCGGACTCCTGGCCGGTGACCGCATAGTAGCAGTCGACGGCGACAATATCGCCGGTGTGGGAGTGACCGAAAGCGATGTATTCAGCCGTCTACGCGGCCCGGAAGGAACGCCCGTAGAAGTTACCGTCAAACGCCACAATGCACCCGCGCCAATCACCTACAAGCTCACACGTGGCGAAGTCCCGGTGTCCCCGATCGATGCATCCTACATGATAAACGACAGCACCGGATATCTCCGTCTGAGCAAATTCTCCGACAATACCTATGCCGAAGCGCTTACCACACTTATGCAGCTACGGTATCTCGGTGCCAATTCATTCATCCTCGATCTCCGTGGCAATGGTGGTGGCTACATGCTCCCAGCCGTACGAGTGGCAAACGAATTCCTCTCGCCCGAACAGATAATAGTCTCAACTAAAGGACGTTCAATGGCCGACAACCGCACCATCTATGCTGATGGCAGTGGCGATTTCCGATCGGAAAAACTTGTTGTCCTCGTCGATGAATTCTCGGCAAGTTCCAGCGAGATTCTATCCGGTGCGATCCAGGACAACGACCGCGGTCTGGTCATAGGACGACGCACTTTCGGAAAAGGTCTTGTACAGCAGCCTTTCGAATTGCCCGACTCAAGCGAATTCCGCCTCACCGTACAGCGCTACTACACCCCGTCGGGACGTTGCATACAGAAAAGCTACACACCGGGCCACAGCATGGACTACGAAGTGGAGGTATACGACCGCTACAACCGGGGCGAGATATTCTCAGCCGACAGTATCAAGGTCGATTCCACACAGATATTCCATACCACTACAGGTCGTCTGGTATATGGAAGCGGCGGTATTATTCCCGACATTTTCATTCCTTCCGACACCACAGGCGTCACCAATTACTACATTAAGGTCGCAAACGCCGGCATGCTTCGCAAATTCGCTTATGAGTATGCCGACCTCAACCGCGACCGTCTCAACGAAAGCGAAAACACGGCCGACATGCTATCGCGCCTGCCTGCCGACTACGTTCTTCTGCAATCTTTTGTCAACTATGCGAGCACTAAAGGTGGAATAGCACCTCGCTGGTACTACATCAACATTTCGGCGCCATTGATTGTTAATCAGATAAAAGCGCTGATAGCACGCGACATCCTCGGGCTCGACGGCTATTTCGAAGTTGTCAACCAGACCGATCCGGTTGTCCAGGAAGCTCTCCGCCAACTTGCTGCAGGCGGTGCCGACTTCCCTCTCAGCGATAAGAACAACGCCGAAAAATGAATCAATTGACAAAAGAAGACATACGAAGCCGTGTGAGGGCATGCAAAAGCATGCTCACACATGCTGAGCGGGCTGCCGCCGCCGCACGAGTGTTCGACACCGTGCGCTCTATGGCCGCATTTATGGTAGCGCACAAAATTTTGCTCTATAATTCCTTGCCCGACGAGGTTTCGACAAGGGAATTCATGGACTCTTTCGCATCCGACCCTGATAAACAGTTTTTCCTTCCACGCGTCAATGGACTCGACCTCGAGATCCTCCCCTACGAGCGTTCACGGGTGCATCTCGGAGCCTTCCACATAGAGGAACCCGACGGAGATGACACTGTCGACATATCAGAAATCGACCTCGTCATTGTCCCGGCCGTGGCTTACGACCGTCAGGGCAACCGTATCGGACGCGGAAAAGGATACTACGACCGCTTGCTGTCTCGCTCCAGCGCTGTCACAATAGGCGTGTGCTATGACTTCCAGCTATTCGACCAAATCGAGCCTGAAGAGCACGATATCCCCGTACACTTCGTGGTGGCCGACGGACACGATGTACTACGTGGCCGACGCCGCTGATACATTGTCTTAGAGTGTGTTTGGATTTAACTGATGTTTATAATTAGGTTGGAAAAGCGAGCATATTCTGAGATTGAGTGAAAGAGTTATGGGGTTCCATAACGACTGAATGAAAGCTCGGAAGAGGCCGTTTTTACACCAAAGATATCATTAAGTTAAATTCAAACACTCTCTTAGTCTTATTTTCTATTGCCTCGACGTCTCTGAGAGGTGCTGCGGCTTCCCGGACTGCTAGATTTTGAACGGCCAGGATTGCCGTACGAAGCCTTACTGCCCGAACTCCCCGAATTACTATCATCAGAATAACTGCTGTTATATTCGTTAACACGGTTCACAATCTCATCTACAACTATTGCGGCCAATGCTGCAGCTCCAAGTATATGTCCGATGCCTACCTCACCATCGGATCCGGCTTGCTGTGCCCGTCCCGACGACATCCCCCCGACGGACATCGAATTCAGAGCTATATCATTAGCTCGCATCACATGGTACGACCACACTATTTCAGATATTTCAGCGATTTTCGCTTCTGTCTCCTCTACTGCACAATCGGCAGCAAATACAGCTATGCTATAATGCCAGAAACCACCGGTCGAATGTGGAAAATACACGAAGGCCGCATCGTTCAACGCCGAAACCTTACCGTCTTTTTCAAAACCGGTTCCAGTCTTATTGAACACCGTTCCATTGCCGATACCCTTCACAAGCCTCGACTTTCCAAATGCCGACTCCGAAGCCATCACAGCCCTTAAAGCGGCTATCGACGCAGTTGTATCTTCGGCAAATGCATAGTTGAATAGCCCGGCGCAATCCAGCGGAGTACTCCAGTTATCGGCCGACATCCGTTGGTCCTTGTGCATGTCATCCTCAGTTCTTGCTATGCCGAAATTTTTGGCAGGTGTGCCCGAACGTAGCAGACTGTCCACCTGCACAGGCGAAAGAAATCGGTCAAATAAAATATCTGCGGCATTATTATCACTCATCCGGAGCGAATAATAGAGCAACGTCGATAGATCTGCCGTTCCACCATCTTTATTGACAGCGCGTAAAGGGCTCCATGTACCCGCCTTCAGATCCGAAGCATCATATGTCACTTTAGTATTCAGCATTTCCGATGCCGTCATTGTCTTGGCCATTGCCAGTGCCTGATGAAACTTCACGACACTCTGCAGCTCGAAAGGCTTATCGCCATTCACACTCACAGTATCGCCCCATGCCGTTATCACGGCCACTCCAATATTGTCGTCTCCGACAACCGACGATATACGGGTTTCAAGCGACTCAGCGCCAATAGCAGCCAATGTAGCTCCAAAACAAAAAACAGATAACAGAATACGATACAACATATGCGGAATATCAGTTAGTACAGAAGCCAAAAATACAATTTTTTCTCATATCGGCCAAGTACTCAATCCATTTCTTTTCGCTATTTTTGCATCACATCACTTCTTCCGCCACGAAATCTTTTTTCAATACCACATTTCACACCGATAAATCGCCGGAAGAAATTATAGACTTCATGAAGTCAATCACCCTGCATGCCTGCGACCAACGTAAAAATATCCGTGCTGCAGAATTCCGGGGATACATATGGCAGAAAAGCTTCATGGTCTGGAAAAACAACAGTTATCGCAACTCCTTCAGAGCCGTTGCCAAAGTCAATCTCAATACCGCCGTAAATGGTACGGAGGCCTATCTATCGGTTGGCATGAGCATGCCGGTATTTGCAATCATGTGCATATGGTGTGTCGGAGTGCTGTTTTTCGGAATCGAAATGACATATTATCTTCTCACTGACAACACTGTAGTGACTCCATGGGCACCTGTTGCCATTCTTTCTCTATTCATTCTCATGGCATATATATTTCTACGACTTGTTTTCTACAATTCATTTCGAAAATTGAGAGAAAGAATGCTCGAAATTCTATCGTAACCATACATCATCGAATAAACAGGGACATAAATATATTGTACTTTGTCTGTTTGGTAAAAAGTAGTATCTTTGTAGAGCTAACCTTTTATCTGCCTTTCATGGACAAGAAAATTATCGAATGCGTGCCCAATTTCAGCGAGGGACGCGATCTCGGAATAATCAAAAATATAACCGACGTCATCGAAAGCGTCGAAGGTGTGAAACTGCTCGATGTCGACCCCGGCGCGGCCACTAACCGGACTGTAGTAACATTTGTAGGAGAACCCGACGCCGTACTCGAAGCAGCCTTTGCAGGAGTGAAACGTGCTGCCGAACTCATCGACATGCGCCATCACCACGGAGCACACCCCCGTATGGGCGCCACCGACGTGCTGCCTCTCATACCCGTATCGGGAGTCACCCTCGAGGAATGTGCGGAAATGGCCCGCAAACTGGCTCAGCGGATCTCCGATGAACTTGGCGTGCCTACATATTGCTACGAAGCCGCAGCATTCACACCCGAACGTAAAAATCTGGCGGTATGCCGTGCCGGAGAATACGAAGCTCTACCCGAGAAAATGAATACTCCGGGCAAAGCGCCCGACTTTGGCGATCGGCCTTTCGACGAAGCGGCAGCTCGTACCGGGGCCACAGCCGTAGGCGCCCGCGACTTCCTCATAGCCGTCAACTTCAATCTCAACACCACATCGACACGTCGAGCAAATGCCATCGCCTTCGACGTCCGCGAGAAAGGCCGCCCCGCCCGCGAAGGCGGCAAGCTCACCGGCAAACCGATCAAAGATGCCAATGGAAAGCCGGTGATGATACCCGGTACACTCAAAGGTACCAAAGCTATCGGATGGTTTATCGATGAATATGGAATCGCGCAGGTGTCCATGAACATCACCGATACCTCTGCCACTCCCCTTCATGTAGCATTCGAGGAAGTGAGCCGCGCCGCCCGGGAACGTGGCATACGTGTCACCGGTACAGAGATAGTCGGTCTCGTACCTAAAAAGGCACTCGTCGAAGCCGGAAAGTACTTCCTGCGCCGACAGCAGCGCTCTCTCGGCATACCCGAACACGAAATCGTGCGCATTGCCGTAAAAAGCATGGGACTCGACGAACTCAAGCCATTCGACCCGGCCGAAAAAGTGGTGGAATATATGCTTGCCGCCGGCGAAGAATCCCGCGAAAAACTCGTTGGCATGACATGCCGACGCTTTGCCGAAGAAACCGCATCGGAATCTCCCGCGCCCGGCGGTGGCTCCATATCGGCATACATGGGTGCGCTCGCTGCAGCACTCGGCACAATGGTTGCCAATCTTTCCGCTCACAAGGCCGGATGGGACGACCGCTGGGAGGAATTCTCCAACTATGCCGAACAGGGCAACGAACTCATGGAACGTCTGCTCCACCTTGTCGATGAAGATACCGAAGCATTCAACCGCATAATGGCTGTATTTGGAATGCCGAAAGGCACCGATGCCGAAAAAGCCGAACGCGCACGCGCCATGGAAGAAGCGACTCTCTATGCAACCGAAGTTCCCCTCCGCACCCTCGAAACCGCTTTCGAATCCTTCCCACTCCTCAAAGCAATGGCGACTGAAGGAAATCCCGCATCGGCAAGCGATGCAGGCGTTGGAGCACTCGCTGCAAGGGCCGCTGTGCGTGGCGCTCTTCTTAATGTGAAAATCAATGCAGCTCAGCTAAACGATCGCGAAAAAGCAGCCGAACTCGTCGCCCGTGGAGAAACTGTGGCCCAAGCGGCGGCCAAGGCCGAGGCCGAAGTGCTCGCAATTGTGGACAACCATATTTCGAATTCCTAAACCAATCTCATGACCGATAAAGAATTCCGCCAAGCCATATCGGCTGGCATTCCCGCCACACCGCCGGCTCCAAAAGCCTACGATACAACGGTGAACCATGCTCCCCGTCGAAAAAAAATTCTTTCGCCCGAGGAAGAAAAACTCGCACTGCGCAATGCATTGCGCTATTTCCCGGCAGAGCAACATGCCCTCCTTGCACCTGAATTTGCCGAAGAACTCCGCACCTACGGACGCATATACATGTACCGCTACCGTCCCGACTACGCTATGTACGCGCGTCCGATCGATGAATATCCGGCCCGTTCGCGACAGGCTGCTGCGATCATGATGATGATTCAGAACAATCTCGACCCCGCCGTCGCACAGCATCCACACGAACTGATAACGTATGGAGGAAATGGTGCCGTATTCCAGAATTGGGCTCAATATCTTCTCACCATGCGCTATCTGAGCGAAATGACCGATGAGCAGACTCTTGTCATGTACTCCGGCCATCCTCTTGGCCTCTTCCCGTCGCATCCAGAGGCTCCTCGCGTAGTGGTGACAAATGGCATGGTAATTCCAAACTACTCCAAGCCCGACGATTGGGAACGCTTCAACGCACTCGGTGTGAGCCAGTATGGCCAGATGACAGCCGGGTCATACATGTATATCGGCCCTCAGGGAATCGTCCATGGCACCACCATAACGGTGCTCAATGCCGGACGCCGCCACCTTTCGCCGGGCCGCAAGGATCTTGGTGGCATGCTCTTTGTCAGCGCAGGCCTCGGTGGCATGTCGGGAGCTCAGCCCAAAGCAGGAAACATCGCAGGTGTTGTCAGCATCGTTGCCGAGATCAATCCTAAAGCCGTGGAGACACGTCACAGCCAAGGATGGGTCGACGAAGTATACGACTCTCTCGATCAGCTCATAGCCCGTGCTCAGCAGGCACGCGCAGAGCGCAAACCACTGTCTGTGGCATACTTGGGCAATGTAGTCGACCTATGGGAGCGTCTCGCTGATGAAGGAATTGACGTCGAACTTGGCTCCGACCAGACATCCCTGCACAATCCATGGGCCGGTGGATACTACCCCGTCGGTCTCTCTTTCGAGGAATCCAAGGCCATGATGGCCGAGAATCCCGAGGAATTCAAACGCCGCGTCCAGGAATCGCTCCGCAGACAGGTAGCGGCTATCAACCGACTTGCCGACCGTGGCATGTATTTCTTCGATTATGGCAATGCATTCCTTCTCGAAGCATCGCGTGCCGGTGCTGATGTCAATGGGGCCGACGGTCGCTTCCGCTATCCATCCTACGTGCAGGACATCATGGGACCGCTCTTCTTCGACTATGGCTTCGGTCCATTCCGTTGGGTATGCACTTCGGGCAACCCTGCCGATCTCGAAGCTACCGACCGTATAGCTGCCCGTGTACTCGAGGAAATCCGCGCCACAGCTCCCGATGATATCAAAGGACAGCTCGACGACAACATCCATTGGATCAAGGAAGCAGGCGCCAACCGACTGGTCGTAGGCTCCCAGGCACGAATACTCTACGCCGATTCCGAAGGGCGCACCAAAATAGCTCTGGCATTTAACGACGCCATTCGTCGCGGCGAGATATCGGCACCGGTCGTATTAGGTCGCGACCACCACGACGTATCAGGCACCGACTCCCCATATCGCGAGACATCGAATATATACGACGGATCGCAGTTCACAGCCGACATGGCAGTGCACAATGTCATCGGCGACTCTTTCCGTGGCGCAACATGGGTATCCCTGCACAATGGCGGCGGTGTCGGCTGGGGCGAAGTGATGAATGGAGGCTTCGGAATGGTTATCGACGGTAGTCCCGAAGCCGACAAACGCATCGGCCGTATGCTCCTGTGGGACGTAAACAATGGAATAGCCCGTCGAAGCTGGGCTCGAAATAAAGGTGCCTACGATGCCATCCGCCGGGAAATGGAACGTACGCCCGGACTCACCGTAACCCTTCCCAACTTTGCATCCGACGAAACAATTGAAAACGCCCTCAAATGAAAACATTTCACATATCCCCCGCACATATAAGCATCGACGAAGTATGCTCAATCGTCGAAAACGGCACCAAGATATCACTCAGCGATGAGTCGAAAAAACTCATACGCCGATGCCGCGAATATCTCGATACAAAAATAGCCTCATGCCGCGAACCTCTCTACGGCATCACCACCGGTTTTGGCTCGCTATGCAATATATCGATCAATCACGATGATCTGCAGCAACTTCAGGAAAACCTTGTGAAGTCGCATGCCTGCGGCGTTGGCGAGCGTGTGCCATCGAAGATAGTGCGTACCATGATGCTCCTCAAGATAATATCGCTGAGCTATGGCAATTCAGGGGTACAACTCGCCACTGTCGAACGTCTAGTAGATCTCTTCAATGCCGGAATTGTACCTGTAGTATACTCCCAGGGCTCGCTTGGAGCTTCCGGCGACCTCGCACCGTTGGCCAATATGTGCCTGCCTCTGATTGGCGAGGGCAAAGTAGAAGTCGATGGCGTTGTGCGTCCGGCAGCCGATGTACTTGCAGAAAAAGGATGGGCGCCCATTTCACTCATGTCTAAAGAAGGCCTGGCCCTGCTCAACGGAACACAGTTCATGTCGGCACATGGTGTCACAGCTCTGCACAAAGCCAAGAAACTACTCAATGCAGCCAATGCCATCGCGGCAATGTCGCTCGACGCTTTCGACGGTCGTATCGAACCCTTTGGAAGTCAGGTCAACGAAGTCCGCCACCAGAGCGGTCAGATACAAGTCGCCGCCGACATGCGTTCTCTGCTTCTTGGCAGCGACCTCATAGCCCGTCACAAGGAGCACGTGCAGGATCCTTATTCTTTCCGTTGCATTCCTCAGGTGCACGGCGCCGTTGTCGATGCAATCGAGTTCGTGGAGCAGAAACTCACAAACGAGATAAACAGCCCCACCGACAATCCGACCATATTCCCCGACGATGATCTCATTGTATCTGCCGGTAATTTCCATGGCGAACCAATAGCCATGCCTATGGACTACCTCGCACTGGCAATGACCGAGCTATCCAACATATCGGAGCGCCGCATCTACAAACTTATAGGTGGCACACGTGGTCTGCCCTCTTTCCTCGTGGCCAAACCCGGTCTTAACAGTGGTTTCATGATCACCCAGTACGCAGCCGCATCGATTGTGAACCAGAGCAAAGGTCTTTGCTGGCCAACCAGCTGCGACAGCATACCCTCTTCGCAAGGACAGGAAGACCACGTATCTATGGGCGCCAATTCGGCCACAAAACTGATACGTGTCACCGACAACACCGCCCGTGTGCTCGGCATCGAACTCATGGCAGCTGCTCAGGCACTCGACTTCCGTCGCCCACTCCGCTCAAGCGCAAAAATCGAGGAGCTCTACGAAGCCTTCCGCAAAGTCGTGCCCTTTGTCGATGTCGATACCGTGATGTCGCCTCTTCTCGACCGTTCAATCAAATTTGTGGAACAATGTACATTGTAAATATCGCCACACTTCACATGATCGTACCGCAAGGCGTGACACGCCTTGCGGGCCACGACATGGAAACCGGCCATCAGAGCATCGATAATGCATGGATTCGTGTCGATGGCGACAAAATAGCCGCCTATGGCTCAATGTGCGACCTTTCGTCCGATGCGCTTGCCCAAGAAGAAACTATCGATGCACACGGTGGTCTCGTAATACCGGCCTTCTGCGATTCTCATACACATATAATATATGCCGGCAGCCGCGAGGGCGAGTTTCTCGACAAAATCCGCGGCCTGAGCTACGAAGAAATAGCTCAGAACGGTGGCGGCATACTCAACTCCGCCGACCGCGTAGCTAAGGCAAGCGAAGCCAACCTATTCGAAAGCGCCATGGCGCGGGCTCGGCAGATGATAGCCAAAGGAACCGGAGCCATGGAAATTAAAAGCGGATACGGTCTCGACACAGCATCGGAAGTGAAGATGCTCAGAGTAGCCGCCCGCATGCGTGAAGCCCTCGATGCTCGTGTGAAAATCACATTTCTTGGCGCTCATGCAGTCGGACGGGCATATACCGGACGACAGGCTGAATATGTCTACATGCTCATAGCCGATATGTTGCCGGCCGTCGCTGCCGAAGGCCTCGCCGACTATGTCGATGTTTTCTGCGACCGTGGTTTTTTCACCGTCGACGAAACCCTTCGCATACTCGATGCGGCGGCAAAGTACGGAATGAAACCAAAAATCCATGCCAACGAGCTCGATTGCTCGGGCGGCGTACAAGCCGGAGTAAGCCGTTCCGCTGTGTCGGTCGATCATCTCGAGCGCATGGGTGCGGCCGAAATCGATGTGCTTCGCACCTCATCCACGATTCCGACAATGCTGCCCGGTGCATCATTCTTCCTCGGCATGCCATATGCACCTGCACGTATGGCCGTAGATGCAGGGCTCCCTGTAGCACTGGCAAGCGACTACAATCCCGGCTCATCGCCTTCAGGCGACATGCGCTTCGTTATGGCTCTTGGCTGTATAAAGATGAAATTGACACCGGCGGAAGCACTGGCCGCATGTACCTTGAACGGTGCGGCTGCCATGGAACTTGGCAATATCACCGGCGCTATCGGCATCGGACGCGACGCATCTTTTGTCATCACACGCCCCATGCCATCGCTGGCATATATGCCATATGCCTACACCGAACCATGGATCGACCGCGTATGCCTGCGCGGAAAATTCATGGCATAAGACCTTCGTCGTTGAACGATAGATAGCCCGTGGAGCCCACCACAATATGGTCGAGCACACGGATATCGAAATATCGCGCCGCGTCCACGATGCGGCGCGTAAGATTTATATCCTGCTGGCTTGGCTTCAACTGCCCCGATGGATGGTTATGGAATAGAATCATGGCCGAAGCCTTCGCTAAAAGGGCCTCACGCATCAGCAACCGGATATCTACCACAGTTTCCGCCAGTCCCCCTTGCCCTGCCTTGAATTCGCGCAGCGGTTTAAGATTACGCTTCAGCAGAAGCACCCAGAACTCCTCGTGATCGAGCTCGCTCAGGCAGCGGTACATGTAGTCATAGGCCGCCTGCGATGTCGTCATCTGCGGATCTTCCACAGCCACGGCATCAGCTGCAGCACGCGCACCAAGCTCGAGTGCGGCTATGAAAGTCAAGGCCTTAGCCGGGCCTATGCCCTTGTGACGCTTCATGAATTCACGCGCGTCCATGGCCGTGATCTTCGACAGATGACCCTTGTATTCATCGAGTATTTCAGCACACAGTTGCACCACACTCTTGCCCTTTATACCGGTTCCGAAAATAATAGCCATAAGCTCGGCATCGGTAAGACTCTTTATACCGTTACGGAGAGCTTTCTCGCGCGGGCGATCCGCTTCCGGCATCTGAGCTATCAGCATTCCGGCGGCTGTATTTGTCTGCTCATTCATTTGCCCTTGCGTATGGATATTTCCTGGTCTATATCACGGCCTCGTCCCATAATGATCTTGCGGGTATAAGCATTTATAAAGCCGAGACCATAGCCTCCGAGTTGTATGATTGCAGCCGGAACAGCCAGAAGTGATACTTTGAGCGA
The DNA here is from genome assembly GCA_910587915.1 of uncultured Muribaculaceae bacterium. Taxonomy (GTDB): domain Bacteria; phylum Bacteroidota; class Bacteroidia; order Bacteroidales; family Muribaculaceae; genus CAG-873. The sequence continues at coordinate 12,285 of CAJUOB010000024.1, read as the reverse complement.
ACGTGTGGCCATAAGCGCGCCGGCAAATACTGCCACAAAATAAACTCCCAATGGCAGTAGGAACCATGGCGACACAAATATGCCCAGCAATATCAACATCAACGAGCCAAGTACAAACACCGCCGGCAACAGATGCACAGCTTTAAGAGAACCCGGGTAGAGCAACTTCAGAGTTACACGCGACATGCCGAAGACATATACCTGACGGAAAAATTTCCTGAAATCCACTCGACGCTTATGCCATACGGCAGCCGGACGTATAAGCCCTATGGAAAACCCGGCCTGGCGTATGCGGGTGCTCATATCGATATCTTCCGAGAACATCTCGCGGAAACCGCCTACCGTTTCGTACACACGGCGCGAGAAGCCCATGTTGAAAGTACGGGGAGTGAACTTCTCCAGACTAATCTTGCCGCCTCGTATTCCTCCCGTCGTCAGAAACGAGGTCATCGAATAGTTGATAGCTTTCTGGGTATCCGAGAAAGAATCGTTGGCTGCATCAGGGCCACCGAAGCAATCAAGAGGATGGCTGTCGAGCTCCCTGCTTAGGATCTCGAAATAATCGGGCGGTATCACACAGTCGGAGTCGAAAAAAATGAAATACTCCCCTTCTGCCCGCTCCATAGCGTAGTTTCTCGCTATCGACCGGCCCTCGTTCTCTTTATAGAAGTACTTGGCATTCAACCCTCGGAATTCCACAGCGTTATCCACTATGCTCTTGCACGGATCGGTAGAACCGTCCTCGCATATCACAAGTTCGAAATCCCGGTTGGTCTGGGCTATTAGACTTTCCACAAGGTCGTCGACTTCTGTGGGTCGGTTGTACACCGGCACTATGATAGAGAAACGTGGTGCCATCAGCTCATTCGGTTTTTATAATCCTCATAATCAAAACGTCGCAGATACTCGCACTCACCGTCACGGCGGCACAGCACCATGTCGGGATGATGCACGCCGTTGAACATGGTGGTTTTCACCGTCGTGTAGTGGTTCATATCGCACAAAGTGATCCGATCACCGACTTCAAGTGGCCTGGCAAAATAATAATCGCCCATAAAATCACCGCTGAGACACGAATTGCCCCCCAGACGATATGCTACCCCTGTCGATTGTTCCGCAGGCACCTCTTCGCGCAGTGCCGGGCGGTATGGCATCTCGAGAGTGTCCGGCATATGGCATGCGAACGACACATCGAGTATAGCCGTTGTCACACCATCGTTGCACACAATATCGACCACCGAGGCAACCAAGTCGCCGGTGCGCCATGTAAAAGCGCTGCCAGGCTCCATCACCACCTGCAGATGAGGATGCCGCGCACGAAAATCATTGATCAGCTTTATAAGATGCGCCGTGTCATAGTCCGAACGCGTCATAAGGTGGCCTCCACCCATATTCACCCATTTCAAAGAAGGGAACAGATGGCCGAAAGAAGCCTCAAAAGCTCCGAGCACTTTCTCCAGATCATAGCTCGAGGACTCACAGAGAGCATGGAAATGCAATCCTTCAATACCCGCAGGAAGCCCCTCGGAAAGAGCGCCCGCATCCACACCGAACCTCGAACCGGGAAGCGCCGGATTGTAAAGATCAGTATCTATAACCGAACACTTGGGATTCACACGCAATCCGGCGCTCGCCGACGAGGCGGCAACCTTGTCGGCAAAACGGGCATACTGGCTTAGAGAATTAAACGTAATATGCGAACTCAACCGGAGAAATGTATCGATATTCGCATCCGTATAAGCCGGCGTGAACGAATGTATCTCTCCGCCCATATACTCCGCTCCAAGCATCAGCTCATTGACCGAACTGGCCGTGCAGTTACGGCAATATTCTCTCACTATATCGAATGTGCGCCACAAGGCATTGGCCTTGAACGCCATGATAATGTCGGCACCCGAAAGCCGTCCGACTTCGGAAATCAGTTCAAGATTAGCACGCAGACGGTCTTCGTATACTATGAAAAAAGGAGTGGGGAGGTCGTTCTCGGTCATCTTATTTTATGAGAGGATTTGAAATTTTGCAAATTTGAGAAGTAGCTTGCGCACTTGCTCGTCGGAATCGAAACGCACGGCAATACGATGGTCGGGACTATCGGTATCGACCTGTGTTATAACACCATTCATGAACACCGGATGGAATACTCTCATGCCGACGGAAAGTTCCGACGCCTTATGAAGAACACATCCGGGAGGCGCTGTCGACGCCTTGGGGGGCGCCGCTTCGCGAGCGACTGTTGTCTCTGTATTTATCACCACACGGCGTGGAGCAGCCGCAGATGCAGGTTCCGGCCTATGATACGACGTAGGCTTGGGCTTATAGTAATCCGTGCGGCTCGACCCTGCTATATTCCGCAGGAACCGACGGTCTATTTCAGCAATGAAGCGCGATGGCACACGGTTGGCCATCTGCCCGTTGACAGTGCGCCGTGCTGCATAGCTTATCATGCAGAAACGGCGCGCGCGGGTAATTGCCACATACATAAGACGCCGCTCTTCCTCTATCTCAGAATTGGTCTTGCACATACCCGAAGGGAAAAGCTCCTCTTCGGCCCCGACAATGAATACGCAGTCAAACTCAAGACCCTTGGCTGAGTGGATAGTCATCAGAGTTATCGAATCATCGCCCACCTCGGCAGTATCCTGATCAGTGAGCAACGACACTTCTGCAAGAAAATCCGACATTCCGGTATGCTCACTCGCTTGCTCCTTGGCAGTGGCAGTGAAATTCTCCACCGCATTCATGAGTTCAAGCAGGTTGTCTCGCTTGCTGATGGTTTCGGGAGTGCTGTCGCTCATATACTCCTTAAGCAATCCGGTCCCTTCATATATCTTTTTTGCAAGCACGAGAGCATCGGCACCATCATTATTGAGGCGTACAAAAGAAGTTATGAGATCAGAAAAAGCTCTGAGTTTTCCTAATGTGCCCTTGTTGACAGCCAAGCCGCTACTTTCAGGATCGCATAGCACACGGTACATACTCGTCCCAGTGGCAACAGCAGCAGACACCAGTTTATTCACCGTTGTATCACCAATCCCACGCTTGGGTGTATTGATTACTCGACGCAAAGCCTCGTCATCATCGGGATTTACCGCCAGACGGAAATAGCACACGGCATCCTTCACTTCCTTGCGCTGATAGAATGCCAGGCCACCGAACACACGATAGGCAAGATTGCGGTTACGTAGTGCCTCCTCTATCACACGGCTCTGGGCATTCGTACGGTACAGAACGGCAATCTCACCCAATGGAGCCTTATAGCGCATGCGTACTTGCGCTATCCGCGCCGCCACTGCATATGCTTCCTCATACTCATTGTACGACTCCACAATCTCGATCCGCTCACCATCATCCTTATTGGAAAATACCTGCTTGGGTATCTGCTCCTTATTCACCGCAATCAATGAATTGGCAGCCCCGATAATATTGCGGGTAGAGCGGTAGTTTTCTTCAAGTTTGAATATCCGCTGTTCCGGGAATGACTTCTTGAAGTCCAGAATATTGCGTATGTTAGCGCCACGGAAGGAATATATGCTCTGCGCATCGTCGCCAACGACACATAGCTGTTTTTTCTGTCCGCATAGCTGCCGCACTATAAGATGCTGGGCAAAGTTGGTATCCTGATACTCATCGACAAGCACATAGCTGAAATGATTGCTGAAGTGCTCAAGCACATCGGGATTGTCGCGCATCAGCACATTGGTATAGTACAGCAGGTCATCGAAATCCATTGCTCCGGCTATACGGCATCGGTCGCGATAGATCTTGAAAACCTCATATATCCGTCCACGGCCGCCATCGGCATCACTGCGCACAAGCTGACGATCGGCGGCATAGTCCTCGGGAGAATACAGATTGTTCTTCGCCTGCGAGATAGCGCCAAGCACCTTTCCGGGAGTGTACAGTTTGTCATCCAGCTTTAGCTCGCGTACGATACTCTTTATGAGCGATTTGGAATCCGACGTATCGTAGATGGTGAAATTCGGCGAAAACCCGATACGGTCGGCATACAAGCGCAGGAATCGCGAGAATATGGAATGGAAAGTACCCATCCACAGCCGGGAAGCCGTGGTCTCACCCACCAGCGAGCATATGCGTTCCCGCATTTCGCGCGCAGCCTTATTGGTGAATGTCAACGCAAGTATACGGCCGGGAGCATGTCCGTTGGCAAGCAAATGCACAATCTTGTAGGTAAGCACGCGTGTCTTACCTGAGCCCGCACCGGCTATCACCAGTTCGGGCCCATCAAGATATTCGACAGCCGCACGCTGCTGCGGATTGAGCTGCGACAGATAATCGTCTTGGAGAGGCATGGCGATTATCTGAACTGATTAATTTCAGGGAGATATTCGAAGCCGGCGGCAGCAAGTTTCTTTTCAAGCGATGCACGGTCCACATCCAGATCATCGCACAAAGCATCGAGGCTCCGGTAATCGTCGCGGAGCTTGGTGTTGATATAGCTCAACAATATGAAAGGGTCATTGGGTAAATCCATCGGTAAGAGGAAGTGTGCCGCCGACTCAGACGTCGCGGCCAAGATATTTGTTGATATTTTCACCCAGCCACAGGCCGCCGAGAATCAGCAATATGCCCACGCAGCCGAGCAATGTTATTTTTTCGCCGAGTACCACAGCCGATACCAGCAGAGTGATGATCGACTGAAGATACATATAATTGTTGGCCTTCACAGCACCAACCTGACGTACCGTCAGTGCCCACAGCACATAGGCTGCAGTCGAGGCTCCGAGCCCAAGGAAAAGCAAGTTGCCATAGACCTGAGGACGCGATATAACCTCAAGTATATTCACCGTATCAGTCTCAAACAAAAGGAACGGCACCGCAGTTACAAGACCATAAAAGAATGTCTTTCGGGTGATGAACCATACATCATATCCGGCATTGAGGCGCCTGAGCACCAAAGAATACACCGACCAACTGAATGCAGCCGCAAGCGACAGGAAATCGCCCAACGGACGCACTTCAAGCGACGATGAACTGTTGAACACCACACAGCCCACACCCATTATGGCTATGGCCGAGCCTACCCATGTGCCTATGCCAAGCTTCTCCGTACGGTACACAAGCGCCACAAGCAGCGCAGTAATCAGCGGCGACATCGATGTAAGCAACGACACATTGGTAGTCAGCGTATATTCCAACGCAGTATTCTCTGCTATAAAATAAAGAGAGCCCGCACAAAGACCACACACAGCGAAAAGCAATTCATCGCGCAAACTGTGCGAAAATATCTTCTTGTGGTTCAGTCCAAGCACTATGACATAAGCAAGGAGAAAACGGAGCACATAGATCTGCACCGGTCCGAGCCCGTTCTCAAGCAAAACCTTCGACGATACAAAGGAGTAACCCCACATGGACACGGTAATAACACCGGCGAGGTGACCCATGATGGTGCCACCAAGCATTTTCGATCGGTTTTTAAGACTCGGCATTGTGTATAGGATGTTTCTTTTTCGTTCCTGAATGCAAAGTTAATCAAAAAAACGCGATTTATTATGCCACCACTCATAAGAAAACTATGCGCCAAAGGCCACCAGCCACTATTTAACCGCCTCCACCAATAAAAGCGAGAAGCCGGTAGTATCCTATTTTCAACTACCGGCTCCTCGTTTCTTTTTTGGGGAATTCAACCTCAGAACAGGGGGAAAGTCGAGGTCGTTGTCACATATTTCTGACGGAAACTATCGTTGGTCATGCACAGCATGAGTATACCTTGGATAAATGTCACCAATTCCCAAAGGCCACAAGTGATGAGGGTTAGGCCAATGGTAATAAGACCGGCTCCTGTCTTGCCCAGATAGAAATACTGGATGCCCAGACCTCCGATGAAGATGGCCAGAAGAGCTGCTACGCCACGGCTTTTACCTTCGGGGCCACAGTCGAAAAGATTGTTTGATGAGGGATTTTGTTCGTACATTGGTGGGGGTGTCTGTCGGTTATCTGAATTTGAAAACGCATGACCGCAGTTCGAACAGAACTGAGCATAGTCTTCATTATACTGTCGGCAGGAAGGACACTGTTTCATGAGAGATGATTATGATTGTGCGTGTTTTGTTTATAAATGCAAAAATAAATCAAATTCCCTCCCCCGCCAAATATTTCCCCCACATATTTTTTCATGATTAATATTATCAATAAATTTGGTAAAGAAAACACCAGGAAGTATCTTTGCATAGGTGTTGACGCCACAGATGGCGTCATCCATAGACGCACCTCATTACGCCACCATGCTCACTCTTATTGCCGAATCGAAAACAATGCGCGCCTGCGACACTCATGTCGACGCCGGCCTCGCTACCAGCCACACTCCTCTATACAACTCCGAGGCGACCACCATCATGATGTCGCTATATTCATTGGACTTGGGAGAACTCGCCAAAGCCGTAAAAATAAGCACTGCACTTGCAGCCAAACTGCGGCTATCTATAAGCGATTTTCCAGACAGGAGCACCGGCTGTTCCGCCATTGAAGCATTCACCGGTGTGGTGTTCAAAGCTTTCGACTACCCCACCCTACCGGAGCAAGCCCGCTGCAACACAACCGCTAACGTAAGGATCATCTCATCGCTCTACGGATGGCTGCGCCCCGACGACGTAATCAAGGCATATCGCCTCGACTTCACAAGCCATGCCGGGCCACAAGGAGAGACCATGTCCACATTTTGGCGAACAAATGTGACCGACGCACTACTTGCCGAACTCGACAAAACCGGAGAGACCGAGATTCTCGACTTACTACCCGGCGATGCCGCCAAATGCATCGACTGGAAGCGAGTGAAAGCAGTGGCAAAGGTGGCAAAAGCAGATTTCGTTGAGCCAACCGATGGAGGTAGATTAAAAACGCCACATTCCGGACGTCTTAAGATGTTACGCGGCAGCCTGCTGCGTCAGATTGTCTGCGATGGCATAGGAAGTTTCTCCGAAGTAAGTGAATTAGTAGGAGCCGATATTCTGAAAACAATATAATTTACCGGGCACACAGAAGCACAATCTTCGGCATGCCCGGCAAAATATATGATGTATATCATAGGAAAGAGGCCGTGCCGTTCAGTTCTTTCCTATGCATGGAAATCAATTATTCCTCAGCTTTAAGAGGATTCCAACCCTGGGCGCGTAGAGGAATTTCGCCACCATCTCGGGTTATGAGGGCCGAGCCCAATTCAGGTTTAGTGACATAGCCGATTACCTTCACGCCTTCGATTTTGCTCACTTTGTCGTGGTCGGTAAGGGGTACTGTGAACAGAAGTTCATAGTCCTCGCCGCCATTAAGCGCAGCTGTCACAAGATTCATATTCAATTCTTCGGCCATCACAGCGGTCTGATAGTCGATAGGAATACGGTCTTCGTACACACGGCAGCCGGTTTTCGATGCCTTGCATATATGCAGAAGCTCCGACGACAAGCCATCGCTCACATCCATCATCGCGGTGGGCTTAACACCGGCTTTAGCGAGCGCCTCGACTATATCCTTGCGGGCTTCGGGCTTCAGCTGACGTTCCACCAGATATTCCTTACCGGCGAAGTCGGGTACAAAATCGGGTTGACCGGCCGAGGCTGCTTTCTCGCGCTCGAGGAGCTGAAGACCCATATATGCCGCTCCGAGATCACCGCTCACACAGATGAGATCGGTATCGCGCGCACCGTCACGTCCGACCGCAGTTCCTTCCTCAGCTTCGCCTATGCATGTGATGGAAATAACCAATCCCTGATGTGAGGCCGAAGTATCGCCACCCACAATATCAACGCCATATACCTCGCAGGCATGACGGATACCATCGTAGAGTGCATCGATATGCTCCACGGCAAACCGACGCGATATACCCAGCGACACCGTAATCTGACGCGGACGGCCGTTCATGGCATAAATGTCGGAAAAATTAACGATTGCAGACTTATAGCCCAAATGCTTAAGTGGCACGTATGTAAGATCGAAGTGCACATTCTCCAGCAAAAGATCGGTCGTGACAAGAATTTCCTTGCCGGCAGGATAGCGCAGAATAGCACAATCATCGCCAACACCTTTCACTGTGCTGTCGTTCACATTCTTGAGACCATCGGTAAGGCGGTCGATAAGGCCAAACTCGCCCAATTCGGATATTTCCATAATTAAATTATAATGTAATTTGCGCAAGCGTATGCCTGCGCAAAGTTTATGGATTGGTGCTTATCGCTCCCAGAATATCAGTTTCTGAAAATATAAGCATCAAATACCGCAAGCAGTCGCTTGCGGTATTTGTGTGAAAAATCAGCAACGCTCCACCATAGCCTTCATCAAGGCTTCAACGGTAGGCTGTGCCTTTATGGCAGCTTTCTGTACTTCCTCGTGGGTGGGCACCTCGGTGATATCCTTGCCACCAAGGTCGGTGATCACAGAAATACCGAAAACACGCATATCGGCATGACGTGCCACAATCACTTCAGGCACAGTCGACATGCCAACGGCATCGCCACCGATGATACGGAAATATTCATATTCTGCAGGGGTTTCAAATGTCGGACCGGTGGTACCGACATATACACCGTGCATCAGTCGGATTCCCTTCTCGGCAGCGATAGTATCGGCCAAAGCCACGAGTTCCTTGCTGTAGGGTTCTGTCATGGCTGGGAAGCGCGGACCAAGCTCCTCATAGTTTTTACCACGAAGAGGATTTTCGGGGAAAAGATTGATGTGGTCGGTAATCACCATCACATCACCCACATTGAATTCCTTGTTCATACCACCGGCAGCATTCGATACAAACAGGGTTTCCACTCCAAGTGCCTTGAACACACGCACCGGGAAGGTGACAGTCTTCATATCATAGCCTTCGTAGTAGTGGAAACGGCCCTGCATAGCCATAACCGGACGGCCGCCCATAGTACCGAAGATGAGGTTCCCGCTATGTCCCTGAACTGTCGACACAGGGAAATTGGGAATTTCAGAATAAGGGATATAAAGTTTATTTTCGATATGGTCAACGAGATTTCCGAGACCTGTGCCGAGTATAACGGCTATCTTAGGCATTTCGCCCACGCGACCGCGCAGATAGTCGGCGGTCTGTTTGATTTTTTCAAGCATTGCGTTTCGGTGTTAGTATGTTATAGAACAACGCCCGGCATGGGCGCGAGGTTCGCCGGCATCAGAAACCGGCTGCTGTTATTTGTTTTTCGATGACTTCCACTATGCCGGGTCCTTCTTCAAAAGTATCGAAGCGGACTTCTACCGGCAGGAAGTAGGTATGGGCCTTCAGTTCGTATGGGAAATAAGGATTGCAGGCAAGGCGCACCGCATCTTTTTCGGTAGTGACAATGATACGCTGATTGCCTTTGAGTGTCTTGAAGCGTGAAAGTATATGCTCGATATCCTTCTTGCTGTAATTATGATGATCGGGGAATACATCCACCTTCACCTTGGCTGCGAAACTCTTGAGCCGCTTCACAAACGGACGGGGGTTCCCTATGCCTGCCACTGCAAGTATCGAATCCGAGGAAGTGAGCCAGTCGAGATACGGAACCGCGGTAGCCATGTCGGGGAACACCGGCTCCAGCGGCATATATTCGAAGCGCGAGAAGAAGAGATACTGCGATGGGAACAAGTCGAAATTCTTGATTACCAAACGATAGTCCATCGGCTTCATCTTATCGGGACATTTCGATACCACTACAACATCCGCGCGGTTGATGCCACGCCGAGGTTCGCGCAGACGGCCATAGGGAAGCATCGTATCGGTATACACAGGATTAGTGTACTCCGATACAACAACCGACACCGTCGGACGCACATAGCGATGCTGGAAACCATCGTCAAGTATTATCAGATTTATTGCCGGATTGAGCCGTTTGATTTCATTGATACCGAAAACACGGTCCTCACACACAGCAACAGACACCTCGCCACCAAACTTATGGTAGATCTGGAATACCTCGTCACCAATATCGCGCGGTGTCGACGTACGTCCGGCCATTATAAATCCCTTGGTGCTCCGCCGGTAGCCCCGCGACAGCACCGCCACTTTCCTCGACTTTCTGAAAGCACCCGCAATATACTCCACAAGCGGAGTCTTGCCGGTACCTCCAACAGCAAGATTGCCCACACAGACTATCGGAACATCAAATTCGGTCTGTTTGAGCACTCGCATGTCGAAGAGCTTGTTGCGGGTATAGGTTATGGCTCCGTACAACTTTGAGCACGGCAGCAAAACGAGCTTCGACAGAAGGGCGTGTTTTGTCATCTAACTTCGATAGCTTCCATGCGGGCCTGCATGGGGTTCATATTGCGCAGTGTTTTGACAGTCTTCAGCATGCGGGCTGTTTCCGCATCGTATGGCATGCAGTCGCCGACCTTAAGATCGGAAAACTCATCGGAATTACGCAGAATCTGCATCCATAGCTTATCTTCGGTCTTAGGATATGCCACTATATCCGATTCATCCACGCCAAGTTCATCGGCCATCGCACATATAGTTGTATGCAACGAACCTATACGGTCCACAAGCCCAAGCTGGAGAGCATCAGCTCCGACCCACACTCGGCCTTCTGCTATAGCCTTGACTGAATCCACAGGCAAGCCTCGACCCTCGGCCACACGACCGGTGAAAAGATCGTAGATGCGCTCCACACCTTTCTGCATGGCGGCATGCTGCTCATCGCTCATTGGCGAAACAAGTGAAAGACCCGATGCATTGGGGTTGCTCTCGATTGTGGTAAATGTAACACCCAGTTTGCCGGTCACAAGCCCCGAAAGATCAGGAATCATGCCGAACACACCTATAGAACCGGTAAGAGTGGTAATATCGGCAAAAATAGAGTCAGCGCCACAACTTATATAGTAGCCACCCGATGCGGCATAATCGCCCATCGACACATACAGTGGCTTATCTTTACCCTTGAAGTACTCGAGCGCTTCCCATATCTGCTCCGAGGCAAAAGCGCTGCCACCGGGAGAATTCACACGAAGAACCATGCCGAGCACATTGTCGTCATCAGCCAGATCGCATATCTGTGACACCATGTCGGGACCGACAATGCCACCGTCGCCGGAATCTACAATATCTCCCACTGCATAAAGCACCGCAATATGGTCATGGCCCGATGAAAGAAGTGAGTTCTTCACTGTCTCCGACTTTGTATACGACGATGCCGATATGAAGTTGATATCATCATCCTCATCGATACCGAGCTGACTGCGGATAGCATTGTCGACAGTACGTTCATAAGCCAGCCCAGTCACAAGATTCTTTTGCACAAATACCTCGGCAGGGCTCTGCGATATGAAATTTGAGGCCATATCGGCAATCTCAACCTGAGGAATCGCACGGTTGTCGGCAATCGTGCCCGATACAAACGACCATATCGTATCCACATACTGCTGCATCTGTCGACGCGCTGGAGCACTCATCTCCTTTAGAATATATGGTTCGACCGCACTCTTATAGGTTCCCACCTTTATTATCTGCATCTTCACTCCGAGTTTGTCGAGCAGGCCGGTAAAGAAAGGAGTCATGCCTCCCACACCATGGATATCGACCGAACCAACCGGATTGAGCAGAATACTGTCGGCGACAGTGGCGAGAAGATAGTCGCCCTGAGCGTAGCTGTCGGAATATGCATAGATCCATTTGCCGCTCTCCTTGAAGAATTTCAAAGCCTCAAGCAGTTCCTCGCGGGCTGCAGTGCCCATTGCAGAGCCACCGCATTTCATATATATACCTTCAATTTTATTATCATTGGCAGCACTGCGCACCGCAGTCAACATCTCTTCCAGAGTAGGTGCCGAATTTTCGCCATTCTGTATGTAAGCCATGAAAGAAGCCGGCTGATACCGCTCCTCTACATTTCCGGCAAGATCAAGAACCAGCACGGAGTTATTCTTCACCTTCACCGCATTATCACCTGCGCTCTTGCCAAGTGCGATAGCCGCAACCATTATGCCGCCGAAAACGAGCAGAAATATAGAAATCCAAAGGCCGGCCATAGTGCCGAGCATGGACACAAAGAAACGTTTAAGCATTGTGTCTGTATCGTATTTGTTTAATAATCAACCATTAACAGTCGATAAATGTACATACCACGCACATTCACCGACATATTCTCCACAAAATTAATTAAATTTTAATATTCCATCAAATTATCACCGTTTTTTTTAGCCTCATGCGGTGCCGGAAAAATGTCGAAAAAATTCGCAAGTATGAAATAAATTTGGATATATCGCAAGTATTGTCTAACTTTGCACCATCTTTTCGGGGCGTAGCGCAGTCCGGTAGCGCACCTGGTTTGGGACCAGGTGGTCGCA
>CAJUOB010000023.1 GCA_910587915.1 uncultured Muribaculaceae bacterium | reverse complement strand
TTCCCACCAAATGTTTTGCTGAAAAAGTTCATTTTAAAACATGTTTTTAACTTTTATTAATGATTGACCAAGACACCAAAATCAACTAATCAACTGTAATTCAACGAAATCGCCCGAAATCGACATAAAGACGATTTCGGGCGATTTTTCATCAAAAAAAATTTCATGCACGATTATTTTTTCATAAAACTCCGAAGGATACACCTCCTGTCTACATATGCCTCTACACAACCCTGACGAATCCGTCCCAATCAGTGAAAACTTTCTTTATATATAATTAATGTATACTTTTTAGAGTGGTAATTGCGGTGTGCAGTTTTTTTTGTAATTTTGGGGAGTTTTTCTCTCAAAATTATGTCATCATTCGTTCATCTACACGTCCATTCCCATTATTCACTGCTCGACGGTCTGTCGAGCTTGCCCGATTTGATAAAGAAGGCTGTTGCCGACGGCATGCCGGCGCTGGCGTTGACGGATCATGGCAATATGTTTGGTATAAAGGAATTTACCAACAGCATCAAGAAGCACAACAAGAAGGTAAAGGATAATGTCGGTGCCGCACAGAAGGCACTCGACGTCGCCCGCGACAGCGGCGACGCCGAAGCTATAGCGGCAGCCGAGGCCGATCTGGCCAAAGCGAAAGCCAAACATCTAAAGCCTATAATAGGCTGCGAGATGTACGTGGCCAACAACGCCCTTACCGATCGTGGCGATAAAACCGACAAAGGACGTCACCTTATCGTACTGGCAAAAAATCTCACCGGCTATAAGAATCTCATCAAACTCGTGTCGCAGGCATGGACCGAAGGCTTCTACCACCATCCACGCACCGATAAAGCTGCGCTTGCAGCTCACCGCGAGGGACTTATCGTATGTTCGGCATGTCTTGGTGGCGAAATACCCCGACTGCTGCAAGCACGCGACTACGAAGCCGCCGACAAAAGTGTGGCCTGGTGGAAAGAAACATTCGGCGATGACTATTACCTCGAACTCCAGCGGCACAAGGCCACGGCCATGCGCGCAAGTCGCGACGTATACGAACGCCAGATGGAAATCGAGCCACATATAATAGCACTCGCAAAAAAATACGATATAAAACTCGTGGCCACCAACGACGCCCACTTCGTCGATGAAGCCGATGCCGAGGCACACGACCGCCTTATCTGCCTGGCTACCAACCACTATCTCAGCGATGAGAACCGCATGGTCTACACCAAGCAGGAATGGCTGAAGACCAGCAGCGAGATGAACGCCCTGTTCGCCGATATACCCGAGGCACTTGCCACCACTCTGGAAATCGCCGGCAAGATAGAGGAATACAGCATCGACCATGCCCCTATCATGCCCTTCTACGCCATCCCCGAGGACTTCGGCACAGAAGAAGAATATCGCCAGAGAATAACCGAAAAGGAACTTTTCGACGAATTCACCCAGGATGAACACGGCAACGTGGTGATGAGTCCCGAAGAAGGACAGAAAAAAATCGACCGCCTCGGTGGATACGACAAACTATACCGCATCAAATTCGAAGCGGACTACCTAAAGAAAATAACCTACGAGGGAGCGGCCCGACGCTACGGATCGCCCTTGAGCGAGGAAGTGTACAACCGCATCCTCTTCGAACTCCACATAATGAAGACCATGGGTTTCCCTGGCTACTTCCTTATAGTGGAAGACTTTATCCGCGAAGGCCGCGCCCGCGGCGTGAGCATCGGCCCGGGCCGTGGATCGGCAGCCGGCTCTGTGGTGGCTTATTGCCTTGGAATCACGCAGATCGACCCCCTGAAGTACGATCTCCTTTTCGAACGATTCCTGAACCCCGACCGTATATCGCTCCCTGATATCGATGTCGACTTCGACGACGACGGACGCGAAATCGTGCTCAACTACGTGACTCAGCGATACGGCGCCCCCAACGTGGCCCATATCATCACCTACGGCACAATGGCTGCCAAAACGGCCATCAAGGACGTCGCACGAGTGATGAAATATCCTGTCGCTACGGCAAATGCGCTCACAAAAATGATACCCGCGCACATGCCCATCGACCCGCGCGACCCCAACCACGAGAAAGAGCTCAAGCCCACAGTGGCAAACTGTGTAGGATACCTGAGCGATTTCCAGGCGGAGATGGAAAAAAACAGCGATGTACGCGATATCCTGCACTATGCCGACAAACTCGAAGGCACCGTACGAAACACCGGCGTGCACGCATGCGGTGTCATAATCTGCCGCGACGATGTCACCGACTGGGTACCCGTCAGCACCGCCGCCGACAAAAACGGCGACCGTATCCTCGTGACGCAGTACGAAGGATCGGTGATTGAAGATACCGGCCTGATAAAGATGGACTTCCTTGGGCTCAAGACTCTGTCGATAATACGCGACGCCGTGACAAACATAAAGCGTTCGCGCGGCATCGACGTCGACATGGACAACATACCCATCGACGACCCCAAGACATACGAGCTATACAGCCGCGGATCGACAGTGGGCACATTCCAGTTCGAGTCGCCCGGTATGCAGCGCTATCTCCGCGAGCTGAAACCAAGTGTGTTCGAGGACCTTATAGCCATGAACGCACTCTACCGCCCGGGACCTATGGAGAAGATTCCCGACTTCATCGCCCGAAAACATGGTCAGGAACCAATCGTCTACGACATCCCCGAAATGGAGATGTATCTCAAGGACACCTACGGCATCACCGTGTATCAGGAACAGGTGATGCTCCTGTCGCGTCTGCTGGCCAACTTCACGCGAGGCCAGAGCGATACCCTGCGTAAAGCCATGGGTAAAAAGCTCATAGAGAAGATGAACGAGCTAAAGGGACTCTTCCTCGAAGGCGGACAGAAAAACGGCCACTCGCCCGAAGTCCTCACCAAGATATGGGGCGAATGGGAGAAATTCGCATCCTACGCTTTCAACAAGAGCCACGCCACATGCTACAGCTGGGTCGCATTCCAGACCGGATACCTCAAAGCCAACTATCCGGCCGAGTACATGGCCGCCGTATTGAGCCGAAACCTCTCGGATATCAGCAAGCTCAGTTTCTACATGGATGAATGCAAAGCCATGGGACTAAGCGTAAAAGGCCCCGACATCAACGAGTCATATGCCACATTCAGCGTATCGGGCGAGGACGTCATCCGCTTCGGCCTCTCTGCCATAAAAGGCGTAGGCAACGACGTGGTACGCAACATCGTGGAAACACGCGAGAAAGGCGGTCCATTCAAAGACATATACGACTTCGTGGAACGCGTGCCTGCCGGCACACTCAACCGCCGTGTTTTCGACAACCTCGTGATAGCCGGTGCTTTCGATTGCTTCGAAGGCATAAAGCGCGAGGATCTGGTGGCCGAAGTAGGCAAGCGTGGCGAAACCGTGGCCGAACAGCTGCTCCGCTACGGCTCGCAGCGCCAGAGCGAGGAAAAGATGCAGGCTACGTCGCTGTTCAGTTTCGACGACGACGATTTCAAGGCACAAAGCCGCCCTGCCATCCCGGGCTCCCCCTCGTGGGATAACCTTACCCGCCTCAACAAGGAGCGCGAGCTTGTGGGAATGTACCTTTCCGCCCATCCTCTCGATCCATATTGGCTCGACGTGAACTACGGCGTGGCACACAGTGCCGTGGAAAAGAACGAGATAAGCCAACCGACTACATCGCCAGTGATATTTGCCGGCATGGTCACAGCCCTCGAAGAAAAACAGACCTTCGGCGGCTCAACCATGCTGATAGTAAAGGTCGAGGACTACAGCGGAGTCACCGACTTCACAATGTTCGAAAAGCAGCGCGCCGAATTCGGCCACTTCTGCACTCCGGGCTCGGCTGTATATGTAGTCGGATCGTTCCGCGCCGTGCGCAACAAAACCACCGGCGCCACAAACGTGCGCTTCGGTGTCGACAAGGTACTTCCGCTCGATGCCCTGCATGGCAAACTCGTGACCGGAATGACAATATCGGCAACCATCGGCCAGCTGCGGCAGCTCGACGAACTTCTGCAAGACATTACTAAGCACGAGGAGGCCGACTCCGTGCCCCTCAATCTCACCATATTCGACCCCGAGCTCGGACGTAAACTCCGTTTCAGCTCCGGACTCAGAATAAAACCCGATAAAGAACTTCTCGAAACACTCAAAAGCCTCGACTTCGAGTTTAAGCTCGACCGTAAAAGCCTGGCTTGATAAATATATCAGAAACAATATAATCAACCTCAAAATACAGCAAAAATGAGCATGACATTCACCGACGAGAACATACACGAAATTATAGAAAGTGGAAAACCCGTAGTTGTCGACTTCTGGGCTACATGGTGTGGTCCCTGCAAAGCCCTCGCCCCCACCATCGACGCTCTGGCCGAAGAATACGAAGGCCGCGTGGTAATCGGCAAATACAACACCGAGGACCACAACGAATTCTGCACCGAAAACCGCGTGATGGGCATTCCCCTGCTCCTCTTCTTCAAAGACGGCAAAAAAGCACCATTCCGTCTCTCCGGAGCTGTGAAAGCCGAGGCTATACGCGAAAAAATAGAGGAACTCCTTAAAATGTGAAAACGGTATACACACCGGCCGAGATAGAAAGGATTCTCGAGGCCAACATCGGACCCGGCCGAGAACCCGACGATATCGACGACGTTGCACTTCTGGAACGCCGCCAGCTACGCGCACGCTTTATCGAAATGGTAGGCGAACAGTCGGCTGCAGAGGTGGCGGCGTTTCACGGTGCCCGCAGCGGACAGATTGTGGTATTCGCCGGCGACGACATGTGCGGCGCATATGCGCTTGCCACAGCCACTTCGCTCCATCGCCGCGGAATCCGGGCTAAAGTCTGCCTTTTCAATATCGGTGGCGACATGCTTAGCCCCGACACTCTCGCCGAGCGCAACCGCTTTGTGCAGAGTGCCGGAGCCGAATGGCTCAATGAAGTGGTCGATCCCGGAGCAAGTTTCACCATGCCAGAGCTCGACTCGGAAATGACCGTGGTCGACGGACTTTTCGGCATCGACTACCAGAAGCCTCTGCGGGGGGGATATCAAGCCGTGGCTCGATACATCAACGAGAGTCCGTCGACACCCAAGGTGGTGTCGCTCGACATCCCCTCGGGCATGACGCTCAACCTATCGGTCGGCATGGTCAACCGAAACATCATCCACGCCGACCTCACCCTCGCCATAGTCGGACCGACTCCGGCATTCTTCATGCCGGAAAACGCCCGCCTCATAGGACGCTGGAAGACGCTGAAACTGCCTCTCGACAAAAGCGTGGTCAAGCACCCGCAATTCCGCATTACCGATGCAAAGGCCATCCGGGCCGCAATGCCCTCGCGCGATCCCTTCGCCGACAAAAACGATCTTGGCTGCGCACTCATCTATGCCGGATCCTACGGTATGCTCGGCGCCGCCGTCCTTGCCACACGCTCGGCCACGCGCTCCGGATGCGGCAAGGTCATATGCCATGGCCCGCGCTGCGGTTTCTACGTACTTCAGAGTTCGGTACCATCGGCCATGTTCGAAACCGACGGCTCCGACTTCGACATTCAGCGCTTCGAGACACAGCACGAAGCCGACGCCATAGCCGTCGGACCGGGCCTCGGACACTCCGACGCCACCATCTTCGGACTCGAACGCTTTCTCAAAAACTGCCAGGCGCAGGGGCGGCCGCTCATCATCGACGCCGATGCCCTCAACTGCATATCCCGGCGTCCGAGCATGATCGACTTCGTGCCCGCGGGCTCTGTCATCACCCCCCACGCACGCGAATTCGACCGCCTTTTCGGTCAGCAGAGCAGCCATTCCACCCGACTGCTGAAAGCCATCGAGATGGCAAGCCGATATAAAATAACCATCGTGCTGAAAGGGCACTACACCTTCACAGTATGGCCCGACGGCGAGGTGCTGGTTAATGCATCGGGTACCGACGCCCTGGCCACCGCCGGCAGTGGCGATGTGCTTACAGGTCTGATTGCCGGGCTCACGGCCCAGCACCTGGCACCCGAAGTGGCTGCCGTGGCCGCCGTATACCTTCATGGAATCGCCGGCAAACTTGCAGCCGCCCGAAACGGCGTCCGTGGCACAACAGCCGAAGACATCGCCGACAACGTAGGGCTTGCCATCGAAACTATTTGCAATCCACCATCTTGAAAACATAATGAATTATGAATAAATACATTCTCATACTGGCCGCAGCAGCCCTCTCCGGTTTGCCCGCAACAGCGCAGACAAGCCAGAAGCTCACAGCAGGAAAGGCAAGCGAATATGGCCTCATCTACACTCTACCCGCCACCGCACTCGACATATATTTCGAGGCAGAAGTGTCGGAAGAGCATCCCGGAGAATTTCATAATTACGCCCGGCGACACCTCGGCATCAACGATGCCGTGACCGCCGACAGCCGTCAGGCCACCCTGAAATCGGTAACAATAGTGCCGCGTGGCATTCCCAATCCCGACAAGCGCTACATGGCCCAGTTCAAGGCCGGAACCACGCCTTTCATGCTTCTCTCGGCCGACAATCTTCCTCTCTCGGTCAACACCGAGGATGTGGTCGCCATCGACTCGCCCGAGATTCCCGAAGCATCCGCAGCCACACCCACCGCTCTCGAATCGCCGGCAGCGGCCCAGGCTGTAACCGCCGAGATGGCTCGCAGCTCGTCAACATCGAAACGCGCCGAGCTCGCCGCCCAGCGCATATTCGAACTGCGCGAGACCCGTTCCGACATTCTATCCGGCCAGGCCGACAATCCACCCGCCGACGGACAAGCCATGCAACTCGTGCTCGACAATCTGTCGGCTCAGGAAGCCGCTCTTACAGCCATGTTTGCCGGCACCAACAGCAGCCGCACCGATGTCGATCACATCACCATCGTGCCCGACAGTACCGGCATGTCCGAAACCATCGTGGCTCGACTTTCGGCAGTCGAAGGCATTCTTCCGGCCGATAATCTCGCAGGGGCACCCATCACCGTAAGCGTCAAAATCCTCGAGCAGGGCGTGATGCCTGTCATGGAAAACGGCGCCACTAAAACATTCCCCAAAGGCGGTGTGGCCTACAACATTCCCGGGCGTGCACTGGTGACCGTGAACTACGCCGGACGCAAGATCGCCGAGAAAGAAATAGCGCTCGCACAGGCTGGCGTGGTATTCGGACTCGACCCCAAACTCTTCACCGACAAGAAAGAACCTGCAAAGGCCCTCTTCGACCCCACCACAGGAGCTCTTGTAGAACTCGGCCCGGCGAACTGACATGGACGCCGCCGACATCGACTTCTTGCTAAGCGAAGCCGACCGTCTATGCGAACTCGAGCGCTACGACGAGGCTTTTCTATTAGACCTCAAGGCAGCGAAGGCCGGCGACGTACGTGCGCAGACACACCTGGGATGGTACTACGAGAACGGACTCGGGACCGATGCCAATCCCGACAAAGCATTCGAATGGTATAGCCGTGCCGCAAGCCAGGGACATGCCGACGCACAGTACTGCCTCGGCGTATGCCATGAGGAAGGTATCGGCACGCCCATAAATGCAGATGAAAGCCTTAGACTCTATAGGCTTGCGGCCGCTCAGGAACAAGTCGATGCCATCGAAGCCCTTATCCGGCTCAAAAAAGCAACCGAAGACTCCGACGCTGCGGTCGTCCGGACTCATAGCTCCACATTCGAAGGCAATGCCGAGGAGCAATACAATATCGCTCAAAGCCTCGGAAACGGATCGCCCGACTATCTTAAATGGCTCAGAGAAGCGGCTAATGGAGGTTACGCCCCTGCCATGACCGACTACGGCCTTGAAATCGAGGACTCCAATCCATCCGAAGCCATGGTGTGGTTTCTGCGGGCATCCGATTCGGACTATCCAAGGGCTTTCTACTGCATCGCCTATCTCTACGACTACGGGCTCGGGGTGGATGAAGATAAACGCCGAGCCTTCGAATTCTACCGCCGGGCGTATGAGAAAGGATACCCCGACGCAGCTGTGGGCATAGCCCTGGCCTATGAAACCGGAGATGGTACCGGACGTAACGAATTCGAAGCGGCCCGGCATATGACCATCGCCGTGGATCTTGGTGTGCCACAGGCATACTACGAGCTTGGACGCATGATGGATAGCGGCATCGGAAATCTGCCGCGCGATATCTCGGAAATAATAGATCTCTACGAGAAAGCAATCGCCGAAGACATACCCGATGCCATGACAGCCATGGCCAAACTATTGCTGAGCGGCACTGAGGTCGAGGAAGATGCCGACAGAGCCATTGCATTGCTCAATCGCGCGGTGGGGCTGGGGAATTCCGCCGCAATGATATATCTGGGCCAATGCTACACCTCGGGCGAAGTGCTGAAAAAGGACGACAAAAAAGCATTCCAGCTCTATCGCGCAGCCCTCGACCGGAATGATGGAGATGCGTACTTCTGGGTGGGCGACTGCTATGAACGCGGCATAGGCACTAAAACAAATATAGAAAAAGCGATCGACACATACACCCGCGGAGCCGATAAGGACAACGGCGAATGCCTCGAGGCGCTTGCGCTGCTCTATGAATGCGGGGGAGCCATATGGACCGACGACAAGAAAGCTTTCGCCTACATGAAGCGGGCGGCCGAACGAGGCTATCCGCCAGCGTTCTACGGTCTGGGCCGCTACTATCACACAGGCATTGGCACTAAAAAAAACATAGATCGCGCAATTGAACTCTACACACTGGCCGTCGACGCCGGACACCCCGAAGCATACGCCGCGCTCGGCTACTGCTACGAAAGCGGGACCGGTGTAAAGTGCGACATCGACAAAGCAATCGAGCTATACCGCAGCGGTGCAGAAAACGGCGACCCGTATGCCTGCCGTTGTCTTGGCAACCTCATGCTCTACGGCGATGGCTTGAGTCAGAATATCGATGATGGTCTGCAAATGCTGCGCTATGCCGCCGGAGAAGGCGATATACCAGCCATGCTTATATTAGGCGATGTATATGCCAGAGATGAATTTATGCCACAAGATATAGCTGAAGCCAAACGATGGTACCGCATGGCAAAGAACGCAGGCAGCGATGAGGCCGAAGATCTACTCGACGAACTATAATGCCTATACATCATTAATGGCCATCCAAACGCCTTAACTTCATTCTTTTTCGCTGACTTCGCTCCAAAGCACGCCGCTCGCGGCGCGACATTTTTATTTCCACCGCATTATCGGCATCACACCCTGCTTCACTGAGTGGTGCCGTTGCTATATGTGCCGGCTTAGATTGGGCTGTCGCGGTAGTTACCGCCTGTTGCCTGCGAATTTTCGCTCTTTCGCGTGCTCGGCGAGAGCGCTCCATCGCGCGTTCAAGCTCCACCTTTATCATCCGGAATGCAAGTGCGGCACAAACTTCGCGCTCCAACGGCTCGCCACCGGCAAGAAACTCATCGACCATCGCCATTGCCTCCTGAGCAGTCTCCAGCGAAAAAGCGAGCGCTTCATAGATGCGAGAACGGATATCGGCGTAAAACTTTCTGGATACTGTAAGTTCTTTCATAGTCATTTCATCAATTATCTCCGGCAAAATTAAGCTGTCGTAAGCCCCATCTGTCCGGTAAAAAATCGACGCTGACATTTAACACAAGGACCACAGCCCACAAATGCAACAATTTGCCACAAATCATACCATCCAAGCAACCCACCAACACCGCACAAGCAAACATAGAAAGCAAGAGCAGCATGGAGAGGCTCGTGCCCAATATGGGAGACACGTGATTGAGATAGCTTCACTTGCTCTTACCGAGGAGTTTGGTAAAGGTTATAGCATAGTCAATTTGAAAAGTTTCAGGAAATTCTATTTGACATTCAAATACTTACAGATTGGGCAGACGCTGTCTGCCCAATCTGCCAATCGACAAGTTTCAAATGGGCAGACATCGTCTGTCCTTTCTGAGCCAGCCATTCAGCGGATGCCGTCCGCTGAATTGGAATTGGCGCAGATTCTCCCGGTTAATTTATCTTGGTCGCATTATGAGCGGCTGATGCGTATCGCAGATGAAGATGAGCGGGATTGGTATATGCGCGAAGCAGCTTTGGAGGGTTGGAGCGTACGCACATTAGACCGGAATATCGGTTCTCAATATGAGTTGAAATGCACTTCTACCGATAATCCTACCATCGAACTACTCCTTTGTTCAGAAACAAGCAAGGATTTGGCACGATACTCAATTCTGAAAGACAGCAAGCAAATATATACCGCCAAATATCTCACTTATCTACCGACCAAAGAACAACTTGCCGCCGAGATAATAAAGCAGAAGGAAATGTAACTGCTGCCGATATAGAGCGGAAGAGATTAGAGTAGGAACGAAACCAATATTAGACTTGCATTATCTGAATTTTTAACGATGGCACAGATAAACGACTTCCTTTAGCATATTGACTTTGAGACTATGCGCGAATATTGCATGGCTAACGACAAGACCGTTCGCTATACCAAGAGAGATTGTTTTGCAGAAGTAGGATGTGTCAGGAGCGGACTGATGTTAAGTAGATACCATGCCAACTACGAAAATATAATATCTATCGTCTGCGCGGCACTACCGAGGAAGTGGTAAAGAAAGGACAAGGCAAGCAATGCTGGCCATCTCGATGCCGGCGGCTACCGCGGCGTATACATTGTCAGCGCCACCACCGTCGATGGCATCCGCACCATCGCCAAGATAGCACTCTGATTCGGCCCCGACACCAATCTACACAGCCCCGGTCTTCACAGGCCGGGGCTGTTTCATGCCGAAAAAATTATTCACACGATTCAAACAGGGCCGACACAGCCCCTACGGCATGCTATCTAATGTGCTCTAAGTATTCCGCTACCGATGGTGCGATCCACATCGGGTGTCTCATGCTTGGTTTTCTTGCCAAAATCCAGCGACCACGACACTTTTACATATGCCGCTCGACGGTCGGCAGGTGAATACATCGACTTCTCGAATCCATATATCGGCGTATTGAGCATCTGCCGGTATACCGGTCGACGGGAAAACAGATTGTCGGCTCCGGCTTCTATGCGAAGTGCATCGCGGCTCCACGACAGCGACAGACCATACTTCCATGGTGTCCTGGTCACAGTAAGATCATATCCGGCCACCTTACGCGGAGTCTCGAACAGTAAATTGCAGGCAAAGTCTCCGAAGTAATAGGCCATAAGACCATTCGCCTTCCAGCATGCGCCCGACACATGGGCTTCATTGAAATATCCATTATAGTAGTAACCGCCACTCAGCTGTATGTTAAGTTTTGCCGAGGGTAGCCAGGTGACCGACAGATAAGAATCGAGTTGCCGCCAGTCGCCATATGGCAGATAGGACTGCACAAGCTTGTCGCCATCGAAGTAATAACCGACCACAGGCAGACGCTTGGCACCATTACAGATAACAACGGCTTGCAAATTCACTTTTCCAATACCAATGCCATATGCTGCAGTTGCCTGTGCTATCTTCGTCTGCTTAAGATCGGGATTACCGCGCCGCTCCTCTATCAGATCGACTTGCCGGACAGCCTCTGTCATAAGGCTCAGCTGCGGGTAGGAATTACCATAATACAACTGGATCTGGAAAAATTGATTGCGGACAGGCTGCATGGCGAATACTGCCTGCAGACGCGGACCAATAAAGGATGTGAGAGCCTTGCCATGCAGACGATAATACTGAGCTGAAAACCCTGGAGCGACTCTCACCGAAGCCTTTTCCCACAAAGGATGCGCATACTCTCCGAATAATATAGTCTCCGACGACCATAGGTGCTGCCACGAGCTGTGCGACCCAGTATAGTTGGCCGATGACACATTGTGGAGCTCGCTCATCTTGAAAGTCAATGAATTGCCATGACTGAACCTGAATCCATAGGCCGCATTGGCCGTGAAACTGTAATAATCTTCGCCTGTAGCCGACATAACCATACGGTCGTCCTCACCATAGGCATAGGAGTAATGGTTGCGGGCTACAGAGGCACTTGCGGAAATATCCATGAACCGGCTGCGTGAAAAATTGAACGTACCGCTCAGACCAAGACTATACTTTAGATTGCATGCATCTGAATTGCGGTGCGTACCAATGGTAATCGGAGCGACCGACAAACCACCGTAGACAAGCTCCGACAAATCATAGTCGGTCGGAGTAGCATCGCGCACAAAATTAAATGTGGCACGCAGAGTACGACGGTCGGTTTTGTTGCGCACACGCAACATCGCATATTGCGAATTTTTTTTAGAGCCCGAATTCTCGGTCGAATAGTCGCGAGTCACATCTGCTGCAGGAAAGAGTATTTCATCGTGCCTTGTGGTAGCCGCTCCGTGTATCGATTTATAGTCGGCACCGGCAAAAAGTGTATACTGCGTATTTCCCCGGTATATCTTTGCTCCGATATTATAGTCGCCGTTGGCATAGCCGAATCGCTGCAATGCATCGACCGACACATACCCACCCGAGTCACGTTTCTTCAACACGAAGTTAATCGCCACATTATCTCCGGCATATTTCCCTGTGGGAGCATCGAAATACTGCACTTGAGCAACGTCGCCGGGACGTAGCTGCCGCACCTCGCGGATATCAGCAGGCAACCCGTCGATATATAACGACACACTCCCACCCAAGGCCTCGACTTTGCCGGCAGCGACATCAACACTCACTCCCGGTATCATGAGATTACGCAGAAGGTCATAGCCCGATGAAGAATGGCGCACCTGCTGTCGCCCGGGAGTAACTATCATTCCGGACGACGTACGGATATAGCGGTCGGCCTTTACCACAATCTCTGATAGCGCTGTCGGTTCCTTTACTACGGAATCGGCCGCAACTTCGCCGTACGCATTTCCGCAAACGGCCAATAAGAATATGAATACACCTGTTTTTCTCATAAATTCTTCGATAAATGTGCCGCAAAAGTATCCACGCATGTCTTAAGATTGTCTTATCCTGTCTTATTTTTTCTTATTTTTGAGGTAAGGTCCATCCGATTCCAGAGTCAAAGCGTTAACTTTGGGTATGAAAAATTTCAAGACCGTCACCATTGTCACTCTGTCAATCATAGGAGTACTCTTCGCAGGCAATATCTTCTTTTTGGGCATACTCTACCGGTCGGTCAAAGAGCAGTACCTCGTCACCGCCAGGCAGTGTCTCGGCGAAGCTGATGTTGTGGAGATATTGACGCGTATGAAGGAGAAATACAACTATCCCGACAGCAACATCAAAGTCGTCTTCGACATCAATCACCGGCTCACATCGAGCGGGCGCACCATACCTGCCTTCGAGCACACCGGCGACAGCGACAGCATCGGTAACAACGAGCGGCTGATGGGCCTGGCTGAAGCCTTTAACTCCACCATGGCCTACAATCTCCATATGCAGACCCGTCAGAGCGACAACACGACCAATTTCAAGCTGCTCGACAGCATATTCCTGGCCGAGATGAGACGCGTGGGCCTTCACCCGAGCCATGCAGTGGTGCTCCCGGCCGATTCCACGCCACAATTCTCAACCCGCGGCATGTGGAATTTCGACTACTCTCTCTACACCGGTAAAAATCCGATATACCGCGCATATCTCACATATCCGCTCGGCGACCTGCTATTCAGCACCGGAGGAATAATTGCCACTACAGCACTGATAATGGGCGCATTGGCATTTGCGTTCGTGTATCTCATACGTACGGTGTTAACACTCAAGACCATCGATGAGATGAAAGAGGACTTTGTAAACAACATGACCCACGAACTCAAGACGCCAATCGCAGCCGCCTACTCCGCCAACGACACCCTGCTTAACTACGGCAAGCACCACGATCCGGAAAAACGCGAACGCTATCTCCGGCTCGCACTCGAGCAACTGACCCGACTCAGCGAGCTTGTAGAGAACATACTGTCTATGAGTATGGAGCGGAGAAAGAATTTCACTTTAAACCGCGAAAACATATCCCTCAAACCATTTCTCGATGAGATTGCGGCTGTGCACTCCATGAAAGCCAATAAGGACACGACAATAATCGTAAACGTCGTACCATCCGACCTGACTCTCGACTGCGATCCGGTGCACTTCGGGAATGTGGTAAGCAATCTGCTCGACAATGCCATAAAATATTCCGGCGCTACAGTGCGCATAGATATCGACGCCAATATCAACGGTATAAGCATATCCGACAATGGCAACGGCATACCGGCCAAAGCCATACCTTATATTTTCAACAAATTCTATAGAGTGCCTTACGGAAACCGCCACGATATACGGGGCTATGGCATAGGCCTATACTATGTCCTTTCAATCGTGCAGCGCCATGGGTGGAGCATCGGTGTCGAATCCACACTTTCGAAAGGTTCAACATTCAATATCCGCTATGGTAAATAAAGTATTGCTGGTGGAAGATGAAGCAACACTTGCCACTATAATATCCGAAACTCTCGCCGATGAAGGACTTGATGTATGCGTAGCCCACGACGGTATCGAAGGTCTCGAACGATTCCGCAGCAGGGGTGCCGACATCGTAATCGCCGACGTGATGATGCCTCGCATGGACGGCTTCGAGATGGCAAAGCGAATACGAAGCATCGACAACGATGTGCCTCTTATATTTCTTACAGCCCGCTCTGCAATCGACGACATCGTGGAAGGATTCGAAATCGGAGCAAACGACTATCTGCGCAAACCATTCAAGATGCGTGAACTTTCGGTACGCGTAGCATCTCTGCTTAAACGGCGCCGCAAGGATACTTTAGTATATGAGAAACCGCTGGAGATAGGAGCCTACACATTCGACACATTAACAAACAAGCTAACAATAGCCGACACAACAGTCGAGCTCACACACATTGAAGCCAAGATTCTCGCATACTTCGCCACTCATATAGGCCAGACTGTAGAATCGTCGACCCTTATGGAACTGGTGTGGAAACACGATGACTACTACAACCGCAACTCTCTCCATGGCTTCATCCACAAGTTACGCAGGCATCTCCGCCACGACCCTGCCATAACTATCATTAATCTCCGGGGAATAGGATATCGCTTGGCTGTGTCCTGTTCTGAAAGCGGGCCTAATAGTTGATAAAGTTGATAAAGTTAAAGAAGTTAAGGGAGTTAAGAGAAATGTGATTGTGCCATTAGCATATCCATCCTAATCTCAGCATCATTCCCTTTAACGCCCAAAGTCACATTCCTCTTAACTCCTTTAACTCCTTCAACTTCTTTAACTCCCCCAAAGCAAACTCCCCAAAACCACATTTCTCTTAACTCCCTTAACTCCTTCAACTTCTTTAACTTCTCCAAAGCAAACTCCTTTAACTCCATAGGCTTCTTTTACTTAGCCATCAATTCGACAACTTATCAACATTGAGGCATTTTTTTAAGGTAAGATATTGCGCGGACGGCGATTTTTGTCGAATTTTGCGCAAAATTCCAAGACCATGTCAGACGCTAAAACATACAGCTACGACGAGGCCTACAAAGCCTCGCTCGAATACTTCGACGGCGATGAACTTGCCGCGCAAGTGTGGGTGAATAAATACGCCCTTAAAGACTCCTACGGCAACATCTACGAACAGAGCCCCGACGACATGCATCGTCGCATCGCCCGCGAACTCGCCCGAATCGAGGCCAAGTACCCTGCCGGAATGTCGGAAGACGACATCTACGAACTTCTGCGCGATTTCCGCTATTCGGTGCCCCAGGGCAGCCCTATGGCCGGTATTGGCAACAACTTCCAGGTGGGCTCGCTGTCGAATTGCTTTGTGATCGGACTCGACGGTAAGCCCGACAGCTACGGCGGCATCATCCGTGTCGATCAAGAGCAGGTACAGCTCATGAAGCGTCGCGGTGGCGTGGGCCACGACCTCAGCCATCTGCGCCCCAAAGGCACGCCGGTGAAAAACTCGGCGCTCACATCGACAGGTCTTGTACCTTTCATGGAGCGCTACTCCAACTCCACCCGCGAAGTGGCGCAGGACGGACGCCGTGGCGCACTCATGATGACAGTATCCATCAAGCACCCTGATTCCGAGGCATTCATCGACGCCAAAATGACTCCCGGCAAGGTGACCGGCGCTAACGTAAGCGTGCGCATCGACGACGATTTCATGCGCTCTGTCGAAAGCGGCGAGCCCTACCGCCAGCAGTTCCCGGTAAACTCCGACAACCCCGATACCGTTCAGGAAATCGACGCCGCAGCCCTCTGGCAGAAGATTGTGACCAACGCATGGAAATCGGCCGAACCCGGTGTGCTATTCTGGGATACCATCCGCCGTGAATCTGTGCCCGATTGCTATGCCGACCTCGGATTCGAAACCATATCCACCAATCCCTGCGGCGAAATACCGCTGTGCCCCTACGACAGCTGCCGTCTGCTGGCAATCAACCTCTACTCCTTCGTTGAAAATCCCTTCACACCCGAGGCCAAGTTCAATTTCGAAAAACTCGCCAAAGTCACAGCCAAGTCGCAGCGACTGCTCGACGACATCATCGACCTCGAGATGGAGAAAATCGACACCATTCTCCAGAAAATCGACCTCGACCCCGAGCCCGAGGAAGTGAAAGGCCCCGAACGCAACCTCTGGCTCAAAATCAAGACCAAGACTTTGCGCGGACGCCGCACAGGTCTCGGCACCACAGCCGAAGGCGACATGATCGCTGCCATGGGCCTGCGCTACGGCACACCCGAAGCCACAGAATTCTCGGTGAGCGTACACCGTGCGGTAGCTCTCGCTGCCTACGGCGAATCGGTGAAGATGGCCGCCGAACGCGGAGCATTTGAAGTATACGACGCTGCCCGCGAAGCCGCCAATCCCTACATCCAGCGCCTTGCCGAGGCCGATCCCGAAATGTACGAGCGGATGAAGACCATAGGCCGACGCAACATCGCATGTCTCACAATAGCACCCACCGGTACTACCAGCCTGATGACACGCACTTCGAGCGGTATCGAACCCGTGTTCATGCCCGTGTACAAGCGCCGCCGCAAAGTAAATGCCGCCGATGCCTCGGCACGTGTGGACTATGTGGATGAGAGTGGCGATGCTTTCGAAGAGTACATAGTATACCATCCAAAGTTCCTCGAGTGGATGCGCACCCGTGGCATAGAGCCCCGACGCGACTTCACTCAGGCCGAGCTCGACGCCCTGGTGGCAGAGTCGCCCTACGCAGGCGCCACAGCAAACGAAATCGACTGGCTCGAGAAAGTGACCATGCAGGGCAAAATCCAGAAATGGGTGGACCACAGCATATCCGTAACCATCAATCTTCCCGCCGACATATCGGTGGAAGCAGTCGAAAGCCTCTACCGCCAGGCATGGCATGCCGGTTGCAAAGGTTGCACCGTGTACCGCGACGGCTCGCGCTCCGGCGTTCTGGTAGCCATCGAGAAGAAGAAAGAAGAACCTGCCGAGCACAAGCCTATCCTCGCCAAGCGCCCGATAGAGCTCGAAGCCGACGTCGTACGCTTCCAGAACAACAAAGAGAAATGGATTGCTTTCGTAGGCCTGGTCGACGGACGTCCCTACGAGATCTTCACAGGTCTCGCCGACGATGAAGACGGCATCTTCATCCCTAAATCGGTGAACCACGGCAAAATAATAAAGGCTACCGACGAAAACGGCAACAAGCGCTACGACTTCCAGTTCATCAACAAACGCGGACACAAGACCACCATCGAAGGCCTCAGCGACAAATTCAAGCCCGAATTCTGGAACTATGCCAAGCTCATATCGGGTGTGCTCCGCTACGGCATGCCTATCGACCAGGTGCTCAAACTTGTAGGAGGTCTCGAACTCGACTCGCAGTCCATCAACACATGGAAAATGGGTGTGGAGCGTGCCCTCAAAAAATACCTGCCCAACGGCACCACAGCCAAAGGCCAGCGCTGCCCCAATTGCGGCCAGGAAACCCTTGTATACCAGGAAGGCTGCCTCATATGCACCGCCTGCGGCACCTCCAAATGCGGCTAAACCCCGCCAAAAGCTATTAAAATATGAAAGGCCGGCATTTTACCGGCCTTTTTTCATGCCCTTTAAAATAAGTGGTCGGGGAGCGACGTTGTTAATGGTAAATAGCTCTTATCCGGTAATATGGTAGAACTGTTACGGATGGAGACGAAAATAGATTTTTACTTATACTATGGTTGTAGACCTGAAAATATTCGAAGGCGTGAAAACGCCGTTCTATTACTACGACAAGAGGCTGCTTGAAGCCACTCTTGCTGAAATCGAAAGATGCATAAGCGGCCACCCCGTGAAGGTGCTATATGCCATAAAAGCCAACACAAACCCCGAGATACTGCGCATCGTCGCCGCGCATGGGTTCGGTGCCGACTGCGTGAGCGGCAATGAAGTCGATGCTGCCATCGAGGCCGGATTCCCTGCAAAGTACATATACTATGCGGGCGTTGGAAAGACCGACGAGGAGATCGCCCGGGCCATCGACCACAATATAGGATGTTTCAACATCGAGTCGATAGAGGAAATCGAGATCATAGCCGGTATAGCGGCTATGAAGAACAAGACTGCGAATGTGGCCCTGAGAATCAATCCCCATATCGACGCCCACACGCACCACTACATCACCACCGGCCTGGCCGAGAATAAATTCGGCATCGACATCACACTTCTGGAAAAGGCTGTGGCAGCCGTAACGGCACACCCCAGCCTGCGCCTCATCGGGCTGCATTTCCACATCGGATCGCAGATTACCACTATGGAGCCCTACAGGATACTTTGCGAGCGCATCAATGCCATAACCAAGCAATTGGCACACAACGGCATCGAGTGCAAGTTCATAAACGTAGGCGGAGGCCTCGGCATAGACTACGATAGGCCGGACGCCAACCCGATAGCCGATTTCAAGGGATTTTTCGACACTATACTGGGCAACCTCGACGTCGAGCCCGGACAGATAGTGTGCTGCGAGCTCGGCCGCTCGATAGTGGCGCAATGCGGTTCGCTGATATCCAAGGTTGTGCTGGTGAAGAAAGGTCTCGAACGCGAATTTGTGATCATCGACGCCGGCATGTCCGACCTCATACGCCCCGCCCTCTACGAAGCCCACCACAAGATAGAGAACATCTCGGCCGCACCCACCGCCGAGATGGCCACATACGACGTGGTAGGACCTGTGTGCGAGTCGGCCGACGTATTCGGAAAAGATGAAATACTGCCCACCACACAGCGTGGCGACCTCATTGCCATACGCAGCGCCGGAGCTTACGGCGAGACCATGGCCAGCCGCTACAACATGCGCGACCTTCCGGGAACACTCTTGCGCTAAAATCGGCACAGGCATGGAATATTTTGCTAAATTTTCTTAATTAGTTATCTGATAGCGAGATTTTAGCTACATTTGTTACACTATTAGGCAAATTTTAGAAATTCATACTTATACCGTATATATTCTTCCATGAAACTTATATTCCATATAGAATACCGTGCGAACTGGGGCGAAGCGCTCTATGTGAGCGCCGACATAGCTCAGCTCGGTGGCGGCAACCATGCCGATGCGCTCAAACTGGAAGTGACCGGCGACCGCCTGTGGCAAGGAGAGATAGAACTCCCCGACGGCACTGCGCCATTCCGCTATCACTACATAGTGCGAAACGAGAACGGCGATGAAAAACTGGAATGGGGCGACCGCCATCTGTTCGAGCCAGTACCCGGAGTACACGAATACGACCTCTACGACCGCTGGCACGAAGTGCCCTACGACAAGCCATTCTACTCCTCGGCTTTCACCGAGTGCATTTTCCGGCACACAGCCGACGGACACCGCCACATACTCCCGGCAGCCGATGCAGTGGTATTCCATATCGCGGCCCCGACAGTACCTACCGACTGCGTGCTCGCGGTGAGCGGCAACGCCGATAGTCTCGGCAACTGGGACCCGGCCAAAGCCGTGCGCCTGAGCAGCGCCGATTTCCCGGTGTGGAAAGTATGCATACCGGCCGCAGGGCTCAGCGCCGCTACAGAATATAAGTTCGTGATTCTCAAAGCCGCCGACGGCAGCGTAGTGAGCTGGGAAGGTGGAGCCAACCGTCGCCTGGGTGTGACACCCCGCGCCGACCGAGCTACCGTAGTGGCCGGCTTGCGCTATCTCTCCGAAGCAACACCCTGGAAAGGTGCAGGCACAGCCATACCGGTGTTCTCGCTCCGCAGCGACGACGATTTCGGCGTGGGAGATTTCTTCGACCTGATGCCGATGGTCGACTGGGCCGTGGCCACAGGCCAGACCTTCATCCAGATTCTGCCTATCAACGATACCACAATGACTGGCACCTGGACCGACTCCTACCCCTACAATGCCAACTCCACCTTCGCGCTGCACCCCATGTATCTGCGCCTGGAAGAGCTCGGCACCCTCAAGGACGCCAAACGACGCGAATACTACGACAATCTGCGCAAGGAGCTCAACGCTCTGCCACAGATCGACTACGAGCGCGCCAACAATGCCAAGATAGAATATTTCCGCGAGATTTTCGCCCAGGAAGGCAAAAACACACTCGCATCGGCCGACTTCAAGGCCTTCATGGATAAGAATGCATACTGGCTCGAACCCTACGCAGCGTTCTGCACTCTGCGCGACCGCTTCGGCACACCCGACTTCTCCAAGTGGGGCAAATATGCCGACTACAGCACCAAAGTGCTCGACAAAGTTCGCTCCGAGGCAGCTGCCGAAATGGACTACGTGTACTATCTCCAGTACCATCTCGACCGCCAGATGCGCCGCGTGCACGACTATGCCAACAGCCATGGCATAGCGCTCAAGGGCGATATACCCATCGGTATATCGCGCACCAGCGCCGACGCATGGACCGATACACGACTCTTCAACATGGACTGCCAGGCCGGTGCACCGCCCGACGACTTCTCTGTTCTGGGACAGAACTGGGGATTCCCCACCTATAACTGGGAAGAGATGGGCAAGGACGGATTCGCATGGTGGAAAGCCCGCTTCCGCAAGATGGCGGAGTACTTCGACGCCTACCGCATCGACCATGTGCTCGGATTCTTCCGCATATGGCAGATACCTATGGACGCCGTGCATGGCCTGCTGGGATACTTCAATCCGGCGCTCCCGTTCTCAGAGAGCGAGCTCCGCTATAACTACGATTTCTGGATCGATCCCGACCTGCAGACCACTCCTTATATCATGGACTACTTCGTGGAAGATTTCTTCGGTCCATACACCTCGGAAGCACTCAAAACCTTCTGCCGCAAGGTAGGCGGAGGCCGCTATAAACTCAAGGCCGAATTCGACACCCAGCGCAAAGTTGCCGACTACTTCGCCGCACAGCCCAAAAGCGACAAGAACACACGGTTGTGCGAAGGTCTTCTCGGCCTTATCGACCAGGTGCTTTTCATTGAAGACCCTGTGGAGAAAGGCAAGTACCATCCGCGCATATCGGCCCAGTACACCTATATATACCGCTCTCTCAACGACTACGAGCGCTGGTGCTTCAACCGCCTCTACAACGACTTCTTCTATCACCGCCACAACGAGTTCTGGTATGGCAAGGCCATGTGGAAACTGCCACCGCTCATCGACTCCACCGACATGCTCGTGTGCGCCGAGGACCTCGGCATGATACCCGCATGCGTTCCTGCGGTGATGCACAAGCTCCAGATCCTGTCGCTCGAGATACAGCGCATGCCCAAGGACCCGTCCACTCCTTTCGGCGACACATGGACATACCCCTACTACTCGGTATGCACTACCTCGACCCACGACATGGGCGGCATACGCCAATGGTGGCAGGAAGACCGCGCCAAAACGCAGCAGTTCTTCAACGATGTGCTCCATGAGCAGGGTTCCGCACCCTACTTTGCCGAGCCATGGGTGTGCGACCGCATCGTGGACCTGCACCTGGCTTCACCCTCGATGCTGTGCATACTCCCGCTCCAGGACTGGCTGAGCATCGACGGCAAGCTGCGCCGCGAGAAGCCCGAGGAAGAGCAGATCAACGTGCCGGCCAATCCGCGCCACTACTGGCGCTACCGCATGCACCTCACCATCGGCGAACTACTCGCGCACACCGAGTTCACCCAATATCTGCGAAACAAAATCGAAGGCCTCGGCCGATGACACATCAGCGCCGTCCCGCACCCGGGGCGGCGCTTTTGCATAAGCATGGCCAATCGTCATTTTTTTTGCCGTATTTCGGGAATTTTGTACTAACTTTGCACAAATATTCTTTTAAACCGATGATGAAAGAAGTGACCTACGAGGGCCTGTGCTTCGAGCCCTACATCACCAAAGATAAGATAGACGCCCGTGTAGCCGAGCTGGGCAAGGAAATAGTGCGTGATTGCTCCGGCAAAATGCCCCTGTTCATATGCGTGCTCAACGGAGCGTTCCCCTTTGCGAGCGACCTCTTCAGAGCGGTCGAGACCATCGACGCCGAAATCACATTCATACGCCTCAAAAGCTATGAAGGCACCGAAAGCTCAGGCTCTGTGAAAGAGGTGATCGGGCTCCACGAAGACATAAAAGGACGCACCGTTATTGTGGTGGAAGACATTGTGGACACCGGCAACACCATACACCGCCTCATCAAAGACCTCGAGGCAAAAGAACCCGCGGAGATAAAGGTGGCAACACTCCTGTTCAAGCCCGATGCACTTGTGCGCCCGGTGACTCCCGACTACGTGGGATTCAACATACCCACAAAATTCATCATCGGCTACGGACTCGACCTCAACGGCAAAGCCCGAAACCTCAACGACATCTACATTCTTAAAGAAGAATAACTTATTGCCCCATATACGGCCGGCGCCGCACACTCTGCGACGCCGGTCCAACTTTTTGGGTTTCCATATTGTTTCTAACATAAACACTTGAAGATTGTGAATATAGTTATTTTCGGTGCCCCCGGAAGTGGCAAAGGCACCCAGAGCGAAAAACTCATAGCCGAATACGGCCTCGAACATATCTCTACCGGCGAACTCCTGCGCGACCACATTGCCCGTGGCACTGCCCTTGGCAAACTGGCCGACACATACATATCTAACGGACAGCTGATTCCCGACGAGTTCATGATCGACGTACTCGACGACATTTTCAAGCAAGACCCCGCAAAGGCCGAAAAAGGTGTGATTTTCGACGGATTTCCCCGCACAGTGGCACAGGCCGAAGCTCTTTCGGAGCTGTTGGCACGCTACGGCAGCGATGTGCACGCCGTGGTAGGACTCGAAGTGGAGGAAGACGAACTCGTGCGCCGTATGCTCGAACGCGGCAAGCAGAGCGGACGCAGCGACGACAATCTCGACACCATCAAAAAACGCCTTGAGGTGTACCACCGTCAGACATCGCCCCTGCGCGACTACTACATGGGCAAGGGCAAGTACCATGCCATAAACGGCAACGGTACTGTCGACGGCATATTCGGCGACATCAAGACCGCCCTCGACGGTCAAAAAGCTTAATAAGCTACCGTCGTCCGCCACACCTGTCGCACAATACTATAAAAAACTATGAAGTACCAATTCGAAGAACCCTACGACCAGGCGCCCTACAACGACCTGCTGGCCATATATGCCACGAGCTTCGCCGATAACTTCGGCCTGCCCGCGCTCACCGACTACTCCACCGGAAAAACCAGCAGCTACGGCGACATGGCCCGACGCATAGCCCGCCTGCACATGTTCTTCGAACTGGCCGGAGTGCAGCAGGGCGACAAGGTGGCACTGCTGGGTCGCAACACACCCAACTGGGTGATAACGTTCATGGCCACCGTGACCTACGGTGCCGTGATTGTGCCCGTGCTCAACGACTTCAGTCCTGCCGACGCGCAGCACATCATCAACCACTCCGATGCGGTGATGCTATTCGCGGCCGACAGCCTTTTCGCACAGCTCGATTTCGAGGCCATGCCCGAAATCCGGGCTGTGATATCGCTCGACACCCGCACCGTCATAGCCGAACGTGCTCCACAGGGAAAAGTGCGCGCAGGCACGACACACCGCTCGATAGTGAGTGGCCTCACGCGCCGATTCCGCAAGCAGTACCCCGACGGATTCAAGCCATCCGACATAAAATATCCGGAAATCCCCGGTGACTCCACCGCCATAATCAACTACACATCGGGCACCACCGGCTACTCAAAAGGTGTGATGCTGTCGCTCGACAACCTTCGTGGCAACGTGGTGTTCGGCATCCGGTCGAAGCTCCACTACCATGGGTCGCGTGCGTTGTCGTTCCTGCCGTTGGCACATGCCTACGGCTGCGCATTCGACATGCTCGTGCCGCTGGCCACAGGTACCCACGTGACCCTTCTTGGCAAAACGCCCACTCCGGCGCTGCTGTTGAAAGCACTCAAGCAGGTGCGCCCGTCGCTGGTGGTGTGCGTGCCCTTGATTCTCGAGAAGATATACCGCAAGCTAATCGTGCCCATGATCACCAAGAACCCCATGCGCTGGGTGCTCGCCGTGCCGATGCTCGATAAAGCCGTCTACAGCATCATCCGTGCCAAGCTCGTGGAAGCATTTGGCGGAGCGTTTGAGGAAGTGATAGTGGGTGGAGCCCCACTCAACCGTGAGGTCGAGGAATTTTTGGCCCGGATTAAATTTCCGTTCACTGTCGGATACGGCATGACCGAGTGCGGGCCGCTCATCAGCTATTCGCCATGGCGAAGTTTCCGTCCCGGGTCCGCAGGACGCACCCTCAAGGGCATAATGGAAGCCAAGATTCTCACCGACGACACCTTGGCAGACTCCGACGTGCAGCAGGGCGAAATAATGGTGCGCGGACTCAATGTGATGAAAGGCTACTATAAGAATCCCGAAGCAACCGAAGCAGCCCTCGAGGCCGACGGATGGCTCCACACCGGCGACATGGGATTCCTGCGTGCCCCCGACAACCGCACCGTGTGTATCCGCGGTCGATATAAAACGATGATACTCACCGCCAACGGACAGAACATATACCCCGAGGAGATAGAGTCGAAGCTCAGCAACATGCCGTATGTCAACGAATGCCTCGTGGTAGACCGCGGCGGTCATCTTGTGGCGCTATGCCATCCCGACAGCGACCAAGTGGAACGCGACGGCCTCGACCAACCCGCTCTCGAAAAAGCGATGGAGAGCAACCGCGAGAGCCTCAACAAACTCGTCGGGCCCTACGAGCAGATACAGAAAATCGAGATAATGCCCGAGGAATTCGAAAAAACGCCCAAACGCTCCATCCGCCGGTTCCTGTACAAATAACCCCCGAATCGGCGCCACGCAGTGGTGAACTGTGTTGCAGAATAAGGTCAACAATTTGCAATCCTTGTAGGGACGCGCGTTCACAAATAAGAAGGGCCGCATCGCGGCCGTCGGAACAGTAGGCCACTGCAAGCGCACCGTAGGTGTGCGCAGCTGTGGTCCAACAACAGCCACCCGAATCGGCGCCACATAGTGGTGCAACCGTCACTCCGTTATTTGTGGAGAAAGGAATGGGCGGTGGAATAATATACCATTCTCTTGACATTTTCTTTTTTTATATTCCCGACTATATGGCTTGTATTTTTTTGCGTAAAAACTTGCAAAATAAAAGCCAAGAGATTACATTTGCAAAGCAAAACGAAAGACACCGAAACTACCACAATTATCGCATCACTTTCTAATGCACAATTAACCTTAATACTAACCATAAACCTTACTCTATGAAAAAAACTTTACTCTCTATTCTCGCAGCAGCCGCCACCATGTCGATGGCAGCCCAGGAAACCGTATACTTCCAGGAAGACTTCGAATGGCTGAAACCATGGGCCGAAGCCGGCAACAACGAAGGCAAATCAGCTGGCCAAACAATCGAATGCAATAATGGCAGCAACAACTACGCTCCTCAGGTCATCATACCCCTTGTTGATGGCAAGAGTGCCTATGACGCACTGCTTGAAAAAGGCTACAAATTCGAATTCAAGTATGATCCCATGTTAGATCCTGAATCGCCTGATGTAGCAATATATCTGCAGAGCAATTATCTGAAATTCAACAAGACTGGCAAACAGGGAACCTCCGCTTTTCAGGCTGCTATGGTTCTGCCTGCATTTGACAATGTGCCTGCCGACGGCAAATTGAACGTATCGTTCGACTGGTGTCCTATGGTTCAGGGCAGCGGCACTTACGATGCGACCCAGATGGCAGTTCTCGTTCGCAATGAAGGCGAAGAAGACGTAGAATTCAAAGCGCCCGAGCACAAATGGGAAGCAAGTTCTCCAATGGCGTGGACCACAGCAACCCTTTCCATCGAAGGAGTGAAAGCCGGCAGTACAATAATAATCCGCAACACCAATGCCGGATGGGCAAAGACAACGGCACAGCGTTGGTTCATCGATAACATCAAGTTTACAGGTGCAGCCCCTGCCGGCATTGATGGTATCGTGGCTGACAATGAGGCACCTGTTGAATACTTCAATCTTCAGGGCATCCGCGTGGCAGAACCCTCGCATGGTCTCTACATCCGCCGTCAGGGCAAGGAAGTGACCAAGGTGATGGTGAAATAATCCAAGCTACGGCATACAATAAACGCCGGTCCAATCGGGCCGGCGTATTTTTTTTGCGCTCCGACAATCAGCGGCGACGGCGGCGACGCTTGTCTTCGCTGAAATGGCATGCCACATGAGCGGCAAGCGACAGCACGAGCAAACCACTGAGACCACCGATGAGGAAACGGTGTATCTTTTCGCGGCGTTCTATTTGTTTTTCGAGTTTCGAAAGGACAGCGACCTCGCGCTGGTCCTCGGTTTTGAAAACGGACATAATAAATTCTTTTAGGGTTAGTATGCTTAAAAAACACTTACGGCGCTTCGATTGTTTAATTTTGGCTGGCGGTGAGCAAGTTCGAATGAACTTTTTTTTGTACTTTTGCAAACCAATAGCTACAAAATAATCATGTCGGAACTCAAGAAAATCAATCGCGCTCTGATATCGGTATTCAGCAAAGACGGTATCGAGCCCATCGTGCGTAAACTCCATTCCTGCGGCGTAGAACTGCTGTCGACCGGTGGTTCCCGCTCCTACATCGAATCGCTCGGTCTTCCCTGCTCTGCCGTGGAAGATCTCACCGGTTATCCGTCTATACTCGGTGGCCGCGTGAAGACGCTGCACCCCAAGGTGTTCGGCGGCATTCTCGGTCGTCGTGGCAACGAAGGCGACGTCGCAGAAATGACCCAATATGAAATCCCGGGCATCGACCTGGTAATTGTCGACCTCTATCCATTCGAGGCCACAGTGGCATCGGGTGCATCGGAAGCCGACATCATCGAAAAAATAGATATAGGCGGCATATCGCTCATCCGCGCGGCCGCCAAGAACTTCGCCGACACCGCCATCGTGGCATCGTCGCAGTTCTACGCCTATCTGCAGGGCATCCTCGACACCCAGGGTGCAGCCACCACCGAGGAGCAGCGCCGCTTCCTGGCCCGCGAGGCTTTCGCAGTATCGAGCGGATACGACTCGGCTATCTTCAACTGGTTTGCCGGCACCACTCCCCTCGCCCCCGGCAAGGACTCGGCACTCCGTGTGGCCGTCGACGGCGCCATGGGTCTGCGCTACGGTGAGAATCCCCACCAGCAGGCTTGCTACTACGGCAACTTCGATGCTCTCTTCGACAAACTCCACGGCAAGGAGATAAGCTACAACAATCTGCTCGACATCGACGCTGCATGCGCTCTGATCGATGAATTCGACACCACCACAGTAGCCATCCTCAAGCACAACAATGCATGCGGACTCGCAAGCCGCGGCACCGTGACCGAGGCATGGGAGGCTGCACTGGCCGGCGACCCTGTGTCGGCTTTCGGCGGCATCATCATATGCAACCGCAAGATCGAGGCTGAGGCTGCCGCTGAAATCGGCAAAATCTTCTTCGAGGTGATCATCGCTCCCGAATACTCCGACGATGCCCTCACCATCCTCATGCAGAAGAAAAACCGCATAGTGCTTCGCCGCAAGGCCGTAGCCACTTCCAACCAGCGTATGCGCACCATCCTCGGCGGCGTACTGGTGCAGGATGCCGACTCGAAGGTGGAGACAACAGAAGATCTCAAGCTTGTGTCGGGCGAATCGCTGCCTGAAAGCGTGGCTGCTGATCTTCTCTTCGCCAACAAGATTGTGAAGCACTCCAAGAGCAACGCAATCGTGCTCGCCCGCAACGGCCAGCTCATTGCCTCGGGTGTGGGCCAGACTTCGCGCGTCGACGCTCTCCGCCACGCCATCGAGAAAGCAGGCTCCTTCGGCTTCGACCTCAAGGGCGCTGTGATGGCATCGGACGCATTCTTCCCCTTCGCCGACTGCGTGGAGATTGCTCACCAGGCCGGTATCGACGCCGTGATACAGCCCGGCGGCTCTATCCGCGACACCGACTCTGTGGCCTTCTGCCGCGACCACGGCATGACCATGGTCATGACCGGCTTCCGCCACTTCCGCCACTAAAAAATTTATGAATTGTGAATTATGAATTATGAATTGATGGCCTCTTCGCTTTCTACTCTGTATTCATGATTTGCAATCCATAATATACAACGAAACATGAATTATGAATTGATAGCCTCTTCGCTGTTTGATCTGTATTCATGATTTGCAATCCATAATATACAACGAAACATGACTTGAAGACTTCGAAGTATGAGAAGCGATTACAGCAATAATCCCGTGGCCTGCATGAGCAAAGACTTTGCAATCAAATGCATATTTCTCTATCAGGATCTTACGGAAAAAGGCAGAGAGTACATTCTCTCGCGCCAAATGGTGCGCAGCGGCACATCTATAGGCGCGAACGTACGTGAAGCCCTGCGCGGTCAATCGCGTGCGGACTTCAATGCCAAGCTTTTCATAGCGTTGAAAGAAGCTTCCGAGACAGAATACTGGCTTGAACTCCTGATGGAGACCGGATATATCACGGAAGAAAAGGGAAATGAGTTGCTCGATGACTGTGCGCAGCTGATTTGTCTGCTCCGCTCCATAACGAAAACGACAATAGAGAACTCATTCGATAGACAATAAGAAGCATTCAATCCATAATTCATAATCCCATAATTCATAATTAGAGAAAAGTGAAGTTATTTTCATTGACAAAGGAGATTGCCATCGACCTCGGAACGGCAAACACCATAATAATTCACAATGATAAGATTGTGATAAACGAGCCTTCGATCGTGGCTCTCGACGCCCGTACCGACAAGCTCATAGCCGTCGGCAAGGAAGCGCACCAGATGGAGGGCAAGGGCCACCCGGGCATCCGCACGGTGCGTCCGCTCCGCAAGGGTGTGATTGCCGACTTCAACGCTGCCGAGCTGATGATCCGCGGCCTGGTGAAGAAGGCAAGCACCAAGAACAACTGGTTCTCACCGTCGCTCCGCATGGTGGTGGGCATCCCCTCGGGTTCTACCGAAGTGGAGGTGCGCGCCGTGCGCGACTCGTCGGAGCATGCCGATGGCCGCGACGTGTACATGATTCACGAGCCAATGGCTGCCGCTCTCGGTATCGGCCTCGACGTGGAAGCCCCGGAAGGCAATATGATTGTCGACATAGGTGGTGGTACTACTGAAATAGCGGTGATATCGCTGGGTGGTATCGTGAGCAACAAGAGTATCCAGATTGCGGGCGACGACCTTACCGAGGATATCCTCAACCACATGCGCCGCGCTCATAATATAAAGGTGGGTGTGCGCACTGCCGAGCAGATAAAGATGCACGTGGGTTCGGCCCTCACCGAGCTCGAGAATCCGCCGGAAGACTATGTGGTGCACGGCCCCAACCTGATGACTGCACTCCCCCTCGAGGTTCCTGTGAGCTATCAGGAGATATGCCACTGCATCGAAAAGACTATATCGAAAATCGAAGCAGCGGTGCTGAGCGCTCTCGAGCAGACTCCGCCCGAGCTCTACGCCGACATCGTGCGCAACGGTATCTACCTGGCAGGTGGAGGCGCCATGCTCCGCGGCCTCGACAAGCGTCTTATCGACAAGATCGGCATCCAGTTCCACGTGGCTGAAGATCCGCTTCTGTGCGTGGCCAAGGGTACCGGTGTGGCACTGAAGAATATCCACAAGTTC
The DNA here is from genome assembly GCA_910587915.1 of uncultured Muribaculaceae bacterium. GTDB lineage: Bacteria > Bacteroidota > Bacteroidia > Bacteroidales > Muribaculaceae > CAG-873. The sequence continues at coordinate 15,814 of CAJUOB010000023.1, read as the reverse complement.
TCCTTCCTCATCCGGTAAGCGCACTCAACGGTGAACGAACTTTTCGGCTTCATACTCCGTCACAGCAAGTGGCTGGTCTTCACATTCTTTGTGGTGATCAGCTGCATGCTTCTTTTCAACGGCGATCCCTACCGCCAGCACGTGTTCATGACAAGTGCCGGCCGGATGGCGGCTACCGTCTACAAAGGAGCCAACAATGTGACATCGTATTTCGACCTGCGCGAGATTAACGACGACCTCAACCGCCGCAATGCCGAGCTTCAGGCCGAGATAGTGCGTCTGCAGGAGAATATCGATGCGATGCAGGAGGCCCACTTCACCGATACTCTCGCGCTCGACAGCGGGGTGCGTCACTTCGATTTCATAGTGGCGCATGTGATCAACAACAGCATATCTCATCCGTTCAACTATCTCACCATCAACAAAGGCTCTGCCGATGGCGTGAAGCCTGAGCTCGGTGTGATAGACCGCAACGGTGTGGTAGGTATCGTGAGCACTACCGGTGCCCACAGCGCCCGCGTGATATCGCTGCTCAATCCGCACTTCCGCCTGTCGTGCAAGATAAAGAGAAGCGACTACTTCGGATCGCTCGTGTGGGACGGCAACAACCCCAACGAGGCTTTGCTCGAGGAGCTGCCCCGCCACACCATCTACGAGCCGGGCGACACTATAGTGACCAGCGGCTACTCGGCCGTATTCCCGTCGGGCCTTCCGGTGGGCACGGTGATGGAAGCCGAAAGCGATAAGAATCAGAACTTCTTTACCCTGCGCATAAAGCTGCTCTCCGACTTCACCACTCTCGGCAACGTGCAGGTGGTGGTGAACAATGAAGCCGAAGAGCTACGCAGCCTTAGCGCCGGCGAAGAAAACGACTCAAAGAAGAAACCCTTTGGTAATTAATAATTGAGAATTAATAATGTATAATTGATAATTAGCAACCCACTCGAACATTCAGCTCTATTATTAATTATATGTTATCGTCCCCATCATTGTTAATTATACATTATTAATTATACATTATAAAGTGAAACTGGCGATACAGATATTATTGGCATTCCTGCTTCTGGTGCCGGCTCAGGCGGTGATTTTCAACCATCTGGCGCTGTTCAATGTGGCATTGCCCATAGTATTCATCTACATCGTCATCATGCTCCCGGTGACACTCGGCACCAACTGGTCGACCACCATAGGCTTCCTTGCGGGACTGGCCGTGGATATGTTCTGCGACACGGCAGGTGTGAACGCTCTGAGCTGCACGGTGCTCGCCTTCGCGCGCAAGCCGGTGTTCCACCTCTATGTATCGACCGACGACGACCTTGCAGGCCGCAGCCCGTCGACACGGAGCATGGGGCACGCAGCTTTCATGAAGTTCCTCATCACCATGGTGTTGTTCTACTGCTCGATGGTGTTTACCATCGAGGCATTCCAGTTCTTCAACTTCCGGTTGCTGGTACTTCGCATAGCGGCTTCGGCTATCTATTCTTTTATTCTCCTCTATGCCCTGGACTGCGCGGTGTCGCGTGGCCGAGAGGCAGTATAATCCACATGGTATCTTGAGAAAAAACTACGATCTTGAGAAACGCAAATATATAATCGGCGGCTTTATAGTGATAATAGCCGCTATTTTTCTCGTGCGCCTTTTCGACCTTCAGATCAACGACGAGAAATACAAGCGGTCGGCCGACTCGAATGCGTTTCTTAAAAAAACAGTGTATCCCTCGCGCGGCCTCATCTACGACCGCAACGGCGAGCTTGTGGTGTTCAACCAACCGGCCTACGACGTGATGCTGATACCACGCGACGTGCAGCCATTCGACACCCTCGACTTCTGCGCCACCCTGAATATAACCAAAGAGCAGTTCGACAAGCGGATCACCGACATGAAAGACCGTCGGCTCAATCCCGGCTACTCGTCGTACACGCCGCAACGCCTCATAACCCAGCTGTCGGCCCAGGACTACGGGCGTCTTCAGGAAAAGCTCTACCGCTTCCCGGGATTCTTCATACAAAAGCGAATACTGAGGCAGTACAAGCATCCGACCGCAGCCAATGTGCTCGGAAATATCCGCGAGGTATCGGGCGACGACATAAAGCGCGACGACTACTACTCGCCAGGCGACTACACCGGCGACCTCGGCATCGAGAAAAGCTATGAGTCGCATCTGCGCGGTGTTAAAGGCGTGGAAATACTTATACGCGATGCACGCGGGCGCATACAAGGCCGCTACGAGGACGGTGCCAACGACGTCGAGCCCATCTCGGGCCGCGATCTGCGGCTGAGCCTCGACATAAAGCTGCAGCAGTACGCAGAGTCACTCATGGTGGGTAAACGCGGCGCCGTGGTGGCCATCGAACCGGCGACCGGCGAGGTGCTGTGCATGGTATCGATGCCAAACTACGACCCGACACTGCTCGTAGGCCGACAACGCGGCGAGAACTACCGCAAGCTGGTGAATGATGATTCATGGCCTCTGTTCGACCGTGCACTCATGGGTGCATATCCTCCGGGCTCTACATTCAAGCCTACCCAAGGTCTGATATTCCTGCAAGAGGGCATAATCGATCTGTCGACCGCCTATCCTTGCTCACACGGATACATCAACGGTGGCCTACGCGTAGGTTGCCATGCCCACGGCTCGCCACTGCCTCTGAAGCCCGCCCTACAGACATCGTGCAACGCATTTTTCTGTTGGGGATTCAAGGCCATGATCGATCGCCGGAGCAAGTATGGATCGTCGGCAAAGGCTTTCGAGATATGGAAAAACCACCTGGTATCCATGGGCTACGGATATAAACTCGGCATCGACCTCCCGAGCGAGAGCCGCGGTTTCATACCCAACGCCAAATTCTACGATAAGTTCTACAGCGAGGGGCATTGGAGCGCCAACACCATCATATCGGTATCCATCGGCCAGGGCGAGATTCTTGCCACACCGCTGCAGATAGCCAACCTCGGAGCCACTATAGCCAACCGCGGGTGGTTTGTGACACCGCATGTGGTGAAAGAGATACAGGACACGGTGATGGATGCTGAAATTCTAAAACGTCGTTATCCGACTGTCGAGAGTCATCACTACGCCGACGTAGCCGAAGGCATGCGTATGGCCGTGACCGGCGGTACATGCCGACGCGCGGCCATTCCCGGCATCGAGGTGTGCGGCAAGACGGGTACTGCGCAGAACCCGCACGGCAAGGACCACTCGGCCTTCATGGGCTTCGCACCCTATCAGGACCCGAAGATCGCAGTGGCCGTGTATGTGGAAAACGGCGGATGGGGAGCCACCTACGGTGTGCCAATAGGCAGTCTGGTGATGGAAAAATACCTCACCGGCACCATAGCCCCCGAGCGAAAATATATGGAAGAACAAATGATGAATTCATCGATATTCTATGCCACTCCCAAGAAGAAATGACCCGTCGTCGACATTCCGCAATCTCGACTGGCCCACAATACTGATATATCTGATAATGGTACTCGCCGGCATGGTGAGCATCTATGCCGCAAGCTACGATTTCGACGAGGCAAGCATGTTCTCCGCCGACGAATTCTCGGGCAAACAGCTGCGCTGGATAGGCCTGGCCCTATGCCTGGGCACGGTTCTGCTGCTCATCGACTCGCGGATGTACGAAACATACGCATACCCAATATATATAGGTGTGGTGGTGCTTCTTGCCATCACTCCATTTGTGGCGCACGACATCAAGGGCTCGCGGTCGTGGATATCGCTCGGCCCGATGAGCCTGCAACCGGCAGAGTTCGCCAAATTTGCCACGGCGTTGGCGCTGGCAAAGCTATTCAGTTCCTACCACTTCCTGCTGAATGCAAAGGTGGGCAACTATGTAAAGGCGCTGGCTCTGATTTTCATACCTATAGTGCTTATCCTACTACAGAACGAAACCGGATCGGCACTCACTTTCATGGCACTCTTCTTCGTGCTGTACCGTGAAGGCATGAGCGGATTGGTGCTGTTTGCCGCACTGCTGGCAGTGGTAGTGTTTGTGGTGGGCATAAAATATGTGGAAGGCACCATCATAGGAGTTCCGACGGGCCAGTTCGTGGTCATGATCATGATAATGCTGGTGATGATAGGCATGACAGCCGTGTACTCCCGCCGCATAGAGGTGGCCCGAAATCTCCTTTTCTGGTTTGCCGGAGCCGGCCTGGTGGAGTATATCCTCGATCTCTGCGGAGTGGCGCTTCCCGGGCTGCCGGTGACACTCGGAGTGATCGGCGTGGCTTGCATATATGTGGTGGTAGAGGCTATAAAACTCCGTCGGCCCAAGCTATATGTCACAGTCGCGACGGCTATATTCGCCATCGGATTCCTATTCTCGGTCAATGCAGCCTTCGACCATCTGCAACCCCACCAGCAGATGCGTGTGAAAGTGGCCCTCGGCATGGTGGAGGATCTTCGCGATGCCGGCTACAATGTGAACCAGAGCAAGATTGCCATCGGTTCGGGCGGCTTCTTCGGAAAAGGATTCCTCAACGGAACACAGACCAAGCTGAAATATGTACCGGAGCAGCACACCGACTTCATATTCTGCACCATAGGCGAGGAAGAGGGCTTTGTAGGCGCCATGTTCGTGACACTGCTGTTCCTTGGCCTCATACTACGTGTCATAAAGATAGGCGAACGACAACCAACCACTTTCGGACGTGTCTACGCCTACTGTGTGGCATCGTATTTTATATTTCACTTCTGCATAAACATCGGCATGGTCATCGGCCTATGCCCGGTCATCGGTATTCCGCTGCCATTCTTCAGCTACGGTGGATCATCGCTATGGGGCTTCACCATATTGCTGTTCATACTTCTGAAAATCGACGCATCGCGCAAGAATGTGCTTGCCTATTGACGGCGGAGCCGAATGCCTGAAAATACGAAAGGTGAAGCTGTGAGTTCAATCACGCTTCACCTTTCGCTCTTCACTATATTCACTGTTTTTCAATTCATTTAGCTGTCACGGGCGTGACTTCGGCCCTGCGGTCGGCGGCATCGCTGCCAAAAGCATGTGTGGGCCCCATCGCATGGATAGTCACTTTCGCAGCCGGCATACCATGTGCCACAAGATAGTCGGCGATAGCCTTGGCACGACGTTGGCTCAGCTTCTTGTTGTAGGCTATGCGGCCATGTTCATCGGTATAGGCTGTGACATCGAGAGTGGCGCCGCTGTTGGCTGCCTGACGGGCGATATTCGTGAGGTCGGCATTTTCAGGCACCTCGCTGGAATCGTAGCTGAACAGATAGACCACCTTCTGCGGCACGGCGGCTGCCGCCATGGCACCGTCGGCATCGGGAACAGCGACGGCTTCGGGTGTAACTATTTCGGGAACCTCAGTGTAGCCGGTGGTCTCGAAAGGTGTAGGGATATCTGCGTCGGAATAATAGATAGCATAATCGTTGGTGCTATTGAAGTAATCGTAGTTCTTCTCTCGCGCAAACGGTCCCTGAGGATTCTGCGGATTCGACGGGAATCCACCGTCGACCCAGATGTAGCAGCCGAGTCCGAACGCCAATCCGAGCAATACGGCAGCTCCATATTTAATCACTTTCGGAGTCTCATCGACGTCGGCAGTTACTGCCGGCACGATTTCCTCTTCTTCGTAGGCCTTTAGCCTCGCCTGTTCGGGGTGAGCGGCAAGGCGTTCCGGTTCTTTATGCGCCTTCAGGCTCCTTGAGCCGTCGTTTTTAGGTGCTTTTTGGTCGTTCGTTGCCATAATCATTGAATTTTGGTAGTTGTAAACGTTATTGTCTTATTTATAATAAGAACATCGGATGTTATCGGTGTGTTTCCCAAAGAGTGTTAATGCTCAATGTTAAAAAACACTGAACCATAGTGCCAAAGAGAGCGTTATAAGATAAAAACTAAGAGGTTGTTTAATAATATAAAAATGAAGAAAACTGGTATTTTCTACGCCTCCAACACAGGCACCACCGCCGAGGTAGCAGCACGCCTCGGTAAAATTCTTGGAATAGCCGACAGCGACATCCACAACGTGGCCGACACAGCACCCTCCGCACTCGGCGACTACGATACAATAATACTTGGCTCGTCGACATGGGGCAACGGCGATCTGGCCGACGACATGTACGACTTCGTTGATGGCGCCCAGTCGCTCGATCTGCATGGCCACCGCATAGCGTTCTTTGGCTGCGGCGACGAATCGATGAGCGATACCTTCTGCGACGCCGTGGGCAAACTGTACTTCAAGATGAAGGATACCGGCGCTAAACTTATCGGCGAGTATCCGGCCGATGGCTATACATTCGACCACTCGGAAGCAACCGACGGAAACACCATGCGCGGCCTTGTGCTCGACGAGGTGAACCACCCAGAGTATACCGACCGCCGACTGCAGGCATGGGCAAAACTGATAGAAGAATAAGGCTTCCCTATACATAAACTACGGCCCGGCAAGCATCCACTTTTGCTTGCCGGGCCGTATTGATATGTAGTAGTGTCAAAGACGGAATCGGGTGAGATAGCCGTCGTCGAAGATTAGGTATACACCATCGGAGTACTGCCAGTTCTCGCGGATACCACCGTAGGTGGGAATGCGCTGTATGGCTGCGGGTGCACCCTTGGCGAGACGGCATTCGTCGCGCGACATGCCCTCTTTCACCTGCGAGCGGACTATCATCTCCCACACATCGTTCTTTATAGAAGGATATGTTTCGCGCGGATTGCGGAAGGAGAAGAGCGTATCGAAATTACGGGTGGCGGCTTTGCTGCGCCCCACAGTCATGTACACCATGCGGGTACACGATGCGCCGGACGGTTCAAGCAGCCGTGCATGCTCAGGCTCCACGAGAGTGAAGACTACGCCGAGGGGATAGTTGGCATCGCCGGCTACGACGCTGTCGACCACCACAGGCACATGCCTTAGGCTGGCAACAGCACGACGTTCGTTGTCGACATCGTACCACAGCGGCGTGCGGACATAGAACTTGCGACCACGCATAATGCTATCGACACGCTGCACAAGATCCATATCGACAGTAAATGGGACATTGAGAGCCTCGAGAGTATCGAGCGATGCCACATCGACCGGCGCCCGGTAGTAGTACTTAGCGCGCCCGTCGGGCAAATCGGCATGAAATGTTATTTCCACGGCATCGGTGCCAGTGAGCGACACCGCCGGAGCAAAACTCTCGAACACGAGGTCGCGCCCCGGAAGGCTGTCGGTCGGGCCGGATGCGGAAGTCATGACAAGACCGATCTTGGCATCGTCGACACGCAGACGGTGGCCGGGACGCCACTGCGATGGCGACGTCGGAGCGAGGCCGGCGAGAAAACGCTGCTCGTCGGTGATATTAGCGGCCTGCTGCTTGCGAACATCGTTGAGGCTGATACGCGGTGTACTTTCCACACCGGTGAAACAGCCAGCCGTCGACAAAGCAAGCAACAGGGCAGTCGCTATCGGCACAATGCGCCCTTTTCTCATTTGGCAGATGCGGGCTCGCGGTCGATATTCTGGAATATGAACGAATATATGTCGGTATATTCGTCGATTACCTTGCTCACCGGTTTACCGGCACCATGACCGGCATTGGAGTCGATGCGGATAAGCTTGGGAGCGTCGCCTGTATCGGAAGCCTGGAGAGTAGCCGCATACTTGAAGGAGTGCGCGGGTACGACGCGGTCGTCGTGGTCGGCAGTAGTGACGAGAATGGCGGGATAGGGCGTGCCGTCGTTCTTTATATTATGGATAGGCGAGTATCCGAGCAGATAGCTTGCCATTTCCTCGGAGTCGTCGGCAGTGCCGTAGTCGTGGGCCCAGTTCCAACCGATGGTGAAGAGATGGTAGCGCATCATGTCCATGACACCTACACGGGGGATTGCCACACGGAAGAGGTCGGGGCGCATGTTTACTGTAGCACCGACGAGCAGACCGCCGTTGCTTCCGCCCTCGATGGTGAGGAGTTCGGGCTTGGTCCAGCCTTCGCCTACCATGTACTCGGCAGCGGCGATGAAGTCGTTGAATACGTTGAGTTTATTGAGCTTTGTGCCTGCTTCATGCCACGATTCGCCATACTCGGAGCCACCGCGCAGGTTTGCCTGAGCGTAGATGCCACCGTTTTCGAGCCAGAGAAGACGGTTGGCGTTGAATCCGGGATTGAGTGTTACGCCAAAGCCACCGTAGCCGTAGAGGTAGACGGGATTGGAACCGTCGGGCTTGACATCCTTGTGGCGTACCACGAACATGGGCACCTTTGTGCCATCGGCCGATGTATAGAACACCTGCTCGGTGACATAATCGTCGGGGTTGAAGCCTTCGATATCGGTCGATTTGTAGAGCTTGGATTCGTTGGTGGCGGCATCGTAGGAATATATGGCCGACGGGTATACAAAGCTGGAGAAAGAATAGAATACCTGATCGGCGTCGCGTCCGGCAGAGAATGCGGCAGTACCGTAAGTGGGGAATTCAATCTCGGAAATCGCCTTTCCACCTTCGAGCGGGAAGAGATAGGCATGGTTGGAAGCGTCGCGGTCGAAAACGGCGATAAGACGGTCGGGACCGGCAAAATCGACCGAGGTGAGCACACCACCATCGGGGTCTTCGGGAATGACATCAACCCAGTTTTCCACAGCAGGGTTGGCGAGGTCGACACTTACGAGGCGGTTGCGCTGCGCACCAAGCGAAGTGAAGAGATAGAGCTTACCATCGACCACATCGAGAGGTTCAACAGTATAGTCCTGACCTTCTACGATAGTCTTCCACTTGGCTCCGGGCTTGGTGAGATCGAGCGCCAGAAGTTCATCGCCATGACCCTGTCCACCGACCATGACAAAGAGAGTGCTCTCGTCGTGCGATGTAGCGGCAGTGTGGAAGAAGAGCGGCTGCTGGCGGTTTTCGAACACCACTTTATCGTCGGACTGGGGTGTGCCGAGCTTATGATAGTACACGCGATGGTACTCATTGGCATTCGAGAATTCCTTTCCGGCTTCGGGACGGTCGTAGGCGCTGTAGTAGAAGCCATCGCCATTCCAGGCTGCGCCGGTGAATTTAGCCCATTCGATATGGTCGGGCAGAAGTTCGCCGGTAGCGGTGTCGAGCACGAAGATTTCGGTCCAGTCGCTGCCGGAGCGCGATACGGTGTATGCGGTGTATTTACCGTCGCGGCTTTGGTAAACGCCTGTGAGAGCCACAGTGCCGTCGTCGGACAGAGTATTGGGGTCGATGAAAACTTCCGGAATGGCACCGATGGAGTCCATGCGGTAAAGCACGCTCTGGTTGCGGGTGCCATCGTTCTCGTAAAAGTAGTACTTACCATCGTTTTCTTTCGAAGGGAGGCCGCTGCGCTTGTAATTGTTGAGCTGTTTGAGGCGAGCACGGATATTCTCGCGGAAAGGAATATTACCGAGATAATCCTGTGTGAGTTTATTCTCTGCCTTCACCCATTCGAGAGTCTGGGCGGCGGTGTCGTTCTCGAGAGGACGGTATGTGTCGATCACCTCCATACCGAAAGCCTCGTAGACAGTGCTGTCGGCGGGGGCTGCAGGATACTCCAGCGGAGCCTGCTTACCGCAGGCTGTGAAGATAAGAGCCATTGCACAAAGCTTGTAGGGTTTCATATATGTGATATTTGATTGAATTATTCATTTTCATTTCTGATGGACATCGAGCTGCGGGAAGGGGAAATTTATGCCCGCCGATGGTAATTCGTTGAGCACTTTCTCGTTGATGTCGTAGAATACACCCCAGTAGTCGGTGTTGGTGGTCCAGGCTGTGACCTTCAGATCGACCGAACTTGCCGCAAGGGCATTGACCTTGACCGATGGCGAGCGGTCGACACCGCGCTTTTCGAAGGCAAACTCCAGCTCGGGATCCTCAGCACGCTTGCGGGCAATGTCGGCACTTTTCTTTCGGAAGAAGCGTGCCAAACCACGCACAGGTTTTTCAGGGGCTGCCTGAGCCGATTCAACAGGCGATTCGACTTTCTGCTTTTCCTCTTTTTCGGTCTTTCGCATGTCGCGGTCGTCCTCGATGAATTTTTTCACCACGCGATGGTCATTGAGCAGTATCTCGAGTATTTTAGCACGAGCGGCATCGACCGAGTCTCCATAGGATATGCTCACGATCCAGTCGACGCGTCGGTACTCGAGGCGCGAGTAATTGTTGATTGAACCGGTGCTGAGACCACCGTTTGGAATGATGATGGATTTATTGTCGGGGGTGGTGATTACTGTGTGGAAAATCTGAATCTCGCGTACAGTGCCTGCATAACCCTGAGCTTCGACATAGTCACCTACCTTGTAGGGCTTGAGGAGAAGAATGAGAACGCCACCGGCAAAATTCTGGAGTGTACCGCTCAATGCCATACCGATGGCAACACCGGCAGAGGCAAAGATGGCTATGAACGACGATGTCTCGATGCCCAATATGCCCACCACAGTGACAATGAGGATGAAATAGAGCACCATCCTGACAAGGCTGAGAATGAACGAGGCAAGCGAGTCGTCGACATCGCGGCGGAGAAATATGCCATTTACAATCTTGTAGATTTTCTTGATAACGATCTGGCCGACATAGAACACAAGGATAGCTATGCCGAGGTTGATGGCGAAGGTCACCATCGAACTTACGAGACGCGTCATGAGTTCATCGAAAGGCAGCGACTTGAGCATTTCGATCTCCTGCGCACGGCTCGGCACGGAATCAGGCAACGCCACAGGGACGTCGGGTATCTGAAGATGTATCATCTATTCGAATTTTACTGCCGAAGCAACGTCGTCGAACCAGCTGAGCTGATTGTAATTACCGGTAAGCGACGATTCGGCGTTGGAGAGTATATAGGTTGAAATACCGTTATGACGGTTGAGATCGATGGCATTCCACAGTTTCGGGGTTGCGGCTGAATATGTCACCACCTCCGAGAATGTGCTGTCGAAAGTACCGGCGAGGTCCTGGCGACCTGCGGCATCGCACAGTGCGTGCATATAGTCGAGGAAATCGAAATAGCGGCAGGATGCTACAGATGTGTACATGAAGCGCTGTGGCGAATAGCCCTCGGGGATACCACCACCGCATGCTTCGAAAATAGTGCGGGATATCTGCGCAAGTCGGGCAATACCGGCCGTTTCCACCACGCTCATTGTGCATGTGCGGTCCTGACCAAACATAGCGTCGTAGTAGTTGAATGTGCTTTCGGCCGCGCCTATCAGGTCGACCGAGGGCTTTGCGAAAAAGTAGCGAACATTGAGATCGTAGGGCATTCCGGGCGAAGGCAGTTCGGTAGCACTTCCGGCAATAAGCGGCACAGCGTTGCGGAGCTCGTAGAGAGTCTCGATGCTCATCATGTAGCAGCAGTCGAAATAGAGAAAGCTGAAGTCGACCTTGGCGGCTGATATCACCTCGGCCAAGGTAGATGTGTTCATGGTATAGCCGTGTTCCTCGCCGAATGAGCGCTGGTGCAGAGGTGTGCTTTCCATGCCATCGTGAATCCAACCGGTGCCATGGCTCCACAGCACCATACCATAGTCGTCGGCGGGAGCGAGACGGGCCATATCGGAAAGCACTGCCGACATGCGCTGCGACGACACCGACCGGAGACTGCGGTCGTAGCTTTGGAGCGTGTCGATGCCGTGCGAAGTTATTTCGATAAGATGCGGGTCGGCATTATAAGGCGCATGGTATACCAGCAGACGACCGTCGCCGATATAGCCTTTGCCGGCTCCTGTCTTCATTTCCTCGAGGTCCATGGCATCGAAGCGGCTACTGCCAAGGTTATTGTTGGCTACCATATATACGAGCACTGTCCGCGAAGCATCCACCGGAGCCGGGGGCGCGGGCTCATCTTTCTTGCACGATGCCAAAGTAAGGGCAACGCAACACAAAAGGATAAAGTACGGATAAATATTCTTCATAACTTACAAAGTTACGGATATTTACCCGATTATATTTTAACGTTCTCCATAAAAAACATTAAAACGCCGCCGGAATCCATAGCGCTGGGTTTGCAGAAACGCCCACGTTCCTCGTTACTTCATTGCCAACAGCACGACATCGTTGCCAACAGCATCGATTTGCGATGTGACACAACATAGGCATCAATGCTGCTTTGGTTGTAAATTTCCGGAGTGTACCGTCATAATGATATCATTCTAAAAACTCCCGTTTCAGCACTATTTTCCCGACTTTAGTGTCGTATTTACCGACAATCATAATCTGCGCTTCCGAAGATGCTGCAGCTGAGGCTAATTTGATATACACCTTATCTTTCTGCACGCTCATGCTTAATACTTCATCCTCATATTCAGTCTTGCGATACCACTTGAAGTCTTTGGGATTTTGCTGATGGATATATACATCTTCATCTGCTTCCAGTGTTATCTCGCCTCCTTGAAATTCCGATGCAATGTACACCTCGCCACCAAATATTTCTATATCTATACCGTCAGGATTTGAATTTTCAACAGCACTCCAACTTATTGGGGTAAATACCGGACCGGGACCATCAATATCCTCATTATCCTTGCATGAGAAAAATACAAATGGTAGAATCAATGCAAAAATTGAATAGACACTCGTTTTAGCCATACACATATATCATTTTATTACTTGTAACCATTTATTATTATATCTTTGCGGTTGCTTGAGAACTTATAGCTGCCCGTTTCATCTGTAACAACTGGAAGGTCGCTATCCAGATACCATCCATTATGTACACCAAACGCCCAACCCCAATTCATATGTAAGGTCGTACTCGAAGAATAATTATATACAGGGTCATACTCCTGAGCCTCTACGTATTGAAAATCCGGATAATAAACATCTGACAATCTATATAGCTCATATACAACGGCATCAACATTTTCCTGAAATCCATCAATAACCCAAGCATGGCCCCCGGGAGTCAAAATGCTTGATCCTCTGGCGTAAACTGGCTTATCGTTACGCAGAGAGCCGACTGCCCTACCTTGTGTATGAGAGATTATAGAAGTATTATATCCATATTCCGTTAAGACACGGTTAGCTTCTTCAATATTTGTTCCGCCATCATCATCTACTCGTAACTTATTTCTAAGATCTGCTAAAAAATCCGTCAATTCTAATGTAGGAAAAGCCCCAATCATATTATCCCACACTATACTTGAAGGATATCTAAAAAAATTCATCAATTGTCCCGTAGCTATCGTTGCACAGCCTAAGCTTTTTTTCCCAGTTGTATTGTAAGGATATCCCTGATGCCATTCAGTAGTCAAGAAAGGCCCTTTTTGAGTACGTTCTGAATACACACGCTCTACAACATAAGCTGTCCAATACCAACTATATTCGGTTCCATCCCATAAATCTTCATCTTGAACTGCTCTTACATATCGATCATACTGCTCTTGATTTAACACACCTTTTTCAAGACATTCGTGAAGATAATAGACATTAAAACCCTCACACTTATCAAACCACCAATTCTCATAAGCAACCCAATAGTCATCCGTCACACGTGAGCGCACTGAATTTGGAACAGTATCTTTTTCCACATACTCATTCCATTGTATCTTAGCATTGAAATCATATAAACCATTCCGAGCCAAAGATATATTATAAAGCATATCTTGTATAATAATTTCCACCCCGGTATAATTCATGTCTTCATTCGGGTATGTTCCATGATCTACCTCAGCAAGAATCGGAAAATACTTTTTTGTAGCAGATACAAGGATATAGCCATCATCAAAGTTTACTGCATAAATTGCAGGAGCCCCGTTCTCGTCATTGATAGTTACAACATTTTTTATCGCCCTTGGACTCCCGGAACGCGATATCGCTTTTTTTTCAGCGAAAATGTTCGCAACAGTTTTTGCGTCATGCATTGTAAGATTTTCAATAGAGCTATCTATTCTCGGTAGAGTAGTCTGAAATTCTGTTAGAACCGGGGCCACAGTTTCCTCGAAATTCTGCAAGTCTTGACATGAGACAAGTGCTAACGTTAGCCAGAGCACGACATTCACTATATGTAATTTTTTCATAAACGGATTAGATTTGGTCAACGGGATTTCGTGGCTAATTTTCACTGCACAAGATAAATAAAAACTCTTGATTCCACAAGCAGACGATAGGACTAAAGCCAAATATGCCATTTTTTTGCCCTAATACACCAATATATAAGTATCTATGCCTCAAACACAGGACTGCGTCTACACACTATACTTATAATATACAGACGCTTATACGTAGAGTTTCGACTATAAGAGGGTACCTTGGAACGGTTTCATGGAGACGCCAAAGTCAACAACCGTTAATGGCGGCCTGAGTACGTTCATGGGTTGAAAAGGTCGGTACTATATAGTATGATGTCGCCTCGTCCGAGGCTCTGAGACACAGCTCAGGATGCCGGAAGGTGTGGAAGGGCGATGCGGGAGATGGCAAGGTCTTTTGGGCTTGGGGCCTTATATGTTGGTGGTTGCAACGGGAATGAGCATGCGCTGGTAGAGCTGGGCGTCGCAGCGGTGGGCGTCGCCACGGCGTATCCACGAGCGCAGTCGACCGCATGTGCGGAATCCGCATGAGGCGAACAGACTACGGGACACCTGGTTGTCCTCGGCCACAGCAGCGGCGAGGGTGTGCATGCCAATGTTTACGGCAGCATATCGGCACAGGAGTTTGAGCGCTGCGGCACCGAGTCCGCGACCACGGTATGGCGCTGCAATGGCAATACCGACATAGCCGTTTCGGTCGTGCGGGCTGAAGGAACTTATGTCGACGGTGCCCACCGCCTGTCCGGTAGAATTGTCGACGACCACAAGGCGCAGTTCGCCCATGGCAAATATGTCGGCCGAGTAGTTCTGGATATATGTCCAGAGTTGCTGACGGCTTACCGGTGCGGGCGTATTGCCACCGGCAATGACGTCGGGATCATTTTCGAGAAGATAGAGGAAGTCGAGATCTTCGGGCTCGGGGGCGCGAAGAGTCACTTTGTCGTTGGAGAGATTCATATTGTAAATGGTGTTCTGTCGACAAGGGAACGTGCAAGTGTAGCCTCGTCGGTATATTCTATTTCATTGCCCACGGCGACACCACGCGCAAGCTGTGTCACTTTGACATCGCATCCGCTGCGACCGATGAGGCGGTATATGTAGAAATCGGTGGTATCGGCCTCCACGGTCGCACCGGTAGCCAATATCACTTCCTCTACTCCACCCTGCTTTATACGGTCGATCAGCGAGGCTATCTCGAGAGAGTCGGGTCCGAGACCATCGATTGGCGAAATGAGACCACCGAGCACATGGTATACGCCATCGTAGCGGCCGGTAGCTTCGATGCTCATGACATCGCGCACGTTTTCGACCACGCACACAATGGAGCGCTTGCGCGATGGCGAGGCACAGATAGGACAGACTTCGTCCTCACTGATATTGTGGCAGACGGAGCAATAACGGATGCCTTTGCGGAGATTGATTATTGCCTCGCCTATGCCGACAGCCTCGTTTTCCTCGCGACGCAGCAGATGGAGTGCGAAGCGGAGCGCCGTCTTGCGCCCCACTCCCGGCAGACGCGAAAGTGAGGAAACGGCATTTTCGAGCAAGACCGATGAAAATTCCTGTTCCATAGTACAAAATTAACAAACATGGAGCACAAAGCGGCCACAAAAGGCATAAAAAAACGGAGATGCATCGCAACAACGATGCATCTCCGCTATATTTCAAGCCTCAGACGGAATTAGTCCTGATTGAGGTTAACGCGCTTGAAGTTAACAACCACGAGGCCCTTGGCGTTCTGCTCGAGGTACTGGCCGATGGTGAGGTTTCCGTCTTTAACGAATTCCTGCTCCATGAGGCAAGATTCCTTGAAGAACTTGTTGAGACG
>CAJUOB010000022.1 GCA_910587915.1 uncultured Muribaculaceae bacterium | reverse complement strand
CATAATCGTTCATATTTTTGACTGAAATTTTACTAAATCTCATGCGCCAGCCCTGACAAATAATATACGAAACTTGTGCACTTGATATAAAAACGCTAAATTTGCAGCGGAAAACGGTGCATCTATTCCATCACCGGAGTGGATGCTTAAAAGGGAACCGGGTGAGAATCCCGGACAGTCCCGCTGCTGTAAGTTTCACACAGGCCACCGGCTGATACCACTCGGAGATTTCCGGGGAAGGTGCCGGAATGGCTGAAACAAGTCAGAAGACCTGCCGTCAACCCCATCTGTCGATAAAGCTTGCGAGGACGAGCATCGGACACCATGCACGGCGGCACTTACAGAAGCCGCCCAAGGCGCTTTCCGATATTTTCCTACAGGCCCAGCCGGCAGAACGGATTCATAAACCGCTCTTGCATAGGATAGATATGAAAAAAGCGCTGCTCACAGCACTACTCACCATAATTTCGCTCAGTTCGACGGCCGAAGAGACCGCCGACACTATCGCATTGTCGGAAGTGACAGTGGAAGCACAAGCCGCCCGACGACAGACCATCCCCGTACAGACTCTTAGCGGCAAGGAGCTACGTCGACTCAACAGTAACAGCGTGGCCGACGCCCTGCGCTACTTTGCCGGCGTACAGGTGAAGGACTACGGAGGTGTCGGAGGTATCAAGACCGTCAATGTCCGCTCCATGGGCACCAACCACACAGGTGTGGTATACGACGGTGTGGCCCTTGGCAACGCTCAGAACGGCCAGATCGACCTCGGGCAGTTCTCTCTCGACAACGTAGAGGCCCTGTCGCTGCACAACGGACAGCGCAGCGCCCTGCTACAGCCTGCACGCGACTTCGGAAGCGCCGCAACGGTCTACATGCGCACCCGAGCACCACGCTTCGACGAAGGCGAGACATACCATGCACGCGGCACGGTGCGCTTCGGATCTTTCGACCTGCTAAACCCGTCGGCCCTCATAGAGGTGAAACTTTCGGAAAAGGTGAGCGCCTCGCTCAGTGCCGAATATCTCACATCGACAGGTAAATACAAATTCCGCTACCGCCGTGTAAACCCCGCCGGAGAGCTGGCCTATGACACCACAGCCGTGCGGCAAAACGGCGACATCAATGCCACGCGTATGGAACTGAATCTCAACGGCACCACAGGGACGGGCGACTGGCGGTTCAAGGTCTATAACTACAACTCCGAACGAGGAGTTCCCGGCGCGATAGTGAATAATGTGTGGCGCCGAGGCGAACGCATATGGGACAACAACTCGTTCGCTCAAGGCAGCTACACCCACACGTCAGGACGTTGGAGCACTTTGGCAAACGCCAAGTATGCCTTCTACCGCACACACTATGTGAACAACGATGACAAGCAGGTGAAAATCGACAATCTCTACCGTCAGCGAGAGCTCTACTTTTCGACTGCCAACCTATTCACTATCACCGACAAATGGTGGGCGTCGGCAAGCTACGACTTCCAATGGAACACAATGTCGGCCGACATGCATGGCTTCGCCAAGCCCGACCGCTTCTCCAATCTGGTGTCGGTTGCATCGGCCCTCGATCTGGGACGATTCCGTGTGCAGGCAAGCGGCCTGATGACGTTCATACACGACAATCTCCGCGGACAGGAATCGCCAGCTGACAAGCATGTATTCACACCTGCTGTATATGTGGCGGGCCAACCGCTGCGAGCCGGATGGCTGAGTCTGCGGGCTTTCTACAAAAAGTCCTTCCGCATGCCCACATTCAACGATCTCTACTACGCCGACATGGGCAATTCCAAGCTATCGCCCGAGCATGTGACACAGTACAACGCAGGCGCTATGTTCACATTCGCACCATCGAAAATTGTCACCGCCGTAAATATAAGTGTCGATGCATACTATAATAAAGTGAAAGACAAAATCGTGGCCTACCCGAAAGGGCAGCAGTTCCGTTGGACCATGCTCAACCTTGGCGTTGTCGACATACGTGGCATCGACGCCACGGCAGCCGTCACCGTTATGCCTGTCGACCGTCTCGAACTCACATTCCGCGGCCAATACACCTACCAGCGTGCTATCGATGTGACCAATCCGGCCGACAACTACTACCGCCATCAGATACCCTACATTCCGCATCACTCCGGATCGGCAGTGCTCAACGCCTCATGGCGCGGATGGGGACTGAACTATAGCTATATATATGTAGGCGAGCGCTATAACCAACAAGAAAACATACGCTACAACTACACCCAGCCATGGTATACAAGCGATATATCCATAAGCCGTGATTTCCGCTTCGGACGCGTCAAGGCCCGCGCTATGGCCGAAATAAACAATCTCCTCAATCAGGACTACGACGTAATTATTAATTACCCGATGCCCAAACGAAACTACCGCTTCACCATAACAGTGGAGATATAGCCACAAAAACTACAATGTATAAATTCTTTTCATATATTTTTCTGCCGCTCCTGATGGTTGCCACGAGTTGTCGAGAGGACGAACTCGTGGTGCCCACGGAGTACGACATTGTGGGCGACATGCCCGCACAATCGTCGGTGCGTGGATTCTATCTTGTCAATGAAGGCAACATGGGATCCAACAAATGCACCCTCGATTACTACGACTATACCACAGGGCTATACTCGCGCAACTTCTATGCCGAGCGCAACCCTACTGTAATAAAAGAACTTGGCGACGTCGGAAACGACATTGGAATCTACGGATCCAAGCTATATGTGGTGGTAAACTGCTCGCACAAAGTAGAGGTGATGGACGCACGCAGCGGCGTACGTCTTGGTCAAGTCGACATTCCAAACTGCCGCTACATACGCTTTCACCGAGGCAAGGCCTATGTGAGTTCCTATGTAGGACCCGTGATGATAGATCCGTCAGCCCCAAAAGGTGCGGTATATGAGGTGGACACAGCGTCGTTTGCCGTTACACGCAAGGTGACTGTAGGCTACCAACCTGAAGAAATGGAGATTGTCGACGACTATATGTACGTGGCCAATTCAGGCGGCTACCGCGCCCCCGCATACGACAACACAGTGTCGGTGATAGAGATGATCGATTTCAAACAGGTGCAGCAGATACCTGTAGGCATAAACCTGCACCGTCTCAAGAAAGACCGCTATGGAAAACTGTGGGTCACCTCGCTAGGCGACTATCAGACACGCCCGTCGCGACTGTACGTGATGCAGAAAGTTCGTGGCTACAACCGTATGGCAGTGACCGACACCCTCGACATAGCGTGCTCCAACATGGCATTCCGTGGCGACTCGCTATTCTACTACGCAACCGAATGGAATAATTTCACCCAGTCGAACACCATAACATATGGAATTGTAGACATACGCACCCTCGAGCGCGTATCGGAAAATTTCATAACCGACGGTACCGACCGCGATATCACAATTCCCTATGGCATAGCCATACATCCCGAATCGGGCGATATTTTCGTGACCGATGCAAAGAACTACGTATCATCGGGCACACTCTACTGCTTCGATCGGCAAGGGCGACGCAAATGGAGCGTGCGCACCGGCGACATTCCCGCACATATTACTTTCTTACCCAAATGAATAAACTCTCCAAATATCTAAACTATCCGGTGGCGTTGCTGGCTTTTATGTCGACGGCATGCAGCGACAGTGTCCCGACAGTAAGTCTCGGCCTCGACCAGACCTACCGCATAGCGCGCATGCAGAAACTACAGCTGCAACCATCGCTCACCGGTCAGGAATACCGATGGACCGTTGTAGCGCCCGACGGTACCGAACAAATAGTATCGACCGACAAGGACTACATATTTTTAGCTGCAGAGGAAGGTTCGTATAAAATATCATTCGACATCATCGACCTGGAATCGCCCTATCACTTTGAGTTCACAGTCGATGTGCTTCACGAAGAGGTGGAATACAGTCCTTACATATCCAAGGTATTCGAATATAGACCGGCACCCGGCCAGTTCGTGAACGATATGCCTAAATATGAAGAAGGCGACACCGAGGCCGACATGGCCCGCAAGGCCGAAGAAGCGATATCGGGCAAAAATGATGTGATGATTTCCCTGGGTGGTTTCGGTGGATATGTGACCTTCGGATTTGACCATACGGTTGTGAATCAACCGGGCCAACGCGACATCCGCATATGGGGTAATTGCTTCTACGAACTGCTCCAGCCCGATAAAAAAGGCGGCTCTTGCGAGCCTGGAATAGTAATGGTGAGCTACGATGCCAACTGCAACGGACTTCCCGATGATCCATGGTATGAACTCGCCGGCAGCGAATACCACTCTCCCGACACACGCCACAAATACACAATTACATATAGCCGCCCGGCCGACGACCATGTAGCGGTGCCGGGCACCGACGGCATGACTCCCGACACTCAGTACATAGCATGGCGCGACTCCGACGGCGACTCCGGCTACATGCCCAAGAATGCATTTCACGCACAGCCGTACTACCCGCAGTGGATAGAAGCCAATGAAATAGCTTTTACCGGAAGCCTTCTGGCACCCAATGCTGTCGACATTTCCGGCAACGGGTCGTACTATGTTCTCTACAGCTATCCATGGGGATATGTCGACAATCATCCAAACGAAGAAGTGGAGCTAAACTCCTTCGATATCGGCTGGGCTGTCGACGCCAACGGAAATCCGGTATCACTACCGGGAGCGGACTTCGTGCGGGTTTATACCGGAGTAAACCAATATTGCGGCTGGATAGGCGAAACATCCACAGAACTATGCCGCGCCCAGGACCTGCATATACCAGATAAAACAGACAACATACCCATAATCTAAAATCCGACAGTATGAAGAGATTTCTTCTTACGGCCGCTGCAGCTGCAGCGGTCGCGGGCTTGACCTATGCTTCAACCGAAAGCATGCGTCATGCGCCAAAGACAGTGCAAGGAATTGATTACCAATCCACAATCGTCACTTCAAAAAGCCATACCGGTACCATCCAACCAGCATCGGCATATCCTTCTGATCCCGACGACCTCGGAGTTCCCGACGGCAACTTCACTTTCGATATGATTGAAAGTTGGGCCGGAGAAGGCGAAAACCGGGCCGCTCTTGTAATCCAGTTCAACGACGACAAGGAAAAAAACGCCCTCGTGTTCGGTTACCGGTGGGACGGACAGGCAACCGGTGTCGACATGATACGTGCCGTTGTCTCGGCCAATCCACGACTTTACGCCCTGCTGGAGTATACCAACGTATCATCTCCGACCGATCCTCTTGGCGGATATGTTGTCGGTGGACTTGGCTGGGACCAGGACGATGATGGCGAAATTTCCATTACCAACGGAAAGTATACCCTTAAGTCAGAGAATGGATTCTTCGAACACCCCGACGGCTACAAACCTTCGCAAGCAAGTAGCAGAATAGCCTACGACTACGACGACTGGAGCGCTCTCGACCCCGACGACTTCTGGGGTTCGGGCTGGTATCTCAGCTATTGGTCGTACTGGGTGAAGGAAGGCGATGCAAACTCGTTCGGGTACTCCAGCTGGGGAGCCTCAGGCCGAGTGCTTTCCGACGGTTCCTGGGACGGATGGAATTTCTCACTCAACATGACTCCCCGCGATTGGAAAACATTTGTGGCAGCCCCCGCAACCATACCCGAAGGCGCCAAAACACAGTTCGAGCACAATGGCATATGCTACACTCTGAAAAGCTATTCCTCCAAGACCGTGAGCGTGTGCGCTCCATTCGCCACAGAAGGCGCAGAGCCTGTGCCCTACAGCGGCGACATAGTTATCCCGGCCACTTTCACCGACGAGGAGACTGAGTATACTGTTGTTGCCATTGGCGAAGCTGCATTCGCATCGTCGGCAGTGACAAGTATCACTCTGCCGGCGACAGTAACAGAGATCGGTGCCGACGCCTTCACCTCGACCCCTCTGAAGGAAGTGAAATTTGCTGAAAACGGCTCTATCGACCAAATAAAGAAAATCGGCGAACGGGCATTCTGCACCACAGCCATCACAACCCCTCTTTTCCCGAAGTTGGTGACCTCAATTGCAGCCGGTGTCTTCAGCGGCACAAATATTACAGAAGCCAATGTTCCCGAATGGGTCACATCCGTAGGCGAAATGGCCTTTGCCGCCAACGACGCCCTCGCTTCAGTTGTGCTGCCGGCGTCGGTAAAGACTATCGAATCGGGAGCTTTTGCACTCTGCCCGCAGCTCAAAAGCATAAAGGTGGAGACAACCGTACCCCCAACAGCCGCAGCCGACTGCTTCGACACTGAAACCTATGCCACAGCAACCCTCACCGTACCGACCGGCTACACAACGACATATGCAGCTGCAGAAGGTTGGAAAAACTTTGAGAAATTCGGCGAATACACCATGGATGTAAACATCGGCGATATTTTCGACATGAATGGTGCGACCTTCCGCGTGGCATCGCTCGGCGACACAAATACAGCAATCCTGACATACAAACGTGTGGAAGGAAAAGCTGACCGCAACACCATAGCAGCAGCCAATGAAGCCGGTTACACCGGTACTTTGGTGGTGCCTGCAACTGTTAAATATCAGGATAAGACATTTAACATCACAGCAATGAACGACAGCACCTTCTACGGAGCTTCCGAACTCGTGGAAGTAACTCTTCCCGAAGGCCTTGCCGCCATACCCGACTATGCATTCTACGACTGCGCCAAACTCGCCAAAGCCGGCATACCGACCACTGTCACATCCGTAGGCAAATACGCTTTCAGCAATTGTTCGGCTCTCACTCAGCTCGTGCTTCCCGACGGTGTCGCATCTATTGGCGAACGCGCTTTCTTCTATGCAGAGGCCCTTACATCTATCGCGATCCCATCGTCGCTCAAGGAACTTCCAAACTATGGATTCGCCTACTGCCGCGCTCTCGAAAGTATATCAATACCCGATGGAGTGGAAACAATAGGATACAACATATTCCAGAACTGCACAAGCCTTGCCTCCGCAAAGCTGCCTGCAACACTTACGACGATTCCCCAGTACATGTTCAGCTCCTGCTCGGCTCTCACCAAGATCGACATCCCGGCATCGGTAACCCAGATTGCCGCAAATGCGTTCTCGGGCTGTGTATCTCTCACCGAAATCACTCTGCCGGCCGGTCTTACCACTCTTGGCAACGCGGTGTTCCAGAACTGCAGCAAAATCACAGAAATCGCACTGCCTGAAGGCATTGTCACTCTCCCGATGTCGCTCTTCTACAATTGCACCCGTCTTGAAAAAGTGACCATGAGCCCCGATGCAGTGTTTGCAAGCAATGGCACCCAGGTGTTCCGCGGCTGCACAAGCCTCGCAACCATCGCATACTACGGAGAAGACCCACTGCCTGCCGGAACTGTGAAAGTACCTTCCAAAGCAACAACCATACCCAACTACACATTCTGTGGATGCACAAGTATTGCCAAGGTAATACTGCCCGAGGGTGTTAAGTCCATCAACCAATATGCCTTTGCCGATATGGGCCTCGCGGAAATTGATCTTCCCGACGGACTCACCACTATTCAGGGATGGGCTTTCCGCAGCTCGGCATTCAAAGAAATTGTGATACCTGCATCGGTCACCACAATGACTCAGAACTACATATGCCAGAAAAACGAAAACGCCACTTTCTACATGTGCAACCCGGAGCCTATCAAAATTGGAACCTACACTCTATCGGGAAATACATCGAGCGGACCTTGGCTCCCGGTTGTGGTACCCACCGGATGCAAAGAAGCCTACGAGGCAAATAGCACCTGGAAAAAATCGGCAATCAGCGCTCCCGAGCTTACCTCGCTGACGGCTGAAGTGACAAAAGTAGATGTATCTGAAGGTGTACATACTGTCAGCGGACTTATACATGCCGGCTACGATATGAGCAATCTCCCCGAAAAATTCCTGACCGCCAATACAGCCCACGTTCTTGCATCCACTATCATCACCTTCGATATCGAAGGAGCTTCGCGTGCTGTAAGCTCAGGCAATATCGAAATTGCGCCGGACGGAACATTCACAGCTGAAATCGAAGGCTTGCAGCCCGGCACGGCCTACTCAATGTCGTTCAATGCAAGCTACGATGGCGTGAACCATACCATGGCACCGCAGACATTCACCACTCCCGTACCCACCGGCATTGACAATATCGCCATGCCGGAGAACACTGCCGGCGACTTCTACAACATGGCCGGAGTATGTGTGGCAAAGAGTATTTCCGTTGCCGAAGCTCGCGGCGTTCTTCCTGCAGGAATATATCTGTTCCGTTGTGGAGAACAAACCCATAAGCTTGTTTTGCGATGAATAGGATTCTCAGCATGATTCTCGGTACCTGCGCGGCGTTTGCCGTGCAGGCGGCGGGAGTCGATTATACCTCGGGAGTATTCATAGTCAACGAAGACTGGTATGGACATCAGAATTCGACCATGAACTATATCCTTCCCGACGATCCCGAAGGCAACTACTGGCATTATCGGGTGATACAGACAGAAAATCCGGGTAAAGAACTCGGGTGCACAAACCAGTACGGAGCCATATGGAACGGCCGCTTCTATCTCATAGCCAAACAGGCCAAAGATGGAGGAGCCAGCATAACAGGCGGCCGCATAACCGTGGCCGATGCCACCACTCTCAAAATAATAAAGCAGATTGAGAATATAGCTCCCGACGGTTCGCAGTGCGATGGTCGCGGATTCGTAGGAGTAAGTGCTTCGAAAGGGTATGTATCGACCTCCAACGGCATATGGATACTTGATCTCAACAAGATAGAAATTACCGGAAAGGTAAAAGGATCGGAGAATACATCGGGCTCCGACGACAAGCCAAATACCGACCCGAGCGGTTCGCTCTATCACGGACAGTGTGGAAGTATGGTACTGGCTGCCGGCAAAGTCTTCGCCGCACATCAGTCGGAAGGCCTGCTGGTGATCGACCCGGATGCCGATGAGGTGACCCAAGTCATATCGCCCGAACTGGTACAGGATGGTGCCGGCATCGGATCGGTGGTGCTTGGCAGCGATGACAACCTGTGGGTGAGCATAGCCGGTGGAACCGACGGTCGTGGCTCAGCACTGCCCTACCTGCTGCGCATCGACCCGAAATCGCTCGACACCTCAGTAATTAAACTACCCGATGGAGTCTACGGTCCGTCAAACTCGTGGTACGCGTGGACTCCCGATGCTTTCTGCGCCTCGGAACAGGAACACACCCTCTATTGGAAAGGGGGCGCCAACACATGGTTCTCGGGTAAATATGTGTACCGTTATAATATCGACACCAACGAATGCAGCCTCATCATCAACCTCGAGGAGGAAGATGTTGACTGGAAAATCTACGGGTGCTCAATGCGTGTGCACCCCGAGACCGACGAAATATACATGTCGGTCTACCACGATTTCCAGGATCCGACTTATGTGCTGCGCCGCTACAATGCCTCGGGTACACTCATAAAGGAATATCCAATGATTTCGAATTATTGGTTTCCATCCCTCCCTGTATTTCCGCAAAGCAAATATAGCGGCATCTCTCTTCCGTCGCCCGATACGGAAAATGTCGCGCCCGAGCTATTCGATCTGCAGGGCCGACGTGTAAACCGCGCCACCGCCCGTCCCGGCATCTACATCGAGCGCCGTGGAACCACATCAAGGAAAATTATTCTATAACTTGCTTAATGATCTATTTATAGCCGTCGTGCAGCCTCATGGCACGACGGCTTTTACATTTTTGGCGCAATTGGCGATAACCGGGCCACGCATATTGCCTATCTTTGCAGGCATTATCACTTATTCATCCATGAAACAACGAATAGTATTCTTAGACTTCGTGCGTGTGTTCGCATGCTTTCTCGTGATTCTGGTTCATGCCAGTGAAAACTACTACGGTGCAGCCGCTCCCGGCGAGATGGCCGGCCCCCAGTCGTGGCTCGCAAACGAAGCCGACCGACTATGGGTATCGGTCTACGACGGATTCTCGCGCATGTCGGTGCCATTGTTCATCATCGTATCGGCCTATCTTCTGGTGCCTATGAAAGAAACCGTATCGCTTTGGGATTTCTACCGCCGGCGATTCACCCGCATATTGCCACCAATGATTATTTTTATGGTACTCTACAGCACACTTCCTCTGCTGTGGGGTCAGATCGACAGCAATACAGCCCTTACCGATTTCTGCCGCATACCACTTAACTTCCCTTCGCTGGCCGGTCATCTATGGTTCATGTATCCGCTCATCAGCATCTATCTTTTCACGCCCATGATATCGCCATGGCTACGCAAAGCCACTGCACGCGAGGAGCAATTCTTCATCGGCCTCTTTGCGGTTTCGACATGTATTCCTTTCCTCTGCCGTTGGTTCGGCGAGGTATGGGGCCAGTGCTTCTGGAATGAATATCACATGTTGTGGTACTTCTCGGGCTATCTTGGCTACGTGGTGACCGCACACTATATCCGCACGCACCTCACATGGACCAAAGCCCGGCGAGTAGCCATCGGTCTGCCCATGCTCGTTGCCGGCGCATTAGCGACAATTCTGTCGTTCTATGTGCAGGCCGTCCCCGAAAATCTCATTGATACCCCCACACTGGAAATCGGCTGGTCGTTCTGCACTCTCAATGTCTATGTGCTCACCATCGGAGCGTTCCTGCTATTCAGCTGCATAGACCTCAAGACCACACCGGCACCTGTCGCCGACCTGTCGCGCCTTAGCTTCGCCATATATCTCATGCACATATTCTGGCTCGGCGTATGGGTGGGAATATTCAAGTTCGACATGGCATTGCCAACGGTACTCGCCATCCCGGCCATAGCCCTGTGCACATTCTTGTCGTGCTGGCTCACCGCCAGAGTGCTCGCATTTATTCCCGGCGCACGTTGGATCGGAATAGAACCGGCACCCAAGCCCGTAAAACAATTGGAACTAAACTGATAGCACAAATCAAAAAAGTTAGCCATGACAGTCTCCGCGATTGTCATGGCTGTTTTTTGCTCAAACCGAGCGTCGATGAGACTTATGAAGTTAATAGAGTTAAAGAAGTTAATGAAGTTAAGATAATAGTGTTGTAACTCATTCCACTTCCTTAACCGATCTTCCAATAGCAACCTCTATCCTCGCGATGCACGGCGATAGAGCACGATAGCAATCACGGAGTAGATGAGATTGGGTATCCACATGGCCACAAAAGCCGACGTGATTCCATTGATGGCAAATGTCTGGGTAATGGTCATGAACAGAATATAGCTGAAACTCAGCACCAGGCCTATGCCAATGTTCACACCCATACCACCCTTCACCTTACGTGCCGAGAGTGTCATGCCGATGACAGTAAGGATAAACGCGGCTGCCGTCATGGCATAGCGCCTCTCCCGCTCTACCTCAAAGCTCTGTATGTTCGCCACCCCACGACGCTTCTGGCGCTCGATATATTGGTCGAGCTCAGGCGATGTCATCTGCTCGTGGTCGAGTTCGGATATGAGGAAGTCGCGGGGCTCGAAGGGTATGATGGTGTCGAGGGAGTAACCCTTGCGTATGACTTCCCGGTTATCCACAAAATCGCGGACCACATAGTCGCTCAGACGCCAACTATACAGAGTATCCCAGCGAATCGACTGAGCCGTGAGACGCGACACAAGGCGCTTATCCTCATCGAATTTCTCAAGCTGAAAACGGTGCCCAGTCTTGCTGATATTGTCGTAGCGGCTTATATAGGCAATCTCACCTGGAGCGACCATAAGCATAATATTGGAGCCATAGTCCACACGCTTGTTCTTGACATAGGTATTGGTATAGTTGTTCTTCTTCACATTGCCCGGTGGCACTATATACGCGCTGAGCACGAAGGAGAAAGCCGCAATAATGGCAGCCGATACCATATAGGGACGCATGAGTCGCTTGAAACTCATGCCCGTAGAAAGCATGGCTATGATTTCACTGTTGCCGGCAAGCTTCGAGGTGAAGAATATGACGGCGATAAATGTGAACAGGGGCGAGAACTGATTGGCGAAATACGGCAGGAAGTTGAGAAAATAGTCGAACAAAGTGCTCTTCAGCGGCGCCTTGACAAACGAATCGAGTTTTTCGTTTATGTCGAACATCACCACGATCGCCAGTAGCAGCACTATGGCGAAAACGTAAGTTCCGAGGAACTTCCTGATAATATATCTATCGAGTATCTTAAACACCTATGGTGCTAATTTATAATTAATAATGTATAGTTAATAATTAATAATCAATAAAGTATAATTTATAATCATTGCACGTTCATCCTTCGTGCCACGCTACAGTCAATTATTAATTATAAATTATTAATTGTTAATTAAATTTACAACCGTCGTGAAATCACTGCGACCATCTCGGTTTTCCAGTCGTGGAAGTCGCCGGCGATGATATGCTTACGAGCTTCACGAACAAGCCAAAGATAGAAAGCGAGATTATGAATCGAGGCAATCTGCATGGCCAACAGCTCATTGGCTATAAAGAGGTGACGCACATATGCCTTAGTGTACACACGATCGACATACGAAGGTCCGTCGGGTTGCAGTGGCGAAAAATCGTCGGCCCATTTCTGGTTTCGCATGTTCATGGTGCCATATGGTGTGAAGAGCATACCGTTGCGACCGTTACGCGTCGGCATCACGCAGTCCATCATGTCGACACCACGGTCAATGGCCTCGAGAATATTAACCGGAGTACCCACACCCATGAGATATCGAGGACGGTCGGTAGGCAGCACTTCGTTGACAACCTCTATCATGTCGTACATGGTTTCGGCGGGTTCGCCTACAGCCAGACCACCAATGGCATAGCCGTCGGCACCACACTGCACGGCATGCTCGGCAGCCTCGCGGCGAAGGTCGGGATAGGTGCAGCCTTGTACAATCGGGAAATAGGACTGATAATGGCCGTAGAGGGGCTCGGTGTCGCAATAATGACGCCAGCCACGCTCGAGCCAACGCTTTGTAAGATCGAGCGACTTGCGGGTATACTGACGGTCGGCGGTACCGGGAGCACATTCGTCGAGAGCCATCATGATATCGGAACCGATAGTTCGCTGTATATCGACCACATTCTCAGGTGTAAAAAGATGCTTCGAACCATCGATGTGGCTGCGGAAATGTGCGCCCTCCTCGGTAAGTTTGCGGTTCTCGCTCAGCGAGAATACCTGAAATCCGCCGCTATCTGTAAGGATAGGGCGCTCCCAGCCGTTGAACCGGTGCAGACCACCGGCACGACCAATTATATCCATTCCCGGGCGTAGATACAGATGATAGGTATTGCCAAGGATAATCTGAGCCTGAATGTCGTCGCGGAGTTCGTGCATGTGCACACCCTTGACGGTACCCGCAGTGCCTACGGGCATAAAAATCGGGGTTTCGATATCCCCGTGATCGGTAGATATAACGCCGGCACGGGCCTGACAGCCGGGTGCCGTATGTTGCAGAGTGAATTTCATATCGTCTGCAAAGTTAATGCTTTTGGCCGTAGAATGCAAGCGAGTGGCAATTTGGTAGTTTTTGGCACAAAACTTATCTTTGTACTTTGGTTTCACCCACCATAGCATAGAATCAATCCTCAAACTTCTCATCCATGAAAAAACTCTTATTTCTCCTCGCCATTGCCCTCGGATCGCTATGGGCACACGCCGAAACATTCGAAGCAGCCATAAAACGCCTACCGGCCTCCGACGAACGTAATTTCTTAGAAATCGTAGAATCCGGTCTCGACATAGCCAACAAAAGCCTCGAGAATGTAAATGACATGATTACCGGGGCTTCAAAACTCGACATAAATAAAGTATTGACACGCCTCGATGAAACCATCGATCTCTACTCAAAGCACACCGAAGGACATAAACTGAAACTTTTATCCCGGGTCGAAGATGCCGAGGCCGCCATGGCAAAAGCCACGCCTGCCAACCAACTGCAACTACGACTGGCCGCCGCCGAGGCCAACCGCGCTGCCGGTAAATTCCAAAGAGCGTACGACATACTCTATAATGCCCTTGGCGAAGAGAAAACAACCTCCAACATGCGGAAAATTTTTTTCGCAATCATCGAATGTGATTTCGATACCCGCCGCTACAACCACATAGCTCAGATACTTGATCTTATAGAAACAACGCCAACACTCACCGATGAAGACGGGCACAAGATCAGCTATCTCCGAGCCAGATACTGCTTTGAGACCGGAGACAACACAAACTGCATGAAGGCTATATCCAAGTCCCTTGAATATAACGAAAAGCTCGACGACTCGCAAGAACAGGTTGTACAAGCGGTGCAGCTGGTAATACTGATGACAAAAGCGCTGCAACGTTTCGGCTCCGCCAATGAAATGCTGCCATATTTCGAGAAATACACCCCGATGCTGGACGTTAAAAGCGACAGTGCAAACCTCGTTCCCCGCATGCTTCTCGCAGCTGCCGAGATATTCGCCGACTGCAACGATATAAACAAAGCCCACGACCGATGCTCCCAAGCTATAAGAATAATACAGAACAAATATCCAAATGGGTCGGAACTGGAACTCGACGCACTGATACTTGCCGGCGACCTCGCACGGCGCAACAGTCTATTGCCCGCCGGGAAACGAAGCACCCAATATTATTTTCAGAAAGGTCCGATCTACTACCTTAACGGATGCAGCGTGCTTGCAAAACGCATATGGGGCAATGACAACAATCCGGTGCTTCGACGTGTGAACCGCAAGCTCGCTCATGCCGCGCTTATTGCCGCACGCCAGGCCGGAGAGGTCGAAGGGGCCTCGATGCGCAAAATGGCACGCAAGCTCTACAAAAACGAACTTGAGACCATGCGCAATCAGCTCCGCACCGACTTCACATCGATGAGCGACGGTCAACGGTCGGACTATATGTTGCTGATGGGCGAACTCTTCAACGACATATACAATTTCGCCGAATACGACCAGCGAAACAAAGATACTCGAAGCATGGTGTACGATGCATGCCTGCTGCACAAGTCGATGCTCCTGTCTTTTTCGCGGTCGGTGACACGTATGGTAAAAGCGACAGGTAATCCGACGCTGATAGCCGACAACGAACGGCTTATGGCAATCCGCTCAGAACTGGTTTCCCAGGAACAAAGCGGCGACTACTCTCAATCGCAGC
Source organism: uncultured Muribaculaceae bacterium (assembly GCA_910587915.1). Lineage (GTDB taxonomy): Bacteria > Bacteroidota > Bacteroidia > Bacteroidales > Muribaculaceae > CAG-873. Next base: position 31,324 of record CAJUOB010000022.1, on the reverse strand, counting down.
AACTACGTGCACAGGCCGACGAACTCGAGCGCTCGATACTTAAGGAAGTATCTGCTACGGGTGATCCCACGTCGTTCATGGCTACAACATGGAAAGATGTGCGCACCACTCTCGGAGATAAGGACATAGCTGTGGAATTCTACACTTTCCGCGATAACATGAGCGAAAAGCAAGGTCTACGAGAGCGCTACATCTATCTCCAAACCGGCAAAAATCCGGAGATTGTACCATTGAGCTACCGCCAAGGCCCTATCAACTTAGATGAGAGATTCCAGCTGAAAGCACTGTACATGCAATTATGGAAACCTTTGGTCGACAAGAAAATACTCAAGCCGGGCATGCGTGTATACTTCTCGCCCGCAGGTCGATGGAACTCCATACCGATGGAATATCTGCCGTGCGATAACAACCGCAGTATGAACGATATATATGACATGGTGCGGGTGTCGACAACCCGCTCGTTCCCGCAGTCAACCGTAAAATTCAACAACGCGGTGCTCTTCGGTGGTCTCGACTACAACACCGATATCGAAGAAATTGCCATAACCCGAGAAGATATCGGGACGGCCGAGCGAGGAAATGTACCTTCTTCCATATGGCAATATCTACCGGGCACCATGACGGAAGTAAAATCCATAAACGATTTGTTCTCGACATCCGGAATAAACACAAAATGCTATATGGGAACAGAGGGCATAGAGGAAACATTCAAGGCCCTTGGAGGCCAGAAGCATGGTCTGATTCATGTGGCCACACATGGATATTGGAAGGATGGCGAGAATTTAAACTTCGCCAATATATCCTATGCCTACGAAGACGCCCTCGACCGAGCCGGGCTCGTATTCGCCGGAGCAAATCATAGCACGGAAAGCATGCGCTCGGAAGGCCTGGACGACGGACACCTCACTGCCCGCGAGATAGCACTCCTCGACCTTACCGAGACTGATATGGTAGTGATGTCGGCATGTGAAAGCGGAATAGGCGGCACAAGCGCAGAGGGTGTCTACGGTCTTCAACGAGGTTTCAAACTTGCCGGTGCCGGAACGCTTGTGATGAGCCTGTGGAAAGTCAACGATGCGGCGACGGAGGCTATGATGACGCATTTCTACCGCGGTCTGATAGATGGACTTGACAAACGCAAGGCATTCCGCCAGGCTCAGGCCAAAATAAGGGAATCGACATTCGACGGGGTGCCGGGCTCGGACCCGTATATATGGAATGCTTTTGTAATCATGGATTGACATCCATGATGCATCGCCATTTCTTATAGCCGAATACAGCCACCACGGTATATATGCCATATAGTAAGGCATAGGGATAGATGCCTTTATATATGTAGAGAGCCACACATACTACATCGACAAGAATCCAGACTAACCACTGCTCGATATACTTACGGGCAAGCATCCATGTGCCTGTAATGCTCATGGCGGTGGTAAAGGCATCGGCCCAAGGCACAGTGCTATCGGTGGCACCGAGCAGAAACACAGCTATGGCCACCCAGATGCCGGCTGTAATAGCCGCCACGGGCCACAAAGCCCGTGGAGTAATATGAGTGATCGGGAGCGGAGCTTTCTCTTCAGCGTCCTTGCTGCGGCCAATTATACCCGTCCAGGCAAGATAGCCATATATAGCCATGAGGAGATAGTAGATGTTCATGCCGAAATCGGCATACAATCCCTTACGGAAATACACGAACATCGAAATCATGGGCATGAAAAGACCGGCGATCCACACCTTGGAATTGGCATGGTATTCGTAGTAGAGATAGACCAGTCCTATGGCCAGTCCGGCAATCTGGAGTATTATATCGAGCATCAGAAATTGAGTGTTACAGTGGCCATGACATTGGTAGGAGCCTGCGCCGCGTACCCGGCATAGCGATAGATTTCCTTAGTTCCGTCGGCACTTACGGTATAGCCGGCGCCGGAATATCCATTGGAGAAATACTTCTCGTTGAAGATATTATAGATCGCCAGGCCTACACGCAGACTTTTCACCGACGGGATGTTCCGGAATGTGTAGCCGGCATGCAAATCGGACACGAAATACGCGTCGAGAACCGTATCCTCGCTGCCGGCATTATTTAGGTATTGCTTGGACACATAGCGCGAGGTAAGGCTACCATCGAAACCTGCGACTTTGAAGTTGAATGCGTTGTTGAGTGTGAATGATGGCGAATATGCAATCGGAGTATCGCCACAGTCGACGGTTATAGGGTTCTGCCAGCCGTCTTCGTAGATATACTCCACAAAATCCTTTATGCGGTTGCGCGATAATGTGGCATTTATCTGCCAGTCGAACCACCGCACCGGCTTGAGCATGCCTTGCAGTTCGATACCTGCGCGGTAGCTATGGGGCACGTTGACACTCAGGGCATTTCCGGTATCGGAGAGCTGACCGGTGGTGACGAGCTGGTCTTTATAGTCCATATAGTAGAGATTGCAGCCGACAGTGAATACAGGTGTTGAATAGAAATAACCTGCTTCATAGTCGAAAAGACGCTCTGATGTCGGATAATGGCCAGGGTCGCCCTCGGTGAAGTTATCGCGGACAGGCTCCTTGTGCGCAACGCTCCACGACAGATATGCACGGTGGCTGCCAGAGGTCCAGTTCACACCTGCTTTGGGATTGAAGAAATCGTAACGTTGGTCGACATCGAGCATAGCGGGAGCCATGGCATTCCAGTCGAAAACATCGTTCGAGCCTTTTATGGTATAGTCGATATGGCGATACTGCAGATCGGCGAAGACCGATAGACCGTTCCAAACGTCGTAGTTGGCGCGTGCATAGATATTGGCGTCGAATTTCTCACCACGGTTGCGGTAATACTCCTGCAGTGGGTCGATGGGTCCTACATAGTTGCGCACCCAATCGACCTGGCCGTAGTGGTTTCCCTGGAACCAGTTGGCAGCTCCTCCAACCACCGCATCGAGCCTGTCGCGACGGTGGGTCACCGAGAATGTCGCTCCGCCAAAGTGGTTGCGGTTGTACTTCAACCTCACGAGGTCGCTTTTAGTCACTTCGGTGCCATCTGCCAAGGTAAACGGCTCGAGCCCATATTCCAGAAGGGTGCGGCCGGTCTTATATTGGGTGTAATAGCCGTCGTCGTCGGTATAATGCAAGGCCGCCGACAATTGCCATCCTTCGGCCAGACGCTGACTCAGAAGAAGCTGAAAATGGTGCTGCACAAAGTTGTCGGTCTGATTGGGATAGTATGCCACCGAACCGTCGTCGGCCGTATACTGGCCGCAGGGATTATAACGTCGGCCATATTTTTCCATATCTTCCTTCGAGGCATAGTCCCATGCCATATAAGTCTGTTCCTTACCGCCGAAGGCCACCAGACGCAGCAATGTGCCGGCATGGCTGTAGGCAACCTGGCCGAAATAGCTCCATAACTTGGAGAATGCGCGGTCGATGTATCCGTCGGAGCCGAGATGGCTAAGACGTGCATCGACAGTCCAGCGATCGCCCAACAGACCGGAGCCGACTCTGAGCGTCTGCTTATTGGAATTATAGGAGCCATACGATGCCGACAGCTCTGCGTAGGGGTCGTCGTCGGGCGCATCGGTAATCATATTGATACTTGCGCCGAAAGCTCCGGCACCGTTGGTCGACGTACCTGCACCACGCTGCACCTGGATATCGCGTACCGACGAGGCAAGGTCGGGCATGTTCACCCAATACACCCGGTGACTCTCGGCATCGTTGATAGGGATACCGTTGGTGGTTACATTGATGCGCGAGGCATCGGAGCCACGGATACGCATACCTGTATAGCCCATTCCGGCCCCGGCATCGCTTGTGGAAACGACCGACGGCGTCATGCCCAGCAGATAGGGTATGTCTCGACCGGTATTTGAATTCCGAATGTCTGCCTTAAGAATGTTGTTGAACGCCACTGGCACCTTTGCCGTGGCACGGTTGGCCATAATCTCCACTTCACGGAGAGCCACCACCGACGTATCGGCCTCGGTGGCCGATGCATCGTTTGCGACTGCCGACAGAACTACGGGCAGCCACAGAGCAATTGCTTGTTTGTTCATGTGTTATGTTTCTCTACGCCGGTATTACCCGGATCAGGTTCGAAGGGTATGATCTCAGCTTTGCCCCGAGGGACAACGCACCCCTAACTTTCCGCTCCCGGAAAGCGCCGCAAAGATACGCATTTTTTCCTTAAAATTGGTCCATGGGAAAGAATTGTCGCTTTTTTTCATTAATTTTGCGAGTTGTATGTGCATGCGGGAGCGATCTCCACATCGCATACATGGTTATAAAACATACATTCAACCCATTAACACCAAAAGCAGTGCACACAAAGTACATATTTGTCACAGGTGGCGTAGTTTCGTCGCTGGGCAAAGGCATAATATCTTCGTCGCTTGCATGTCTTCTGAAAGCCCGTGGATTCAGGGTAACAATCCAGAAATTCGACCCCTACATCAATATCGACCCGGGCACACTCAACCCCTACGAGCACGGTGAATGCTATGTTACCGAAGACGGCCACGAGGCCGACCTCGACCTCGGCCACTACGAACGGTTTACCAACGTGCGCACATCGCGCGCCAATAATGTGACGAGTGGCCGCGTGTTCCAGAGCGTCATCGACAAGGAACGCCGTGGAGATTATCTTGGCAAGACAGTCCAGATTGTACCCCACATCACCGATGAAATAAAGCGCTGTGTGAAATTCCTCGGAAACACCGGCAACTACGACTTCATAATCACCGAAATCGGCGGCACTGTTGGCGACATCGAGTCGCAGCCATTTCTCGAAGCCGTGCGACAGCTCCGATGGGAGCTGGGCCAGAACAGCCTGTGCGTGCACCTCACCTATGTTCCCTACATAGCAGCCGCCAAAGAGCTGAAGACCAAGCCCACACAACACTCGGTGAAGTCGCTGCAGGAACTAGGCATACAGCCCGACGTGCTGGTGCTTCGCACCGAGCATGAGATTCCCGAGGACATGCGCCGCAAAATAGCGCTGTTCTGCAATGTATCGCCCGACTCTGTGGTGCAGTCGCAGGATGTTAACTCCATCTACAAAGTGCCCTTGCGCATGCACGCACAGCATCTCGACGAGATTGTGCTCCGCAAGATGGGTGTGCCCTTCGAGGGCGAGCCCCACATGCAGCCTTGGTTCGACTTCATCGACAAGATGGACAATGCCACCGAAACCGTGACCATCGGGCTGGTGGGTAAATACGTCGAGCTTCAGGATGCCTACAAATCCATAAGCGAAGCGCTGTTCCATGCAGCAACCTATGCCGACCGCAAGCTCAATCTGGTTTACATACACTCCGAAAAGCTCACTCCCGACAATGCAGAAGAGAAACTTGGAGATATGGACGGAGTGATTATCGCACCGGGGTTCGGCCAGCGTGGCATCGATGGCAAATTCACAGCCTTGAAGTGGTGCCGCGAACACGATGTACCGACCTTCGGCATATGTCTGGGCATGCAGTGCATGGTGATAGAGTTTGCCAGGAACGTACTGGGCCTCGAGGAAGCCAACTCCACCGAGATGAATCCTCGCACGCCACACAATGTGATCGACCTGATGGAAGAGCAGAAGAACATATCGAACCTCGGAGGCACCATGCGTCTTGGAGCATTCGACTGCGCCTTGCGCCCCGGCTCGAAAGCCGCCGAAGCCTACGGCACGGAGATGGTGCGCGAACGCCACCGCCACCGTTTCGAGTTCAACGACGCCTACCGCGCCCGCTTCGAGGAAGCCGGAATGATATGCTCGGGCGAGAATCCGGGCACGCATCTGGTGGAAGTGGTGGAGATGCCGTCGAAACGCTGGTTTATCGGCACACAGTACCATCCGGAATACAGCAGCACAGTGCTCTCTCCCAGTCCAATCTTCGCCGCATTCATGAAAGCGGCCATAGCATACCACAACGAAACCCACAATTCTACGAATGGATAAAAATACGATTACCGGCCTCGTGTTGATGGCCGCAATAATGTTTGGCTTCCTATACATAATGAAGCCCTCGGAAGCCGAGATGGCCGCCGAGCGCGAGCGCGCAGAAGCCGCCGCAGCACAAGCATCGAAGGATGCCACCCCGGCAACCGCAGTATTCACTCCCGCCGACAGCGCAGCCCTGGCTGCTGCCGTGCGTACCATGGGCACTCCCGACGGCAATGGACGCACCATATTCTCCGACGGGACATTCAATCTCACCGTCGACAGCGTGGCCGGTCTGTCCGGAACCATCGACGCCGGCGGCGCATCAGCCGACATAGCCGATCTCCTCGGCAACCGTGCAGCTCTCACCAATGCCCAGACTGCCCGTGCGGCAAAGGCAGTGCGCACAGTCATCGACAATTCGATACGCTACGAAGGCTTCGCACGCTATCTCGGCGGAGAAGCCAAGACCGTAACACTCGAGAATGACGACGTGAAAATCGACATCGACAGCCGCGGTGCCCTCATATCGCGTGTCACCCTCAAGAAGTACAAGACCGAGGTTGGTGCCGAGCCGGCCGACATAGTTCTGTTCGGACACGACACTGACTCGTACTCCTTCCGCTTCAATACTCGCGACCAGCGCATCGACACCCGCGACTTCAACTTCGCCGTAGAAGCCGAGGGCGACAGCGCAGTGTTCATGTCGCTTGCTCCGGCTCCCGGAGCCGTATGGGGCATACGCTATGTGCTCGGCGATGGATATGTGGTGCGCATGGATGTGGTACAGAAAGGCATGGACGCCATCGTGCCCCCCAGCACCGTGAGCATGGAACTCGACTGGCATCAGAAAATGGCACGCAACGAACGCGGACGCACATTCGAAGAGCGCAACAGCTCCATAGCATACAAGTATGTCGGGGAAGGCGTCGATGAACTCAGCTCCGGCAGCGACGACCAGAAGAACCTTACAGGACATCTTCGCTGGGTTGCATTCAAGAACCAATTCTTCTCGAGTGTGCTGATTGCAAAAGATGCCTTCAGCGCCGCCGAACTCGCTTCGGTTAAAATCAAGGAAGGCGACTACCTCAAGGACATGGACATGAAGGCAACTGTGCCCTACACCACTGCCGACGGTACTGCCGCATCGTTCGACTTCTTCTTCGGCCCCAACGACTACACCATTCTGTCGGACCTCGACAAGACCCTCGGACACGATGAGGACCTATCGCTCACACGCATCATCCCCATGGGCTGGGGCATATTCCGCTGGATCAACGCCTACATCGTAGTGCCGGTGTTCCACTTCCTGAGCAAATTCATATCGAACTACGGCATCATCATTCTGCTCCTCACACTCTTCATCAAGCTCATCATCTTCCCCTTCACCTACAAGAGCTTTATGAGCCAGGCCAAGATGCGAGTGCTCGCTCCTGAAATCAAGGAAATAAACGACAAATGGCCCGGCCAGGAAAACGCCATGAAGCGCCAGCAGGAAACCATGGCACTCTACAGCCGCGCCGGAGCAAGCCCGTTCTCGGGCTGTCTGCCAATGATGCTGCAGATGCCGGTGCTAATTGCCATGTTCTCGTTCTTCCCGTCAGCCATCGAACTGCGAGGCCAGTCCTTCCTCTGGGCCCACGACCTCTCGGCACCCGACTCCATCCTCAGGCTGCCTTTCACCATTCCTTTCTACGGTAATCAGGTTAGCCTCTTCTGCTTGCTCATGACCATCGTCAATGTGGTGTACATGCACGTGTCGATGCAGAGCCAGCCCAACTCCGGCATGCCTGGCATGAAGATGATGCAGTACCTTATGCCCGTAATGTTCCTCTTCTTCTTCAACGACTACGCATCGGGCCTCAGCTACTACTATCTGCTGTCGCTGCTTATCACTATTATTCAGACATGGATTTTCCGTCGCGTGGTAAACGAAAAGAAAGTACGTGAACAGATGCTCGCCAACGCCCGCAAACCTCGCAAGAAAAGCGGATGGATGGCACGTCTCGAAGAAGCTCAGCGTCAGGCTCAGGCAGCTCAGCGCCAACAGCAGAAACGCCGTTAAAAAACTAATTATGAATTAGGGATTATGAATTATGAATTGAGTGTGTCTATATTCCGAATTTATAATTCATAATTCCATTAAATCATAATTCTATAATTCATAATTCATAATTTAAAATTATGGTTTCGAACAGAATCAAGGCATTGGCAGCGTCGCAGACCCTGGCCATGTCGCAGAAAAGCGCCGAGCTCAAGGCTCAGGGCATCGATGTGATCAATCTGTCGGTTGGAGAACCCGACTTCTTCACACCCGACCATATCAAGGCTGCGGCCGTAAAAGCCATCGAAGACAACTTCAGCTTTTATAGCCCTGTGCCCGGATACATGAGTCTCCGCAAAGCAATCGCCGACAAGCTGTCGCGCGAAAATGGCCTCGCTTTCGAGCCGGCTCAGATTGTGGTCGGCAACGGTGCAAAGCATGCCCTCTGCAACGTGGTGCTCACCGTGGTCAATCCTGGCGACGAGGTGATTATACCCACCCCCGCATGGGTGAGCTATGTCGAGATGGTGAAACTTGCCGAAGGCGTCACTGTAGAAGTACCAACAGGTATAGCTCAGGACTTCAAGATGACACCCGCCCAGCTCGAGGCTGCCATCACACCGCGCACTAAAGCCATAATACTCTGCTCGCCATCGAATCCTACCGGCAGCGTCTACACAGGCGCCGAGCTTCAGGCTCTTGTCGATGTACTCGCACGCCATCCGCAGATTGTTGTCATAGCCGATGAAATCTATGAGCATATAAACTACACCGGCGGTAGCTTCGTGTCGCTGGCATCTTTCCCCGAGATTGCCCCCCGCACGGTGGTGATCAACGGTGTATCGAAAGCATACGCAATGACCGGCTGGCGTATAGGCTACTGCGCCGCTCCGCTCGAAATCGCCAAAGCTGTGACCAAACTTCAGGGCCAATTCACATCCGGAGCTTCATCGATAGCACAGAAGGCAGCCGAAGCGGCCTACACCGGCCCGCAGGAATGCGTTGAGGAAATGCGACGCGCATTCCAGCGTCGTCGCGACCTCGTGGTACGCCTCGCCCGTGAAATTCCAGGTCTTGGCGTCAACGAGCCTCAGGGCGCATTCTATCTCTTCCCCGAAGTCACTGCCTATCTCGGCAAGAAAGCAGCCGACGGTAATGAAATTGCAACCTCGGGCGATCTCGCCATGTATCTCCTCAACGAAGGACACGTGGCCACAGTCGACGGTGCTGCATTCTGCGCACCCGGCTACATACGCCTCAGCTATGCAACTTCCGACGAGAACATCATCGAGGCAATGCACCGCATCAAGGAAGCTCTCGCCAAGCTACAGTAAACAAAATCAGGCTATAATCAAGAAAAGATAGGCAAGAGGCAAAAGAATGGCAATGAGGAGCTGAACACAGTCCATATTGCCTTCGATTAGAATCTCGCTTAGTCCAATAAAAACAATAGGCCACTGCAACACACCTACTACGGTGCGCTTGCAGTGGCCTACTGCTGTGTGGCCGCATACGCGGCCCATTGCAGATCTATCCCAAGGCTGCCCGCAAATCTAAGGATAATGTCGTGACGTCCTCTCACTCCCAACTCCTAACTATTAACTCCTAACTTCTAACTAAAAAACTCCCCGCCAGGGCCGGGTGGCCGAGGCGGGGAGCACAAGCATGCAAATGTAATTCAGTTATCAGCGGATGAATTTCTTCGAAACTTTCTTACCCTGCTTAACGATGTAAAGACCGTTTTCGGGGTTAGCTACGCGAACACCCTGGAGGTTATAGTATTCTACAGGAGCGTTTTCATCCTCAACTTCAACACCGGCGATACCCGACGAAGCAGCTTCATCCCATTTTTCGAGCTTCACGTCAGCCCAGGGGTGCCAGTACTGGTCACCTGTGTTAGAGTCCTTACCGTGGCCGAGCCAAACCTTGGTGGGTGCGGTAAGTTCGAATTCTACATACTGACGGTATTTTTCGGGATCAGCTACGAAAGCAGCAGCAGATTCACGTTCGCTACCGGAGTCACCCCAACCGGGAACGACATTGCGGACAGCGTAGTCAGGCACGATTTCAGCGCCATTGGCGTCAACGCGTGTTTCGTTGTCGGGCATGTTAGCATAGTCGCCATTGCAGAGTTCCCAGCAGTCCTTGATACGGGTTATCTTATCGACACCGGTTGTAAGTTCACCACCGAATTCGGTATCCCATACAAGTGTGGTAGGCTTTTCAGCGTTCTGCGACATGTAGATGTATGCGTGAACGTAAGCTTCATCAGTCTCGTAATCTTTTGCGTCGAACCAATCTTTGGGCGATTTCACACCTTCCTGAAGTTTCCATTCACCCTTGCAAGTAACGATTTTACCATTGAGGTTACCGGCACCACCATAACGATGGAAAGTAAGCATGCTGAAGCGATACTTACCTGCGGGAAGTTCCACCTGCTGACCGATATTGTACTCAGATGCATTGGTCTTGCGGTATACACCACCGTTTTTGTTGACGTCGGCAGTTTTTTCCTTAGCACCGCTGTTCACAGTATTCCAAGGACCCTTGGTATCGATACCTTCTGCAAAATCAGCGTTCTTGATTTTGGAAGTTACATCCTCAGAGCCATTGTAGAGTTTGAAATTGTCGAAGCAGCACCATTCGTCGTTGTAGCCGCCTTCGTTGCAGATACCGATTACCATGTCGCCACCAGCATGCGAAACCTTCACTTCGTTGGTATATTCACCGGCTGCAAAAGCAGAAGCAGCTTCCGAAGTATTATTGGGGGCTTCGGTGCGGCCTTCGAAGAGACCCTTTACAGTAGCCTTAGCACCATTGATGTAGATGTATGCAAAATGGTTGGTAGTACCGGCCATGTTTTCCTTTGCATAGTCGTTAGAGCCGCAGCGGTAGAAAGCATCAACTTTCAAGGTGTACTCACCGGCAGGCATGTCGGCGAGAGTCTGGTAGAGATTAAACGCACCATTGTAGGTTTCGCCAACACCATCGGCTGTAGCAGTAAGAGCACCCTGCCATCCGGGGATATAGGCAGGATTCTGGATGTACTGGCCTGTGACGTCACGATAGGCACCGGCCTGAGCCGTAGCAACAACTGCTGCGGCACCAAGAAGCATGCAGCTTCTCTTGAGGTAGCTTTTTAACATAAGCTTGTGATTAAGGTTTAATTTATTTGTGTTTATCATAGGTTAGCGGTACGGACGCACGAATGGTACATCCGTACCGCCACGAATAATCTATTTAGAGGCCCTGATAGCCGGGGTTCTGCGACCAGTTAAGGTTGGTTTCGAGAATACCACGATGGATAGGGATAAGACGGCGGTTGGGATCTTTCACACCGGGGCGTTCTACCCAATGGAACTGGGTATGTTCTTCATTATCCCAAACTTTATATTTATTCTTCTGACCCCAATCGTTTTCGAACTGACCGAAACGGATAAGGTCGTTGCGACGCCATGGTTCAAGAATGAATTCGCGAGAGCGCTCGTCGAGAAGTTCCTGCATTGTGGGATTACCACTGATTTCAGGAGCGGAAGAGCAACGACGCACTGTGTTGAAAAGAGAACCGGGTGTATCACCAAGAGTAGCTGTAGCACCACGCATGATACATTCAGCCTTCATCAGAAGAATATCGGCGAAGCGGAAGATAGGAGCATCGTTAGCCTGCTGGCGGCTCCACAGCGAATAATCTTCTTCGCGTGGAGGATACTTGAAGCAACGGGCACCTTTCTGAATGTTCATCAAGGCAGTACCATCCTTTACAGTTGCATTAGTAGCCTTGGGAAGAGCTTCGTCGCCAAGAGAATATATCGATGCATCATCGAATTCGAATTCAGCACGGAAATTAAGCTGGCCAATTCGTGTATTCTCCTTGTCGGGATTGGTATAGATATATACCGGCTCATCTGTCTTGTTGAACTGAGCATCGAAAGCATACTGCGGGCCTTGCAGGATAATTTCGTTACGTTCATCACCAGGGAGATTGAAGCGAGCCACAGCCTCGGGGGTAAGCACAGTCTGTCCGGCAAGGGATTTATCGTTTTTCCATCCGAGAGAATAGGGACGGCAAAGACCATCTTTCTTGAATCCGAACCAACGGTACCATGTAGTGGTACCATCGTTTTTGGTTGCGGGATCGACATCGAGCGCATAGATGAAGTCTTTGATATGCACACCATTGTCGGGGAAGAACTTCTTGCGATATCCTACACCAACCTCGAAGATGCCACTCTTAATGATTTCATCGCACCAATATACACAGTCATTGAGCTTTTCGTTGGGTGTATTGTTGTCGACAGTTGTGATATCGTGAGTATACACACCCCAGTTGAGATAGAGCTTGGCAAGAAGTGCGGCAGCCATCCAGTAGTTTGGCTTACCATATGTGGATACATCGTTTGCCTTGCTCAAGCCATCTTCCTGATTGAGAATTTCGAGAAGTTCGCTTTCAATCCACTTGGCCACTTCGGCACGGGGCGAACGGTCGATAACCTCGCCATCCTGAAGCACATGGTCCATGATGGGAGCATCGCCATAGAGCTCCATCATCCAGAAGTGATAGTAGGCACGCATGGCACGGAGAGGAGCCACCAGAGGATCGTTGAACTCGGGACCACCGTAGCTTGCTATGCGAGTATTGGTGTATGAATTGCCCGACATACATCCTTCGATGATACGTGTGCGCCAATCGTCGAGGTGCAGGGAGTGAATCGAAGAATTGAGATAACGGCCATCGTCGAAGTAGTTACCGGCTCCAAAGCAGCAGCCCATCACTTCATCGCCCTGATTTACGACACATTCGTTGAAGTCGCGTCCGAACCAGGAGTGCAGGAAGCGGTAGCAACCGCTGAACTCGCCTTCCACAGCGATAGGATTATCGGGGAAAGTCGGATATTTGGTATTTAGGTCTGTATCGAGGTCGGTGCAAGCGGTGGAAGCAAGCAGTCCGGCAAAAATCAAACCTTTGATATATAATTTCATGGTTTATATTTCTAATGTTTAGACTTTGATCAGAAGTTCACGTTAAGACCTACGAGTACCTGACGTGTACGAGGATAGTGGTCGGAGCGGGTATCGTGGCCAGGATCGAGACCGCCAAGGTTGATTTCGGGGTCGCGGCCGGAGTAGCCGGTGATAGTGAAGAGGTTGTTGCCCGATACATAGAGGCGTACATCATTCAACCAGCCGTTGAAGCAGTTGCGGAATGTATAGCCGATTGTGGCGGTGGCAAGCTTGAAGTACGAGCCATCCTCGAGATAACGCTGCGAGGGATAGTGAGCGAGGCCGTCGGTAGCGAGCTGATCGTCGCGGATAGAAGCCATAACATTCTTACCCTGTGTGATACCGGCTATATACGAGAAGTATGCATGGGGTTCGTTGAAGATTTTCTGTCCGAATACACCGGTGAAGAAGAGATTGAGGTCCCAGTTCTTCCAAGTAACGGTGTTGTTCCAGCCAAGAGTCAGCTTGGGCTGAGCGCTACCCATGTAGATGCGGTCGTCCTGACCGGGCTGCATTGTGGTTTCGGGATTTCCGTTTTCGTCGAGAATATGATTACCGTTGCCATCGTAGCGATAGAAAGTCGAAACACCATTTTCGTTATATCCGGCCCAATCCCAGAGGTAGAACGAACCGATAGGCTTGCCTTCGACTATACGCTGAGTGTTGCAACCCTGCGAGAGTCCGGGAAGATGGGGATCGTAGCGGTTGAGGACACCGGCATTGAACTCGGAGTTAGATACGCTGACAACCTTGTTGGAGTTGTGCGAAAGGTTGAGCGATGTGGTCCAGTTCCAGTCGCGGCTCTGGATAGGCACAGCATTGATGGTTACTTCGATACCGGTGTTGCGCATCTTACCGACATTTGCGGTGAGATAGTTCACGGGGAACTGGGCTGTCGATACGGGATAGTCCCAGATCATGTCCTTGGTGTCTTTCTTATACCATTCGATAGTACCGTTGATACGACCGTTGAGCACAGCGAAGTCTACACCGATATTGAGCATGGTGGTTGTTTCCCACTTAAGGTCGTCGTTCACATTGCGCGAAGCGGTAAGGCCCTTATAGGATGTAACAGCACCGGTGACGGGATCGACATAGTCGAAACGTGTTGTGGTATCGAAGAAGAAACGCGATGTGTAGATGTCGAAACCTTCCGAGTTACCGCTCTGGCCCCAACCGGCACGAAGTTTAAGGTCGTTAAAGATACCGTTATCCTTGAGGAAGTCCTCTTCGCCGATACGCCATGCCACAGAGCCCGAGGGGAAGGTAGCCCAGCGGTTGTTGGCACCGAACACCGAAGCACCGTCACGACGGATAGCACCCTGGATTATGTACTTGCTGTTGTAGGAATAGTTTGCACGGCCATAGAACGATATCATCTTGGTATGGTTCATGAGTTCACCCCATACAGGGTCGGCATCCCACGAGTTGGCCATACCGATATTGTTCCAACCGATGTAATCATCGTAGAAGTTATAGCCACGTGCACCGAAGCCATCACCGTTCTTATGTTCTTCCCAGGAATAACCGGCCATGAGCGAGAGCTTATGCACGTCGGCAAAAGTCTTGTCGTAGTTGGCGTAGATTTCCATCAATTTGGCCCAGTTGTCGTTCACCTTGCGGGAAGCCTCACCATGGCGGGTATTATTCTGCGACTGGGTCGAAGTGTAGTCCTTATAGTGGTAGTTCTGAGTTTCGTAGTTGAAGTTTGCATTGGCGGTAAGACCGTCGATGATAAGCAAGCTTGCTTTACCGGTGAACTGCAGACGCTTCATAGTCGCCATCGAACGGTTTTCGTAGATAAGCGACATGGGGTTGTAGTTCTGCGAGATTGTCTTGTCGGCATACCATGTTCCATCTTCGTTCTTCACAGGAACCAGAGGCGAATAGTAGTACATACCTTCGTAAACAGAACCACCTTCTATAGCGCGAGGTACGCCCCATTCCTTGCGGATGTTACCATTGATACCGGCGCCAAGGGTAAGACGCTCCTTGAGCACTTTGGTCTCCACATATGCACGACCGGTGAAGAGGTTGTTACCGACCATCTTGATGATACCGTCGCGCTTGGTGTATGTGAGCGATGCATTATATGTGGTAGTCTTGTTACCACCGGAAATCGAGAGGCTATGGTTGGTAGCGAAACCAGTGCGCTGCACTTCCTTTGCCCAGTTGGTATTTGCACCACGGTCGTTGGGAATGCTAAGGCCGTTTTCTTCGGCATAGGCACGGAGCTCATCGGCAGTCATCATCTTATGATCGTTGGCAATCTTTTCCCACGATGCATATGCGCTATAGGTGACGCGAGCAGGACCTTCGGCACCACGCTTGGTGGTGATGATGATTACGCCGTTGGCAGCCTTCGAGCCATAGATGGCAGTGGCAGAAGCATCGCGAAGCACGTCGATGCTCTCAATGTCGCCCGGAGGGATAAGGTTGAGGTTTACACCGGGTATACCGTCGACTACGTAGAGAGGCGAAGTCGAACCGTTGAGTGTCGAAGCACCGCGGAGAGTCATGGAGTTTACACCGCCGTTAGGGTCGGAGTTCTGCACTACGACGAGACCAGGCACCTTACCCTGCAGGAGCTGACCGGGATCGGTATATGCACCTACGTTGAGGTCTTCGGCCTTTACGGTGGTAATCGAACCGGTGACGTCCTTGCGGGTCATGGAGCCGTAACCGATCACGACCACATCATCGAGCAGCTCGCTGTTGGGCACGAGGCGAACTTCGATTTTAGCTTTGTCGGCAAGAATTTCTTTGGTAAGATAACCGATGTAGGAAATCTGAATTTTCTTTCCAAGAGCGTTGGCAAGTGTGAAATTACCGTCGAGATCGGTTGTGACACCGGTCTTGTCGCCGGATACGCACACTGAAGCACCGATGAGGGGCTCATCGTTTTCATCGAGTACGGTACCGGAGACGTTCTGGGCAACCGCAGAAGATGCTAAAAAAAGCAATACTGCGCATACAAGCGCCCTGAAGAAAGCTTTAAATAATCGTTGACATTTGCTGTCGGGGGGATAACTTTACATGTTTCACAGTCAAATACATATTAGTATTAAGGTTATTTATGAATTGTCCCGATTGGTAGGACTTTTTTTAGTGAATCGTGTTTTTTCTAAGGTTAAGGTCGGACCATCATCAGATGGTACCGCAAATATATAGACAATTCGTGAAAAAAAAACACTCGTTTCCGAGTGTTAAAACTTTTTAACTAAATATAAATGAAATTAAGTGTCATTTTAACACTTCACGACTCTGCCATGGACTGTTTTTTGTAGCAATCATGCGCGAATCGCACAGTCACCTAATAACTTAGTTGGCGAGATACCACGAGTATAGACGCTCAATTCCGTCGGGCAATTCGACCGAATGGTGCCAACCGAGCTGATGAAGACGCGACACGTCGCAAAGCTTCCGCATTGTTCCATCGGGTTTCGAAGCATCCCACTCTATGGAGCCATCGAAGCCTACGGCAGAGGCAACCGCCTCGGCAAGCTGCGCGATCGACAGCTCCTTGCCGGTGCCGATGTTGACATGGGTGTTGCGCACCGGTTCTCCGGCCAGATCGGCAAGTTGCGCAAAGCTGACATTAAGGAGTATATGCACACATGCATCGGCCATATCCTCGCTCCAAAGGAATTCGCGCAGAGGCTTTCCACTGCCCCAAAGCTTCAAACGCCCGGGGAAAATACCAAATGCAGCAAGAGCGGTGCGGATGTCATCGTCGGAAGCAAATTCAGGGTCGGGAAGAGTCGACACAGGCCGTTTGGCAAGATCGGCACGTACCATATCATAGCGTCCCTCGCCCATAAGCTTTGCAAGATGGGTCTTGCGTATCATAGCCGGAAGCACGTGGCTATTTTCAAGGTGGAAATTGTCGTTGGGGCCATAGAGGTTGGTAGGCATCACGGCCACATAGTCGGTGCCATACTGCATATTCATGGCCTCGCACATCTTCAAGCCGGCTATTTTGGCAATGGCATATGGCTCGTTGGTGTATTCGAGCGGAGATGTGAGCAAAGCGTCCTCAGGAATAGGCTGTGGCGCCTCGCGGGGATATATGCATGTGGAGCCGAGGAAGAGCAGACGTTTCACACCCGAGCGGTACGACTCGCCGATGACATTCTGCTGTATCTGAAGATTCTGATATATGAAATCGGCACGATAGGTGGAGTTAGCCATTATGCCACCGACATGGGCCGCAGCCAGCACCACAGCGTCGGGCTTTTCGGCCTCGAAGAACTCATGCACGGCCACAGGATCGAGCAAATCGAGCTCGGCATGGGTGCGTCCTACCACATTATTATATCCGCGGGCCTTGAGATTCGCCATTATTGCAGATCCGACCAACCCGCGATGACCTGCCACATATATTTTAGCGTCTTTGTTCAGCATAAGTGTCTCCATTAAGCTTTAACCATATCCATATCGGCACGGACCATGCGTGCCACAAGGTCGTCGAAAGATGTCTTGCGCGGATTCCAGCCCAGAGTGGTACGCGCCTTGGTTGGGTCGCCGAGAAGTTCGTCGACCTCGGCAGGGCGGAAGAAGCGCGGATCGACCTCGATAAGGCAACGGCCTGATGCGATGTCGTATCCTTTCTCATTGAGACCCTCGCCTTCCCAACGCAGTTCTATGCCAGCATGGCGGAACGCAAGTGTGGCGAACTCGCGCACCGAGTGGTATTCGCCTGTGGCTATGACGTAGTCGTCGGGCTCGGGCTGCTGAAGAATGAGCCACATGCATTCCACATAGTCGGGCGCATAGCCCCAGTCGCGCAAGGCATTGAGATTGCCAAGATAGAGCTTGTCCTGCAGACCGGCGGCAATACGTGCGGCAGCCAAAGAAATCTTTCGTGTCACGAAGTTCTCGCCGCGCCTCTCCGACTCATGGTTGAAGAGGATGCCGTTTGCAGTATACATTCCGTAGCTCTCGCGATAGTTCTTCATAATCCAGTACGCATAGAGCTTGGCTACAGAGTACGGTGACCGGGGATGGAATGGAGTATTTTCATTCTGGGGCACTTCCTCGACCTTGCCATAGAGCTCGGAGGTGGAAGCCTGATAGATGCGGGTGGTTTTCTCCATGCCGAGTATGCGCACGGCCTCGAGCAGACGCAGCACACCGATAGCATCGGTATCGGCGGTGTACTCCGGCACATCGAACGAAACCTTAACATGGCTCTGGGCGGCTAGATTGTATATTTCATCGGGTTTCACAAGCCCGATGATACGAATGAGCGAGGAAGAATCGGTCATATCGCCGTAGTGAAGTGTCACAAGCCGCTTTTTCTGCATGTCGCGCACCCACTCGTCGAGATACAGGTGCTCGATACGGCCGGTGTTGAATGTAGAGCTGCGGCGGATTATGCCATGCACCTCATAGCCTTTCTCGATTAGGAATTCGGCGAGATAGGAGCCGTCCTGTCCGGTAATACCGGTTATAAGCGCTGTTTTCGGTTTCATAGTAGTGATATATTCGATATTGTAATGGCCGGACGGTTGACAGCCGGCCAGTCGGCAGGTCGCTGAGGAAAAACATTTACACCAGCGGTATCGGCGAGCATCACCGAAGTCCAGCCCCGCAGATTTGGATGAATGAAATCCTTGGCAAGGTTATCGCCCACATAGAATCGGTGCGATGTGCACTCGCCATATAGCTGCTCGGCAAGGCGGAAAGACACGGGAGTGTGCTTGTCGCCTCCTGTCTCACCGCTTATGAGTATGGCCTCAGGCTCGAAATAACGATGCAGACCGAGGGCATCGATCTTGGCCCGCTGATGCACCGACGAACCATCGGTGATGAGCACAAGGCTATGGCCCGCGTCGCGGAGTGATGCAAGCTTGCTGTCGACACCCGGAGAAAGCGATATGTCGGGCTTATGCGCACGGTATATCTCCACAAGGGCATCGACCGTAAAAGGCATTTCAACACCATGGGAGGCCAGCCATGAGGCGGCGGCTTCGATGCCACGGGGGTGATTGGCACTTATGATGCCGAACAAACTCTCCTCGGACATACCGGTGGCCTCGGCAAGAGTGCGGGCCAGCACATGATGGCCGGAGCGAAGATAGTCGCGCTCCTTATAGAGGGTATCGTCGAGGTCGAATGCGATGAGAGAACCCGAGGAGATCATAGCAAGTTCTTTATGGAGCGGCACACACGCAGTATCTGCTCATCGGTGAGGATGGAACCGCTTGGCAGGCACAGACCATGCCGGAATAAAGTTTCCGAGACATCGCCACCGTAGTAAGGAGCATCGGCGAACACCGGCTGCATTTGCATGGGACGCCATAGCAAGCGGGTCTCTATCTTTTCGGCAGCAAGGGCAAGACGGATACGGTCGGGCGCGTCCGCATCGTCGAGCTGCACCGTGGTGAGCCAGAAATTGGAATTGTAGTCCGTCGATGGATTGGTCTGCACTGTCACACCCGGCATGGAGCCGAGTTCCGCCATATATATGTCGTGTATGTAGCGGCGACGCTTCACCCGCTCGGGGAGCACATCCATCTGTCCGCAGCCTATGGCCCCACAGACATTACTCAGACGATAGTTATAGCCTATATGCTCATGATAATAGTATGGCTTGTCCTCCCGTGCCTGGGTGGCATAGAACAGCGCCCGCTTGCGCGACACA
Organism: uncultured Muribaculaceae bacterium; assembly: GCA_910587915.1. Classification (GTDB taxonomy): domain Bacteria; phylum Bacteroidota; class Bacteroidia; order Bacteroidales; family Muribaculaceae; genus CAG-873. The sequence continues at coordinate 11,710 of CAJUOB010000022.1, read as the reverse complement.
TCATCGGGACAGACAAGAGCGCCGCCACCCGAGGTGGTGATAATCTTGTTGCCGTTGAAACTCAACGCTGCATAACTTCCGAATGTGCCGCACGGCTGGTCTTTGTAGGTGGAGCCGAGGGCCTCTGCTGCATCTTCGAGCACGGGAATGCCATACCGGTCGGCAACGGAAAGTATGCGTGTCATATCGGCCGGCATGCCATAGAGATCTACCACCACGATGGCTTTGGGCTTGCGGCCGGTAACCCTTATGCGGTCGGCGATAGCGCTGTCGAGCGCATCGGGATCCATGTTCATGGTCGACGGCTCACTATCGACAAACACAGGGACAGCGCCCTGATACTTTATGGGGTTTGCCGAAGCCGAGAATGTGAGCGCCTGGCATATCACCTCGTCGCCCTCCCCTACTCCGAGAAGGATAAGACCGAGATGTATGGCCGCAGTACCGGCGCACAGTGCAAGCACGCGCTTGTCGCAACCGAGGAATTGCTCGAGACGGTGCTCGAACTCATCGACATGAGGACCGAGAGGTACAATCCAGTCGGTATCGAAGGCATCGGCCACATAGCGGCGCTCGGTGCCTCCCATATGATTCATAGAAAGAAGAATACGTTCTTCCATATCAGTATATCACGATTTCAAAGCTTTCGATGGCGTGGAGCCTGTAATGAAAATGCAGAACAGTCTTGAAAAAGACAGGACATAATCGGCACACAGGCTAAGCGCCACCACCGGAATGGCAAAAAGAGCTGCGAAAACCAACAATGGAACCACACTCAAGCCGAAAGACTCGAGAAGCGGGCGCATGAAGGGCATCGGGAAGAGGAAGAAATAGTGAAGCAGGTAGATAGCCAAACTTTTATCGCCAAGGAAAGCCCACATAGAGGCGAAACGACCTGGGGCCGGGCGCGATGCGTCGAAAGCCCGCTCGCTCCATGGCTTAACCACTGCGACAGCGACTATAGCGAGCGATATCTGCATGACTATCTGAGCAAGGATGACATTGAACTTACTTCCGAAACTATAGTTCCACGGCCAGCAGACAAACGCCATGCACAGCACAACAAGCACCAGCGAGACCGTGACGGCGCCCGAAGAGGCACACAATCTCATGAAAGCCTCGGAATGTCGGCGTGCCAATGCGCCGGCCATGAATATGGGAAAGAAGGTGAACACCAGCTCAAACGACAGGAATGCATCGGCGACAGCCGGTAGAAACAGGTATATTCCACCAAGGACCGCCCAAACAGCCACAACAGCCAAAAGCTCAACCCAGAATGAACGCACACGGCGCACAATCAATGTATAAGCGGCATAGACCGCAAATATTTCGAAAAGGACGAATGTGAACCAATAGCCGTTTTTCCATACATTGAGCCACAAACCGCTCCATGTCGAATCGAATGGACTCTGCAGACCCGAGCTCGGATAGTAGTATATGAACAGCGTCGATGCACCGAGCATAGGCAGAAGCAGTCGTTTGGCTCGCTGAAGCAATCCGGGGGTACGCAACGAGGCGTTATCGTTAAGTTTCACGGCAAACCATCCGCTTATGAAGAAGAACAGCGGCATATGGATCTGGCCTATGAATTTAAAAACCGGTGCCCGATCGATGTCGCGCACGCACATGGTGAGGATATGACCCATGACGACCATGAATATGGCCATACCCTTCATTACATCGAAATATTTAAGGCGCTCTTTCATATTCACTCAGAAAGACGGAATACCCTCACGCCAAGCCACTGACGGTTTTTCTTCATGAATTCAGCCAACGGACGGGTGGTCACCTCGACTTTGCCGTCGCTATAAGATGCATGGAGAAGGTATGGTTCAGAAGTTGGAGTATCCTTCACGACTATACCCATGTGTGTAACGTCGAGATTCTTGAGATTCGACACCAACGCCACCACGTCTCCATCGTGGAAAGCCGCCTTGGTTTCCTTTCCTCCGAGATCTATAGTCTTGATGTAGTTGAAACGATGGTTTCGGTAGCCATTCTCCAGAGCACGCACACGTTCAAAGACAGCGGAATCGGCCAAGGCCGGATAACGTTCGCGGTTAGTCGACATAAAATCGATGGAGCGGGTCATGGTGGAAACACGTGGAAAAACAGCTGTCACATCACTGAAATTACCTCTATATTTATTGTCGACAGCCCAGTCGCTGATATAGTGCAGTCGCGACGGATACCCATCGACCTCTCCACCGCGGTAGCGGATGCGACGTAGATTGTATATGAAATCGCGCCAGGAATATCTACCCTCGCCAATGGTAAAGGCAAGTGCCATAGCCGTTTCCACGAATGTAGTGCAGTCGAGGCTATCGACTCTCACGGTAAGTATCTCCGGTTCCCCTTCGAGGGTGTGTGCCGCATACGGAATCCCTTCGAACATACGGGCAAAGAAAGCCACCCTCGCCTCTGGATTGGGAAAATTCTGACCGGCAGCCTTATCGAGCATTTTGGCAATAGTTATGGTGTCGGTAGCCTCGCAGCCGAAGCGCACCGGCGCCTGAGCCAGCGACGTTGCGGCGCACAGCGACAGAACTACGAATACAAGATAGCGGAGTTGTTTCATTGTTGTTTATTACAGATAAGTATGGCACCAATCACACCCGGCACCCAGGCACAACAAGTAAGGACAGTAACGAGGAGAATAGAGCCACAGCCCTTGTCGAGTACTGCCAGCGGAGGAAAGATAATGCACAACAGTGCACGCAAGCAAGACATATTTTTATAAATTATGGATTATATAATACTATATTAGAACTCGCTGGTAAAGTGGAAGCGGATCTTGGGGAAATCGTTCTGAGCCATGGTGAGCACAAACTGGGAGTCGGCAAGGAATACATCGCGTCCTTCACGGTCGAGAGCCATGAATTGATGTTTGCGTTTCTTGAAGGCCTCGAGTGCGGCAGGATCATCGCTTTCTATCCAACAGGCCTTGTACATCGACATTGGCTCCCAACGGCATTGCGCTCCATATTCGTGCAGCAAGCGATACTGTATGACTTCGAACTGGAGCTGGCCCACAGTGCCGATGACCTTACGGCCATTGAACTGATGCATAAACAGCTGCGCTACGCCCTCGTCCATAAGCTGTTGTATACCCTTTTCGAGCTGTTTCGACTTCATGGGGTCGGTATTCTCGATATACATGAACATCTCGGGCGAGAAGCTCGGCAGACCCTTGTAGTGGATTTCTTCTCCTGCGGTAATAGTGTCGCCGATCTTGAAGTTGCCGGTATCGGGGATACCGACTATATCGCCAGGATAGGCTTCGTCGACAATGCTTTTCTTCTGCGCCATAAAGGCTGTAGGAGCAGCAAAGCGCAAGGTTTTGCCAGTGCGCATATGCTTATAGGGGGCATTGCGCTCGAACTTACCGGAGCACACTTTGACAAACGCGATACAGCTGCGATGGTTAGGGTCCATATTTGCATGTATCTTGAATACAAAGCCGCTGAAAGCATCTTCCTGAGGCTCGACAGTACGCTCGAGGGCCGCAACCGGACGGGGCTCCGGTGCAATCTTGACAAAACAATCGAGAAGTTCCTTGACGCCAAATGTATTGAGGGCCGAGCCGAAGAATACTGGCGCAGTCTGTCCGGCCAGATAGTCATCGACATTGAACTCGGGATATACACCTTCCACGAGCTCAAGGTCCTCGCGCAGTTTGGCAGCGTCGACTTCGCCAACGGCCTCATCGATACGCGGATCGGCGATATCGTCGATTTCCACACGTTCGGTAGCGCGCTGCTTGTCGGGAGTGAATAGATCGAGACTCTTCTCGTAGATATTGTATACGCCCTTGAATTTCGCGCCGATATTTATGGGCCAGGAAAGAGGACGCACCGATATTTTAAGCTCAGCTTCGAGCTCGTCGAGAATTTCGAATGGATCGCGGCCTTCACGGTCGAGCTTGTTCACGAATATGATCACCGGAGTATTGCGCATACGGCACACCTCCATAAGCTTGCGGGTCTGAGTCTCGACGCCTTTGGCAACGTCTACAACAATAATTACGCTGTCGACCGCAGTGAGAGTACGGTAAGTATCCTCGGCAAAATCCTGGTGACCGGGTGTGTCGAGAATATTTATCTTATAGTCGCCGTAATTGAAGCCCATCACCGATGTGGCGACCGAGATACCACGCTGCTTCTCGATTTCCATCCAGTCGGAAGTCGCAGTCTTTTTTATCTTGTTCGACTTAACAGCACCGGCAATATGGATTGCACCACCGAAAAGGAGCAACTTCTCGGTGAGTGTGGTTTTACCGGCGTCGGGGTGCGATATGATGGCGAACGTGCGTCGCCGCTTTATTTCATCGTTGAGATTAGCCATTGTCTTTAATGGTTGACATTTGGGAAATGCAGCGGCGCAAAGCCTCGCGCCAATGTGGGATTTTCAGGCCATACGTAGCCTTGATTTTAGCCTTGCACAGCACCGAATAGTAAGGCCGTGTGGCAGGAGTGGGATAATCGACCGTAAGCATAGACTCTACCATGGCGGCTTTGTCGGACAATCCACTCTCTTCGAGGACAGCGACGGCAAAATCGTACCACGACGCAACGCCCTCGTTGGAATAGTGAAATATGCCGGGAGTCCAGTGCTTTGAGCTGAGAATGGCCACTATAGCCTCGGCCAAATCGGCCGCATAGGTGGGTGTACCAGTTTGATCGGCCACCATTGTCATGCGATTTTCCTTGGCGGCAAGCTTCAATACTGTCTTCAAGAAATTATGTCCGTAGGGGGAGTAGAGCCATCCGGTGCGTATAATCATAGCGGTAGGCGCGAGGCCCATCAAAGCGGTCTCGCCTTTGCGCTTGGTAGTGCCATATACCGACAGAGGCTCAGGCTTGTCGCCCTCGGTGTAGGGTATCCAGGTATGGCCGTCGAAGACGTAGTCGGTGGATATGTGGATTATTCTCAGATTGAGCTCGTCGGCAAGCCGGCCGAGATTCGACGGAATACCTACATTCGCTTCCTTGCACTGCAGTTTTTCTTCCTCCGCACGGTCCACAGCCGTGTAGGCGGCACAGTTCACAACATGAGTGAAATTGCCATCTCGCAGCAGGGTTTCGACGGCATCACGGTCGGTTAGATCGATGTCGGCACGGTCCACGTATGTTGTCACACCGGGCATGACGCGCTCGAGGACACTACGTAGCTCATGTCCCAACTGGCCTTCACTTCCGGTAACTAAAATCTTTGCCATATGTTTTTCATATACTCACCGCAAAATTAGCAAAAAAAAACGGAAGTTGAGCCCGCCGCTCGCAAGCTGTCGCAATATTAGTCGTGATGATAAGGCTCGCCACGCAGAATAGTACCCGCACGGTATATTTGCTCCACAGCAAAAAGACGCACGAGTTCATGAGGAAATGTCATGTTCGACAATGAAATCATGGCATCGGAGCGATCGTAGACCTCGGGTGAGAAGCCATACGGGCCTCCGACAGCAAGCACCAGCGAGCGAGGCAGCTCGACACTCTTCCGCTGCAGGAAATCAGCCCATTGACGCGATGTATACTGTTTTCCTCGTTCATCGAGCAACATCAGGAAATCTCCGGGAGCCGTCTCTGCGAGAATCTTTGCACCCTCGAGTGCCTTCTGTCCCTTGGGATCGCGGGCACCACGGACGTCGGGTATGCATACCATCGAAAAAGGCCAATAGTGCGGTATCCGCTTGGCATACATATCGATTGCCGCGGCGATGGAATTGTCGCGCACAGCTCCTACACACAGCAGTTTTATCTTCATTCCACGTAGAGCACGAGTCCCTTGAGGTATTCACCTTCGGGATGGTATATATTCACAGGATGATCGGCTGGCTGTGTGAGCTGATGCAGAATCCGCACACGTCGGCGACTCTGCGCAGCGGCGCTGAACACCGCCAGACGGAACTGCTCGCGGTTCACCGCCTGAGAGCACGAGAAAGTGAAGAGGATGCCACCCGGGGCTATCTTCTCGAATGCGCGCGCATTGAGCCTGCGGTAACCTTGAAGGGCATTGCGAAGAGCACTGCGATGCTTGGCAAATGCCGGAGGGTCGAGGATTATTAGATCGTGACGGCCGGCTTCCATAGCGTCGAGATATTTGAAAGCATCGATAGCTTGCGATGTGTGGCGTGTATCTCCGGGGAAGTTCAGCTCCACGTTAGCGTCGGTGAGACTGATGGCTTTGGCCGAAGAATCGACCGACACTACCTCGCGAGCTCCGCCAGCAAGTGCATAGACCGAAAATCCACCGGTGTAGCAGAACATATTCAGCACACTGCGCCCAGCACTGTACCGGCCCAGAAGAGAGCGGTTGTCGCGCTGATCGACAAAGAAACCGGTTTTCTGCCCACGAAGCCAATCGATATGGAATTTCAGGCCATTCTCGGTAGCCACATCGTGAGTGTACGATCCAACAATATAATCGTTCTGAGGATCGAGATGTGCCTTATAGGGAAGAGTTGTCTCCGACTTATAGTACACATTGTCGACACCGAGCCCGGGCAGAGCCACCAGTTCGCGGGCTACTACATTACGAGCAAAATGCATGCCGGGAGAATGCGCCTGCATAACGGCAGTGTCGCCATATACATCGACCACCAGTCCCGGCAAGAAATCGCCTTCGCCGTGCACCAGACGGAACGCATCGGTAGCGGCCGAAGGAAAGCCAAGAGCCTTGCGCAGACCGAGAGCGCCTTCGAGACGACGACGGTAGAAAGCATCGTCGACAATTTCCTTATCGCCGAAAGTGAGCATGCGCACGGCAATGCTGCCAACCTGAAAATGACCGGTTCCGACAATACGCCCATCGGAAGCTTTCACAAGCACGAGGTCGCCTTCTTCTATGCCGTCGCCCTCACCGGGCATCTTCTCCAAAGCCCCGGAAAATACCCAGGGATGAAAACGGTCGAGCGATTCTTCTTTTCCGCGGCGTAGCCGCAGCACTGGCAATTCCATATATCAGCGTGTAATTATGAGTTAATATTTAGATATGTCGCAAACCGGCATATTACTTGAGGAAGATGCGGTAGAGGTCGTTTCCGTTGGCATAGAACAGAAGTGCCAGCAGGAAGAAGAAGCCTATGGTATTGGCAATCTCAAGGAAACGGTCGGAAGGCTTCCGGCGAGTCACAATCTCTACCAAAAGGAAGAGGATATAGCCACCGTCGAGAGCCGGTATGGGAATTATATTCATGAAGGCGAGAATTATGGACAGGAATGCCGTAATCTGCCAGAACGACATCCAATTCCACTTGGTAGGGAATAAATCGCCGAGTGTGGCGAAGCCTCCAAGGCTCTGGGCTCCTTCTTTGGTAAATACCAGCCCAAGCGACGACACGTAGTTGGAAAGTTGCGATGTGCCTATTTCCCATCCACGAGGTATGGACTCGAAGAAAGAGTATTCGATGCGGGTACGGTCGAATATATCGAGCGGGTTCAACATCTGGATACCGATTTTACCACCGTCGCTTATTTCCACGGGAATAGACAGCGTGCTATCGCCACGGACGATTCCAAGAGGTACTGTTTCACCTTTGCGGGAAGTCAATGCGGCAAGAAATACATCGATGGTGCGGGTCGATGCAGTATCGACCGAAATGATGCGATCGAACTGTTGCAGACCGGCTTTGGCAGCATTGCCACCGGCCGCAGTCTTGCCCACGACCACAGGCACACGCACCGTCATGGGCTGGGCATCCTTGCCCTGTGCCACAAGTGCACAGATAACTTCATCGGGGACAGTCACTTCGACCGGCGAACCATCGCGGAGCACACCTACACGCGCGCCAGGCTGCAACATGTCCCAGCCGGCTGAATAATCGGCAGCTTCAAGCGGCTTTCCATTGAGAGTCTGCAGGATATCGCCGTCGCGGAATCCGGCTTCTTTAAGTTCGGGACAGAAGTTCATTCCCTCGCTCATGTCTTGAAATGCAACCACATCATCGCCCCAATGGAATGCTATACCTATATATATACATATGGCCAGCACAAAATTGAGTACCACGCCAGCGGCCATGACACACAGACGCTGCCATGCCGGCTTGCTGCGCAGCTCCCAGTCCTGAGGCTCTGCAGCAAGTTTGCTGCTATCCTGCGTCTCATCGACCATACCGGCAATAGCACAATATCCGCCCAATGGAAGCCATCCGAGTCCATAGATGGTGTCGCGCCATGTAGGCTTTCCATCCGGACGCGGTGCGTGTGGTTTACCGACTTGCCATGTTGCCAATGGTTTGGGCCAAGTACCGTCCTTGCGCTCGCCACGGGCCATGAATTCGAGAGTACCCTTCATGGGGTCGTAGCGGAGTATGGAAAACCACGGATTAAAGAAAAGATAGAAGCGTGTGACTTTCACGCCGAATATGCGGGCAAATATATAGTGTCCGAACTCGTGTACTGTCACCAGTATCACAAGAGCCAGCACCAACTGAGCCGCTTTTACAAGTATATCCAAAGAGATGGTATTTATAGGTTAATTAATTCAGGGATTTAATCACTTCGGCAGCTTTCGCCCGCGCTTCTGCATTCGACGCCACATAGTCGTCAAATTCGGGCACAGCTACAAACGGAACCGAAGCAAGTGTACGCTCGATAACGTCGTAGATCTGTCCGAAACGGATAGTTCCATCGAGGAACTCGGCCACGGCCACTTCATTGGCCGCATTTATGACGCATGCGGTGTTGCCACGACGCTCGAGTGCGGTCTTTGCCAATGCAAGACAAGGGAAACGATCGGTATCGGGAGCCTCGAAAGTGAGATTGGAGTAATCGGTAAGGCTCATATGGCCGCTGGCACCATCGAGACGTGCATGACATCCGAGAGCATAGGCGATAGGCAGATGCATGTCGGGAAGTCCCATCTGGGCCTTTACAGCACCGTCGACAAACTCAACCATCGAATGAACTATGGATTGCGGGTGCACCACAGCCTCGATGCGCGATGGTTCCACCCCGAAAAGATAGTGTGCCTCGATTATTTCGAAAGCCTTGTTCATCATCGTTGCCGAATCGATTGTTATCTTCCGGCCCATACTCCAGTTAGGATGCTTGAGGGCATCGGCAGCAGTCGCTACGGCCATTCTCTCTGCACTCCATGTGCGGAACGGGCCGCCCGAGGCAGTGATAAGCAGTCTGCGCACACGCGACATATCCTCACCGGCAAGACACTGGGCTATGGCCGAATGCTCGGAGTCGACAGGATATATCTTGGAGTCCGACTGCGAGAGCATGCGGTTGATCATCTCTCCGGCAACAACGAGTGTCTCCTTATTTGCAAGCGCTATATCCTTGCCGCCCTTGATGGCTCGGACCGTAGGCATCAGCCCACTGTAGCCAACAGTAGCGGTGACAACAATATCGACATCATCGGCATCGACACATTCCGCAAGCGCCTCATCGCCTGCCGCGCACTCTATGCCAAGAGGAGAAAGAGCAGCTTCAAGCTCAGGAAGTAGCGCGGTCTGACCGATTACAACGCGCCGGGGCCGATGTACTAAGGCGGCCTCTATCAGTTTGTCGACCTTCGATCCGGCAGTAAGCACCACGGCGCGGTAGCGCTCGGGGTGAGATGCGATTATGTCAAGTGTCTGACGCCCTATCGAACCGGTGGCGCCGAGAACTGCGATATTCTTAACTGAGTCGTTCACAGTGCGTGAGATTGGTTGTGAGTGCAAAAGTACAAAAAAATACGGAGTTTTTTGTAACTTTACAGAGCTTGGCTCAGTCTACATGTCAAAACACCACAACAATGAAACTCATCTACTCCCTTATCATCCTCTCCGCCGTATCGCTCAGCGCGTCGGCCGGCGACCCCGGAAAAATCTTCGAGGAATTCAAAAATGTAGAAAATGCCGAGTATGTGAAAGTGCCACGCTTTCTCATGTGGCTGGCCCGCGCCACAGGCGGCATCAATGATGTGCCTATGGCCGGAAAAGTATCCGGTGTGAAAGTACTCGAGATATCCGGCATAAAAGCAGCCGACCGCGCCCGCTTCGACCGGCGTCTTGCCAGCGAAACATCCGGACTCGAGGAACTCATCAATGTGAAGGATGACGGCAGCAAAGTGAGAATATTCTCGCATGCCGACGGCAAAACGTTCAAGAACCTCTACATTCTCGCCACCGACAGCGCCGATTGCTCGTTCATTGAGATTTCCGGAAAGTTCACAGCCGACGACCTCAAGAAAATTTGCGACGACAAATGACCGCAACCGATTTCAAAAGCAAGATATGCACTCACCTCGATGCAATGTACCGGGTGGCACTCGTGCTCTGCGGAAACAGCGCCGACGCCTCCGATGCCGTGCAGGACGCAGCCATCAAGCTATGGGAGAGCCGCGACAAACTCGACGCCGTGACCAACACACAGGCCTACTGCGTGGCAGCCGCCAGAAATGCCGCACTGACACTGATACGTTCGCGCCGACATGCCGAGAGCCTCGATCCGGCATATCCTCTGGCCGCGGAAACATCGACCGAACAGGAGATAGAGGCGGCCGACACAGCGCGACGCCTGGAGTCCATAGCAGCCACCTTGCCTGAAAATCAGCGCACAGTCCTGGCCATGCGCGATTTCCAAGGCTGCGAAATGGATGAAATCGAACAAGTCACCGGCCTATCTGCCGGAAATATCAGAGTACTGCTAAGCCGTGCACGCGCCACAATCCGTAAACACTTCGAAAAATGAACATACAGACTGAATATATAAAAAGTATCCTTCCAAAATATTATGCCGGAGAGTCGACTACCGACGAGGATCGCATATTGCGCGAATATTTTCTGGAAGAGGACGTCGATCCTGAGCTGGCCACAGATAAAGCCACCTTCATGGCTTTATTCTCCGACACCACCGCACCCGAAAGTCTACGGCTCAAGATAGAGAAAGAGATAGACCGACGAACAGTAAAGGCCGTTCAACGCCGCCTGCGTCCCCGCTACGGCCGCATCGCAGCCGCAGCTGCCATACTGGCAGTGGCCGTAAGCGCTTCGGTGCACTTCTTCGGCACCGACACATCCGCTCAGCAAATATCGCCTGAGGAAGCAAAAGAGCACACCATCAAAGCGCTGACCTTACTCACCTCTACAGTGAAGAAAGGATGTGCAGCCATGGAGACCAGCGCACAGACAACCGCCTCAACTCTACAGACAGTCGAACAAACATTAAAAACTCATAAAAACAGATAGTCATGAAAAAAGCAATTCTTCTACTGATCCTTTGCATATCGGCATTCGCAGCAAAAGCCGAAACATTCTTTGAAAGCTGCGAAAAAATACAGGGTGCATCAACCATATATGTATCGAAAGCCATGATATCCATGGCTGGAAACCTCGACATCGTTGACGGCGATGTCGATTTAAATTCCCTGGCTTCGAAAATCGACGGGCTATGGGTAGTTACCGGCGAAGGCAAGACAGCCGCCGAGATCAAAAACAAAGCAAAGACCGCTCTCGACACAAGTAAATATGAAAAACTTCTATCCGTGAAAGAGGACTCGCAGAATGTCGACATAATGATGCGTTCCGGCAATGGCAACAAGAACGAATGCATAGTGTACGCCACCGAGCCAAGCGAGACTACAGTCATCATAATCACCGGTACTTTCACCCTTCAGGACATCATTAAAGCGACCAAACGCTGATACATTCCAGCAGCCACGGCACCATCTACAACGCCGTGGCTGCTGTAGCCAATTCCGCCACATTAATTTTGCC
>CAJUOB010000021.1 GCA_910587915.1 uncultured Muribaculaceae bacterium | reverse complement strand
GTAATTTTGCCGCTGCAAGGCTTGCCGAGAGGCTTGCCCGTCCCCTCACCAACAGGCGTTCGGCATGGGGTAGACGCCGTTTTTCAGCGAAATATGTTAATGTCTATGACTGGCTTCGGCAAAGGCATAGCCGAGGCCGGAACAAAAAAAATAACTGTCGAGATAAAGTCACTGAACTCAAAGCAGATGGATCTCAATGTCCGTCTGCCATTCGCATTCCGGGAACATGAACTCGACATACGTTCTACCGTGAGCCGCGCCCTTGAGCGTGGCAAAGCCGATGTAATCATCACGGCAGAAAACATCGGATCTACCACCGAAATACACTCTGCGCTCGATGTTTCGGCACTGGCGGCATACAAAAAACAATTCGAAGAAGCCTCTGCCAAGCTGGGTATTCCCATGCCGGCCGATTGGTACTCCGTACTCCTGCGTTTTCCCGACACCATTGTTGCGAACACTCAGGAAGTGGCCGATGCCGACCAGCTCAAGGCCGTAGACGCAGCTGTCGACATGGCCATCAGCAATCTCGTGTCGCACCGACGTGCCGAGGGTATGGAACTCGAAAAATTCTTTGCCTCACGCATCGAAACCATTTCGCAACTTCTCGAAAGCATCGAGCCATACGAGGCCGAACGCGTGCCCCGTATCCGACAGAAAATCGAAGAAGGTCTTTCGAAAATCAACCTCCCCGAATACGACAAGGGTCGTCTGGAACAAGAAATGATATTCTACATCGAGAAACTCGACGTAAACGAGGAAAAGCAGCGACTGCGCAAACACCTGCAGTACTTCATGGAAACGATGGATGCCCCCGCCGGCGGACAGGGAAAGAAACTCGGATTCATTGCTCAGGAGATGGGCCGCGAAATCAACACACTCGGTTCAAAAAGCAACCATGCCGAAATGCAGGCCATAGTTGTGAAGATGAAAGACTCCCTTGAGCAGATAAAAGAGCAAGTACTCAACGTGCTTTAGCCACTATAAATGTTAATTTTGTGCAAAGAGCCACTAAACTTTGTTTCAGACGTTCCTCGGATGCATCTTTTTTACTACCTTTGCACAATTGTATATGATAACCACACAAATGCGACACTATATTGTAGCTTTTCTTGCAGCGATTCTCCTCTGTTCGTGCGGTGAATACCAACGCGCGCAGAAGAGCACCGACATTAATTATAAGTTCGACTACGCCAAGCGCGCCTTCGAAGAGAAAAAATATGTGCAGGCCGCTACGCTGCTCGAAGACTGCATTGCATACTTCAAAGGCTCCGACAAAGCCGAGGAGTCGCTCTATCTTCTGGCTATGAGCCACTACGAGAACAAGGACTACGTAAGTTCCGGAGCGTACTTCAAAACCTACTATGGCCGATACCCTAAAGGAAAGTACACCGAAGCAGCCCGCTTCTTCTGCGGATATGGCTACTACCTCGACTCTCCCGAGCCACAGCTCGACCAGTCCGGCACAATAAAAGCGATCGAGGAATTGCAGGGATTTCTTGAGTATTTCCCCCGAAGCGACAAAGTTTCCATCGCACAGAACGCGATTTTCGAAATGCAGGACAAGCTCACCCTCAAACAGCTACAAAACGCCCAGCTATACTACAATCTCGGAAACTATATGGGCAACAACTACGAAAGCGCTGTAATTGTAGCCAAGAACGCCATAAAGGATTATCCATACTCCAAATATAAAGAGGAACTGGAAATGCTCATTCTCAAGGCCCGCTATCAAGAAGCCGTCAACTCGGTAGAAGAACGCAAGGCCGACCGATTCCGCGATGTCCTCGACGAATACTACTCGTTTATAAACAATTACCCCGACAGTCCGAAACGTGAGGAGGCCGACAACATTCAGAAAATCGCCACACGCTACGTCAACGACTAACCCTCTCCCCCACCCTTCCGGCAAACTACCGGAACTGATCTACAGAACAAAATAAACCGCCATAAACTATGGATTTCAAGAAAAGCAACACTCCGCTCAACACCGTCACCCGCGACCTTATCGAGCTCTCGGAACAGACCGGAAATATCTATGAAACCGTATGCGTCATCTCCAAGCGCGCAAACCAGATTGCAGCTCAGATGAAAAGCGATCTCGAAAAGAAACTTCAGGAATTCGCACCCTACAACGACACCCTCGAAGAAGTGAGCGAAAACCGCGAGCAAATCGAAATTTCGCGTTACTACGAGCGTCTTCCCAAACCCACCCTTATTGCTACTCAGGAATATATCGACCACAAGTTGTTCTTCCGCAAAAGCAACAAAGACCGTAATTCGCTCTAAAACCACAAAAAACAATCTACAAGCCGGAAGACCGCGCCCCATACGCGCAGCTTCCGGCTTTGATATTATAAATATTATACTTCTGTGAAACGCCACCTATTAGCGTCATTAGCAGCCATATCCATAATCGGCATTAGCTCATGCACATCCGTGCGGCAATCCTGGGCGCTGACCGATAACCTTACGACTCTCACTCCGGGCCTGTCAATGGACAAAGTAAAAAACAAACTCGGGAATCCTCATATTAAAAATTTCAACGTCGGTATCGAGGAATGGGGCTATATTACTGAAATCGACGGCATCAAGATGCTTACCATATTGGGATTTGCAGATGGAATGCTTATTTCGAGCAATACGACACCTGTAAAATCACCCATATAACAACAAAAGGCAATTTGCCCATGCCGGATTTTTGCAGTAACTTTGAGGCACAGTAATTGACTATACACAATGCTCACATACACCAACCGCCTTCCAAGGCTAACACTGCCCGAATACGGGCGCAACATACAGCGCATGGTCGACCACTGCGTCACCATCGAAAATCGCGAAGAACGCACCCTCTGCGCAAATACCATTGTAAATGCGATGAACACTCTCTTCCCCGCCCAAGGTGACAATCAGGCCGAGCATATGCGCAAGCTCTGGGACCATCTGTTCATAATGAGTGGGTTCAACCTGGATGTGGACGTACCGTTCGAGCATGTGCAAAGCGACGTATTTGCCGACCGGCCCGATAACATTCCCATCGCGCGTCCCGAGCATATGCCAATGCGTCGCTATGGCCGAAACATAGCGCGAATGATCGATGTTGCATGCGGAATGGAGCCAGGCGAAGAACGCGATTCACTCGTGTTCCTCATTGCCGATCACATGAAGAAAATCGTGGTGGCATTCGACCGCGAAGGAGTCGATGACCGTCGTGTATTCGACGATCTGCGAATGCTATCACATGGTATGCTCGCATTAGATCCAGAACAGACGACCTTGCACGAATTCCGCGCCCTTCCGGCACCCTCTAAAAAGAAGAAAAAGAAATGATTGCCGCCGACAACCTCATCGAGATAGGCCGTTTCGGCAAACCACACGGTATCAAGGGCGAACTTTCGGCCATCATTCCCGATTTCGACATAGATCCGGAAACCCTTCCATGCATTTTTGTAGAGCTCGATGGCCTGATGGTACCTTTTTTTATCATCGCCGTGCGCACCAAGGGTTCCGAAAGCTTTCTATTGACACTCGAAGGAATCACTTCTCAGGAAAAAGCTTCGGAATTTACCAATAAAAGCATCTATGCACGTCCCGAGGACATCCCAGCCGATGATACCGAAGACTCCGAAGGATTTTATCTCGACGATCTTATAGGATTCACCATACAATCCGACGGGTGCAAAATCGGCACAATCACAGACTTCGATGATTCTACAGACAACTACTTGTTCCACGTCGAAGACAGCGGTAGCACAATTCTCGTTCCAGCCAATCCGGAACTTATAGAAAGTGTGGATACCGATACAAAAACAATATACATGAATCTCCCTACCGGGCTAACAGACCTCTGAAAATGAAAGAATACGATGAAGACGAAGCTCTGAAAGCAATGGGCGCTGCCCTTGGCGAAAACGCACCGTCGAACGAAGACCTATATCAAGTACTCGACCTGATCTTCGACTATTACGATGAAAACGGAGAACTTGAAATCGATGCTGAAGCCGATGACGATACCGACATCGACGACATGGTAGCATTCATAGCCAAATATCTGAAAGGCAAATCCGACAGCACTCTCACCACAGAGCAAATCAAGACACTCATCCTCGCGGAGATTGCCTACGAAGATAGTCTCCTATGAATATCCAGCGACATATCTTAGCGCTTGCCCTTATGGCAGCGGCAGCTCTTCCACAAGGGTTAGCGGCCCAGAAAGCGGCACCATTCGACCCAACCACGGCTACTATCGAAGAAAACATACGCTATCCTGAAGTTCCGGCTAAACAGAGCGCGGCTGTAGCATCACGCATGAACGATCTTGCCAAAGATCTACGCGAGGCTGGATATAGCGTCACGATGCTTCGTTCGGGAGAGGTTGTCATGGTCACCATACCCTGCTCCGCTCTCTTCTCGCCCAACGAATCCGTTCTCTCAACAAAGGCATCCTCAAAGTTAGCTCCACTTAAGAATTATATAAAAAGAAGAGAAGACTACAAAGTGGTGCTTGCAGTGCACAGCGACGACACCGGAGATGAAACATATGCCGACCGGCTCACTGCCGACCGCGCCAATTCCATCGACGAGTACTTCTTCAAGGAAGATTCACATCGGGAAACAGGAATTATACCCTACGGGATAGGTGCAGACGAACCGGTAGCCGACAATCACGGGCGTGCTAACCGCGCAAAAAACCGACGCGTGGAATTCTACTTTATCCCCACCCAGGAATACATTAAAAAGAAGTAGCCCCCACTTACTACCTGAAAAAGACCGATATGAACTTGTGAATATTCAGGTCCTTCCTATAACTCATTGAGGCAATTCATCAACGAACAATTCATATCGATCAATTTCAGAGAAATCAACCCTTTATCATTCCAAGGAGTTGCTTTAATTAAATCATCCAAACAATGAGTCCAGCCGATACTACTTCATACCAACGCAAACCCTTTTCTAAAAAAAGCACTCCGGAAGATCCTGTGGGCCGTCTTGTTCCCCGAGCGGTCGAAGTGGAAGCCGCGGTGCTGGGTGCACTCATGGTCGAAAAAGACGCCTATACTCTCGTCTGCGATCTCCTGAAACCGGAAAGTTTCTACGAACCACGCCATGTGTTCGTCTATGAAGCCATTCAAACCCTTGGTCTCGAGCAGAAGCCGATCGACATGATGACTGTAGTAAACCAGTTGAGGCTCTCCGACACGCTCGAGAAAGCCGGTGGAGCAGCTTTTGTCGTCGGCCTGACATCTAATGTAGCCTCAGCCGCGCATGTCGAATTCCATGCCCGGATTGTAGCCCAGAAATACCTTGCCCGCGAACTCATTGCATTTGCATCCGAGGTGGAAAATGCATCGTTCGACGAAAGCAACGACGTGGACGACATTCTGCAGGAAACCGAGAAAAGGCTATTCGAAATCTCACAAGGGAACGTCAAGAAAGAAGTAGCACAAATCGATCCGCTGCTCACACACGCCATCGAGAGGATGCAAATCGCATCACAGCAGGAATCTGGTCTAAGCGGCCTTAGCAGTGGATTCCGCGATCTCGACAAATATACCTCAGGCTGGCAGAATTCCGACCTTATAATCATCGCGGCACGTCCTGCCATGGGTAAGACAGCGTTTGTGCTCTCCATGGCTCTTAATATAGCCAAGATGAACAACCCTATAGCAGTGTTCTCGCTCGAAATGAGCAACCTCCAGTTGGTGAACCGACTCATTTCCAATGCGTGCGAGCTTGGCGGCGAAAAAATCAAAAGCGGCAATCTATCCCAGCTCGAGTGGAATCAGCTTCTCACCCGAATGCAGACCCTCCAAGGACTGCCGCTATACGTTGACGATACTTCCAGCCTTTCCATCATGGAACTGCGAAGCAAAGCCCGGCGTCTGGTGCGTGAACATGGAGTGCGGATGATTATAATCGACTACCTGCAGCTCATGACAGCCGGCGGACTCAAACTCGGTTCCCGCGAGCAGGAAGTGAGCACCATTTCTCGTTCACTCAAGCAATTGGCGAAAGAACTCGACATACCCATTGTGGCACTTTCCCAGCTCAACCGAAAACTCGAGGACCGAGGCAACAAAGACAAGCGTCCGCAGCTTTCCGACCTTCGTGAGTCGGGAGCCATCGAGCAGGATGCCGACATCGTATGCTTCATACACCGACCGGAGTACTATTCCCACTCCACTACCGACGAAGAAGGAAACGATATCCGTGGAAAGGCCGAATTTATACTCGCCAAACACCGAAGCGGTTCTGTAGGTACTGTCGACCTTCGGTTCCGAAATGAATACGTGCGGTTCGAGAACTGGGATCCGGCTAATGATGAAGGCGCGGCTTTCGGAATGCGTGCTGCAAGCGACAACGCCGACACAGCCGTACCGGTCGATGCAGCTGCCGCAGCCGCCGATGCCGCAGCCCTTGGACTACCGGGTACAGCAGGCGGTCCGGGCCCAAATCCCGATTTTCTAAACGAGAGCGGAAAATCCGACAGTCCTTTCTGATTTTTTTCGTAATTTTGCAATTCATTACAATCACACATGGAACAGACAAAACCCAACACTAAGGATATGAATCGCAAACCATCGTGGTTAATCATTGCAGCGATAGCGGCCGGAGCCATTATTGTAGGCGCGCTTGTATTTTGGGCCGTACGGTCGTCGCGCGCAGCCGATGCCGCAAAAGCCGAAATGGAGCAGATGCAGCTCGACATAGCACAGCAACAGCTCGAAAGTGAATATCAAGACCTGAACGACGAGTTCGCACAGTTCGAAAATTCGCGTCAGTATATAAAGGACGACTCCCTCAAACGTCAGCTAAACGAGAAATACGAGGCCGCACGTCTCCAAGTAGAGAAACTTCAGCAGGAACTCGCCAGCCAAAAGCATAAGAGCGCGGCTGAAATCGCAAAATTACGCGGTGAAATCGACACTCTGCGCGCACTTCTGCGTCACTATGTAGAGGAAATCGACCGTCTGAACAAGGAGAACGAAGCACTTCGAAACGAAAATTCCGAAATAAAACGCCAAAACAGCACTCTGCAGTCCCAGGTACACGAAACAACACGTAAGAATGAGGTCCTCAGCGAGCGCATGACTCTTGCCGAACGCCTCAATGTGACAGGTTTGTCGCTGGGCGCATTGAATAAAAAGGGAAAGAATGAGAAAAAAGTGTCCAAAGCAACCCAGCTTATAATCACTTTCACCATTCCCCAGAACAATTCCACACCTGTTGGCGAAAAAACCATCTATGCACGCATCATATCTCCTTCAGGGCAACTGCTCACAGGAGGTGGCTCATTCTCATTCGAAGGTGGAAATGTGCCTTGCTCTGCAAAAAAGACAATTGAGTACGAAGGCGAGGAAGTTCCCGGAGTGACCATTTACTGGGATGTCAACACACCTCTTATCGCCGGCGACTATACTGTCGAGCTCTTCGCCGATAATTTCCGGTTGGTATCGCGCTCATTCAGTCTGAAATAGATGGAATTTTTGGAGTACATATACCGTTCCATAAACGACATAGAAGTAAACACTGTCGGTTCCATCTATAAACTGATGCTCAGCATGCTGCTCGGAGCCATCGTAGGTTTCGAACGGCGTCGCAAAGGCCAGACAGCAGGCGTGCGCACATTCTCGCTCATTTCCATGGGCGCGACATTGGCCATGCTGCTTTCCATCTACGTTCCCCAGGAGTACATGGGTCTTAAGAATGGTGACCCTGGCCGAATCGCCGCACAAGTAATCACCGGCATAGGCTTCCTGGGTGCAGGTGCAATTATACAGATGAAGGGATCGGTACGCGGTCTTACCACCGCTGCCGGAATATGGATGGTCGCCATCATCGGTATGGCCGTAGGCCTAGGTATGTACTGGCTTTCCATCATTGCCTCGGGCCTGATTCTGATCATACTTGTGCTTCTCGAAGGCATAGAACGACGACTTAGCCGTGGCGCGGAATCCCGAATCATCCGCATACGCACAAATGTAATACTACATGAAATAAACGACTATAAAGCCGTTCTACGCGAACACAAGATTCATCTAAACAATTTCTATGTAGATTACGACTTCGATGCAAACGAGACACATCTGAATCTGATTGTGCTCGTAAAAGAGACTACCAACTACATCGAATTGTTCTCTCAGTTCGCCAAACTTCATCCGACCAAGGCCATTACCCTTGCCAACCAAATCAATATCTGATACAAATGAACATACAGGGTCTTATCAGCGATTTGGCATTCATTCTCCTTTTAGGAGCCATTGTTACAGTGCTGTTTAAATGGATCAAGCAGCCGGTGGTATTGGGATATATCGTCGCCGGCTTTTTGGCCAGTCCACACTTTGAATACCTGCCGTCTGTCACAACCGAAGAAAATATTGATTTCTGGGCACAGATTGGCATTGTAGTGCTATTATTCTCATTGGGACTGGAATTCAGTTTCAGGAAACTCGTGAATTCTGGCGGCTCGGCCGTCGTTACCGCCCTTATAATAGTATCGGGCATGATGGGTGCGGGCTTCGCCGTTGGTCATCTGATGCATTTCAACTACATCAACAGCCTCTTCCTCGGTGGCATGCTATCGATGTCGTCGACCACAATCATCATCAAGGCATTTACCGACATGGGATTGCGGCAAAAGAAATTCGCATCGCTCGTGCTGGCCGTGCTGATTGTCGAAGACCTCTTTGCGGTCTTGATGATGGTGCTCCTATCATCTATCGCCATAAATAACAGCGTTGAGGGTGGCGAATTGCTGTACAGTGTAGGCAAACTTGTTTTCTTCCTTATCATCTGGTTCCTGGTCGGAGTATATGTCCTGCCGTCTCTCCTCAACCGTATCCGACGCTTTCTAAACTCCGAGACGCTTTTGGTAGTGTCGATGGGTCTATGTCTTGGCATGGCAGTATTCTCTGTATTCTGCGGATTTTCGCTTGCTCTGGGCGCTTTCGTCATGGGGTCTATCCTCGCCGGCACAAGCTACGCCGAACGCATCGAATCGGTAGTCACTCCCGTCAAAGACCTTTTTGGCTCCGTCTTCTTCATATCGGTGGGTATGATGGTACAGCCCGATATCCTGGTAAACTATTGGGGCCCTATACTATTGCTCTCGGCTGTGGTTATAATAGGCATGATCATATTCGGCACCTTCGGAATGCTTGTGACAGGCCAGACCCTTAAGGTTGCCATCCAGTCGGGATTTTCACTCACACAGATAGGCGAATTTGCATTTATCATCGCCACTCTTGGCATGAGTCTCGGTGTACTCGACTCGACAATCTACCCTATTGTTGTGGCGGTATCGGTGATCACGACCTTCACCACGCCATACTTTATAAAAATGTCGCTGCCGTTCTATAACTGGCTTGCGCGTAGGCTGCCACGGCGACTCAGTTTTCTAATAGACCGATACAGAAAGCAAGCAGACCGCAGCGAGGCTGCCGGACGGCCGTGGAAAGCCGTACTCAAACGATATATATGGCGTACGGTGCTGTATTCGGTAGTACTGGTGGGAATCCTTCTGATTTCCCACACATATCTGGAGCCATGGATGCTTGCCAACTTCGGTAGATGGGCACGAGTATTGAGTGTGATCATCACATTGGTTGCCATGTCGCCATTCCTGCTCGCGCTTGTCATACCTATAAATACTAAAACACAGGACGGATCGGAAGGCCTGGGAAGCAATGTGCCTAAGATTGTGATGACAATCTTCCGCTTCATCATAGCCATCGTTTTCATTGTCCGGGCCATTACCACAGTCTACTCTGCCAAAGCCGGTCTTGTTGCTGTGATAGCCGTTATAATCCTGTTGGCGTTCTATTTCTCACGAAAGCTCAATGCCAGCATGGCAAAAATAGAGAGTAAATTTCTCGACAACCTGAACGAACGCGAACTCAGACGCAGCGGGAAAAAGAATGCAGTCGTACACGATCTACACCAGGCATATATGACAGTCGGAACAGGATGTAGTTTTGCCGGAGAGCGCCTGATGGATTCCAATCTCCGCAACCGCTTCGGTGTAAATGTGGTGAGCATACAGAGAGGCTCGAACTTCATTCCCATTCCCAACGGACGCACACGTATCTATCCCGGCGATATACTCGGCATAATAGGTACCGACGACCAGATTGAAAAACTTCTTCCTCAGATAGAGGCATCGGCGCCGCTACAGGATTCCGGCTCCGATCCGTCAAAAATGAAACTTACAAGCGTGCTTCTTGGTCCCGATTCACCGCTCATATCACGTACACCACGGTCATCATCGCTACGTGACACCTACGACGCCCTCGTAGTGGCAGTGGACCGAGGCGAGGAGCATATCGATTCCCAGCCAGACCTGGTATTTCAGGAAGGCGACATCATATGGCTTGTAGGAAACCCGTCAAAACTTGCAAAACTCAAATAATCACATTATATAACAAAAACTATGGACAGCGGACGCTATGAGAAAAGAGGCGTGTCGGCTTCTAAAGAAGACGTACACTCGGCTATCCGGAATATCGACAAAGGTATTTTCCCTGGTGCATTCTGTAAAATAATCCCCGATTACCTCGGCGGAGATGCCGAATGGTGCAACATAATGCATGCCGACGGGGCGGGCACCAAATCGGCTCTCGCCTATGCCTACTGGCGCGAAACCGGCAATCTCGATGTATGGAAAGGCATTGCCCAGGACTCGCTAATCATGAACATCGACGACCTGATATGCGTCGGTGCCACCGACAATATCCTGCTGTCCTCCACCATAGGCCGCAACAAGCGCTTGGTTCCCGGAGAGGTAATATCTGCAGTGATAAATGCCACTCAGGAACTTGTGGAAGAACTCCGCACCATGGGAGTGAGCATCTATCCCACCGGAGGTGAGACTGCCGACGTCGGCGACCTTGTTCGCACAATAATCGTAGACAGCACAGTGGCCTGCCGCATGCGGCGCGCCGATGTCATCGACAACAGCCGCATCGAAGCCGGCGATGTAATAGTAGGCCTTGCTTCTTATGGTAAAGCAGCCTATGAGAAAGAATACAATGGCGGAATGGGCAGCAACGGCCTCACATCCGCGCGCCACGATGTATTCTGCAAAGATATCGCACAGAAATATCCTGAAACTTTCGACCCCGGTCTACCGGTGGAACTGGTGTACTGCGGTACTAAAAAACTCACCGATGCAGTCGACGGAGCACCTCTTGATGCCGGACGCCTCGTGCTCTCCCCTACCCGTACGTATGCTCCGGTTGTGAAAGCAGTCCTTTCGGAACTCCGCCCGTATATACACGGCATGGTACACTGCTCGGGAGGCGCTCAGACAAAAATTCTGAACTTTGTCGAAGGCAAACATGTTATTAAAGACAACTTATTCGACGTTCCACCACTGTTCGACCTCATACGTCGCGAATCGGGAACCGATGCACGCGAGATGTATAAGGTATTCAACATGGGTCACCGTCTTGAGATTTATTGTTCGCCTAAAGCTGCCGACAGCATCATAGCAATCGCAGCAGGCTTCGGAATCGAAGGAAAGGTGATCGGGCGTGTCGAAGAAGCCCCGGCCAAGAAACTTACATTGGCCACGCCTTACGGCACATTCGAATACTGAGCCGGACTGAGGATTTGACCTCCGGATGGTCTCAGCCTTCCACGGTCAACTAACATCACGTCCTATATGCACACCTCGTTTACGAAACTTCTCGCTACAGCTTCTTTTCCGATCATGATTCTGACCGCAGGTATTTTTGCGTCATGCGACAAAAATTCGGCGTCAAATCATGGCGGACAAGGAGAAGAGCCTCTGCCCGACACCCTCAAGGTTGTCACCCTGTATGGTCCTACATCGTACTTTCTCTACCGCGACGAACCTATGGGCTACGATTACACTCTTGTCGATAGTCTTGCCCGCCAGAAAGGTATGGTTCTCGACCTGAAAGTAGCCAAGAATCTATCGACAGCAGTGGCGATGCTCGACTCTGGTAAAGTAGATCTCATAGCATATGAGGTGCCTATAACACAGCACTACAAGCAGTATGTGCTGCCCTGTGGGCCGGAGAACTACACCACACAGGTGCTCGTACAGCCCAAAGTGCAGGGACAGGCACCCATAAGCGATGTCACTGATCTTGTCGGCAAAGAAGTATATGTGGAGAAGGATAGTAAATACCTGAGGCGCATGCAGAATCTCAATGATGAAATCGGTGGCGGCATAATCATCCATGAAGTCGATGCCGATACACTCATCACCGAAGATTTGCTCAGGCTCGTATCGAATGGCGAGATACCGATGACAGTAGTCGACAGCGATATCGCCATGCTCAACAAGACCTACTATCCCGATCTCGACGTAGATATGGAAGTGAGTTTCCCTCAGCGCGCTTCGTGGGCTGTCGCACCCGGCAAGGAATGGCTTGCAGACTCGATCGACTCATGGTTCGCCGGTGAATCGCCACAACGAACCAATGCAGAATTGCTCAAACGATATTTCGAGCAGACAAAATTCACACCATCGGTACGCTTCGACTTCTCGAAAGGATACATATCGAAATACGATGATATCTTCAAGAAATATGCGCCCACTGTTGGATGGGACTGGCGTCTCATGGCTGCACAGGCTTTTGTGGAAAGCAAGTTCAAGCCCAACGCCCGATCGTGGGTCGGCGCCCGCGGGTTAATGCAGATTATGCCAAGCACAGCACGAGGCTACCGCACCAGCGTATCTCAGCTCGGCAATCCTGAAACCAGCGTAAAAGTGGCATCGCAATTGATAAACGACCTCGACAGCTATCTCGTCAAATATGTTCCTAACGACAAAGAACGACTTAAATTTGTAATCGCGGCATATAATGTAGGCATAGCCCACGTATACGACGCCATTGCTCTTGCCAAGAAATATGATCTTGACCCGGAGAAATGGGACGACAATGTCGAAAAAGCCATCCTCATGAAGATGAATCCTAAGTACTACAACGATCCCGTGACCAAGTACGGCTACTGCCGAGGCACCGAAACAGTATCGTATGTGAAACAGATTACAAACTTCTACGAGCATGCACGCCGCGAAATAACAGCTTGAAAACCCTAACATTCAATTCATAAAACAACATGAGAAAAACCGTCATCTCCGCAGCAATCGTATGCCTTCTCGGCACATCGATGCTTACCACACCTTCCTGCATAGGAAGCTTCTCTCTCACAAACCGTCTTCTGGGTTGGAACCAGAATGTTGGCGACAAATTCCTCAACGAACTCGTGTTCTTCGCATTCTGGGTTCTTCCTGTATACGAAGTGTGCGCTATAGCCGATGTCCTTGTCCTCAACAGTATCGAATTCTGGAGCGGTAGCAACCCTATGGCCAAGGGAGAACGCATGATCGATGGCAAAGACGGCAAATATCTTGTACGCTGCGATGGCAAAGGCTACGACGTGATCAGCTGCAACGACGGCTCAAGCGTACGCCTTGATTTCGACGCACAGGAACAGACCTGGTCTTTCGAGGCTAATGGCGAACGCCACATGCTCTTCCAGTTTGTCGACGACACCCATGTGAAACTTCCTGTAGCCGGCGGTGAATACCGTACTGTGGAAGTGTCGCAGGCCGGTGTATACGCTTATCAGGAAATGGTAGGTGGCCCTGCTTTTGCAAGCCTCTAAAACTGCATTGCCCGGCGTACTTCGGTTCTTATAGAATCGGACGCCACGCCAAGGCTATCAACATATTCGACAGGCTCCGGATGCTCGGCTTCCGGAGCCTTCATTTTACGGCCTCCAGGCAGACAGTCCACAACCTCATAGCTTGGCTCGCGCCCTACTACGGTCTCTTTCCGGGTTTCAGGGACCGATTGGGAACCAAGTCCGGGAACACGGCCGGCTGAACGAAACGTACGCGCATAATAATCCTGTGCAAGATCACTGACAATCACTCCACGCGATGTCGAGGCATGCACAAAACAGTTGTTACCAATATAGATTCCGACATGATTCACCCCCTTGCCACGGCGTGCGGCAAAGAATACCAGATCGCCCGGCAGAAGTTCGGACTGCCGTATGCTTTTACAATATTCGCTCTGCTTTGCGGAATTTCGTGGAAGCTTTATGCCAGCGACATCAGCAAACACATTCATCACCATTCCCGAACAGTCTGTACCCTTTCTCGATTCACCGCCATATCGATATGGCGTACCGATCCATGAACGGGCCGACTCTACAATTCGAGACCTTATATCATGTCCGTCAACCTTTTTCCGAGAAGATTTATTATTGTCGCGCTGTGCTTCAACGGGATACAGACCGTCGTCGCTATACTGGCGCACTGCCTTTTTTTTGCTGCCGCAAGACTCAGCCGACAGCAAAAGAATGCTGCAGAGCGCAGCCAGAACAAACCGACACTTTTTCACAATCCAAGCCCGGCTTTCACCTGCTCGGCAATCTGTGCCATTCCTTTCTGAGTGGGATGATTGGCCTTGCAGTCGATATCTTCAAGCGCAATTACGGGTATACCATAGTGATCGCATATGGTATTTACCGATTCATTTATTTCATCACTTAGCCTACAATTAAGCACGAAATAAATATCAGTGCCGGGATAATAATCCTTCATGGTATCGAGCATATATGCCATTGCCGGCCGGAACGAGAACAATTCCTCGTCGGTCCATCCGGAATATTTGTATTCCCCGATCGGAGCATGCGCCCAGCAATCGTTGGTAGCCCCCAGTATAAGAATGATATCGGGAGCCCCAAGATCTTTCATACGGGTTATAAACGAGCGGTCTGAATAGTCCTTGCCCTTGTATCCGGTATTGCATACGGTGGCGCCTGAGAAGGAGTTATTTCGCTCCAATTTGAGATCATTCTCAGTGATAAGACGATGCCACCATGTCTGCCTTACGGAAGAAACGTCTGTCTTGGCGGTATCCACATCAGCCTTGTACCATATACGGTTCTTCTCGGGCTTCATAAAACCCTTGAACGTAGAATATGAATCGCCAAGAATAGAAACAGAACGGCGCTGGGCTTCAGCCCCGGCAACCGCCATTAAAAACACAATGAGCAACAAGAGTATCTTCTTCATAACCATAAAATGACATTTTATATGTCATACCGCAAAATTACAACAAAAATACACTTGTATGCAAAAAATCAGTCCATACCATCTGTCAAAGTCTCGTAAATAGCCATTGGGACCAATAAAAGAAGAAAGAGCAGTGTCATAGTTAATTAGATTAAAGTTTATAGTGCAAAGCTACCACCGCGCATGGGCTTGATAAGTGCACATAAGTGTTAAACTATGCAAACAACGGATTTATCGAAAGTCCACATAATCCAACCGCCACAATAATCCTATATCACAATAGGGCAAGAACAGTTTTTTTTCACTACTTTTGTGGTAAAATTAAAAGGGAAAATGGGATTTTTCAACTTTTTCAGCAAAGACAAGAAGCAAAACCTCGACCGAGGTTTGCAGAAAACCAAGGAAGGCGTATTCGGAAAACTACGACGTGCCTTCACCGGACGACGCACAATCGACGATGACTTTCTCGATGAACTCGAGGAAATATTCATTACCAGCGACGTCGGCGCAGAGACCACTCTAAAAATAATCGAAAGAATCCAGTCTCGTGCCGCCCGCGACAAATATGTGAGCGTTGAAGAACTCAACGACATGCTCTGCGAGGAAATCACAGCGTTGCTCGCAGAAAACACCACCGGACAGAACACCGGCGAATTCAAAGTTCCCGCAGACAAGAAACCATATGTAATAATGGTGGTTGGAGTGAACGGGGTTGGAAAAACCACAACCATCGGAAAACTCGCCCATCACTACAAGGCTGCCGGCAACAGCGTGATGCTCGGTGCGGCCGACACATTCCGTGCTGCCGCCGTGGAGCAACTCGATGAATGGGGCCGTCGTGCCGACGTACCGGTCATAAAACAGCAGCTGGGCTCCGACGCCGCTGCAGTAGCATTCGACACTCTGTCGTCGGCCGTTGCCAATGGCACCGATGTTGTTATAATCGATACTGCCGGACGTCTGCACAACAAAAAAGGCCTCATGGACGAGCTTACCAAAATAAAGCGCGTCATGGAGAAGGTAGTCCCCGGAGCACCCCACGAAGTACTGCTTGTACTCGACGGCTCCACCGGACAGAATGCATTCGAGCAAGCGCGCCAGTTCTCGGCTGCAACCCAGGTAACCGACCTTGCCGTGACCAAACTCGACGGCACAGCCCGTGGCGGTGTAGTGATCGGTATTAGCGACCAGTTCCAGATTCCGGTGAAATATATCGGAATCGGTGAAGGTATCGAAGATCTTCAAATCTTCGATAAACGCGCTTTTGTCGAATCGTTATTTGGTAACCGCGAAAAATGAGCAGCCGGCGCCCTCTTGTTTCCATTGTGAGCATGGGATGCTCCAAGAATCTGGTTGACAGCGAACGTCTGGCCCGACGTTTTCTTGATGCAGGATTCGATATAGACTTCGACAGCAACCGGACCGAAGGTGTCGATGAAGCACCCGACTACGTGGTGGTGAATACCTGTGGATTTATAGGAGATGCAAAAGAGGAGTCCATCGAAACTGTAATGGACTACCTTGCGCTGAAGCAATCGGGAGAGATCAAAGGTGTCTACATCATGGGCTGCCTTGGCGAGCGTTATCGTCGGGAGTTGGAACAGGAAATACCAGAACTTGACGGACTATATGGAAAATTCGACTGGCCCGGTATCGTTGCCGACATTGCCAATCATGAAACCACCGCGCCACGCCATGAATGGGACCGCGAGCTCTCCACAGCGCCGCACTACACTTACATCAAGATTTCTGAAGGCTGCAACCGTTTCTGCGCCTTTTGTGCAATTCCACTTATCACCGGAAGACATCATTCCCGTACTATCGAAGACATTGCCGCCGAAGTGGCTCACCTTGCATCGGAAGGCACCTGTGAATTCAATATAATAGCCCAGGATCTGTCGAGCTACGGCACCGACCTTCCGGGTGGAAAATCACGACTGGCCGAACTTATCGATACGCTTGCAGTAATTCCCGGAGTGGAAATGCTGCGGTTGCACTATGCATATCCGGCCGATTTTCCCTACGATGTTCTCGACGCCATGGCACGCCATAAAAATGTGTGCCGCTATCTCGACATTGCACTGCAACATATCGATGATAAAGTGCTCACCAACATGCGTCGGCATATCACCGCCGATGAAACCAGGGAGCTCCTTGCCCGCATACGCAAGGCTGTGCCTGGGATTGCAATACGCACCACCCTCATGGTCGGATTCCCAGGTGAGGACGAAGAGGCATTCGAAAATCTTCTCGACTTCGTTCGCGAACAACGATTCGAGCGCATGGGGGCATTCGCATACTGCGAAGAAGACGATACATATGCAGCCCGAAATTT
Source organism: uncultured Muribaculaceae bacterium (assembly GCA_910587915.1). GTDB lineage: Bacteria > Bacteroidota > Bacteroidia > Bacteroidales > Muribaculaceae > CAG-873. Next base: position 29,289 of record CAJUOB010000021.1, on the reverse strand, counting down.
CAACGATGATATTCCACAGGAAGTAAAAGATGAACGCTTGTCACGGCTCATGGAACTTCAGGAAGAAATCGCTTTCGAAACCGCTGCATCGATGGTCGGAAACACCATGCGTGTCATAATCGACGAACAGGACGTAGATGGCCGCTATATCGGCAGAACCGAATTCGACTCGCCCGATGTGGACTGCAATGTATATCTCCCCGAAACCCCTGCGCTTGAAATCGGAAACATATACGACGTCCGAATCACCGGAAGTGATGCTTTCGATTTAATGGGTGAGGTGGTGACATATCAGAACCTATAAAATGGACAATTCGTATTCTAAGGAAGATTTGGACACTATGATCCGCTTCCTTGATCAAAATATAGAAAACAACATACCGTTCTGTCTGTTCAGGCTTCCCGAGCGGGAAGGTCTGACAAATCGTTTCATTGTAGTATGGTCCGATTCGGTGGAAGATTTTCAATACCGACTTCAGGCCAAAGCCAAGCCATGGTTATCATCGCAATGGTTCGATTTCTCCACTACTGCCAATCACACGGTCGACACTATGCCCGTGTGCCCGGAGTCGACACCGGAGGACTGGTATATAGGCGCCATCACCGAACTGGTGGAGATATTGAAAAAACGCGGTGGCAAGACTGTGATATGCCGCAATATATGCGGACGATTCAAAAATTTCAATCTCGGATCCATATTAACGAAGTACCTAAAATGCATGCCCAATCGCGATTCGGTATTTTTCCTCATGTGGCATCCTCAGATGAATTTTTGGATGGGTTCGACACCCGAACTGATTCTGGAACGCCTCAACAACGGCACATTCCGCACCATGGCTCTGGCCGGAACGCGACACCACACGATCGAAGGCGAATGGGACATGAAGAACATCGAAGAGCACAATCTGGTAGCCAACGACATCGAAAGCCGTCTAAAACTATCAGGAATCGAATTTTTCAGAATGCCCATTCACGAACTCGACTATGGTCCCGTGCACCATCTATGCACCGAGTTCAAATCAAAATTTGTGGAAAACGGACACGACCGCAAGTTCTTCGATAACGTTGTGGATGAAATACAGCCTACCCCTGCGCTGGCGGGATATCCACGAACCATCGCCATTTCTGAAATCGAACGGTTTGAATCGTGGCCGCGCTACATGTATGCCGGATGTCTCACACTATCCGAAATACGCCTGAACATGACCTATGGAATAATACGCTGTGTGCATTTCGATCAGGAAAAATGGTCGATATATACAGGTAGTGGCGTAACCGCCGACTCACTTCCATATGTCGAATGGGAAGAAACCCGAGTGAAGGCCCAGCCACTCATAGAATGTCTCACGGACCTTTAATGAAAGATTCCTCCCGACATATTTTTACAGTCGTTGCCACGTCGATGGGCATACTGCTGCTACTCTCGGCTGTGCCTTGGAGCAGACTCACCGGGAACCGCATCAAGGATTTCAATCTTTTCGAGGATTTGATTCCATCGGAGCGAACGGTCGCATCGGCTCCAACGGTAGAGGTAGATCCTGAATTGGCCAGCTTTCTGGCAGAGACTCAGACAGATGAAAGCGAGCAGCTACCGGCCGAACCGGTTGCCGATGTAGAAACCGAGACAGAACCCGAGTTTATACCTGCCATCGCAACCGAAGAGCCTCCGACAGACGACAACGGCGAAGTCCTGCTTGAATTCTACGGAGATAATCCTCTCGCCAAATTCAAAGCGGCACTGGCTTCCGGCAGCGCCCGCGTGGCAGTATTGGGCGATTCCTTTATAGAAGGCGACATATTCACTCAGAATTTACGCGAGTTTTTCCAAGATAACTATGGCGGCGCAGGCGTAGGATATATGGCCATACACAGCGATTTTCCCGGCTTCCGAGGAAGTGTGACCCAATCTGACAAAGGATGGAAGATGCACGATCTCCGTACCCTTGGCGCTCGCGACAGCATACGCTCCCTGTGTGGAGAGTATGGCAAGGCCGAATCAGCCGCTACTGCATCCTATCGTGGAGCGAAAGGGCGTCGGCATCTCGACAATTGGGAGCTATCGCGCTTCCTATTTCTATCGGCCGACTCAGGCGCTGTCACACTTACTACTGATGCGGGCTCATCGACCCACAATGTCGCGCCGTCGGGCAAAGTGCAGTGCATCGACATTACAGATCCGACCTCGGCGCTCACAGTCGCTACAGATATACAAGGGCTGGTTGCTCTTGGTGTGTATCTCGACGGAACATCGGGTGTGCAACTCGACTGTATGTCGATAAGGGGAAATTCCGGCATCGGACACCGCAAGATGAGCTTACCTCTGGCATCCGATATGCGCCAATATGTGGACTACGATCTTATAATTCTCGAATACGGCATAAACGCACTATCCGGAGAACAGACCGACTACACGCCCTATGCAGCGGCCATGACAAGCACTGTAGGTAGAATCAAAGATTGCTACCCGAACGCAGATATAATAATAATGGGTATAGCCGACCGCGGAGTAAAAGATGGTACGGCAGTGCTATCCCTTCCTACCTGTCCGGCTATGGTGAAAGCTCAGCGCGACGTGGCTCGCCGTACCGGGAGTGCATTCTGGGACACCCGCTCGGCCATGGGTGGAGATAATGCAATTGTAGATTGGCGCAAACGGAAATTAATGAATGCCGACTACATCCATATCAACCACGATGGCGGCCGCGAACTGGCCCGACTCTTCTATAATTCGCTAAGCAAGGCCCTCGATGAATAAAGTAGGATTAGCCCTTGCCATATCTATTATTGTATCGGTCTTTAATATCGCCAAGGCCGATGATGAGGCGCAGACCGAAATGCGACTCAATCCCGAGATTGAGGAAAGTCAGAACAAAGCCAGGGAAAGCTACCCATTCCTGAAACTCGACGCCAACCGTATAGAGATGAATGGTGATGACTGGTCCGATTTAGCCGCGCGCTTTGCAGCCGCACGCGACAGCGACCACACATTCTCATTAGTATATCTTGGCGACTCGCACGTTCAGGCAGATTTCGGCGGCGCTGTACTACGTTCCCGAATGACAAATGCCGCCGGCTCGGCTGGCCGGGGACTTATCATTCCATTCAAGCTCGCCGGGACAAACCAACCGGCCGACTATGGCGTCCATCTGCATTCAGCTTTCCTATCGGCAAAACTTCTAAAAATGCCATGGGCTGTGGAGATGCCATTCACGGGCATAGGCATACAGCCGACAACATCACGACCACGCTTCGAAGTATGGGCCGAGGAGCCATTCAATCAAATCCGCCTTCATTATCGGGGCGAAGCACCCAAAGTATTCGGCACCCGCGATCTCTCTCTGTCCAAAAGTGTCGACTTCACTGCCACAGACTCCGTAATAACCCTTTCGAGACCGACCCACAAGGCATTGATTGAATTCGAAAACGCATCGAAAACTATTTTTGGGGGCTTCGAGCTCCTCAATGGCAAAAATGGTGTGCTGGTACATTCCATCGGCAACAATGGCGCCACATATTCATCGTATGCAAATATCGACCATTTCGGGACTCAACTTACAGCTTTGAATCCCGATCTCGTAGTAATCGCCCTCGGCACAAACGAAGCTTTCGGCAATATAAGCGAGGAAACTCTCGAAAACGACATCGACAATCTCATTGATGCCATTCGCCGGCACAATCCCACTGCACACTTTCTTCTGGTTGCACCAACCGAATGCTATCGTCGTACCTACCGCCGCCGCAAAGGACGCCGTAGGGTAAGCGGCACCGTTGTCAATACAAAAGTTGCACGCATACGTAATGTCATCAAACGCTATGCCGATGATAATGGCATCCCATTCTATGATACATATACAATTGCAGGAGGTGCAGGAGCCGCTGCAAAAATGAAAAATTCCAAGATTCTCGGAACAGATGGAGTGCACTTCACTGCCGGAGGATATCGCCTTTGGGGATCATTACTTGCCGATGCCATTATCAGTCAGCTCGATAACCACACACAACCATCTTCCAATCAAGAAGACATACACGAATAATCGGCAAAGTCTCCCATTTCAAACACACAGACGCCTGAATATCAGGCATATATAAAATTAGCGCAGTCGAAAAGTTTTCTAAAAATAAAATTTTTCTGAATTTTACAAGCGAAAAAGTTGCCCATTCGGGCAAATATTCTTAGCTTTGCAGTGTTATTAAAAAGAGCCTTGGAAAGGCTCTTTTAAAATGTAGAAACGACTAACCCCCTAACCCGATGATACAGATAGTAGTGAAGCGCGACGGCCGCGTCGTGGGATATAACGAGGAAAAAATCAAAGCAGCAATCCGCAAAGCGATGCTCACCACAGAGCTCGGTGAGGATGAAGCTCTGATTCAGAAAATCGCAGACCGCATTGGCGCCAAGGGCAACGAGCGCATGACCGTGGAAGATATTCAGGACATGGTCGAGCTCGAGCTCATGAACAGCCCGCGCAAAGAAGTTGCTAAACGCTACATTGCATATCGCGACCAGCGAAATATCGCACGAAAAGCAAAAACACGCGATATGTTCCATGAAATCATCGAGGCTAAAAACAACGACATCACCCGCGAGAATGCGAACATGAACACCGATTCGCCTGCAGGTATGATGATGAAATTCGCCAGCGAGACCACCAAGCCATTTGTCGACGATTATCTCCTCTCACCCGAGGCTCGCGATGCCGTTCGCAATAACTATATCCATATCCACGACAAGGACTACTATCCCACCAAGAGTCTCACATGCGTCCAGCATCCGCTCGACAACATACTGAACCATGGATTCATAGCCGGTCACGGCGAATCGCGCCCGGCAAAACGAATCGAAACAGCCAGCGTAATCGCATGCATATCGCTCGAAACCGCGCAGAATGAAATGCATGGAGGCCAGGCAATTCCGGCATTTGACTTCTATCTGGCTCCATTCGTGCGCTCATCGTTCATCGAAGAGATATGCAATCTGGAAAAACTCACCGGCCGCGACCTCACGGAACTCAAGGAAAAGCAGTTCGATGACTACCTGAATAAACCTGTCGATGCTCTACAGGGCGACGAACGTCTGCTCCAGCATGCCATCAACCGCACGGTAGCCCGCGTGCACCAGGCAATGGAAGCTTTCATACACAACATGAACACCATCCACAGCCGCGGCGGAAATCAGGTAGTATTCAGCTCTATAAACTATGGTACCGACACTTCAGCCGAAGGTCGATGCATCATCCGGGAATTGCTCAATTCCACCTACGAAGGCGTAGGCAACGGCGCAACCGCTATTTTCCCTATTCAGATATGGAAAAAGAAGAGAGGTGTGAGCTATCTGCCCGAAGACCCCAACTACGACCTCTACCGCCTTGCATGCAAAGTGACAGCCCGTCGTTTCTTCCCCAACTTCGTGAATCTCGACGCCACATTCAACCAACATGAGAAGTGGCGTGCCGATGATCCGAAACGTTATCTCTACGAGGTAGCGACAATGGGATGCCGTACCCGTGTTTTCGAGAATCGGTTTGGCGAAAAGACATCGGTCGGACGCGGCAACCTCTCATTCACTACCATCAATCTGGTACGTCTGGCAATCGAATGCATGCCAATTCAGGATAAGGCCGAACGTATAGAGTCGTTCTTCCGCAAGCTCGACAATGTCCTCGAAATCACAGCACGCCAGCTCAACGACCGCTTCAACTTCCAGAAAACAGCGCTCGTGAAGCAGTTCCCTCTCCTTATGTCCAAACTCTGGAACGGCGGAAAAGATCTTTCACCCGAAGACACAATAGAACCGGTTATAAACCAAGGAACTCTCGGTGTGGGCTTCATCGGACTGGCAGAGTGTCTGATAGCTCTCACAGGCAAACATCATGGCGAAAGCGAGGACGCGCAGGCACTTGGACTCAGAATAGTGAGCTATATGCGCAGCAGAGTCAACGATTTCAGCGAACGTTACCAGCATAATTTCTCGGTACTTGCCACACCGGCAGAAGGCTTATCGGGCAAATTCACGGCCAAAGACCGCAAGACTTTCGGCGACATACCCGGTGTAACCGACAAAATATACTACACCAACTCCAACCACGTTCCGGTGTACTACCACTGCTCTCCCCGCCACAAAGCTGAGGTGGAAGCACCCTACCACGCACTCACCGGAGGCGGACATATATTCTATGTGGAGATTGATGGAGATGCGACCCACAATCCCGATGCCATAGCGTCGATTGTAGACCTTATGGACTCCAACAATATCGGATACTGCTCGGTCAACCATACACGCAACCGCTGCATGCACTGCGGATACGAGGATGCTTCGGCCGAACTCGAAACATGTCCTCACTGCGGCAGCCATGCCATCGACCGCCTGCAACGAATCACCGGCTACCTCGTAGGAACGACCGACCGCTGGAACAAAGCAAAACTCGCCGAGCTCAACGACCGTATCGTACATGAGTAATCCATCATCAATGAATATAGTGCGCATAGTCGAAGGCACGTCGGTCGACGGCCCCGGCTTGCGCACTTCCATTTACTTCGCCGGTTGTCGCCATCAATGTCCCGGCTGCCACAATCCATCGACTTGGGATTTCAATTCCGGAACACCACGAGACGTTGAAGATGTGATGGCAGTGATACGATACAATGGTTTCAATGTCACCTTTACCGGAGGCGACCCACTGTATTCAGCCGAGGCCATCCTTCCACTTGCACGCGAAATAGTTGCCGCCGGCTATAATATATGGTGCTACACCGGCTTTACCTACGAAGACCTGATGGAGCATGGCACCCCCGCTCAGCGAAGCCTTCTCGAATATGTAGCCGTACTTGTCGACGGCCCATACGTCGCTGCACAACGCGATACCAATCTTATATTCCGCGGATCTGCCAACCAACGCCTCATCGACCTTGCGGCTACAAGACGAAGTGGCCGCTTATCGTTATGGAACGAAGCATGAACCACGCACTGTGTCAAAGCGTTATACAATAAATCTACCACAAGTCGACAAACTTGCGGATAAATAATGTATAACTACATAGACACAGCTATCATGAAGAAATTATTTCTGGCTTTTGTTCTGGCATTAGGTTTCGGAGCAGTCGCAAGTGCAGGTGATACCTACGCACACGACGCCTCCGTACTGCCCCAGTCTGCTCAAAGCACAATCAGCGCCAACTTTAAATCTAAGGTTAGCGTAGTAAAAATCGAGAAAGACTTCGGACGCGTATCCGAATATGAAGTCACCTTATCCGATGGTTGCGAGATTTCATTCGACCGCCATGGCAATTGGAAAAATGTAGAGGTGAACGCTGCCAAAAGCGTACCCGCCGCTATAGTGCCCCAAGGCATCAAGGATTACGTTTCATCCAAGCATGCCGGACAGCGAATTGTCGGCATCGAGAAAGAACGCAACGGCTACGACATCGAACTCTCCAATGGAGTCGATATCAAATTTAACAAAGAAGCCCAATTTGTTCGCTACGACGACTGACGCTCCAGTTCAAGCAAGGCTCGTTTACGCTCCAATCCCGCAGCGTATCCTGTGAGAGATCCATCTTTTCCCACCACACGATGGCATGGAACTACTATGATAAACGGATTTTTCGCCACCATCGAGGCAACCGCTCTCACGGCATGTGGCAAGCCGGCTATAGCTGCGAGTTCCGTATAGCTCACCGTTGTGCCTGGCGCCAGAGATAACATGGCCGAACGCACCTGCTGCTCTTTTGCACTACCATATGGAGCTAGCGGAAAAGCGAATTCAGAAAAGTTACCGGCGAAATAGCCATCCAACCAAGCGAAAACTTTATCTAACAGCGGATGCTCTCCATAGACTGCGTCCGCTGTTATCGTACGGCCGAAATGCTTCTGTCCTTCGAACCATAGCCCGTGAACAATATCCCCGTCGATGGCAACCACTATGCAACCACACGGAGATTCATAGCGCCCGAGAATCATAGCTTCTTTATTATCCTTGCCGGGTTTCCACCCACAACACAGTCAGAGGGGATATCCTTGGTTACAACCGAACCGGCGCCGACGACCACACGATCTCCGATGGTTACGCCGGGCAGAATCGTGGCGCTACCGCCGATCCATACGTCATTACCGATCGTTACGGCCTCAGCCCATTCTCGGCGGGTGAGACGCTCGGCTGCATCGAGAGGATGACAGGCTGTATATATACTCACATTAGGACCGATGAAAGCATTGCGACCGATGGTCACCGGTGCTTCATCAAGAATGGTGAGGTTGAAATTCGCAAAAAATCCTTCACCAATAGTTATATTGCATCCATAGTCGCAGCGAAAAGGTTGGTTGAAATGAAAATTTTCGCCCGTACCGCCCAACAGTTGCCTCAGAATCTCTTGCTGACGTGCAATTTCCGATGGTCTGAGATTGTTGAACTCCCACAACAGATCGCGGGTATCGGTCAGCATCTCAATCAATTTCGGATGCGCCGCATCATATATTTCGCCCGCCAACATATCGTTCCAGACCTTTTCAAATGTATTTTCCAATTCTTCTTCCATTATACTTTGAATTTTCTGCAAAAATACACCACAACACTCTGTAAATCCAAATTTAATCGTGCAACATGACGCTGCATCGCATTTTTAATCGCAGGCATAGGTGCATTATTTGTTCGATTGACAGGAATATTGTAATTTTGCACCCGGAAAACAGGGGCTAAAGCCCCGTAAAAAAAAGAAATGGAAATAATCCGCACCGTCTCACGCCTTCGCGAAGTTGCCGAAAACCATCGGACAGCAGGGCGTTCCATAGGCCTTGTTCCTACCATGGGAGCACTGCATGCAGGCCATAAATCGCTCGTAGACAGAGCCCGCTGCGAAAACGACATTGTAATAGTGAGCGTTTTCGTCAACCCGACTCAATTCAACAATGCCAACGACCTCGCCACATATCCACGCACCGAAGAGGCCGATGCCGCCATGCTGGAAAGCTGTGGCGTAGACTACGCATTCATTCCTTCGGTCGACGAAATCTATCCCGAGCCCGACACACGTGTGTTCGATCTGGGGCCTGTTGCCGAAGTAATGGAAGGCCCAATGCGGCCTGGACATTTCAACGGCGTGGCACAGATTGTAAGCAAGCTTTTCGCTTGGTCCAAGCCCACAAAAGCATATTTCGGAGAAAAAGACTTCCAGCAAATCGCCGTTATACGCCGCATGGTAGAACTCGAAGGTTTCGATCTCGAAATAATACCATGCCCTATTGTGCGCGAAGCCGATGGCCTGGCTCTCAGCTCCCGCAATGTTCGCCTTACAGCCGAAGGTCGAGCCGTAGCCCCCAAAATACACTATCTGCTACAGCAAAGCGTTGATCTCAAAGCCCAGGGACTCACACCCAAGCAGGTTGAAGACGCCACCATCGGTGCAATCGATGCAATCGATGGCCTACGCACAGAATATTTCCAGATCGTCGACGCAAAAACGATGCAGCCCATAAGCCAATGGTCGCAGGCCGGCGAACTTGGAGCAGCCGGATGCATCACCGTATACTGCGGCGACGTACGGTTAATTGACAATATCAGGTATTAAACCAACCACAAAATGTTTATTCAAGTCCTCAAGTCGAAAATACACCGTGTGACCGTGACCGAGGCTCGCCTCGACTATATCGGAAGCATCACCATCGACGAAGACCTTCTCGACGCGGCCGGCATACTTCCCGGTGAGCGCGTATATATAGTGAACAACAATAACGGCGCCCGCCTCGACACCTACACCATACCCGGAGAAAGAGGTAAAGGCACAATATGCCTCAACGGCGCGGCAGCCCGCATGGTGCAACCCGGCGACATCGTCATCATAATGGCCTATGCCACCATGACGCCCGAAGAAGCACGCTCGTTCACTCCCAAAGTAATATTCCCCGACACTGCCACAAACCGCCTGTAAAACATCATGTTCGAAAAACTCAGCGATCGCCTTGAAAGAAGCTTCAAACTTCTCAAAGGCCAAGGACGAATCACCGAAATCAACGTTGCCGAAACCCTTAAAGACGTGCGTCGCGCCCTTATCGACGCCGACGTCAACTACAAGGTTGCCAAGTCGTTTACCGACACAGTCAAGCAAAAGGCTCTCGGCCAGAACGTGATCAACGCCATCAAGCCGGGCGAGCTTATGGTGAAGATTGTACACGATGAGCTTGCATCCCTTATGGGTGGTGAGCCTGTGCCCTTGAAACTTGCAGGAAAACCCTCCATAATACTTATGTCGGGTCTGCAAGGCTCCGGTAAAACAACTTTCACAGGTAAACTCGCAAAAAAACTCAAGGAAGAGAAGCGCATGCGTCCTCTCCTTGTGGCCGGCGACGTATACCGTCCTGCCGCTATCGATCAGCTCAAGGTGCTCGCAGAGTCCATCGGAGTGGACGTATACACCGAAGACGGTGTGAAAGATCCTGTTGGAATTGCCACACGCGGTGTCGACTACGCCCGCAACCATGCCTACGACCTCGTGATCATCGATACTGCCGGCCGTCTCGCTGTCGACGAACAGATGATGAACGAAATCGAGGCTATAAAGAAAGCAGTCAATCCCGGCGAAATCCTCTTCGTTGTCGATGCCATGACCGGCCAGGACGCTGTCAATACGGCCAAGACATTCAACGAGCGTCTTGATTTCGACGGCGTTGTACTCACTAAGCTCGATGGTGACACCCGAGGCGGTGCTGCCCTCTCTATCCGCTCGGTAGTCGAAAAGCCTATCAAATTTGTCGGTACAGGAGAACGTCTCGACGGAATCGATGTGTTCTACCCCACCCGTATGGCCGACCGAATCCTCGGCATGGGCGATATTGTGTCGCTTGTGGAGAAGGCCCAGCAGCAATATGATGAGAAAGAAGCCGAGGAACTGGCCAAGAAACTACGCAAAAACCAGTTCACTTTCAACGACTTCCTCAAGCAGATCAACCAGATTAAGAAAATGGGTAATCTGAAAGATCTTGCAGCCATGATCCCCGGTGTTGGCAAAGCCATAAAGGATGTGGACATCGACAACGACGCATTCAAGGGTATCGAAGCCATCATCATGTCGATGACTCCTTATGAACGTGAGCATCCCGAAGTTATCCGCGGAACACGAGTACAGCGAATTGCCAAAGGCTCAGGATCTTCGGTGCAGGACGTGAACCGCCTGCTCAAACAATTCGACCAGATCCGCAAGATGATGCATCAGGTGAGCACCATGGGCTCGAACCCGGCTGCAATGATGCGCCAGATGCGTCAGGCACGCCGCAAATAAAAACGAATCATAACAACAAAATAAACACAGCAATGGAGCTAATCGACGGTAAAAAAGCCGCTGCAGAAATCAAGCAGGAAATCGCAGCCGCAGTAGAGAAACGCATTGCCGAAGGCAAACGACGCCCCCACCTTGCCGCTATACTTGTAGGGCATGACGGCGGAAGCGAAACATATGTAGCACACAAGATCAAAGCATGTGCCGAGTGTGGATTCCAATCAACACTGATACGTTTCGAAAGTACCGACGAAGCACCTCTCGATCAGAATGAACTTCTGGCTGCTGTCGACAAGCTCAACAACGACCCCGAAATCGACGGATTTATCGTACAGCTACCGCTACCGCGTCATATCGATGAGAATGCAGTCATCGAGGCCATAAACCCCAACAAAGACGTCGACGGCTTTCACCCCGTCAATGTCGGCCGGCAGTCGCTCGGACTACCCTGCTTCCACTCGGCAACACCCGCAGGTATTGTCGAACTCCTCGCCCGCAACGGCATTGCCACATCCGGCAAGCGCGTCGTTGTGATAGGTCGCAGTAACATCGTAGGCAAGCCATTGGCCGCCATGCTCATGCAGAAAGGCGACCGTGCCAATGCCACCGTAACGGTATGCCACAGCGCCACTCCCGACCTCGCCAATGTAACCCGTCAGGCAGATATACTTGTGGCAGCCCTTGGCCGTCCCGGCTTTGTAACTGCCGATATGGTGGCTGATGGAGCCTCTGTCATCGACGTAGGCACCACACGAGTGGCCGACGCCACACGAAAGAGCGGCTTCCGTCTGTGCGGCGACGTCGATTTCGACGCAGTTGCGCCAAAATGCAGCTTCATAACACCAGTTCCCGGCGGTGTGGGTCCCATGACCATATGCATGCTCATGAAGAACACACTTCTGGCAGCTGAAAGAGCCGATAAATGACCGCTATGAGTGCGGTAATACTACCGCTCTACGTATCCATATTATCTCTGATATTCGGCTACGATGAAGCCGAACTCGTCTTTGTGGGCGACGCCATGCAGCACAGTGCACAGCTTGATGCCGCCCGCTCTGGCAAATCGTCTTATGACTACAGCAATTGTTTCGAGTCTCTGCCGCCATGTGTGGCAGAGGCCGATTTTGCTATAGCCAATCTCGAAACGCCGGTGGGCAAACCACCCTATACAGGCTATCCATGCTTCAACGCTCCGACACAGTTTGCACGGGCGCTGACCGATGCCGGCTTCGATTTGTTCCTGACAGCAAACAATCATACCCTCGACCGTGGAGCTGCCGGAATCGATGCCACAATCGCCACACTCGACAGCATGGGCGTGCATCATATAGGGACATATATATCGGACTCAGCGCGCGTACATGCCTTACCGAAGATAATTAACCTGAACAATATTAAAATCGGTTTTCTAAACTATACCTACGGCACCAATGGCATAACGCCATCGAAAGGTAAAGTTGTGGACTATATAGACCGCGACATAATAAAGGCCGATGTAGATTCGGCCAGAGCAGCAGGAGCCGAACTTATAGCGGTATGCATACACTGGGGTGATGAATATGTACTGCTACCCAATAAAAAACAGCAGCATACAGCTGATTTTCTTGAAGCGATCGGGGTTGACCTTATCATCGGCGGCCATCCACATGTGATACAGCCCATGGAATTCCGCCCAAACCGATACTATCCTGAAAAGAATATATTTCTGGTATATTCCTTAGGCAACTTCATATCCAATATGAAAACGCCCGATACCCGTGGCGGTGCATTGGCCAAAATCAAGATACGACGCAACGATGACAATGCTGTGCAAATTGTCGAAGCCGGATATAAACTGCTCTTCACAGTTCCGGGAACATCGCCCAAATCCAACTACAAAGTTATGGAAGCAAGCAAAGTCGATGATCCGGCATGGAAATCCAAAGCCGATACTTTCATAAAAAGAGCCAAAGCTATTTTCGATAAACACAACATCGGCGTAGCCGAATGCACTGAGTGATATGGGCACTTTTCACTTCAAGCAGTTCGATATCGACGACCATGGGTGTGGCATGAAGATATGCTCCGACAGTGTCACCTTCGGAGCATGGTTTTTTCCGCCATATACTACGGCAAAATCCGTAATTGACATTGGCACGGGCTCCGGCTTGCTCTCTCTTATCGCCGCACAATTTCTTCCGGAAGCCTCGATCATCGGACTGGATATCGACGAAGGTGCTGTATCGGCGGCCTCCCTTAATTTCAAAATGTCACCATGGGCAGAGCGCCTCAAGGTTGAACACACCGATTTCAGCAAATTCACACCATCGCAAGCGCCTCAACTTATAATCTGCAATCCACCTTTCTTTACAAACGGAGCATTGGCATCCGACAAAGTCAGGGCGAGCGCACGACACGAAGACAGCCTCACGATTCCACGGCTCATGCACTATGCAAACTCGCTGCTTACTCCGACGGGGCATCTGGGAGTTATTCTGCCATCCGACAGAACCGACGACACCATATTCCATGCCGAATTGGCCGGAATGAAGCTACGGCGAATGTGCGAAATTATCCCCAGAAACGGGAAAACCCCTATACGCACACTATTTGATTTCTCCCGCAACGACGGCCCCTCGGTTACCCAAACCCTATTCATAAGGGACAAAAATGGCTGTCCAAGCAATGAATATATAAATCTTGTAGACTCTCTATACATCAAAATATCATGAAACGCAGCGATCTCGTGCTAAGTCTCGGACAGCGATTACTACTATTGCTGTTCATTTTCATAGTATGCTACGCAATCACAGCCGTTGCCGTAGGCTTCATCTCCGGAATCCTTAAAGAAAACATACCAGCAGCCTTGCGCATCGGCGCCACCTTGCAGGACGTTTTTGCATTCATAGTGCCGGCCATTGCCACAGCCATGATAGTGACCAGACGCCCGGCAGAGCTCCTGTGTCTTACAAAACTGCCGGTGTTGAAAGTGTTATTGCTCATCGTAGCAATGCTTTTTGTATCTATCCCGATACAAGAAAACATCATATATTGGAACTACCACGTGGAACTCCCCGACTCTCTCCAAGGTTTTAGCCAGATGGCGAGAAATCTTGAGGATGCAAATTTTCACACCATGTGCACACTTATGGGTAACCCCTCTGTCGGTGCGCTGATTGTGAATCTGCTGATAATAGGACTGGCGGCAGGCTTCTCCGAAGAGCTTCTGTTCCGCGGATGTTTCCAACGTCTGCTCACTACCGGAGGCGTGAACCGGCACTTAGCCATATGGATTGTAGCCATAGTTTTCAGTGCCATGCACTTCCAGTTCTACGGCTTCGTACCACGAATGCTCCTTGGCGCCTACTTCGGATATCTTCTGATATGGACAAACAGTCTTTGGGCACCTATACTTGCCCATGTGCTTAATAATATGATGTTCGTGATTGTTGCATGGCACCAAGTCCGCACAGGACATGCCTTGACCAACGAACCGACTCTATATCCTGTAGTATATGCCATCGGTTCGGTCATTCTTGTTGCCGCCGTCTTATTTTTCATGCATCGATCAAGTTCAACCAAAATATCATGAAACTACAGTTCATAACGGTTTTAACCATACTCATCGCCTCACTGACAGCTATCGGCGGCGAGTCCGTCACTATAAATCTATGGCCGGACGGCAATCCTAACAACAACGGTAATCCAAATGACCAGACTGCGGAAATGACAGTCTTCACCCCTGAGGATGGCAAAGACACCGGTATCGCCGTAGCCATTCTCCCGGGAGGCGCCTACGCCGGCCTGGCCATGGGCTATGAAGGGCTCGATATTGCCGAATGGTTTGCCAAAAACGGAATCACAGCCGGCGTGGTACGCTACAGACTTCCGAATGGAAATCCGGCCATACCGGAATCGGACGCCCGTCAGGCAATCCGAATTCTAAGAAAAAATGGTGCCACCCGTACCGGCATCATGGGCTCATCTGCTGGCGGTCACCTTGCTACAACAGTGTCCACTCACGAAGCGGACTCGCTCTCCCACCCCGACTTCACCATACTATTCTACCCTGTAGTAACATCCGACAGCCGCTATACGCACCATGGATCGATGCAGAATCTACTGGGTGAAAAAGCAAACGACTGGAAGACCCTGCGGGAGTATTCAAACGAACTTAGAGTAACCGATAACACCCCACCGGCACTTATCTTCTATTCCGACAACGATAATGTCGTAGCGCCCGAGAATGGCGCATTGTACTATCAGGCCCTTAAAGGACATGGTATAAAAGCCGGAATCCATATATTCCCAATTGGCGGACATGGATGGGGCTTCAAGGACAGCTTTTCCTACAAGCCGATGGTGCAGGATATTATCATCAATTGGCTTCAGGACAAATAGTAACTGTCGGCATCGTCCAGCACCGGAAATGCTTTCCGGTAACTATCCTGACGGGCACCGTCGAGATCAGCTACGATAAAAGGAGAGCCAGTAGGCTGCACACCTATAGCCATACCACGACTATCGAATATATATGTGAGGTTGTCGTAGGAACCAAATTTGTCGTTACCGCTACGGTTGGCACCAACCACACAGCATTGATTCTCAATAGCCCGGGCTATAAGAAGGTGCTCCCATGCATATGCTCTGGCGGCGGGCCAATTTGCCACAACAAGCAGCAAGTCGTACCCGTCGACACGGTTACGACACCATACCGGGAAACGCAAATCATAGCATACAATCAACGATATACTCCATCCGCGGAACCGTACAACCGGCGGCGGAGTCGTGCCGCTTGAAAAAACTTTAGCCTCTCTACTTATGGAAAAGAGATGATGCTTATCGTAGAAAGTTTCTTCGCCCGACGGCTCTATAAAGAAACCACGGTTATAGACATGTGGATGGGTATAGGCCAGAAAACTTCCGGCAAAAGCCGCTCCCGTTTTTGCGGCCCAACTTTTTATGCGGTCCACCGTCGACTGAGTATTGCGCTCGGCCAACTCCGACAGTATATCCGGATCGTCTGTATATCCGGTTGAAAACAATTCCGGAAGAACCACAAGATCTGTTCCCGGCGGCAAAAGAGAAAGAGCACGCTCGACGGCATCGAGATTAGCATCCTTGTCGCCTTGTACTATATCCAGCGGAAGAGCCGCCACTCTAAGGAAACAGTTCATTCTGCACAGAATTTTTCGGGATATTTACCCTTATATGGTTTATAGAACTTTTTGATAGACGCCATATCGGCTTCTATATCTCCGGTTGGTTGGAACGTGTGCTCAATCATCGCTTTCTTTAGGCTGAAATCGATCACTCCAAGCACAATGGGCACCCTGGCCTGCTGTGCTATGCGCAAAAATCCGGTATGCCACTCCGACGTACGGCTGCGTGTCCCTTCAGGAGTAATAGCGAGCACAAGACGATCGGAAGTCTCATATCTTTCCACAAGCACTTCGGTGAGTGAACGACCCCGTTTTTTACCTCGTGGCACAGGCACACCTCCAATCGCTCGGAAGAAACATCCCAATGGCCAGAAAAACCAGCTTTCCTTCATAAGGAAACCCGTCTTGCGGCCCACCGATGCATAAGCAAGCTTACCTATTATAAAATCCCAATTGCTTGTGTGGGGCGCCACACAAATAATACACTTCGGATAGTCGGGAACCGAAACGGAAACCGACCATCCGAAGAGTTTCAGTATGCTGCCACAGATATTCATTCAGCGGCAGCTTCTTTGATAGCTTCACGCACGTCGGCAGGGAGCGCTGCATTCATTTTTTTGACAACTTCGAGTACAGATGCATCGAATTCTTCGAGAAGACTGTCGTAAGCCTTTGCGAAATATTTGCGACGCTCATTATTATATGACGCAGCATCCAATTTACGGCACGATTTATTATCGTAAGCCACCGATACCTTGGAGAGAGTGCGACCCTGCAGGATAGCGATCTCGTTGATGATATCGTGTACAGTCTTACGCTCGATTGCAGGGAATGCAGCACGTGCCAGCAGGATTTCACCGGCGAGAGCTCCGCAGGTATTGCGGATATACTTTTTTAAATCACGTTTATTAGCCATAGTTTTTCGGATTATTATGTTAGTTAAACGATAGTATTAATTTTCGTAGCGCCGGCAGGGTCGGTGCGATCTTATATGGCTGTCGTTTCACAGCCATAAAACGCGTCATCTGCACAGGGAGTTCGACAGCCCGACCTGTGATACGTGTAATTATATCAAGTTGCTTGGCCGGATGTCCGGTTCCGAACACCACTTTAGGAACGTCGGTATCAATAGCCGAAGCCGCCGCATAGGCCACAGCGCCATGGGTGTCGATGGAATAGCCCATTGCTTGCAAGCGGTTTACAACGTCGGATACTTCACGATCGGTGACTGCGACAGACGACAATATGTCCTTGCGCGATACATTCGCACACCCGGCAAAGACAGATTCAAGCCTTGGCCAACCGGAAGGATATGACATGTCCATCGAGGGAGAGAACGTAGGTACTGGAGAAGAAATTACTCCATCGAAAGAGCCGTCGAGCAGTTTGCTCAATACAGAATTTACATTGCAAGCCGGGACAATACCAGATGACGGGAGCCCCATTTCACGGGCAATTACCGTCCCGACAAGATTACTGAGATTACCACACGGCACAGAGTATACTGCACGCGATGCATCGGCGGTATCGGCGGCGAGAAGGCGGCCATAAGCGTGCAGTCCAAGCGCCGCAAGTGGCAGCAGACGGCCTACATTAATAGAATTAGCACCAGTGAGATTACATGCCGACAACATGGGGTCCGCGATGGCATCGTACATCATCCGTTTACAGTCCTCTATGCTTCCGGACACCTCTACCGGCTTTACATTTTCGCTCAAAGAAGTGAACTGAGCCACATCCATGCGCGACAACCGGCCACGGGGGTACAACACGAATACATTCACATTCTCCATGTTGTGGAAACTGTTTGCCACAGCAGCGCCGGTGTTTCCGGTTGTGGCCACGATGATGTTGCGGCGCACATCGGGTGAAAGCACATACTTCATCAGACGCGACATGAACCGCGCACCATAGTCTTTCACCGTAAGTGTCGGTCCATGGAACAATTCGAGTACATACATACCTTTCCCGACCTCGATGAGCGGAGCATCGAAAGCAAATGCATCGTCCACTATTTTCTTGAGTGTCGCCGGAGAGATATCATCTCCAAAAAAAGAAGTGGCCACTACATAGGCGATATCACGCAAGCTCATATCGCCTATATTTTTCATAAATGCCTTAGGGAGAGATGGAATTCGTGCGGGAATATATAATCCGCCATCGGGAGCCACGCAGCTTCCGACCGCTTCCGCCAGCGACACATCGCCGGCCATACCGTTGGTGCTTCTATATCTCATAGCGCAATCGATAATGCAAACATACAAAAAAGATTTTGTTCCAAAATATTTCACAAGGAGTTTTTAAGATGCTTTTTTAGATTATTAACTCACCCGGATTTCGTCAATTCCGCACATAAGTTATCTAATACAAAGGATTTGTAAAAGCTAAATTATTAAGCTATATTTGCACACGTATTATCACATCTATTTTCAACAATCTCTTTTGTCCCTATAACAAACATCCATGAAAAAGATATCATTTCTTCTGTGCATGATTGTCGCGGTGTTTGCCACCCAAGCATCCACAACGGCCAACTGGACCCTATCGGCTACCGAAGCCGACTCGACATCATATTCGCCACCTGTCATAGGCAATGGACAGTTTGGCGCGGTAATGCATAAATCCGGTCTCACAGCCGAGCGTATATTCGATGCATCGGCTGTGGAACGAGGTCGCGACACACATATTTCCTCAATTATTCCCAGCATAATACCAATCAATCTCTCCATAACATCCAATTCAATAGCCGCTCCCATCTCGGACTGGCGCCAGACTCTCGACATGAGTACCGGCCAGGTAACCACCTCGTATGCACTGCCGTCTCTCAAAGTTGAGTGCACGTTTACAGCGCTGCGTTCATTGCCAAATGTCCTCCTGGCTCAGGTTGAGATACAAGCTACGAAGGATGCCGACGTAATGATTACGAATAGTCCGGTGATACCGTCATCGCTGGATAATCCCCGCATATCCGACCGACATTTCAAAGCTGCGAAGAAACAACGCCGCATAAATCGTGCCGAAGGGACTTTCAACGGCGGTAAAGACGCTGTAGTAAGCTCGATTGCTCTACAAGGACCGGGCTGGACATCCGTCGGCACCGACACTTTGACAATATCTTTGAAAAAAGGGCAACGTGCTTCAATGAGCGCCGTTGCCTCGACTACCACAACAATGGTATTCTCCGATCCATGGAATGAATCTGAGAGGCAAGTGCTGTACGCCATAACGACGGGCAACGACGAGCTTCTGCGACGTCACACTCTGGCGTGGGACAACCTATGGAAAGGCGACATCATCATAGAAGGTGATCCCGAACTTCAGGCACATACACGAGCCGCAATATACAATATATATACGGCCATGATGCCGGGCTCGCGTCGCAGCATAGCTCCGATGGGCTTATCGTCGAAACACTACTACGGCCACATTTTCTGGGATGCCGACACATGGATCCTTCCAGCCCTTGCCATCCTTCAACCAGAACTCGCACGCTCCATGGCCGACTACCGTATCGACGGCCTGCCACAGGCTCGACGCAGAGCAGCATCCTATGGATTCCAAGGCGCTATGTACCCATGGGAAAGCGATGATCTCGGCGAAGAATCCACACCGACATTCGCACTCACAGGGCCTCTCGAGCATCATATAACTGGCGACGTGGCACGCGGTGCATGGCTGTCGTTCTGCGCAACTGCCGACACTACATGGCTCGCAAACGAAGCATATCCACTGCTACGCGACTGTGCCGACTACTGGGTAAGCCGTGTAAGCCATAACGATGATGGCACCTATAGCATAACCGGAGTAGTCGGGGCCGATGAGTATGCCATTGGAGTCGATGACAATGCCTTTACCAACGGAGCAGCCATACGCTCGCTCCAATACGCAACCCAGGCCGCCCAAACCCTTGGCATAGCACCCGACCCACAATGGGAAAAAGTTGCATCCGGAATAAAACTCCATAAGATAGCGGGCTCCGACATCATTGCGGAATATAAAGGATACAATGGTCAAAAGATAAAACAAGCCGATGTGGCTCTCCTTGCATTTCCACTCGATATAATAACCGATCCCGCCGAAATAGACCGCAATATTTCGTACTATGATGCAAAGATAGACTCACTCCATGGTCCTGCCATGAGTCACTCGGCAATGGCTGTGAACTATGCACGCATGGGAGACCCCGAACGGGCGTCGCGCTACATTGCCCGCTCGTACCGCCCCAATCTACGCGGTCCGTTCCACAACCTTTCGGAAACTCCCGGCAATAACCATGTGTACTTTGCCACCGGAGCCGGAGGTTTGCTTCAGGCTCTGATTTTCGGATATGCCGGCCTTGACATCGATCCGAGCGGACGTGAAGGCATAGTGCAACGCAAGGGCACCCTACCCTCATCTATAAAAAAGATAACCGTAAAAACTCCACATAGGACGTACACCGTACAACAGTAGTTTATTTTTTCAAAAAGCAAACAACTGTAAAACTGCCATTTACATTCAAGCGTAAATTTTTTCGGCAAAAAAACGCCAAAAAAATTTGCACAATTCAGAAAGTCGCCGTAACTTTGCAGCGCAAAAGCAAAAGGACAGCGTCCTAAAGCAAAGCAAATTGCCTTGTGGTGTAATGGCAGCACGTCGGATTCTGGTTCCGCCTGTGGGAGTTCGAATCTCTCCAAGGCAACAAAATGGAGCTCATTTGAGCTCCATTTTTTATTTTCCACCCCGCCAAAATTTACAGCTCCGTTTTTAGACCCCATCGCAATATATAGCAACAATCATTCGTTAGAAGAATATGGACGTCCGCTATATATTACGCTTTATCGCAGGAGTTGTGCTGTGTTCTGCCTGGCAATCAGCCTCTGGCCAGACCGACGCACAGCTATCACAATATTACGCCGCGCCGACATTATACAATCCCGCCGCCGTCGGACAGACCGACAACCTCAGAATCAGGGCTGGCGCACGATTGCAGTGGATCGGCATCGACAACGCTCCTCGAAGTTTCCTCGGAGCAGCCGACATGCCGGTCAAGATAGGCTCTAAAAGAATAGGTGTCGGTTTGATTTTCGGTCAGGAAAGTGCCGGATTGTACAAATCACTGACCATGGGAGCCCAGATAGGCTATAAACTACGCAAACTCGGCGGAGTATGGACCTTCGCTCTTCAGGGAGGCTTCTACGATCAGGCATTCAAGGGATCGGAAGTATTCATACCCGAAGACGACGACTATCATCAAAGTACCGATGAGGGCCTTCCGACAGCCGACATACACGGAACTGCATTCGACGTCGCAGCAGGCGCATGGTACGAGCATAAATACTTTTATGCCGGTGTGTCGTGCACCCACCTCACGTCCCCCACAATCACCCTTAATGCCGAAAGTTCGTCGGGCGGCTCGGAGACCTCTGGCGACCGTAAATTTCAGTACCAGGCACGCCGTACTTTATATTTTACAGCCGGAGGCAATATCCCCCTAAAAAACACGTTATTTGAAATAATGCCGTCGGTATTAGTAAAAAGCGATTTTACATTTACCGCCGCAGAAGTAAACGCCAGGGTTCGCTACAAGAAATTTCTGCAAGCCGGTGTCGGCTACCGCTGGAACGATGCGGTAATCATATCTCTGGGAGCAGAATTCAAAAATTTCTATCTCGGCTATAGCTACGACTATGCCACCAGCGCAATCCGCAGCGCTTCTTCCGGTAGTCACGAGATTTTTCTGGGCTACAGCATGAAACTCGACTTGTCGGATAAAAACCGTCACCGCCACAAAAGTGTGCGATATTTGTAAACCGAAGATTACTTGCAACATAATATGAAGAAAATATCCCGCATTATATTATCGATAGGCACGGCAGCTGCTCTTGCTTCGTGTGCTACCGGAGGACGTTCCGGTGCCGGAGGGGAAGTGACAGGTGTCGGTGGCACATCCTGGGCGGAACCCACGCCTTACGGAATGGTGCTTGTAGACCGTGGCTCCATGAAAGTCGGGCCATCGAAAGCCGATTCTCTGTGGAATCTTCAAGCCGACGCACGCGGTATCTCTGTGGATGGCTTCTGGATGGACGAGACCGAAATAACAAACGGCAAATACAAGCAATTCGTGCTGTGGGTACGCGACTCCATTATCCGCGAGAGACTTGCCGACCCCGCATACGGCGGCAATGAAGACTTCAAGATCGAAGAGGACCGGGAAGGGAACCCCGTGACACCGCATCTCAATTGGAACAAGGCCATACCCTGGCGCAATCCAAACGAAGATGAGCTCCGCGCCATAGAAAGTGTGTATCGGACAAATCCTATAACCGGCGTGCGCGAACTCGACGACACTCAGCTCAATTACCGGTATGAGGTATACAACCAAACCGAAGCCGTGAAACGCCGCAACCGCCTCGATCCACGACGCCGCGAATACAACACCGACCGGCCCACCCCTACCGACCGGCCCATGATCTCAAAAGACACGGCATACATCAATGATGATGGTGAAATTGTGCGTCGCACCATTTCCCGTCAGCTTACCGGCGACTACGACTTCGTAAACACATATATTGTGAATGTATACCCCGACACCACCGCTTGGGTAAACGACTTCGAAAACGCCTACAACGAACCATACGTGCGTATGTACTTCGCACATGGCGGATACACCGATTATCCGGTGGTTGGCGTAAGCTGGGAGCAGGCCAATGCTTTTGCCAACTGGCGCACTGACTATCTGCGCCGGTCCCTCGGTAAAGATGGTATCTATGTAGAGCCATACCGTCTGCCGACCGAAGCCGAGTGGGAATATGCAGCACGTGCCGGTGTCGACGAGAACATGTATCCATGGGATGGCGATCTCACCATGAGTGAAGACAAAGGCTGCTTCTATGCCAACTTCAAGCCTCAGGAAGGCAATTATGTGAAAGACGGCCACGTCATAACATCGCGTGTTGGCACATACGCACCCAACGATTTCGGCCTCTACGACATGGCCGGAAATGTGAGCGAATGGACTTCGACAGCATTCACCGAAAGCGTCGGTCGACTGGTCAATGATCTTAATCCCGAATATCGCTATGATGCCGCTCTCGAGGATCCCTACAAGATGAAGCGCAAGATCATACGCGGCGGTTCATGGAAGGATGTGGCCCACAACGTACGCTCCGATCTACGGATGTGGGAATACCAGAATGAGCAACGATCGTATATCGGTTTCCGATGTGTGCGAACCCAGATAGGTTTTGCCAAAGGGCAGAAACAGAATAAAAAATAGTACAAACTCAAGGAAATGACTAAACTTCAGACATATAAAAAAGGATTGAGTGCATTTATCGGCAGCGAGAAAGGGCAGCGCTTTTTCAACTTCGCATACTCAATCGGCGCCGCAGTCGTCATATGGGGTGCACTTTTCAAAATCCTGCACCTCCCCGGAGGCAACCTTCTTCTCTCCCTTGGCATGGGCACCGAAGTGCTTATGTTTGTCTTGACTGCATTCGATCGTCCTCCACGCGATTACAAATGGGAAGAAGTATTTCCGGCACTTAAAGGCGAGGAAGGCGCCGAAGTCCGCGGCGGCCTCGGTGGCACTATTGCTGCATCCGGCTCTGCGCAAAGCCAAGCCGCTGCCGAGATGGCCAATTCGCTATCTCTCGATGCAGAACAAACCCAATCGCTCACCGACAGCATTGCAAAAATGGCGGCGGCAGCCGAGCAACTGGGCAAAATGGCCGATCTTGCAACTGCGACACAGACCTACCTCAACCAGATGGAAGCCATCGCGGCCGACATGGAGCAACTTCACCGCACCACAGAAGCCCTCAACAATGTATCGGCAACTCTGCTCGAAAGCTACCGTACAATCACCGATAATTCCACCAATATTGGCGAAAGCACCAAGGGATATGTCGACCAGATGCAGGCACTTCACCGCAATATTGGCGGCCTCAACGCCATATACGAGCTTCAGCTGCGCAGCATATCTTCTCAAGTCGACTCGATCGACCGTGTGAACCGCGGTGTTAAGGACATCCGCGACATGTATGAGAAAAGCGCCGCGCAGAGCGCCCGCTACTGCGAGGAAACCGAGCGCATGGCTCGATACATGCAGCAACTGAACAGCATCTACGAAAAAATGATAAACGCCATGACCGTTAACATGTTCCGCCCCATGGGAGCTGCCGGTGCAGGAATCGACGGCATACCAGTCACTCCGGAACATGGAGTGCATGTGAATGGTGAAATAGTGAAATAAAACAGCGCGATGGGAGCAAACAATACACGGCTTTCGCCCCGCCAGAAGATGATAAACCTCATGTATATCGTCTTGACGGCCATGCTCGCGCTTAATGTGTCGAGCGATGTCCTCGACGGTTTCACACAGGTACACGAAGGCCTCAACCGATCGAATGCAAATGTGAGCCAGCGTAATGCCGCTATATACGGACAGCTCGAATCGCTCGCAGCCCAGAATCCTGACAAAGTGAATTCCTGGCTCGATAAAGCTTCAGAGGTACGTAAAAGCACCGAATCGCTGTATAAATACGTTGACACTCTCAAACTGGCAATCGTACAGAAAGCCGACGGCGCTGACGGAAACCCCGATGATATAGTGAACCGCGACGACCTCGAATCGGCGGCGGTTGTGATGCTGGCACCTGGAAATCCGAGAGGCACCAAGCTTCGTGGACGCATCGATGAATACCGCGACTACGTGGAAGGTTTCATCGCCGACACAGCCAAGAGAGCGACAATATCGGAAGCCCTATCCACCGATGGTATCCTACGCAGCGGAACACTTACATCGCAGTCGTGGGAAGAAGCTAAATTCGACCAGCAACCGGTTGTTGCAGCAGTAACCATACTGTCGAAGTTACAGAACGACATACTCTATGCCGAGGGCGAAGTCCTATCGTCGCTTCTATCGCAGGTCGACGCCGGCGATGTCCGCGTAAACGAACTGAATGCCTACGTACTGCCGCAATCACGTCTTGTAATGCGCGGTGGAAAATACTCTGCAAACATAGTTCTGGCCGCGGTCGACACCACACAACGACCCGAGATATTCATTGAGGGGAAAAAACTCGAAAACGGCAATGGCCTCTATGAAATAAACACAGCATCGACAGGTACATTCGATTACAAAGGATGGCTCCTTGTACCACATGGAGATGGCACAAGCACACGCCACGACTTCACATCATCGTACACTGTGATTGAACCGATGGCGACCGTATCGGCCACACTCATGAACGTGCTATATGCCGGTATCGACAATCCGGTCAGCATCTCCGTGCCTGGTGTCGCTATGGGTGGAATTTCTGCGGCCATGACCAATGGCACACTCACACGCAACGGCGACTCGTGGGTGGCCCGCCCGGCTGCAGTAGGTTCCGATGCAGTGATCACGGTCACCGCTACTATGGACGGCCGTCCTGTCGATGTGGGCACCACACGATTCAGAGTACGCAAACTCCCCGACCCTACCCCATATATCCCATTTAAGGATGCATCGGGCAATGTGGATCATTATCGCGGTGGAAAAGCGCTTGCCAAAGCCCTCCTGTTGGCAGCCCCAGGCCTGGAAGCGGCCATCGACGACGGCTTGTTGGACACTCCGTTCGAAGTGGAAAGTTTCGAGACTGTATTCTTCGATTCATCCGGCAACGCCATGCCCGAAGTAAGCGCCGGCGCAATGTTCTCACAGCGCCAGAAGCAACAGATACAACGCCTAAGCCGCGGCAAACGCTTCTTCATTTCCCGTATAAGGGCTAAAGGTCCCGATGGAATTTCACGCGACCTTTCGCCAATGGAAGTAATAATAGGATAATTAGTGTCAGACATGAATATATTACATCGCATCAGCATATTGGCCGCAGCTCTCATCTGCTCGACATCTCTACTCGCTCAGGAAGAACAGGGAGTGGTACGCCGCCGCACATCCGACCGCAACGCGCCCAAACAGCAGGACGGAACTGTGGTGACTGAACGGATGCAGAATTTTTTCTCGGGTGAATCAAACTCCATAAGCGATGCCGATCGCCAGTGGATGCGCGTCATATATCGCTCCATCGACCTCGAGAAAGACAAAAACGCAGCCTTGTATTTTCCTGAAGAGCCCGTTGTCGGACAGGAAAATTTATTTAGAATCATCATGCGGTTGCTCGCCTCGAATACCGTACCCGCGTATGAATATCTCGATGGTCGGGAAATTTTCACCGATGAATATAAAGTAAAAGTACGCGACGTACTCGAACGTTTCTATATTCCTTTTACAGATGCAAAAGGCTCATCGGAAAAGAATCCCCGCTTCGATATCGATGAAAACGACGTTCCCACCAATGAAGTACTATCGTACTACATAGTGGAACGATGGGAATACGACACCCGCAACAACAAGCTAAGGCCTACTGTAGAAGCCATCTGCCCGGTTCTCCATCGCTCAGGCGACTTCGGGGGTGATGCTCTCAAATACCCTATGTTCTGGGTTAAATTCTCCGATTTAAGACCATATCTGGCGGCCCAGACCATATTTGTGGATGATGACAACAATCTACCGTCCTGCACTTACGACGACTTCTTCACGCTCACCATGTACGACGGCGACATATACAAGACCCGAAATCTCAAAAACCGGTCCATGGCTCAGATCTACCCCGACCCCGACAATCTCAAGCGCGCTCAGGACAGCATCCAGACCCGCCTTGATGAATTTGAGAAAAAGCTATGGGTGCCATCTCGCGAAGAGGTAATCGCGGCCCGTGAAGCTCGCGAGGCCATGGAACGCGGAGATTCTACCACTGTATCTCCGACCACCAAGACATCAACAACACGTGCCGCCCGACGCTCTACAAAGCGCTCATCGAAAGCAACCAAAGTAAAAGAATCGAAGCCCAAAAGCGTATCGGGAGCATCGAATGCCACCCGCTCAGTACGCAGACGCCGCTGATCTTTACGAACAAACCTGACGGTCCTACGGTTAAAAAACCGTATACATACATTATGAACAAATCCCTATTATCCCTCGCCATAGGTACTTTTGCCCTTGGAATCGCCGAATTCGGCATGATGGGCATTTTGAATGATGTTGCCACCGATCTCGACATAAGCGTCGTCAAAGCAGGCCATCTCATATCAGCCTACTCTGCCGGAGTCGCTGTAGGCTCACCTTTCCTCATAATACTACGTAAGCTGCCACTTCGGCGGCTTATGTTACTTTTAGCTGCTGTCATAGCACTCGGTAACGCAATGGTTGCATTATCACCCGGATACAATGTACTTCTTATCGCACGTTTTATCTCCGGACTACCACACGGCGCATTTTTCGGCGCAGGAGCAATAGTATGCTCACGTCTCGCCGGAGAAGGCAAAGGAGCCTCTGCAGTGGCCGTTCTTATCGGAGGAATGACAGTAGCCAACCTAATAGGAGTGCCTGGCTCAACATACCTCTGCAACCTCGTATCCTGGCGACTGCCATTCGCAGTAGTCTCGACATGCGGCGTACTTGCGTTCATAGCCATGCGTACATTCGTCCGTGTCCTTGCTCCACTACCCGATACCGGCATTCGCGGACAATTCCGCTTTCTCTCACATTTAGCCCCATGGCTCATCTATGGCGGCGTATTCTTCGGGCAGGCAAGCGTATACTGCTGGCTAAGCTACATATCCCCTATCATGACAGATGTAACAGGCTTTACAAACGCATCCATGTCGTACATCATGATCATAGTAGGAGCTGGCATGGTATTCGGTAATCTATTTGCCGGCCGACTCGCCGACCGACACTCACCCGCCCTTGTCACAGGCATATTTGCAGCCATCGTCGTCATCCTTATGCCCCTGATATATCTATTTGCCACCGACAAGATTCCCTCCCTCGTATTTTCATTCATTGCCCCCGCACTTCTTTTCGGAATAGGCGGTCCGCTGCAATACATAATCGTCCGATTTGCCAAAGGCGGCGAAATGCTTGGCGGAGCCGGAATACAGATAGCCTTCAATGTTTCCAACGCTATGGCTGCTATTTTAGGAGGCATGGCAATTCACCATGGGCTCGGCTTAGCATCCCCTGCTCTCGTCGGTATCCCTTGTGCCGTAATCGGAGCGACATCGCTTTTCATACTATACCACAAATACCATACACAAGGAGCATGAATAATATTATGATCTCCAACATGGTCTGCCGCCACTGCATAGCTGCGGTCGAAGGTGCGCTTGCAAAAGCCGATATTCCATACCAAAATGTAGAAATAGGCAAAGTGACACTGATGCAGCCATTGGATGCTGAGCAGCAGGAACGGCTCGATGCCGAACTTCAAGCTCTCGGCTTCCAACGCATCGAAAACGACGGACAAGCAATCGTGGAATCAGCAAAAATAGCCGTAAGACACCATGTGCGTGACGAACGTGAATGCCGTCTGAAGCTATCGGCATGCATCGAAAGTCAGGTCGGACTGCCCTACCCGACTGTCAGCCGCCTATTCTCGCAATACGAAGGCCGAACACTCGAAAACTACCATCAGGCTCAAAAAATCGAACGAGTAAAAGAAATGCTGCAACAAGGAAGGCACTCCCTTGAGGAAATTGCGCACATAGTCGACTACTCAAGTGCTGCCCACCTATCCCGACGATTCAAAGAAATCACCGGAATGACTCCAACAGACTACATAAAGCTACAACCACCTCGCACACCGCTCGACGAGGTCTAACACACTAATAATCCACAACTTAAAGCATCAAGACAAAGCATCCCTGACAAAAAATTGAAAAATAATTTCAAAAAAACAGTCAAAAAATTTGCACAATTCAAAAAAAGCCCCTACCTTTGCACTGCTTTTAAGGAAAAGCCGATTCGCTAGCTCAGCTGGTAGAGCACAACACTTTTAATGTTGGGGTCCTGGGT
>CAJUOB010000020.1 GCA_910587915.1 uncultured Muribaculaceae bacterium | reverse complement strand
ATTAAAAATCAATCATATAACTGACAAAAATTAATTTTTGTCATCTACTAAAATCGGAACGTCTACAGCTACCGTATATAAAGCTGATGGCACCACCGAAACATTTGATGCATGTACCAATCCTTCTGATCCTAAAAAATATGCCACAATTCCCGCTAGAGAATATGAAGCCGCTGTCGGTAAGCATAAGGCGAGTTCTCCAAAAGGATACACGGCTTTAAGAG
The DNA here is from genome assembly GCA_910587915.1 of uncultured Muribaculaceae bacterium. Lineage (GTDB taxonomy): Bacteria > Bacteroidota > Bacteroidia > Bacteroidales > Muribaculaceae > CAG-873. The sequence continues at coordinate 48,979 of CAJUOB010000020.1, read as the reverse complement.
TAGGTGATATTGGGACAACGAATTTTTATGATAATCAAATAGAATTAGGAAAACCGAATCCGTCTAATCCTAAAACTACTAAAATTATAGGCGCGAATATACACAAACCCCTTAGTAATAATTTTACAGGAGTAGATAGAAATGGGAAACCGATTTCTGTTGCTTGCATATTAATAGATGCAGATAGATGGGATGATTTTATAAAAATATTCACAGAGCATAAAGGTGAAAGTAATATAATTGGAATTATCATAGAGAGATGAAGATACTGTTGCGATTATTAATTTTAATGGCTATTGTTTCGACTTCTTCAGCCGAGGCAAAAATGGATGAAGTACGCACTAATTTATTTGGAGGAAACATAAATAGATACGATGAGATAGGTAATAAAACCGGAAGTTGGCTCCATTATATTAATTCACATTCTATAAATGTTGATTATTATAATAATGGCAGGCTTGATGGGGTTGGACGACAATATTCCATCCATGATAGTGTGGATTGGCGCATTCTAATTCTTGAATTTTTCGAGAATAGTAAATCCCAAGGGCCAATCATAACTTTTTATGACAACGAATTAGTCTCCATAATAATTGACGACATTTCAATCAACACAGACTATACCTTCGAATATGGTTCATATACTGAATCTGCATGGTTTCCATTTCAAGGCTATTGTAAACAATATACCGACAAAGGTCTTCTCCATGCTGAGGGATGGTATATTTTTGATGAGAATCCCTTGATGGAAGGAGTTGAAGTCGGTGTTTGGACTAAGTATAATGCCGATGGAAGCTCTTATACTATAGACTATTCTGAAAAATGGACTGAACTACATAAAAAACAAGAACATGGAAAAGATTTATAAAATACTACTTTTATGGCTTATTGTGCTGACTTCGGCACTCTCTGAATTGTCGGCTGAGACTAACCTCCTGGCATCCAATATCCTCAATACTATCGGACCCAATATAAACCGTGTTGATGCCAATGGTCAAAGATATGGCGTGTGGGTGGAAAATCTGGATAGTTTGGTTTTGCTTAACTACTATAATTACAACCTGTTGGACGGCGTTTGCCGGAGTTATATCCCTACAGATGATTCCAAAGCAATCCTTCGGGATTTATGGATGTTCAATCGAGGTGTGCCGGTAGGACCATTTGTATCCTTCTATCCTAATGGCACGGTCCGTTGGATTCTGGTGGATCTTACATTTAATCGCGATTTTCCCATCGACCGTTTTTCTTACCAAGCCTACTATAAAGAATACTATGAAGATGGCCAACTCAAGGCCGAAGGCTGGAAAGTGATTAGAAATGAGACTATGGACTGGTCCGAAAATTTCCGTACACTACAGGAAAAATGGATAAATTTAGGAGAAGAAATCGAGAATGGCGGAGAACGTGTTGGAATATGGAAATTCTACAACTCCGACGGCACGTCCTATACAAAAAACTACAACAAAACATCCCCACCACAAGAATAGTAATCAATCAAGTACTATGGTATTAATCTCCACCTACTACGATGTCCTGGACCGCCTGGTGCAGACGCGCTCTGCGGCTCCTGAGGGAAATGTCATTGCCAGCACAGCCTATACATACTTATAAATTTTAACAATAGTGAAATAAAGAAGAATTTATTTAAATGAATAGATTGTATACAGCTATAGTTGCAGGACTGCTTCTGACAGTATGTGGGTGCAGAGGTAATGAATATGAAGAGGTTTGGCGACCCGGTATAAATTGGTGCGATACTTTGGATCGAGCCCATTACGATATTACTGGTATGCCCTATCCGGCATTTGAAGTGAAGAGAAAGTCTCCGGAAGATATAACGAAATTGTATGGATCTCCTATAGAGATCGATGCGATAAAGTTTAAAAACTGTTGGCCTGAGATAGACTATGCGAGCGATGCTTTCAGAATTTATGAAAATATAAATCCATGTATTGCAAATGCTTATTTTAAAGATACAGTTCGTACAGTGCTTGAATATCAATGGGCAATTCCACATTTCAGGAAAAATATCAGATTAAAAATGTACTATTTGCAATGCGACAGCACGTTGCTTCCTATATGGGGAATACAGGGTCTAAATCTACTTTCTAAAGACTCATGGTTTGATCCTGATGCATTCAGAGATCAAATAATCCACCTGCAGCCTGACAGCTGGAATCCTGGGACTAAATGGTCGGATAGTATTCCTCCTCATGATTCCGATTATATTCCATGGCAGGCACTTGGACTAAATGGAATGAACGATGCCGAGCTTAGACAAAAATATGGTGTCCCCGAATATTTTTCAGCTGAAGTTCTATGGAATGGCAGAGATGAACATTATTGGTCTTGCAAAAAGGACGGATATAATCGAGAGATTGGAACCCTTGATAGCGAGGCCTTATATGATAATCTTCCTTATGACAAAGCAACAGAATTATTAAAAGACAAGGAATGCGTAGTCTATGCAACTTTCTGGAAAATCGATCGATTGTCAAAATATGATGACGACATGTATCTGAGAGTGTTTTCTGTGGATAGTGGAAATCAACGAATAGCAATCTGGGGCTATATGGTGAGCGAGACCTTCCGAAGTATGGAATAAAATAGCATTGTATATAGAGCAAAAAATATTTATAAAATGATTTTGGCTATTCTTTTTGTGTTTGTGTTTAGCTTAGCTGCTGAGGCGCAGGATGATGGTCATGATGACCAGACTATCTCAGAGGCTATCACTGACACATTGCCTGATTGGAGCTGAGATTTTCAAAAAGTAGAAATAAGCAATCGCAAGGTGTGTAATCAGAGAGATAATCGATAAGAATCATGAAATGGTTGATTAGAATGGCCTTATGTGTGGCTACGATATTATGGGCGACATCGGCTCTCTGTGAGTCAATGCAACGGGCGTATGACTCTGATGATGAGAAAATCGGGGAGTATCCGGTGGTATTGGACAGTGTATATGCTCCGGTGGGCACAGTGACGCATGCGGCTTTGCGCGAAGCGCTATTTTCAACAATCATTCCCGCGATCAAGCATAAGCCATATGGAGAGTATCGGATTAGTGTGATATTCGGGAAACCACGTGTCAATTCCGACTTCGTGCCGGTGGAAATCGCTCTTGGCGAGTCGGAACGCTCAAAGGATTTAAGCTTGTTGAAGTCAATCGAGGCCGGCATCTGTTTTGTGGAGCAAATCGATGGGATTCCGATATTTTATGTTGATAGCGACAGTATTGCCCGGCAGTCTAATCTTTTGAAGATATCGAAGGATTCGACTTTGCTGAATCCAAATACATGGACTCAAACGGGTCATGTGGATCCTCTATATGCGCGTTGGTATTTAGATGTATATCCTGATTCTATAGTGCTCGATTGGTTCTATGATGATGGGCTGCAGTCTCTTTCGAACATGAGGCAGAAGCCTTTGACTTCAATTCGAAAAAGCAAGGCGTATGTGGAGCGGATGAGCCGCCGGCAACAGAGCGAGCCGGGCGTCATGCCGCCAAAAACTATCGGCAATGGTCTGCGGTGAAAGCCCCCAATCTGCGTCATCTGCAGCCGTGGCGGGTAATCGGCGTCCTGCGGACGCCCCGTGGGGTGGCTGCTAATCATTAAGTATAACGAAGGCGATGAGCCAACTGAAAACCATATACGGAAAGAACATGAATTACCACTGCGTAAGAGCTATTATTGATTCATTCAGGCTACTAATCATGCTGATGGTCGCTTGTCTATTTGGTTGCGGCGGTCCAAGGCAAGGCGAGGATTGCGCCCGGCATGATTGTGATTCTTTGGCGCCATTGAATGTGAAATTGGATTGCTATAGGCATGATGATCATTTGCATCTAAGCGTAGTTGGCGATTCGGTATTTCTAATTTATGTTTGCGAAGGTGATTCGGTTGAGCTGGAACGCAAGTGTCTTGAGGATTGGCAGAGGCGTAATCTCCAACAGTTGGTTCAGGCATTGCCCATGGATTCTACTGAATTCTATTTGTATGATTATGAAGCTGTAAGTGGTATGCCTGCTACAAGGCTGAGTGTCGATGGTGCCAATAAAATGCTATATTGTGGATTTAGAGAAGACCTGCCTATACCGATAGCATTGAAGACTCTCGACGATTATATGCGAACCCTGATATCTGAAGATTTAGAACACTATGGTTATAGATATTAAAACTATCGTTAAGGTTGCCATTGCGCTTGCGTTCATATCGTGCAGCCGTACGGCCTCGCAGCCGGAAATCGACATGAACGGGAAAATACAATCCTGGGCCGCGCAGCCAAGCCCTGAAGTGGAGATATGTTACAGCAATCCTGCATATGCCACAACCTGGGTTGCAAAGGTGGAGAGCGACAGTATAAAGTTCTATTGCAGCGGGCAGTGCGGAGAATCGGCGGCCTATTCGAGATCTCTGTTATTTCCATCGAGAGATGTCGACAACATACGCAAACTTATAGGCGCTCTCAATCCTGCGACGGTGCCATTCTACTACGGGGACCGTGTTGCCGGCGATCCACACGTTGTCATAATGGTTGAGAATGATACAATTCTTGTAGATAAAGATTTTTCCCATAGCGTTATTCCGGCGGAGATACAGCAGTTGTATAACTATATTTTCTACGATACTTATGGAATACGGAAAGGAGAGCGGCCCGATTTTCCGCCATACAGATATGGAGAGGAATAAGGGGGTGTAAAGTTGGGTGCGGAGAGGTGTACTTTCGTTTGGATGGTGGCCGATGTTTTTTTCATGGAATATTCTGCGTATATTTGCACTGAAATATACCGTTGAATCATATGGCTCCGGAAGCGGAGCTGAATAAAACACATACACACAAGCATACACGGCACATGAGAAAGTGGCGCATCGAAGACAGCGAGGAGCTGTACAATATTCCCGGCTGGGGCCGAAACTATTTTTCTGTCAATGAGCGCGGGCACATGGTGGTGACACCACGTGCCGGCTACGCTTCTGTCGACCTCAAGGAGGTGATCGACGAGCTTCAGGTGCGCGACATCGGCACTCCTGTGCTGCTTCGTTTTCCCGATATTCTGGATAATCGCATCGAGAAAATATCTAACTGCTTCCGTCAGGCTGCCGAGCAGTACGACTATAAGGGGCAGAGCTATTCGATCTATCCGATAAAGGTGAATCAGATGCGTCCGGTGGTGGAGGAGATAGTGAGCTACGGCAAGAAGTTCAATATCGGCCTTGAGGCCGGTTCGAAGCCGGAGCTGCATGCTGTGCTTGCCACAAATATCGCCGAGAATGCCCTTATAATCTGCAATGGGTATAAGGATGAGTCTTATATCGAGCTGGCGCTCCTTGCCCAGAAGATGGGACGCCGCATATATCTGGTGGTGGAGAAGCTCAATGAGCTGCGTATGATCGCCGATATATCGAAGCGGCTGAAGGTGCGGCCTAATGTGGGCATACGCATCAAGTTGTCGAGCACTGGCTCGGGCAAATGGAGCGAGAGTGGTGGCGACCAGAGCAAGTTCGGTCTCAATTCGTCGGAACTTCTTGAAGCTATCGATATACTTGAGCGCCGCGACATGAAGGACTGTCTCAAACTGATACATTTCCATATCGGAAGCCAGATAAATAAGATACGGGTGGTGAAGAATGCGCTCCGCGAAGCCACGCAGTTCTATGTGCAGCTGTCGAAGCTTGGTTTCGATATCGATTTCATCGACATAGGCGGCGGTCTTGGCGTGGACTACGACGGAACCCGCAGCTCTTCGAGCGAGAGTTCGATGAACTATTCGATACAGGAATATGCCAACGACGCGGTGAGCGCGGTGGTGGATGCGTGTACGAAGAACGGACTCAAGCAGCCGAACATAATCAATGAGAGCGGCCGCTCGCTCACGGCCCACCATTCGATACTGATTTTCGAGGTGCTCGAGACAACCCAGTTGCCTGTATGGAAGGATTCGCAGGAGATAGGTGCGGACGACCATGAGCTCGCCCGCGAACTTTACGACATATGGGACCGCCTCGACGGCGCCCGTCTGTTCGAGAGCTGGCACGATGCGTTGCAGATACGCGAGGAGGCTCTCGACCTGTTCAGCCTCGGTTTGCTCGATTTGCGCACTCGCGCACAGATCGAGAAGCTGTTCTGGAGCATAGCGCGCGAGGTGGGTGAGATTGCCGGTGGCATGAAGCATGTGCCCGAGGACTTGCGGAAGATTTCGAAAATGATTCCCGACAAGTATTTCTGCAATTTCTCGCTATTCCAGTCGCTGCCCGACAGCTGGGCCATCGATCAGCTCTTCCCCATAGTGCCAATATCTCGGCTCGACGAGAAGCCGACACGCACCTGCACCATTCAGGATATAACCTGCGACTCCGACGGCAAGATTGCCAATTTCATATCGGCGCAGGGCACATCGTCGGCACTGCCGGTGCATCCGCTGAAGCCCGGCGAGCCATACTACCTTGCGGTGTTCCTTGTAGGTGCCTATCAGGAGATTTTGGGCGATATGCACAATCTCTTCGGCGATACCAACGCGGTGCATGTGAGTGTGTTTAAGGACCGCTATGAAATCGACCAGATCATAGAGGGCGAGACTGTGGATGAGGTGCTCGACTATGTGCAGTACAACCCCAAGAAGCTTGTGCGAAATCTCGAAACATGGGTGACGGCTTCGATGAAGGCCGGTACTATCACCCCCGAGGAGGGCCGTGACTTCATAAGCACATACCGTTCGGGTCTTTTCGGCTATACATACCTCGAGAAATGAGATGGTTCATGCGGCTGGCCTACCGTGGTGCGCCTTTCCATGGCTGGCAGGTGCAGCCTGGAGCGGTGACTGTGCAGGGTGTCATAGAGGACTCGCTGGGCACCTTGATGCGTCGGGCGGTGGCTGTGACCGGAGCCGGTCGGACCGATGCGGGTGTGAATGCCCGCATGATGGTGGCACACGTAGACTTCCCCGATGATTTCGACCCGCGCGAAGGTACATTCTTGCGTTCGCTCAACAGTCTGTGTGGCCGTGATATAGCTATTTTCTCGTTCGAGCCGGTTGCGCCCGATGCGCATGCGCGCTTCGATGCTACCGAGCGCACCTACCGTTACTTCGTGCATACGGTGAAGAATCCCTTCACTGGCGATCTGTCGTGGCAGGCGCCCCCGACTCTCGACTTCGATGCCATGAACCGGGGCGCCGAGCTTATTGTCGGACGGCGGGATTTCACTTCGTTCTCCAAGTTGCATACCGATGTGAAGACCAACATATGCGATCTGCGTCGGGCTGTGTGGGTGCCTGAGGGCGACGGCCGCTGGTATTTCGAAATTGTGGCCGACCGCTTTCTGCGTAATATGGTGCGCGCAGTTGTGGGCACGCTGGTCGATGTAGGCCGGGGAAAGATTGCGCCCGAGGGCGTGCTTGCCATTCTCGACCGCAAGGACCGATGTGCCGCCGGTACCTCGATGCCTGCCGGGCCGCTTTTTCTGTGGGATGTGACATATGTCTGACCTGCATCTTTTTTTCCCGGAAAACGATCTTGCACTGGCCCGCGACCTCGAGCGCTACACCGCGCCGCCGGCCGCCGTGCGGTTGCGCCGTAGCGGCGAGGCTCTGCCGCTGTGGTTCGGCGCCGATGGCGACCGCTTTGTTGCTTCGGGTATAAATGCGGCGTGGCTCGATGGCATTAAAGACCTCTTCGGCATGGATATCGATGTGTTCGATTACTGTGTGGAGAAATATCGTCCTGCTCCGTGGGGATGGTCGAAGGCTTCGCGGACGGTGTTCCGTCGGCTTGGTTTTGCCGACAGCGTGCTTCCCGATGATAAATGTCTGGATGCGATGCGGCGTCTTTCGCATCGCCGGACGGCATCGGAGATAGCACGGCGGCTGCATGAGGCTACCGGTATCGGGCTTCCTGCGAGGGAAATCGTGGCTGCCGACGAACTGAAGTCATTCCTTGATCGATATCCGCGGGCCATCGTCAAGCAGCCGTGGTCTTCGTCGGGGCGTGGCATGGTAGCAGTCGAAGCTGCCACTTTCGAGGCTCAGCGGACCATGGTCGAAGGGATGATACGACGTCAAGGTTCTATCATGGCCGAGCCGCACTATAGGAAGACGCTCGATTTTGCCATGCTTTTCAAGATGGACCATGGTAGGTGTCTGCCGGCCGGACTGTCGGTGTTCGACACTGCCGGGCTCGGGGTGTATACCGGCAATATTCTTGCTCCCGAGCCCGAACTTCGTGCCATGATTTGCGAGAAAGCGGGCGAAAAACAATTCGATGCGGTTGCCAAGGCTCTTCCCGCTATTCTCGAAGATATGATAGGCGATGCGTACTGTGGGCCGCTGGGCATCGACATGATGGCGGTCGACGATGCGGATGCGCCATTTGTGCCTGTGGTGGAAATGAATCTGCGCATGACCATGGGGCATCTGTGCGCCCGTTTTTATGATCGCTATGTAGCCAATGGCGCCCACGGGCATTTCGGGATATCTGAAATGCGGATCGATGATACTGCCGATGTTTTCAACGGACGTCTCCGAGGGGGGCATCTGAATCTCGTGCCGCCGGGGTCGGGATTCTCATTTGCTGTCGACCTGCTTTAGCTTGAGTCAGCAGCGGGCGATGCGGCCGGGGAGAGATGTGTCGGCTATACGGGCGAGGGATGCATACCACTGGGCAAGCGGTAGATCTGCTGCTGCGGTGATGCGGGCGAGTGTGGCGCATACGATGGCTGTCTCGATATTTGTGCGAAGGCATGCTACTGCCGCGTCGGCATGGCTGATGGCGTAGTCGATGGTTATTATATCGCTGTCGGACAGGTCGGTGGATAGGACCGACGGACCAAGTGTCGCAATGGTTTCTGCTGCAACGTCGGATATGACACGGTGGAGCGCTTCGGCTCTGTCGCGTGTGAGTGCTGCGGGGATGTCGGTGCCTTTGATGGTGGCGTCGAGAGCGGAACGTGCGTATATGCTGTCGGCGATACGCGATATTGATAGTGCGATAATCATTTCGGTAATTATAGTAGTTGTGATTGATAAAATGCAATTTAGTTTGCGCAGAGGCGGAAGTGTATATGTGGCCTGATGATGCGCAGGGCGTGCGCTGTGTCGAAGTAGAATCGTGATGGACGTCGGAAGCCGAGTACAAAGGTCAGGGCTTTGTCGAAGGGGAGCTTTCGAGGCCCATCCATGGCTTCCTTCACTTGATTGCTGATCTCTTGCCATTTTAGCCGCTGAAGTTTGCGGGGGATTGAATCAATGCCCTTTCGCTCAATGAGGTGTAGCATGCGCGAGGTGTGTTCATAGCTCGCGTAGTGGCAGCGTGGATGCCGATGAATGGCTTCGTTGAGTACGGCTGTGATCGAAGGTCTGATGCCAGATGCTGTGTCGCGACGTATTATTTCGAGGCATATGGAAATGAATTCGGAGTTGCGGGCAATGGTCGTGTTTTTCATAGTTTGATTTTTTGATGCTGCAAATATACAACAAGAATTGATAAAAGTCAATAGTTGTTGAGAAAAATCTTTGCAGATCCGATGGACGCGTCGTTTCGGTGCCTCATATTTGGGAGTGGGGGCTTTTTCCGATGATGATGGTGTTGGTCGGCGTTTGTGTATACCATAGCAGCGGACCGCTCGCGCGGCCCGCTGCTATGGCATACTATTGTGATGACCGCTTACGCGGTCTTTTTTGTGTGGGGATTAGAGCTCGTGGCGGAGGGGGTAGGTGTTGCGCTGGGCTTCGAAGGTGTCGGGGGATGCTTTCAAGGCTTCGGTCAGTGGCATGGGATCGAAGCTGTCGAGGAGCGCGTCGATGGTTACGGTGCGCGGAGGTGCCGCCGGAATGGGAGCATCGATGGTTACGCGCGGCAGCATGTAGAATGTTGTGACGGCATCGAGGACTGTCTGAGAGGCACGGATTTTTCCTTCGCGGGAGTAGCCGGCGATATGTGGGGTTGCGACAGCGCAACGGGCGAGAAGGTCGGTGTCGATGCGGGGTTCCGATTCCCAGCAGTCGACCACCAATGGTCCTATGAGTCCGGCGTCTTTAGCGGCAATTACAGCCTCAGTGTCGAATATTTCACCACGTGCGGTGTTCACCATTATGGGAGCGCGGCGCAGAGTGCGCAGGAATGCTTCGTCGACCATATGGAAGGTCTTGTCGTCGCCTTCGCGAGTGAGCGGTGTGTGGAATGTGATGATGTCGGCCTGACGTGCAATGGTGTCGAGATCGGCCCAGTCGTCGCCGCCTTCCTCGCGTTGGCGCGGTGGGTCGTAGCGGAGTACTTTCATGTCGAATCCGCGTGCCCAGTTCTCTACGATCGATCCGACGTGTCCGAGCCCGATTATGGCTATTGTGAGGTCGCCGAGAGGTCGGTTGACCACCTGAACGAGCGATGCCATGACATACTGAGCCACAGCTGCGGCATTGCATCCGGGGGCATTTACCACTGTTACACCAATGCGCCGGCAGTAGTCGAGGTTGATGTGGTCGGTGCCGATTGTTGCGGTGGCTATCAGTTTGCATTTGGATCGCACGAGGAGACCTTCGTCGCACCGTGTGCGTGTGCGGATGATCATGGCATCGGTATTTTTTACTTCAGCCGGAGTTATTTCCTCGGGTTTGAGGTAGCGCACGGAAACGTAGGGGTCGAGCAGACCACGCACAAAAGGCACGTTGGCCTCGACGATGATGTTCAGATTACTCTTTGACATATGTAGAGAGCTATGTAAGCGGCCATGACCAGCAATATGGCTATGCACGACTTTTCGGCCCTATGGGTGGCGAAGTAGTGTGCAGCCTGCAGGGCGGCGCAGAAATTGAGGAGGGGTATATAGGAAATGAGATTGCGGTAGTCGGCTGCGCAAGCCACAAGAGTGACAAGCGACAGGACGGTGAAAACGCCGTTGACGGCTCGGGCCCGGGCGTTGTAGGCTATTGTGCGGAACACATTGAGGATAAGCGCGAGCACCATGATGAAGGCACTGATGCCTACTGCGATAAGTAGCAGCAATGTGGATCCTGAACCGATGGCACTGAAAATGCTTGTGAAAGACGGCAGATGGATGTCGGCCGGCGATATGAGTCCGAAGCCGAGCAGTATCCACCATGGCGATATGATGCCGAGCAATGCTGCGGTGATGGTGCGGCCGTTGAATATCTGCATCTGCGCGCATCCCATGAAGAAAACTATGGCATAGACGGCGTAGCAATATTGAGTGGTGGCTGCAAGCGACAGAAGGAAGAATATAAGGAATATCTGCCGTGTGGCCCGAGGCTCGCGGTAGGTGCCGAGCAGAAGCAGTATGCCGACCAATACCACAGGCAGGAGCATACTGCCGGTGTAGAATTGAACAGCGAGACCGGGAGTGGCGGCTTGCATGAGGCTGAAAAATGCCACATGCAGCCATGTGAGGGAGCGCAGGACGTTGAAAATCTTGCAGACCGACACCATGAGGAACAGCGACAGGCCGAAGGATGCGATCGCAGCGGCGAAATCGGGCAACCCGGCCGAAAACCATTCGTTGGCCGATGGGAAAACGGTGCCTTTGTCGCCTGTGATACTCATGACGCTGCCGCTGCAGTAGGACACGATGAAACCGGCAAGCGACAACAGCACCATTGATAGTGCTGTGCCCTTGCTATGGAGTATACGTGTGACTAATGCTGCCTTGATGGATGGCATGTCAGAGTTTCTGCAGGTCCTGGCCTATGTCGCGGCGGAAGTACATGCCGTCGAAGTGGATGTCGGCCAGCGAAGCGTAGGACTGTGCTACCGCAGATGCTATGCTGTCGCCGTAGGATGTGACGGCGAGTACGCGACCACCGGCAGTGACAGTGTCGGGAGTAGCTTTTGTTCCGGCGTGGAACACTATCGACTTTTCGGGAGTGAGATTGCCCGATATGGGCAGTCCCTTGGCGTAGTCGCCGGGGTATCCGCCAGATACGGCCATGACGGTGACCGCTGTGCGCGGATCGGTGTCGAGCGTCTGGCCTGCGAGGTCGCCTTTTGCAGCCGCGAGTGCAACGGGAAGAAGGTCGGATGCGATGCGGGGCATCACGACTTCTGTTTCGGGGTCGCCCATGCGCACGTTGTATTCAATCACATAGGGCTCTCCGGCGCAGTCGATCAGGCCGAGGAATATGAATCCGCGGTAATCGATGCCTTCTTCCTGGAGACCTTTGACGGTAGGCTCCACTATGCGGGTGCGGATTTTCTCCATGAAAGCCGGGGTGCAGAAGGGTACCGGGCTGACGGCTCCCATGCCGCCGGTGTTGAGGCCTGTGTCGCCTTCGCCGATACGCTTATAGTCCTTGGCTTCGGGAAGAATCATGTAGTTGCCGGCGCCGTCGGTGAGTACGAATACCGAGCATTCGATGCCCGAAAGGAATTCCTCGATCACTACTGTGGCCGATGCCTGGCCGAACTGACCTGCAAGCATGGTGCGCAGATCGGCTTTGGCTTCTTCGAGGGTGGGGACAATGAGCACACCTTTTCCTGCGGCGAGGCCGTCGGCTTTGAGCACGTAGGGAGCGCTAAGGCTTTCGAGGAATTGGTCGCCTTGCTCCACATTGTCGGCTGTGACAGTGAAATAGCGGGCGGTAGGGATGCCATGACGAGCCATGAAGCCCTTGGCGAAGTCTTTGGAGCCCTCGAGTGCCGCACCTGCTTTGCCGGGACCGAGCATCAGCACGGATGCAACCTTAGGATCGGGGCATGAGGCGAGAAATTCGCGCAGACCGAGCACGAGAGGGTCTTCGTTGCCGGCTATTACGAGGTCGATATCGTTTTCGGCGATTGCCTTGGCTACAGCGGGGAAATCGGTAGGCTTGATGTCGAGGTTTGTGCCGTAGGCCGATGTTCCAGCGTTTCCGGGAGCAATGAAGAATTTGCCCATCAGCGGGCTTTGGCTAAGTTTCCAGGCGAGGGCGCACTCACGGCCGCCGCTGCCGAGCAAAAGTACATTCATCTTCTCTTTATATGAATTGTGAATTATGAATTATATATGGGATATGTATTGGGAATAGCGGGTACAGATTATTGATCTTTTTTCTTGCGTGCACGCCAAGCGGGGCGGTTCACCACGATTTCCTTATCAGCCGAGATCGACGGAGTGCGACCGAGGCGGTTGAGGTCGAGTGGACGGCGCTCTTTCTTTTCGGGAGCTTCGGCGTCTGTACGCGGTTTACGGTCGAATGGCTTGCGGTCGGCAGGGCGACGGTCGTCGGTGCGTGGTTTGCGGTCGAAAGGTTTGCGGTCGTCGGTGCGCGGTTTGCGGTCGAAGGGGCGTCGTTCGCCATCCTTGCGTCCTTTTGGAGCCGCTTTGCGTGCCGGGCGATCTTCATCTTTGATACGGCCTCCGGCGACACGGAAATTGCGTTTTGTGCCTTCGAAAATCACATACTCACGGAGTTCACAGTCGAGGCCGCCGTTATTGAGGGCGATTTTCTGCGATGGCGCGAGACCGATTTCATGGAAGTACTCGTCCTGATATCCGATGATCCAAGCGTGATATCCCTGGAATACGTGCTTGAGTTTGGTGCCGATGGTTCCATAGAGGCCATTCATGTCGTCGGCCGATATGCGCTTGCCGTAGGGGGGATTGGTGATAAGCACACCGGCGGGCGACGGTGCCTGAGTCCAGTCCTCGATCGGTTTTTTCTCGAATGTGATGTAACGGTCCACACCTGCACTCTTGGCGTTCTCCATCGATATTTCGATGGCTCGGCGCTGTATGTCGGCGGCAACGATGGGTACGGTTACCTCGCGTTCGGCGGAGTCGTCGTTGTATATTTCCTCGAGCAACTCGGGGTCGAAATCGGGCCATGTCTCGAACGCGAAGCTCTTGCGGTATATGCCGGGTGCTATTCCTGCGGCAATCAAAGCAGCCTCGATAACGAACGTTCCCGAACCGCACATGGGGTCGACAAATGGAGTTTCGCCTCGCCAGCCGCTCATTAGAATCATGCCGGCTGCGAGCACCTCGTTGATGGGAGCTTCGGTCTGAGCTTTGCGCCATCCGCGCTTGTGGAGCGATTCGCCCGAAGAGTCAAGCGACAGGGTGACATCGCGGCCCGATATGTGTACGTTGAGCATTATGTCGGCACCCTCGATGCGGACGCCGGGTCGACGGCCGTCGTCGTTGTGATCGCGGAACCAGTCGACGATAGCATCCTTCACCCTGTAGGTGACAAACTGCGAATTGCGGAATTCGTCGCTGTACACCGTGGTGTCGATGGCGAATGTCTTGTCCTCATTGAGCAGCGAACCCCAGTCGAAGCCCTTGACGGCCTCATAGAGGCTATCGGGGTCGGTGGCGCGGAATGTATAGATCGGTTTAAGAATGCGCAGGGCTGTGCGGCAGCACATATTGGCCTTGTACATCATGGCTTTATCGCCGGTGAAGCTCACCATGCGTTTGCCGGGCATCACATTTTCGGCCCCGAGGCCACGGAGCTCTTCGGCCAGCACTTCCTCCAGTCCCTGGAAAGTTTTGGCCACCATATCGAAGGTAGGGTTCATATACGTTCTTTTTTTCCGGTTGCAAAGGTACGGAAAATTATCGGTTTTTGCCTAACTTTGTGGAATCCTATGAAACGATTACAAGCAAGCATACTGGCGTTGGCCATGGGAGCTCTCATGGTTACGGCCGAAACCTACGACCTTGTCATTGTCGGAGGTAATCCCGGCGGCATCATGGCCGCCATCGAGGCAGCCCGCATGGGCAAGAAGTCGGTAATCCTTGAGCGGACAGACCATATCGGTGGTCTGCCTGCCAATGGTCTTGGGGCTACCGATATTGCCACCAGGGGTGCCACCACGGGCCTTTTTTCGGAGTTTACCGATGCTATTCTCCGATATTATACAGATGTGTACGGCGCCGATTCGCCGCAGGTGCGCGATTGCAGCGGTGGCTTTCACTTCGAGCCATCGGTAGCCGAGAAAATATTTGGTGACATGATTGCCGCCGAAGGCGACCGCATAGATGTGCGACCTATGCGACAGTTCAATTTCTCGACAGGTGATATCGCGATGTCGACCGACGGCCGTCGTGTGGAAAGTATCCGTGTGGTAAATCGCGTGACCGGTGAGGACGAACACTACGATGGTGCGATATTCATCGACGCAACCTACGAGGGCGACCTTGGAGCGGCTGCGGGTGTGCCTTTCCGCATAGGGCGCGAATCGGCTGCGGAATTTGGCGAGCCCGGAGCCGGACGCACCTATGAATACTGGAAATCTACTCCTGCCGAGGGTTCTACCGGCGATGCCGACAATGCTATCCAGGCCTATAATTACCGTCTTTGTCTTACCCGCGATACGGCCCGGATGGTGCCGTTCTACCGTCCTGAAAGCTATGACCGGAGCGAATATGAATCGCTTGCCGATGATGTGTGGACCGGCCGCAATACATGGCGGCATATGAAAACCGTTACACCGGAGATGATGGAAGCCAACCGCCGACGCCTGCTCGAAGGTGGAACGGGCACGAGCATACCCGGCGACAGCTGGGGCATAGAGAAACTTGTGACCATCAACACCGAGCCAAACGGCAAGACAGATGCCAATAATCAGCATGGCGCGTTTATATCCACCGACCTGCCGGAGGAAAACTGGCCATGGCCCACCTCGTCGTGGGAATGGCGCGACCGCTTCGCCCGGCGTCTGCGCGACTATACCCTCGGTCTGTTCTGGTTTGCGGCCACCGACTCGACGCTGCCCGAGCAGTTCCGACGTGAAATATCGCGTTGGGGCCTTTCCGCCGGGGAATATGCCGACAATGGCAATTTCCCACGGCAGGTGTATGTGCGCGAGGGCCGACGCTTCGAAGGCATGTACTTCTTTACCTCCAAGGATGCTCTTCCGGAGACAGAAGGTGGGCGGCCACCGGTGCACTCCACCAGCATCACTGCAAGCCACTATGCCCTCGACTCGCATGCGGCCCGCAAGCGCGAGAGTGGCCGTGCGCACCTCGACGGCTTCATCAGCTATCCCACGGCAGTATATACGGTGCCTTATGGTGTGATAGTGCCGCGAGAGGTGGAGAATCTGCTGTTGCCAGTGCCTGTCAGCGGGTCGCATATCGGATTCTCGACACTGCGTATGGAGCCATGCTGGATGGCTATGGGTCAGGCTGCAGGAGCTGCCGCAGCGATTGCCATCGACAAAGGATGCAGTGTGCAGACAGTGCCTGTCGGCGATCTGCAGGACCGTCTGCTAAAGGAAAAAGCGACCCTTATATATTATAAGGATGTGCGGCCTGCCGATCCGGATTTTGTTGAGATACAGCGCAAAGGTCTTGCCGGCGAACTTCCGGCCTGGTCCGTGCGAAAATAAGCATTGGACTGCCCCGGCGTGCTGTCGGGGTTGTGTCTGTTCGGGATGCTGATTATTCTGACCGCTCGATAAGGTGGATGTCTGTATTGAATCGTATAATAGATGAAATATAGACTGAAATTCATGAAGCTGTCAAGAATTCTAATTGCGTTTCTATTTATCATCTGTGGCACGACAATGCTGCGGAGTGTGACTTTCGACTATGTGGTGGGTGAGGATGGCCGGAGAGCAATGCTGAGGCTGCCACGTGGTGCGCGCGATGTCAAAGCGGTGCTCTATTGCCACCAGAATATGACCGAGGAAGTGCTGTTCCGGAGCGAGTTGTTCTGCTCGGCTATGGATAGCCTCGGCGTTGCCATGGCGTTTGTGCAGGGCGGCTCGCAGAACTGGGATGTCAGCAAGGGTTGCCAGGTGCGTTTCGACTCTATTATGAACGCTTTCGCCGCCGGTACGGAGCATCCTGAAATCGCCACTGCGCCGGTGATACCTTTCGGGCATTCGGCTCAGGCTACTTTCCCGTGGAATTTCGCGGCATGGAATCCCGACCGGACTCTGTGTATAATATCGTACCACGGCGATGCTCCGCGCACCAATCTGTGCGGCTATGGGCGCGAGAATATAGAGTGGGGGCGAACCCGCAATATAGACCATATACCCGGACTTATGATTGAGGGAGAGTATGAATGGTGGGAAGCCCGCGTGCGTCCGGCATTGGCGTTCAGAATGATGTATCCCGACAGCCGCATATCTTTCCTGTGCGACGCCGGTAAGGGTCACTTTGATCTTGGCGGGCCTACCCAGCGATATATAGCACGCTTCATAGCCAAAGCCTTGGCCGACCCGCGGCCGGATGGCGGTGTATACCTGTCGCGCTGGCGAGAGGACGGTAGCGAGAGTTCGGACCCTCACGATATGTTCTGGTATCAGGATGAGGAGATGGCAGAGATGACGCGAGCACGCTACCGCGAGTCGCACGGAAAGAAAATGCAGTATTTGTCGGCAAAGATTAATGGCGAGATGCTGACGTACAATCCCGACAGCCATATCAAGATTACCGCATCGCGTCCGGGCGATGAGTTTACGGTCGAACCTGTTTTTACCGATTCCACCCGCAGTGTGGCATCGGCCGACCATGCCGATGTGCGGCCGAGAGTGGTGATACTGTCCGGACCGGTCATTCAGACCGGAGAGTATACATTCCGCTACGACCCCGATTATTTCGGATTTGATCCGGCAAGGCTATGGAGTGGCATCACACTATGTGTCGAGGCCGACGGCGACTCCACATATAAGTCGGCCGTGCAGGAATTGAACATAAGGTAATTGCCAGCTGATGCCTCAAGATCAATGGTGCTGTAGCTATTGACGTTTACCTATTGGTAGCTGGCTGTGCATTGGCTAAAAATCACTAACTTTGCACAGCTTATGACACTTAAGGAAATCAGCGCCTCGTTGCCGGGTAGCGCGCGGCGCAAGGCCTTGGCCAATCTGGCCTCAAAAAAGCATTCTCAAGTCACTGGGGCTGCCGGTTCGTCGGCAGCCTTGATGCTGTGTGCGCTTCCTGCTCCGGCCGATGGGTCGCCTATCGTTGTGGTTGGCGATTCGCTCGATGATGCCGGCTACCTATATTTCGATCTTTGCCGTCTGGCCGGTGAGGATGCTGTGGCTATGATGCCGTCGGGCTTTAAACGCGACATAAAGTATGGACAGGCCGATGCTCCCAACCGGATACTGCGCACCGAGGCTCTCAACCGTATAAAAGCGGGAGGTCTCCGGTTTCTTGTCACCTATCCGGAGGCCTTGGCCGAGGGTGTGGCTTCGCGCGAGGCTCTCGATACTGCCACCCGTCAAATTTCCAAGGGATCGGCTGTCGATATGGTGGAACTCGAGAAATGGCTTAAGGAGAAGGGCTTCAAAGAAGTCGACTATGTTTTCGAACCGGGCCAATTTGCTGTGCGTGGTTCGATTTTCGATATCTTCGGCTATAGCGAGGAACTGCCGGTGCGTCTCGATTTCTTCGGCGATGAGATTGATTCGATACGTTCGTTCAATATAGAGACCCAGCTGTCGGAGAAAAAGCTGGATTCGGTGGCTGTGACCGCCGATGTGAGCGGTGGCACGGGTATGCTGTCGCTGCTGCATTTTGTCGGGCCCAAGACTCTTGTGGCCATGCGCAATGAGAACTATACACTCGAGCGCTTGCGTGCGGTGGCTTCGACCGAAATATCGGCATTCACGTTGCTCACCGAAGAGGGTGACGCCGAGGCTCCGGCTACATTGGTAGATGCCGATGAGTTTGCAACCAAGCTGCAGGGCTTCCGCCGGTTGGAGTTTACGGCAGCCGCCACTGTGCCCGATGCTGCAGCTGTGGCTAAACTTGATTTCAGTTGTTCGCCGCAGGGTATATATCACAAGAATTTCGACCTTATTGCTGACTCGTTCAGCCGTTTTCTTGGCGAGGGTTACCGGCTTTGCATATTGTCGGACAATGCCAAGCAGTTCGAACGACTTAGGGCTATTTTTGCCGACCGTGGCGACAAGATTGATTTCGAGGGTATCGAGGGTACGCTGCACGAAGGATTTGTAGACCATGAGGCTAAGGTGTGCATGTTTACTGATCATCAGATTTTCGACCGCTTCCACAAGTATACACTCAAGAGCGAGCGGGCGCGGTCGGGTAAGCTTGCATTGTCGCTCAAGGAACTCGGAGCCATCGAGCCGGGCGATTATATAGTGCATATCGACCATGGTGTGGGTAAGTTCGCAGGGCTACTGAGGACTAACATAAATGGCCGTATGCAGGAAGTGATAAAGCTGGTGTATCAGAACAACGACATACTGTTTGTGTCGATTCACTCGCTGCATAAGCTTGCCAAATATCGTGGTAAAGAAGGTGTTCCGCCGAAGATAAACCGCATCGGATCCGGGCAGTGGGAGAAGATGAAGAGCAAGACCAAAAACAAGCTCAAGGATATTGCCCGCGATCTGATAAAGCTCTATGCGGCCCGACGCGACCAGAAGGGTTTTGCATATTCTCCCGACACATATATGCAGAACGAACTTGAGGCGTCGTTTATCTACGAGGATACTCCCGATCAGCTCACTGCAACACAGGCCGTTAAGGCGGATATGGAGAGCGATCGCCCGATGGACCGTCTGATATGCGGCGATGTGGGATTCGGCAAGACGGAAATTGCTATCCGCGCCGCTTTCAAGGCAGCTACCGATGGTAAACAGGTGGCGGTGCTTGTGCCTACGACTGTGTTGGCCTACCAGCATTACCACACGTTCAAGCATCGTCTTGAGGAATTCCCCGTGAGGGTTGAATACCTTTCGAGGGCACGCTCGGCGAAGGATGTGAAGGCTATACTTTCCGACCTCGAGGCCGGAAAGATAGATATTATCATCGGCACTCATAAACTCATAGGCAAGGGTGTGAAATTCAAGGACCTCGGTTTGCTTGTGATAGATGAGGAGCAGAAATTCGGTGTCGCCGTAAAGGAAAAACTGAAGCAGATGAAGGTGAATATCGACACTCTTACCATGAGTGCGACTCCTATTCCCCGTACGCTCCAGTTCTCTCTTATGGGTGCCCGCGACCTCTCGACAATCGCTACTCCGCCGCCCAACCGCTACCCGATTATCACGTCGGTCGATGTGCTGTCGGATGAGACCGTGGCCGAGGCAATCAATTTCGAGCTTGCACGTGGTGGACAGGTTTTTTTCGTAAATCACCGCATAGAGGGTTTATACGACCTTGAGGCAATGATCAAGCGGCTCGTACCCGATGCCCGCACGATAGTGGCGCATGGGCAGATGCCGCCGGAGAAACTCGAGAAGGCAATCAACGATTTTACTGCTCACGACTACGATATACTTCTTGCCACCACCATTATAGAGAGTGGCATCGACATGCCGAATGTCAATACCATAATAATAAACAATGCACAGAATTTTGGTCTGAGCGAGCTGCACCAGTTGCGCGGGCGAGTGGGGCGCTCCTCGCGCAAAGCATTCTGCTATCTGATGGTTCCGTATGAGAAGACACTTTCGTCGGATGCCAGACGGCGCTTGCAGGCTATCGAAAGTTTCTCCGACCTTGGTTCTGGTATACATATTGCCATGCAGGACCTCGACATCCGTGGCGCAGGCAATCTTCTCGGAGCCGAGCAGAGCGGTTTTATAGCTGATCTGGGATATGAGACATATCAGAAAGTGCTCCGCGAGGCTGTGACTGAGTTGCGTACCGAGGAATTCCCGGATATAAAAGATGCAGCCGCAGATACCGCCGAAGGCGAGGATTTTGTGGCCGACTGTGTGATAGAGAGCGACCTTGAGCTGCTGTTGCCGGCGCTTTATGTGCCTCAGGAGAGCGAACGTATTGCTCTCTATCAGGAGCTCGACAGCATAGAGCGTCCTGCCGATCTCAAGGCTTTCGAGTCGCGTCTGGAAGATAGATTCGGCCGTATACCCGATGTTGCCCGCGAGCTTCTCAAGGTACCGGCTTTGCGGCGTGTGGCCCGTAAACTGGGCATCGAGAAGGTGGTGTTGAAGCAAGGTTCTATGCTTCTGTTCTTTGTCGATGACTCGAATAAGGCATATTACCAGAGTCCGATGTTCGGACGTCTGCTCAATTATCTGCAGGCCAATCCGGCAAGGGTTCAGATACGTGAGCGCAACGGTCGACGGAGTTTTGCCATAGCCAAGGTTCCAACAGTGTCGCAAGCTGTCGATATACTCCAGTCTGTGCTTAATCTCGACTCGATATAATGCATGAGCCTAGGCGAGGCCATGATGTAGCCTCGCCTAGGCTCATGTGTGCCGGACATGTCAGGAGTCCTGGATTGCATCCGGGGTTTTCTCATTGTTGCGTTGCCTCCGGCAACTTTTCGATTGAATTCTAACATTGGAATATCCGGCAACTTTTCGGTTCTTTTGAATAAAAAACGCCTGTCGGCATAGTGCTGACAGGCGTTTTCTATGAAGTTATGACAGTTGGGTCGTATTAGAGCTGGGGACCTGCTGCAACGAGAGCCTTGCCGGCTTCGTTGTTTTCGTACTTCTTGAAGTTCTTGATGAAACGTTCTGCGAGGTCTTTAGCCTTAACAGTCCATTCTTCGGCGTTAGCGTAGGTGTCGCGGGGATCGAGGATCTTGGGATCTACGCCGGGGAGTTCGGTAGGAATCTCGAAGTCGAAGATGGGGAGCTTCTTGGTGGGGGCGGTGAGGATAGCGCCGTCGAGGATAGCGTCGATGATGCCGCGGGTATCCTTGATGGAGATACGCTTGCCGGTGCCGTTCCAGCCGGTGTTCACGAGGTATGCCTTGGCACCCGACTGCTGCATGCGCTTAACGAGTTCTTCAGCATACTTGGTAGGGTGGAGTTCGAGGAATGCCTGGCCGAAGCAAGCCGAGAAGGTGGGGGTAGGCTCGGTGATGCCGCGTTCTGTACCGGCGAGCTTAGCGGTGAAGCCGCTGAGGAAGTAGTACTTGGTCTGCTCGGGGGTGAGGATGCTTACGGGAGGAAGCACACCGAATGCGTCGGCGCTAAGGAAGATAACATTCTTAGCGGCGGGACCGTGGCTGATGGGCTTAACGATCTTTTCGATGAAGTCGATGGGGTAGCTTACGCGGGTGTTTTCGGTCACGCTCTTGTCGGCGAAGTCGATCTTGCCTTCAGCGTCTACAGTAACGTTCTCGAGGAGAGCGTTGCGGCGGATAGCGTTGTAGATGTCGGGTTCGCTTTCTTTGTCGAGGTTGATAACCTTAGCGTAGCAGCCACCTTCGAAGTTGAATACGCCGTTGTCGTCCCAGCCGTGTTCGTCGTCGCCGATGAGGAGACGCTTGGGGTCGGTGGAGAGGGTGGTCTTACCTGTGCCGGAGAGACCGAAGAAGATGGCGGTGTTTTCGCCGTTCATGTCGGTGTTGGCCGAGCAGTGCATGGAAGCGATGCCCTTGAGGGGAAGGAAGTAGTTCATCATCGAGAACATACCTTTCTTCATTTCGCCACCGTACCATGTGTTGATGATAACCTGCTCGCGCGAGGTGATGTTGAACACAACGGCTGTTTCGCTGTTGAGGCCGAGTTCCTTGTAGTTGGTGAGTTTAGCCTTGGAAGCGTTGTAAACGATGAAGTCGGGGGTGAAGTCTTCGAGTTCTTCAGCGGTGGGGCGGATGAACATGTTGGTCACGAAGTGAGCCTGCCATGCCACTTCCATGATGAAGCGCACAGCCATGCGGGTGTCCTTGTTGGCGCCGCAGAAGCCGTCGACAACGTAGAGCTTCTTGTTGGAGAGTTCTTTAACAGCGAGATCCTTGCAAGCGGTCCAAGCTTCTTCGCTGGCCTGCTTGTTGTCGTTGGGATATTCGGGAGTTGTCCACCATACGGTGTCTTTGGATTTTTCGTCGAGGACAATGAATTTGTCTTTGGGCGAACGGCCGGTATATACACCGGTCATCACGTCGACAGCGCCGAGTTCGGTAACGGCACCTTTTTCGAAGCCTTCGAGGGTGGGAAGGGTTTCCTGTTCGAAGAGTTCTTCGTAGGTGGGGTTGTAGACTACTTCGGTTGTGCCGTCGATGCCGTATTTCACGAGGTCGGCTTTGATGCCGGCGATACGGGCCTTTTTGATTTCTTCAATCTTGCTCATTGTAGTTTGCTTGAAAAAATATTGGATTAAGTTGTGTTATGTTCGTAGTTATGCGGGGTCGGCCTATGGGGCGTTGCCCTTGTTTACCGAGTGCAAAGGTAGCAAAAAAATCGGAGTTGTGTGCGAGTTGAGAAAAAATTATGGAAAAATTTCTTTAAATCGTTTCTGTACCACTTGCTCACGGTGCCATGGTGCAAGAGAGAGAACGCGTTTTATGGTGTCAATGTTTTGAACGATAAGTTATAAGCCGTTAAAATACGTTAGGGCATTTTGGGTCGAAGCGATTGGAGTTTGATGATGGCACGGGCGGTGTTGGCTGCTGCGTCGGCGGTGCCGAGTGTGCGTCGCATGTCGGCGTATCCTTCGAGTTGGGCTTTGCGTGCGGCAGAGCCGGGGTCGAGGAGTGGGGTGAGTGCTTCGGCGGCTGTGTCCGGGGTGCAATTGTGCAGCAGGAGTTCGGGGATGATCTGGCGTCCGACAATGAGATTTGGGAGCGACACGTACTTTATATCGAGGATTGCACTCATTATATTGTAGGATATTTTAGAGCCGTTGGCACGATATAGCACCACCTGGGGGACGGCAGCGAGGGCTGTTTCGAGTGTGGCGGTGCCGGATGTTACCAGGGCTGCCGTGCAATGCGCCAGTATGGCAGTGGCGTGGGATGCCCTGAGCACGGGTATGGAGCCGGCTCCGGATGCGGCATAGAGGCTGTCGGGAGTTCCGGGGGCGCCTATAATGACGGGCTGGACGTCGGGGAATCTGGCCATGGCCGCTTGCATAATGGCGAGGTTGTTGAGAATCTCGTTGCGGCGGCTTCCGGGCATGAGCGCCACCAGAGGCCGGTCGGGAAGGTTGTTGGCCGCGAGGAATTCCTGGCGTGTGGCAGCTTGGGCAAGTTGTGCATCGACCTCGGCGACAGATGGATTGCCCACATACACTGCCTCTGCTTTGTGCCGGCGGTAAAATTCGGGTTCGAAAGGCAGGATGGAGAAAACCATCCGGACATTGCGCCGGATGTCGCGTACACGCCATTTTTTCCAAGCCCAGATTTTCGGGGATATATAGTAGTAGACCGGTATGGAGAGTTTGTGTGCAAATGCGGCCATCTTGAGGTTGAACGACGGATAGTCGATGAGTATGAGGCAGTCGGGCGAAGCCAGTTCGATAGCCTGTTTGGCGGCCGAGAAGTTGGCCGATATGGTGCTGAGATTGCGGAGCACTTCGCTGAAGCCCATGAATGCCATCCGGTTGTAGTGTATCACCGGCTTGCAGCCAGCGGCGCGGGCCATCATGTCGCCCCCGAGAAATGTGAATATGGCATCGGGATCGAGTCGTTTGAGCGCTTCGACCAGATAGGATCCGTGAAGATCGCCGGATGGTTCGCCGGCTATGAGGAAGTAGTGCATTTTCGTTTGTTGCGGAAAAATGATTGCATCAATTCGGCGCATTCGGCTTGTCGGACGCCTGTTCTGACTTCTGCCCGAGGATGGAATGGTGTCGTTCCGGGACGGAGCAGGGTGGTGTAGCCGCGCTTTGTGTCGGGGGCACCAATGACGATGCGTCCAAGCTGGCTCCACCCGATGGCACCGGCACACATGGGGCATGGCTCGACGGTGACATAGAGTGTGGCTCCGGGCAGATATTTGCCTCCGAGGCTGTTGGCGGCCGAGGTTATGGCGAGCATTTCGGCATGGGCGGTGACATCGCTGAGGCGTTCGGTCTGATTGTGGCCTCGGCCAATGACGCGTCCTGACGCCACGACAATGGCGCCTACCGGAATTTCTCCTTCATCGGCGGCTGCGCGGGCTTCTGCCAGGGCGAGGCCCATGTAGTAATCGTCGTCGAGCACTTTTTTACTAATTATGAATTTTGAATTAGTGAATTATGGATTCTTAATTATGGACTATGGATTAATGAATTATGGATTACAGTCTTCCGTGACCAATTCATAATTCATCATTCAATAATTCATAATTCTATGACAAGTCCTTCGTTTGCGGCTGTGACTGAGGGGAATACTTCAGTGGCTTGTTGTACAAGTACGCTTGTGTCTTCCACAGTCTTTGAATAGTGTCCGATGATTAGTCGCGACGCCTCGGCCATTGCGGCAATGCGTGCGGCCTGTCGTGCGGTAGAGTGTCCCCGAGGCTTGGCCTTTATGGCCATGTCGTCGCCGTAGGTCGCTTCGTGGTATATGGTGTGTACGCCTTTCACCGCTTCTGCCACACGAGGATCGAATGCAGTGTCGGAGCAGTAAGCATAGCTCATGACCGGGTCGGGGTCGGTGGTGAGACGCGAGTTTTCTATCACCCGGCCATCGGGAAGCACGAGGTCAGCGCCATCGCGCAGGCTTTCCATGGCGTAGTGAGGCACACCGAAATACTTTGCCGCTTCGCCGTTGATGTGACGTTTTTTTGGCTTTTCGCGGAAGATGTATCCTACACACGGCACCCGGTGGTAGAGGGGAAATGCCTCGACTTCGAGTTGGGAGTCGGAGTATACGATTCCGGGATTAGCCGGGTCGATGATGTTGAAATCGAGCTGATAGGACCGTTCGCGGCAAACAAGCGACAGAACTTTGTCGATAAGTTCGGCGCCTTCGGCAAACGTGTGTATGGTCACTCGTCCGCCGATGTCGTGGAGAGCCATTGTCGACAGCAACCCCGGCAATCCGAGGAAGTGGTCGCCATGTAGATGCGACAGGAATACATCTGTTATTTTAGAAAACGAGCAGCCGAAACGGCGCATCTGCAGCTGTGTGCCTTCGCCGCAGTCGATGAGCATCGAGTGCTGGCGGTAGCGCAGTAGCTGGGCGCTTGGGTTGTGACGCAGAGTCGGCGTTGCCGATCCGCATCCGAGTATTGTGACGGAGAAATACGACATAATGCAAATATAGGTAAAATTTGCGTGGTAAATGCAAAAGAGTAATAAAAAAGGGCTTTGAAAGCCTCTGAGGTGCAACAAAAGGGTCTCTTTTTGCGTATACCTATCAGCAACAGCAGAAAGAAGTAAAGTATTGAATTAGTTTTTTCATAGGATTAGATTTTTAAGGTTTAGAAGCTGCGGGGCAATCGTGAGACTGCCCCGCAGCGCATTTTTTGAGTTCTCGTTTTTTTTCGCTAAGTTTGCAATATGAAGCCGTGGGCCGTATATATGTCGATTTTTGTTCTGCTTCTGTCGCTGCTGCCGGCAGTGGCTGCCGCACGTGGTAGCGGTATCGACTCTATACTTCGGGTGCTCGATTCGGAAATAGACCATGCACAAGTGGAATATGTGAATCCGAAGGAGGCGTTCATCGACAGGCTGCGCAGCCGGTATGCCATGGCAGCGACAGATGCCGCGCGTTTTGATGCGTGCCATGAGCTTTTCGAGGAGTACCGCTTCTATCAATCGGATTCGGCTTATGTGTATGCCCGGCGAATGGAATCGGTTGCCGAGGCTATGGCCGATACCCTTAGGGTGATGCAGGCGCGGTGTAGCCTTATGGGATATTTTGCTGTGACGGGATTTTTCCATGAGGCCGTGAATGTGGCCAAGCGTGTGGATGCATCGGTGTTGCCCGAGAGTGAACGGGTTGATTACTATATGCTTGTGGCAAAGCTGAACCAGAATATGGAGTCGTTTGCCTACGGTGCCCCCGACCTATATTCCGCTTATGTCGGCGAGCGGCGTAAGTACTACCGCAAAGTGCTCGACAATGCCGACAGCACCGACTACCGGTATGCTGAGGCTCTGCTCGAACTTGGGCGTCTGGAGTCGTATTCGCTCGAGCAGACTATAACTCACTGTAAAGATATAATAGAGCGGTTTAATCCCGATAATCATCAGAAAGCTATCAATTATTCGACGATAGGACGGTCGTATATGGATCTTGGCAAACCCGATTCGGCGATGTTCTTTCTTGCTCTTTCGGCGATACACGACATCCGCTCGAATACGCGCGAGACTACCGCGGCCAAGGACCTTGCCACTTTGATGTATGAAAAAGGGGCTTTGGAGCGTTCCGGACGCTATCTGCATGTTGCTGCCGCCGATGCCAATGCCTATAACAGCCGTCTGCGAAAGTTGGAGATCAACAGTATAATGCCTCTGATCGAGAACGCGAGGCATACACGCCTCACCGAGCAGCGTATGATTTTGGTCGTAGCATCGGCTATCTTTGCAGCGATGCTGGCCGCAATGTTCTTCCTTTTCTTCAAACTCAAGAAGCGCAATGAGAGTCTCACCGAGAGCCATCGTGAAATCCGCGAGAAGACCGAGGCCCTCGAGGAGTCGAATGTGGCTCTTGCCGATCTGAACACGCGTCTGCGGGAGGCTACCGAAATCAAGGACCAATATATAATACAATCGCTCTACAGCAATTCCGACTTTGTGAATGAGGTTGAAGAAAAGACGCGCCGCGCATTGCTGAAACTCAAGGGGAAGCAGTATGGCGAGCTGAGTTCGATTTTGTCGGATATGGGTGTGCGCCGCGAACAGGCCCGTATGTATGCATCGTTCGACAGTGCGTTTCTTAAGCTTTTTCCTAATTTCATCGATGAATTCAATAAGCTCATGCGCCCCGGGGAGGGCATAAGTCTGAGCGGTGATAAACTGCCTACCGAGGCCCGTGTATTTGCCTTGATGCGTCTTGGTATCACCGGCACTGCCGACATCGCGCAGTACCTGTGCCTTTCGGTGAATACTGTGTATGTATATAAGGCAAAAGTAAAATCGCGTGCAGCCATAGATAAAAATTCGTTTGATGCGGCTGTGATGTCGATACCGAAACCGTAGAAAAAATCATATAAAATTTGGAGCAATCTCCGCTGTGCGGGGAGTGTGCTCTCATGCTTTGAAAGGAGTCGGTAAAATGTCCGGCTCCTGTTTTTATTGCGGAAAACTGGCGCAGAGAGGGGTCGCATTTGATTCATTACGACCTTTTATCGACCTTAAAAAACGATGTGTTAAAATCGGGTAACTATCAGTATATCACATGTATGCTGTTTTAACTATCTTAAAAAAGATATTGCACCTGTTGTCGGCGCGAAAAAGTGCTTAATTTTGCCTTGTCCATGGTCCTGTGGGAGCATGATCCGAACCTTGAATTTAAACCAACCATATATCCATTTTAAAATCTACCCAATGAAAACAACATTGCACACATTTGCTGCGCTGCTGTTGCTGTTTTTGGTCGCCGGTCTGCCTCTTAGTGCCGCGGCCCAGACTATCCAGCTTACGGGCACAGTGGTGGAAGCCGGCACCGGCGAGCCCCTTATTGGAGCGTCGGTAATTGTGAAGGGCACCAAGTTGGCTGCCGCCACCGACATCGATGGCGCCTTTGCTATAAAGGGTGTCGACCCCAAGGCCACTATAGTGGTGTCGTATATAAGTTTTGAAACGCGCGAGGTTGCCCTGCAGGGCCGTTCGAACATTACGGTGGAACTTAATCCCGACAACGAACTGCTCAACGAAGTTGTGGTGATCGGCTACGGCACCATGGACAAAAAAGAACTTACATCGGCAATATCGCATGTCGGCGAGAAGGACTTTCTGTCGGTGAGCTCGCTCGACCCGTCGATGATGATTCAGGGCAAGGTCCCCGGTGTATCAATTACCAATACCGGCGCTGCCGATCCTAACAATCAGGCCAGCATACAGATCCGTGGCGTGTCGTCGCGTTCGGCCGGTCTTGGCCCGCTGATTGTGATTGATGGTGTGCCCGGCGGCAATCTCACAAACCTTAATGCAAATGATATAGCTTCGTTCGATGTGCTCAAGGACGGTGCCGCTTCGGCTATCTACGGTACCCGCGGTTCCAATGGTGTGATTCTGGTCACTACCAAGAAAGGCACCAAGGACGGAGCCGTGCACACTTCCTATTCGGGAACTTTTGCCTGGGATGTTATCAAGAAAGAACTCGACATGATGAATGCGCAGGAATACCGCGACGTACGTCTTGGCTGGGGCGATAATGGTGTCGATCTCGGTGGAAACTACGACTGGCTCGACGGTGTGAGTCGCACAGGCTTCGCACATCACCACACTCTCAGTCTCAGCGGCGGCAACGACCGCAGTAATTACCGTGTGAGTGTGGACTACCGCGACCATCAGGGCATCGACCTGAGATCGCGCCGCGAGGAGTACGGCGGTCGTGCGGCAGTGTCGCACACCACCAAGGGCGGTCTCTTTAATTTCACTGTAAATCTTGCCCCGCGTATCATATACCGCGACCAGGCCGACTGGAGCGTGTACCGCAATGCTATCGAGGCTAATCCGACCACACCGCTCATGGACCCCGAGAATCCTACACGCTACTATAATTTCCAGGGTCAGGTAGTGGGCTATAACCCGGTTGAATCGCAGCGTCTTGAGACCGACCACGGCGATACTAAACTTCTCGACTGGGATGCCACCGCACGTCTGAATCTGCTTCCTCTTTTCTGGAAAGGCGATGACTGCCCATATACGCTCAATACACAGGTGATGTTTGCCGATCATCAGTACGACAACAACAACACCTACTTCCGTCCGTCCACAAGCACCCGTTCAATCAACGACGGCCGCGAGGGCGAGGCCAGCCGTAGCTATTCCAAGGAGCGCCAGTATATTCTCGAATGGATCACAAATTTCACCGCCCGTCTCGGTAAGAACAATATCAAGGCCATGGTAGGTTATAGCTATCAGTACTCGCAGTACGAAGGTTTCTCGGCGTACAACAAGGATTTTCCCAACGATGGCTTGCATGCTGATAACCTCGGCTCCGGCGATTTTGCCAAAGATGAAGGCGAAGTGTGCATGAGCAGCTACAAGAACGATGCCAAGCTCATATCGTTCTTCGGCCGTGTGAGCTACGACTGGGATGGCAAATACCTTGTCACAGCATCGCTGCGCCACGAAGGCTCCTCGAAATTCGGCGCGAACCATAAGTGGGGTAATTTCCCTGCTGTGTCGGCCGGTTGGCGTATAAGCCAGGAAGAATTTATGGAAGGTACTCGCGGATGGCTCAACGACCTTAAAGTGCGTGCCGACTACGGTGAGACCGGAAATCAGGATTTCGGCAGCTATCAATCGCTCAGCACCATGAGTGGTTTCGGCTACTACCTGTACAATGGAAAGTTCATACAGGTATGGGGTCCCGGCAAGAACGTGAATCCCGACCTGAGCTGGGAAAAGGGCAAGAACTGGAACGTGGGTATCGACTTCTCGATGTTCAACAGCCGCTTCTATGGTTCTCTCAACTATTTCAACCGCACTACAAAGGACCTTTTAGGTAACTACAAGGTGTCGGTGCCTCCTTATCTTCACGACGAGACATTCGTGAATGTGGGTACGATGAAGAACACCGGCTTTGAGTTCGACCTCAGCTTCAATGCAGTGCAGACCAAGGAGTTTGACTACAATTTCAATGTAATAGGCACTACGATGACCAATAAATTCGTGGATTTCAGCAATTCACAGTATGTCGGTCAGGACTATTACAGCGTGTGCGGCACCGAAGATCCCTATCCCTTCTATAATCTTCAGCGTATAGAAAAGGGCGAGTCGGTGGGTAACTTCTTCATGTGGCGCTATGCCGGCATCAACAAGGACGGCGAATGGCTTGTATACGATAAGGATGGCGATATAATCAACGCTTCGCAGGCTTCGGAGGCCGATCGCGTGAAAGTGGGCAACGGTATGCCGAAATTCACACTCTCGAGCACCCATAATTTCCGCTACCGCAATTTCGACCTCAGTCTGTTCTTCCGTGGTGCATTCGGATTCGACATCTTCAATATCCACGATTTCTATTATGGCACGCGCAAGTTCACTGGCAATGTGCTCAAGAAAGCATATGGCAAGAACTTCGATATCAGTCCTACATCATCGCATGCCGTGACCGACTATTTCCTCGAGCGCGGCGACTACTTCAAGCTCGACCAGTTTACCCTCGGATACACGCTCAATCTGCCGCAGTGCCGCTTCATCGACAAGCTACGCTTCTACGGCACGATGAAAAACGTGTTCACCATCACCAAGTTCAGCGGTGTAGATCCATCCAACTATCAGGTGAACGGTCTTGAGCCCGGTGCGCAGGGATCGCGCACATACTTCCCCTCCACACGGCAGTTCATACTGGGCGTACAGCTCGATTTCTGATGATTGCCCGAAAAATACTTGAAGTCAAAGCTATGAAACTAAATTCATTTAAATATATGGTGGCAGCCGGTGCAATAGCCCTCGCCGCCGGTGCGTGTACCAATCTCGACGAGACTCTCTACGACCAGGTTGGCTCGCAGAACTACTACAATACCAAGAACGATGTGATCCGTGCGGTCTTCCGCCCGTTCGAGCATGCATTCTGGAGCATACAGAGCCGTCATGTGCTCAACGAACTGACAGCCGACCAGCTCATCACCCCGACCCGCGACGGCTGGTGGGACGACGGCGGCAAATGGCGCAAGCTCCACTATCACCAGTGGAATGTGGAGGACGGCGGCGATGCCCAGACCGAATGGAACGGTTGCTTCCAGGGAATCGGCCAGTGCAATTATGTGATAGAGGACATGCAGAAACTCGGTGCCGAAAAGTTTGGCTTCTCGCAGGACGAATTCGACAATCTTGCAGCCCAGTGCCGAGCTCTCCGCGCTTGGTTCTACCTTCGTCTGCTCGATGCCTTCCGCAATGTGCCTCTTTCGGTCAGTTTCAATGATATGTCGCTAAACTCTGTAGGTCAGGTCGACCCTGAAATAGTATTTGAGTTTATCGAGTCGGAGCTGAAGGATTGCATCGAACTGCTCGCCCAGAAGCCGGGGCTTGGCACCCAGGCAAACATACAGGGCCAGTGGACAAAGGCCGGTGCTGCCGCGCTGCTGGTGCGTCTCTACCTCAATGCCGAGGTGTATGTGGGCGAGGACCGCTACAACGATTGTGCCAAAGTGGCTCAGGATATTCTCGACGGCGTGTACGGCCCCTATGCCGTTGCCGACCGCTGGGACGAAGCCTTCGACTGGAACAATGATACTTCCGATGAAGTGATTTTCGGTTTTCCCGCCGATCAGGGTTATACCTACTGGCACTATCAGGGCGACACTTACTGTTGGACAGTGCCCGCCCGTGCCCGCTACTATTTCGGCGATGCCAAGTGCAAGGCCGGCGACCATAACTGCAAATATGCCGCTTCGCCGAGCTATGACCTCAATGGCGAGCTCTATACCTATACTCTGGGCATGCCTGTGCAGAACTTCCGCAAGTATCCCGGCGATGAGCGCATGAAGCTCTACCGCAATCTCGGCGACAGCCGGCGCGAGGGTATGTTTATTTATGGATACCTCGAGTATATCGACGATAATGGCGCCACCAAGCGTGTGCGTGCCCCGGAGAGTCCCTACGACCTTTACATCCGCGACGCCGTAGGCAAGTTCCAAAGTCTGGCTCCCGAAAAATGGCCTACCGACAAGAACAGTTCGCTTCCCAACGGCGACCATAATTCCGGATGGCACTTTGCCAAATATCCCTTCTATTCCGATGCCGATGCGCACCAGATGGAAAGTGATTTCACCGAAATCCGTCTGCCGGAAGTCATATATGCACTTGCCGAATGCAAGCTGCGCTCGGGCCGCAAGGGCGAAGCTGCCGCGCTGCTCAACAGTGTGCGCAAACGCAATTATCCTGTTGAGAATCTTCAGGATGTTCTCTACCAGCCCGAAGGGAAGGTGGAGCTTAACGAGAAAGAAATGCTCGACGAGTGGGGCCGTGAATTCTTTGCTGAAGGTCGCCGTCGTATCGACCTGATCCGCTTCGGCGTATTCTGTTCAGGCCGTTGGTGGGATAAAGCTCCCGACGCCGACCGTCACTATGAGATTTTCCCGATAATGCGTCCGATTCTCGATGCAAATGTGGATCTTGTGCAGAATCCCGGATATAATAGCTGATAAATGTATAATACTATGAAATTTAAACAGATATATATGGCAGCCGCCGTAGTGGTTGCCACGGCGTTGGCCGGTTGCGAGGACGAGAAAGACCTCGTGGTCATAGATGGAAATCTGCCGATAAAGGCATCTGCCCTCTATATGGTGGGCGATGCGACCCCGAGCGGGTGGAGCATCGACTCGCCTACAGCTCTGACTGCAACCGATGCAGACCCTCTGGTATTCGAGTGGACCGGCTCCCTCAATGCCGGTGAACTCAAACTTTGTCTCATTACCGGCAGCTGGGATGCTCCTTTCATCCGTCCGCTCGAGGATCAGACTCCCATCGGCAAAGAGACAATCGATGCAGCCACGTTCCAGATGCATTCCGGCGATCCCGATGAAAAATGGCGCGTGTCCGAAAGCGGTACCTATGAATTGTCGTTCGACCTCCGCAACTGGACAATGTCGTCGAAGTATATAGGTGGTGTTCCTGAACCTGAAAAAGAGCCGATCTCAGCCAACGAGGTATGGCTCGTGGGAGGGGCTATGCCAAGCGGTTGGAACATAGACGCACCTACGGCGATGACAAAGACCGGAGACTATACCTTTGTATATGAAGGCCCGCTCAGCTCCGCCGACGGTGGTGAATTCAAGGCATGCCTGACTCCTGGCAGCTGGGATGTGCCCTTCATCCGTCCGGCAAGTGCCGATGTGGAGGTGAATAAAGATGGTGTCGCTGCCGATGACTTTGTGTATGTTGCTAATCCCGACAACAAGTGGAAGGTGTCCTATACGGCCAATTATCGTGTGACTTTCGATCTTAAGAACTACACCATTGCCGTGGAATTCCTGTCGGACGTTGAAGAGCCCGAGGAGTCGCCTCTGATGACAGCTACCGAAGTATGGATGATTGGCGACGCCACTCCCGGCGGCTGGAGCCTCGACGATGCGAGCGCATTCAGCGCCGTCGAAGGTAAGGCTCATGTGTTCACATGGCAGGGCAACCTTGTCGGTGGTACGTTCAAGGCTTGTATAATCCGCGACTTCGGTGCTCCGTTCATACGTCCGGCCAGCGGCAATGTTACAGTGTCGAAATCCGGTGTGTCTGAGTCCGGATTTATCTATACCAAGGATCCCGACGACCAGTGGCGTGTTACCGAGGCTGGTGAATATAAGATAACGCTCGATCTCGAGCACTGCACCATAGCCGTCGAGGCAACCACCGGCGGTGATACCGAAGATTCGCCGCTTATGGCAGCCAGCAAGGTGTGGATGATAGGAGATGCCACACCCGGCGGTTGGAGTCTCGACGATGCCAGCGCATTCAGTGCTGTCGAGGGTAAAGCCCATGTTTTCTCATGGCGAGGCGCTCTGACCACAGGTACATTCAAGGCTTGCATTGTGCTCGATTTCGGTGCTCCCTTCATACGTCCGGCCAGCAATGATGTGACTGTGTCGAAAGCCGGTGTGTCGGCTCCCGGATTTATCTACACAACCGACCCCGACGATCAGTGGCGTGTTACCGAAGCCGGTGAATATGAGATAACCCTCGATCTCGAGAAATGTACCATTTCCGTGGCTGAAGCATCGGGCAAGCCCGCTCCGCTCGAAACAAACGTGCTCTATATGATAGGCGACGGTACACCCGGCGGGTGGAGCCTCGACGATGCCCAGGTATTCACCAAAGAGGCCGACCATGTGTTCTCCTGGACCGGCAGCCTCAAGGAAGGTACTTTCAAGGCATGTATAGAGAAAGATTTCAGCGCACCTTTTCTACGCCCCGCCAATGGAAACGTGACGGTATCCGCGGCCGGCGTGTCGGAACCCGGATTTGTGTACACAACGTCGCCCGACGACCAGTGGCGAGTGACTGAAGCCGGTACATATAAAATTACATTCAACCTCAGCGAATGGACCATAAGCACAAGCAAACTATGAAAAACGCTCTCAAAATAGGCCTTGCGGCCACTGCTTTCGTCATGGGAGCCGGCTTGCTGTCGGCATGCGACGACGATAACTATAAGATGAAATATCCTCCCACATATGAGCTTCCCGAGCTTCCCGACCCGGGCGAGATCCACACTTGGAAGGCTCCGCTCTACTGGAGTGTGTACGAGTACTGCTACTTTCAGGAACAGAACGGTGTGGCAAACTCCGATATGGATATTTCCGCGTCGGAATGGGACAAGATTATCGACTGGGTGGCTACCGAACTGAAGCCGCATGGCTACGACATGTTGTGCACCGACGGTTTCATACCGATGCTGGCCAACGATGGCTCCACCTATATGACCCACTATGGCTCGATGTCGCTCAAGGATCTGGTGGCAAAGTGCAAGGCCCGTGGACTTAAGGTGGGTGTGTACGACAATCCGCTGTGGATACATTGTCCCCGCGAGACAAAAATCGAAGGAACAGAATATACTGTCGGCGATCTTTACTACGACGGCAAGTCGGAAATAATGAATCCGGCAGCCTCCAACCTTTGGTTCAACTGGGCTGTGGCCGAGTATCCCGGGGCCAGAGAGTATATCGACGGATTTTTCAAACACTATGCAGAACTGGGAATCGACTATATCCGCATGGACTTCCTGTCGTGGTACGAGGATGGAAAGGACCGCAATATCGGTGTAGTCGGTCATGGCTATGGCCGCGCATCGTATGCACGTGCTCTGGCATATATAGCAGAGTCGGCTAAGAAATACGGCATCTTCACCTCGCTTGTGATGCCTCATCTCAACAACGACGCCGAGGTCGAAAGTCTCTACGGCAATATGGCCCGTATTGTTGCCGACACCGCAAATGGCGGATGGTGGCATTGCTCTGCTGCCGATAAAGGCAAGTCGTATGCCACTTGGCCCAATTGCATGAATATGTTCGATGGATTCATATACTGGTCGCATGTGTCGGGCCGCGAAAAGATGATTCTCGACGGCGATTTCATACGTCTGAACACATTCAGCACCGACGCCGAGAAAGAGACAGTGGTCTCGCTCCAGCTTATGGCCGGCGGACCTGTGACGGTGGCCGACTGGCCCAATACCATCGGCAACGATGTGCATTTCTACACCAACGACGAGATGCTCGCCCTCAATGCCGACCGCTTTGTCGGCAAGCCGCTTTCGGACGCTCTCAATGATGCCCGCAGCAGCATATGGTATGGCCAGATGAGCAACGGCGACTATGTGGTGGGCCTTTTCAACCGCAATGATGCAGCTCAGACCATGGAAGTGGCTCTGTCGGACCTCGGCATCTCCGGCGAAATGAATGCCCGCGACCTTTGGCGTCATGCCGATGAGGGAAAGGTGTCGGTTCTCAAGGCATCTGTTCCTGCCCATGGATGTAAAATCGTTAAATTGACCAAGTGATGAAGAATCAACTGATATTGACTGCGGCCCTGGCTATTTCGTTCGGTGCGGCGGCGGTGCAGGTGAGTTCGCCCGACGGCAATGTGGTGGCTGATTTCGATGTCAAAGACGGCGTGGCGCGTTATTCGGTGACGTATAAGCAGAAAAATGTGATAATGCCTTCGCGTCTGGGCCTTGAGCTGGTGAATGCTCACGACCTCATGGATGGATTCGAACTGTTGTCGACCGAGACTTCGGAATTCGATGAGACATGGGAGCCGGTATGGGGTGAGAACAGCCACATACGCAATCACTACCGTGAACTGGTGGCACACATGGCGCAGCCGTCGTGCAACCGTCGTGTCGACATACGCTTCCGTGTGTACGACGACGGTGTCGGTTTCCGCTATGAGTTTCCGCAGCAAGCCGAACTCAACTATTTCACCATTAAGGAAGAACACACCCAGTTTGCCATGCCCGGCGATATGACCGCATGGTGGATTATCGGCGATTACGATACTCAGGAATATGAATATACCGAAAGCCGTCTGTCGGAAATCAGGGCACTCAATGCCCGCGAGGTAGAATCGAACCTGTCGCAGGAGCAATTCTCGCCCACCGGTGTGCAGACCTCGCTGCAGCTCAAGAGCGACGATGGCCTCTACATCAATATCCACGAGGCTGCCCTTGTCGACTATTCGTGCATGCATCTCAATCTCGACGACAAGAATTTTGTGTTTGAGTCGTGGCTCACGCCCGATGCCCAGGGCCATAAGGGCCATTTGCAGTCGCCATGCACGTCGCCTTGGCGCACTGTGATGGTGAGCGATGACGCCCGCGATATGCTTGCTTCGAATCTTATACTCAATCTTAATGAGCCATGTAAGTACGAGGATACATCGTGGATAAAGCCTGTGAAATATATCGGCGTGTGGTGGGAGATGATAGGCCATGGCAAGCCCTGGGCCTATACATGGGATCTGCCGTCGGTGAAACTCGACCGTCTCGACTATTCGACCGTGAAGCCGAACGGTGTCCATCCGGCCAATACCGCAAATGTGATGAAATATATCGATTTTGCGGCCGAGCACGGTTTCGACCAGGTGCTTGTGGAAGGCTGGAACATTGGCTGGGAAGACTGGTCAGGCAACAAGAAGGACTATGTTTTCGACTTCAAGACGCCTTATCCTGATTTTGATATAGACTCACTTAACTCATATGCACATTCCAAGGGAGTGAGACTGATGATGCACCATGAGACATCGTCGTCGGTGCGCAACTATGAGCGCCATATGAAGGAGGCCTACGAACTTATGGATAAATATGGCTACAATTCAGTGAAGAGCGGCTATGTGGGCGATATTCTGCCACGAGGAGAGCACCACTATGGTCAGTGGCTCAACAACCACTATCTCTACGCCGTGACCGAAGCAGCCAAGCACCATATAATGGTGAATGCCCACGAGGCGGTGCGTCCGACCGGTCTGTGCCGCACATATCCCAATCTCATCGGCAATGAAAGTGCCCGCGGCACTGAGTACGAGTCGTTCGCCGGCAACAGTACATCGCACACATGTGTGCTCCCCTTCACACGGCTTCAAGGTGGCCCGATGGACTATACTCCGGGTATCTTCGAGAATGATCTCAGCCTTAACAATCCCGACAACAAGAGTCATGTCAACACCACCATATGCCGTCAGCTCGCTCTCTACGTGACTATGTACAGCCCGCTCCAGATGGCTGCCGATGTCCCCGAGGTGTATAATCGGTTTATGGATGCGTTCCAGTTCATCAAGGATGTGGCAGTCGATTGGGACCGTAGTATATATGTCGAGGCCGAACCGGCGCGCTATATCACTGCCGCCCGCAAGGCCAAGGGTAGCGACGACTGGTTTGTCGGCGGAATTTCGGCTGATGCACATAAATCGGAACTAAAACTCGATTTTCTCGACAAAAACCGTAAGTACGAGGCTACTATATATGCCGACGCCCCCGATGCTCACTATCTGACCAATCCTCAGGCATATACCATAACAAAAAAGAAAGTGGATGCTAAAACAAAGCTGAAACTTGCATCGGCTCCGGGTGGTGGTTTTGCCATCTCCATCAAGCCGGTGGATTAATATAGGTTTTTAGTAAATTGCCCACGCCCGGTCGTTGCGATAACTGATAGGCTATGGGCACTTGGCAGCCCGCTGGCTGTGTAGCTGCGGATGCTGAGTAAGTTTGGATGCAGATGGCGCGCTTCTATGCACTGATGGCATGGAAGCGCGCCTTGTCGATGGTTGTACTATCGTATTATCGTGGGATGGATGCGAGCCATAGTCCTGACGATGCATCGGATGGCATGCGCCAGTCGCCTCTTGGCGAAAGGCATACACTGCCCACCTTGGGACCGTCGGGCATACACGAGCGCTTGAACTGCTGGGCGAAGAAACGGCGGCAGAATGTGCTGAGCCATTTTTCGATTGTCTCGGTGGTGTATGTGCCGTCGAAAGCTTTCTTGGCAAGCAGGAGTATGCGTTCGGGTGAGAAGCCGTAGCGCAGGGTATAGTACAGGAAGAAGTCGTGGAGCTCGTATGGTCCTACGAGGTCCTCGGTCTTCTGTTTGATTGTGCCGTCGGCGGCTGCCGGAATCAGCTCAGGACTGATCGGGGTGTCGATGATGTCGAGGAGCGGGCGGCGGATAGCCTCGTCGTCGGTATCGTTGGCAATATAGGCAGTGAGGTGACGCACCAGGGTTTTAGGCACGCCGGCATTCACGCCGTACATCGACATCTGGTCGCCGTTGTAGGTGGCCCATCCGAGGGCGAGCTCCGAGAGGTCGCCGGTTCCCAGCACCATGCCACCGAGTTCGTTTGCGAGGTCCATGAGAATCTGTGTGCGCTCGCGTGCCTGGCAGTTTTCGTATGTCACGTCCTGCACTTCCGGGTCGTGGCCGATATCGGCGAAGTGTTGCTTCACGGCCGGCACTATTGAAATCTCACGCATGTTGACACCGAGTGCCTGCATCAGAGCCACGGCATTGCCATGGGTGCGTCCGGTGGTGCCGAAACCGGGCATGGTGACTCCTGCGATGCCTTTACGGTTGAGTCCGAGGCGGTCGAATGCACGCACGGCTACCAGAAGGGCCAGTGTTGAGTCGAGGCCACCGGAGATTCCGACCACCAGACAGCGGCAGCGTGTGGCATCGAGGCGCTGGCATAGGCCGGATACCTGTATGTTTATGATTTCCTCGCAGCGTTCTTTAAGCATGGAGTCGACCGAAGGCACAAATGGATGCGGGTCGACGTTGCGGAGTAGATCGGAGTATGTAGCTTCCGATGTTTCGGAATTTGTCGGGAGTACGTTGGCAATGGTATTGTTGCGGCGCGCGCAGTCGTAGAATGTACCCATGTGCATGCGGTCGCGTGCGATTGCTTCAAGATCGATGTCGGCCATAATGAGCTGTGGCCCCGACTGCCATCGCTCATTGTGCTGCAACAGTGTGCCGTTTTCCGCTATCAGTAGTTTGGCATCGAATGCAAGGTCGGTGCTCGATTCGCCGAATCCGGCCGATGCATAGACATATCCGGCCATGCAGCGTGCCGACTGCTGTTTTACCAGAGAGGTCAGATACGCGTATTTGCCGATGAGATCGGGGCTTGCCGATAGGTTGAATATTATCTTTGCTCCGGCCAAAGCAGAGTTGCAGCTCGGGGGAATAGGCACCCATAGGTCCTCGCATATTTCCACACCAAGCTCTACGCCCTTGTGGCGGATAATGGTCGAACCGTGAGCGTACTCGGTCGATGGCTGCCACCAGCGGCGCTCGTAGAATTCGTTGTAGTTCGGTACATATGTCTTTTCTACTGTCGCTGCTATTGAGCCTTCGCAGATGGCATATGCAGCGTTGTAGAGAGCCCCGTCGCGCTGCAATGGCGCCCCTACAAGTATGAGCAGTCCCGGCATATCCTTGCTTGCGGTGCAGATGTCGGCTATGCCGCGTTCGGCACCGTTGAGCAGGGTGGTGTTATGGAAGAGGTCGGCGCAAGTATAGGCGGTGACGCTCATTTCGGGAAAAACAATGGCGTCGGCGCCGGCGGCATGTGCCTGCCTTGCGAGGTCGATGATGCGTTCGGTGTTTGCAACGGTGTCGGCCACCGTGACGCGTGGCGCGGCTGCAGCCACGCGGAAGAATCCGGATTTCATATTGTGAATTTGTGCTTGCCTGATTTTAGTGTCTTTTGTTTTTTGCCCGGCAGACGCAGCGATGCCTTGCAGCCTTCGGGTACTTCAAACGTATAACAAACTTTTCCGTTTTTTTTCTGCCATGAGCTTACGATGGTTCCTTGAGGCAACTTGTAGCGGGCTGTGGCATGCGATAGTCCGTCGGCTCTTGGATCGACTATCGGCTCGAGCACGAACTCTGTGAATCCATTGGCATCGTCGGGGGTGCGAATGCCTCCGCAGACGCTCATGAGCCAGTGCGCTACAGCTCCGAATGAATAGTGGTTGAATGAGTTCATGCTGTTATTGTTGCCGAAGCCGTCGGCGATAGTGTATGAGTTCAAGCGCTCCCAGATGGTGGTTGCGCCCTGATCGACCGGGTATAGCCACGAGGGGTAGTTGTGCGATGTGAGAAGGGAATATGCGTCGTCGGCAGCTCCGCACATGCTGAGAGCGTGCATGATGCGGGCGGTACCGATAAATCCTGTCATGAGAGAGTAGGGTGGACACTGGCGTCCGTCGTCGGCTGTGGATGTGCGGCGGAGTGTGGCAAGAAAGTTGTCGACAAATTCAGGATTGTCGGAGGGGTCGACGATTCCGAATGCTATAGGCAGTACATATGAAATCTGGGTGTCGACTTCGCGGCCCTCTTTGTCGGGAACATAGGCCGAGAAACGGGTTTTGTGCGAATCCGGGTCGATATATACCTTGCGGAAGAGCTCCATGCGTTTGGCCCTCATTGTTTCGTATGCTTCGGCATCGTCGTGGTGCCCAAGTGCGCGGGCGCTTTCAGCCATCATCCGCAGGTTATTGATGTGATATGCTTCCCATATAAGAGATTTATCGTTGCGACCATCTTCGGGGCTGAGCCAGTCGCCGAGTTCGCCCCATTGGCGGAATTGCACGAGGAGTCCGGTCGCCGGGTCTATGCACCGGTTGACCGTGTAATCGATATATTTCTGCATTGCCGGGTAGTTCTCGGCCAAGATGGTAGTATCGGCATAGTGCCGGAAACATTCGTAAGGAATCACTATTCCGGCAGATCCCCACAGCAGTCCTCCGAATCCGAAGCCCGTAGGAGCTATGTCGGGGAAGCGTCCGTCGGGCCGCTGACAGTCGCGCATCGCCTGCATGTGACGTCGTAGAAATAGGTCGGCGTCGGCCAGATAGTTTGCCGAGGCTGCGAATACCCCGATGTCGCCCGACCATCCCATTCGTTCGTTTCGCTGTGGGCAGTCTGTGGGTATGGATATGAAGTTGCTGCGTGTCGACCACAGTATATTTTTCCATAGGCGGTTGACAGCGCTGTCGGAACATTCGAAGCTTGCCGTGAATCGAGGTATGGAGCTGAGAGCCACACCTTTTACATCGGAGAGCGGGAGCGGCCGGTCGATACCGGATATCTCGACATAGCGATAGCCATGGAATGTGCTGCGTGGCGAAAAGATTTCCAGAGAATCTCCTCGGGTTATGTATATGTCCTGTGCCATGGCCGACCGGATATTCTCCATCATCATCTCACCACGGTTGCCATCGTATTTCTCTGTATCGGGGTATAAGACTTCGGCAAAGCGCATGTTCACTTCAGTGCCTGGGTGAGTGGAGCGTAAGGTGAGCAAAGGGACTCCTGCGAAGTTCTGGCCCATGTCGTAGATATAGACATTCGGCGAAATCTCGGTGACGGAGATGGCCTGCAGGGTATCGACTGCCGTGACGGCGGGGCCGTAGGCGGGCACAATGCTCCAATCGGAATAATCGTCGGGCATGGGCCACACGCCGTTGCTCTTGCCTGGTATTGTGCCATCCAGAGGTATTTGGACCGCCGGATGCCACGACTTGGCAGCAGATTCTTTCTGCGCATCGAGAACCTCGCCATGGAAGAATGAGCCGGCGAGCATAGGGCCATCGGTGCTGCACTCCCACTCTGATGCCAGCGATGGTA
The DNA here is from genome assembly GCA_910587915.1 of uncultured Muribaculaceae bacterium. Lineage (GTDB taxonomy): Bacteria > Bacteroidota > Bacteroidia > Bacteroidales > Muribaculaceae > CAG-873. The sequence continues at coordinate 6,626 of CAJUOB010000020.1, read as the reverse complement.
TGGTTTCTGTGGTGCCGTCGGTATATTCGAGTACTATGTCGGACAGGAACGACGGTCGGTCGCCGTAGAAATTCCAGAATTCGCTGCTGTATGTGGCCTGACCGCACCACCACCCCTCGGAGAGTTGGACTTCGAAGTCGTTGAGGCCCGGGTGTAGAAATTCTGTTATATCGATGGTGTCGTAGAAGTGGGTGCGGTTGTACTGCGATGCTCCCGGGGCGAAGTAATCAGCAGAAACGGGGCGACCGTTTATTTTCGCATTGTAGATGCCGCGTGCGGTAGCTTTGAGCGATGCTTTTTTTATCGGGGATTTCACTCGGATAGCGGTCCTGAGCAAGGGCTGAGCCACTATGTCGGGTTGTATGAATGTGGTGTCGCCGGCTGCTACTGATAGTTCGCCTATGTTGAAAAGCGTGGCTCCCGGTGCACGGAAATTGCTGACAGTCAGATTCTCGACCGAAAGGTTGCCATCGGAGCATAGTGCCAGGTCGGCGAGCACGGGCGCCGCATTGAAGTCGGCGTTGTTTCCGCCACGGCAGTATGGGTTTATGTTGCGCGACAAGATTTTATGGTCGTCGATGTATATGTCGGTATTGCCGATATTACACCGTATGTCGATCTTATGCTTGCTTCCGTCCGGGATGTAGTCGGCTTCTGCGAGGATGGTGGGTAGGTCCTCGGCGGGCGTATATCCGCGACGTATGAGGCGCACTTTATTCGCTTTCGAGTCGAGTTCCACGGCTACATATGATTCGCCGTATCCGCGTCGGAGATGCCATCGGTTGAGGTGGGGCTTGGCCAAGCGCATATCGTTAGCTCCGAAGATAATAGCAGCCTTGTCGCTGTCTCCCGATATGGTGCAGTTGATGTTGAACACAGATAAGTACTGGGGGTACAATGGCATTGCATGGCCGGCACCTATCCATTGGGCTCCGTGCCAATCTGCACCTGGTGTGCCTGTTGATGTGGCTGCGGCAGATAATACTGCGCACATAAAAGACAGAAAGAATGCTCTCATTTTGATCAGACGGTATTTTCCACAAAAGTAGCGAAAAAATATTTAGCGACAAAGCCGCTGTGAGAGAGTCAATTCTGTGATTTGTTTTTTCGGCATGGTTTTTGTATTTTTGTATATTATTACCAAACAACCTACAAAATGAACAGAATAAGCGCCGCGGTCGTGGCCGCAGCAACCTTATTAAGCAGCTCAATAGCTATGCAGGCAGAAAATCCATTCTTCTCACCGTTCGCCACCGAGCATGGCACACCGCCTTTCTCGCTCATCGACGACACCCAGTGGCAGCCGGCCATCGATCGGGGCATCGAAAGTGCCCGTGCCGAAATCGATGCCATTGTGGCAAATCCGGCGACACCCGATTTCGAAAATACCATTGTGGCGCTGGAGCGTTCGGGTGCTGAACTCGACCGTGTGCTCAATGTGTTCTATCCCCTTCTGTCGGCCAACAGCACCGATGCTATGATGGAAGTGGCTGTGGATGCCTCGCGCAAGCTCAGCGACTATTCGACATCCATAGTGCTCAACGAAGGCCTGTGGAAGCGAGTGAAGCAGGTATATGATAACCGTGCGGCCCTCGATATCGATCACGAGGACCAGATGCTTCTCCAGAAAACATACGATAGTTTCGCGCTACAAGGTGCCGACCTTCAGGGTGCCGACCGCGAGAAGTACCGCGAGCTCTCTGCGGAACTTTCGGCGCTCACCACAGCCTTCGGACAGAATGTGCTCCGCGAGATGAATACCTACGAGATATGGCTTTCGGCCGATGATCTGGCGGGACTTCCCGAAAGCTCGGTTACGGCCGCTGCCGAAGCCGCAGCGGAGAAGGGTCGCAAGGGTGAATATCTGTTTACGCTCGACCAGCCGGTGTATATGGCATTTATGAAATACTCTTCGCGCCCCGACCTGCGCGAGCGCATGTACAGACTCTATAATTCACGCAATACAAAGGGTGAGTATTCCAACCTCGATAATATAAAGCGTATTGCCGAGGTGCGCCGCGAACTTGCCAATCTGCTTGGCTCGGAAACATATGCAGCGCATTCGCTAAAGCGCAGTATGGCGCAGAAGCCCGAGGCTGTGTATGATCTTCTCGACCGTCTGCGCGACGCGTACAAGCCTGCGCTCGAGGCCGAGATGACAGAACTCGCCGAGTTTGCATCTAAACTTGAAGGCAAGCCGGTGCAGATTATGCCGTGGGATTATTCCTACTATTCCAATAAGCTCAAGGCCGAAAAGTATTCGTTCGATGAAGAGGCTCTGCGTCCTTATTTCGAGCTCGACAACACCATAAAGGGAGTATTTGGTCTTGCCACTAAGCTATATGGTCTCAATTTTGTGCCCAACGAGAAAATCGAGGTATATCATCCCGATGTGAAGGCTTTCGATGTCACCGGCCCCGACGGTGAATATGTGGGTGTGCTCTATACCGACTTCTTCCCCCGTGCGTCGAAGCGCCCCGGAGCCTGGATGACAGGTTTCAAGGATCAGTATGTCGATGCTTCCGGCAGCAACTCGCGTCCGCATGTGTCGATTGTGATGAATTTCACCAAGCCATCGGTCGATAAGCCGTCGCTGCTTACACCCTACGAGGTCGAAACTTTCCTGCATGAGTTTGGCCATGCGTTGCATGGATTGCTCGCCAATACCAAGTATGCATCGCTTTCGGGTACTTCCGTATATCGCGATTTCGTTGAGCTTCCGTCGCAGTTCAACGAAAACTATCTTACCGAAAAGGAATTCCTCGATGGTTTCGCTCGCCATTATCAGACAGGTGAGGCTATCCCCGTTGAACTGGTGGACCGCCTGATTGCCTCTTCGCGCTATGGCGCCGCCTATGCCTGCATGCGCCAGCTGGGCTTCGGTTATCTCGACATGGCATGGCATACTGCCAAGGCGCCCGTCGACGACCCTGTGGCTTTCGAACGTGCTGCGGTCGAAAGTGTGCGTACATTCCCTGTCGATGTCGAGGGTACTATGATATCGCCTCAGTTCAGCCATATATTCTCCGGTGGTTATGCCGCAGGTTACTACAGCTACAAGTGGGCAGAGGTGCTCGATGCCGATGCGTTCGATTATTTCCGTCAGCATGGCATTTTCGACAAGGCTACCGCCGATAATTTCCGCCGCAATGTGCTCATGCGTGGTGGCACCGAGAATCCGGCCGAACTCTATCGCCGCTTCCGCGGTCAGGATCCGAGTATCGATGCTCTTCTCATCCGCGACGGCATAAAGGAGCCTAAGACCCCTCAGGTGGCTCATCCTCAGAAAGATTGAGGCCTTGAGCACAGACGGGCATATGTTTACTGTGCCACCCGCCCGCTATGCCGCCGTTGAGATGCGGCGGCGCGGGCTGGCGGCTATAGCTATGGCCGCGCTGCCTGTGCTTGGCCTGGCGATTGTAGCCCTTGTGCTCGACGACTGGCGCTTTTTTCTTGTGGCGCTCATGCTCGTCTTTATTGTGTGGCCCGGATTGGCTGCCTTTGCGTGGCTGTCGCTTATGGCATCCTCTGATGTGGCGTTGCGTCTGCGGCCCCAGCGCTGGAATTTCAATTCCGACGGGGTTGAGATTGTATTCTGCCATTACGATGAGGACTGCACTCCGGCCGAGGTTGTGGACCTTCCCTTTGCATCGGTGAAAAATTTTGAAATAAAGGGCGATTATGCATATTTCTATACCGGCGTCCCAACTTTTGGCGCCAAAGGCGAGTATTATATAGTACCGGCCTCTCTTATGCCCGATGGGCTGGCTCAACGTTTGACCGACCTTGTTTATGATCAACAATAAGAAAGATTTATATACCGACATATTGTCGCAGATTACCCCCGACAGCATCCGCAGTTCCATCGACATGTTGCGTGTGTTTGCCGCCAAGGGCTCTACGGCAGCTATCGATGCTCATATCGATGAGCTCGACCAGCGCTATTTCTATATGCTGCGTTTCATTGCAGCCGGTAATAGCGTGCCCGGTATTGCGATGGAACTGAAGGCTATGGCCGAGACTGCCCGCAACATCTGCGCCGAGTTGCAGCGTGTGCATCTTGCCGACGAGGCTTCGACGCTCTACAGCGCTCAGCTGCGCTATCAAAATCTGCGGCCTGAGGAGAACCTGCAATCTCTCGTAAGCGACTATCTGGCGGAGCTCGAACGCCTGCGCACCGACTCAGCGTCGCTCACCGACAGCCGCCGTGCCGCTGTGCTCGAACGAATCGCATCCGATATTTTTATGCGGCTGTGGGTGGAGATGCCTCTGTCGCCCGATGTTGTGGAGCTGATGCTCGGCATATTTGAGGATTCGGAGATACCGCAGCACGACCGTGAGCTATGGCTCGGTGCGGTCGGCCTTGGACTGCTGTCCTACGACGATAAGGATCGGCGTCATCTGCTGCTGCGTGTGCATGGCGGATTTTCAGAAGATCTGTCGCCGATAGCAGCTGTGTGGCTCGTTTTCGCGGTGACTCTACACGATAAATTCTCGCTCGACACCAATCCGGTATATGCACAGATGATGGCGGCGTGTCCCGAGGACCTTGCCGATGTATATTTTGAATTATTTCGTGCATGTGGCACCAAGGAGCTCTCCGAAACCATGGATCGCGACTTTATGCCCGGGATGATAGATATTGGCCGACGTATGGCCGACCGGTTCGGGTCTGATCCGGAAAAAGTGCAGGAAGCGTTGCGCAACGGTGAGTGGGACGGTGATATCGATGCGGAAGGATTCGATAAGATAAAAGGATTTATCGATGCTCAGAACCGTGGCGACGATGTGTATATGTCGACCCTTGGCAAGATGCGTCAGTTCCCCTTTTTCAATAATATACCTGCATGGTTCCTGCCGTTCTACACCGGTCATAGCGCGCTTGCCGATGTGACCGATGGCGAAGGGCTTGCGTTTGCCGATACGGTGGGCCGCATGCCGTTCCTTTGCGACAGCGATAAGTATGCTCTTCTGCTCTCGGTGGCATCGGCTCCGGCGCAAATGCGCGATACAATGCTTCGTGGCATTGTGGAACAGCAGTCGGCTCTCGGTGGAGATATGCTCGACGCCGCCCTCGAGGAGATGAAGTCGCAGGGTCGCAAAGCTGTCATAAGCCGGTATGTGAAGAATCTTTATCGCTTCTTTACTCTTTTCCGTCGCAAGGATGAGTTTCCACCACTCTTCGACGTTCCGGTGCTATACCGCTCTTTTCCGGCCGACCTCTTGCTTGATGCGCAGAGCGATAAGCTCTCTTTGATAGCCGAGTTGCTGCTGCGCTTAAGGCACTATCATCAGGCGGCGACGACTTTTCATTTTCTTGTGATAGAAAATCCGGAGAATCTTCAGGCTTATCAGAAAATGGGATTTGCCCACGAACTCGATGGCGATATGGAATTGGCCGAGTGTTCCTATGTCAATGCCCTCGGGCTTAAGCAGGGCGATATATGGACAGTGCGTCGGTTGGCAAATGTACTCGATATGCAGTGCAAACATAAGGATGTAGTGGAGTTGCTCGAACCATTGTCGCGATCGATTTCCGACGACGAGGAGTTGCTCGGCCTATTCGCGAAAGCAGCCTGCAATACCGGAGATGTCGCGCGCGCGCTCGAACTATATTATAATATGGCCTATCTCTCGGGTGGTGATTCGGTGAAGCCCGACATCGCGTGGATGCAGGTTCTAAACAACGAACTTGATGCGGCGGAATCGACTTTCGCTGATTTCATAGGCACAAGCTCGCGTCCGGAGGATTTTTTGCACTACGGCCATCTCCTATGGGCTCGCAATGATGTTCCGGCGGCTATAGATGAATATGCCAAGGCTGCCGCCATGGTCTCGCCGGGCAAGACTTCATTCTCCGAGCTTTTCGAGGCTTCGATAACTCCTGCCCTGGAGAAGATCTTGTCCTCCGAAAGGCGTGCAACTCTCCGCATTGTTCCCGATATAATTGCCTTCCGCACCTATGGAAGCCGGTTTGGCAAGATATAAAGTGTATTTTCATATTATATAAATTAACCTATTAATCACCTAAGATATGGTAATTCAACGCTGGCAAACCCTCCTTCTCCTCATTGCTGTGGCTCTAATGTGCGTGTTTTGCTGCACTCCGTGGGCATATCGCGCCGCCGAAGGAACTCTCGAAGCTATTCCGGTGCTTGTTTCCGATGCGCCGGTGCTGCTTGTTATTAATATAGTAATTGCGGCGCTTCTGTTCCTTTCTATATTCATGTTCAATAATCTCAAACGCCAGATGACGGTGACAATTCTCTCGATGGTGCTCATCTGTGCCTCGATTGTTACGTGTGGCCTCATGCTGTATGTGGCATATCCGGGGGCTTCTCTGGTGTGGACCGGAGGTGTGCTGCTCCTGTTGGCAGCCCTCGTATGCGCATTATTTGCATATAGATTTATGAAAAAAGACCGCAAGCTTCTCTCGAGCTACGATCGCCTTCGATAAATTTCGACAAAAATTTATCTGAAAATCGCCCGAAATCGTCTTTATGTCGATTTCGGGTGATTTTGTTGATTGACAGTTGATTAGTTGATTTTTGCTCCTTGGCTAATCCTTAACAAAAGTTAAAAACATGTTTTAAAATGAACTTTTTCAGCAAAACATTTGGTGGGAA
>CAJUOB010000019.1 GCA_910587915.1 uncultured Muribaculaceae bacterium | reverse complement strand
ATCGGGCTTTTTAGCTCTTCCGACCGCTAAAACGCGTAGCGGTCTATAGAGTATTAGGCCACTGCAAGGGCCGCATAGCGGTCCGCAGCTGTGGTCTGCACGGTGTCTCGATCCCGGCGCCCCATCGGGGTGCCACTCCGTAGCTGCACCCCGATGGGGCGCTATTTATGTGTGCTGGCACGATATGCCACAGCGGCGCGCACCTACGGCGCGCTTGCAGTGGCCTACTACTGTACCGACCGCTCCGCGGCCTCGCCCCACGCGTCCGATTGACATCAAGGTGCTTGCGAGGCGGCCGAGCGTCCCTACAGCATCCCTCCAACTCCGGGAGCTTCCCACACCACGCCAACATATACAACGCAACGGTCGCGAACACGCTGAAAACGTGTCCGCGACGGTTGTAAACGGGGTGGGGGTTATTCCACTGCTGTAAGCGTATAATTCATGCCCGGGGTATCGGGTGTTGCCAGGGTGGCGTCGGCCATCACGATTGTAGAATCTGTGGCAACCACGAAGTATACATCATCGATGGGTGTATCGCCTGCGAGCTTTATGTACTTCTTGCCCGTATTCTCATCGCGAGCTGCGGTGAAATTGCCCGAAGTCTTGAAACTTGCCGTCGAGTCGGCCATTATATATATCTGCGTCATGTCGTATTCGCCGCCACCGTCGCTGTCGTAGTCGAGAACCACAGTATACTGAATACCGTCGGCATCGGCTGCGGGCAGTACACCGGCATACGTCTCCTGTACGAGAGTGAAGTCGGTTACTTCGGCGACTTCTGCGGCGTCGGCAGATTTCTGTGTGCCCGAGCATGCGCTCATGGCAAGTATTGCAGCTGCGATGGCCGCATAAGAGTAGATTCGTTTCATAATCAGTTACGGTTTGTTTCTAATACAACAACCTCATGTGCATAAAAGTTGAGCGGGCCGTCGGCATAGTGCGTCGACGGCCCGCTCCGTTATGGCAGAAAGGTGTTTCAGATAGAGAAGCGGAAGGTGTGTGTGCCTTCACCTACTTCGACAGGATCGGGTGCGTATACGGTCGCTGTGGAGGCTCCTGGCACTGTCACGGTGAGTTTGATGTCATTACCGTTGCGGGTCCACGATGAGCTCACATTGCCGCGTACGGAGCGGTATTTGGCCTCTGCCGAGGTCAGACCTTCCGGGAAGTGTGGACGTACGATGGTGTTTTTGAAGCCGGGTTTCGACGGGTCGGCGTTGAGTCCGGCAAGATCGCGGGTCATCCACGAGCATATGTCGCCCATGAATACGTGGTTGATTGATGCATCGCGGAATTCCGGACTTAGAGTCCATGTCTCGGGCAGGGTGGTGTAGCCGCATTTCTCGATCCAGTATCCCCACGAAGGCGCATCAGTCTTGGTGGCCATGCGGTATGCATCGTCCACGTAGCCGTAGCGAGTGAGCATGGCAGGCACTGTCTTGCTGCCGAGCAGACCGAAATCGAGATAGTAGTCGTTGGCTACCACGGTGTCGTGCAGGCGCTTTGCCACATCGGCCTCGCGGCCTTCAGGCACAATGCCGGCGTAGAGGGCTACACCGAGTGCAGCCTGGGTGCCATTGGCATAGCTTGCATCGGCCGAGTCGAACCAGCGGGCATTGATGGTGTCGCGCAGGGCGGCAGCCTTTGCCAGATAGGGTGCCGGATCCTTGCCGAGAATGTCGGCGAAATCGGCCATATGCTTGTTGTCGAGATAGTAGTACACGCTCGATGTGTAGTCGGTCGGTGTTCCGGCCTTATAGCTCAACCAGTCGCCGATACCGTCGGTGAAGAGACCGTCGGGCTTCTCGTTGGCCTTGGCCCATTCGAAGTACTTCTCCATCACCGGATACATGCGTTCGATGGCGCGGGTGTCGCCGTAGTAGTCATAGAGTGCGCGTGGTATTATGAAGAGCGCCGCATCCCATACCGGGCCGGGCCAGTTGCCGTAGCCCCAGCCGCACGAAGGTATGATTCCGGCGATATTGCCGTTGTCGCGCTGATTGTCGGCGAAATCGTTCATCCACTTTTCGTAGAATGTTATGCCGTCGTAGTTCTGCAGGGCCAGGTCGATAGCCACGTGTGCGTCGGCTGTCCAGCCATTCTTCTCACGCTGGGGGCAGTCGGTGGGTATGCTGTGGAGGTTGCCCAGATAGCTCAGCATGGTGGCGTCGTATATTTTGCCAAGCAAAGGCTCGGAACAAGCGAAAGAGCCTACAGGGGCCACGTCGGTGTGCATGAAGTAACCCTTGATATTGTCGGCTGTGAGAGTCACGGGGCGGTCGGCGGCAACTTCTACATATCGGAAACCATGATAGGTGAACGACGGGCGGAATGTCTCAGCTTCGCCCGTGCCGGCAAGTATGAACTCATCGGTCTGGAACTGCTCTCCGGGCTTTTCGGGGCGGTAGTAGATGTCGATGTTGCCTTGTTCGAGGCGACCATTGTCCTTCAGGAGCTCGCCGTGCGACAGTTTGAAGTGCGTGCCGCGTTCGCCGGCGACCTCGATGGACGATACACCGGCTATGTTGCGGCCCATGTCGAACACATACACCGTGTCGCCGAAGTTGCCGACAAGCTGCGGCGTGATTGTCTCTACAGGGCGAATGGCCGGCATTGCCTGAGCCTTGAGTACCGGCGACGGTGCGTTGGCGGCTGCGGCTGTGGCCCAGGAGCTGTCGTCGAAGCCGGGATTGCGCCATCCTGCGGGCTCGAGGCGTGCGTCGTAGCGGTCGCCGCTGTATATATTGTTGTAGGTGTAGGGGCCTGTGGCGGTGCGCCATGTGGTATCCGACACCACGATTGGTTTGTCGGCTCCCGGTTCGCGGAGCTCGAATATCATTGCGGGACGGCCGCGCCATCGTGCACGCTCGAAATCCCACACAGCCTTGCTCTGACAGTTGTAGAACCCGTTGCCGAGTACGGCAGCCACGGTGTTGGCACCTTCATGGAGCAGGGGAGTCACATCGTATGTGGCATAGAGATTGCGACGGTCGTAGTGGGTATATCCCGGGTCCATATGGCTGTCGCCCACACGCTGGCCGTTGATCCACAGGTCGTAGTAGCCGGCAGCCGAAATATAGGCCCTTGCCTGTGATGGCACGCTTTCGAGCGAGAACTCCTTGCGCAGCATCGGAGCGGGTTCGTATTCCATATCGAGGGTGTCGCTGATCCATGCGGCGTCCCAGTCGGCGATGTTCATTTTCGCGGTTTCGAAAGTCGCCGCATCCGATACCTTGTCGCCCGTCACCACGCGCCATGCGTATTTTTTGTGGCTTTGCAGTGCCGGACCACCGTAGGTGGCCGACAGTGTGGTGGCAGGGAGTTCTTCCGACTTCCACAGCAGTTCACCGGCAGCGAGTTTCTCGGGGCTTTCGGCCACTTCCACAACGAAAGGCTGTCCGCTTCGGTCCACTGTCCAGGAGAACCGTGGGGCCTGTTCGTCGATGCCGGTCGGATTCTCGAGATATTCGCACCGTAGAGAGCCGGCGCCATGGCCGGTGCAGCCCGTCAGGGCGGTCAGGGCTGCGATAGCAAGGGTGTGATATAGTTTTTTCATAGCAATGTGATTGATTTATGCAAAGATACAACGAGTGCGCGCGTGTGCGTGTGGCGTGGTATGCCAAAAAGCGCTCCGACTACCTAAAATGGGCAAATTCATCATGTTAACGCTCGCGGACCAATATCCCCGCCATGTTATCGTCCTTGCCAAAAAGGTGTGGATATATGTATATATGGACGCGCACCACTCCTTTGTCATAAACGAAAACACTTCGAAGCCCTGCATGTCGATATATTTGCAAAGTCGAAAGGAATCGCATCCTTTGGCCCCAACCATGAAAATTCATAAATCTTCTGCAATGAAAAAAGTATATTATTCCATCTTAGCTCTTGCGGCTGCCATCGCACCGCTGTCTGCTGATGCCTGGGCTCCCGTAGGCGACCACATCGCTACTCCCTGGGCCGCCGATATCAACCCCGAAAAGCCATGGGATGTATATCCCCGACCCATTATGGAGCGTGCGCAGTGGGAGAACCTCAACGGTCTCTGGCAGTATGCAATCGTGCCCCAGGCCGATGCCCAGCCCGCCACATGGCAGGGCGAGATCCTGGTTCCTTTCGCTGTTGAGTCGAGCCTTTCAGGTGTAGGTAAGCGCGTGAAGAACGACGAGGCCCTCTGGTACAACCGCACATTTACAGTGCCCGCAGCCTGGAAAGGCCAGAATGTGAAACTCAACTTCGATGCTGTCGACTGGGCATGCGACGTGTGGGTGAATGACGTGAAGGTCGGTTCCCACAAGGGCGGATACACTCCTTTCAGCCTCGATATCACTCCTGCCCTCAAGGCTAAGGGCGAGAATAAACTCACCGTACGCGTCACCGACCCCACCGATGCCGGCTATCAGCCCCGTGGCAAGCAGGTGAACCGTCCCGAAGGTATATGGTACACTCCCGTGACTGGTATCTGGCAGACCGTTTGGCTCGAACCCGTCGCTGCCAATCACATCGCCGCACTCAAGACTGTGCCCGATATCGACACACACAAACTCACTGTCGACGTCACTCCCGCCAAGGCCGATCCTTCGCTGGTGACCGAAGTGAAAGTGACAGAGAACGGCAAGACCGTTGCTACCGGCAAGAGCCTCGCCGGACAGCCCGTGGAAGTGGCCATGCCCGCCGACGCCAAGCTCTGGTCGCCCGACGCCCCCAATCTCTACGATATGGAAGTGACTCTCTACGCTGCCGGTAAGCCCGTCGACAAGGTGAAGAGCTACACCGCAATGCGCAAGTTCTCCACCGCACGCGACAAAAACGGTATCGTACGTCTGCAGCTCAACAACAAGGACCTCTTCCAGTTCGGTCCCCTCGACCAGGGCTGGTGGCCCGACGGTCTCTATACCGCTCCTACCTACGAGGCTATGGTATACGACATCGACAAAACCAAGGACTGGGGCTTCAACATGATCCGCAAGCACGTGAAGGTAGAACCCGCCACATGGTACACCTACTGCGACAAGGCCGGTATCCTCGTTTGGCAGGACATGCCCAGCGGCGACCGTGGTCCCGAATGGCAGATGCACAACTACTTCAACGGCACCGAGCGCAAGCGCTCGCCCGAAAGCGAAGCCAATTTCCGCCGCGAATGGAAGGAAATCATGGATGCCCTCTATAACTATCCCTGTATCTCTGTATGGGTGCCTTTCAACGAGGCATGGGGTCACTTCAAAGGTCCCGAAATCGCAGAATGGACAAAAGCATACGATCCCTCGCGTCTCGTCAACCCCGCCAGCGGTGGTAACCACTATCCTTGCGGCGACATGCTCGACATCCACAAATATCCCGGCCCCGAAATCATGCTCATGGACGGCGAACGTGCCAATGTTCTCGGCGAATACGGTGGCATCGGTCTGGTGATAAAGGACCACATCTGGTCGCCCAACCGCAACTGGGGCTACACTCAGTTCAACACTCCCAAGGAAGTTACCGACCAGTACGTAGAGTACATCGACACTCTGCTCAAGCTCGTGCCCGCAGGCTATTCCGGTGCTGTCTACACTCAGACAACCGACGTGGAGAACGAAGTGAATGGCCTTATGACCTACGACCGCAAGGTGATCAAGGTCGACGAAGACCGTCTCCGCAAGGCCAACAAGGCTCTCTGCAATAGCCTCGGCAAGTAATAAACCGCTAACTATCCCAAGCAATGAAAAATCTCTCAATACTGATTTCGGCCGGCATGCTCATGTGCTGCACATCGCTCCATGCCGCCGGGACAAATGTCTGCGCCAGCGACAACACTGCCGTTAGCACAGCGGCCGCTGCAAAATATTCGGTGACCAACCGTCCTCAGGAATCCGCACGTCTTTTCAAGTCGAAAGCTGTCGAGAAGGAAATCAAGCGTGTCAAGAAGATGCTCAAGAACCCCAAGCTCGCATGGATGTTCGAGAACTGCTTCCCCAACACCCTCGATACCACCGTGCACTACCGCAAGGATACCGATGGCAGCCACGATACTTTCGTTTACACCGGCGATATCCATGCCATGTGGCTCCGCGACTCCGGTGCCCAGGTATGGCCCTATGTCCAGCTCGCCAACAGCGACAAGGAGCTGCAGAACATGATAGCAGGCGTTATTAACCGCCAGTTCAAGTGCATCTGCATCGATCCCTATGCCAATGCCTTCAACGACGGTCCTGTCGGTGGTGAATGGATGAGCGACCTCACCGACATGAAGCCCGAACTTCATGAACGTAAATACGAGATAGACTCACTGTGCTATCCCATCCGTCTTGCCTACGAATATTGGAAAGTGACTGGCGACGACAGCGTATTCGGCTCCACCTGGCTGCAGGCTGTCAACGCTGTCCTGGCTACTTTCGTTGAGCAGCAGCGCAAGGAAAATGTAGGCCCCTATAAGTTCCAGCGCCGTACCGAGCGTCAGCTCGACACCATGAACAACAATGGTCTCGGTTCTCCTGTGAACGGTTGCGGCCTCATCGTGTCGTGCTTCCGTCCGTCGGACGATGCCACAACCTTCCAGTATCTCGTTCCCTCCAACTTCATGGCTGTGTCGAGCCTTCGCAAGGCTGCCGAGATCCTTGGTAAGGTCAACGGCGAGGCTGCACTGGCCGGACGCTGCACCGAGCTTGCCAATGAGGTCGAGACAGCGCTTAAGAAGTATGCCGTATATCAGCATCCTGAATTTGGCCCCATATATGCCTTCGAGGTCGACGGTTTCGGCAACTATCACCTGATGGACGACGCCAACGTGCCCAGCCTCTTGGCTATGCCCTATCTTGGCGATGTCGACATCAACGACCCCATCTATCAGAATACCCGCCGCTTCGTGTGGAGCGACAGCAACCCCTACTTCTTCCGCGGCGCTGCCGGCGAAGGCATAGGTGGTCCTCACATCGGCTACAACATGGCTTGGCCCATGAGTATCATGATGAAAGCTTTCACTTCGCAGGACGATAACGAAATCCGCGACTGTGTGAAGATGCTGCTCGACACCGATGCCGAGACCGGATTCATCCACGAATCGTTCAATGTGGCCGATGCCACCGACTTTACCCGTCCTTGGTTCGCTTGGCAGAATACTCTCTTCGGCGAACTCATCCTCAAGCTTGTCAATGAGGGCAAGGTAGACCTGCTTAACAGTATATCCTAATATAAATCTTTGTTCTCCAATACTCTGGCCCGGACCGCACCATGCGGTCCGGGTTTTATTAATCACACCGCTATGAAAAACTGCAAGAAAGCGCTTCTGCTCGCGCTACCGTTGTTGTGTGCCGCATACGACGCCACAGGTGCGCAGAGACTAATTGAGATAACCGACAAATACCTTCATATCCCCGTGTCGCATTCATGCGACCGTGTGCGAATCTCCCTCAGTGCCGATGGCATGGAAGCCATGCCGGTCAATGTGAGGATTGCCGCCGGTGCACCCGACTACTGGGTATTCAAGGATGTATCGGCTTTAAAAGGTAAAATACTTACCATCACATATCCCGATGGACTTAAGGGAATTGACTCCATACGCCAGGCGTCCGTTATTCCCGACGCCGATATCATCTACAAGGAAACAAACCGGCCCCAATATCACTTCACCACTCGCAGAGGATGGATCAACGATCCCAACGGACTCATATATCTCGACGGCGAGTACCATCTGTTCTACCAGCACAATCCCTACGAACGCGATTGGGAGAACATGCACTGGGGCCATGCCGTGAGCCCCGACCTGCTGCACTGGACCGAGCTGCCAACGGCACTCCATCCCGATAGCATAGGCACCATGTTCTCCGGCTCAGCGGTGATGGACTATGGCAACGATTCCGGCTTCGGTACCACCGATACGCCTGCGATGGTCGTGGCCTATACCGCCGAGACAGGCGAGCGTCAGGTGCAGTGCATTGCCTATAGCCTCGACCATGGGCGTACATTCACCAAATATGCCGCCAATCCTGTAATCGACAGCAAAGAGAAGTGGAACTCGCGCGACACCCGCGACCCGAAGCTACTACGGTATGGCGATCATTGGGTGATGGTGCTCAACGAGCGCGACGGGCACTCCTTCTACACCTCTACAAATTTGCGCGACTGGACTTACAAGAGCCATATCGTAGGCTTCTGGGAGTGCCCCGATCTATTTGAACTACCTGTCGATGGCGATCCTGCCAACACCATGTGGGTGCTTTATGGAGCCTCCGGCACATATATGCTCGGGGATTTCGACGGAGAGCGTTTCACGCCGCGCTCAGGCAAGCATTGCTATGCACGAGGCACCCTTTATGCGGCCCAGACATTCAGCAATATTCCTGCAGCCGACGGACGCCGCATACAGATGGCCTGGTCGCGCATAGGCCATCCGGGAATGAATTTCAACGGCATGATGCTGCTTCCCACAGAGCTGTCGCTGCGTACCACCAAGGATGGCGTGCGACTTGTGAGTGTTCCTGTGAAAGAAGTGGAGGGCCTGTGTACTTCCGTCGGTAAGTGGAGCGATCTGAGCCAAAGTGAAGCGAATGCTGTGATGGAGCCTTTTGCCTCGGCGGACCGGCTGCGCATACGTGCCACGCTGAAGCTTTCGCATGCCACCGACGGACGCATCACTCTTGCCGGACAGAATCTTCTCGACTACGATCTGAACGGCAACACCGTAAACGGATGGTTCTATTCTCCACAAGATCCCACCAGCACTGAAATAAGCGCCGACATATACATCGACCGCACATCTGTCGAAGTCTTCGTCGACGGTGGGCTTCATTCCTTCTCGATGCCGCGCCATCTGCCCGCCGGAAAACGCGAAGGATTCCTTTTCCATGGAAATAATGTCACCGTCCGGTCGCTCGAGGTATTCGATGTTGCCTCGGTATGGAAGTGATTGCCCATAGTACGGACTGCCATAAAAAAGCTCCGCCTCCCGTCAACGGGAAGCGGAGTTTTTACCTTAGCGTAAGATTGGAATACCTAAAAACAATCCTAATCCAAAATCATAAATAACCAATCTTGCGATTGTAATACCATATACCTTAATCCATTTTTGACATTGCAAAGTTATGCATAAAAAAAGCGATGCAGTAACGCATGTCGGCCACAGTTGTATTCTATCGTGCGGATACATCTTTGGCACATATGAATACAAAATGACGCCCATTTGTATGTTTTACCGCACTATATTGTGAAAGGTTGGATTTAAATCACTAAATTTGCAAGGCAAATCCTGAATATCTATGCCTTTATGACTCAAATACATATAAAACGGTGCATTTTCTTGTCGATTTGTATGCTGTGCATGATTGTCGCACGTGGTTACAACATCAGACAAACAACAAGTTCCGACGGCCTTTCGAGTAGCGCTGTGCTGTCGATGGCCCAGGATTCCGATGGTTTCCTGTGGCTCGGCACACTCGATGGTGTGAATATTACCGACGGCTCCGCCACGGTGCCGTTCTCGGTGCTCTACCCGGGGGTGTCGTTGTCGGGAAATCTTATAGAGAACATCATTGCAGCTCCCGACGGCAACATGTGGATACACACCAACCATGGCCTGGACCGCTTCAACCGTTCGACTGTGGCATTGTCATCCTATCCGCAGTTCAACGGTCAGGAAAAGATAGGCCTGGCCGATAACGGCGATCTGCTTGTCCTCGGCACCGACGATAAGCTCTATTACCTTCCTGCCGGATCCGACAGCGACTTTATTGAAGTCGACAATGGTGTGATGCCTTACAATTCCACCACCTTCATTTCCCTCAAAGGCGATACTCTCTTGTCGTTCGGCGATGACGGAGTGGTGGCGCATGGATTCAAGGTGTCGGACGGCGTTCCTGCCTTATCAGGCCGTACCGTACTCTCTGAAGCTGCCGTGGGTGTGGCCCATGTCGATGGAGACGGTGTTCTTTACACCGGCACCGATGGAATTATACGACGTGTGGAAGCCGATGGCAATGTGACCGATCTTATCGATATCCGCTCGGAAATCGACCGGCGCGGCAGTGTGTCCGACTTGTTGTGCGACATGCGTGGCGACATATACGTGTCGTTTGTATCCGATGGTGTCATTCGTGCGCGAAAGACACAGACCGGCTCCTACCGCATTGTCGACTCCGGTCTTAAGTCGGGCGTGTTCCGTCTGGAGAAGTCGTCGACACAACCTGTTGTGTGGATCGGTACCGACTGTCAGGGACTATATACATGCTACGACAGCCCCTACATGCTTCGTTCCTACGATTTCTCCTTCTTCGATAAAAAGATAAATCATCCGGTGCGTGCCGTGTACCTCGACAAGGAAAATACTCTTTGGATCGGCACAAAGGGTGGAGGTGTCCTTAAGGTACCGGAATTCAGTGGAAGTATGTCCACGCCCGCTCAGATGGAGCTTTTCACTGTCTCCAACAGCGCTCTCGGCAATAATTCAGTCTTTGTAATCGAGCCCAGCTCGCGTCCGTTGCTTTGGATAGGTACCGATGGCGGTCTGAATTACTATAGCTATAAGGAAAAACGAATCAAGCCCATCTCCGATGAGCCTGTTCTGCGATATATATATGGCATCCACGAGGAGAACGATTCCACTCTGTGGGTTTCGTCGGTGGGCAACGGTGTGGTTCGCTGCCGTCTGTCGGGTTCACCCGATAATCCCCGCCTCGATATAATCAAGGTCTACAGTGTCGACGGTGGCAACCGCACATCCAATTTCTTTTTCGATATGGCTGCCGACAGTCAGGGCAAGCTGCTCTTTGCCAACCGTGGTCTCGGTGCTTTTGTAATCGAAGGCGATTCCCTTGTCCGTGTGCCGATACAGGGTAATTACGACACCAACTCTGTGCTCGATGTCTTCTCTGTGGTTCATGAGGATGCCGCAAAGTGGCTCGGCACCGGCCATGGTCTTCTCAAGATTACCGACCGCGGCGACCGTCTGTTCTTCGGTCTTGAGAATGGTTTCATAAATAATACCATTCACGACATGGTGCGCGATAGCGAGGGTAAGCTGTGGGTGTCGACCAACAACGGTCTCTATCGCTTTGATCCGCAGACGGAGAAGACACAGGTGTTCACCCGTCAGGATGGTGTGAATGTAACCGAGTTCAGCGACGGTGCATCGTTCGATACCGGTTCCATGCTTATCTTCGGCGGTATCGACGGTCTGGTGACCGTACGTAAGACACCGGGCTTCACCGCACCTCAACCCTATGCACCGGTCATAGCGCTGCAACGGCTTTCAATTTCGGGCCAGAATGTGAATCCTTCGGGCTACATACGCACCGAGAGCGACGGTGCTGTCCTGGAGCTTGCTCCCGACCAGAACTATTTTTCGGTAACCTTCGCCAATCCCGACTTCATCAATCCTACCGACTATAACTATCTTTATACTCTCGATGGCCGCGAATGGATAAACAACGGGCCCAATGGTACCATCGTGTTCAACGAGATGAGCCACGGCAAATATAAACTCCGCGTGAAGTATGTGAACCGCATCACAGGCCTCGAGGGCGAGACATATTTCCTCGAGATCAATGTAAAGGCTCCGTGGTATCTCACCGACTATGCCAAGACGGCCTATGCGCTTATACTTGCAGCCATCATCGCAGCGGTGGTATTTGTATACATCCGCCGTCAGCGCCGCCGCCGCCACGAAGAGCTGTCGCGCCTCGAAAGCGCACACCGCGAGGAAGTGTACGAGGAGAAGCTTCGATTCTTCACCAATATCACGCATGAATTCTGTACCCCACTCACGCTTATCTATGGCCCATGCGAGCGTATTATGTCCTACGAAGGTACCGACGACTATATCAAGAAGTACATCGGTCTTGTGCGCACCAATGTGGAGCGTCTCAACACACTCATACAGGAACTCATCGATTTCCGCCGTATCGAGACCGGACATAAGATTCTGAAGATACGGCCCGTGAATGTCAGCGAGCTTTTCGACGATACTGTGGCCACATTCTCCGATCTGGCCGAGAGGAATAATATCGATTTCGCCGGCAATATCGAGCAGGGAATGACATGGAACACCGATTTCAGCTCGCTCCGCAAGGTGGTGAACAATCTGATATCGAATGCGTTCAAATACACCCCGACCGGCGGCCGCATAGAGGTGGATGCCCATGTGGATGGCGAGAAGCTTATACTGTCGGTCTACAACACCGGTAAGGGTATAGCCGACAAGGACCGCGAGCGTATCTTCAACCGCTACAGTGTGCTCGATAATGTCGAAGAGAATGCCGTCAAATGTCTGTCCACACGCAATGGCCTCGGACTTGCAATATGCCACAGTATGGTGAAGATGCTCCATGGCCATATCGCCATCGAGAGCGAAGTGGGCAAGTATGCCCGCTTTGTGGTATCGCTGCCCATGCTCGAGACCGATGTCAAGGAAGAATCGGCTACAGTCGAGGAGCATCGCGACAAGCCTGTGGCTCCCATCGCCGATTCCACAACCGAGGCCAAGGGCGTAAGCCCCGAGGTGCCAGCGGCGCAGCCTGTGGAGAAAGGCCGCAGCACGGTGCTGGTGATCGACGACAATACCGAGATTCTTTCGCTGCTCAGCGACAGCCTTTCCGATTATCGTGTACGCACTGCAAAATCGGCCATGGAAGGACTTGAATTGCTGAAACAGGAGACTCCCGACGTGATAATTACCGATGTGATGATGCCCGGTACCGACGGCCTTACATTCTCTCGCCAGATCAAGGCCAACCGCCATACCATGCACATTCCTCTTATTATACTTTCGGCCAAGACAAGCAACGAAGAGAAAGTGGAAGGCATTGTGTCGGGTGCCGATGTATTCATCGGCAAGCCTTTCAGCGTGTCGTATCTGCGGGCTGTGGTGGCGCGTCTGCTCGAGAGCCGCAACACTTTGCGCGAGTACTACAACTCCTCGGCAAGTGCCTTCGAATATGCCGACGGCCGTCTGCTCGACCGCGACGACAAGGACTTCCTCAGCCGCGTGGTGGACTATATCGACGAGCATATCGACGACACCGACCTCTCGCCCGACCAGTTGGCCACCGGGCTGCAGATGGGTCTGCGCAACCTCTATCGCAAGTTCAAGGAGCTCGACCAGCCTACACCGAACGATTTTATAAAGAATCACCGTATTACATATGCAGCCAAGCTGTTGCTCACCACATCATATACGGTGCAGGAAATCATATATCGCACAGGATTCTCCAACCGCTCGCATTTCTACAAGGAATTCGACAAGCGTTATGGCATGACTCCCAAGGACTATCGCCAGTCCAACAAGCAGCGCGACGCATCCTTCGAGCAGCCTGAAGCGAATTAACTATATGGGCCATGCGGCTCACTTCGGCACAGCGCGTTCCATGCAGGCACGCGCTGTGCTTTTGTTTGTCTATGGCATTTAACACATAAAAACCCCGCCGCACTGCTGTACGGACGGGGTTATCGATGAAGCGGTTAGTGGAGTTAAAAACGGTTGGGGGTGAACGTTGCCAGCCGCCACTAATGTCTTAACTTCCTTAACTTTATTAACTTCTTTAACTCATTTTCGGGTCAAGGTGATGAAGGAGTAGCCGTCGCGGCGGTCGAGGCTGTCGATGCGGTATAGGTCGAGATCGATAGAGGGGAAGAACGTGTCGGCTCCGTCGGCTTCGCGGTCGACTACTGTCAGTTCGAGACGGTCGGCAAGCGGAAGCATATGCTTATAAATCTGGCCTCCTCCTATTATAAAGGTGTCTCCCGGACCTTCTGCGGCCATGGCAAGGGCTTCTTCGGGCGATGCCGCCGTTTCTACGTCGGGGGCGGAGAAGGCTTCCGAGCGGGTAACAACGATGTTTCGACGCCCCGGGAGTGCTCCGCCGGGGAGTGATTCAAATGTGCGGCGACCCATTATGAGCGTATTGCCCATGGTGAGGGCCTTGAAGCGACGCAGGTCTTCGCGAATGTGGAACACGAGGTCGCCACCGCGTCCGATGGCGCCTTTGCGGTCTATGGCTACAATGATGTGTATCATACGCTGACTTCGGCTTTGATATGTGGGTGCGGGTCGTATCCTTCGAGAGTGAAATCGCTATATTTAAAATCGAAGATATCCTTCACATCAGGGTTGATGATCATGCGGGGCAGCGGACGCGGCTCGCGGGTGAGCTGCAGGCGTGCCTGGTCGAGGTGATTGAGGTAGAGGTGTGCATCGCCAAGGGTATGCACGAAGTCGCCGGCCTCGAGCCCGGTAACCTGAGCCACCATCATGAGCAGCAGGGCGTAGGATGCGATGTTGAACGGCACGCCGAGGAAGCAGTCGGCGCTGCGCTGATATAGCTGCAGGCTCAGTCGTCCGTCGGCTACGTAGAACTGGAAGAAGGCGTGGCAGGGCGGCAGATTCATGTTCGGTATATCGGCAACATTCCATGCGCTCACAATGATACGGCGCGAGTCGGGATTGTGCTTTATCGTATCGATGGCCTCCGCTATCTGGTCGATGGTCCCGCCGTTGTAGTCGGGCCAGGAGCGCCATTGATAGCCGTATATATGGCCGAGGTTGCCGTCGGCATCGGCCCATTCGTTCCATATGCGTACACCGTTTTCCTGCAGGTAGTGCACGTTTGTGTCGCCGGCGAGGAACCACAGCAGTTCGTGTATGATCGATTTGAGATGCAGTTTCTTGGTTGTGACCAGCGGAAATCCGTCGGCGAGATTGAAACGCATCTGGTAGCCGAACACCGATTTCGTGCCCGTGCCGGTACGGTCGGTTTTCACGGTTCCGTGTTCGAGTATATGTCGTAGAAGTTCCTGATATTGAATCATTTTTATAGTTAGGAGTTAGATGTGTGTCGTTGGAAGTTAGTCAAGGAGTTCGTGTGAGATGGTGAAGCGATTAGCCGATTACTGCACTATAAACTCCTAACTATCGCGTATTATTGCTTTCCGGGCGAGGAGACGGTGTCCTATGCGGCAGTAGAGGCATTTGCGTGTGTCGCAGTAGGAGCGGCGCAGTTCTATGAGTGCCTGGCTTGTGAAAGCGTCGGGACATCGGACTCCTGCCTCGGTGAATGCGCGTACGGGCGAATTGTTTTCCGGCGGAAGTGCCGACAGAATGTCGACAGCGCGCTCGTGGAGTTCCGGACGGCCATATGCCGCTCCGTAGGCCGATAGTATGGGGGCTACGACATTGATGATGAGCGATGCGACCGAGGCATCGCTGAGCACCCGGGGTACGAATGCGGCCGCTTCGGCGCCAAATGTATAGCGCCGGCGCCAGTAGTCGGATGGAGCGACGTCGAATAGCGCGCGGGCAGAGGCTACATCGGTGATATCCATGATTCCGTATCCGGCTCTGAAACCACCTGCCACCATGGCTGCGAGCAGTGCTATGCGCCGGTGGGGCATGTTCAGAGGCCTTATGCGCCCTGTTTTCCAACCGAGGCTTCGCGGAGGCTGTAGTCCGAATTTGGCACGCATGAAGGTGTATTCTTCGTTGAGTCGTGCGCAGTAAGGGTCGTTATCGGGGATGGCTTCGAGAAATCCGGCTTGACCGAATAGCATTGCTTCCACCGATATGGCGGAGTCGCCGTGCTTGAGGAGTGTGCGCAGAGGCAGCGACAGCGCGAGGCGTTCGAATGGCTCTGCATTTGTGCCGAAGCCGAGCGCCCGTGCCAGCAGCACGTATATGGCTGCTGTCC
Source organism: uncultured Muribaculaceae bacterium (assembly GCA_910587915.1). Taxonomy (GTDB): domain Bacteria; phylum Bacteroidota; class Bacteroidia; order Bacteroidales; family Muribaculaceae; genus CAG-873. The sequence continues at coordinate 39,771 of CAJUOB010000019.1, read as the reverse complement.
AGTCGCCCTCGAATCGTTCGGCAAGCGCGGCGGCGTGCTCGCGTTTGCGATAGAGCCGTTCGTAGCCGAGCGCCGACAGCCAGTCGGTGAGATACAGAGGTGCAAACGACGGAAGTGCGTCGGCACATGCAGGACCATCGCCGAAATGGCTCACCAGGGCGTCGAAATGATGCCGTAGATCGGGTGCGCAACGTAGCACAATCTGTGGAATCTCGCTGCCGTCGGCGCGGAGCACGCGTGAGTCGTCGTTGCCGACCACGTGTAGAATCACGTTGTCGTAGGCATGGTCGGCAGTATGCCCGTGTCGTGCCCAGTCGGATGCCCTGACGTGGATTTCCACATTGCCGGCCCATAGCCGGCTGCCTATCATAATCTTGGCGTTGAAGAAATCGGGCCCCGAACCGGTGTTGAGGAGCCCCGGATCGAGCACGTCGATCCGTTCGCCTGATACCGTAGTCATGGGCACCGCCGACCATAGGCGGTGCTGCCATACGTACTGCATCAGTTTCTCCATGGCCGGCCGGTGGCTATGCTTCCTTCAGTTCCTGAAGACGGGCCAGATATTTGCCAATGATATCGAATTCGAGGTTTACCACCGAGCCTTTGACGATGTTGCAGAAGTTGGTGTGCTCGAAAGTGTAGGGTATGATGGCCACGCGGAAGCTTGTGACAGTGCTGTCGCAGACGGTTAGGCTTACGCCATTTACCGTCACAGAGCCTTTTTCTACTGTCATGTAGCCCTTCAGCGCCATCTCGCGCGGTACTTCGTATTCGAATGTGAAGTATGTGCTGCCATCGGCCTCTTCCACTGCTGTGCACACGGCAGTGGTGTCGACATGGCCCTGCACGATGTGGCCGTCGAGTCGTCCGTTCATCACCATGGAGCGCTCGAGGTTCACGAGGTCGCCTTCCTTGAGAAGACCGAGGTTGGAACGGTCGAGGGTTTCGCGTATTGCGGTGACGGTATATGTCTTGTCGGGCTTTATCTCGGTGACGGTGAGGCATACGCCATTGTGAGCTACCGACTGGTCTACGTGGAGTTCATCGGCAAATGAGCACGAGATGGAGAGGTCCACGTTGCCGCCGTTGCGGCTCACACCCGTCACTCGGGCTGCTTCTTCTACTATTCCGGAAAACATGCTGGTTGATTAGAAGTTAGAAGTTTATAAATTAGGAGTTAGTAGTTAGTGGTGAGGTGTTGGTGCCATTATCTTCACTTCCACCGTTCACACTTCGTCTTTCATCATTCATTGCGCTATGGAGACCTCAAGCTTGGTCGATGGTGTGTATGATACCGTAAATTCGAGAGTGCGGTTCTTGGGGTCGTAGCGGTACTGTAGGGTCTCTTTGCCGGCTTTGACCGAGCGAGGGGCTGCGGCTACGCAATTGACCTTGAATGTGAATTCTATCTTTGCGGGGGCTCCGGGGTAGGTGCCTTCCGATGTTATCTTCACGGTTGTTTTCTTCGCCGTGGCGTTTCCGTCGAAGTGTATAAGACGGTATTGGCCGCGCTCGAGAGTTCCGGGTGTCATGCGGTTGTCGTCGAAGAGGGTATAGGAGCTTTTGATGCCCGGGAGAGGGTAATAGTTGACCGTGAAGTTGTCGGCGCGGTAATCGCCGGTATTCTCCATGGAGTAGTCGGCCGTGGGAATGAATGCACCGGCACGTACGAAGAGCGGCAGTGTGCCCAGCGGGGCAGGGTAGGCGGCTACGGTGCTTCCACCGGCATAGACCGATGCGGTGTTGTTGAAGTCAATCCAACGGGATCCACCGGGGAGATATACATTGCGCGAGCGTGTGCCTTCGGTAAGTACCGGAGCCACAAGGACATCGCGGCCCCATAGGAACTCATCGTCGGTTCCTTGTCCGGTATCGCCATGGAAGTCGAGCGGACGTACCAGCGGCCAGCCCTTTGAGGTGTTCTCGTAGGCCAAAGTATAGTTGTAGGGCAGCCAGCGGTAGCGGTCCTTCACCAATGTAAGAAGTTCGGATTCGTACATGGGGTAGTTGTATGGCTCGGCGAATTTTGTGCCGTGTGTGCGGAATACGGGCGAGAACAGGCCCATCTGCAGCCAACGCAGATATAGGTCGGGCATGTACACCTGGTCGCCGAGGGCAAATCCGCCAAGGTCGCTTGCCATGTATCCGAGTCCGCTGAGGCCGGAGTTGAGCATTATGCGTACCTGCGGCTCGAGGCCACCCCACGAACGCGACACATCGGTGCTCCAGGGGAATACCGAGAAGCGCTGCAGGCCGGTTGTGCCGCCGCGCATGAGTGTCATGAGGCGACGGTCGGGGTAGTTCGTGGCATATAGGTTGGCTATGATCTCGCTCCAGTCGTTGCCATATTTGTTGTGGTATAACCGTGTGGGCAGTCCATTGGCATGCAGTCCGGTTTCGGGATGTACCTCGGGCTCGCCGAGGTCGCCCCACCATCCGCCCATGCCCATGTCGGTGAGCTCCTTGTAGCGTTGGGTGAGCCAAGCCCGGTCCTCCGGCCGTGAGACATCGAACATTCCACCCTTGCCGACCCATGTTTCGACCGGTTGCACTGCTCCGGATTTATCGCGCAAAAGTGCTCCTGCGGCGGCAAGCTCATCGTAGTTGGCTGCGCCACGGCCATCTGTTATCACATAGGGCTGCGATATGGCCACGGTGTTGACTCCACGGTCTTTGAGCGATGCCAGCATCCCTTTAGGATCGGGCCACTGGTCGGCATCCCATGCGAAGCGTCCCATGTCGTCTTCTTTGCCGTACCAATAAAGGTCAAGCACGATGCCGTCGAGGGGGTATCCGGCCTGTTTTAGGGTGTCGACGGTAGCCTCGGTCTCGGCCTGGGTGCGGTATCCGTATTTCGATGTGATGTATCCGAGCGACCAAAGCGGTGGCAGAGGCTGTCGGCCCGTGAGCTCTGTGAGACTTTTGGTGAGTTCGGCGGGAGTGGAGCCGTAGACATAGTAGTAGCTTACGGGCTTGGTGCTTTCGGTGATGTAGCGCACGGGGTTACCAAGTATAAGCTCCGCTGCGGCGTAGTCGTCGAAAACAAGGGCGAAGCCACGGTCGGAGAGAACCACCGGCATGGTGATGTTCATCTGCTTCACACGTGGGTCGGAGCCTGTATAGCCGTAGTTCTGGCGGTTGTACATCACCAGTGTGTCGCCGCTCATGGCTATGCTGTGTCCGCGTTCGCCACCACCGCGCCATGTGCCGGGCTCGGCAATGAGCAGGGTGGTTTCGGTGAGGCCGTTGTCGGAAGGCCGGGAACCGTCGTCGACAAGGCTGTTGAGCGGTGTGGTGATGTGCAGTGCGCCATCGGGCCCGAAGCTGAAACTGATTTTAGATCGTGCCGAGAAATCTCCTGTTGGCATGGCAAGTACCGACTGCTCGGGTGCGACGTTCTGCCCGGCGGCAGTATTGTCGACGCGCACTATCGAGGGCGACAGGGCCGTAGCAGTGGTGGTGCGGCCATCGGGATAGGTGTGGGTTATGGTTTGCGCCGAAACACCGGCAACCGATAGAATAAATGCGAAAACGCCTGATGCTATTCTGAATCTCATGGGGTATATGGTATATCGTGCCATGTTTAGGCCATGGTCACTGAAGTACAAAAATAGTCATTATGGCCAAGATTACAAAATTAGGACGATTAAGAGGTTGTTTAATAATATAAGTTAACGCGTGGGCGGCTAATCTTTGAGTGACGCGGAAAGCGCCAAAGAGTAGCCGAGGCGATGGTATTATTCTTTGTTTTCTATATTTCATGTCTGTAAACTCTGAAGATTTGTCCGTTCAATTTGTATTGCCAGGGGTAAGTTACCTTTGGTCTTCCATGCTTTGGGCGTCTTTCCCGCTTTGGTTCAGTCGTGTACATCCAGTACACTCCTTCACCTGCATCGTGAAATACACTCCAAAACATGGAACCCACACGTTAACTTATATTATTAAACAACCTCTAAATGTTGCGGATTAGCCACCAGGCTATAATAGATATGAGAATGGTGGCCAGTATGGCGGGATGGACGGCTCGGGCGTGTAGCCGGGGCCAGCTGTCGCGTCCGGATTCGAGGATGATGTAGAATGCCGCAATAGGGACTGCAAAGAATATAAATGGATTGTAGTGCCATGCCTGCGCCAGCTTGCCATGCAGAAATGCGTGCAGGGCTCTCTGGCTTCCGCATCCGGGGCAGTCGAAGCCCGAAATGAATTTGAATAGGCACCGTGGGGCATGTCCGTCGGACGGGTCGTGAGTGTAGTAGTACCAACAAAATATAACGGCTACGGCGAGCAGTATTGCCGCCGTAGCCGTTGCACGGTATTTGTCGGGTCTCATCCGCCGAAGATGCTGCTCATCAGCATCACGGGGAAGAAGCCCAGCGCTATTGCTATCATGATGAGCCACGCGGCAACTTCCGATGCCTTGCGGGCTTTCTCCACATTGCCTCCCTGATAGAAGCTGGTGACACATATCGATGCCACGAGTGCGCCGAGACTCAGAGGTGAGCAGCAGCATATGGTCAATGCTATGCTCCATCCGAGATAGGTGGATGGGCAAGGCTCCTCGGGCAATTCCCGGTGGGGTGTGCGGCGGCCCGGGGTATAGGGCGATTTGGGTTTGCTCTCCTGCAGAGGAACGGCTTCGGCTGTTTCTTCGACAACAGTGTCGGTTTCGGTCTGCTCGCCGGTTTCGGTCTGCTCGTTTGCGGGGGTGTCGTGCACAGGACTGTTGCTGTCGAAAAGACAGCGCAGTTCCTCGATTTCACCGGCGGCGCACCAACGAGGTAGGCCGTCGAACCATACTTTAGTGTTCTCGTCGACAGGTAGGTCGAAAAGTTCTTCCAGTTCATAGGGGCCCTGCTGACGGCCGTCGAGATATACCCAAATCTTCATTATTCAGGTGGTTTAGTGGTTTTAAGAGGTTATTTAGAAGTGCTTTACTTCGTAGCCCACGATATCGCTGAGGAGATTGTTGGCCAGACGGCTTGCTCCGAGACGGAAGTATTCGTTGGTGAGCCATTCTTCACCGAGCACTTCTTTGATGATTGTGTAGTACTTCACTGCGTCCTCGGTAGTGGCAACACCGCCGGAAGCCTTGAATCCTACGCGGTTGCCGGTCTTTTCGTAGTATTCCTTGATACACTGAGCCATGATGTAGGCCGCTTCGAGGCTTGCTCCGGGGTAGTCCTTACCGGTAGAGGTCTTGAGGAAGTCGGCACCGGAGTAAAGCGAGAGGATAGATGCAGTCTTGATGTTTTTGGCAGTCTTGAGGGCGCCGGTTTCGAGGATGACCTTGAGGCGTGCGTCGCGGCAAGCTTCTTTCTGCTCGGTGATTTCGTCGACGAGCGACTCGTAGTCGTGGTCGAGGAAGTATCCGAGGTTGAGCACGATGTCGATTTCATCGGCGCCGTTGGCAACGGCCAGCGATGTCTCGGCTATTTTCACTTCCTCGAAACTCTGCGACGAGGGGAATGCACCCGAGACACAGGCGAGTTTCACGTCGGAAACCTCGAGGACTGTGCGTACCACAGGCGAGAAGTTGGGGTATACGCAGATGGCGGCAACATTGGGAAGCGAGGGGAAGCGCTCCTCGAAGTCGTTGACATTTTGAGTGAATCGTGCCACCGACGAGGGCGAGTCAGTGCCCTTGAGAGTGGTGAGGTCGATGGTGTTGAACAGGAATGTATATACTTCCTTTGTATTGTTTTCGGCGAGATGTTCGTCGAGGATTTTCTTAACGGCGGCTTCGACAGTTGCGTCGTCTTCCGTAACCTTGCTGGCGGAAATGGCCTGAGTGTATTTGTCGGATGTAGGTTCGCTCATAATTGGTGTGTTTTTAGGTTAGTTTTGGATTATCGATATGTCTTCTGCTATCCCTAACGCATTTTTTCGATATATTGTTGTGAAATGCGTCGGCCAGATCAATACCGTGTTGATTGGCTATTGCCATGATTACCCACATGGTGTCGGCGAGCTCATCGGCGAGGTCGAGTTTCTCGCCGGCTTTGGCGGACTGTTCTCCATCGGTGCGTGCAATTATGCGCGCTACTTCTCCGACCTCCTCGGCCAGAATGGCCATATTTGTAAGAGGTGAGAAATACCGCACGCCGACGGTGCGTATCCATCCGTCGACAGCCTTTTGAGCCTCACGCAATCCTATGTCGGTGTTTTTGCATTCCATCATGGCAAAGATACAAATAAGTCGACACCAATGCAAAAATTATAGCAACTTATCGTTTTGTCGTTGCGCAATTATATAATACCTCGGTGAATTTGTAGTAATACCGTAGCACCCATCGATAGCTATTCTACTTTTTTAGAGCGATTTTGCCTATTCCGAGACTCTATAAAATATCCGTCTGTCTATCTCAATCGAATTAGCATTGACAACAAACGGTAGTCGCACAGTATGAAATTCAACATTAATAGTATCTACTTTTTGACTATGAGAGAAGTACTCCCATCCGCCATTTGACGTAAACATAAAAGAGGTCTCATAACCGTCTGGTCTATGATATAGAAGTGCCTCAGCAGTCAATAATATAGAGTCACTACTTATTTCATAAGAACCCATTAGGCCTGTAACCGGTGAAATATTTTCAAATTCCGATGAATAGTATACGAAAGTCGAGTCGCCGAATTCATATCGATCGAGATATCCGGCCGCAACCTCATCGAGATCGGCTTGCCATATATAGCCTGGCAATTCATATGACAACAGGGGCATTGCATAAGCAAGCAGCAACAAAAAAGCGATCTTTCTCATAACACTACTTTTACATAAGGGAGTTGCCATATATAGATAGTATCCCCATTCATTGAAAATTCACATTCCGACTCAATCCTTTCTGATAGTTGTTTCCAATTCTCATCGGTATCAGAAATAAGCCAAGTACGTGTTTTACGGTCATAAACAACTCTTTGGATTGACTTTTCGAGATATTGTTCCGCACATAGATATAGTATGCCATCCGTAACCTTATATTGCCCCGAAATAGCGACCACCGCATTGAGAGTCTCTTCTTTGGCCGGGATAAACTTGAAAGCCCCGTCATCAGAGAACTCGTAAATCCAACTTCTGTCTAAATCGTCAATGCATCTCCAGCGCCCCGAAATATCGCGGGGATACACGATGATGCTTAGCGTTAATACAATTATGGAAATAATAGTTCTCATCATGGCTATACTGTAATCATGGCTGAACTGTCTTAAATAAGTTATAATATAAAGTCCCCGACCGAAGGGTATCATTTTCAACCACAATTTTCGCACCGATTGATGCAGGCCATGCAGTCGATGAATGAAAATCAGCAACAGTTTTCCGGACATTAAACGTATCCCAAAGGACTTTGTCATACACCTCAGTTTCAACTTTATCAGATGAAAATTCCCTATAGAATTCCAATGTGCGTGCAGTGGAATATGAAGCTACCCTGATAACATAAAACGGATTTTCTGTATTGAATCTTGTCATGACGCAATAGATGGTGTCATTCGTTGCAATTTTCAGGAGACTATCGGCTAACACAAAATCTATTTTAGAAAATTCCGGATAATCCATGTAGTACAGCATATCGCTTTGAACCAGCGCCATATTCTCGGAGTCCGGAAATTGCTTGCATATAATGGAATCAGACCTTTGGCTTTGAGAGGGTATCAATGAATTGATGCAATAGTCAATCCCCTCGGCAGAATATGGTACATCGAATTCCATATGTGATTCCTCTAATGATCTCTCCCATAATATGGCATCCATATAAGGTCGACGGTCTAAATACCATAGCAAAAATATACCCGATAGAAACAATGTCAGTATCGAAATTATAATCCACTTTACGGTCCTCATAGGCTCTATAGTGCTTCTATATATGATATATCGCGGATAAAACCACCTTTTATAACCGCTCTCAACACCTCTGTGATGCGACTTTCAGGTGATGCATAGTCGTATGCATTGAAGTGGCGGCAAACACAAGGTATGCTATCGATATGCAATATAAATCTTTCGCAATGCGCCCCTGTTGAATCCCTTATGGTTACGGATTCAACCGATTCGCCAGATTTCATGGCCGATATTATATATCTTATCTTATCGAAAGAATCATCATAACGGGCAACATATATGGTATCCTCGTCTGCAACATCCAGGGTTTCTGCCGCATTGGCAAAACCGGCTGTATTGGAATTATAAAACCAAGTGGAATACACGCTGTCTAAAGCCGATGCCGAGTAAGGTATGCGTTCCACCTCTGTCGCCCTGATTACATTCCGTTCTTCGGTCGAATTCATATTCGACAACCACAGTGCTGCAATTCCGGCTATGATTATAGCATAGAAAAGCAATATCGCATTCTGAATTATCGTAATCTTTGATTTCATACGCTTACTAAAATCTAAAATTCAACCAATGCCGCACCCCAATCAGGTAGACTGATATCCTAATCAAGAGAAAGTCGGATGCATTAAGGCGGCGTCAGTATGTTTGCAGCGTGTTATTGTAGAATTACATTGTATGCACTGTTGTTTTGGATTGAATCTTTTTCATGATACGGCAGCTTTTGTTCTCAAATATAGTGAGTTGCAGCGTGATACACAAAAACATTATTTGCATTTAACACAATTTAACTAATTGTGGATATTGAATGGTCGGCCCGATTTTGAGAGACGAAGTGGATTTGGTTGATATACAATTATGGGGCTGTATGTAAAGAATCATACAGCCCCATAAGGTTATGTGGGATGTTTGTGTTAGCGCAGGGCGTTGGTGAGTTTTACTACCTGGGGCATTTCGGCGGCGGCTTCGCGGAGTCGGTCGGACAGGCGGAGTGTCGAGCCCGAGAGGGATGCCTTGTGGTTGGTGCCGAGGGTCTTGACTTCGGTGGGTCGTTTTATGCCCTTTATTTTTATGGATTGGCACGGTTTGGTGATGTGCACGTAGAGGTCGGGGCCTACGGCGGTATAGTATACTCCGTCGGCTTTGCTCGCGGCAGCTTCGGCCCATGGCTTCGAGCTATAGATGGATTCGCCGTTGGCGTCCATCCATCTTCCTATGCCGAGGAGACGGTCCTGCATCACCAGAGGGATTGTGCCGTCGGCTTTGGGGCCGATGTCGAGCAGGAGGTTGCCGCCTCGCGACACGCGTTCGATCAGAGTCACCACCAGGTCGCGTGTGCTGGAATAGTGGTCGAGGTTTTCGGCCCAGTTGTATCCGAATGAATTGCCGATTCCTCGGCACTCTTCCCATGGATGAGCGTTTTTCGACATATTGTCGGCCTGAGCTGCGCTGAGGTCGTATTCGGTAGTGTAGAAGCCGCCGTGGTGTCCGCGTGTTTCCTTGCCCCAGCGGTCGTTGACAGCCACGCGGTCGCGCACCGGGCTCTCGTTGTAGAGCCATGCAAGGAATTCGGTGCTTCGCCATGTTTCGCTTGGGTGTTCCCATTCGCCGTCGGTCCATACCATGTCGGGCTCGTATCGGCACACGAGGTCTTTTAGCTGCGGGAGCATGTGCTGGTCCACGTAGCGGTCTACATCGTTGAGATATATGGGGTTGTACCATTCATAGAGAGAGTAGTAGAAGCCCATGTGCAGGCCGCGGTCCTTCACTGCCTGGCTGAGTTCGCCGCAGAGATCGCGGTGCGCGCCTATGTCGACGCTGTTCCAGTTCCACGATTCGGGGCTTGGCCAGAGAGTGAAGCCCTCGTGGTGCTTTGAGGTCAGCACCACGTATTTCGCGCCGGATGCCTTGATGAGGTCGGCCCATTCGCCGGGGTTGAAGCGCTCGGCCTTGAAATCCTTGGCAAAGTCCTGATATTTGAAGTCGTCGCCGTATGTTTCGCTGTGGTATCGGCGGGTGGCATCGCCCACGGGGCTTGTATCGGTGTTTTTCTGCCACCAGTACCATTCGGAGTATACGGGATTGGTGGAAACGGATTTGTCGACGGTTGCCCATGCAGGTACTGAATATACGCCCCAATGGATGAATATGCCGAATCGGGCATCCTCGAACCACTCGGGCACGGGACGGCTGTCGATGGACTCCCATGTGGGTTCGTATTTCTGTGCCGAGGCTCCCAGCCCCAGACAGCAAAGCGAAAGTAACAGTAGTTTTTTCATGCGATAGAGATTTTTTGCAAAGATAGGAATTGCATGTGCGGAGCGGTATAAAAATATTGACGTCTTATAGGACAATATTGAACACCACGGGTGCTCTTGCGGTAAAATATACTATATTTGCACTCGTGGAAACAAATTCCATATGTGTGCAGATGGACTCTGATAACTTGCAAATGCTCAATGTGGGGTATGCCTCGCTCGATGGCGACTGGAACTGGTGCGGTGTCGGTTCGCCCTTCACGCGCATATATTATGTCGTGGAAGGTTCCGCTTGGATAATAATGAACGGACATAATATACTTCTGCGTCTGGGACATCTCTATCTTATACCTGCGTTCACCAGGCATTCCTACCGATGTGAGGGCCGGTTTGCCCACTACTATCTGCATGTCTATGAAAACCGGCGCGGGCAGGATAGTCTTTTCGACCGCTATGACTTTCCGACCGAAGCGGCCGCCGAGAGTGGCGACGCCGAATTGTTCCGCACTATGTGCAACCGTCATCCCGGCAGCGCTCTGCCCGCATTCAATCCCGCGCTATACGACAATAACGGGCGTCTGGTTGATTTTGCCGCTACATTTGCAGCATTGCCGCCGGCTAAGAAGATGTTTCTCCGGGGTGTGATTCTCATACTGCTGTCGAGGTTCATGGCGGGTGCTACGCCTAAGATCGCAGTTGCCGATGCGCGTCTTTTGCCTGTCATGCGTCAGATCGACGAACATCTCGATACCAATCTCGACCTCGACACACTCGCGTCGACAGCCTGCATGAGCAAGGCGTATATGATACGTCTGTTCCGGCGGTGCACTGGTATGACGCCATTGGCATACATCAACCGCCGCAGAGTGGAGAAAGCCCAGCTGATGCTTGTCACGACGGGGCTTTCTGTCAAGGAAATAGCTTATATACTCGGATTCACGGATAATTCCTATTTCAACCGTCTTTTCAAGAAAACCACCGGCCGGACTCCTCTCGACTATCGCAACTCGACTGACGGGTGATTTGCAATTGTAAACAGCCGCAAGGATGTGTTTGCAACTGATGTTGATAACTTTTGCAGGATTGTGGAGATTTTTGCTGTTTGTGTTTGTAAATTTTCGGGTAAAAATCACTAATTTTGGGGTCTCTAAACCCGACCTGTCATCACAGGCTGCAATCAACTATGGCTCAGGACACATACCATACTCCGGCATTGCTCGAGGAAAGCCTCGAAGCATTGCAGATTCAACCCGGCGGCATATATGTGGACGCTACCCTCGGCGGCGGCGGACATTCTCATGCCATTGCCGAGCGTCTCGACGCAGCCGGACATCTCTACTCCATCGACCGCGATAGCGATGCCATCGCCCATGCGTTCTCTCATCCATGCTTCACTGCTGTGCATGGCGATTTCCGGTATCTCACCAACTACATGCGCTATTATGGTCACACCGGAGCCGTCGATGGTATATTGGCCGACCTGGGTGTTTCGTCGCATCACTTCGACGACGCCTCGCGCGGCTTCTCCTTCCGTGCCGATGCGCCTCTCGACATGCGCATGAACCGTGCCGGTGGCACTACTGCCGCCGATTTGCTGGCAACGGCACCCGAGGATAGGCTCGTGACTCTCTTCAAGGTCTACGGCGAATTCCGCCAGGCGCGCCGTCTTGCCTCCGCCATAGTGAAAGCCCGCAACGACGGCGGTGTCGCCACCACAGGCCAGCTTGCGGCTATCGCCGAGCCTATGCTCAATCCTGCACGGGCCAAGAAAGAACTCGCCCAGATATTCCAGGCTCTCCGCATAGAGGTGAATGGCGAGATGGAAGCCCTCGAGGCATTTTTGGCCCAGGCCGCCCGCGAACTGCGTCCCGGCGGTCGTCTGGCTATAATCACATATCACTCGCTCGAGGACCGCATGGTGAAGAACTTCATGCGTAGCGGCCGCATCGACGGCGAGGCCGAGAAAGATCTTTTCGGACGGTCCGAGGCTCCGCTGAAACCGCTTGGAAAAGCAATAGTGCCAACTGCCGCCGAAGTGGAACGCAATCCCCGCGTCCGCTCCGCCAAACTCCGTGTCGCCGAAAAGCTATGAAACTGAAGCAAGCTCTCCGCAAAGCCGGCAACGGTGTGCGCACCCTCATGCAGGGCGACGCCGTGTCGAGCAAGTTTTTCAAACGGCATTTCTTCGCCACCTCGTTCACTGTGATTGCGTGTGTGGCATTTATTGCCGCCCGCTTCGAGTGTGCCACCGACCAGAATACTATCCACAGCCTCAAGAACCAGATAAACGTAATGAGCACTGAAAAACAGAAGGAGCGCTCGCTCTACATGACGCTCACGCGCGAGTCGGCGATGATGCATCTGGTCGATTCGCTGAATCTCGGGTTGACCATACCCGAGGCCCGGCCTCAGGTGCTGGCGCTCGACCAAGACTGATTGATGAATGAACAAAATATCGAACCCGCTTAATAATCAACGATAAAGAATGGCAGTCTCCTCTCCGCAGAACAAGAAGAACCGCACCAAAGGCAACCGCAACAGCTACGTTGTGGGGCGCTTCGGTATCATATTCGCCATCACGGTGTTCATTGCCGCATGCATATCGGTGATGCTGGTCCGCACCACTGTGGTAAATGCAAAGGCATGGAACGCCATGGGGGCATCCACACTCCGCGACTCGAATATAATAACACCCAACCGTGGCGAGATTCTCGCTGCCGACGGCAGTATACTTGCCACCAATCTATACTACTTCAACGTGATGGTCGATTTCCGCGCCACACGTTTTGATATTTCGGGATTCAACGACTCCATCCCTCAGCTCGCGGGTGCTCTCGCACGTCTCATACCCGGCAAGCGCGATAGTGTGGCTTGGTGCGACAAACTCAAGGCCGCGATAGAGCCGCCCAAGTCGAAGCGCACGCGAAATTTTGTCATTGTCAAGGGTGTTCCCGAAGAGATGGTCAACAAAATCAAGCGGCTGCCTTTCTTCCGCAGTACCAAGAACTGCAATATAACCGGACTGAAGGTCGACAAGGTGATGAAGCGGTCGTATCCTTTCGGCCAGATGGCGCGCATGAGTATAGGGCGAGTGGGAATGACCGACTCGTGTTCTGAAATCCATGGCCGCTCAGGTCTCGAGCGGGCTCTCGATACGTTGCTCTATGGTGTTCCCGGCTTGGAGCGCAAAAAACTCTTCACCCGCGGCGCACGATATGATGTGGAGATTCCGCCCATCCATGGCTACGATGTGACTACCACCATCGATATAACAATGCAGGATATACTCGAAAGCGAGCTTGGCGAGATGCTTCTTGCCGCCAAAGCCGACTGGGGTACTGCGATGATAATGGAGGTGGCCACGGGCGACATAAAGGCGATGTCGAATCTCGAGCGCGACTCCACTGCGTCCAAGCCACGCTATGTAGAGGCACTCAACCGAGCCGTGCAGGCCTATGAGCCCGGATCGGTGATGAAGGTCATGACCATGGCTGTGGCTCTCGAGAAGGGATTCGGTAAACCTATAAGCCGCACATATCCTATCGGTCGTAGCTTTGCATATCTGGGACGGCGACCTATTTCCGACACTCACTCGCCGGGCTCGCTACCGATCGACCGCTTCATCGAGTACTCATCGAACATCGGTATGGTGAAAATGACCATGCCGCACTACGAGGGCGATCCCAACCGCTTCAAATCCGACCTGGCCGAGATGGGATTCTTCGATGTGTTCAATACCGGCATTGCGAGGGAACGCATACCATACTTCCCTAAGCTCCAGAATAATGTCGGCGGTCGTCTGGCACTTTCGCGTATGGTGTTCGGATACTCCACCATGATTCCGCCGCTCTACACATGCGCATTCTATAATGCTGTGGCCAACGATGGACGCTTCGTGCGTCCGCGCCTGGTGAAGAGTCTGCGTACTCCCGATGGGCGCGATTCGACAATCGATGTGTCGTATGTGCGTGAGAGAATCCTGTCGAGCGAAAATGCCGCCATACTCCGCAAGATGATGCGCGGTGTTGTGTGGGAGCAGGGCGGTACGGCAAAGGCTCTCAAGAACGATATCGTGGAGATTGCCGGAAAGACGGGTACTTGCAAGATTGCCCGCGAGGACAAGCGTCCGCGCTACGACAAGGACGGCAACAAGTTGCAACTTACTCCTTTCAAAGGCGGCTATCTCGAAGGACACTATCGTGTGACCTTCTGCGGATTTTTCCCTTACGAGAACCCTAAGTATACCTGCATCGTTGTAATCAACGACCCGAAATTGCCATATCGTGGCCCTGCACTGAGTGCCGGTACGGTATTGAAGAATGTGGCCTTGAAGCTCTATGCCCGCGGCATGCTTGAAGAAGATCCCGGCTTCGATGCTTCGAATGCCCAATCGGCGGGTCCGACCGTCTACTCGACATTCAATAACCGGCGCAACGCTACCCTGCATGCCGATCTGCAGCTGGCCGACAGCCGTGCTATCCGCCGGCCGGCCGACCGTCAGGAGGGTTGCATCCCCGATGTGCGAGGTGTCGGCATACGCGAGGCTCTCACCAAGCTCGAGGGTTCGGGCTATTCCGTGAGCTTCCAGGGAATAGGCTATGTGGCCGAGCAGCAACCTGAAGCCGGCACCAAGGCCGGTCCCGGCACCAAAGTGAAGCTGATTCTCAAACATGACTGAAATATGAAACTTGAAGATATAATCCCAAATACAACTCCGACTGTGACATCGGTCGAGAGCATACTCGAGGCGGCCGACGTGCTCGAGCGTCGTGGCAGTACGGCTGTCGCCGACGTAACTGTGCTGACGGCCGACTCGCGCGCCGTGACACCCGGTGCTGTTTTCGTGGCAGTACGCGGTGTGAGCGTCGACGGGCATAAGTTCATAGGGCGGGCCATCGATGGCGGAGCCGCTGTGGTGGTGCTCGAGGAATTCCCTGCCGAGCAGCCCGAGGACGTATTGTTCGTGCGGGTGGCCGACACCCGTGCCGCGCTTGGCCGCATGGCGTCGCGATACTATGGCGAGCCATCAGATGAGCTGCGTCTTGTAGGTGTTACCGGCACCAACGGCAAGACTACCATCGCGACCCTGCTCTACGATATGGCCCGTATGCGTGGTGTCAAAGCCGGCCTCATATCCACAGTGGCGGTGAAGATAGATGGCGAGGAATATCCGTCGGACCATACCACACCCGACCCCATACTGCTCAACGCCTGTCTGCGCCGTATGGCCGATGCCGGGTGTGAGTTCGCGTCGATGGAGGTGAGCAGCCATGCAGCCGATCAGCATCGTATCGCAGGGCTCAACTTCGCCGGTGGTATTTTTACCAATCTCACACGCGACCACCTCGATTACCACAAGACATTCGATGCATATCTGCGTGCTAAAAAATCGTTCTTCGACATGTTGCCGTCCGATGCCTTCGCTTTGAGCAATGCCGATGACCGCAATGGCGCCGTGATGCTGCAGAACACCTCGGCACGTCCGCGGGCATTCTATTCGGTGCGCGATGCGGCCGATTTCCACGTGCGTGTGGTCGAGGACCGAATCGACGGCATGTTGCTCGATTTCGGCGGCCGCGAGGTGGAGACGATGTTTACCGGTAGTTTCAACGCATCGAATCTGGCGGCCGTCTACGGTGCCGCTATTCTGCTCGGAGTGCCCCGTGAGGAAGCCGGAGTGCTGATGAGCAGACTGCATCCGGTGGCCGGCCGATTCCAGCCATTCCGGTCGCCGAAGGGTGTGACTGCAATCGTGGACTATGCCCATACGCCCGATGCGCTTGTGAATGTGCTCGATACTATCCGTGAGGTACTTCCCGACGGTGCTTCGGTTATCACCGTATGCGGCTGTGGTGGCGACCGCGATCCCGGCAAGCGCCCACAGATGGCTAAGGCTGCCGCCGACCGCTCCGATATATTGGTGCTTACTTCGGACAATCCGCGCTCGGAGGACCCCAACGCGATTCTCGATGATATGCTCGCCGGACTCGATGAATACGAGAAGGGCAAGACACATGTGTATGTCGACCGTCGCGAGGCTATCCGCGCCGCCGTGGAGATGGCTGAGCCGGGCGATATTATACTTCTCGCAGGTAAGGGCCACGAGACGACACAGACTCTTGCCACGGGGACCATACATTTCGACGACCGCGAGGAAATACAACGAGCCTTCAGCGCCGACAGTGAATCGAATAATAAATGAATTGTGAATAGTGAGTCGGAAATCAGTTAGATTCCCGATTCGGAATTGAAATATAATGTTGTACTCGCTTTTTACATTGCTGCAGGATTCCGGCTTTCCCGGGGCGCGGTTGATGAACTACATAACCTTCCGCTCGGGAGCGGCATTCGTGTTGGCGTTGCTTCTGGCTATCTTTGTCGGTAAAAACATAATATACCGTCTGCAGCGCATGCAGATAGGTGAAATCGTGCGCGACCTCGATCTCGAGGGTCAGATGAAGAAGACGGGCACCCCGACCATGGGTGGTGTCATAATTATACTGGCCATCGTGCTTCCGTGCCTGCTTGTGGGTAATCTTACCAACCTCTACATGCTGCTGATGATTCTGGCAACAGTATGGCTTGGCGCCATCGGCTTCATCGATGACTACATGAAGCTGCGCAAGCACAATAAAGATGGCATCAAAGGAAAATATAAAATCGTTGGTCAGGTGGGCATCGCCCTGATTGTGGCGGCCACCATGTATGCCAGTCCCGACATGGTACTGGTGGAGAACAGCGAGATTATCAGCTCCGACACTCATCGTGTGGAAGAGGTTGTATATGGCGACCAGGTGACAAAATCGCCCCAGACCACCATCCCGTTCGTGAAGAACAACAACTTTAACTATTCGTGGCTTACCGGCTGGATGGGCGATTATGCCGAGACCGGTGGATGGATAGTATTTTTCTTTATCACAGTGTTTCTTGTTACGGCAACCAGCAATGGCGCGAACCTCAACGACGGCCTCGATGGTATGACGGCGGGCTTGTCGGCTATATCGGGAGTGGCGCTTGCCGCCATGGCCTATCTGGGCGGTAATATTATCTACTCGGCCTATCTTAATATAATGTATGTGCCCGGTAGCGAGGAACTTGTGGTCTATATGGCTGCCTTTGTGGGGGCACTTATAGGCTTTCTGTGGTACAATGCGTCGCCGGCACAGGTATTTATGGGCGATACCGGCAGCCTCACCCTCGGTGGTGTGATAGCTGTTTTCGCCATTCTGATCCATAAGGAACTGCTGCTGCCGGTGTTGTGCGCCCTGTTCTACATAGAGGATCTGTCGGTGATAATACAGGTGGCTTATTTCAAGCGCACCGGTGGTCGCCGCGTGTTCAAGATGACCCCTCTCCACCATCATTTCCAGAAAGAAGGCAATGCCGGAATCGATGCGCTGATACAGCGTCCGCTCCATGCTATTCCTGAGTCGAAGATAGTGACTCGCTTCTGGATTATCGGCATCATACTTGCCGCAATAACATTTGTAACTCTCAAAATCAGATAATCATACGACGATGGACACAGAAAAGAAACGACTCGTAGTCCTCGGTGCCGGCGAAAGCGGCACCGGCGCCGCCATTTTGGCCAAGGACAAAGGTTTCGACGTGTTTTTGAGCGATTCCGGCAAAATCGCACCCAAATATCGCGCCATCCTCGAGCAGGAAGGTATTGAATTCGAAGAAGGTTCGCACTCTATGGACCGTATTCTCGCCGCCGGGGAGATTGTGAAGAGCCCCGGTATACCTCTGGATGCTCCTGTGGTGAAAGCTGCAATCGATAAGAATATACACATCATCAGCGAAATAGAGTTTGCCGGGCGCTATACCGACGCCAAGATGGTGTGCATAACCGGCAGCAATGGCAAGACTACAACCACCATGCTTATACACCACATTCTCACCGGCGCCGGCATCGATGCGGGGCTCGCAGGCAATGTCGGCCATAGCCTGGCCTATCAGGTGGCCCGTGCGCCACATAAGGTGTATGTGGTGGAGCTAAGTTCTTTCCAGCTCGACAATATGTACGACTTCAAGGCCAATATTGCTGTGCTGCTCAATATCACACCCGACCATCTCGACCGCTACGACCATCTGATGCAGAACTATATAAATGCCAAGTTCCGCATATTGCAGAATATGACTCCGCAGGATGTTTTCATATTCTGGAAGGACGACCCCGTGATTACAGCGCAGCTCGCACGCATCACCACCGAGGCTTCCATGCTGCCGTTCTCGGAGCATGAGGAAACCGGGTCGGCGGCATATATCGATGCCGAGAACGAGCTCATATTCCGCACTCCGGGTACTTCCATGAGCATGCCGCGCGCCGACCTTGCTCTCAGTGGGCTGCATAATGTGTTCAATTCGATGGCGGCCGGACTGTCGGCATGTGCGCTCGAAATACGCAAGGACGATATCCGCCGAGCTCTCGAAGACTTCACGGGTGTGGAGCACCGTCTCGAGCCTGTTGTCGAAATCGACGGTGTGCGCTGGATAAATGATTCTAAGGCTACCAATGTCAATTCGTGTTGGTATGCTCTCGAGGCCATGACCACACCTACCGTGCTCATTCTCGGCGGTAAGGACAAGGGTAATGACTACTCCGAGATATTGCCGCTGGTGAAAGAAAAGGTGACAGCCATAGTGGCCATGGGCGTAGACAATGCCAAGATAGTGGATTTCTTCTCGCCACATGTGGCAAAAATCGCCGATACCCACTCGCTCGAAGATGCTATTGCCGCCTGCCGTGCATTCGCACGTCCGGGCGACACCGTGCTATTGTCGCCCTGCTGCGCAAGCTTCGACCTCTTCAAAAGCTACGAGGACCGTGGCCGCCAGTTCAAGGCCGCCCTCACTAATTGTTAATTATGAATTAGGAATTATGAATTAGACTATATCAGTTTGGTTCATAATATCGATATTCCTAATTTACAATTCATAATTCATCATCCATAATTCATAATTAGCCAAGAATGGAAATCTCTCTCGCTGCGGAAAAGGGCGAAAAGGCTGCCGCAAAAGTGCGTACCGACCATCATCTGTGGGGTACATATATAATATTGGTGATAATCGCCATCATCGAACTCTTCTCGGCATCTATCCAGGAGGTGAACGATGGCAATATCTTCGGCCCGATAATGCGTCACGGTGGTTTTATCCTCGGTGGCCTTGTGTGTATGTTTATAATCCAGAAGGTGCACTACCGCTTTATCTATGCTCTTATACCGCTCTATGTGATGTTCAGTATAGGGTTGATGAGTGCTGTGCTCCTCACCGGAGAAGAAGTGAACGGTGCCATGCGTGCTATCCGTATCGGTGGCGTGCAGGTGCTTCCTGCGGAGTTCATGAAGCTGGCCGTGGCTCTTGGCATGGCCTGGATACTGAGCCGCAATCAGATGAAAGGCAAGCGCGACGTCACCACCCAAGGTCTGGTGTTGTGTCTGTTGTTTCTCTATCTATGTGCCGGTCTGCTGTTCTCGCAAGGCTTGTCGAACACCATCGTGGTGGTAGCCATAGCATTCTCGATGATGCTGGTGGGCGGCATGGGATGGCGTAAATTCGGCATTGCGCTGGCCATAACGGCTGTTCTGGGCGGTGTCGCCGTTGGCTACAAGACACGTCGCA
Source organism: uncultured Muribaculaceae bacterium (assembly GCA_910587915.1). Taxonomy (GTDB): domain Bacteria; phylum Bacteroidota; class Bacteroidia; order Bacteroidales; family Muribaculaceae; genus CAG-873. Next base: position 20,058 of record CAJUOB010000019.1, on the reverse strand, counting down.
GTTCATCCAAGACTCTAACTCCCGAGCAGGAGATGGTGTACACGCTCAATAAGGAGCGACCCGAAGATATAGGTGGCAGCGGCCGAGGCAGCACGTGGAAAGCTCGTGTAAAGCGTCATTTCCGCTCCGACAAGCATCTCGATAAATTCTCTATCGACAACCAGCAGGAACAGCTCAGCTATATAGCTCAGGCGCATGGCGGTCTCACGGGTGTAGGTATAGGGCGCTCGCGCGAAAACGCGCGTCTGCCGCTCGCTTTTTCCGACTATATATATGCCATCATAATAGAGGAGATGGGCTTGTTTGTGGGCCTTGGTATCCTTGTGTGCTATCTGTGGATACTTGGCCGAAGCGCCAAGCTCACCATGCGTTTCAAGCAGACCTTGCCCGGTGTGCTGGTGATGGGTTGCGCTTTCACCATAGTCTTTCAGGCCTTGTTCCACATGGCTATTGTATCGGGAGTCTTTCCGGTATCGGGGCAACCTCTGCCATTGATATCCAAGGGTGGCATATCGGTGCTCGCGACATCGCTTGCTTTCGGAGTGATGCTGAGTTGCGCGCGCCATGCCGCCAGAACAACCGATACCGGAGCTGATCAGCGTCATGAGGTGGATCTGCTGCCCGAGAATGCACGAAGCGAGAATCCGTCGATGGTTACCGAGTAATTTATACATATTCTATGAGTGAAATAAAAAAGCCGGTGCGCATGCTTATAAGCGGCGGCGGAACCGGAGGACATATATTCCCGGCGTTGTCGATAGCGGCAGCCGTGAAGCGTCGTCATCCCGACGCAGAGATACTTTTTGTCGGTGCCGACAACCGCATGGAGATGGAACGTGTGCCTGCTGCCGGCTACGAGATTGTGGGGCTGCCGGTGAGCGGGTTCGACCGCAAGCGCCTGTGGCGTAACTTCGGTGTGCTGCTGCGCCTGTGGAAAAGCATGCGCAAGGCTCGTCGCATAGTCCGCGATTTCAAGCCCGATATCGCAGTTGGTGTAGGTGGCTATGCCAGCGGACCGACACTCAAGGCTGCTCAAAAGGCTGGAGTGCCCACACTTCTGCAGGAACAGAACTCCTACCCCGGTGTGACCAACAAACTACTTGCCGCAAAAGCCGGTGCCATATGCGTGGCCTACGAAGGTACCGACCGCTTCTTCCCGGCTGAGAAAATAGTGCTTACCGGAAATCCGGTGCGTCCGGCCCTGCTTGCGTTCAGTGCAACCCAGCACGATGCCAAGGCCGCCATGGGCTTCGACCCATCCAAGCCTCTTGTATTGGTTGTGGGCGGAAGTCTCGGTGCCCGTACACTCAACAGTGCCATGATCGATGCCATCGAGAACGGCGACACCGACCAGGTACCGTTCCAAGTGATGTGGCAGACCGGAAAGGCCGATTGGGAGCGTTGTGAGCGTGCTATGCGTACGAGCCATCCCGAGTCGGTGAAAGCAGCTCCTTTTATCAGCGATATGGCGCAGGCTTATCGCGCGGCCGACCTTGTGGTGGCTCGCGCAGGTGCCGGCACCATCAGCGAGCTCGAGCTTCTGGGAAAACCGGCCATACTCGTGCCTTCGCCCAATGTAGCAGAGGACCATCAGCGCCATAATGCCGAAGCGCTCGCGAACCGTGGAGCGGCTGCTATGGTGCTCGATGCCGATGCCGCGACCGAGCTTTGGAAGAAGATAAAAAGTCTCGCCACCGACCGTGCGGCTCTCGCCGGCCTAAGCGCCAATATAAGCGAGATGGCCCTGCGCGACAGCGATGAAAAAATAGTGGATCAAATCGATAAACTGATCAGATGAAACGAGTATACTTCGTGGGCGTAGGCGGCATCGGTATGGCCGCTCTTGCCCGGTATTATATATCGAAGGGTCTGCCTGTGGCAGGCTACGACCGTACGCCGTCGGCGCTCACTGCCGAGCTTTCGGCAGAGGGTGTGATGGTGAGCTACGAGGATTCCATGGATGCTGTGCCGACAGAGTTCCGCGATCCGGCCGATACACTCGTGGTATATACCCCCGCAGTTCCTGAATCGAATATTCCTCTGAGCTATTTCCGCGAGAATGGGTTCGAGGTGCGCAAGCGTGCATGGGTCCTGGGCCATGTCACACGCAACAGCAAAGGCCTGTGTTTTTCGGGCACGCATGGCAAGACAACAACCTCGTCGATGGCCGCGCATGTGCTTCACTGTGGCCCTGTGGGCTGCAATGCATTCCTGGGCGGTATCCTCAAGGGCTACGACAGCAACCTGATGCTCAGCCCGACCTCGCCCTATAGTGTGATAGAGGCCGATGAATACGACCGCTCCTTCCATCAGCTCACACCCTATGTGGCCGTGGTGAATGCCACCGACCCCGATCATCTCGACATCTACGGCACTGAGGAAGCGTATCTCGAAAGCTTCGCACACTTCACCGAACTGATACGCCCCGACGGCTATCTGCTGGTGCATACAGGTCTCAAACTGGTGCCGCGTCCGCCGGAAGGTGTGAAAACCTACACTTTCGGTCATGACGATGGCGACTTCCATGCCGCCAATGTGCGTATCGGCGACGGTACAATTGTGTTCGACTTCGTGTATCCCGGTGGCACTATCACCGACATAGAACTTGGTGTGCCGGTAGCCATAAACGTAGACAACGCCGTGGCTTCTCTGGCTGCTGTGTGGCTCACCGGTACTCTCACACCCGAACTTGCGCGCGAGGCTATGGCAAGTTATCCCGGAGTGGAGCGCCGCTTCGAATTCCATCTCAAGGAGAGCGGTCCTGCAGGCCGTGCCATAATCGATGACTACGCACATCATCCCGATGAAATACGGCAGAGCATAGCGTCGGTACGTGCTTTGTATCCCGGACGCAAGCTCACGGTGGCCTTTCAGCCCCATCTTTACAGCCGTACCCGCGATTTCGCCGATGAATTTGCCGAAGCGCTCGACGCAGCCGATGAGGTGGCTCTGATAGACCTCTATCCGGCACGAGAACAGCCAATACCGGGTATCAGCTCAAAAACTATCTTCGACAAAGTTAAAAATCAAAATAAAGTGATGATTTCGAGGGAAGACTTTGTCGATACGATGAAAAATCGTAACTTTGAAATCCTTTTGACACTCGGAGCCGGCGACCTCAATCTCTATGTACCCCCTCTGGTAGAGGCTCTGAAGTGCTGAGACTGTTACACGATTACTAAAAATACAAGATTCACTGAAGATGACTCGGAAATCGGTGTTCATGTGCGTTATGACAATTGTGATGGTGGCATATTTTGCCTTCGCCCTCACGGTGACTGCGCGCATGGCCCGCACCGAACAGCTCACCCGTCTTGAAGTGAGGCTTGCTCCGTCGCAGACCGATTTTATAGAATCTGCCGATATTGTGCACGAATCGGGCATCGACCCCGACAGTCTCAAGTTCATGTTGCGCAATCGCTTCGACCTTCATGCCCTCGAGGCCCGTCTGGCAGCGTCCGATAAAATACAGGATGCCAATGCATCGATTCTTTCCGACGGTACCGTGCTCATCGAGGCGACACCGATGGAGCCGGTAGCGAGAGTATTCGAGTATGGGAAGCCGTCGTACTATATCAACGCCGGCGGTAAGCGTATATCGGCAGAACTGCGCTACCATCTTGACGTACCTGTGCTGGTGGGTCGCTTCGACTCTATCCATCCGGCGGAGCGGCTGTTGCCCTTGCTCGACTATATAGCCAACCATCCGGAGGCCGGAGCCCTTGTGGCGACGGTTACCCAGGAGTCCAATGGCAATATAATACTGATACCCAACATCGTTGGGCATGTCATAAACTTCGGCGATACGACACTTACCGCCGATAAATTCCAGCGTCTGCGTACGTTCTACCGGCATGTAGCCCCTGTGAAGGGCTGGAATGCCTACGACACTATCGCCGTGCGCTGGCGCGGGCAGGTTGTGGCCACTCGCCGCGATAAGGCCATGCCTCCGGTCCAACTGCCGACTGTCGAAGAGCAGACAGGTGCCTTCGACATCGACGACAATGAAACAATAACCGACCCCGAAGAAATCGAACGGGCTGTCGACTCCTCTAATTCAACACATTGATATCCACACCATGGAACCAAAGACAGTAGTTGCCATAGAAATCGCATCTTCGAAAATAAAGGGTGCAGTCGGCGCCATAGGAGCCGACGGTCGCCTTTCCGTACTCGCGGTCGAAGAAACGCCGGGTACGAACAACGTCCGCTACGGCCGCGTGCAGAACATACGCGAGGTCAGCGATGCCATAGCCGACATCATATCGCGGCTGGAGTGTGCCCGCGAAGTAGCCCCTGCAAAAATTTCGGGAGCGCTGCTGTCGATAGGCGGCCGCTCGGTGACAGGTGCACCTACAACTGCCTCGCTCCGCTTCCAACGCGAATGTGAGATCACCGAAGCCCTTGTGCAGCGGTTGGCATTCGAAGCCACGCGCGACTATGTGGGCGACCGCATGATAGTCGATACCCTGCCGAGAATGTTCTACGTCAACAGCACGGCGGTGAAGAAGGCAGTCGGTAATTTCGCGGAGACTCTTCGCGGTGAGTTCACCATGGTGACATGTGCCAAGGAGACCCGCCAGAACCTCGAACGCATCAAGTTCGAGAATATCAGCGCCGACCATATCCACTATTGCCTGAGAGCCACTGCTATAGCTGACTTCGTGCTCACTCCCGACGAAAAAGAAGTGGGATGTATGCTGGTGGACTTCGGCGCCGAGACCTGCACCGTGTCGGTGTACCGCGATGGTTCGCTGTGTTTCCTCAGCACCGTGCCCATGGGATCGCGTCTGATCACGCTCGACATAATGGCCGGCCTTGGAGTGACCGAGGAGGCTGCCGAGAATTTCAAGACTACACTTGCCACACTGGGCGATGAAAATGGCGGAGGGGTGAATGCCAACGAAATAAGCGGCTATGTGCGCGCCCGTGCCGGCGAGATAGCCGCCAATATACTCAACCAGCTCACGGCATCGGGCATGTCGGGTTCGGTATCGAAAATAGTGCTCACCGGCGGTGGCGCCAAATTGCCGGAGTTCTCGTCGCTTCTGTCGCGCCAGGCCAATATGCCGGTGCGTGTGGCCGAGATGCCGGGCGACATAATTTTCCGTACTGCCGGGCGCAACAATGCCGACAACATCGATGTTGTAGCATTGCTCTGGGCTGCCCGCAATCTTCCCGAAGGTGAATGCACTATGCTGCCTGTACGCCCTGAAACGGTGGTGACGCCCAAGCAGGAAACCGCTGCCGCGGCTGCTGTGGCTGCTGCCGAAACCGTGCGGGAAGTTGCCGTGACACAGGCTGAGGAAACCCTCTTCGAAGATGAGCCGGCCGACGACCATCACGACTACGAACCCGACGACGAGGACCTTCTCAGCGATGATCCCGACGATATCGACGACGAACCGCGTGCGGCAAAACGCCGTATTGGCATCTTCGGTTTCGGAAAGAATAAGCCCCATAAGGCTAAGTCTAAGCCCCAGCCCGAACCTGAGCCTGTATACGAAGAAGAGGAGGAATACGAGGAAGAAATCGATGACGATCCGGAACCTCAGGAGCCGGAAATAAGCAAGATCACCCGTACCCTCGAAGGTATCCGCGGCTCATTTGTCAAATTCTTCACCACTCCCGAGGAAGATGATGACGAAGAAGATGAAGACGATAAATAATCTCCTCACTTTTAATTAGAAACTGAAATGATGACAGATCCCGAAGATCCCCAATTGATAGAGAAATACCGTCAGGAGCCTACCCCCGAGGGCCCGGCGGCAGCCAAAATCATAGCCATGGGTGTGGGTGGCGGCGGCTGCAATGCTGTGGCCTATATGCACAGCCAGGGCGTGAAAGGCGTCGATTTTGTGGTGCTCAACACCGACAAGCAGGCACTCGACCCGGTGCCTGTGGCCACTAAAGTGCTCCTCGGCCCGCAGACCACCAAAGGTCTCGGTGCAGGAGGAAAGCCTGAAGTAGGCGAGGCTGCCGCTCTGGAAAGTGTGCCCGAAATTGAGAAACTTCTCACCGATGATGTGAAGATGGTGTTTGTCACCGCCGGCATGGGCGGCGGTACAGGTACCGGTGGCGCGCCCGTTGTGGCAGGCGTGGCAAAGCAGAAGGGCATCCTCACCGTGGGTATTGTTACCATACCGTTCTTCTTCGAGGGCATGAACAAGATAAACAGCGCCATCGAGGGTGCTTCGCGTCTTCAGAAGAACGTCGATGCCATGCTTATAATCAACAACGACCGCCTCGGCTCCATCTATCCGGATCTCGACTGGGCTGAGGCCTTCTCGAAGGCCGACGATATCCTCACCACGGCTGCCCGCACAATCTCCGATATGGTGACCACTCTGGCCAACATAAACATAGATATGCGCGACGTCGACACGTGTCTTCGCGATGGACGCACGGCGTTGATTTCCGTAGGCTATGGTGAGGGCCCGAACCGTATGTCCGACGCTATGAAGGCAGCCCTGCATTCGCCGCTGCTGTGCGACACCGATATCATGAGTGCCAAGGAACTGCTCTTCGCTTTCTACTACTCGCACGATATCGAGCCTGCATTCAAGGTTTCGGAAACACGCGAGGCCAATACTCTTGTGACCCAGATCAACAAGCGTGTGCACATAAAATTCGGCTGGGGATACGACGATACCCTTGGTAATAAGGTGAAATTCACCATTCTTGCATCGGGTTTCGATGTGAGTGTGGATACCGGCGGCAATGTGACCGTAATCGAAGGCCGCAATACAGAGAGCTCCGCTATCCCGGAAGTGTCCGACGTCATCGTCCAGGCCTATGGCAAGGATAAGATCGAAGACTTCACACGCCAACAGGAGACTCAGAACTACTACATTCTGTCGTCCGACCAACTCGACAGCGACGAAGCAATCGAGATGGTGGAGCGTACACCGGCCTTCAAACGCGACAAACGCAAGGCTACCGTGCAGCGCAAGCCCGAAACCGAGCCCGAAACCAAAAAGGCCGATCCCGACAGTCAGATAATATTCTACCGAGATGACAAATAAACCCCGTCTGGTGGTGTCGACCGGTGCCGGTATAAGCGCTGAGAGCGGCATTAAGACCTTCCGCGACGCTGATGGCCTGTGGGAGAATTATCCTGTGATGGATGTGGCCAGTGCCGATGGATTCCGACGCGACCCCGCGCTGATACACCGCTTCTACAACGAACGTCGCCGTCAGCTCGGCGCTGTGCGCCCTAACCGTGCCCATGAGATTCTACATGAGCTTGAAGAACATTTCGATGTGTGCATAATCACTCAGAATGTCGATGATCTTCATGAACGTGCCGGCAGCACTAATGTGCTGCATCTGCATGGAGAGCTCATGAAGGTGAGGGCACTCGATGATCCCGATCTCACCTTCCGCCTCGAAAGCACAGAATGCGAGACCACGCCCGACACCCGCATAGATGGGCATGCCGTGCGTCCGCATATTGTCTTCTTTCAGGAGGCGGTGCCTATGTTTGAGCCGGCGACAGAGCTTGCCGCCGAGGCCGATATATTTGTAATCGTAGGCACGAGTCTGGTGGTATATCCTGCCGCCGGCTTGCTGCACTATGTGCGCCGGGGAGTGCCTGTGTACTACATAGACCCCAATCCGTCGCCGGTACCCGCAGGTGTGACAGTGATACGTGCGAAAGCTACCGAGGGATTGGCCCGTCTTGCAGAGATACTCCTAAAGGACTGATACACATTATAACACAAGTATGAAACAACTGCTCATTATCCTTCTTGTCGTCTGCTCGCTGGTGTCGGCAAAGGGCGCCGATGCGCCCGAGAAACCATGGCGCTATACAGATGCCCGTGAACTACGCATAGTCAATAAAGGCTTTGAAGATACGGAACGCCCCTATTGGCGTATACCGGCATACCTGAAGGACTCTGTGCGCCCCGACCTTTGGAGCCGCCAGATGTGCTCCAGCGGTATTGCCGTGCGTTTTGCCACTAACTCCAGCCGCATAGGTGTGCGATATAAGTTGCTGTGGAATACTCATATGATCCACATGGCAGATACCGGTCTCAAAGGTACCGACCTCTATGTATGGCAAGGCGATTCGGTGTGGCGCCACGTGAATACCAACCGCCCCTATGTGAAGGATAAGGAAAGCAAGCTTGTGGAGTCGACCTATGTGAGCAATCTCGATACTACGCGGATGACCGAGTATATGGTCTACTTACCACTCTACGACGGCATAGAAGAACTTGAGATAAAAGTGGACAGTACCGCCACTCTCACTCCCGGCTCGGCCACTCTCATCGACCCTTCAACCAAGATTGTGGCTTATGGCACGAGCATCCTTCAGGGCGGCTGTGCGTCGCGTGCGGGAATGGCTGCCACCAACATCATAGGCCGCGAGCTCAATTGCGAGGTGGTGAATCTCGGCTTCAGCGGAGAGGGCAAGATGGACAGCTGCATGGCCCGTGTCATTGCCAAGATTCCCGATGCCGACCTCTTCCTCATCGATCCGGTGCCCAATTGCACCGAGATGATGTGCGATACGCTTACATACGGTTTCATCGACATTCTGCGTACGGCGCGTCCCGATGTGCCTATCGTGATGCTCGAAGGGCCGATTTATCCCTATGCGCGCCAGGATTCATTCTTCGGCAACTATCTGCCCAAAAAGAATGCTGCTTTCCGCCGCAACTATGAGCGGCTCAAGGCCGAGAATCCTGCAAATCTCTACTATGTGGAGTCGACAGACCTCGACGGTGTGGAGGACGACGGTACTGTCGACGGCATACACCTGACCGATCTCGGATTCAAGTATTATGCCGAGAAAATGACACCAATTCTACGTGATATATTGAAAAATCGCCGACAGGCTGATAAAAAAACAGTACAACTAAAGTAAAAAAAGATATGGCAAACTGGTTCGAATGCAAAGTACGCTACGATAAGCTCCAGGAGAACGGAGCTGCAAAGAAAGTGAATGAACCCTATCTGGTGGATGCTCTGTCGTTCACCGAAGCAGAGGCGCGCATCACCGAGGAGCAGCGTCCGTTTATATCGGGTGAATTCAGTGTATCGGCTGTGAAGCGCACCAAAATAGCCGAGATATTCTTCTTCGAGGGTGGCGACCGCTGGTATCTGGTGAAAGTCGGTTTCATCACCATTGATGAGAAGACCGCTGCCGAGAAGCGTTCCAACTCCCTGATTTTGGTACAGGCTTCAAACTTTAAGGAAGCCTACGACAATTTCGTGAAGGGCATGGCCGGTACTATGGCCGACTATGAGATTGTGTCGATTACCGAGACACCTCTCATGGATGTATACAAAATGAAAGTGGTGGAGTAATGTCGTCCATCGCTGCAGCTTTAGCCGCCATACAGGCCACACTCCCCTCGGGAGTGAGCCTGGTGGCGGTTTCCAAATTCCATCCGGTCGAAGCTTTGGCCGAGGCGTATGCCGCCGGTCAGCGCCTGTTCGGCGAAAGCCGCGTGCAGGAGCTCGCTGTGAAAGTTCCGGCGCTTCCGGCCGATATCAGCTGGCATTTTATCGGCCATCTGCAGACTAACAAGGTGCGCCAGCTCATAGGACTCCGTCCGGCATTGATAGAGAGTGTGGACAGCGAACGCCTGCTGCGGGCCATCGATGCAGAGAGTGAGCGTGCAGGTATTGTCAGTCGGGTACTCATGCAGGTGCATGTGGCGCAGGAAGAGACTAAATTCGGTATGACGCCCGATGAAATGCTCGGATTCTTTGCCGACAGACGCTTCGAATCGCTTAAGGCCACGCATATATGCGGCATGATGGCCATGGCGTCCAATACCGACGATGAGGCTCGTGTGCGTGCCGATTTCGAGTCGGTGGCTCGGTTGCGTAGTCGTATTCTCGACGTTGCCCCTGATTTGCGTGGGTTCGATATCCTGTCGATGGGCATGAGCCACGATTACCCTCTGGCAGTGGCAGCCGGAGCCAATCTTGTGCGTGTCGGATCGGCTATATTCGGCGACCGCGGGTATTGAATTTGTAATTTTGGTCAAATTGAGTTAAATTTGCGACGCAAAACGTAATGTAAGTCCAAATTTAATTCAAGTATGTCTGAATTCCGACGAGCTCTTACCGAGAGCGAAATCTCTATTCTCGAAAGCCGCGGCTGCACTGCCAAGGATTGGCGCAATGTGAAGGTTGCCGATGGCTTCAATCCACTGAAACTAAAAAATGTACATTTTTCGGGCGACGTGTCGCTCGGACGCTTCGATGGTGTGTTCCACCGCCCCGGCGGATTGGAGCGCGAGGCCGGTATTTCCGATGCCACACTCCACAATGTGAACGTGGGCAATGGTGTGTACATAGCCAAGGTATCGAATTATATCGCCAACTACGACATCGCAGATGGTGTGTACATAGATAATATAGGCTTGCTGGTGGGTACTCTCGACTCAACGTTCGGCATTGGCACGGAAGTGTCGGTGCTCAACGAGACCGGAGGTCGCGAGGTTCCCATCTATGAGCGCATGTCGGCGCATACGGCGTATCTGGCGGCTATGTATCGCCACCGCAGCGAGTTGGTGCGCCGCCTGGTGACAATGGTGAAGGTGCATGCCGATAAGAGCTTCGGCAGCCGTGGCAAAGTGGGTGCCTGCGCCGAGATTGTCAATGCCGGAGCCATCAATAATGTTAACATCGGGGAGTATGCCCGCATCAAGGGTGTGGCCCGTCTCACCGACGGCACCATATCGTCGGTTAAGGCCGATCCTGTGTTTGTAGGCCGCGATGTGATTGCCGAAGGGTTTATCTTCGCTTCGGGTGCGAAGGTCGACGACGGTGCTGTGATCACCCACTGCTTCGTGGGCCAGGCTTCGCAGCTGTCGCATCTGTTCTCTGCACACGACTCGCTCTTCTTCGCCAATTGCGCCTGCGAGAATGGCGAGGCGGCAGCTATTTTCGGCGGACCATATACGGTGACCATGCATAAGTCGAGCCTGCTGATTGCGGGTATGTTCTCGTTTCTCAACGCCGGGTCCGGCTCCAACCAGAGCAACCACATGTACAAGCTCGGCCCGATCCATCAGGGCGTGGTGGAGCGTGGCTCCAAGACCACAAGCGATTCCTACATATTGTGGCCTGCTAAGATAGGTGCTTTCTCGCTGGTGATGGGACGCCATGTGAACCATCCCGACACTTCGCGTCTGCCATTCTCATACCTTATAGAAAATCATGGAGATTCGTTTCTTGTGCCGGGTGTGAATCTGCGTAGTGTGGGTACTATCCGCGATGCACAGAAGTGGCCTCGACGCGATAAACGCCGAGACCCCGATCTGCTCGACAGCATCAATTTCAATCTTCTCAGCCCCTACACAGTAGGCAAGATGATGAGTGGCATCAAGCTGCTCAACGACCTTGAACGCACGGCAGGTCTTACTGCCGACCGATTCGCGTTCCAGACCATGACAATCGATGCCCGTGCTCTGCGCAAGGGCCGTGGTTTCTACCGCATGGCAATCGATAAGTTTATGGGCAATTCCGTGATACACCGCCTTGGAAAAACGCCTATAGAAAGCGATGAGGCACTGCAGGCCCGTCTGCGACCCACGCACGCTGCCGGAGAAGGCAAGTGGGTGGATGTATGTGGTCTTTTCGCTCCCAAGAGCGAGATCGACGCCCTATGTGCTCAGATTGCCGACGGCTCGTTGGCAAGCCTTGAGGAGCTTGAGGCACGTTGGAAAGCGCTTCATGCCGATTACTACGACATGGAGTGGACATGGGTGGCCTCGCATCTGGAGGCTTGGTGCGGAAAGACGGTCGAAACCATTACACGTGCCGATATAGTCGCCATAGTGGAGCGCTGGCGCGAGAGCGTGGTGACGCTCGACCGTATGCTGCTCGACGATGCTGCCAAGGAATATTCGCTCACCTCGCGGACGGGATTCGGTATCGATAGCCCCGACGAGGATGCCGATGAGGACTTCAACAACGTACGTGGTGATTTCGATTCAGATCCCTTTGTACTTATGGTGAAGGAGCACATCGAGAAGAAATCGGCACTCGGCGACCAAGCGATTTCTATAGTAGAAAATTAGCGAGTACGGCACGGCGCCGAAAGGAACTTCCTTTTGACGCCGTGTTCGATTATACCTATAATATCAGCGTCCGCGGTTGGCGTTGTTGCTGCCATTGTTCTGCACCGGGGCAGTGTTGGGCACGGGTGCCGACGGCATGCCGCCGTTGCCTGGCCGCTGTATGCCGCCGGGGCCGGTGGATGGCACACCGTTCATTGGCGGGCGTACCTGCGGTGGATTGTTCTGCGGCGGTTGATTCTGCGGTGGTTTGGGAATCACTGGCCCGGGGCCACCACCTATCATCGGTGGTCGCGGAGGCCGTTGTACGGGTGGGTTATAGAGAGGGTAGTCCCAGTCCCATCCGAGATTTCCCCATGGATAGCCGTAATATCCGCCATTGTAGTAATAGGGATTGTAGTCGTATCCGGAGTCCACGTCGACTCCAAATCCGAGGTCGGCGCAAGCTGCCATGGCCATTGCCAACAGCGATGCGAGGAAGAGTTTCGATTTCATATTGTTGTGTTATTGATTTCTTGTAATTATATAACAAACGGGAAGGCATTTTGGTGGCACCCGAATTTATTGCTAATTTTGCAATCATATGGAACAACCGGAAATTACCAATCCCACACTGTGGCGCTTACTTGTGCTGATCGACCGGACGTCGCTGCGAGCGGTGGCCCTCAGCACCGTAGACGACGTGCAGACAGTGTCGTTCAACGTGCCATTCGACCCTACGGCCGCTTCGATGCTTGCAGCCGTGGAAGAGGCTGTGTACGCCGTGCCCATGCTCACGGCCGACTTTGCCACGGTCGATGTGCTGGTGGATACGCTCGATTATGTAGTCGCTCCCGGAGAGCTCGGCGACGAGGCTGCCGAGGCTGCGGCTACATATTGCTGCATAGCCGACGAAGGAGATACTTTGTTTATCGACAGAGTGGATACCGCCGGCGTATCGGTGGTGTGGCCGTGTGATACCGAACTGGCCCATTTCCTTGCCCGTACGTTCCGTAATCCCAGGGTCAACTGCCGTGTGACGCCTCTGCTGCGCTATCTCGGTGCGAAAAATGCCGGAGGAAATGCCGCCAAGCTCTATGCTCATCTCACCGCCGGCCAGGGAGCTGTGGTCGATCTTATTGCTTTCGGACGCGACGGACACCTGATGCTGTGCACCACCAAGGCTGTGCCGGCCACCGCCGATGCTGCTTATTGGATTGCGGCTGCCATGCGCGAGGCGGGTATGAATGGTGCCACCGACAATGTGTATCTCTGTGGCGACCCCTCGGCACGTATGGCTCTTGCCCCCGAACTGAGCCGTTTTGCGGCTAATGTGCTGCCTTTCATTTTCCCATCGGCGGCTCTGCGAGGTGGTCACGACGTGATAAAAGCTCCATTCCCATTGATTCTGATACCGCTATGCGAATAATACGAGGAAAATACGGGCGACGTCGTTTCGATGTGCCCACGAATATCACCGCCAGGCCGACAACCGACTTTGCGCGTGAGAATATATTTAATGTCATCGAGAATATAGTTGATATCGAAGGTGCCGATACTCTCGACCTCTTTGCAGGCACAGGAGCGGTGACATTCGAATTTCTGAGTCGTGAGTGCCGCACGGCCACTGCCGTGGAGAAAGCCGCCACACAGCAGCGTTTCATCCAGAAAGTGGGCAAGGAACTTGGTGCCGATAATCTGAATCTCGTGCGTGGCGATGCGCTGCGCTATCTCGACGGTGCCACACGTAGCTTCGATATTGTCTTTGCCGATCCTCCCTACGACATGGACGGCTTCGCCGAAATTCCCGGCCGTATACTTGGCTCGGGCGTGGTGCACCCCGGCACGCTTGTGGTGGTGGAGCACTCGAAAAAGCACGATTTCTCGCATTTGCCCGGATTTTTCGACCACCGCGCCTATGGCTCGGTCAACTTTTCGCTCTTCCGCGTGGAGTGAACAATCGGGGTGTGGGCAGCGTTACACTTTCAAAGCCGGAGATTTGATGCCGAAAGGCATCGCGGGATAGAAATCCCATATGGTCGGGCGGCTGAAAGTGCTCCCGGCGATACCTCTCTCCAAATCCCACGGCCGCAAATCATATATCAGCAAGCGCCGCAGGTATCATCACCTGCGGCGCTTGCTGTGCCCGGATAAAAAGTTAAGGGGGTAATAAAGTTAAGGGAGTTAAGGTAATTGTGGCATCATCGCACTTCGAGCTACCGAGGCATAATAAAACAGGGATAGCCATTGTCTGTGCCTGGGATTATTTCTTCCAATTCAATGGATTTGTCTCGATTTATTAGATATAGTTTGTTATTCTTGATTCGGTATGTTGCTGTTGTTGTGCCAAAGTCTTTATCAAGAAATATAATGATCTTGTTAAGAGGTCTATCCTGATATTTATATATAGGGAAATATTTACATATGTGGTTTGCGTCCTGATTGTTCAAATCTACCTTTATGTTAGCGACAGAAGTCCATATGCTTAGGGTGTCGGGACGCCACACCGACACGTCAAGACTGTCGGCAACAATCGACGCAATGCCTTCATTTTCGAGAGTCCATCCGGCTGGTGCTGAGATGTATGTAGGGTATATTATATTTTCTTTTTTTAATAGATGATTGTATATCCCTAAATAGAGCTGTGATGCATCGCTATTATAATTACTGCAATTTAATTCTATTGTGAAGTCAGAATCTTGCATCTCTCCAAATAGCTGCACCTTTAGCTGTGAATCCGAACCATCATTTAATCCGAATACCATGGGCTGAGACGCGGAAATATTTTGTATCCGAATTATTGAGTCTTCGGTAAGAGTTATGTTATATCGTGCTGTTGCATGGTTTATTCTCAAAGGAATATAGCTGCCGTATTCGGTATGTCTCCAGACTGAGTATACATTTTTTTGAAAATCGAAAGAAACGGCACCGGACACACCCGGTAGTTTGAAAAATCTGAGGCTCGAACCCGGACGGTCTATGTATATAAACTCATCGCTGCGGCGCGATCCGTCCGCAATAAAAATGCAACTGAATAACAGAACTATCGACACTATGATTTTCATTTGGCTTTTGATTTTATTGTTAGTCATGGACCTTTATGGCAAGTCTTCCGGTAAATCGAGCTCGAAGGTTGCAAAAGCTAAATATTTATATAGTTGATTAAGTTCGGATGGAATTACACTCCGGGAGAAATCCTTGTCAATCAATATCGTATCGTTGTTTAGCATGATTAAAATTTCAGGATCGCCTTCGATGAGGTCTCCATAATAATATGGAATTGTTGCGGGATGGATGCTCGATACCAGTTGACGCAGATTTAGCTCTGCCTCCGGAAGTAAGATGATTGTATCGTTTTTTTCAATGACGTTAGCTCTGTATTTTTTTAAGATAAGGATTGTATCGCAAATATCGATGGTAGAAATAGATGACGATGCAATGTCTTTGTATTCGAAGTGTAAATCCAGTGGAGCCTCAATAAGTGCGGGCCATTCCTGCATTATTTTGTCGGCGGTCGAGTCGTCGCAGCGTGGTTCCGTATTGGCGGTGCATGCTGTTGCTATAAGCCATAGGATACTTACAGATAGATTTATGATGAGAAAAAATGATTTCATACTAAGGCTGATTTATAAGGTTATGGATATAAAGTCGAAGGCTTTCTATTTCGGCAGGGTAAATCGAGACACCTGAAGGTGCAACTAATATTCGATTGCCATCAATATAAAGAACATATGCCTCCCCGTCAACCATAATCGATGGGGTATAGCATAAGCAGGGAATTGTTACAGGGTTAAGAGCCGCAATCAACTGTCGGATATTCTCGATTTGCCATGGTTGGAGAATCAAGGTCCTATTTTCTTCTGGAGTAGATGAAACTATACTCACAGTATCTGCGTGTATGGCAACAGTACAGTGGTAATATCCTTGGTGAGCCATGTAACTATAGCCGATATCAAGCACTGTATTGGCAGCACAATCCGTTATCTCGATGTTCCCATCACTTCTCTCCACTCTTCCACAATCAGTGCACGCGGCAAGTATGATATAGAACGATAGGAATGTCAGAAGTTGGTACAATCTCATGTTTTTATTTATCTTGATCATTCCGGGATTCTGTGATTTTAATAGAGGGGTGCGCTTGAATATACTGGTAAATATGGTCTACAAACGAACACATATCGGCCAATTCATCTTCGCATACATAGTTGGAATCGAGTTCCTTCAATTTCCTTTGGGAATGCTGTGTCAATAAAAATAGAGAGTCATTCTCGATCTTGAATCGACTGGATGTTATGCCAAAGTTAGGATCGGCATATATTATTAATTTGTTAATAGGTTTGTTCTGCAGTTTGTAGATGGGATAATATGGCCAAGAATTTTCTTTCTCGACCAAGCCGGATAGATCAAGTGTGATACCTCCTATATGTTTTAGATTTTGATGTAAATATAACACTATATGGTTTGGTTCGACGGGTTCATCATATGGGCCTATGTAAGATTTTGATTGTATAAACCGGACTGTATTTATAGCACCAAAATGTCTCCCTCCATTAGTAAACTCAATTCCATAGGAACATAGTTGCATTGGATGATTCTCATTCGCCCAATATCCTTCGACAACGATTCCCTTTGTACCAGTCCCATCATTGAGGGCTATAATCATAGGATGCGTTTTATCCCATCCGTCGAGTGTGATGATGGAGTCTGCGCTCATGGTAAAGCTACCGGACCCGAAATTTGCATAATCGCACGGTTTCAGAATTCTTTTTATGATATAGTGTTGGGTCTCAAAGTTCAGGCCAATAATTCGGTCCATTTCAGGTAGTTTGAAAAAACGGTAGTCCTCTTCAAGCGTCGCGTCTGCCGATTGCAACGCATGGAGAGAGTGTGTGTATGCAATTGCCAATACACTCACAAGCAATAGTATTACTTTTCTAAATCTTCTTTCCATCCTTTATAATATTCTACGACTTTGCCATTCTTCTTATTCGCTTCGATTAATTCTTTAATTCTAGAATTAACATGTTCCTTATATGCTTTCAATATTTCTTCCGGATTCTCAATTATCATGCCGGTGGGGTCGGAGTAGCGGATGGGGTTGGCGGCGCAGAAGGTCCAGGGGGAGAGGTGGTGATATTTTCCGGCGTGGGAGTTGTAGCGGCACAGGGTCTGTTGCAGATTGATATTGTAGGTGTGGACCGTCTCGAATGTGTATGTGGTGTCGGATCGCCCGAGGGTGGTACGCGTAGCCTCGGGCGCACCCGAGCGCGTCCGCACCGCTGTGTCACATTTAGTTATATATGCTTCTTGTCGGGGCATCTTATCTATATCACAAATACTTATTCTGTATATATAGAAAAAAAACATTTATGCAAAAAAAAGCAAGACCAGACACAAACATAATAATTGCATGTATATGAGTTCTTTTATTGTTGTATTTCTCATCGCGTAATAGCAATTTATAATTTCCCTTGATATACAAATCATAAATTAGCCACAACACAATTATTCCGACTATAAAATACACAGAAGTGAATATCAAATCCTTATGCTTTACCTCATAATGAAATAACAATGGCAAATTATTACATATAAGAAAGTAACTTCCG
This sequence comes from uncultured Muribaculaceae bacterium, assembly GCA_910587915.1. Classification (GTDB taxonomy): domain Bacteria; phylum Bacteroidota; class Bacteroidia; order Bacteroidales; family Muribaculaceae; genus CAG-873. The sequence continues at coordinate 2,426 of CAJUOB010000019.1, read as the reverse complement.
AATAATATAATCATTAGGTAGCCAGCTACACCAAGCATTGACCTGTAAGCCCCTCGGTCATTACTAGTATAGCCGATGAGCCCATTCACATTCATATATATTTTCCGCAAAATCCTTTTCATTTTGATTTTATCTGATTTTCTATTATTTTGTCACTACCAAAGCCTCTGGTAGCAAAATCTGTAATATTGTAAATAAGTACACCTGCGAATACAGCTGGATGGTTGCATAAACCCACTACCGCTACACAAAAATCCAATACTAATTTACAGTACACCCAATTATTATCACCGCCAGATTCTGTGTATCTCTGAAGTGTGTATACTGTATTTCCAATGGATACCGCACACCCTAAATAACCGAAACCTCGTAGAAATTTCAGAAATTTAAAGGCTTCAGGACCTGCATAGGTAGATATTGCGATATCCCCTTTTAATTTAGTAGCCTTTTTGGATGCTGCTTTTACTATAACTTCTGGAATAGATGTACCGCTTGCTGCCATGCTAGTTACAATTTCCGCTTTATCCATAGCACTACGATTTATTTCACTCAACGTTTCCCTTTCTATTGGACTTAAATCTTCTTGATTAATTACGTTTAATGTATTTGTAGCTGGATATTTAGCACTCATATACGATTCAGACATTGCTTTTTCGAAGTTCTGTCTTGCAATTTCACGGGCGTAGTCTTCGTTGGTCGGCTCATCTGCAAACGGAATAACAATACCATGCTTTTTTGCCCATTCCAACTGTTTATCGTCTTTGCCGGTGGGGTCGATTCTACGAATAGGATTTGCAGAACAAAATGTGAAAGGAGACATCCATGGTCTGTTTCCGGCGTGGGAGTCGGGGGCATGCCAGAGGGTGTTGGCTGCCGTGTAGAAGCGGGCGTGGAAGTCGTAGTCGTTGAGGGATGCGTAGGAGCGACGTTCCTTGGCGCCGAAGAGGTAGGGCTGTCCTGCGGGATTGCTCCACGGCTCCCCGTAGGGGTAGTAGCCGGTGTGCTGCTCAACGCTCCCGCGGCTGTCGACTACCATCTCGACCGACCCGATGGCGTCCGTCAGCATCCAGTGCACACCACCCTTGGCATCGAAATATCCACCCGGAAAATCGACACGCTTGAGGATGGGCCAAATATCGTATTTGGGAAGTTTTATCATGGAGAGATTTTTATAAATATATAAAATCTTAGCGGGAATATCAAAGTAACTAGTATAACACTATTATACAGAGATTATTATCGCCAATAAAAACGTTCCAACAATTATTCCTGTGGCTTTCAGCATTGCTTTCGGTCCATTATACTTGGGCAACTCTTTTAGCTTTAGTATTTTTTTGTTGAATACTAGAGCGAATAATATCCATATGGCAACCGCTATTGCGAGAAAAAAAACGAGGGGTATGCCATCATAAACAATCTTTGAGGCTACAGTTGGCATATCAACAAGAATAAATAAGTTAGAAATTAGACATAGTATAGTTAATCCCCACAAGAATACTAATCCAATTATCAAAAGTATAGTAAGGGAATTATTTGATGAAAAATCAGCATAAAAATTCGACGTCTTAAAATTGTATAGATACACATACACGTCAGTGATTATTTTTTTCATATATTTTTTGATTTTCAATTATGGGATCAGTTCCAAAACCATCCGTGACAAAAGAGGCTCTTTCATAAACCACAGTCCCAGCTATGCCCCACCAACCAAGTCGAGAAGCATTCAGTGCACACCTCTCACGTCGTCGAGGACCACCCGGGAAGTCGACGTGCGGCAGAAATGTAGGATTCTTCCATTGGGGGCTTTTGCAAATAAAATTCATTTCAATTACTTCTGTTTAATCATGGGATACCCTGAATAAAACGAGGTGGGTTTGGTATATATTCGAAAAAAAAGTCGGTGTACGTCCAAATATCGGATTGCTCTTCCTCGCATACATAGTTGGAATCGAGTTCCTTCAATTTCCTTTGGGAATGCTGTGTCAATAAAAAGAGAGAGTCATTCTCGATCTTGAATCGGCTGGATGTTATGCCAAAATTAGGATCGGCATATATTATTAATTTGTTAATAGGTTTATTCTGCAGTTTGTAGATAGGGTAATATGGTAAAGTGCTTTCGCCCTCAGCAGCGCCCGCTAGATCAATGGTTATATTACCAATCTTATCTTGATTTTCAAATAAAAGTAGCACTATATGTTTGATGTCTTCTTCTGTGTAGTGGCCTAAATTAGCTTTGGAATAATAATAGCCAATAGTAAACATTCCACCACTTATTCTTTTGTCGTTGGTAAATTCAATTCCAATGGCACATCGGCTAAATGGTCGGTTGTTGTTAGTCCAATATCCCTCGCCAATGATTCTTTTTTCTTCTGTCCCATCATTGAGGGCTATAATCATAGGATGCGTTTTATCCCATCCGTCGAGTG
>CAJUOB010000018.1 GCA_910587915.1 uncultured Muribaculaceae bacterium | reverse complement strand
AAACAGCAAAACTGTCGACAGATAAACCAGACGGAAGCTTTATGCGGACAAAAGTTGTAGTGGAAAAAACAAGCGACAATTCAGCCGACATATACATGGCGGCACATGGCAAAGGAATGGCATGCTACACAATAAAACGTGAAGGATCAATCAGCACAGGCATTGAATCCATTGTAGACCACGACAATGTTCCGGCAGAATACTATTCAATTACAGGCGTTAAATTACAGTCACCACCAGCGCACGGCTTCTATATCATCCGCCAAGGCAACAAAGCAATAAAAGCCTTCGCCCAACCCTAATTAAATTAGATAATATATTACATAAAATAAGTATCCCACATTTTCCCCATTAGTTTGTGTAAACTATTGGGGAAAATAGAGGATACTCATTTAAAAATATGAAGTTATCGAAAATTTGAACTAAATTTGCACATCACCTGAAGTCCACAGACTTGAATTAACTCGACTCCAACACACTCGGTGAAACACTACCAAAATCATCAACGGCAACATCAAGATGATAGCCGAGAGAAAGAGAACGTAAATATCCATAGTCGTGAATAGAGCGATAAGACCCAGTTGCCTCACCGCTCTATTTTTGAGTTTTCTATCAAATTTTTCGCCGCCACTGCGGCATTGGGAGTTGTATTGTTAATGCTGAACCATCGCTAATATGTTCTTTATTCGAGTCTGTTCCCTTCAGTCCAAAACGAATCCGAGCGAAGCACGCTATCACTAATCACGTCATAGTCCCCTTCTCGCAGATACTTGCCCAACAAAGGATATTTTGTAGCCACAAGATACTCGTAGTCTCGGGCATGGAAATTACTCCAGTCAACTATGCGCCCGAATTCTTCAAGCATGTCTTTAGGATAGCGGTTCTCATATTCCCATCGACTTAGTGTCGACTTAAATTCATCATACGAAAGGAACAAACCTTCTATCGCAGCAATATCGACCCGAAGTAACTTCTCTCCTATGAAATGGTTTTTGTCTCTCCATAATAGATATTGCAAAAAATCGAAGAAAAGATTATCAACATAGGCCTTAAGGAATTCTTCAGGCAATATGCAGGAATCGCAATCGGTAACGATCCATATCACATCCTCGTGTTTCCCTTCGTTTACAAGGATCTTGAGAATCTCGAATAGGTATCCATCAGAAGCAACTCTTCCATCAAAATCACATGATTTAATCTGCTGGTTTAAAAGAGCACATTGAATCAATGGCTCTTTCGACTTCAAAATGCAGTCATCGCTAATAGGATCATCGTCATTTGGGATGCAAATTGTTTCTATCGCATTCATAGCCAAAACCGCGATATAAATGTGGCTCCTGACTATTCTGGAATACTTTCGATAATTATCCTTTTCAGATAGTTCTCCGAAATTAGCCATTCCTTTATTGGCATGGTATTCTTTTACAATAAGTTCCAATATCGGGAATAGTAGATTCGGTGGATACGTCTTCAGTATTTCACAGACAACAGAGTCTATATTGGACGTTCTGTAATTTTTCCAATTACTACGAATGAACTCCTTGATGACCTCACATTTTGATGATTGAACATCTGGGCTATCTCCTTCTCTTATCACAAAGTGTACATAGTCTTCAAATGTTACGTAGTTTTCAGGGAGAAACGCATCAGAATACAGATTGAAATATCGTAGATTGCTTATGAGGAAAGTATCATTCTGTTGTCCAATTTCTACCGGGAAAAGGTTATGGATTAATCTCGCAGACCATGTTTTGCCAAAAGATACCTTATCTTTAACACAATAATATGGCGAGTTCATTCCAAAGAGAGTCCGCTTTTCCAAGTAGCTCGATGCCGACACCGTTCTTACCAGCAATCAACGAAATGCCACAATCGGACAATTCCTTATTCTTATCGTAACGGACTATATCATATGTCCCGTTTTCGTCCTCTACTGTTGCATCCAAAAGTCTGAATTTCGAATAATATGGTTGCCAAACAGTCGGTTTCCCTATTTGATTCAAGTCAATTTTACCGACTATCTTGACCCCATTAGAGTTAGCCTCTGGAACCTTGTGGTTGTCTAATAATATTCTATTCTTATCCATATAATTATTGTGTTTAGCGCCATTACGATATGCCTTGTCCGCGACTAATCCTCATGTCATAAATAAGCATTGCCTGCAAGCAAAAACGGTTTACTTGCAGGCAATTATTTCTTAAGCTCTATATGTTAGCTTATCGAATCTTTGATGGTGTCGACGATGTAGCGGACATCATCGTCGGTCACGTAGGGGCCTGCTGGTAGGCAGATACCGGTGGCGAAGAGGGCTTCGCTCACGCCGTTGACGTAGGCGGGGGCGTTGCGGTAGACCGGCTGCTTGTGCATGGGCTTCCAAAGTGGGCGGGCTTCGATGTTGGCCTTGTCGAGATAGACGCGCAAGGCTTCGACATTGTCGTTGGGCTGACAGTCGGTTGTTGCCGATGAAGCAGCGTGGATCACACCTGCTGCACCGCCGACAGCGCCTGTGATGATGGTCTTATAGGCGTTCTCCTGATTTTTTATGCGCAGATCGGCATCGAGAGTGGCGGTACAGAGCCAGAAGTTGGAATCCGACTCAGGCCACGGATTGCAGTGCATCGTGATCCCCTTAACGTTCTTCAGCAGCTCACAGTACAGCTCCTGCACATGCTTGTGGTGTGCGATGTGGTCGTTTATGACGGTCATCTGTCCACGACCTATGCCGGCACATATATTCGACATGCGGTAGTTGTAGCCGATGGCTTCATGTTGGTAATATGGATAAGACTCGCGGGCTTGGGTGGCATACCACATGATGGTGTTTTTGTCCTCGGCGTTGTCGCATACGAGAGCGCCGCCGCCAGAGGTGGTGATCATCTTGTTGCCGTTGAACGACAGCACGCCGTATTTACCAAACGTGCCGAGCACCTGACCGTTGAAGCGCGAGCCAAGTCCTTCGGCAGCATCCTCAATCACAGGAATTTCGTAACGGTTGGCAATCTCCATGATTTTGTCAATACGGTAAGGCATGCCGTAGAGAGCAACGGGCACAATCGCCCTAGGCTTGCGACCAGTTTTGGCGATACGATCCTTAATAGCCTCTTCAAGCAGCTCCGGATCCATGTTCCACGACTCACGTTCAGAGTCGACAAACACAGGCGTGGCTCCAAGATACGTGATCGGGTGGCTCGATGCGCAGAACGTGAACGACTGCACCAACACCTCATCGCCGGGACCTACACCGCAGGCAATCAGCGCAAGATGCACCGCAGCCGTACCCGCCGACAGCGCCACCACCTTTTTGTCAAGCGGCGCGGCTCCTTGGCGGTCATTGACAAACTCCTCGAGATCCTTCTCGAAGCCATTCACATTTGGTCCCAGAGGCACAACCCAGTTCTGGTCAAACGCCTCTTTTATAAAATCCTGTTCCTTGCCCGACATATGAGCCAAGCAAAGCAAAATCCTCTCTCTCATAATTTAATGATTGATTTATGATGATTGTGATATATGAGTCAATGACGCCGGCGGTGTACGGCGGCGTAAATTGGCTTTATAAATAAAATGATTGTTTCAGCCGATTAAAGCTGCAAGTATTTTTGATTTGGGGAAGTAGCACCGGCGGGATGTGACGTTTTCGACCCGGTCTGACGTATCGGACAGGTCAGACTTGTCGGACGTCGCAGATTCGGCAACTCCAACGGCAAGACTTCTTACTTAGGCGGGAGCACACCATAGCGGCGTTTCTCTTTCGGGGTGAGCACGGTGCTATTTGCAAGTGTTTGTAAAATTAGAGAAAGATCCTTATCGGTAAGACGGCACACGAAAGTGCCTTCATTGAGCATTCGCTCAGCCGACATTTCCCTTACCCTGTTTGTATCGACCCAACTCGGATCGTATTTCGGGAGGATAAATTCGGGATAGTCGGCATGGGTTATTGGAAAGAATCCGTCGATAGCCTCGCGTGTGGTATTAAAATTCATGTTTATCTCATGGTTCACTATGAGATAAGCCACATAATAACCATAATCGGGTGTACCAATCACGACACAATATTTACGTCGGTTGTCGCGACCGTTTTTAGGCGTAATTGCATCGCGCTCTTCGTCAAGCGCAATACTATAGACATCTCCGACATATATAATCCGACTCATCGGAGAAGCGCCTGATCAAGTTTTATCTGGTACTTTATATACTTAAGCATTGCGTCACTTGCGCCTCCCGAGCGTGCAATTTCAATAAGAGAAAGTTTATTCTGCTCGGGGTCTTTCTCATAGCGTCGGTAAGCCGCCTGCCAAGCCTTATCGTGCGACAATTCAGAAAGCTCCATAGAATCTATGTGAGCATACTCACGCACTACTTCATTGATGCACTCAATATCTGAAATCGAAAGCTCGTCCATATCGGGCGCTTCGAGAGCTTTTACCGATTTGCTACCGGAGTCATTGGACACAGAGATCGCCTTAGTAAACACAGTGAGGTTGCCGTCGGCAATTTCATCGTGTTCAACCTGTTTGACAGCACCATATATCAATCCGGGCACAGGGCCTCTTTTGCGCGCATAGAATGAATCCCTGAAAATGCCACGACCATAACGAACTAGATGAAGTTGCTGAGAGAAGTAAAGCAACTTATACATCTTGATATAGTCAAGAGAACCACCACACTCCTGCAAGAGGTAGAGCACGGTAGCCTTCATTTTAAGTATGTCGTCAAGAGTCTTCATCGGTTCTCTGCTGCAAAATTAGCTAATATTTTCTTAAATAACAAATTGCTGCCCGAAGAAGTTAATTTCGGCAGAGATCGGCACCAAAAATGGTATTCAGACGCCGCTACACCTCCACCAGGTAGTCGCACTTGGCAAAAGTGTGGCCGTAAGCGGGGATGAGCATCGAGTCGTCGATGTCGTTGCCCTTGAGCCATTCAATTATTGCTTTTGGGAAATTGACACCGGCCTCGTAGCTGAACGGGAAGCCGCCGCCGAAGCGGGGGTTGAGTTCGAGCACATAGTATTTGCCGTCTTTCTCAAACACGTCGACGTCGAGATTGCCGATGTGGTGCAGATTCTCGCCCAATTTCATACCAATTGCACGTATTTCGGCGTTGTTTACAGTCTGAGCTTTATCTGTCTCTCCGGCACGCATGGCAAGCTTCTTCTTTACAGAGACACCGCGGTTGCGCCCGGCGAGGTCGTTCATCACGTCCATACCATATTCCTGTCCCTCGATTTTTTGCTGTATGAGTATGTATTCCTCTCCGGTGGAGGCGGTGGCAAGTATAGATTTCTTCACTTTTTTAAGAAGCATGGCATATACTTCGCTGAGCTCCTCGAGATTATTTACAAACTCAATGCCTATCGAACCCGACCCCCAACGCGGTTTGAGTACGAGGGGAAAGGCGAGCCGACCGGCGGCAAGAGCTTCCTTAGCTTCGGCGAGATTGATATAGGTGGCCGGAGTGCTGAGGCCGAGGCTCTCGACATAACGTGCGGTGCGATATTTGTCGAAGCAAATGTCTATGATCTCGGTGGGCGACACTATGGGCAGTATGCCCTCGGCGGCGAAGCGCTCGCTGTTGGCGGCGAGAATCGGCAGCTCGAGGTCGTTGAGGCAGATGATAGCGGCGACGTCGTTGCGGCGGCATATGTCGAGCACACGGTCGATATAATCGTGTGCGTATACGGCAGGCACCTGTTCCTTTACGTCGGCGACCGAGAGTGCCGGCGCCGATAGCTGCATGTCGGCACCTATTACCTTGCCCTCATTTCCGAGCTGCTCCTTGAAATATTTGAGCAAGTAAGTACGGCGGCCTGCGCAGGTGAAGAGAATGTTTGGCATATTATTTCATTAAATTCATCAGTCCTCCGGTATGCCAGAAGATAACATTGCCGGAGATATTATTCTTTTTTATATAGTCCATCATTCCATAGAATGCTTTGCCGGAATATGTAGTATCAAACATCAGCCCGGTTTTACGCATCACATTATCAAGATATTCGTCCATTTCGGGTGTATGGCACTCATAACCATCGCAGAGATAGTCAGTGTTGAAATCAATTGTGCCCCGATAATCTTTATCCAAACCGAGATGATGCGCGAGCATATTAGCAAAATCTTCAATAACTTGGGTGCCACGTTCTTTCTGACGTGCTACAGAAATGCCAATTAGCTTCACATCATTCCATCCTACAAGATCAAGCCCCACAGCAATACCTGCTTGAGTCGAACCAGTCCCAGAGGCGTGAAATATATAGTTCGGTTTATATCCGGTCTTCTCGCATTCTATTTTTAATGTTTGTACAGCCTCTACTAATGAAATACCACCAGGTAAATCGTGGCCACCACCATGTATGTACATAGGATTATAACCTTCATTTTTTAACCGTTCCATTGCAGAATCCATCGCAGAACCGATCTGATTAGCCTCAACAAATTCTACAGTTGCTCCACTTTTCCGGACAAGCATGGCATTCCCTTTTTCGGCTTCAAATCTTTCGCGTGTTCCATGATATACCAAATGACAGCGCCAACCCTTTTGGGCACACATCAGTGCGATTGCTCGGTTATGATTGCTTTGGACACCCCCTGTTGTGACACATGCATTATATCCTCTCGTTATCATATATTGAGCATAACGCGCTGATTTACGGGATTTTACCCCCCCCCGAATTGTGGATATAAATCATCTCGTACTATTAAGAAGTCAATATCATGCAACTTGTAATTTTCGAGTAAAATTCTATTAGCTCCTTTCAGTTCTAATTTGAGATCGGAATGATCAAACTCACCTGCAAGTAAACCGTAATATAATCTATCATCGTATTTTTCTTTATCGATCATCTCATCACGATGAATACCCTCAAGCTTAAATCCTACTTTCTCGTATGTTTTACGGGCTCCAACATTAGAGTTGTTTGTGAAAAGGTATATTTTATGTAATTTGAGAATCTCAAATCCATACTTACACAACATTTTAGTCGACATCGTCCCAATACCTTCTTTCTGTCGAGAAGGATTTACAAATATATAGAACTCTGCCTTTCTTGTCGTATAATCAATATTAGTTAATCCTCCCATGGCAACGAGATGACCGTTTTCATCTTCAAATGCCATATCACATCGTGTATGAATCGATCTATTCCTTTCAAACCAATCTATAGTATTTTCCAACGAAATTGGTGGAGTGAAATGCATAGTTCTAAAGACCTGTGGATTATTCATCCATGCAACGCGTTCACCAAGGTCTGTTTTTTCCAACTTACGAATTACCATTTTTTGTACTCCTTTCTACATCGAGAAATATGCCCTTGGGAGCTACTTCAATATCTTTTCGACCAAATACATTTTTGACTGTAGTTATAAGAATCTTAAAATCATTCGCGAATGAAATATTCTCCACATAACAAGCGTCATATTCCAACTTTTGATCCCAACTAAGATTATTACGTCCATTAATTTGTGCTAAGCCGGTTATACCAGGACGAACGTTATGGCGCGTTTGTTCCCTTTCAGTGTAATAAGGTAGATATTGAGGAAGGAGTGGACGTGGACCGATCAATGACATATTACCCTTAAATACATTCCAAAGTTGCGGCAATTCGTCAATGGATGTTTTACGGATAAACGCACCAACCGTTGTAAGACGATCGGCATTTGGGAGTAAATTTCCCTCCTCATCTCGCTCATCGGTCATGGACTTGAACTTCACGACCTTGAAAATCTTGCCGTTTTTGCCGGGTCGTTCCTGGAAGAAGAAGGCTCCGGCACCTTTGTTTGCAAAGTGCAACCACACGGTGACTGCAGCCAATGGCACGGAAAGCACCAATAGTGCACACCCTGACGCCGTTACATCAATTGCACGCTTAAAAAAGTTTCTATAAGGTTTCATTATCGTACAGATTCGTCTTTAGAGACTAATTTCTATTTCATATCTATTTCTTTGAGGCAACAGTTGCGGTCCAAAATGTCCTCAAGCGTGTATCCTTGGCTGAGTATATCATCGATAATATGTTCGTAATCAAAAGGCGTCGGAGCATCAGTATACAATGCTTCATCTTTCCAATACTTCTGCGGAACGATTTTCTTGGCTAAGGGCCAATGACTAATGAACGCTCCACGACGGGCATACCGAATCAAGTCCGACCGATAGTTGTCAACGTCAAATTAGAAAAGGAATAAGCTCCTATCTCGGAGGAAGTTACTTCTCTATAATACGAGCAACGATGTCGACGGTGTAATTATCTTTGAGAAAAGCGTTGCCATGCTGCCCCAGCTCTTGAATCAAGGATGGTGATGCTGCAAGCCTGGCCATGTTTGCCATAAAGGCATCCAAATCGCCGGAGTGCGCCCACAATCCGAAGCCGTTGGCTTCGGCTATGCGTCCCATGTCGGTATTGGCATCTGTGGCGAGGAGCACTGGCATCGAGTTTTCGAGGTAGCTTAGTAGGCGCGAGGGATAGTTGGGAATTGTGAAACGTGGATCAAGGAAAATAAGTCCGACATGACAAGCTCGTATAAGGTTGTCGTAATCTTCTTTGGGGAGTCGGGCAATAAGTGTTGCATTATTAGGAGCGTGGGCTTCAAACCATGCTTTTACGCGTGCATACTCCGTTCCATCGCCTACTATAACTATATGGGAATCTTTGCGTTGCTCGTTGGATTGAATAACTTCCAACGAGAAATCAAGGCCCTGAGGTTTACCCAGATTGCCACCATAGATATAGAGGGTCTTGTCCGTGGGCAATGAAAGTTTTGAAAGCAGATCGACACGCTCCTTTTCTCCCAACGGTTTTATATCAATAGGCTTGACTGCGTTGGGGCAAAGTTCGACCTTGGCGGGGTCGATCTCCGGATTATTATCTATCACATACTGGCAGTTTGCCGGAGACATACAGCCGATTTTATCGGACAAGGCGTAGAGTTCACGCTCTTTGCGGCGGAATATACGGTGAATTACACTACCCTGCTTCATCATGCCGAGGTCCACAGCATTCTGAGGGAAGATATCCTTGAGCATGAGGTAGCTTCTGGCACCACATCGCTTCTTTATAGCACGGATTACCTTATTGAATGTAATTGGCGGCGTGGAGTACAACACTAAATCGAACTTTACATTAGCCCACTGCTTACGAATGGCACGGTCGAATTGTCCCTCAAGGAGCAAGGTGCCTATACCTTTCTCTATAACATTGGTTTTCTGTACGTTGAGAGTCTTGATCTTCAAAATCTCAACACCGTCTTCTTCAATCAGATGTGTCGGCTCTCCAAAACGTCGCTCTGTTGGCGAGGCAATGTAAATCTTATGGCCACGGTCGCGCAACTCGTTCATCAGGTCTGCATATATACCCCTTGTTTTTAGCGAGTTGATGCGACTTATTGTCAGGAACAATATGTTCATTTTTTCAGAATTTTCGCCAGACCATTTTGTTGACTACACCGGTGTAGCTCTGGATGAGCTTGACGATCTTGGTGGATACGCATTCGTCGACGTAGTTGGGCACGGGGAGACCGAGGTGGCCATTGCGGTTCATCTCGACAGCTACGTCAACGGCTTGTAGCAGTGATGCTTCGTCGATTCCGGCGAGGATGAAGTCGCCCTTGTCGAGGGCTTCGGGGCGCTCGGTGGAGGTGCGGATGCAGACGGCGGCTATGGGTTTGCCGATAGACAGGAAGAAACTCGATTCCTCGGGAAGCGTGCCGGAGTCGCTGACCACGGCGAATGAGTTCATCTGAAGGTTATTGTAGTCGTGGAAGCCGAGAGGTTCGTGGGCTATTACGCGGCTGTCGAGTTTAAAACCGCTCTGCTCAAGGCGTTTGCGCGAGCGTGGATGGCAGCTGTAGAGGATCGGCATGTCGTACTTCTCAGCCATTGCATTGATGGCGTTGAAGAGCGACAGGAAGTTCTTCTCGGTGTCGATATTCTCCTCGCGATGTGCCGACAGCAATATGTATTTGCCTTTTTCGAGGCCGAGGCGGCTGAGAATGTCAGATGCCTCGATGTCGGGGAGATTATTGTGGAGCACTTCGGCCATGGGCGAACCGCTGACATAGGTGCGTTGCGGAGCCACACCCGATGCGTTGAGATAGCGGCGGGCATGCTCGCTATAGCAGATGTTGACGTCGGAGATGATGTCGACAATGCGGCGGTTGGTTTCCTCGGGTAGACATTCGTCGAAGCAACGGTTGCCGGCTTCCATGTGGAAGATGGGGATGTGCAAACGCTTGGCGCCAATCACACTCAGGCAAGAATTGGTGTCGCCGAGCACAAGAACCGCGTCGGGCTTGGTTTCCACCATAAGCTGATATGAAGCGGCGATGATGTTGCCCATGGTCTCGCCGAGATCCTTGCCTACAGCATCCATATATACTTCGGGGTCGGCGAGTTTGAGGTCCTTGAAGAACACTCCGTTAAGGTTGTAGTCGTAGTTCTGGCCTGTGTGGGCGAGAATTACGTCAAAGTATTCGCGGCAACGGTTGATGACGGCCGCAAGTCGTATGATTTCGGGACGTGTGCCGACTATGATCAGCAGTTTGAGACGTCCATCGTTCTTAAATCCAGACATAAAGACAAAAAGACATAAAATACAAAATCATCAAAGAGATTATGTACTTTTGTATATGGATATAGAGAAGTTGATTAAGGCTGTAGTGCAATGCATCTACAATGTTAGAGGTATTCTAATGCAAGGACACCTTGAGTCTGTGTATAAAAGGGCTTTGGTAGTAGAGTTGGAGAGATGCGGCTTTAAGACGGAGTCTGAAAAACCTATAACCGTTTTTTATAAAGGTATTGAGGTCGGTTTTTTCAGGGCAGATCTTGTGGTGGAAGATTGCTTGATTGTTGAGCTAAAAGCGGTTGAGAATCTCACCAAGGCCCATGAAGTGCAGCTTGTGAACTATCTCACTGCAACAGGGATTGAAAATGGTCTGCTTGTGAATTTTGGCGAAAATTTTGCAATTAAACGCAAATTCAGGGCATACAGACAAAAAAACATAAATGACATAAAGGACAGATAAATTTTTGTAATTTATGTCTTTATGTATTTCTGTCGACTTTTTCGAAGAATGTGTCGGGATGATTGGGGTCGAAGCACTCGTTGCAGTACATCACCGTTACGAGGTCGTCCGTATCTGACAGGTTGATGATATTGTGGGTATAGCCGGGGAGCATGTGTACGGCCTCTATCTTATCGCCACTCACCTCGAACTCAATCACTTCATCCGTGCCGAGCTTGCGTTGCTGGATTTTGCCGTGGCCGGACACCACGATGAAGAACTCCCACTTGGTGTTGTGCCAGTGCTCACCCTTGGTGATTCCCGGCTTGGAGATGTTGATGCTCACTTGGCCGACGTTGGCGCTCTTGACCAACTCAGTGAACGAGCCGCGAGGATCAACGTTCATTTTCAGCGGAAACGATGCTTTCTCTTTCGGCAGATAGCTCAGGTAGGTGGAATAGAGAGCCTTGGCAAATGAGCCTTCGGGAATCTCAGGTATAACGAGTGTCTGCGGCTGAGCCTTGAATTGCTCGAGCAATTCCACAATCTGGCCGAGTGTCAATTTATGAGTGTGGGGAGCGGCGCAGTAGCGACCACTTGCCATCAGCACGGTATTAACCCCATCAAAATCACAGTGATGCTCCTTTCCTTGCAGGGCGGCGATCATCTCGTCAACGAGGTCGTCGATGTATAGCAATTCGAGCTCAACCGACGGGTCGTTGACCTGAATCGGAAGGTCGTTGGCCATGTTGTTGCAGAAAGTTGCAACGGCCGAGTTGTAATTCGGACGACACCATTTGCCGAAAAGGTTCGGAAAGCGATAGACCAGCACCTTTGCACCGGTTTGCTTGGCATAGTCGAAGAACAGTTCCTCTCCTGCCTTCTTGCTTTCGCCGTAGGGATGGCCTGCATAGCGTCCGATAAGCGTCGCCTGAATTGAGCTTGAGAGCATCACCGGGCAACGGTTGCCGTGTTTTTTGAGCGTATCGAGAAGCTGCGAGGCAAAGCCGAAGTTGCCCTTTTTGAAATCTTCGGGATTCTCGGGGCGATTCACTCCGGCGAGGTTGAAAACGAAGTCCGCGTCTGCGCAGTAGCGGTCAAGGTCTTCCGGAGTGGAATCGATGTCGTATTCCATAACCTCATCAATAGTGAGCTCCGGGAAACGACAATCCTTGCCGTCCTTTATGGCGTTAAGCTGAGCGCAAAGGTTTTTACCCACAAAACCTTTAGCGCCTGTTACTAATATCTTCATTGTACGAAATTACCTTCGCCGCTGAGCTCTTTCTGGATGTATTCAAGCGAGGCAATTTTCTCTTTGGTTTCCTCTACAGTGAGCTGACGGGTATTGTTGGAATTGAACTCAGTGAGAACATTTCGGGTCTCATCGCCTTCCTTGAAGAATTTGTCGTAGTTAAGGCCGCGATTGTCGGCAGGCACACGATAAAAGTTGCCCATATCCTCAGCTTTGGCGCATTCTTCGTTGGTAAGCAGGGTCTCATACATCTTTTCGCCATGACGGATGCCGATTACCTTGATGTCCTCTTTCTTGCCGCCAAACAGTTCACACACAGCCTCAGCCTGAGTGCCGATGGTACATGCAGGTGCTTTCTGCACAAGTATGTCGCCATTCTGTCCATGTTCGAACGCGAAGAGCACCAGATCAACAGCCTCATCGAGACTCATGATGAAGCGTGTCATCGACGGCTCTGTCAACGTGATGGGATTACCCGAACGAATCTGCTCAATCCAAAGGGGAATGACCGATCCGCGCGAACACATCACGTTGCCGTAGCGTGTGCAGCATATCTTAGTGTTGCCCGAATAACGGCTCTTGGCCACCGCAACTTTCTCCTCTATGGCCTTGGTGATGCCCATAGCGTTGATAGGATAGGCAGCCTTATCGGTCGAAAGGCAGATAACTGCACCCACGCCGGCTTCGATAGCTGCGGTAAGCACATTATCAGTGCCTACAACATTGGTCTTGACAGCCTCCATCGGGAAGAACTCACATGAGGGCACCTGCTTTAAGGCGGCAGCATGGAAAATATAATCAACTCCAGGCATCACGCTCCGGCAAGATTCAAGGCTGCGAACATCGCCGATGTAGAACTTGATCTTGTGAGCTACTTCGGGATAGCGCACCTGATATTCATGGCGCATATCATCCTGCTTCTTCTCATCGCGGCTGAAAATACGGATTTCCTTGATATCGGTGTTGAGAAAACGCCGCAACACCGCGTTACCGAACGAACCGGTACCTCCTGTCATCAGGAGTGTCTTGTCCTTGAATATTGACATATTATGTTTTTTATTTTGATTTATTGCTTAAGGAATCGTATAAATCGATATATTTCCCAAACTGAATGTTCTTATCAAAATGCGCCTCTGCTCGTGCACGGCATGCACTGGCAGGAAACAGGTCGGGATTATCAATCACTTTCATTATTGCACCGGCCAAAGATTCGATATCACCTTTGTCAATAACTATACCTGTCTCTGAGTCTACCGCTTCAGGGCTACCACCTGTCCTATAAGTTATAACTGGCGTACCGCATGCAAGAGCTTCAAGATTAGTTGTTGGAAAATTATCTTCGTATGTTGGATTAACAAAAACGGCTGCTTCGCCATAATGTCGAACTAACTCTTCTATACTTTGGGTTCTTTTAATACCTGTTATACCAATTGGTAAATTCTTAAGTTGTTCATCATTCAATCCAACTAATCGAATTTCTATATCATCAGATAAAAGACCTC
Source organism: uncultured Muribaculaceae bacterium (assembly GCA_910587915.1). Lineage (GTDB taxonomy): Bacteria > Bacteroidota > Bacteroidia > Bacteroidales > Muribaculaceae > CAG-873. The sequence continues at coordinate 42,307 of CAJUOB010000018.1, read as the reverse complement.
GAAGTTTAATCATATCTTCAAGACCTTTGCGGGCAGACCATGGAAGAGCGACTCCAAGAACGACTCTACTTTTTGAAAAAATCGGCTTAAACTTATTGGTATCGATACCATTATGAATCATCTTAATGCGAAAATTACGTAAAAATGATTGTTTAATGAATCCTTCAAGCCAATTTGAAACAGGAACAATTGTCAACTTATTCTGAATAGAAATAAAAAGTTCCTTTTTTAATTTGAAATTTTGTCGACTTCTATCAAAATGTGATTTCAACGGGCATTTGATACATTCTGACACCCATTGTCGGCAATCTACTCTATCAAAATAGGCGCAACCACCTGTGAATGCCCAGCAATCATGAAATGTACAGATTATTGGCATGTCAACAGTTGCAAGATATTCAAAGAGTAATGGATAATTAAGCCAATGGTCGTGGATATTGTGCAGATGAATAATGTCAGGTGCATATTCCTTGATTTGTTCGATAATTCGCTTGGTGGCCCTTTTACTGCCCAAACCCTCACCATCAAGAAAACGGTGCCGTGCGTAATGCAGATAGACATCCGTCTGATTTCCGACCTTGATTAACTTCGACTGTGAAGGATTCATCATCCGTCCATATACAATCGCAGACTCCCAACCGCGAGCCATTGCCGCCTGTCCTATGCCTTCAGCAATTTTCCCGGTCGATCCCCAGTTCGCTGTTACATTCAGCTGCAATAACTTAGGCACTACGCACACCTCCTTTCCTGTATAGGATCCAGGTGCGCTATAATGGAAGAATCAGCAATTAATCGATTGCTGAGACCTATATACTGGGGGGGGGGTAATAATACTGTATATCAACGACTTATCCACATCAGCAGTATGGAATATTGAAATGCTGTCTTTTAGTTTTTCATCCGGCAAATCCCACCAATTAAAATTTAATAATTCTGATATGATGGGCTCAGAAAATCGGAAACGGATTATTTTTGCGGGTACACCGCCCACCACTGCATATGGAGGAACGTCTTTTGTCACAACCGCCCCGGCGGCAATGACTGCACCATGACCAATAGAGACTCCACTAATAATTTTGGCCCCATATCCAATCCAGACATCTGATCCAACAACAGTTCTTTTATTCTTAAAAGCATGAACATGAGTTTTCACCCAAGAATGTCCAGTGCCATTATTAGGTTCAGTGAAAATGGGCGATGTAGAGAGCAAGTCTATAGTATGCCCCGCAAGACCTATATAAGTGTTACACGCTATCGAGCAAAAACTACCGATATCGCTACCAACAACCCATGAACCTCCCCCAATGTAGGAATATCGTCCAATTTTTGAATTCACAATTTTGGCACCGCGATTTATGTTAGCCAAACGATTTATTTCTGAGCGCGAATCGATGAGCGATAGGATGGAAATGTTACGTTTGGTAAGATTCTTTATAAATCCTTTTAAATACGATATCATACTTTTAAGTGCTGTTCAAATACCGACATTTGATAATCAGGTGTCCAATAATTATCGATTTCATCATAGCATGCCTTTCTGACTATTGCTCGGTCTTTGTGCGTCCATAACCAGGTTTGGATAGTATCAGTCAAACTTGGCAGACTGTCCTTTTTAAAAAAATCGCCAGTCCTGCCGGGTTTTATTGCCTCGAACTCCGGCATTTGCCATTTAAAGTCATCATGTGAAATCACAGGGGTGCCAAACACCATGGCATGCATTGCCGTCAGACCTACGTTACCAGGTGCAACACACAGGTCTGCGTTGTATATCAATTCAGCATTCTGCTTCTCATCATAGCATGCACCATAGAACCAGCAATGCTTTTCAATTCCCATTTGTCTTGCAAGCTGTTTAAGATTAGCCCTCTCAGTTCCATCGCCAACGAAGACGACATTACATGCAACCTCGGACTTATTTAAAGAAGCAACCGCTTCTATCAACAAGTCGAGTCGCTTCACTTTTGTCAGGCGACCAATAAATATCAGTGTCGGATTATCGTTTTCGAAATGAGCTCTATATATGCCATTTCCGGAAATCCGTTCCCTGATGCTTTTCTGATTATAATAATCAAGAGAATTATGAATTACAAAGAGTTTCGATTCGGGAAAGCCTTCCTGAATCATAAGCTCTTTTGCATAGTTACCATATAAGAAAACCCCAGTGGCTAATTTGAAGAACATTTTTTTAATAATCTTCGTCATCCGACCTTCTTTACCATACCATCCGTGTGTCCAAAAATAAAGCTTCTTATGTTTTGAGAAAAACTTTATACGGAGAGCCATAATCCAACTGCTGACACAATACGGATCTCCAAGCAGAAAATAGGTGGAGTATGTTTTTTTCAATAGAGAAGTTGCGCCTTTCTGCCAATACCAATGCCCCTTTAGGCTTTTGTTTGTCAATACAACCGAACGTTTTAGGACCGACAGGTCAAGCCCTTTAATATCGGTAGAGTTCGACCCAAAATACCAATCTGCATCCCATCTATCATCAATGGCTTTGAAAATAGCTTCTCTATACCTTGGCGCAAAATTATAAAGTACACAAAGTTTTGGGCTATCAGTTATATCTGTCATATAAACAATTGTTTAATCAATAATTATATGTTCATACAGAGTCCAATAATACAAATGGAAAGTAAGCACGTCTATTAAATCTTAATTTTTGTATCCATTATTATCTGGCAACTTACTCGTATTATGGATTCTTATCTGTAATAATGGAAAGGATTGCCCGGCTTTTATAGGCAAAAGCAACAATTAGAATAAACCAAAATGAGGGACAGAAAATATATGTTCCGGAAAATTGCAACATGACTAAAGCGAATGTTGCAATGGGAATAAGATAAATGTAATAACCGCCCCTACCTACAAGCTTACTTAATTTTTGGAAAAATTTAAGGAGAACAACACAAAGAATGACAAAACCAACGATGCCAAGCTGCAGAAGAGCCTCAAGAAAGACGTTATGAGGATAGGGCTGATGAATTGTGTTCTGGCAGACAATGTATTCGCCAAAAATGCCATATCCCAAAAGGGGACGATCTAAAAACAAAGATACTGCATTCAAATATACCCTGTCACGTCCAGAGCTACCGTTCTCCAAATCAATTCCCTTGTCGCCGATAAAGGCAAAACTTCTTTCAAATCCATTCTCTATTAATCTGTCAATGCCATCAATAGAAAGCGATGATAGAATTAATAGCGCTATAGCAACCCCGACAATGCCTAACGATATTTTCCATAGATTTTTCTTTGATAGTATGTATGTACAAACTAATAGGTTGACAATGAGTAAGACAGAGCCACCTCGCCCACCACCAATAATACATACGATGGTTAGCAACACTAAAATGAGTATTGCAATCGGCGGATAGTACGACAGGTTGAAAATACGATACCTTTCAAAGGCCGTATGTCGTTGTAGCGAACAATAGATCACACCAAAGGCTAACGCTGCAGTATATGAGATTGCCTGATGGTTACCTCCACCAATATTTACCACTCGACTTGTTGATCGAGCTAATGCAGGAAGTGCCAATATCAAAGCGATGGAACATATAAGCATCAATAGTTCAAGGTTCTTTACTATCGGTGGTAGTTTATTGTATCTTACGCAATATGTGGCAGCACAAATCGCACCCATTGAGAATGCATAGAAAAATGTAAAGGATCGTTGTGCCAATGCGCCAATTTCCAAGGGATGAATAGCACATTCTGCCATATATATCAGACCAATCAGTACAGGAATAAAATATGGGAAAATAGGTCCGTTTGCTTTTTTGTGGTTAAACATTTCATAGATAATAATATAACATATTATTATCGCATTCACACCAAGCACGACAATTGTATAAAGAGGGCTTTCGTCACTTGATTGCCATTCTAAACCAGTAAGGGATAGAATAATAGGGAATATTACTGCGATGAAGAGACTAACGTCTATTATAAAGCTCACTACTAAAAACTTGTGTATTGATGATTCGTTTACTTGCTATGACTATCCGCTATGCTGTACACACCCCGCTATTTCCCGTTTTGTCAATTTGTTTAATTGATATTCGGTATGCTCTGTACAATGCAATGAAGAAAATAATGCATATTGCAAGGGTGGCTATGGCATAGAGCATAGCACATTCAGGATTCTTGTACCAAACCCTACAATAAGTTCATAACATCTTGTATAATTTTTTACAATAATCCTCTAGCTGTATCGACGAGGGAATAAATTTTAATCCAATTTTAAATCGCAAAAATCTAATAATCAGTCTTAACCATTTATAATTATCCATATATGGTCTTGATGCATCCAACAATTCAAAATTTATATTATTAGATACGACCTGATTGATTAAACGCTCCCATTTAGGAATAATTATTGAAGGCAGGAACTCATTTGAGAGCATGTGAGCGCCCCCCTAATTTATGATTTAAATCTCTGTTTTTCAACAGATTAACGATTGATTTTTGTAGTTTTTCTTGAGACTTTTCCAATATGCCGGTTTCATGATTAATAATCGTATCATAGTAGCCAGTTGTTCCAATTGTTACTACCGGAAGTCCCGATCGTCCCATTTCTACAATACCCATTCCAAAAGTTTCTCTCGAACCAGATGGATTGACAATTCCAACTGATGCATTACAAAAATAGTCTGACTTCTCGTGACTCACAACGCCTTTAAACTCAATAGATGGCAGCAAACGACCATTTTTATCAATTATGAAAGGAATGAATTGCTTTTCGTATCGTTCATCTGCAATTCCATAAGGCCCTAACTGCTTATCTCCATATAATTTACCGCTACCCAAAACTATTAATCTTGCATTCGGTATATCTTTAAGTATTCCAGGCCATATTCTGCACATTTCCAGAAAGCCTTTCTTTTGACAAATGGCTCCCATAAATACGACAGAGCGTCCATCGTTGATTCGATGAATCTTGGTATTATCAGATGTAACCATGTTATAGATTACAATACTTTTACTAATTACATCATTGTCTATATAAGAGTCGTACTGCTGTTTACCAACAAATACATTGCATTTAATTTGTGGCGTCTCAGTAATATATCTACAGAAGTCTGAAGATAAAAAGTTATGACTCCAAACTATAACTTTCAAATCAGACTTTTGTATCAATGATCTCAGGGGGCTATTTGGAAATTGTTTAAGTATAAGAACATCTGTATTCCATTGAATTGCCTCGTTTATAACCTCTTCATCTTGTGTTACTTTTATGATATCAATACCATCTGCAACAATATAATCCCTAACAGTTATAATCCCTACTTTATACTTGTTTATCTTATTTAGGTAATGGGCAAGCATAAGAAGACAGTAATGAGCTCCACCAACTCCAGGATTTCCATTCTCAATATTTCTTGCATCAACAGTAGAACCAACGTTATTACCCAAATATATCGCAATCCTCATAATTAACTATTCTTTTTTATTGTAAAAATATATGCTAAATATAGAGCAACGAAGAAAAGGATACTTATTATCAAATTGCAGATTGCATAGGACAGAGCACCCCCAATTGTCGTATAATGTGTCAAAAAGAAAATTACAGCTCCTACGAAAATTACATCTTTTATACATCTTATAGAAAAAAGTATCCAAGGATGCCCTATAGCTAATAACTCAGATTTAAATACATCTGAACAACACAGAGGTATTGTTGCAAGCGTTAGAATTCTAAGAACTGGGATCATTTGACCGAAACCTTTTCCATAGAAAGAAGCGATGAATGAGGAAAAACAGTATACACAAAGGAATGGAATTACTGTGCATATTAGATATACTGTTAATAAAGCCCTTATATTCTTCTTATGAGATTGTGTAGTTTGACTTTTGGATAGATGGGAAAGTACGACATTATGTAGTAGGCCAGGAATAAAAAGTATAACAGCATTCCATTGGGCTGTAGCCGAATATATTCCAACCTCGCCCATTGATGAATATTTTGTTAATGCTAAAATTCCAATCCAATTGCAAACAGAATACGAAATTTCTTGCATTGCAATGGGAAATGAAAAGCTTATTAATTCCTTAGGATTAAATGCTTTGTAATAAATGGGGAATTGCTTGAATTTAATCCTGATTTTATAATAATTTAGCCCCGTATTAATGATTTGCGATAAACTTAATGCAGCCAAAGATCCATCTAGTCCATAGAAATAGGTCAATGGCACACATGAGATAAGCATTACTAACCCCGAAAATATCGCATTTTGAGCAATGGATTTAAAATCTCCTAATCCAGATAATATACCGTTGCTTGTTGTACCTAATGACTTTACAATGATTATGAACGAAAGGAATTTGAAAGGTCGCGCCATCGTTGGTGAATTAAGATACTCAGCTAATGGTTGCGAAAAGACAGCTATAATTATTGCTAAAAATGTACTGAATACAATAGTGATTGCTGTCGCAGTCTTAATTATCCCAATAATTTGAGTTCTATCTTCTCCTAAATATTTTGCGATGAAACGAGTAGAAGTTAAACCCAGGCCAAAAGTTGAAAAACCAGCAATATAAAACATATTGGTTTTAACAACTCCATATTCACCGTATACATCTTTGCCAAGGTAACGCGCAATTATGATTCCAGCGATAAGTAAAAGCGCTGTACCTAATCCATTTCCAAAAATTGCCCAAAACGAATCTTTAAACAGCTTAGATTGCTTTAATTTAGCGACAAGACCATTTACCTTCATTCGTTTAATATTGTCTTTTAAATTAGTCTCTTCTGAAAATGTCGCGGGTGTATACTTTGTTCGATACGTCATTAAGATCAGTACTCATGCGATTGGCGAGAATGGCCTGACTCTTTTTTTTAAATTCTGTCAAATCGTTGACAACGAGACTTCCGAAGAAAGTTGTTCCATCCTCAAGGGTAGGCTCATATATGATGACCTTGGCACCTTTAGCCTTGATGCGCTTCATGACGCCCTGAATACTCGACTGGCGGAAATTATCGCTGTTCGACTTCATAGTCAGGCGATAGACACCGATTGTACATTCGTGTTCCGGTGCTGTGCCATAGGTTGGAGATGAAGTGTAGTCGTAGTAGCCGGCCATCCGCAGCACCTGGTCGGCAATGAAGTCTTTACGGGTACGGTTGCTTTCGACGATTGCAGACATCATGTTCTGTGGCACATCAGCATAGTTGGCAAGCAGCTGCTTGGTGTCCTTAGGGAGACAGTAGCCACCGTAGCCAAAGGAGGGATTGTTGTAGTGGGTACCTATACGTGGATCTAGCCCGATGCCTTCAATTATAGCCTGCGAATCAAGGCCTTTAACTTCGGCATAAGTATCTAGTTCGTTGAAGTAACTTACACGTAACGCAAGATAGGTGTTGGCAAAAAGTTTTACAGCTTCTGCCTCTTTCATACCCATATACAGTGTAGGTATATTTTCCTTTTCAGCTCCTTGCTGAAGAAGGCTTGCAAATATTTTGGCCGCTTCTGTAATTTTAGCTACATCTGTAACAGAAACAATAGCTTTGTTCTCCTCTTCGAATTCCGGCTTTTCGATCAATTTGGGAATTCCAGCTATGATACGTGAAGGATACAAATTATCATACAAGGCCTTGCTTTCGCGAAGGAATTCCGGGAAGAAAAGCAAATTGAATTCCCTAACGCCCTTGGCTGCATATCTCACATATAAATTACGGCAATATCCAACTGGTATGGTAGATTTGATAACCATTACAGCAGAAGGATTAACACTGAGCACTAAGTCGATGACATCCTCTATGCAATGGGTGTCGAAATAATTTTTGACCGGATCGTAATTAGTTGGAGCTGCAATAACAACAAAATCAGCATCTTTATATGCACTCAATCCATCGAGGGTTGCAGTAAGATTGAGATCTTTTTCAGCTAGATACCTCTCGATATATTCATCTTGAATAGGAGATTTTTTATTGTTAATTTTTGCCACCTTTTCAGGAATGACATCGACTGCAATGACTTCGTTATGTTGTGCAAGAAGTGTGGCAATACTAAGCCCCACATATCCTGTCCCAGCAACTGCGATCTTCATGAGATTTCAGATTGTATATTGAGAGTTATACTTTGTATCAATACTTGTTTTATTGATACTGTTTATACATGTGTATGATGAAAAACTCAGCCTCAAATATGCCTGAGTAGATGGTTGTGTATAAATTCCAAGTAATATATAAGTAAATGCTGAATGTGGTTTACGCGTTGTGCGTTTGGTGGTATTTGACTGTTGTGCGCCACTGGATGCCATTGCCGCCAACCATGTAGAGTTGAAAAACTGTATTTTCTATTGCAGCAACTTTCTCGATGTCAAATTCCTGATTTGCCAAAAGTCCATTGAGTATTACCACTGATTCACCTTCGACCGGCGCAAAGCCACCAATAGGAGCAATCTCATAGTCGGATGTAAAATGGCTGATCGTGTCCTTAAAAATTTTAAATGAAGCCGGGGGAATAGCGGCATAATCGTCGCCCGGTTTACCTGATGTGGTAAAGCACCATGCCAAGTCGCCTATGTGGCAGAATAGGGGGTAAATATCGGTCAATCGGCTTCTAAAGAAAACGATATCGCGGATAACCGGCTTCTTGTCGAATACAAGTTTCTTCCCTATTTTTCTTGCAATCTCTTGGTAGGGATAGAATAACTCCGGCTTCTGGCTATCATCAATTGAAGATATTTTTTTCAGAATATCTTCGTATGTCACCCTCGGACGCAGTTTCATTGCATACCAGCGGAAGGGATTGTCTGTGAAAAATATCGCTATAGTATTATCTATGCCCGACTTCCTTAAAGATGAAATGTCGGCTCTTTCGCATAGAGAAAGGAATGGCAAACAAGAAGGTAAGACATCCAACATCGCCACGACTTCGGCCGACGAAACTCCACTGCGCAGTGCCGCGCTTACCCATATCGACCGAATAGTATCGTCTACAGTATTTAAGATTGGAATGTCGTGGCCTTTCAAGAATGAACCGACAAGGAAATTAACCTTCGCTTCGAGTTGCCTGTCGGTCAGGCGAGACTGATTGAGGTTAAAAAGGTATTTTCTTCGAGGAGACGTGTTCCGTCCGACAATATCAGCATAAAGGGCATTTTCTGTATCTATATCAGAAGTCTTTAATCGACCAACTTCCGCTATAGGCATACAGCGCAGGAGTAGTGATAGAAGCAAAATGTCGGCAGCCATAGACTTATCCTTCATTCCAATGGCAGCATGTCTGGTGATTGATTGTACTTTTTTTAATGTTTCATATGTCACCAATGGTGTGGTCTCCCCTACCCCAAACGTTTTGATTTTCTGCTTAAATATACTTAGCCCTCTGACGACGGCATCACAGCTCGATGCCTGAGTATCTTTATATAATGCTGCGATGATGTCTAAATAATGACTCATCGTTTTCATCGATAATCCCTGCAGCGACATATCTATAAACCAATCCGTAAGGATATTCTCCGATAAAACCGGTTGGCATCTACAAGTCCTATTGACAAAGGATTCGAAGCTTGTGATTGCTTTTTTATAATTTCGAGCTGAATTATCGGACATAGCAGAAGCTTTCATCCGGAATTCATCGAAAGGTATAAGCGCGTTATATTGGTGATGACCAGCCATTAACGAGCGCTCCAAATTTTTAACCACAACGAATCTTGGTACAATACTTCAAATCCCTCTCCTGACAACTCTGCGGCTCGGAAGAGGTTTGATAGAGAAACGATATGTAATGGCTGCATTCATCTGCGACAAAGCCATTTAGAAAGCTCTAATTCCAATCTTCTTTTGAAAATGGAACTTCGAAAGAACTCCATTATGCCTTAAATGAGGCAATGCTTTCGTTGCTTTCCAGCCGCAAAGTTAAGCAATCTTATTTAATTGAGCAAATAGTGACCAGGATCTGCCGCACAGCAGCATCCACAAGCAAGGATGAATAGGTCAATGGCAAATATGAAATTAAAGAAAATATCTAAGGAAGTCTTTTTTAGGATCCGAATTAGCCTGTCGATGCTGAAACATTTCGGCCTTTCCCATGGATTTTATAGCTAAAAGTAGATTTTAAACATAGAGGTAGGTCGGGAAACGAAAGTTTTCTGACTTAGTTTCGTTTCCTCTCCTCTCACACCACCTTACATGCCGTCCGGCATACGGCGTTTTAATTTGTTTTCAAAACATGACGTTGGACGTAATAGTCAAGACAACAGACTAATCCTCTGCGCGAAAGAATGTCTTTGGAGATGGCTCAGGCAACACATGTGCGCCTTACTACCCATTCGTAGCGATTAGCACAATGGGAGGTGAGGTTGGCTAAATCGTTGTTAGGTTCCGCTCTATCCAATCAGTTATGGAGTGCATCACTCTCGGTGCGACAGCTCTGCTTCCTACTGCAATGACGCAGTCGTCGGCATAGCGAACATAGCGGAGTTATCTGTTTTGCAACTCTTTGTCAAGTTCGTTAAGCATCACATTGCTGAGCAATGGCGAAAGGTTGCCACCTTGTGGTGTGCCATGCTCGGTCGGCGAGTAAATGCCTTTCTCCATGACGCCTGCTTCAAGATACTTGCGTATCAACGACTCGGTGTCTAGCTCTTGGATTTTTCGCCCCACGTAACTCATCAGTTTGTCTTGCGACACGTTGTCTAAGAACTTTTCCAAGTCAATGTCCACTATTCATTCATATCCCTCGTTGAGATATTCCAGCAGTTTCAGCACGGCTTGCTCACAGTTTCTGCCGGGGCGGAAGCCGTAGCTCTGCGGTTGAAAACTCCTTATAGAAGATTGGGATGAGGATTTGGACTATTGCCTGCTGGAGTCTCCGGTCAACTGCCGTCGGAATACCGAGTTTTCTTACGCCTCCGTTAGGCTTGGGCATCTCTACCCTGCGCACCGGCTGCGGTCGATATTCCCTCGCTAAGATTAAACGCTTGTTGACGATGCTTCGGCTCGTTACGTCTTGTCTATAGATCTAATCAGCTTGATACGCCTTGGTATCGGGTTTCTGTCCGTCAAGCCACGATTTCGCTATCGCGTCCCTAGGGTCGCCCCTTGAAACTTGCGAGTCGCTATAGGGTTCGTCGACAACTAAGCCCCTTGTGGACTTTCACCACAGATGCAGGACATGCCTGTCATACCTAACAACAAATCTCAGGATTCATTCCTAAGATTTTTAAGTCGGATTAATTCGGATAATTACGATTTATCAGGGCGTAAGTACGATTCATAAATAAAGTGCGTCCCAAAAGTTTTTACCAGCTTTTGGGACGCACTTTATTTATTGAATATGTTACCTTAGGAATGGCGGTAGTTTATGTAGAAGTTCATGAGAGGGCCTGAAGGGCTGCTCGCAGGATTTCGAGTTTTGCATCGGCGTCGGCAAGTTTTTTGCGTTCGGCTGCAACGACTGCCTCAGGAGCATTCGATACAAAACGCTCGTTAGAGAGCTTCTTGTTTACCGAAGTCTTGAAGCCTTCCAGATAAGCTATATCCTTGTTTATTCGGGCTTTTTCAGCTTCGACATCTACATTTTCACTTTGGGGAACAGCAAATTCCATTGTACCAACCATGAAGGCAGATGCCGCAGGATCTTTGGGTGCATTCTCCACAATCTCGTTGACATTTGCCAGTTTCGACACTATTGCTTTTGCTTCGGCAGTAAGAGTACCCTGTACAAGCAGTTTGACACTTTCCTTGGCCGGGATATTCTTGCGGGCACGTACACCACGCACTCCGTTAACGATTTCGAGTGCGGCATCGACATCTGCAAGGAGTTTTTTGTCGGGGTTATCTCCAGTGGGCATTTCGGCGTACATGATGGAGTCGCCCGGACAACGGATTTCTATTTCCTGCCATATCTCCTCTGTGATGAATGGCATGAACGGATGCAGCAGACGCAGCAGCGCATCGAAATATCCCTTTGCGCTATTATATGTGGTAACGTCGATGGGTTTGCCATACTCCGGCTTTATCATTTCGAGATATGTGGATGAGAAATCATCGCGGAACAGACGATAGACGGCCATAAGAGCCTCGCTGATACGGAATTTCTCGAAAAGGTCGTCGATTTCTGCAATTGTGCTGTCGAGCTTAGCCTTGAACCATGCGTCGGCAACACGACATACTTCCGGCTGCATCTCGTTTGGTGCATAGCTCCAGCCCTGCACAAGACGATATGCATTCCATATTTTATTACAGAAGTTACGGCCCTGCTCCACAAGTTTGTCATCGTACATGATATCATTACCGGCAGGTGCTGCAAGCATCAGACCCATGCGGACGCCATCGGCACCGTACTGAGCTATAAGCTCGAGTGGGTCGGGCGAATTGCCAAGCATTTTCGACATCTTGCGGCCGAGGGAGTCGCGCACTATACCTGTGAAGTAGACATTGTTGAATGGCTGTTTGCCTATATATTCATATCCAGCCATGATCATTCGGGCTACCCAGAAGAATATGATGTCGGGGCCGGTAACGAGAGTCGCTGTCGGGTAATAGTAGTTTATCTCCTCATTTCCGGGGTTTGTTATTCCGTCGAAAAGAGTGATTGGCCACAGCCAGGAGGAGAACCAAGTGTCGAGTGCATCGGGATCCTGGTGCAACTCATCGGCAGTCATGTCGGGACGACCACTCTGTTTGCGTGCTTTTTCAAGAGCCTCTTCAGGAGTGAGAGCAACTACGTAGTTTTCCTTATCGGTACCATCGCTATAGAAATATGCCGGAATACGGTGTCCCCACCATAGCTGGCGGCTGATGCACCAATCCTGTATGTTCTCGAGCCAGAGACGGTATGTGGTCTTGTATTTTTCGGGGACAAAGCGAATGATGTCGTCCATCACCGGACCGAGACTTGTCTCGGCAAAATGCTTCATCTTCACAAACCATTGGAGCGAAAGACGGGGTTCTACCGGGACTTTCGTACGCTCCGACAGGCCGATATTGTTCACATAGTCCTCGACCTTTTCGAGCAGACCGGCAGCGGCAAGGTCCTTTGAAATCTGCTCGCGCACCACGAAGCGATCCATACCGACGTACATACCTGCGGCCTCCGAAACAGTGCCATCCTCATTGAAGATATCGATTGTTTCGAGTTTATGAGTCCTACCAAGCATGTAGTCGTTCTTGTCATGAGCCGGAGTAACCTTGAGACAACCTGTGCCGAATTCGACATCGACATAGCGGTCCTCAATAACAGGGATTACACGATTCACAAGGGGCACAACGACCTTACAGCCTTTCAACCATGCATTTTTAGGATCTTTGGGATTGATACACATTGCAGTATCGCCCATTATGGTCTCAGGACGTGTCGTGGCAACGACAGCGTAGTGACGTCCGTCGGCATCGGTGTGTACCACAGAGCCTTCAGGAGCTTCAAGTTCGGCAGGTTCCTCGGCAAGATAGTATCGGAGATAGTACAGTTTGCTCTGCTCTTGAACAAAGAACACTTCGTCGTCGCTTATGGCTGTACGGTTCTGGGGATCCCAGTTCACCATACGCAGGTCGCGATATATAAGGCCTTTGTCGAAAAGGTCGACAAATACTTTAAGCACACTTTCGCTGCGTTTTTCATCCATGGTAAATGCAGTGCGTTCCCAGTCGCACGATGCACCCAGCTTACGCAACTGCTGCAAAATGATTCCACCGTGTTTCTCGGTCCACTCCCAGGCATGTTTCAGAAATTCCTCGCGTGTGAGGTCGGTCTTCTTAATGCCCTCCGATGCCAGCTTCGCTATGACCTTTGTTTCGGTCGATATCGATGCGTGGTCGGTGCCAGGTACCCAAAGCGCGTTTTTGCCCTGCATACGTGCTCTGCGCACCAATATATCCTGAATGGTATTATTCAGCATATGGCCCATATGGAGCACTCCGGTCACATTTGGAGGAGGAATTACGATTGTGTACGGTTCCTTTTCCGGATCGGGCTTGGAACTAAACAAGTCGTTCTCGAGCCAATAGGCATACCATTTATCCTCTACTTCGGCAGGATTATATTTCTGGGATATTTCGTTCATTGCAGTGTTGTTGGTTTGAATCGCAAAGATAGTGAAATTTTCTATATCTCGGGGTGGTCTTCGGCATAAGCCTTATTGGGCTGCATGCTCGACCCGTCGAAGCAGTGAGTGCACACCCGGCATTTTGGCAGTCCAATAGCTTTGATGAGGTTATCCATTTTGGAGAATTCCAAGGTTGTCAGACCAAGCTGACGTGCTATTTCAGCGACCATACTATTGTATTCGGGTGTACCTGCTGTAGCATATTGCTCGAGTTTTGCATCGGGATTGCCTTCGAAATCGCGTATAATGCGTCGTGAAATCAGTTCAAGGTCGCTCTTGGAGGCAGTAAAGCCGACGAAGGGGCAGCCATATACCAATGGCGGGCACGATATACGAGCATGCACACTGCGAGCTCCGCAATCGAAGAATGTCTTGACGTTGTCGCGAAGCTGTGTACCGCGAACTATCGAATCGTCGCAGAAAACCACGCTATTTCCATCGAGGATCGCCTTGTTAGGTATGAGCTTCATACGTGCCACCAGATCGCGGCGCGATTGTTGACCCGGGGTAAAGCTGCGGGGCCATGTAGGAGTATATTTAAGTACAGCCCGACGGTAGGGAATGCCTTTGCCTTCGGCATAACCAAGCGCGTGGCCTACACCGGAGTCGGGAATACCGCACACACAATCAGCCTCGACCGGGTCCTCGACACCCATTATACGGCCACCGGCCTCACGTACATCCTCCACATTCACTCCATCGAAGTCACTGGCAGGGAAGCCATAATATACCCACAGGAATGAACAAATCTGCTCTCTGCAGGCTGCTTTCTGCAGTACCTCGAATTTATCGGCTGTAATCTTTACAATCTCACCGGGACCAAGGTCGTAGATCTTCTTGTAGCCCAGGTTGGGAAACGCAAGTGTTTCTGTCGCGGCGGCATATGCACCATCTTTATGGCCCAAAGCTATAGGGGTGCGTCCCAGATAGTCGCGCGCTGCAATTATACCATCCTCAGTGAGGATAAGCATAGAGCATGAGCCTTCGATTTTCTTATATACCAGATTAATACCATCGGCAAAAGTCTCGCCCATATTTATAAGCAACGCAACCAGCTCAGTCTGATTGATATTGTTGGCCGAGAGTTCACTGAAATGCATGCGTTCGGCAAGCAATTCAGCAGCGATGTCGCGCACATTATTAATTTTAGCTACTGTAACCACAGCATAGCGTCCCAGATGGGAATTCACTATTATGGGCTGCGGGTCGGTATCGCTGATTATGCCGAGCCCTTGATTACCGACAAAGCGGTCGAGTTCGTCTTCGAATTTAGACCGGAAGTAATCTCGTTCTATACTATGAATTACACGGTTGAAGCCCTTTTCAGGGTCGTATGTCACCAAACCGGCACGTTTTGTGCCAAGATGCGAGTGATAATCAGTGCCGTAGAAAATATCGTCGACACATGGCTTTTTGGAAATCGAGCCAAAGAAACCTCCCATTGTAGAAATTGCTTTTAGAAACTATTCTGAAAGAAAGTGCAAAGGTACAAAAAAAGTTGGAAGGAGATGCACCAAAATGCCATATGCAATTTTTACATCACTCAAAAAATGGCGCGAACATGGTGGTGGACAGATATTTTTCGGCTCTATCGGGAAATATCACTACAATGTTGCCGCTATCTATACGTCGGGCTGTAGCTACAGCAGCCAACATTGCCGCACCCGAACTCATGCCTGCAAATATGCCTTCCTGTGAGATAATTTGACGTGCCATCTCTATCGCTTCCTCGCTTGATACCATCTCCTGAATATCGATAAGCGATGGATTATATATAGCCGGCACGATAGCTTCCTCCATGTTTTTCAATCCTTGGATATAATGTCCGCGTACAGGCTGAGCACAAACCACCTTAATATCGGGCTTGAGCGCGCGCATGAATTTTGAAACGCCCATAATAGTACCCGAGGTACCAAGAGCACATACGAGATAATCGATATTGCCGCCTGTCTGTGTCCATATCTCGAGCGCGGTAGTCTCATAGTGAGCCATATAATTTGCTGCATTGCCGAATTGATCGGGCATGAAATATTTTTCGGGGTTATCAGCCACCATCTTTCTTGCCAGCCGGATAGCTCCATCTGTGCCTTGATCGGCTGGTGTAAGAGTCACTTTCGCTCCGTACGACTTTATTATAATACGCCGTTCTACCGACACGCCTTCCGACATCACAATCTCTACCGGGTAGCCTTTCACCACCCCGATTACAGCAAGCCCAATGCCTGTATTGCCCGACGTGGGCTCTATGATAGTCATCCCAGGCTTAAGACGTCCGGACCTCTCGGCATCCTCTATCATTTTATATGCTATGCGGTCTTTTATGCTACCCGTAGGATTGAATCCTTCGATCTTTGCCATTATTGTAACTGCCGGATTTGGATTCAACTTATTGATGCGTACCATAGGCGTAGCCCCAATAGTATCCAGTATATTTTCTTTTACATCCATATTACATTATAGTTTTAACATTATGCTGATTTATGCATTATAACAAATGTGAAAGAAAATTGCTCAGTAAAGCCCGGAAAAATTTGGATATACCACCGAAAAGTTCTATCTTTGCACCGCTTTTTAGCATCCCCGTGTGATGGGAAATTAAGGAGCAACACTTAATTTTGAGTAACACAAAACATTAACAATTACAATGAAAACATTCCAACTGTCGGCTAAACCCCGCACCGCTCTCGGCAAGAAAGCTACTCAGGCACTCCGTAACGAAGGTCTTATCCCCGTTGTTCTCAATGGTGGCGCAATCATCGATCTTCCCTACAACGGTACTCTTCGCGAAGGCGAAAAAGTAGTTACCATCGACGAAGCACGTGGCAAAGGTCTCATCACCACCGACCTCGTAGTATCGAACGATGCTGTCCGTAAGCTGGTCTACACCCCCGACATCTTCGCTATAGAACTTGATATCAATGGCGAAAAGCGCACCGCTGTCCTCAAAGACATCCAGTTCCACCCCGTTAAAGACACCATTCTCCACATGGACCTTCTTGAAGTGAAAGAAGACAAGCCCGTGGTAATCGAAGTTCCCGTGAAGCTCGAAGGCCACGCCGAAGGTGTTAAAGCCGGTGGTAAGCTCACTCTCTCGATGAAGAAGATGAAAGTACGCGCACCCTACACTGCAATTCCCGAACGCCTTGTCATCAACGTCGATAACCTCGGCCTTGGCAAATCGCTTCAGGTTGGCGAGCTCCACTTCGAAGGTCTCGAACTGGTTAACGCCAAGAACGCTGTTGTATGCGCCGTTCAGCTCACCCGTGCCGCTCGTGGTGCCGCTGCTGCCGCTGCTGCCGGTAAGTAATCCCAAGCGTGCATAAATGAAACACCTCATTGTGGGCTTGGGTAATATCGGCGATGAATATCGCGATACCCGCCACAACATAGGATTTATGATATTGGACGCCTTTGCCGAGGCGTCCAATATTTCTTTTTCCACAGGCAGATACGGCGATGTAGGACAAGGTCGCATCAAAAATCAGCAGGTAATACTACTGAAGCCGTCGACCTATATGAACCTTAGCGGCAACGCCGTGCGCTACTGGAAAGAGCAGGAGGGAGTCGATATCGACAACATTCTCATACTTGTAGACGATATAGCCCTCCCACTCGGCGCCATCCGGATAAAGGGAAGCGGTAGCGATGCCGGCCACAACGGACTCAAAAACATCGCTCAGATGCTCGGCACGCAAGCGTACCCACGCCTACGCTTCGGAATAGGCAATGACTTCCCGCGCGGATGCCAGATCGACTACGTACTCGGCACCTTCTCACCAGAAGAAAAGACTATCCTTAAAGAAAGAATCCCCATAGCCGTCGAAGCTATCCGTGAAACGGTACTCGCCGGCCTCGGACGCGCAATGTGCACCTTCAACAACAAGTAGCCGCACCATACAAACCTATAATCATATGGCAGTTAGAGTAGATAAATGGCTCTGGGCAGTCAGAGTTTTCAAAACGCGCACCATAGCCACAGAAGCCTGCAAAAAAGGACGTGTGACAATGGGCGAGTCCTCTACCCCTGTGAAACCGTCGCGCATGCTTGAGGTTGGCGACATTGTGAACGTGCGCAAACCTCCGGTTACATTCACATTCCGAGTAAGAGCTCTTACGCAGAACCGACTCGGCGCCAAGTTTGTACCCGATTACATGGAAAATATCACTCCTCAAGATCAATACGACCTGCTTGAGGTTGTGAAAATCTCTGGCTTTGTGGACCGTCGGAAAGGATTAGGAAGACCCACAAAACGCGAAGGACGCGAACTGGCTAAATTTACAGGCGCGGCCGAATCCGATGGATGGGATTTCGACTTCGATTTCGATGACACCGATGACGATGACAACTTATGAGATTTGACGAACTTTCGCTTAGCGACGACATACTCGATGCACTCGATGCAATGAATTTCGAGGAGTGCACCCCTATTCAGGAACAAAGCATAGACCTCATACTCGAAGGCCGGGACCTGATAGCCTGTGCCCAGACCGGAACCGGCAAAACCGCAGCCTATCTCCTGCCCGTGATAGATCTATTGGCCGATACCGAGGCAACACCGAAGGTGAAATGCGTGATAATGGTTCCAACGCACGAACTGGCACAGCAGATCGACCGTCAGATGGAAGGATTTTCCTATTACATTCCCGTAAGCAGCCTTGCAATACATGGCGGCAACGACGGTAAAGAGTTTGCAAGACAGCAACATGCGTTGCGACAAGGCGCCGACATGGTAATTGCCACACCGGGACGCTTGCTCGCACATATGAAAATGGGATATGTCGATCTTTCCGAAGTGCAGTATTTCATTCTCGACGAAGCCGACCGGATGCTCGACATGGGTTTCTCGGAAGACATAATGCGGATCGTTGCCGAACTGCCGAAGAAACGGCAGACACTGATGTTCTCCGCCACGATGCCTAAAAAAATACAGCAACTCGCCGCCACCATCCTCACCGACCCGGCAGAGGTGAAGATTGCCGTGTCGAAACCGGCAGAAAAAATCGACCAGTCCGCCTACATATGCTATGAGGGTCAAAAAGAGGCACTGTTGAAACATCTATTCGAGCAGGGGCACAACAAGCGCGTAATCGTATTCTCATCGTCAAAACAAAAAGTCAAAGAACTCACGCAAGCCATGCGTAAGGCACATTGGAAAGCTGCGGAAATGCACTCCGATCTCGACCAGAAAGCCCGCGAAGAGGTAATGCTCGGATTCCGCGCCGCCCGCATAGATATTCTCATTGCCACCGATATACTCGCACGAGGCATAGACATCGACGATATTGCCATGGTTGTGAACTACGATGTGCCACGCGAAGCCGAAGACTATGTGCACCGCGTAGGCCGCACAGCTCGTGCAAATACCGACGGCATGGCCGTGACGTTCGTGAGCGAACGGGATCAACAACGATTCGGCTTTATTGAAAATTTCCTCGGCACAGAGGTGAGAAAAGCCGAACTTCCGGCCGAAATTGGCAAGGGACCCGAATACAAGCCGGAATCCAAAGAGAGACCGGGTAAGAACAGGCGTCCGAAGAGGCCCGTGAAGAAGAACAAACCAAGCGCCATAAAATCGGAACAACCGACCGATGGTGCAGAAACAGAGAGCAAGCCAAAACGCAAAAAACGCCGTTGGTACGGACCACGGAATAAATAACAGATACCAATGAACGTAAATCTCCCTCGTAAAAAAGACGGTTGCACAGACACACTATCTCTGCAACCGGGCTGTTCGGCCGTAGTTATCGGCGCCAACGGAGCTGGCAAAACACGATTCACATCTGCAATAGTAGAGCAACTCGGAGAGAAGGCATTCAGAATCTCGGCTCTTGACGGTCTATACGAACGCCGCAAAACAGCGTCTGCCGATTTCTCGCTCAGAAGCCGGTGCGACTCTGGCATCATTGCCTCGCTTGAACGCACCGGAACCTCTCCTAACGGACTTGAAATACTACTGGCCCAGCTCATGCACGAGGAGATGCTCAACCTTATAGGCTATAAGCTACGTCTGGCTAATGGTGGCGAAGGAAAGCTCAAGCGCACCAAACTCGACAAGGTGATAGAACTATGGCAGGATATATTTCCCGACAACAAGGTGCTTATCGACAGTGGTAAGATTCTTTTTGCCCGAGGAATAGATCCGGATATTTATTCAGCTCTCAAACTGTCGGATGGCGAAAAAACAGTACTATACTATGCCGGAGCAATACTCTACGCACCGGAAGGTGCTGTTATTTTCGTGGACTCCCCCGAGATGTTCCTGCATCCGACACTCACTGCATCACTTTGGAACCGACTGGAACGGCTGCGCCACGACTGCGCGTTCTGTTACACGACCCATGACCCGGAATTTGCATCATCCCGCAATGGTGCACCTGTCATCTGGGTGCGCGACTGGAATTCCGAGTCCCAGGCATGGGACTACGACATAATGCCATCGCAAGATGGAATTGCCCCCGACCTCTACATGAGCCTTGTCGGAGCCAGAAAGCCCGTGCTTTTTATCGAAGGCGACAGCCAGCGATCCATCGACGCCCGCCTCTATCCCCTGATTTTTCCGGATTATACAGTACGCTCCCTCGGTAGCTGCAACAAAGTAATCGAAGCAACGCGTACATTCAACGGTCTGGCATCCTTCCATCGGCTTGACTCTCTTGGTATAGTCGACCGCGATCGCAGAGATAACCAAGAAGTGGAATACCTCAGAGGGAAGCGTATACTTGTGCCTGAGGTGGCCGAAATTGAGAATATGTTTCTCATAGAAGAGGTAATCCGGACAATGGCCACAATTAACGGCACAGATCCAGACCGAGCCGTCGCAAAGGTAAAACATACGGTGACTGCGCTTTTCAACGCCGAACTACGTCAACAGGCGCTCCAGCACACCCGTCACTATATGAAAAAGATGGTAGAACGCAGAGTCGACGGACGCTTCCCCGACATCGGCACACTCGAGAAACATGTGAGCGGTCTCCTCGATGAGTTGAATCCACGAGGAACTTATGAAAACCTATGCCGGGAATTTCATAGATACGTGGATTCCAACGACTACCGGGGCATTCTGCGTGTATACAATCAGAAATCGACGCTTAGCGGATGTAATGTTGCCCAACTTTGCGGCTACAACAACAAAGACAAATACATCAATGGAGTGATATCCATTCTTGGAAGCAAACGCCCCGAAAGCGCAGTCCTACGCAAAGCTTTTAGAGAAGCTCTTGGCATATCCGACAGCTAAACACTACGCATCACACCTTTCCGTGACAATTAAAAGCCTATTGCCCGAAGCATCGGTTACGGCAAACAATCTAAGATTGCCCGGAGATTCTTTCACGGCAAGGCGCCCGCGAAGTGCATCGGCGCTCATTCCGAAATTACGGGTAACAATGCTTATCGCCGGATATTTTGATTTGAAGCGCTTGATCACTGAAGAGGCATATGGCAACACCTCAACGACGCGCCATTGCGTGCCCGGAAAACCCGAGGTAAACTGTGAGCCGAAAAGCAATTTCGTATTTGCATCGAACCCGCGAACACCGTAAGCCCTGCCAAGAACCTTGAAAGCACCCGCCTTCATCAATGCAGGGAACGGCTCGCACACCACATCCCCGACCGTAATCGCAGGCAGCACGGGCAATGCATCTGCGTCAGCTTCCTGTCGTATGGTAAAGGAGAATGTAGAACTCGTAGCGCCCAGGGTTACAGCCTCAATCATAGGCGATTCACATTCAGGACCATCGAACAAAACACTTATCACCAACTCCTTGCACTCCGCTGCAGTTCCAGCCGCCGCGACAGAGAACGGACGCGGCGACAAAGTTGCTATCGTATGACTGATATCGAGCATCGGCGACGCCTTGATAACAAGCATATTGCAGATTTTGCTTAGTTTGGGCATAAGAGATACCACATCGGGGCTACAGTCTGTCAAAGCAAACAACCGGCCACCATCGGCAGCCCGGCGTGCAGGGTCGATAAAAGCCATGTCGAAATGGCGACCGGATTCTATACACTTATCTATAAAATCCACGCAGTCGGAACACACCGGTTCTACAACCGATGACTCTGCCAGCCCCTTGGCATTATAGGTCAACGCATCGACAAGTTCCCGATTGCGCTCAACCGCAACAACCGAGGAGGCTCTGCGCGCCATATGAATCACATCAATACCAAGGCCTGAAGTAAGATCTACTACCGACAGCCCTTCGGGCACAAGGGATGAATGATATTCAGCCAACACATCGCTGCTCGCCTGCTCTCCGGCCAAGGTCGACGGAAAATAAAATTCAGGAAACGCAGCAAGGGTCTCCTGCAACTTTTTGCCAAATTTACGGCGGCACTCAATCTGTAGAATAGCGGCCGAATAATCTATATCTCCTTTTTTTCCGGCATACTTCAGCCGTAAGGCTGCCGGGTCGGCCTTAATATTTTTTTCGACCCAGTCGAACATGTCTTTAGATACTTCCATCAGTTTTTTATATTCAAACCACCGGCGTCCGACAAAAGTTTAGAGGAGTTGCACGGTATCACCGGCAACTCCTCTATTAAGCTTTATCGTGAGTCCGCAGTATTATCAGCCTTCAATGGCAGCAACACCGGGGAGCACCTTGCCTTCGATAGCCTCGAGAAGAGCGCCACCGCCGGTCGAAACATACGATACCTCATCGGCAAGACCGAACTTATTGATGCAGGCAACGGAGTCGCCACCACCAACGAGCGAGAATGCGCCGTTCTTAGTTGCTTCTACCACGGCGTCGGCGATAGCACGGCTACCTGCGGTGAAGTTATCGAATTCGAATACACCGGCAGGACCGTTCCAAAGAATAGTCTTGGAGGGAACGATAGTCTCGGTGAAGAGCTTGCGGGTTTCAGGACCTGCATCGAGACCTTCCCAGCCTTCGGGAATATCCATAACAGAGCAGATCTGTGTATTTGCATCGTTGCTGAAAGCGTCGCCGGCAACACAGTCGGTACCAAGAACCAGGTTCACACCTTTGTCCTTAGCCTTCTTCATGATGTCGAGAGCAAGCTGAAGCTTATCTTCCTCGCAGATCGATGTACCTACGTTGCCGCCCATAGCCTTGGCGAAAGTATAGATCATGCCACCGCAAAGAATGAGGTTATCAACCTTATCCATAAGGTTTTCGATGATACCGATCTTTGTCGATACCTTCGAGCCACCCATAATAGCGGTAAAGGGACGACGGATATCCTTGAGGATGTTATCGACAGCCTTCACTTCTTTTTCCATGAGATAGCCAAGCATCTTGTGGTCTGCGTCGAAGTAATCTGCCACAACAGCGGTGGAAGCATGACGACGGTGAGCAGTACCAAATGCGTCATTCACATATACATCGGCATACGATGCGAGAGTCTTTGCGAATTCTTTCTGACGTTCTTTCATTTCTTTCTTGGCAGCCTCATATGCAGGATCGGCCTTGTCGATACCTACGGGCTTGCCTTCCTCTTCGGGATAGAAGCGGAGGTTTTCAAGAAGAAGAACCTGACCGGGCTTGAGAGCGGCTGCGAGATCACCAGCGGCTGCGCAATCGGGGGCAAACTGAACATCTGTGCCGAGAGCCTTTGCTACAGCATCCTTGATCTGGCCGAGCGACATTTTGGGGTTCACCTTGCCTTTGGGCTTGCCCATGTGGCTCATGATGATGAGGGAACCGCCGTCATTAAGAATTTTCTTAAGAGTGGGAAGTGCACCACGGATACGGGTGTCGTCGGTAATGTTGCCGTTTTCATCCAGAGGCACATTGAAGTCAACGCGTACGATTGCTTTCTTGCCTTTGAAATCGAAATTGTCGATAGTCATAATATACAAATGTTAGTTATTTCATATGTAAGCACAGGCGCATTCCGCGCCTTCCGACCGCAAATTTAGCTATTTTTTTCTTTAATAAGACTTAATGTGCACTAAAAATTTCCATGGCGGCACGCTAAAAAACATTAACTGCGCCCAGAGCCGTTTTAAGCGGCGGATTACACACTTTTTTATTTGTCCGTTTGAGGAAAAATGAGTACCTTTGTATGCTTAAAACTGAACAAATTTTCCAAAGTTTACGATAAAATATGGCAGAACAGAATGAGGAGTATAGCGCCAGTAACATTCAGGTGCTCGAAGGACTCGAAGCAGTCCGCAAGCGCCCGGCAATGTACATCGGCGACATCTCTGAAAAAGGCTTGCATCACCTGGTCTACGAAGTAGTCGACAACTCTATCGACGAAGCACTGGCCGGGTTCGCTTCCGACATACAGGTCATAATCAATGCCGACAATTCCATCACAGTGATCGACAATGGACGCGGTATTCCGGTCGACATGCACGAGAAAGAGCACAAGAGCGCTCTCGAAGTAGTGCTTACCGTGCTCCATGCCGGTGGTAAGTTCGACAAAGGCTCGTACAAAGTATCCGGTGGTCTCCATGGCGTAGGCGTATCGTGCGTCAACGCACTGTCCACCTATCTCCGTGCCGAAGTGCGCCGTGGTGGCAAAATATACGCACAGGAATACTCCTGCGGCAAGCCCACCTCACAGGTTGAGGTGATAGGCGAAAGCGACCAAACCGGCACCACCGTGACTTTCAAGCCCGACGGCTCCATCTTCACCACTACAGTCTACAACTACTCTACCCTGGCCAACCGTCTGCGCGACCTCGCATTCCTCAACTCGGGCATATCGCTCCATCTCACCGACATGCGCGAGCTCGACGCTCAAGGCAACCCTCTCTCCGAAACGTTCTACTCCAAGGCCGGTCTCCGCGAATTTGTGGAATACATCGACTCCAATAAGGAATCGCTTATAAATGATGTTATAGACCTCACGACAGAAAAGATGGGCATTCCCGTAGAAGTGGCACTTACCTACAATACCACTTCAAACGAGAATATCTATTCTTTTGTCAACAACATCAACACCATCGAAGGCGGTACACATCTCACCGGTTTCCGCCGCGGTCTCACTTCCACTCTCAAGAAATACGCGGAAGACAACAATCTCCTCAAAAACGCCAAGGTAGAAATCGCAAGCGATGACTTCCGCGACGGTCTTACCGCTGTAATTTCAGTGAAGGTGATGGAACCTCAGTTCGAGGGTCAGACCAAAACCAAACTTGGCAACAACGAAGTGATTGGAGCCGTGCAGACCTCTGTGAGTGAGGCTCTCCGCAATTATCTCGAAGAACATCCCAAAGAAGCCAAGGTAATCGTCGAAAAAGTTGTACTGGCAGCTCAGGCGCGTCATGCCGCTCTTGCCGCCCGCCAGAAGGTACTGCGTAAATCGCCTCTCTTTGGCGCCGGACTTCCCGGTAAACTCACCGACTGCTCCAGCCGCACAGCCGAGGATTGCGAAATCTTCCTTGTCGAGGGTGACTCGGCAGGCGGTACTGCCAAGCAGGCACGCGACCGCCGCTTCCAAGCCGTACTTCCCCTTCGAGGTAAGATTCTCAACGTAGAGAAGGCAATGGACCACCGCATATTCGACAGCCAGGAAATCACCAATCTTTTCCGCGCGCTTCGTGTAAGCATTGGAACTGAGGATGACCCCAAGGCTCCAAACCTGTCCAAGTTGGCCTACCACAAGGTTATCATCATGACCGATGCCGACGTCGACGGTGCACACATCGCCACCCTGCTCATGACCTTCTTCTTCCGCCGCATGCGTCCGCTTATCGAACAAGGCTACCTCTACCTCGCCTCACCCCCATTGTACAAATGCAAGCTGGGCAAAAACGAGGAATATTGCTGGAACGACATGCAGGTGCAGCAGTTCATTGCAAAATATGGCGAACGCACCAACGTACAACGCTACAAAGGTCTTGGTGAGATGAGCGACGAAGAACTTCGCACCACCACCATGAGCCCCGAAGGTCGCATCCTCAAACAAGTACAGATCAACGACGCTGCAGAAGCCGACCGTATCTTCTCGATGCTTATGGGCGAGGACGTAGCTCCACGACGCGACTTCATCGAAGCAAATGCCACATACGCAAATGTCGATGCATAACACCACCGAGTGAACGAAAATACCCGCGGACGTGTTCTAAATATAAGAACCGCCCGCGGGCATTTATAATGCACCCGTTTCATTCGGGCAGCAACCACTAACATAAAACGCCCCGGCTGATTTTCATCACACATGGCACAGAAAAAAAACACAAAAAAACAAGGACGTCAGCTCAAAGTTGATGTCGACAATTACATAGCGACTCACCCCAACGAACTCTTCAACTATCGCCAGCTCAGCCATGCCATAGGTGCCGACACACAGGCTGCCTATAGGGCAGTAGCTCTATATCTGGCAGAATTAGCCTTCGATGGCGACCTCATAGAGACAGCCCCGGGTAAATATAAGTCGCCTCAACGCACTGTCAGCGCCGAGGGTATATTCGTACGTCGCTCGAACGGTAAAAATAGCGTTATAACCGATGCCGACGGCGAGGAGATTTTCGTTGCAGAGAGAAATTCCATGCATGCGCTCAACGGCGACCGCGTATCCATAGCCATCGCCGCACGCGTAAAAGGAAAAGAACCCGAAGCGGAAGTCACAGAAATCATAGAGAAGAAAGACCAGGTATTTATCGGCACTCTCAAGGTCGATAAACGAATGGCATATCTTCTCACAGACTCGAAATATCTCGCTACCGACATATACATACCTCGCACAAAACTTAAAGGAGGCAAGAACGGCGACAAAGCCATCGTCAGAATCACACATTGGCCCGATGACGCAAAGAACCCTCAGGGCGAGGTTGTAGACATACTTGGTGAAACTGGCAAGAACGACACCGAAATGCATGCAATCCTTGCTGAATTCGGACTTCCATACCGCTATCCCGAATCTGTCGAGAAAGCGGCCGAAAAAATCGATGCAGGCATCACCACCGACGTTGTGGCAGCCCGCGAAGATATGCGTTCGGTAACCACTTTCACAATCGACCCCCGCGATGCCAAAGACTTCGACGATGCCCTATCAGTGCGTACACTGCCAAACGGCAACTACGAAATTGGTGTCCATATTGCCGATGTGACACACTATGTGAAACCCGATACCCCGCTCGACCGTGAGGCCCGCGATCGCGCCACAAGCGTATACCTTGTAGACCGTGTTGTGCCCATGCTGCCCGAACTCCTCAGCAATGGCATATGCTCGCTGCGACCCGATGAGGACAAGCTTACCTTCTCGTGCATATTCGAGATGGACAAAAACGCCAAGGTGGTAAATTCTCACATTGCCCGCACTGTCACACGCAGCAACCGCCGTTTCACCTACGAAGAAGCGCAGGAGATTATAGAGACCGGAAAAGGCGATTACGCCGAAGAGGTACTTTTGCTCGACCGCTTGGCTAAAATTCTACGCTCGTCGCGATACGAAAATGGATCGGTAGACTTTGACCGCGCTGAAGTACGTTTTGAAATCGATGAAAAAGGCCACCCGACATCCGTATTCTTCAAGGAATCGAAGGATGCCAATAAACTCATCGAAGAATTCATGCTTCTGGCCAATAAAACCGTTGCTTCGGCCATTGGCATCGTTCCCAAACGCAAAAAAGCCAAAGCATTCGTATACCGCGTCCACGACCAGCCGGATCCTGAAAGACTGGCCAATCTCGCAGAGCTGGCGCGCGCCTTCGGATATAGACTGAAGACAACAGGCACACCTCGCGAAATCAACCGCTCTATCAACAAGATGCTGGCTGATATTAAAGGAAAAGGTGAAGAAAATTTCCTTTCCACACTTGCCATTCGCTCAATGGCAAAGGCCATATACACTACGACAAATATCGGCCACTATGGCCTTGGGTTCGATTTCTATACCCACTTCACTTCGCCAATACGCCGCTATCCCGACATGATGGTGCACCGCTTGCTCGAACGATACCTCGCCGGTGGCCGAAGTGTGAATCTGGAGAAGCTCGAAGAACAGTGCAAGCACTCTTCCGACATGGAACAACTTGCTGCAAATGCCGAACGCGCATCCATAAAATACAAGGCTGTAGAATATATGGGCGACCACCTCGGAGAAGTTTTCAAAGGTGTGATATCGGGAGTTACCGAGTGGGGGCTATATGTAGAACTTGTCGACAACAAGTGCGAAGGACTCGTGCCCATGCGCGATCTTGCCGATGATTTCTATGACTTCGATCCAAAGAATTATTGTCTGATTGGACGGAAACACGGCAATCGATATCGTCTTGGCGACAATATCGAAGTCCAGGTGGCCCGTGCCGACCTCCAGAAGAAACAGCTCGACTTTGTCATCGTAGATGAAAAAAATCCCGCCAGAGGTGTCAACGAGCTTACTGCCAAGAATCAGAAAAAGACACGCCAACAGGAAAGTGTCGGAAAGAAACGCCGCAAGGGTCGTAGATAATGGCAACTGAAGGAACAATTCATATCGACGGACTGCGGATTTACGCCCGACATGGCGTAAATCCGCAGGAACGCGTCACCGGCAATATGTTCGAGGTAAACCTCGAGCTAAAAATAGACGCCGAGACTGCCATGAAAAACGACAGCCTCGGCGACACGGTTAATTATGCTGAAATTGTAGATATAGTAAAGATTTGCATGGCTGAACCATCGTTGCTTCTGGAGAATGCGGCCTACCGCATACAACAGGCTATCGCCACGCAATTTCCCGATGTACAACACGGCACCATCGGATTATACAAGCTTCACCCGCCAATATCGGCTGAATTAGGCCGGGTTGGATTCTCGTTCAGTTGGTAGATATAGGTCAGGATAGTCATTATCCTGACTTTTTTATATAGATTCAGGCGCGGAATCTATTGTCACAGTAGTCGTTGTTCCGGCAACAGAGGTAACCACGACCTTCTTTCCATTCCGGTCGCTGGCGGCCGCAGTCTCCAATGCTTTCCACACATCATCGTTGTCCAGTGCATCGAGGGCGCTCATTTCGGTCACAACTCCGGCAGGTGACACTATGGAGCATCGTGCACGCGATGCGAGTTCGTATATATCTTCTGTTTTATCCGAAGCGGCGTATTTTCTACGGGCCTGCGCAGCTTCTCTGCGTGCTTTCGCACGAGCTTTCTGAGCTTCGGCACGAGCTTTTGATGCCTCTTTGCGAGCTTTCGCGCGTGCCTTAGCGGCTTCCGTACGTGCTTTGGCAGCATCGACACGGGCCTGGGCAGCAGCTTTCTGAGCTTGCGCACGAGCTTTCGAGGCTTGTTTGCGCGCTTCTGCGCGGGCCTTGGCAGCATCGGCACGGGCGTGAGCCGCTGCTTTCCGAGCTTCCTCACGAGCCTGCGCAGCCGCCTTACGGGCCTCGGCTGCCTGTTCGCGTGCTCGTTTGGCCTCTTTCCGAGCCTCTGCCCGCTGATAATCACGATCATAATACCCATCGGAGCCAAGTACAAGATTCACAGGACATCCATACGAATCGGTAGTATATACCATCACACTTCCGGAAGCATCCTCAAGTCCCATCAGATCTCCATTTTCCTCAAGATAGGAGGTATCACCGGCTTCAGGACTTCGCCAGGTCATCACCATTGTATACGGGCCATTAGCACCAGTCCAACTTAGAGTATACGAACTTATACCCTTATCATTATCAAAACGGTATGTCATCTGATTTTTAGTCTTTACCGCACTGATTGAGTTTGACCGTTCCTCTTCGAAAGCCTTATTGAGTTTTTCGAAATAATAGGTATTGGTGAAATTGAATATCCGCGAAGTCATAATCAATTTCTTTTTCTTCGGCGAGCGGCGTTCGGTATAGGTAGTCTCTACATCGGACTTCCCCTCCATGGAGTCTATGACCTTATCGATCTTACTCTGTGCCGACATCAGGCTGCTGCAGAAAGCAGCCATAACAATGAGAACAATATATTTTTTCATAGATTATTTATTTTCAAAGGTATCGTCGAGTAATTCACTTTTTAGCTCGGAGGCGAGAGCCGGATCAGCCACATTGGACAGAGCTGTTTCCACCAATATACGGTCGTAGTCGCAATCGAGCATTTCCTCTTCTCGTGCAGCAACAGCCTCCAAGCTGTCGGCCAGCAACTCGGCTTGCATAACCGTGCTCAGAATCATATCCATATCGCTGATTCTCTTGCCATCGCGGATTATATAGCTGCCATCATACTGCGCATATAGCGGATTTTCCACTGCCGACGCATCTCTTACAATGAAAGACGCACCTGCGACAAGCGCAGCAGCCGCACAAGCCACACCTGCATAAC
The DNA here is from genome assembly GCA_910587915.1 of uncultured Muribaculaceae bacterium. Classification (GTDB taxonomy): domain Bacteria; phylum Bacteroidota; class Bacteroidia; order Bacteroidales; family Muribaculaceae; genus CAG-873. The sequence goes on along the minus strand of CAJUOB010000018.1, from coordinate 12,035 downwards.
GGAATTTCGACCAGAAAGTGGACATGCGGTTATTCTCTATCTTTTTCAGGCCGTCGTACCAAGAGAACATCGGACGATATTCCTCAAGTGCCGGCGAGAGCGACCCAACGGACGATGTGCGGAAGAAAGCATAAAGGCTCTCCTCTTCGGCCGGACTTGTGGCTCCGTCAAGAAACGCCTCGACCAATAAGGCTGCGGTTTCTTCTGTGAGAGGCTTTTGATGTTTCATATTCCTATTATATTTTTATTGAAAGAGATTTTTTATTGTGCGGAAGCAAAAATTTCAGCTACACGACGCCGTGCCCGGCTCAATGCCGTCCTTACAGAACCCTCGCTACTTCCCAGAATAGAAGCAATCGAAGCATTGTCGTAGCCTTCGACATGTCTTAGCCGTATCAGGGTCTGCTGACTCTCCGGAAGAGAAGCAAGCACCTTGTCGACTTTTTGGGCAATCTCACTACGAAGCATTATTTCTTCGGGAGTCAGATCATCCGGTGTATCGGCAAATTCCTCAACCGCGACAGTGCCATGACGCGCCCTTATCACATTCAGCGCCATCCGCCGGGCCATGACAGCCGCAAGCGATTCCACGGAGTTATAGCTGTCGAGTTTTTCCCTCATACTCCAAAGCTTCAGCATCACATCCTGCGCCACATCTTCGGCCTCATCGCGGCTCTCCACGATGCGCTGAGCGACCCTTATCAGGCCGGGACGAAGGCTACTGGCTAAGATTTCGAAGTCTTTGGCGTTCATTTTTGTTTCCGTTCTGCTTATTAGACACCGGAGCTATGTTTTTGTTACACTACAAAAATTATTTTTTCGCTCCGGCTCTGTTTTTAAGAATATTGTTTTTACCTTTACACATCTTTTTCATGTAATCACACCAACCTATATCATGATATTTCTTGCTATATGAACTACAAAATAACTTCATCAGCAGTCGCCATGGCTATGGCACTTGCTTGTGTATGCTCTCATGCATTATCCGCTTCCACTCCCCGCGAGGAGATCATGGCCGACAAAATGCTTTCCACGGCCAACCACCGCTATTACCCGGAACCCGACCGCACAGTCAAAATAGCGCAGGCGCCAAAGGACTACGTTCCCTTCCATATAAGCACATACGCTCGCCATGGATCCCGCTATCTTATCAGCAAGAGCGACTATGAGAATGCTCTGGCACCAATATTAAGTGCCGACAAAGCCGGTGTACTCTCTCCTACCGGCAAAATCGTAAAGGACCGGCTTCTGAAAATCAAATCCATGGCCGACGAAAAACGCTATGGCGAGCTTACTCCCGGAGGAGCAGAACAGCACCGAGGCATCGCACGGAGAATGTACAGCAATTTTCCTGAAATATTTGCCGATAGTGTGGCGGTGACGGCACGGTCAACAAATGTACTTCGCTGCGTAATGTCGATGATGGCAGAATGCCTGGAATTGCAATCGATAAATCCCACTCTGAAGATAAATCACGACGCAAGCGAAGCCGACATGTACAAGCTCAACGACTACCGCTGCGCCGACAGTCTCATAAGGAAATATCGTCATATCATCAATCCGTATGTCGATACCTTCAAGGCACGTCTTGATGGCAATCGACTGATGAGCGAACTTTATACCGATGCAGACTGGGTGAAGAAAAATATACCCGATCCACACAAAAAATTATGGGATTTCTTCTATGTAGCATCTAATATGCAAAGCCATACCGACCCCGATCTTGACCTTATGTGGGTATTAACTCCCGAAGAATGCTACCAATGCTGGCTTGTGAACAATGTGCAATGGTATCTGACAAGCGGCGACAGCCCTCTGACAGGCCGGGAGATGCAATACCAACAGGCGAATCTGCTCCGCGACTTTATAGAAGATGGGGACAACTATGCGAAATCGCGTGAACAAGGTGCCACCCTGAGATTCGGACATGAAAGCATAGTGCTGCCCACTGTGGTGCTTATGGAACTTGACGACTATGACTATGTGACCGACGATATTTTCACCCTCTCAGACAATTGGGCCAACTACCATATCTTCCCCATGGCAGCTAACATCCAATGGGTTTTCTACGCAAATCCCGATGCTCCCGACAGTGACATCCTGGTAAGAGCACTTTTAAATGAAAAGGACGTTCGTCTACCGGTGAAATCCGATATTGCACCATTCTACCGCTGGAACGATGTGAGCGACTACTACAAAGCCAAACTCACCTCTCATGGCCGATAAGTGCAGCCCGAACAGAGTATGAGCAAAATTAACACATGAACGGGTAATTTGAACAACAACATCTTTTAACATTGGTATAATTTATTCGAAAAAAAACGCTACCTTTGCAGAAAATTTCGAGGAGTGAGTCTTCTCCAGTAACAAAAGCGGTAGTTTTTAGGTTTTTATGGATATCTTCACCAATCTCTTGATGCCCGGCAACACCTCGATAGCGGCGACGCTGGTGCTTTATTCGTTTGTGATTGCGGCGGGAATCTACATCGGAAAAATGAAAATTTTCGGTGTCTCGCTTGGAGTCACGTTTGTGCTTTTCGTAGGAATTCTGATGGGTCACTTCGGCTATATTGTCGACGATGCGATTTTGAAGTTCGTAAGGGAATTCGGTCTGATTCTCTTTATCTTTTCAATCGGTCTTCAAGTCGGCCCCGGTTTCTTTTCTTCTTTCAAGAAAGGCGGTATGCGCCTCAATGCCCTGGCGGTAACGGGCATAGCGCTCAATGTCGCTATCGTCCTCTGCATCTATTATTTCGGTAACATCAACGATATTTCGGCTTTGGTGGGTGTGATGAGCGGAGCTGTGACCAATACTCCCGGTCTGGCTGCCGCACAGCAGACAATATCGCAGATGACACAATCGGCCGAAGAAGCCAACTTGATGGCCAGCGGATATGCTGCCGCATACCCACTCGGTGTGGTCGGAATTATTCTTTCTATGTTCGTCATCAAAGGTATTTTCCGAATCAAGACCGAAGATGAAATCAAGAAAATAGAAGAAGAACAGGAAGACTCTCACCTCAAGCCATTCCTGCTCACTATAAAAGTATCAAACCAGCTTGTCGACGGCATGACATTGGTGAAACTTCACGATGTGGTGCAAACCAATTTCGTGGTTTCGAGAATAATGGGAGCCGAAGGCAAAGTAACTATTCCTAAATCCACCACCGAAATTCATATCGGAGATCTGCTGCTTATAGTATGCTCTGCTCAGGATGCAGATCGCTTTAAAGCTGTAATTGGCACAGAAGTGGAAATGGACTGGGAATCGACTCCGACCCCGGTGTTCTCCCGCAGAATCGTGGTAACCAAGAGTCAGTACAACGGTGTAGCTCTTGGCTCCCTCCGACTCCACAACGGCTACAAACTGAACTGCACCCGCGTGAACCGTGCCGGTGTTGATCTACTGGCTACTCCCAACCTTCGCCTGCAGATGGGCGACCGTATAACAGTGGTAGGAAATCTGGAGGACATCGAACGTCTGGCAGACCGCCTCGGAAACTCAATGAAGCGCCTCAACCAGCCAAATCTTATAACGATATTCGTAGGTATAATCCTCGGTATAATCCTTGGCTCGATCGATATAGGCTTCGGTATGAAACTCGGTCTTGCTGGCGGCCCTCTTGTGGTGGCGATACTGCTCAGCCGATTCGGCTATAAAGCAAAACTTGTCACATACACATCGAGCTCTGCATCTCTACTTCTGCGCGAACTCGGCATATGTCTCTTCCTTGCATCGGTCGGCATTGCCGCCGGAAAAGATTTCGCGGCATCGGTATTCAACTACACCGGCATGTGGTGGGTAATCTGGGGTTTTGTAATCACTGTAGTTCCTCTGATTATTGTCGGTTGCATAGCTCGCGGCCACGACAAAATCAACTTCCTCACCATCATGGGACTCATGTCGGGTGGATGCACCGATCCTCCTGCCCTCGCCTATGCCAACAATTCGACCGGCAACGACGCGCCTGCAGTAGCCTATTCTACTGTATATCCTCTCACCATGTTCCTACGTGTGGTTGCAGCCCAAGCACTGATTCTCTGCCTGGCCTGACGCCAAAAACATACATAAAACCACAGCCCGATGTATCGCTTACATCGGGCTGTGTTTTTATTATATCTACTATAATTATCTGCTAAGAAAATCTTTGAGACGCCATTTAAGCCTCATGGCTATTTTAACAGCATTCCACATAAGAGGTCCCGAATGTGTATAGCGCACAAGTCGATAGGCAAGCGGACTGGCTGTCTTGGGCACAGCATCGGCATCGGAATATTTTCCAGACAGAACAGAGTACTTATATTTATCCTCATATAACTCCCTGAGTCGGCTACGCCCACGCTCATCTTCCATAAAATCCTCTTTAAAGAAGTCAATCATCAGATTGGTGTAGAGAAGACTCTCGCGAAGTGCACGGTCGTTAGTCTTGCGTGTGGTAAATGTGACACGATCATTACGACTGTCATCAGTTATCCATACAATATCTGAATTATATAAGATTTTCCTTGCCAACCTATAAAATCGTAAATGAAATACAAATTCATGAATTCTCAAATTCTCATCAAATGGCAATTTAACAGCAGTCGACCGTTTTATGACATGAGCAAAATCGCAATACACATCCCCCCATAAAAAATCTTTAAAATCAAAAACATGAGATTTCCCATATTTACTTGTCAATTCAGTTACTCTATCACACCCAAAAAGATAGTGTATATAATCTGGATTTTCTAAGATTGTTGTCTCAATAAGAGAAATAGAGTTTTTTGCCAGTCGATCGTCGCTATCTATAAACAGCACAAACTCACCCGTGGCAGCTGCAATAGCAGCATTGCGGGCTGCATTTGTACCCTTATTATAAGGCAAACGCACCAGTTTGACATCAGGATGGGTGGCAATAAAATTCTCAATGACTTCCACGCTGTTGTCGGTGGAACCATCGTCGGCAAGGACATGCTCCACTTTGCCACCGCCAATATTCTCAGCAGCCACACTTTCGAGACAATTGAGAACGCAATCTGCCCGATTATACACAGGTGTTATTACCGATATTTTCATGATGAGTCGTATATGACTATAATACGCGTTGAGGTTATAATTTATTATATGCACTACAACCAAAACACAGGAAAATAGCTAATTTTGCATTATGGAAACTGAAAACACTCTGCATGACGCCTGGGACCGAGAACACCTGTGGCATCCTTATACATCGACAATAAATCCTCTGCCCACATATAAGGTCGCTTCGTGCGACGGAGCTATCATAACGCTTGCCGACGGAACAGAATTGATAGACGGCATGTCGTCGTGGTGGTGCGCTATACATGGCTATAACAATCAACGGCTGAATCAAGCTGCCATAGACCAACTATCGCACATGAGTCATGTGATGTTCGGTGGACTCACTCATGAGCCCGCTATTGAACTCGGTAAAATACTTCTGTCGATGGCCCCTCCGTCAATGCACAATATTTTTTATGCCGACTCAGGCTCGGTTGCCGTCGAAGTTGCCATGAAAATGGCCGTACAAGCAGCCGTGAGTGCATCGGGAGACCATCGGAAGACTAATTTTGCTACAATCCGCAGCGGATACCATGGCGATACCTGGAATGCCATGAGTGTATGCGATCCCGTGACCGGCATGCACGGAGCATTCGGATCGGCCCTGCCTGTACGCTTTTTCGTGCCACAGCCAAGCTCACGCTTCGATGGAGAATGGAATCCAGCCGACATTGCTCCACTTGAGCAGCTTTTCTTGGATAAAAGTGAAGAAATAGCCGCTCTAATACTCGAACCCATAGTACAGGGAGCCGGTGGAATGTGGTTCTACCATCCTGAATACCTACGTCAGGCACGAGCTCTATGCAATAAATATGGCATTCTGCTTATTTTCGATGAAATCGCCACTGGATTCTGGCGCACGGGCAAATGCTTCGCATGGGAACATGCCGGTGTGGAACCCGATATTATGTGTATAGGCAAAGGTCTTACCGGCGGCTATCTGACCATGAGTGCCGTACTGACGACCCGTAAAGTAGCCGATACAATTTCACAAGGAGAAGCCGGGGTACTGATGCATGGGCCAACATTCATGGCCAATCCTCTGGCATGCGCCATAGCCGTAGAATCGGCAAGAATACTTGCCGAAGAGAATATGGAAGCGCGGTTGCTCAACATCGAATCACAGCTTAAGGCCGGACTCGCGCCGGCCCGCGATATACCTGGTGTGACCGATGTAAGAGTGCTCGGATCAATAGGTGTCGTAGAACTGCACCGCAGTGTCGATGTGGGCAAATTCCAGAAAGAATGCGTGCGCAAAGGCGTATGGATAAGACCATTCGGACGGAACGCATATATCATGCCGCCATACATAATTTCCGATGAGCAATTACAGACCTTATGCAGTAACCTTATTGAAATAATAAGTGATGAAAGGAACTATTGATGCGATCCTTGCCGATCTCCAAGCATCAGGCAATCTGCGGACAGTGGCCCTGACAGATGCCGATGCCGAGTTGGTCGATCTAAGTTCGAACGACTACCTCGGGCTTGCAGCCAGTGCCCAACTGCGCGAGGATTTTTTCAAAAAGGAAGATGTTTTCGCACTGCCTATGTCGGCATCGGCTTCACGTCTGCTTGCTGCACACCAAAACGCATTTTCTTCGCTCGAAAACCGATTATCAAAGGCATACGGGTCGCCGGTTTTGCTATTCAACAGCGGTTACCACGCCAACACCGGAATGGTGTCGGCACTCGGCGCCGTCGGAAGCACTTTTATTATAGCCGACAAACTGGTGCATGCCAGCATTATTGATGGAATAAAACTATCGGGAGCGCCATTCGCACGTTTCCGCCACAACGACTACACCCATCTGGCCACTCTCGCCCGCAAAGCCGCGGCAGACTACAATCATATAGTTATCATTGCCGAAAGCGTATACAGCATGGACGGCGACAATGCCGATATAGATGCCCTCGCCGAAGTAAAACGATCGACGCCGGGGGCAATGCTCTATATCGACGAGGCCCATGCCGTAGGGGTGGAAGGTCCAGCCGGACTCGGTCTGGCAGAAGCATCGCCATTCCGCAAAGACATCGATATAGTGGTGGGAACTTTCGGCAAAGCATTGGCCTCGGCCGGCGCATATGCTGTTGTCAGTGCCACATTAAGGAATTTCTTCATCAACAAGGCCAGGAGTTTCATATTCTCCACTGCCCTACCCCCTATTATGGCAGCATGGAGCGAACATGTGTTCTCGCACATGCTCGAAATGGATTCTGCACGGAGCCAATTAAAAATGCTGGGACAGAAACTCGCGTCTATACTTTCGCAGTATGGTACCACCTCCCATGCCGGACATATCCAGCCATTGATAGCCGGAAATCCCGAAAAAGCGGTTGCATGGTCCAAATCCTTGCGTTCCGACGGTTTCATTGTCCTACCCATCCGCACTCCTACCGTACCACCGGGTACCGACCGACTCAGATTCAGTATCGCAGCCAACATTGACCCGGCAAAATTAGACACCCTATCAGCAGCACTTTCTCATTTGAATTAAAATGGCAGGAAAACGAGATTTATATCGCAAGCGTCGCAAACAACGCCCCAAGCGCCTCACCCCACGCTCAAAAGGCATCATATATATCACGGCTGCCACTGCAATATTCTGCAGTATCCTTGCTTGCTGTGGAAATATACTCAGACAGAGCACCAACAAACACTATAAAGACGGACAGGTCGACACAGAATGCCTTGCGCAGATTGAAATTCCCGATGAAACACCGGAGATAAAACTTTTCTACACCGGCTTCACTATATCATTCAATCCTACCATGCATCAGCCCAACTATGCAGTATGGGAATTGACTAAAGAGAAAGCACAGGGCTCACTTCCACGAAATTCTAAATTCCGCCCGGATGACGACGTCCTTGGTTGCCCCACGCTCAGCGACTATCGGAATTCAGGCTTCGACCGCGGTCACATGGTGCCTGCCGGCGATATGAAATGGGACGAACAGGCCATGCTCGACTCCCACTACCTGACAAACATATGCCCGCAAAGCCACGCCCTTAATGGAGGACGATGGGCATCCCTCGAAAATAAATGCCGCGAGTGGGTGGCGCGCGACAGCATTCTGATAATCGCATGCTGCCCGGTGCTTAGCGACCGCATGCCTCGTACCATTGGAGAAACCGCCATACCCGTTCCGGAGCGCTTCTTCAAAGTAATACTCGCACCCTACTCCATCCCACCCAGAGCAATTGGCTTCATCATGCCTAACGACGCCCCCGAGGAAGGCCTCGAAACCTTGGCCATGAGTGTAGACCAGATCGAGGAAATCACAGGCTTCGACTTTTTTAAATGTCTGCCCGACGATATTGAAAACGAAGTGGAATCCGATGCGAACTTCCGCAGATGGGAAAAAAGAAACTTTTGACAAATGAAAATATCCAACGACACCATATGCGCTATCTCCACCCCTCATGGGACCGGTGGAATTGCAGTAGCCCGCATAAGCGGCCCCGATGCCATAGCCATAACAGATAAAATATGGAAAGGCAAACCGCTCGAAAACGCACCAACCCACACCGCGCACCTTGGCGAAATAATAGATACAAACGGCGAAGTACTCGACCAAGGAGTGGCCACAATCTTTCGCTCACCAAAATCATATACCACGGAAGACACCGTGGAAATAAGCGTACACGGATCCATATGGATCCAACGCGAACTCATCAATACCCTCGTCAAAGCCGGTGCTCGAATTGCCGAACGGGGCGAATTTACACAGCGAGCTTTCGCAGCCGGACGCTTCGACCTCGCCGAAGCCGAAGCCGTTGCCGATTTAATATCATCATCATCGAGAGCAGCACACCGAATAGCAATGAATCAGATGCGAGGCAGTGTATCGCGCCGCCTCGAAACCTTGCGCAACTCCCTGATTGAACTTGCAAGCCTGCTCGAACTCGAACTCGACTTTTCGGAAGAAGACGTAGAATTCGCATCACGCGATCGCCTCACAGCCCTTGCTATAGAAACAAAAGAAGAAATCCAACGGCTCGTAGCGACATTCAATACCGGAGCTGCCATCAAAAACGGCATCCCCATAGCCATTACCGGAAAAACAAACGCCGGAAAATCATCACTCCTCAATGCACTCCTCGGCGACGATCGCGCCATTGTGAGCGACATCCACGGAACCACACGCGACATCGTGGAAGACACAATCGAGATCGGCGACTACCTCGTACGCTTTCAAGACACCGCCGGCCTCCGACATACCGACGACGAGATCGAACGCATAGGCATCGACCGCTCACACAAAGCTGCCGAAAACGCGCGCATTGTCATATTCGTAGCCGATGCCACCGACAACGACCCGCTCCAGCCATTCGATGACTTCAAGGACATCGACCCCAAAAGAATAATAACAGTTTTCAATAAAACCGATCTCCCCGGGACCTCAACACCCGACGGAGCGATTGCCATCTCAGCAAAAAAAGGCACCGGAATCGATAAACTCCGCACAGCCCTAAAAACAAAAATAGAAGAAATCGCCGACAACGACAACGCCGAAGTCCTTCTGACAAACGCCCGCCACGCACAGGCCCTCACAATGGCCGCCACATCCATCGCCGACTTCATACAAGCCCTCAACGACGGCATCCCCACCGACCTCGCCGCCCAACTCCTCCGCGAAACCCTCCACCACCTCTCCACCGTCACCGGCACCATCACCACCCCAGAAATCCTCCAATCCATCTTCACGCGCTTTTGCATCGGCAAGTAGCCTATTGGTGACAACAGGTGCCATCTGGTGTAAAACATTGAAAAGTCGCTCGTTATCGGGCGGCTTTTTTCGTACCTATACTGCAATATAACCGCTTTTCATCCCTTTTTACCTGTGTTTTTGTACCCGATTTGTAGCAAATCGGTCAATCCCGTCAATGCGTGCCGCAAGGTCGTGGACTTTTGAGACACTATGAGACGCAGTGAGACGCGATGAGACACTTTCGGCGAAATAACTGGCGAAATAACCACCAATAAAGCGAATATGAGCAGTAATATTGAAATCATCAAAAAATGTAAGTGGTGCGGCAATGAATTTGTCGCACGCAAGACTACCACGGAATATTGTAGCCACAGATGTTCTGGTCTCGCTTATAAAGAGAGGAAACGGCAAGCGAAACTCCAAGAGTTCAAGGCGGAATACTCAACACGGCTTGAAGGCAAGGTCGAAATCGAAAAGCTGGAGTTTCTTTCCCCGACACAGGTATGCCGATTGCTCGGAGTCAGTCGTGCCACAATCTACCGATACTTTGCCGACAACGCTATCGCAACCGTGCAGTTCAAAGGCAAGACACTGGTACGGCGGCAGGATATTGACCTATTATTTGAGAAAGGTCATAAGTATCTCAAACGCGAAAAGCCGGGACGAGAACCCATCACTGAGTTCTATACTTCAAAGGAGGTGCAGGAGAAATACGGTGTGTCCAATTCGGGAATGTATAAGATTGCCGAGCGCGAGGGCTGGCCTAAGACGCAAAGCCGGGGTAAAACGCTCTGGAGTCGGAGCCATGTCGACCGCTATTTTGCCAATCAACAACCGAAGGAGGAAATATCCGAATGGTACACCGTGGCGGATATTCAAGCCAAGTACGGCATGACACTATCTGCCATCTATACGCTCGTGTCGAAGGAAGGAATTCCTAAAAAGAAACAGGGAAACTATGTGATGTATTCCAAATATCACTTCGATTTGGCGAAAGGTCAGGTGGCACCAAAGGAGCCGGAGTATTACACCTATCCCGAAGCGATGGCGAAATATAATCTGACCCGCGACCAGCTTCACCATTATCTGAAGTACCACAGCATCACCCGTGAGAAGAAAGGCAAATACACACTGATTCTCCGCTCTGAGCTTGATTCTCTGCTTGGTTCTCCGGAGATTTAGCCAGTGGAGACGGTTTTGAGAAACATTGGAACCGCCGGAGACGGCATTGTTCCCCTTTGCATCTCCACATACCTTTGCAACTGATTTTCAAACTCTCAAACCCCATAAATGCAATGACAAACACCTGCACCAAAGTGTTCCTCCGTCGTCGTCCGTATGTCGGAGGAAAAGTATCGCTCTACCTCGATTATTATCCGGCGATACGCAATCCCCACACCAACAAGATGACGCGCCGCGAAACCCTCGGCATTGTCATCTATGCTGAACCTGCCAACGAGATGCAACGTCGTTTCAATCAGGAAATGGAAGAGAAAGCCGAGGCTATCCGCTGCATCCGTTACCAGAGCCTTATCAACGAACAGTTCGGATTCCTTGACAAGGCAAAACAGAAGATGGACTTCCTCTCCTACTTCGAGAAGAAAGCGAAGAGCAAGTATGACAAATGGATATGCGTCTATCTCCACTTCAAGAAGTTCTGCGGTGGCAGCTGCACATTCGGCGATGTTACCGCCAGCTTGTGCGAGGACTTCCGGGAGTATCTGCTCTATGCACACAACCTGCGTCACCCGGATAAGAAGATACCTCTCTCCAACAACTCGGCAGCCGGCTACTGGTCAACATTCCGTTGCCTGCTGAAAATGGCATACAAGGAGAAATATATCACCGAGAACGTCAATGACTTCCTTGAAGGCATCAAGTGGCAGGAGGTTAAGAAGGAATATCTGACGCTCGACGAGATGAAGATTCTCGATGCAACCGAATGTGAGGTGCCTGTTCTCAAACGAGCATCAATGTTCGGGCTGTTTACCGGGCTTCGTTTCAGCGACCTGTTGCAACTGCGCTGGGAAAACATCGAGCGTAGCCCTGATGGCGGCTATTGCATACGACTCTGCACAGAGAAAACTGATACGGAAGCCACACTCCCCGTCAGCGACGAAGCACTCAAATACTGCGGCGAGCGAGGCGAAGGACTTATCTTCAAAGGTTTCCGTCGCTCTATGGCACAACAACCATTCAAGAAATGGGTTAAGGCAGCTGGCATCGAGAAGAAACTCTCCTTTCACTGTCTCCGTCA
>CAJUOB010000017.1 GCA_910587915.1 uncultured Muribaculaceae bacterium | reverse complement strand
TGCACCATCCCTTCACCCATCCTAAGGATGAGGATATCCCCATGCTCGACACCGATCCCGCCGCAGTGCGTGCCGATGCCTACGACATGGTCATCAACGGTGTCGAAGTCGGCGGCGGTTCTATCCGTATCCACGACAGCGAGCTTCAGGCCAAGATGTTCGAAATCCTCGGTTTCACACCCGAGAAAGCTGCCGAGCAGTTCGGCTTCCTCATGAATGCATTCAAGTTCGGTGCGCCTCCTCACGGTGGTCTTGCCTATGGTCTCGACCGTTGGGTGAGCCTCTTTGCAGGTCTCGACAGCATCCGCGACTGCATCGCCTTCCCCAAGAACAACTCAGGCCGCGATGTCATGCTCGACGCACCTGCCGCTCTCGACCAGAGCCAGCTCGACGAGCTTAACCTTGCACTTGTCGAACCGCAGAAATGAAATTATCCTACGTCATAGCCGCCCTCGAAGAGTTCGCTCCGCGGACTCTTCAGGAGGCGTGGGACAACAGTGGTCTCCAGATCGGTCTGCCCGACGGATCCGATGAGTGCACCGGCGCCATCCTGTGTGTCGATGTCACCGAGGATACTGTGGCCGAGGCCGTAGAGCGTGGCTGCAACCTCATTGTGTCGCACCATCCGCTCATATTCAAGGGCTTGAAAGCGCTCACCGGCGCCACTCCGGTCCAGCGTGCCGCTATGGCCGCCATACGCGCCGGGGTCGCCATCTATTCGGCTCATACATCGCTCGACAGCACTGTCGGAGGTGTATCGTATGCCATGGCCGCCCTTATGGGCGCCCGTGTGAACGGTGTGCTCTCTGCTGCCGATGTGAAGATGATCCGCCTTTCGGTGATATGTCCTCGCACGGTTGCCGAAGATGTGCGCATGGTCCTTCTCGACGGCGGTGCCGGTGCTGCTCCATGTGCCGGCAATATCGAGTCTGAAGGCCCGACCGACGCTGCCGATAGCCGCATCACCTATTCCGACATCGAGGGTGAGACTCTGGATGCCGTGCAGCCCGATCCTATTGCCGGACTGAGCATAAGCCATACACCCCTTACCCGTGTCGAGGCTATTGTGCCGGCATGGCGCGTGGCTGCACTCTCGTCGGCGATAGCTTCCGTGCCCGGCGCCGAGGACGTCAGAATAGAGACGACTCCTGTCGGTGGTGCAAATGCCACTGTCGGTCTCGGTGTGATGGCCGAATACGACTCGCCGGTGACCATGGCATCCTTTGCCGACAGACTTAAGCAGGCGTTCAAGCTTTCGGTCATCCGCACTTCGCTTGCCTATGAGCCCGACGCCACTGTGCGCCGCGTCGCTTTCTGCGGCGGGGCCGGCGGCGAGTTCATCGGTGTGGCTGCATCGGCCGGTGCTGATGCCTACGTCACAGCCGACGTCCGCTACCACGACTTCTGCGACAACCGCAGCGGCATGGCGATTTTCGACATCGGCCATTTCGAGAGCGAGGCTTGCTCCATGGCTATCTTCGCTTCCATTCTCGATGGCAAAATCCCTATTTATATTTCTCAATCACAGAAAAATCCAGTAAAATACATCATATAAATGGCAACTGACAACAAAACAGAGGCTCTCCGTTCGGTAGAGGACCGTCTAAAGACCCTCTACGAACTCCAGACCATTCTCTCCGAAATCGACCGCATCCGCAATATCCGCGGCGAGCTCCCTCTCGAGGTGAAGGACCTGCAGGACACTATCGCCGGTCTTAACACCCGCATTGAGCGCTATCAGGGCGATATCGAGGATCTCAAGATCAAGCGTACTGCCGAGCAGAACAAGATCGAGAACAAGAAGTCGCTCATCGAGCGCTATCGTCAGCAGCTCGACAATGTGCGCAACAACCACGAATTCGACAATCTCACCAAGGAAATCGAATACGAGACTCTCGAAATCAAACTCGGCGAGAAGAACATTGGCGAAATCGAGCGCGAAATCGACAACCGCCAGTCCGACATCGCTTCGATCCAGCAGGATATCGTAGACCAGACTCAGATTCTGGCCGAGAAGAAAGCCGACCTCGACAATATCGTCAACGAAACCCGCTCCGAAGAGGAAAATCTCATCGGTCGTGCCAAGTCGCTCGAACCCGGTGTCGACGACCGTACTCTCAATGCATTCAAGCGTATCCGCAAGAATGCCCGCAATGGTCTCGGTATCGTCATCGTCGATCGTAACGCCTGTGGTGGCTGCTTCAACCGCATTCCCCCGCAGAAGCAGATCGAAATCAAGATGCATAAGAAAGTGATTGTGTGCGAATATTGTGGCCGTATCATGATCGACCCCGAACTCGCAGCCGCTGTCGAGGAAAACAAGAAGAAATAATTACATTTCAACTTTTTAATGCAACCCCGTGCCGATATGGTGCGGGGTTTGCTGTTTTTTAATGATACGTTAAGATAGTTTTCATGGAATAATTCGTATATTTGCGCTATCGGTGCTTCTGGCATCGTTCTTTCCCGAACAATTCTAAACAATTATCTCAACAGTATGGCAAAAGTTTATGGAGCGGTGACCATCGATGGGCAGAGATGCAAGGGATGCGACCTTTGCGTGGTTGCATGTCCTACCGATGTTCTCCTTCTGCAGCCTAAAGAGGTCAATGACCGTGGCTACCACTATGCCTTCGCTGCCAATCCCGATGCTTGCATCGGATGTGCGGCATGTGCCACAGTGTGTCCCGATGCGTGCATCGAAGTTTACCGTGTAGTGGACCGCGGCGAATAATTCCGGCAATTCATCGTTTTGCCGGAACTAAAGTAATTAACCATTGAAAACCGAAAAATCTATAATGGAAGAAGAAGTAAGACTGATGAAGGGCAACGAAGCCATCGCACATGCGGCCATCCGCTATGGTGTCGACGGTTATTTCGGATATCCCATCACCCCTCAGTCGGAAGTACTCGAAACACTTGCCGAACTTCGTCCCTGGGAAACTACCGGAATGGTGGTGCTGCAGGCTGAAAGCGAGGTTGCGGCTATAAATATGGTATATGGCGGCGCCGCTACCGGAAAAGCTGTCATGACCTCCTCGTCGTCGCCCGGCGTCAGCCTCAAGCAGGAAGGTATATCCTACCTCGCTGCATCCGAGCTGCCGGCACTCATCGTCAATGTCATGCGTGGAGGTCCCGGTCTGGGTACTATCCAGCCCTCGCAGGCCGACTATTTCCAGGCCACAAAGGGTGGTGGTCATGGCGACTATCACCTCATAGTGCTTGCTCCCGCCACCGTGCAGGAAATGACCGATTTCGTGGCGCTCGGCTTCGACCTCGCCTTCAAATATCGCAATCCTGCAATGATTCTGGCCGATGGTATCGTGGGCCAGATGATGGAGAAAGTGGTGCTCCCACCTCAACGGCCGCGTCGCACCGAGGAGCAGCTGCGCGAACAGTGCCCCTGGGCCGCATGCGGAAAAGGTAGTCGTGGACACCGCAATGTCGTTACATCGCTCGAGCTCGACAGCGCCAAGATGGAAGTGAATAATCTCCGCTTCCAGGAGACATATCGCCGTATCGAAGAGAACGAAGTGCGCTACCAGGAATATTTCACCGACGATGCCGAATACCTCATCGTAGCATTTGGCACCGTTGCCCGAATCTGCCTCAAAGCCATCGAGGAAGCCCGTGCCAAAGGCATAAAGGTGGGACTTCTGCGCCCCATCACCCTGTGGCCCTTCCCGAAGGAAATCATCGGCAACCTTTCTAAGAAAGTGAAAGGCATACTCACTGTCGAGCTAAATGCCGGCCAGATGGTGGAAGATGTGCGTCTGGCGGCTGAATGCCGTGTGCCTGTGCATCACTTCGGCCGCATGGGTGGCATGATTCCCAACCCAACAGAGATTCTGGAAGCACTTGTATCAAAGCTGAACATCCAACAATGACACGCGAAGAAATAATACGTCCCGAAAACAAGGTATATAGCCGCCCCGAGCTGCTTACCGAAAATGTGACCCACTACTGCCCGGGATGCAGCCATGGCGTGGTGCACAAAATCATAGCCGAGCTTCTGGCCGAAATGGACCTCGCCGACAAAACGATCGGTGTGGCGCCGGTCGGTTGCGCAGTTTTCGCCTACAACTATATCGATGTCGATTGGATTGAAGCTGCCCATGGCCGTGCGCCTGCTGTGGCAACCGCTGCCAGCCGACTCAATCCCGACAATCTCGTGTTCTCATATCAGGGCGATGGCGACCTCGCTGCCATCGGTACTGCCGAGACCATCCATGCATGCAACCGTGGCGAGAATATCACCATCATTTTCATCAACAATGCAATCTATGGCATGACCGGTGGACAGATGGCTCCCACCACACTCCTTGGCATGAAGACCGCCACAACTCCCTATGGCCGTACTGCCGAGCTCAATGGCTATCCGCTCGCCATCACAAACCTGCTCGCTCAGCTCGATGGCACATGCTATGTCACCCGTCAGGCCGTGCATACAGCCGCAGCCGCACGCAAGGCTAAGGCTGCCATCAAGAAAGCATTCCAGAATACGGTGGCTAAGAAAGGTACTTCGGTCATAGAGATCGTGTCGACATGCAACTCCGGTTGGAAGATGACTCCCGCCCAGAGCAACGACTGGATGGCCGAGCATATGTTCGAAAAATATCCGTTGGGTGACCTTAAAAACGAATAACAAGCTATGAAAGAAGAAATATTGATAGCCGGATTCGGCGGTCAGGGTGTCCTCTCCATGGGTAAAATTTTGGCTTATGCCGGCCTGATGGATAACCTCGAAGTCACATGGATGCCATCCTATGGTCCCGAGCAGCGTGGCGGTACAGCCAATGTCACTGTCATTCTCAGCGACGCATCTATCAGCTCACCGGTGCTCGACACCTACGACACTGTCGTGGCGCTCAACCAGCAGAGCCTCGATAAATTCGAAGGCAAGGTGAAGCCCGGTGGAACACTCATCTACGATCCCTCGGGCATACATCATCTGCCTACACGCACCGATGTCACTGTGGTACCTGTCGATGCAATGCAGGCTTCCATTGAGCTGAAGAACTCCAAGACCTACAACATGATTCTCCTTGGAGCACTCCTGAAGCTTCGTCCTGTGGTGCCTGTCGATGCCGTTCTCCGCGGTCTCAAGAAAACGCTTCCCGAGCGCCATCACCACCTTCTCCCTCTCAACGAGCAAGCCCTTCTTAAAGGTATGTCCCTGGTTTGATGAACTAAGACAGACCTGAAAAAAGTATATGAAAAGCGCCACGGAGCATTTGCTTCGTGGCGCTTTCGATTTTTGTTGTAAAACTTATCGACAGGCGCGATTATTTGTGGAGTCGTGTGCGGAGCATGGGCATGAAGTAGCCTGCGACTACAGCGCGTGCCTGGAAGCCGCGTTGTTTGGCGCGGTCGGTATATATCCAGTCGCTCATGGGTACGCGGTCGGGAGTTTCGTTCATGAATTTATGCATTGGAGTTATAAACTTCATGAAAGTGGCTTTGTCGGGAGCCATGGTGGCTGTCCATATGATCCAGTCGGTCTTGGTATAGGTGTCGCGGTTGTCGAGCGGAAGTCCGTAGGTGTTCTGTTTCGACAGATAGTAGGGTATTTCTTTCTCGGCTACAGTCGACGGGAAGATGTCGAGGCCAAGCAGGCTGTCCCATACGAGGTTATACTTCTGGCTCCATGTGCCGGGCTTGTCGAATGTCAGGCGGTAGTGGTCGCCGTCGTCGGCAAGTTTGGTCCATTCGGCTGCCATTTCGCGTGCTTTCGCAAAGTATTTTGCGGCAATGGTGTCCTTGCCGAGCATTTCGGCAAGGCGTGCATACGATGCCACGCCGAGTATCGCCTTGATCGAGAGGTTGGCATTGTGGGCGAAGTGGCCGGCGAAGTCGTCGGTGCAAAGCTGATTCTCGGGGTCGAGACCATACTCTGTGAGATAGTCAGCCCATGTCGAGAGAGCATTCCAGTGCTTGGCGGCGTAGTCGGCGTTTCCTTCAACGGCGGCAAGCGCTGCGCAGAGTATGAGCATGTTGCCCGATTCTTCTACAGGCATGTCGGCTCCGTAGGTCTGACCATTGGCCAAAGGATAGGTGCCCACATCGTGAGCTGCGAATGGCTTGGGCCAACGTCCGCTTTCGGAGTAGTAGAATATGTGGTTCATAAGGCCTTTCATCAGCTCGGGATTGTAGATGAGGAAGAGGGGTGCGGAGGGGTAAGTGATGTCGACGGTTCCGATTGAGCCGTTGCTGAAGTTTTCTTTCGAGAGCCACAGAAGGTCACCCTGAGGAGATTCCACGAGTTTATGAGCGGCTATAGCCTGGCGATAGGCGAGGGCACAGAGATCGGCGTATTCCGGACCGCCGACAGCAGTGGCTTCGGCTGTGAGAGCTTTGTCGAACTCGGCCGCTTTGGTCATCAGGCTGGGATAGTCGGCGGCTGCGAGGGCGAGCTGTGCCATTATCGAGGAGTCGTTGCGGCGGTTCCAGTAGGGGCGAAGGTTGGTGTTGAAGTATTGGATAGAGTACACGTCGTCGTAGGCTACCATGAGGAATCCGTCGGCCGACTTGCAGCGTCCTTCATTGAATATAAGTCCGGTTTCGCGTCCGTCCTGAGCAAGTTTTGGATTCTTACCGGCGGTGAAAGCCTTGCGGGCTTTAGGTGCGGGTCCGGTCCAGGGCTGGCAGGTGGCATCGGTCGATGCGAGGTAGAATGTACCCCAGTCGATGCGGAGATCGTCGCCGCTTTTTGCGAGTACTTCCTGCGACACGCTCGATGTTGTTACGGCGGTGATACCGTCGGCTTTCACTATGGACGAAGTGGTGGGCTGAAGGCTGTTGTCGATGCTCCATTCGCGTCCGGCCTCGAAATAAAGGCTCACATTGTGTGCCTTGCCGTCGGTGCTCTCTACTTTATAGGAAATGTAGTTCACCGGTCGGCTCACAAGGTCGAGATTATCGAGGAATACAGGTGCTGTGAAGGTGAGGTCGAGTTTCACAGGGCCGCATGCGAATGTATAGATAGTGTTCATAGGCTCCACTTCGCAGCTGAGCTGTGTTGCGGCATTCTGGAAGAAGTACTCGGGCTTTTCCTCGATTTCAAGACCGAAGTCGAGGAATGCGAGTCCACCACGGTCGCGGCAGTATGCAGCTATAAGATTCTTACCGGGACGGAGCGATGCGCGGGCTTCTCCTTCGAGGAGCAACCGCACATTCTTGTGGCATGCGTTGCCGGTGTCGACCACTTTGATGCCGTTGATGTATATCACCACATCGTCGTCGTGCGAGTAGTTGAGATATACGGGTTTCTTACCCATGCCTTTCGGCAGGTCGATGTCGCGGCGTACCCAGATATTCTCGGTGTTCCAGAGTGTGCGTGCGAGAGGTTCCTGAGGTATGGTGCCGAATGCTGCGGGTGCCTCGCTCCACGACGAATCGTTGAATCCGGCTTCGTACCATCCTTTGGCCGGTTCTGATGTGGTGTAGCGGGCTGTCCATGCCTCAGCCCCGGCGGTGGGCGCGATCAAGGTGAGGTCGGGCTGTTCCTTGCCCATGAAACGGTAGTTGGTGCCGTCGACTTTTATCACGCCGACGAGCGGGAACTGCGATCCGGTCCAATGGCGGGTAATATCGTCGTATAGATTGTCGGTGGTCGACCAGCAGCTTGTGTAGGGGTCGATGGTTACGAGTGGATTTGCCGGGGCGCGGAGCGCGGCGTCGGCACTGGCAACTCCTGCGAGCAACGCTGAGGCAAGAATTGCAGACAGTCGGATATGTGACATTGCGATTATGTTGGTTTGTTTTTGCAAAGATAGTCACTTGGCGTCAATTATATTGTTTCGAGGCTTGCCAAAGCATTCCAGCACGCTTGAAATACTGATTATGCACGATTGGATACAGGTTCTAAAAAATGGTTAAAAGTAAGAGCCTGATTTTATGTAGGATAATTTGGTGCATGTGATTGTACTTTTGCCGGACATACTACTACTGATAAATATGACTATGAAAAATCTTCCTGTATCCCAAAAATTCTATGCCGATATACGAAGCCGTATTTTGGCCGCACTTAGTTTTTCGCCGACGGCTGCCGAGGCTGCGTTGCTGATGGTCGATGTGTTTCTGAGCGGTGGCACCCCAGAGGAATACGATCCGGCTGCCACTCTCGCGTTCCGGATGATAAAGGTGGAATTGGAGCGAGCTATGCTGCGGTCGCAGAGAGCGCGTGAGAGAGCTAAAGCACGCAAGGAAAAGACGGTTTCTACCATCGCGGTCACTCCAGGGGAAAGTTCTGTGCAAGCGAGTGAAGTCAGGTTGTCGCGTCGTGAACGCCGGGCATTGGAGCGCAGCAAGAGAAAACGATTGAAAGACCGATCCCTTAATCCGTATCGCCGGAATCCGGTTGTCGATAGAGGGCCTGTAGCAGGGTCTGCGGCAGATCCATAGAAATGAGTGTCGATATAGCCTCGTTTTGTGTCGGTCGTGCCATAAAAAAAGTCACAGCCGGTTGAGGTTGTGACTATAGGGAGAGAGGAGAGGTATTTTTACTGTGCTGTAGCAGGAGCGGATGCCTGACGGTTGCCACGGGGTGCGCCGGCCTGAGCGCGACGATTGTCCTTGCGGCCGTTTTTGCCGGCTTTCGCCATTTTGCCCTTCATGCCACCACGGTTGGTGGAGAGGTAGTTGTTTTCGAGGAACTGCACGTACTGCTCGGGGGTAAGGATTGCCTTGATTTTAGCGAGCTGTTCGGTGCGAGCCTTGCGGGCTTCCTCTTTGTTGGCTTTCTGGCGGTTCTGCTTGTCGGCCTTGCGTGCTTCGGCATTAGCCTTGCGCTGAGCCTGGCATTCGGTCTTCAGGGCTTCGAGCTTGGTCTGCTGTTCGGCAGAGAGATTGAGGCCTTCGAAGGGGTTGGGCACGTTTGCCTGCTTTTTGGCGCTTTTGAGTTGGCAGTTTTCAGCGTTGGCCTTGTCGCATTTGGTGGCGGAAGGCTGCTGTGCGAATGCAGGGGTTGCTACGATGGCGCTGAGGCCGAGGGCTGCTACAATAAATTTCTTGTTCATGAGATATTTAGTTTTAGATTGTATATATATTGTTTCTGTCGCTTTTCGTAATATCAGACATGAAAAACGCCTGCAGGTTTAATGCCGCAGGTGTTTTTAACTTTCGTTTGTAGATGAAATATAATTTTACAATTCTACGATTTTGTACTTCTGCGAACCGATTCCGAGTTGTTCCGAGTAGTCGAGCAGATGGGTTGCATGGCGCGATTCCATGCGTTCGATAAGAGCATCTTTGCCCGGGTCCTCGGAATTGAGCACGAGGTCCACGCAAGCACGGTCGAGAGCTACGGGGTCGAGCGACGCAAGGATGCCGAGGTCGGCCATCTCGGGAGCTGCGGGATTGCCGTCGCAATCACAGTCGACCGATAGATTGTTTGCCACATTTATAAACAGAATATTGTCACCTGCGTGTGCGAAAACAGCTTTGCAGGCCTCGCCCATCGATTCGAGAAAATCGTCCTGTGGAGCTATGTTCTGCCATATTGAGTCGACATTGGCAGTCTTGCCGGCGCTGTGGATATAGGATTTTCCGTTGGCAGATGCTATGCCTATGGCTACATTTTTGAGTGCACCGCCGAATCCGCCCATGGCATGGCCCTTGAAGTGCGACAGCACTACGGTGAAGTCGTAGTTAGGGTAGTTCTTGCCGACAATGTCGTATTTGAGGTGCTTGCCGCCTTCGAGCGGTAGTATGGTGTCGCCGTCGGCATCCATTATGTCGACCTCGGCTATGGCTGTGTAGCCGTGGTCGGCAGCGGCTTTGCGGTGTGCCTCGGTAGTATTGCGGTTGCCGGCATAGGCGGTGTTGCACTCCACGATTGTGGCTCCGAGTTCGTCGATGAGGGGTTTGATGAGAGCCGGGTCGAGTTGGTGGGATTTATTCGATTCACCTGTCGACATCTTCACGGCCACTTTGCCTTCGGCCTTACGTCCAAGGGCGTTATAGATTTTCACGAGGTTTTCGGGTGTTATGTCCCTGATGTAGTATACTGTCGATACGGCCGAGTCGGTTGCTGTGGTCTCTGCCGCGGGGGCGGCTTCAGTTTTTGTGCCGCAGCTGCTCATGAGCAGCGAGGCGCCCATAAGGGCAAGAAAAGTTTTTTTCATATAGGGATAAGGAGTTAGTTCAGATAGATAGCGACACCCCGCCCATGGCTGTGAATCCCGGCATCGGGTAGCCTCGGTTGATGGTATATCGGGCGTCGGTTACGTTTTCAAGCCGGGCGAAAAGTTTCACGTGCCGGTTGATGATGAAAGTTGTCTTGAGGTTGAGCAGTGCGTAGCTTTGGTGCTTGATGCCCTCGGCCACATAGAGACTTCCCACGCCCTGCAGGTCGGCGCATAGTTCAAGCCACTTCAGCGGCTTCCATTCGGCTCCGAGCCAATACTGGTTCTTGGGTGCTCCCGTGAGATTTTTAAGTGATGTGTGGAGATAGCTGTAGGTGGCGTGCAAGCTCAGGTTGTCGAGCGGGCGGCTGTGAAGACTCAGCTCTATACCTTTGTTTATGAAAGACCCTGTATTGACATTTTTCATGTCGACAGTCTGTATCATATCGGCACCACGGCTGTAGTATGCGGTTATCTCAGCCGAGAGGTAGTGGTTGAATCGCTTTTCGACTGCTATCTCATAGTTCCACATACGTTCGGGCGAGAGGTCGGGGTTGGCCATCTTGTAGAGATATAGTTCGCGGAACGACGGATTGCGGTATCCCATCGCAGCCGAGCCCTTGACGGTGAAACCACATGGAACATTGACGGCCACACCTGCCTGCGGTACCCAACGGGTGCCGAACATATCGCTGTTTGCCATGCGGAGGCCGGCGCTGAGGGTGAGCACACGGTTGAAAAGGCTCTGTGCCGCCGTGACGTATGGTGAGTATTCAGTCACATATTTTCTGGAGATTGTGCCGAGTGCGCCCGGTGTGTGGGCTGTTCCGCCGCTCATGGGTATTTTTCCGGAATATCGGCTGAAGTCGAAGCCCGCCGTGATGGCTGTCCCCTCCCAAGGACTGAAATTCTGATATGCCATCACGCCGAGCCGGTCGTCCACGCTGTGGAAATGGCGTGGATCATCGACATAGTGGTTGCCATAGCTGTAATATAGCCTTACGGTACCACCGGTATTTTCATAATTGTTGGTAAGAGCTGCCGAGGCTTCGCCCCGGAGAACATTCTGTGTATATACTGCCGTAGATGCGGGGTCGGATAGAGTAGGGTACACCGGGTCGTCGGCATCGAACTTCATCACCGTGTAGTCGGCCTGTGCTTTCCAACTGTTGGAAAAGTCATAGGCAAGCTTTGCATAGGCAGCTCCTTGCTTGAACTTCAGGCCTTCGATATTGCCGTCGGTACGGTCGTACGACAGCGATACGAGCGACGACAGGCGTCCGTATCGTGCTGTACCGGTGAGCGAAGTCTGCCAGGTGTTGTACGAGCCATACTGTGTGGTAAGGTCGGCATGCAAGCCGTCGGTCTTGGCATTGCGGGTTATAACGTTGATTGTACCGGCCATAGCATTCGAGCCATATAGCACCGAAGCAGGGCCTCGGAGCACTTCCACCCGCTCTACATATTCCTTGCCGTAGAAGTCGCCGATGTGGTGTGAATATATACCGGCGAACTGAGGCTGGCCGTCCATCATCATTAGCACGGCACTCGCTCTGTCGCCACCGACACCACGCATTTTTATGTGGCCGGAGCCGTTGCCCGACACGCCATACCCGAAAATGCCTCGCTCGGTCACAAACAGGCTCGGCACCCGCCCTTTCAGAGCTGTGAGCAATTGTGTGCTGCCTGCGGCCTCAAGTTCGGAGCGGTTGATGACGCTCACGGTGTATGGCAGCAGACGTGCGTCGACTGCATGATTGGACCCGGTCACCACTATTTCCTCGAGAGCTTCGATGGAGTCGGCTTGTGTGGTCTGGGCCACTGAGATGGTTGAGGCTGAGCACGCGGCTGCAAAAAAGGCGATGTTTAGGATTGGCGTCTTCATATTCGGTTGCAAAATTACGAAATAATAATTCCGCCAACTAACCTATTTTACGGTTATCCTTGCATTTTTTGAGGTCGGTGAAGATGTAGGGATAGAAAAGTCAGAATATTACGCCTATTTTCACAGATGCGTAGCTGAGACTTTTGAAGCGGTGGGTCATTTCGTCGCCGACAATGGTTTTGCGGTGGCGATATGTGTAGGAAATCAGAAGATGTGATGAGAACTTGGCGCTGCGTGCCAGATTGACTCCAAGGCCGGTGGATGCGTAGGGGCCTGTCTGCTGATGGTTGTGTTCGAGATAATTTAGCGATATGCCGCCTTTTAGATCCCAGAACAGGAGCGACGGTTTGTTCTGGAAATTGGTTCTGAAATTGAGGTACAGCGGGTATGATCGGCAGGAGTTGCTTGTCATGATGTCGGCTTCCACACCCAGACCAAGAAAATTTATCCAACCTCGGCTCATGCCGAAAGATGCGCTGAAGTCGATGGTGCTCATGTCGCTGCCTGTCAGGTCGATTGAAGCGCCGGCATCGGCACCCCATGCGAACTTCAATACCGGCTTTTCGGCTTGCGAGCAAAGCGTAGCCATTACCGCGACCAAAGCTAATATGAAGCGTCTCATCGTGTTGCGGCTTTGGTGAATGTAATTGATGACCAGTTGTCCATTTCGTCGACGGCTGTCTTTACGAATCCGGCCTTCTCGGCAGCCTCTATCACAATGGGGCGGTCGGCGACATAGAATCCGCTGACAATGAGTGTGCCACCCTGTGCGGTACCCTCGGCATATGCGGCGATGTCGGCGGTTATGACGTTGCGGTTGATGTTGGCGAGGAATATGTCGGCTTTGTAGGGCACTTGTGCGAGGGCCGAGGCGTCGCCACCGACTATGGCGACCGCACCTCCCGCCGGAAGATTGAGGGCCACATTGTCGCGGGCATTGGCTTCGGCGAACGGGTCGATCTCGATACCGGTGACGGGTTTGGCACCAAGCATTGCCGCAAGGATGGCGAGAATGCCCGATCCGGTGCCCATGTCGATCACGGCCATGCCCGGGGTACATGTGGCCAGAAGTGCACGCATCATGAGCGATGTGGTGGCATGGTGGCCGGTGCCGAATGCCATTTTAGGATCGATGGTGATGTCGTACTGCGCCTCGGGGATATCGGTGTGGAAGCTGCTGTGCACGGCCACTTTTCCTTCCACGAGTATCGGTCGGAAATAGTTTTTCTCCCATTCGGCATTCCAGTCGCGACCTTGCACAAATTCGGCCTCGAATGAAGCCTCTGCAAAGGGCTGCAGACCGAGCAAAGCCTCAGTGAGAGCTTCGGGGCTGTAGAGAGGCGCCGGCACGAATGCAGTGAGGCCCTCGCCCGGGCGATCTTCGTAGGGCACGAAACTTTCGAATCCGATGCCACCGAGCAGGTCGGCAGCGAGATCGCAGAAGTCGGTGGAGGCTGGCTTTATGCCGATCTCGACCTTATAGTAATCGTTCATAGTAGGCTTGCTCATGATTTCCAACAGCTATATTATTGCAGGTGTATGGTGCTATAATGCATTTGTTCGGCAAAGGTAAGCTATTTTCGGAAATATTTCGTAATTTTGCCCACGTCAAAAAAACGCATCAGTCCATTTCCATCCGCATGACCGGCGAAAAGCTAAAACAGGATTCCGTTCAGCAGAAACTCAGCGAGTATCTGGTGCGAACGGGGCGTAGAAATACGGCCGAACGCAACGAAATCCTCGAGGCAGCCCGCGGCATCGGTAAGTCGTTTTCAATGGAAGACCTTGCCGAGGCGGTGTCTCAGCGAGGCGTCAGAGTGTCGCAGGCCACGCTCTACAATACAGTCGAGCTGCTTGTGGATGCCGGTGTGCTTGGTCGCTACTATGGCACCGGCGAAACTACCTATGGCATTCTTCCGTGCAACAGGCATCATCTTGTGTGCTTGAAATGCGGCCGTGTGAAGGTGGTGAAGGACAAATCGTTTTCCGAAGTACTGCGTGCTCGTCACTACTCGGCGTTCACGGCCTCGTATTTCGAAATGACGGTGTACGGCGTGTGTTCGACATGCGCCCGCAAAGCAAAGAAAACAAACATCAATACAAGCATAAAAAAATGAAAGCCGATCTTCTTTTAGGCCTGCAGTGGGGCGACGAAGGCAAGGGCAAGATTGTCGATGTCCTCGCTCCCAAGTACGATGTGGTAGCCCGTTTCCAGGGCGGCCCCAACGCCGGACACACACTCGAATTCGACGGACACAAGCATGTGCTCCGCTCCATTCCCTCGGGCGTGTTCGCTAAGGGAGCCATAACCAATGTGATAGGTAATGGTGTCGTTCTCGACCCGGTGCTTTTCCGTGGCGAGGCCGAGCAACTCGAGGCCGATGGCGTCGATCTCCACTCGATTCTCAAAATATCGAAAAAGGCACATCTGATAATGCCTACACACCGTCTTCTCGATGCCGCCGGCGAGCGCGCCATGGGCAGCGGTAAGATAGGTACCACAGGCAAGGGCATCGGCCCGACATATACCGACAAGGTTTCGCGTCATGGTCTCCGTGTAGGCGATACCCTGCGCGAGGACTTTGCCGAGCGCTATGCCGCAGCCCGCGACGCTCATCTGGCACGCCTGGCAGCAATGGGTGCCACTCCTGCCGATAACTTCGCAGCGCTCGAGCAGGAATGGCTCGACGCCGTGGCATATCTGCGTACTTTCGCTCTCACCGACACCGAGCACTATATCAACAAAACCCTCGATGCAGACCACAGCGTTCTCTGCGAGGGCGCTCAGGGTACTATGCTCGATGTGGACTTTGGCTCGTATCCCTTTGTGACATCAAGCAATACCGTCGCTGCCGGTGCTTGTACCGGTCTGGGTATCGCCCCCGGCCGTATCGGAAATGTATATGGTATCTTCAAGGCCTACTGCACACGTGTGGGTAGCGGTCCTTTCCCCACCGAGCTTTTCGACGAGACCGGTGCCACAATCCGCAATATCGGCCATGAATACGGTGCAGTGACCGGTCGTGAACGCCGCTGCGGTTGGCTCGACCTTGTGGCTCTGCGCTATGCAGTGATGATCAACGGCGCTACCCATCTGATAATGATGAAGAGCGACGTGCTCGACGGCTTCGACACCATAAAGGTGTGCACCGCCTACCGCATGCCCGACGGCACTGTTACCACCGACTTCCCCTATTCCGTTGGTGATAACGCCGAAGGTGCTGGTATCGTAGAGCCTATCTATGAGGAACTTCCCGGCTGGAAGACCGACCTCTCCAAGGCCCGCACCGAAGCAGAACTTCCCCAGGCATTCCGCGATTATATAGCATTCATCGAAGAGAAGGTGGGTGTGCCCGTGGCTGTTATTTCCGTGGGCCCCGACCGCGAGGAAACCATCATCCGGTAAACCTGAAACCAACTTACGAAAACAGCCATGGCGCATACTTCGGCATCGCCATGGCTGTTTTTGCGTGATTATTTGTTCGATGTAGGATTAAAGTGTATATTTGCAGGGAGAAGTTGGAGATAGGCATAGAGAGCTTTTCTGACTTTTTAACCGTTCATCTGCAACTATTGTCCGCAAGTGTTGTATACCTTAAATACTTTATCATAGAATAGACTGAGAAATGGCAAAAGTCAAACCTTTCAAGGGCATTCGCCCGCCGCGCGAACTGGTGACCGAGGTTGCATCGCGCCCCTACGACGTTCTTAACAGCGAGGAAGCCCGGCATGAGGCCGACGGCAATCCCAAGTCGTTGTATCACATCATAAAGCCCGAGATTGACTTCGCACCCGGAACCGATGAACATGCCCCCGAAGTGTACGATAAGGCAGTGGAGAACTTTGCCGCATTCCGCAACAACGGATGGCTCGTGCAGGACAGCGAGGAGCACTACTATATCTATGCCCAGACCATGGACGGGCGTACTCAGTTCGGTATTGTTGTGGCGGCTAATGTCGACGACTACATGGAGGGCCGCATCAAGAAGCACGAACTCACCCGACGCGACAAGGAAGAGGACCGCATGAAGCATGTGCGCATCAATAATGCCAACATCGAGCCGGTTTTCTTTGCATTTCCCGACAATGAAGTGCTCGAGGATATAATCCGCACGGTGGCCATGGGCGAGCCTGAATATGATTTTACTGCGCCCGATGGTTTCGGCCATCATTTCTGGGTGGTCTCCGACCGAGGGATGATCGACCGTATAACCGAAGAATTCGCCAAGATTCCATATCTGTATATCGCCGATGGACATCATCGTTCGGCAGCCGCAGCGCTTGTTGGCAATGAGAAAGCCAAGCTCAATCCCGCTCATCGCGGCGATGAGGAGTACAATTACTTCCTTGCTGTGGCTTTCCCGGCCTCGCACCTGAAGATAATCGACTATAACCGCGTGGTACGCGACCTCAACGGCCTCTCTGAAGCGGAATTTCTGGAGCGGCTCGAAAAAAATTTCGTGGTTGTCGACAAGGGTACGGAGGTGTACCATCCAGAGGCCCTGCATAACTTCGCACTCTATCTCGAGGGGCGTTGGTATTCGTTGACGGCGCGTCCGGGCACTTACGATGACAATGATCCAATCGGGGTGCTGGACGTGACCATATCGTCGGATCTTATACTGCGCGATATCATCGGTATAACCGATCTGCGGTCCGATAAACGGATTGATTTCGTAGGCGGTATCCGCGGTCTCGAAGAGCTTAAACGTCGTGTGGACAGCGGCGAGATGGCATTCGCGCTCGCATTGTTCCCGGTGAGCATGGAGCAGCTTATGAATATTGCCGATACAGGCAATATAATGCCGCCCAAGACCACATGGTTCGAGCCTAAGCTGCGCTCGGGTCTGGTGATACACGATCTGGAATAGTACTGACTACGAGGTAAACCGGCGTCTTGCGGACGCCAGAGACGCGGGGTGTGCCTGTACGGGCACATCCCGCAGTGCTTCTATGTGCCCGGTTATGGGGTCGGCGTTCTGCGGACGTGATCGCGATGTCGGGGGTGTTGGCGAGGTGGGTTGTTATGCTTTCTTGAGGGTGCGGTAGATGGCTCGGGCAGGGCGGTAGAGACCGTGGCAGGCAAGCCAAAGTATGGCTTTCTTGGGCAGGGAGAATTTTGTGTTGCCTGCTACTGCAGGCCATAGGTGGCGGTAGCGGCGTCGGAATTCAGCTCCGGAGTATGGACTGATTTCAAATATGTGGAATAGAGCCGATGATCGGAATGCATCGGCCGATGATCGGAAGCGGCTATCGGACAGTATGGCGCCTACGGTTTCTATAAGGCGGTTGTCCTGGTCGAGATGGTCGGGTAGAAGATGCCGCTGGATGGAGTTGGAATTTGTGAAGCGGTCGTAGTGGTAGAGCGGTTGGCCCATTTCGGCTATGCGTGGATTGTTGCGCAGGAGCTGCAGGAAGAATGTCACGTCCTCGCACACGTTTATGCCGGGAATGAATACCGCGTTGCAATCCTTGATGTAGTCGCGCCGAACGAGTTTATTCCAGCAGCTTCCAAGAATACGGCCGTGGCATAGACTGTCGATGATTTCCCGGGCATCGGTGGTGCCGGGGCATTGCGTCGATTCGACGGTACGGTCGGAGTATTCAATGAAAATATCGCAGAACACGATGTCGGCATGGGCGGCTTCCGCTTGCTCGTACATTTTTTTGAGATAGCCGGGCTCGGTCCAATCGTCGGGATCGACATGAATCACATATTTGCCCTGCGCATGGTCGAGACCATTCTGCCTTGCGAATCCCACACCACGGTTTCCTGGATTATCTACAACGCGGTATGTGGAGTTCTTCAAGGGTGTAGCTTTGAAGAATGAGTGCACTTTGTCGATGCTGTTGTCGGGGGAGGCATCGTTCACAAATATGTACTCCACCCCGTCGAGTGTCTGTCGTGCTAAAGATTCCAGACAGCGGTCGATATATTTCTCCGCCTTGTATACGGGGATAACCACAGAAACCGACGGTGTGCTCATTTCTTTAAAATTAAGGTGAATATGCGGCTAAGGAATAGATTCAGCCCCATTCGGAATGCGCATGCAATGGCCGAGAACAGCACGAGGAACGACAGGGCGCAGATGGCGGTGTAGAGAGCGAGCGCGCCATACGATGCCGACGGGTCGATGGGCACCATGGTGGCAATCCATGCCACGGCGGTGGCCACGAGTATGGCCACAAAGAGATGTTCGAAGAATATTTTGAAGTATACCCCGACGCTTGTTTTGAGGCCGTAGCGGAAGAGGAAAAATGGCTTCCATACACCCATGACGAGGCAAAGCGATATGAGCACTCCGGCCAGTATGCCGTTGAGCCCGAAGTGGTAGCCGAGCAGCAGGGAAAGGCCGATATTGATGGCGGCCTCGGCCACCGGCGCCCAGATGTCCTGATACAGGCCGTAAGCATTTATGTAGAGATCGACAGTGCTTCTGAGGAGTGATATGAACAGAGTGCCGCATAGGATGGCGAGTGTCGAGAATGGGAGCAGATACTCTCCGCCGACCCATAGCTTGACAAAATCCTGCGCTATCATGATAGTGGTGAATGTGAGAGTGGCAGAGAACACAAAGCGCATGCTGAAAAGCTCGCGGAATACAGTGGTTATTTTATCGATGTTCCCTTCGGCTACAAGATTGCCGATGCCGGCGCCGATGCTGTTGAAGACCGCGCCGCTAAGACGTATTATACCCGAGGTGATGAGCAGATAGTTGCCGTAGAGTGCCACCATGTCGAGCGATATATATGCATAGATGATGAGCGGACTTGTCTGCGTCATGGCGAAGCCACCGATTTTATGGAAGAATACCTGCTTGACTTTGGTGATGATGAAGTAGTATTCCTTTTTGAGATCGCAATAGGTCTTTTGAGATTGCCGTAGGAATGGGAAGGCCTTGTGTGTGGCTCTGTGCAAGGAGTAAGCGCCTATGAGTGTGAATATAAGCTCGAACAGGAGCCACCATTGATACGGATGGTCGAGCATGGCTACGGCCGCCATCTGACATGCGACCTTGACGATGGTCCATGATGTCTGGCTGTATCGTATTTTATAGTCCATCTGTGCCGACGACAGCACAATCTGCCTGTAGTTGACAAAATAGCCGAGCAAAGCACTGATAAGCAGCACCGAGAACGAGGCATATGCATACCACAGCGGCAGGGTTATTTTATGGAAAATCCAGGGGAATGCCGCCATGACGCATAGACTGCATACGATTATGCCGATGGCAATACGGCGGTAGAAATGCCCTTGCAGCGATACGATGTCACATATCTTGCTGTGGTCGTTGTCGAGCAGAGGTTTGTAGAGCGAGAAACCTACGGCAGCTCCGATGCCGAGCTCGGCGATGTTGAGGAGCTCGAGTATGTTTGTGGCGGTAGTATTGAGGCCGAGGACTTCGGTGCCGAGATAATTCAGGAATATTTTTCTGGAATAAAAGCCAAGAACAAGCTGTATGGCGAAGAATGTCATCGACACCACACTGTTTTTTATGCTTTTAGTTGTCCGTGTATTATCCAAGGAAGATATGGTAGGTATAGGTAGTTATATATTTAACGTTATTTTGGTTTTATTATTGCCACAGGGAAAGTGGAGTGGCTCGTTTTTGGCAGTGGAGCGCTCTGCCGTTTTGAAATATATCGTGTTGCAGATATAATTCGTGGAAAAGTGCTATTTTTGCAGATTTATCAAATCTCAACTGTAATGAATAATACTGAAATCAACGATCTGGCACAGGCCAATCAACAGAAGGCATGGGATGTGCTGCGCGAATCGGGTATTGCTGAAATCTGGGAGTCGGCCGGGTGCCGGGTGAATCTTGTTGGCTCTCTTCGTATGGGGCTTCTGGCGTCGCATCGAGATATTGATCTGCATGTGTATTCCACCGACATAAGCGCAAGCAGCAGCTTTGCTGTGGCAGCGGAAATGTCGCGGAATCCGAAAGTGACTGAAATCAAATGTATCAATGGCTTGCATACCGATGAGCATTGCATGGCGTGGCATGTCTTTTATAGATCTGACGAGGGTGAAATATGGCAGTTCGATATCATACATATCGAAGCCGGAACGGAATATGACGGGTATTTCGAGAAAATGGCCGATCGTATTGTCGAGGTAATGACTCCGGAACAGCGTGACACAATTCTGAGATTGAAATTTGAGACTCCATATGGCCGGGATTATCATGGCGTGGAATACTACGAAGCTGTTATAGCAGACGGGATTGACTCTATGGCCGGATTTGAGAGTTGGGTGGTGGAACACCGCAAGAAATCTCCGTACTATTGGATTCCATAATAACAGGGTGCTGACATACCGGTGCTGTGACATTTTGGCAATATGGATGTCGGACAAGGCATAAGCTTGCGCGCGGGGGCGTGGGATGTAGTGTTGCTATTGAATATCGGAGAAAAAGTGCTAACTTTGTAGCCTTAAGACTATGGTTATGGATATTAAATCTATTATCAATATAATACGCAGAATTGCAGTGGTGTCGGCGGCATTGCTGCTGGCTGCCTCGGGTGCTTATGGCCTTGATTTGCCGGTGAAAAAGGTGAAGGGTCAGGAGTACTACGTGTACAAGGTGAAGAAAGGTGAGTCGGTCTATGGTGTATCGAAGCATCTGGGAATATCGCGCGAGCAGATAGTGCAGTACAATCCTCAGGCTGCCGACGGGCTGAAGAAGAACATGATGCTGTATTTTCCGGTAGCGGATTTTGCCGAGGTCGCCGAGGTTGCTGTGGATACTGTGGCTGTTGAACAGCCGGCCGAAGTGGTGCCTCCGTCGTCGGCGACTATCGCTGTGATGCTGCCTTTCGGCCTCGATAAGAGCGAGCCTACGAAGCAGAACAGTCTGTGTCTGGACTTCTACAAGGGATTTCTGATCGGTGCCGATACTCTGAGCAACCGTTCGGGACGGCTTATAGAGATAAGGGCTTTCGACACCGAAGGCCGGATGGACCGGGTTCGGGAGTTTGCCGAGAAAGACTCGTTTGTGGCGTCGGCTTCGGTGATTATAGCGCCTGATGGCGCCGATGCCATCGCTTTGCTTGGTGCCAAGGCTGCCGAGCGGGGTAACTATGTGCTGAATCTATTCAACGTGCGGGATTCGCTGCAGATGTTCAATCCGTTTGTGATGCAGGCCAATATACCACAGCAGGCCATGTACGAACTTGCCGAAAGCGCTCTTTCGAGCCAGTTCGACGGTTTCACGCCGGTGATACTTCGCAATACTGGGGGACGCAACGAAAAAGAGGCGTTCGTGGCTTATGTGACCACTTGCTACCGTGCGCGTGGCGTGGAGCCGATAGTGATAGAATATGATGGCACTCTGCGAGCGTCGGATCTGAATGTCCTTCCTGTCGACGGCTGGCAGAAGTATGTGCTCATACCTACGTCGGGAGCATTGGCAGAATTCAACAAAATGGCATATGTGGTGTCGAACTGGCGCGACCGTCTGCGTGCCATGGCTGTGGAGAATACCGATTCGGCATCGCCACAGGCCGAAGTTTTCGGCTATCCCGACTGGACCGCTTTCCGCGGAGAGGCGCTTGAGATGCTGCACAGGCTCGAGGCGACTGTCTATTCGCGTTTTCTCGATAATTTCGACGGTTTTGAGGCGTCGGGCGTGGCCCGCGCGTTCAAGCGCTGGTATGGCGAGAGCATGATAGAGAGTGTGCCGACACAGGCACTTCTGGGCTTCGATGCCGCATCGTTCATCATTAAGTCGCTCCGTGCCAACGACGGTGTGTTCGATCCTGTGAATCCGGCGTCGTACAACGGTGTCCAGTCGGCATTCCGCTTCGAGCGCTCGGGCGAAGGATTTGTCAATTCAACATTATACATCATCCAGTTCACCTCTTCCGGCAGGCAGGAGGCCCGTGTGATATGAGAAGAATATTGTTTTTGATAGCGGCATCGCTCACGATGCTGCTGTGCAGTGCCGAGACGCACTATAAGCCCCATATCACCATCGGCGCCAAGGGCGGTGTATCGATGGCGCAGATGTCGTTCTCGCCATCCGTGAAACAGTCGTTCAACATGGGCTCATGCGGTGCTGTGACGGTTCGCTATACCGAGGAGAAGCTGTTCGGTATCATAGCTGAACTTGGCTGGACCACCCGAGGCTGGAAAGAAAACTTCGAGGAGGCTCCGCTGAATTACTCACGGTCGCTCACCTATATCAATCTGCCGATACTTACGCACATATATTTCGGCTCCCGCCGGTTCAAGACATTTGTCAATCTCGGCCCGCAGTTCGCATATATGATAGGAAGTTCTATAAATTCCGACTTCGACTATGCCAATCCTGGTAGTGTGTCGGGCTTCCCGTCCAACCGCCAGACCGAGCAGATGAAGCTCGACATAAGCAATCGGTTCGATTACGGCATATGTGCCTCGATAGGATTCGAATTCTATGTGCAGCCCCGCCATTCGGTGGTGCTCGAAGGCCGCTACTACTACGGTCTGGGAAATATCTTCCCCTCGCGCAAGGCCGATTATTTCAGTGCCTCGCGAAATATGAATATTGAAATAACCCTCGGATATAATTTCCGTCTGAAATGACGGATATCCGCCAAATACCATTAGGAACTATGATAACAAAACTTGTTGATATTGTTGCCGAAGCACGTCGTCGCGGCCCTCGCCGTCTTGCTGTAGCCTGTGCTGCCGATGCCCATACCCTCGAAGCTGTAGCTGCCGCTGCCGCTGAGGAAATTGTATCGCCGGTGCTTTATGGCGACAGTGCAGCTATCGCGGCTATTGCGTCGGCAGAAGGCATCGATATATCGGGCTGGACTGTGATAGATGTAAAGGACGACAAGAAAGCAGTGGCGGCGGCCGTCAAGGCAGTAGCCGAGGGTGGTGCCGATGTGCTGATGAAAGGCCTGGTGTCGACCGATGTGTATATGCGTGGCATTCTGAACAAAGACTGCGGTCTTCTGCCTCCGAAGGGTGTTCTCAGCCATGTGTCGGTGATAGAATTGCCCGGACGCGACCGATTGCTCACCGTTGCTGATGTGGCCGTGATTCCGGCTCCCGACTTCAAGCAGAAATGCGTGCTTGTGGGCTATCTTGCCAAGACCGCGAGAACTCTGGGTGTGGAGCGTCCGAAGATTGCGTGTATCGCTCCGTCGGAGCAGGTGTTGCCGACAG
Organism: uncultured Muribaculaceae bacterium; assembly: GCA_910587915.1. Taxonomy (GTDB): domain Bacteria; phylum Bacteroidota; class Bacteroidia; order Bacteroidales; family Muribaculaceae; genus CAG-873. The sequence continues at coordinate 35,335 of CAJUOB010000017.1, read as the reverse complement.
TTCCGTCGTCGACCGAAGCTGCCATTATCGCCAAGATGGCCGACCGTGGTCAGTTGGGCGATGTGACTGTGGATGGACCACTGTCGCTTGATGTGGCACTGTGGGAAGAAGCCGCCGAGATAAAGAAAGTGAAAGGCTCGTCGGTGGCCGGGCATGCCGATTGCCTGCTGTTCCCGAACATCGAGTCGGGCAATGTGTTCTTTAAATCGGCCACCCATATGGCCGGAGCCGATATCGCCGCCATGGTCACCGGTACGACCGCGCCATGCGTGCTCACATCGCGTGGCGACACCCCCCGCACAAAGCTCTACTCCATAGCGCTGGCCTGCCTGGCACGCTGATGATTTTTAACTTAACGAAATTTATCCATGCACCGCATACTTGCCATCAATCCGGGGTCGACTTCGACCAAAATTGCCGTATACGACGACCTTAAACCAGTGTTCAAGATTTCGATTGATCACTCGCGCGAGGAATTGAGCCGTTTCCCCAATCTTCTGGACCAGTTTGACTGGCGCAAGGGACTTATCGAGAAAGCCCTTCGCCATGAAGGTATCGATCTGCATAGTCTCTCGGCCGTCATAGGCCGCGGCGGCATTATCCAGCCGGTGGAAAGTGGCGTGTACGAAGTTAACGATGAACTGCGCCACGACCTTGAGAATGCCCGCATGCAGCATGCGTCGAATCTCGGAGGTCTGATAGCCCGCGACATTGCCGATGAGATAGGTGTTAAATCGTTTATCGCCGATCCGGTGGTGGTAGACGAAATGATGCCTTATGCACGCCTGAGCGGTGTGCCAGAGCTGCCGCGTGAGTCTATTTTCCATGCTCTCAACCAGAAGGCGATAGCGAGGCGCTTCGCCCGCGAGTCTGACAAGAAATACGAGGAACTGAATCTGATAGTGTGCCACATGGGAGGCGGTATAACCATCAGCGCCCATCGCAAGGGTCGTGTGATTGATACGACAAATGCATTGGATGGCTGTGGCCCGTTCTCACCGGAGCGCTCCGGCTCGTTGCCTCCCGGTCCGCTTGTGCGTCTGTGCTTCTCGGGAAAATACACCGAGCAGGAACTGATGCGTCTGGTGCACGGTGCCGGTGGTCTTATGGCTCATCTGGGTACTACGTCGGTGCCGGAGGTGCTCGAACGTATCGATTCGGGCGACCTGCATGCCATGCTTGTACTCCGGTCGATGGTCTACACTGTGGCAAAGGAAATCGGTGCGATGTCGGCTGCCCTCAAGGGAGATGTCGACGCCATATTGCTGACCGGTGGCATGGCCCACAGCCAGCGTATAACCGACTTCGTGGCCGAGCATGTCGATTTTATAGCTCCGATTTATGTCTATCCGGGCGAGGATGAGCTTCTAACCCTCGCCGAGAATGCTCTCGCCGCCATCAAGGGCGAGCGCGAGGTGAAAGTATATCATAGCGACGAGGCCGAGGATCCTGCTAAGATCAACGACCGCCGTCGTCCGTCGAAACTGCGCGACATTCTGTTGGCAGCCATCACTCCGCCCAAGCGGCCGGTGGATTCGTTCAGCACCTTGCGCCAGTATCTGCAAAAACGATTTAAGAAATCATGACACATCAAGATACCGCCGTACGGTATATCTCGCAGGCTATATGTGAGAATTGGGGAAAGCCAGCTCTTTCCGATTTTCACGGCGATACTTACCGTTACTGCGACGTGGCGGCCGAGATTGCTCGGCTCCATATATTGTTTGAGGAAACCGGAGTAGCTCCGGGCGATAAAATAGCGTTCTGCGGACGCAACTGTGCCCGCTGGGCCACTGGTGTTCTTGCAGCCCTTACCTATGGTGCTGTGGCCGTGCCGATATTGCATGACTTCAAGCCCGATACAGTGGAGCATCTGGTCCGCGACAGCGACAGCCGGCTGCTTTTCGCCGACCGTGCGGTATGGGACAGTCTAAGTTCTGCAAATATTCCGGGAGTGGAAGGTGTGCTGCTCGTCGACACATTCGAACCACTGTTCTCACGCTCGAAAAAATTTGCAGAGGCGTCGGGTCGTCTCGGTTTGCTTTTCGGCAAGCGCTATCCCGATCGCTTCACACCCGAGGATGTGAAGTATGGCGATTTCGATCCCGATTCGGTGGCTATAATCAACTATACGGCCGGTTCGACCGGCTTCTCGAAAGGAGTGATGCTGACCCACCGCAATGTGTGGAGCAATCTGCAGTACTCTATCGATGGCCTGACTTTCCTCAAGCCGGGCGACGGAATGGTGTCGATGTTGCCGCTTGCCCATATGTTCGGACTGATGATAGAATGCCTGCATCCTTTTGTGAAAGGTTGTCATATCTGTTTCCTCAACCGCACACCCTCGCCTAAGATTATTCTCGAGGCCTTTGCGGAGGTTCGACCCAAACTTATAGTTGCTGTGCCGTTGATTATCGAGAAGATAGTGCGTACGCGTGTTTTCCCGGTTATCAATAAGCCGTTGATGAAGGTTCTGCTGCATACCCCTGTGGTAGAGGGTAAGATTCTCGATAAGGTAAAAGCCCAGCTTATGGCGGCTTTCGGCGGCAATCTGAAGCAACTTATAATAGGTGGTGCGGGTGTAAATGCCGAGGTGGAGAGTTTCCTCCGCAAGATACATTTCCCCTTCACCGTGGGCTATGGCATGACAGAATGCGGCCCACTCATAGCCTATGCTCCATGGGAAGAGCAGCGACCCGGCTCATGCGGGCGTGTGGTCGACCGCATGGAGGTACGCGTGGTCAGCGACGATGCCGAGCATAAGCCCGGAGTGCTGATGGTGCGCGGCCAGAATGTGATGAAGGGATATTACAAAAACGACGAGGCGACAGCTGCCGTGATGGATGCCGACGGCTGGATGAATACAGGCGACATATGCACAATCGATGCCGACGGATTTATCTACATCAGAGGCCGCGATAAAAATATGATACTCGGACCGTCGGGGCAGAATATATATCCCGAGGAGATAGAGCAGGTGCTCAATAATCTGCCTCTGGTGGGTGAGTCGCTGGTGATCGATGACCATGGCAAGCTTGTGGCACTTATACACCCCGACTACGATGCCGCCCGGAAAAAGGGTGTGTCGGACGAGGGTATTTTTGCCGCGATGAAAAAGAATATATCAACGCTTAATTCCCAGATACCGTCGTTCAGCCAGGTGCGCGATTTCCGCATTATGAAAGAGGAGTTTGAAAAGACTCCCAAGCGATCGATAAAGCGGTATCTGTATACGGTTAACAGCTAACGGTGGAATAATTATGGCAGAAGAATCGGAACTTGAATTTGTAGAGGCGTGTGCGGCACGTGTGCTTGCCGGCGAAACCCTCGATGAAGATACTCTCTATAGACTGGCTGAGATAAACAGCGATGAAGCCATCGCTCTGATTGAGGCTAAGGCCGGCGAAATAACCCGCGCCTTATGCTCGAAGAAGTTCGATACATGCTCGATAGTGAATGCGCGGTCGGGCCGGTGCTCGGAAAACTGCAAATGGTGCGCGCAGTCGGCCCACTTTCATACCGGGTGCGACAACTATGCTATTGTAGACCGCGATGAAGCGCTGCATGTGGCAAGGTATAATGCCGACAAAGGTGTGGGCCGCTTCTCGCTGGTGGCAAGTGGCCGGATGGTTCGTGGAGCGGCGCTCGATGAAATGTGCGACATACTTTCGTATGTGGGCGAGCACGATGGCATCGCTACCTGTGCATCGATGGGTCTGCTCACAGAGGCTGAACTTAAGCGTCTGCGCGATTCCGGTACACGCCGCTATCACTGTAATCTCGAGACGGCTCCGTCGTTCTTTCCTACCTTATGCACCACTCACACCATAGCCGACAAACTTGCAACCATCGATGCTGCCCATAGGCTTGGCTTCGAAGTGTGCTCGGGTGGAATAATCGGCATGGGCGAGACACGCCGTCAGCGTATGGAACTTGCCATCACACTCCGCAAGGCAGACCCGGTGTCGATACCTCTAAATGTGCTGCAACCAATACCGGGGACTCCCTTGGCAGATACACCCTTGATCGATGAGGATGAAATAGTGCACACTGTGGCGCTTTTCCGCTTCGCGCATCCGACGGTGCAACTGCGTTTTGCCGGAGGCCGTGCGCGAATGAGCCACGAAGCACAGCTTAGAGCGCTGCGTGCCGGTATCAATGGTGCCATTGTGGGCGATTTGCTTACAACCATAGGTTCTACTATTGCCGAGGACCGCAGCCTGATAGATGAAGCCGGCTATGAATGGTGAATTTGTGCTCACCAAGGCGATGGCTAAGGAATTTGCATCGCTCGACGACGCCAAGGGGCGCCGTCGCAGTGGTATGTTTGTGGCAGAGGGCCGCAAATGTGTCGAGACATTGCTCGATGGCGGTTTCGTGGCGCGCCATGTTTTCGTAGAAGCCGGCGCGGGGATTGAACTGCCGGGTGCTGTGGAGGTGAAGCGTGGTTTCCTGCGTGATATCACACGCCTCAGTGCCACTCCGTCGGTGATAGCTTTTTTTGAGTTGCCATCGGCCGCGCCGGAGTTGCCATCGGCCGAATTCTGCAGAAATAATCTTGTTCTGGCGCTCGACCGAGTGCAGGATCCCGGAAATATCGGCACGATACTTCGCACGGCCGACTGGATGGGTGTGCGCACGGTGGTGGCATCGAAAGATACGGTGGATATATTCAATCCTAAGGCGGTGCAGGCATCAATGGGTGCGATTGCTAACGTAAAAGTGGTGTACACCGACCTCGAGACTTTTGTGACTTCACTGCCATCCGATGTCGGTGTGTACGGCACATTCCTCGATGGCGACAATATATACGCCTCGCCTCTTTCGCGGGGTGGAGTAGTGGTGATGGGCAATGAGGGCAGCGGCGTGTCGGCCGGTGTGGCTGCTCATGTGAACCGCAAACTATTTATACCGCCTTTCGGGAGCGGATGCGTGAGCGAGAGTCTGAATGTGAGCATTGCCACGGCTGTGGTGCTATCTCAATTCCGTCAACGATTCAATGGCTAAGAAACAACAGAAAACAATGTGGTTCTGCACATCGTGCGGAGCGGACTCGCCCAAATGGGCCGGGCGCTGTCCGGCATGCGGCGAGTGGAATACGATGGTAGAGGAGAAAGTCTCGACGTCGCCGCTGTCACCGGTCAGCACGGGCGGAAGCCGGCGTAAGGCGACAGCACGGACCGTGAACGATATCGAGGCTGTCGACGAACCCCGTATTGCCATGCCTAGCCAGGAACTGAACCGTGTGCTTGGGGGTGGATTGGTGAAGGGCTCGATAGTGCTTATCGGAGGCGAACCGGGTGTTGGCAAGTCGACCCTTGTTCTTCAGAATCTTCTGTCGATACGATCGCGGACAATACTTTATGTGTCGGGTGAGGAGAGCCCCACTCAGATTAAGTTGCGTGCCGACCGCATCGGGCGAGGCAGCGACAATCTGTTTATTGTCGGCGAAACTTCTCTGGAAAATATATTCAGCCATATAGAGGAAATACAGCCACAGATTCTTGTGGTGGATTCAATACAGACCATTGCTTCGGAGGCTCTTGAGTCGTCGGCGGGCAGTGTGGGGCAGGTGCGTGAGTGCGCTGCTGCGCTTCTGCGCTATGCCAAGGACAGCGGGGTGCCTGTGATTCTTATCGGACATATCACCAAGGAAGGTTCGCTTGCGGGCCCAAAGGTACTTGAGCATATAGTCGATGCAGTGGTGCAGTTCGAGGGCGACCGTCAATATCTCTACCGTCTTCTCCGTGCCACAAAAAACCGCTTCGGCAGCACTTCCGAACTTGGAATCTACGAAATGTGCCGCAATGGTCTGCGCGAGGTTTCCAATCCGTCGGAAATGCTTATGAGCAACAGCGATGAGCAATTGTCGGGGGTCGCCGTAGGCGTGACGCTCGAGGGTATACGGCCTTTCCTGATCGAAGTGCAGGCGTTGGTGAGCACAGCGGCTTACGGTACTCCGCAGCGCTCTGTAACCGGATTCGATGCCAAGCGTATGAACATGCTGCTGGCTGTGCTCGAAAAGCGAGTCGGCTTCAAACTGGGACAGAAAGATGTGTTCCTCAACATTGCCGGCGGTCTTAAGGTGAATGATCCCGCGCTTGACCTTGCGATTATTTCCGCTATACTGTCGAGCAATGTCGACATGGCCATTCCGCGTGGCTGGTGTATGGCCGGTGAGGTGGGCCTTACCGGGGAAATCCGGCCTGTGACGCGCATAGAACAGCGCATACTCGAGGCCGAGAAACTTGGCATGACCGATATTCTCATTCCGTCGGTTCCTCTCAAAGGCTTCGATACATCATCGCTTGCTATAAGGCTGCATCCCGTGGCCAAGGTCGCCGATGCATTCCGTGCCCTTTTCGGGTGAAACGTTGCCTGAATTTATCGCATACTTAGATTAAGTAAGGGAATTAAAATTAGCCTTAAGTGTGCTATCGTATATCAGAACTTCGATGTTGATGGAACGCTTCAGGGCTCTTCCGTCGGGATTTTGTAGTTTAAAAGGAAAAATACGGTAATGTTCCATTACTCGGTTCAAGATGAATCGGATAATGTTTTTTTATATTATTGCAGATCAACTATTTATCTACTTAATAAAAATCGATTTATAGTTTAAATGAAAAGAGCCGTGCTGGTGACTAACATTTATTAGCAAGTGACTGGAAATGATTATATTTGCAGTATGGAAGACATCAAAAAACAATATACAATCCAATGGGTAGGCCCTTTTCATTCTCTTGAGGAGGCTAAGACTCATAGACAAGGTGCAAAAAATGATTTATTTGCGACACCTGATTGTTTCACCTTTTACTATTTCAGAGGTAATATCCTCGACTCGAAGGAGTTTGGTCTCATGGTGTTTTCTTTGACTTTCAGTCTGCTCGTAATTCTATGGCTTTATGCCGTTATATAACTAAATATATAACTAAAAATGCTGGATTTATTACCAATCTTGATTCTTATTATAAGTGCATGGATAGGTTGGAAGGTTACAAACCCCCTTTCTACGTCCAAATGCCTAAGAGTGTTGGTTTGGATTGTCGTTACATGCATCTTTACCGTGATACTATCTTATGTTCTCGCGATATTTCTATTGCCGTTCGTACTCCTTATAGACGAGTTTTTCGTGTAGGCATTCCACATATATTTGTCCACAAACTTATCCCGGGTCTTTCTTCTTTCTGTCTAATTGTATTTTTACTGCTCACGTCGTTTCTGCTTTAATTTCCTATTATAAACTTTGTTGGCAATCTATGTTTGATTCTCCTATTTTCACGATTCTCATTTGTTAATTGGTGAGCTGTTTCTCGTTATCTTGTTGCAAGCAAATTAGTTCCATGGGATCAAAATGGAAAATAGTAGAACCCATGCCTTGACAGTCCGGAGAGGTAGAGGTTTCAGTCGGTCAAATCTCATATATATGAGAAAATTTTATCTTGCTTTTCCAAAAAGTGAGACAGTGATTCACCTATTGACGTGGAGCCACTACTTTGAGTTGTTGAAGTGTGAAGATGAAATGGAAATGCAGTTCTATTTTCAGGAAGCTATCAATCAGAAGTGGAAAGTCAGGGAACTTAAGCGGCAGATTAAATTCTCACTGTTCCATAGGCATGCACTTAGCACTGATAAAAGGAACTTTCGTTGACTCTACATTCGAAAAAAAGTTGGGGAAAATTTGCATGGGTGAAAAAAAACATGTAACTTTGCACCCGCAAACCCACCAATGGTACCATGGCCGAGTGGTGAGGCAACGGTCTGCAAAACCGTGTACAGCAGTTCGATTCTGCTTGGTACCTCTTTTTAGTAATCCCGCTTCGCTCGTTGAGGCGGGATTTTTTATAACATAAGATACTTTAAACCACAGTTCACAGGCATTGAAAGTACTTAAATTCGGTGGCACATCTGTAGGGAGTGCCGAGCGTATAAAGCATGTCGCCGATCTGGTTTGCAGGTCGAAGGGCGATATAGTGGTTTTATCGGCTATGTCGGGAACCACCAATACATTGGTCGAAATTTCGGAATATCTCTACAAGGGAAATGTGCCCGGTGCACAGGAGACCCTGAACGCGCTGTCGGCCAAGTATGCCGGAGTGGTATCGGAGCTCCTTTCGGGCGAAGAGGCACGCCTTGCAGCGTCAGAGGCTGTGGAGCGCAGTCTGTCGACCATACGCTATTATTTCGATAAGGAATTCGGTGAGGATGCCGAAAAGGAAATTCTGGCTCAGGGCGAGCTAATATCGACGGCTCTGATGCATGCGCTTCTTACCGAGCGTGGTGTTCGCGCAGTGATGCTGCCGGCGCTCGACTATATGCGCACCGGTGAGGGTGGAGAGCCCGATATGGCTTATATCGCATCGGGCCTGCGCCGATTGCTCGAACTCAGCCCGGGCGCGGATGTATATATCACCCAGGGCTATATATGCCGCAACAATTCGGGCAAAACCGACAATCTGCGCCGTGGCGGAAGCGACTATACGGCTTCAATAGCCGGCGCGGTGATCGATGCCGAAGAGATTCAGATATGGACCGATATCGACGGTATGCACAACAATGATCCGCGCTATGTGGAGAATACGCGTCCGGTGAGCGAACTTCATTTCGAGGAAGCCGCTGAGCTTGCATATTTCGGTGCCAAGATTCTGCATCCGGCGTGTGTGCTTCCTGCCAAGCTTCACAATATACCGGTGCGTCTGCTCAATACGATGGAGCCAGAAGCCCCCGGTACATTGATATACAATACACGGCCTGACGGCACTATAAAGGCCGTGGCAGCCAAGGATGGTATCACTGCCATCAAGATAAAGAGCGGCCGCATGCTGTTGGCCTACGGATTTCTGCACAAGGTGTTCGAAACCTTCGAGAATCACCGCACCAGCATCGATATGATAGCGACCTCGGAAGTGGGTGTGACCTTGAGTATAGACGATGATTCGCGGCTTGCCGCCATCGTGGACGACCTCAAGCGCTTCGGCACTGTGACCGTGGACCGCGACATGGTGATCATATGCATTGTCGGCGACCTTGAGTGGCACAATACCGGCTTCGAGGGCCGTGTGCTCGCTGCTTTGGGAGATATACCTGTGCGTATGATTTCCTACGGTGGGTCTAACTATAATATTTCGGTACTTGTGCGTGCTGAAGATAAAATCGAGGCTTTGCGTCGCCTCAGTAAAAATTTATTCGAGTAAGAAATAATGATAACGGTAACCAATTTAGGAATACAATTCGGCAAAAAGCCACTATTTCAGGATGTGAACCTCAAATTCACGCCCGGTAACTGCTATGGTATAATCGGAGCTAACGGCGCCGGCAAGTCTACGCTGATGCGTATGCTCAGCGGGCAGCTCACCCCTACGGCAGGCTCGGTGCAGCAAGGCCCCGGCGAGCGTATGAGTGTGCTTGAGCAGGATCACTTCAAGTTCGACGACTGCACTGTGCTCGAAACAGTGCTCCGCGGTCATACCGTGCTCTGGGATATAATGCAGGAGAAGGACGCTCTCTATGCCAAGCCCGACTTCAACGATGAGGATGGCGTGCGTGCCGCCGAGCTTGAGGAAAAATTCGCCGAACTCGAAGGCTGGAATGCCGAGAGCGATGCGGCAGCGCTTCTGAGCGGTCTCGGTATTAAGGAAGACCGCCACTACATGCTTATGCGCGACGTGAGCGCCAATGAAAAGGTGCGCGTGCTGCTTGCCAAGGCTCTTTTCGGTAATCCCGACAATCTTCTCCTCGACGAGCCTACCAACGACCTTGACCTCGACACTGTGGCCTGGCTGGAGCAGTATCTCAATAATTTCGAGAATACTGTGCTGGTGGTGAGCCACGACCGTCACTTCCTCGACAGTGTATGCACCCACACTCTGGATATTGACTATAACAAGGTGTCGCTCTTTGCCGGCAACTACTCATTCTGGTACCACAGCTCGCAGCTCGCACTGCGCCAGCAGCAGCAGGCCAACAAGAAAGCCGAGGAAAAGCGTGCCGAACTTCTCGAGTTTATCCGTCGATTCAGCGCCAATGTGGCCAAGAGCAAGCAGACAACATCGCGCAAGAAGATGCTCGAGAAACTCAATGTGGAGGAAATCCAGGCATCGTCGCGCCGCTATCCGGGTATTATCTTCACTCCTTCGCGTGAGCCCGGTAACAAGATTCTTGAAGTGAAGGGCTTGACAGCCAGTGTCGACGGCGAAGTGCTGTTCCAGGATGTAAACTTCCAGATCGAGAAGGGCGACAAGGTGGCTTTCCTGAGTCATGACCCGCGTGCGATGACTGCACTATTCGAGATTATCAACGGCAAGCGCAAGGCCGATGCCGGCACCTACGAATGGGGACAGACCATTACCACAGCTTACCTGCCTCTCGATAATTCCGAATTTTTCAATACGGACTATAATCTTGTCGACTGGCTGGCCCAGTTCAGCGATGATTCGAGCGAGATATACCTCAAGGGCTTCCTTGGCAAGATGCTTTTCTCGGGCGAGGATGTGCTTAAGAAAGCGTCGGTGCTCTCGGGTGGTGAGAAGATGCGCTGCATGATAGCGCGCATGATGATGCGCGACGCCAATACTCTGGTGCTCGATTCGCCGACCAACCATCTCGACCTTGAGTCGATCCAGGCATTCAACAATACCTTGCAGGCATTCAAGGGCAATATCCTCATGTCGTCGCACGACCATGAGTTCATACAGACCGTCTGCAATCGTATAATCGAGCTAACACCCGGCGGTATCATCGACAAGCTCACCGAGTACGACGACTATATCACCGATCCTCGTGTCGCCGAAGCCCGCGAACGCCTGTATCCTAAGAAATAATATGTATTGTCACGGGGATGTTGCTGACATATGGCAACATCCCCGTGTCCTTATTTCCCTGCATTGAGTGAAATAACTTGTCCGATCGTATTCTGTATAGGGGGTAGCTAACCTCCTAAGCAATAAAGGCGGTGTGTCGGGCGTATTATAGGACATACCGGATTTTCGATTTCAGCCATATAACCTTAAATTTTGCCATAATGAAAATACGAATGATGAAAGACTTCTGTCGCCGTATGATTTTGGTTACTGTAGGGTTGCTGTCAATGACTGCAATCGCGGCACAGTCATACATATCTACCGACAATGGTGTGAAAGCACAGGTGCAGGGTATGGACGTGGACATATGCTTCTATTCTCCTGTCATGGTGCGGGTGATGAAGGTTCCGACGGGATCGAAGGCTGTGAAGGAGAGTCTTGCTGTAGTCAAGACTCCGGAGAAGGTCGATCTGCAGACCGAGAGCGTGGACAACGGATGCACGGCCCGTGTCAAATCGGAGAGTCTCACTGTTGATTTTAACCTCGAGACGGGAGCGATACGGTTCTACGATGCTGGCGGAGCCCGTCTTCTTGTGGATAAGGACTATGGCACGCAGTTCACGGCTGTGGACGATGCCGGAGTGCCTTCCTACAATGTACGTCAGGCCTTTCTGCTCGATAAGGATGAGGTGATATACGGATTGGGTCAGCAGCAGACCGGCAAGGTGAATCAGAGAAACCAGAAGCTTTTCCTGCGCAATGCAAATATGCATATCTGCATACCGTTCGTGCATTCAGTGAAAGGGTATGGGCTCTATTGGGATAACTACTCACCGACAACTTTCACCGATAATCCGCAGGAAATGTCGTTCGACTCTGAAATCGGCGACTGTGCAGATTATTATTTCATATATGGCGGCAATGCCGATGGTGTGATTGCCGGTGTGCGAGATCTTACCGGCAAGGCTCCTCTCTATCCGCTGTGGACTCTCGGTTTCTGGCAATGCCGCGAACGCTACAAGAGCCCCGATGAACTGTGCGAGGTTCTCGATAAATACCGCGAACTTAAGGTTCCACTCGACGGAATCATACAGGACTGGCAGTACTGGGGCTGCGATTCGAACTGGAATTCCATGAATTTCCAGAATCCCCGCTATATAAATAAGATCGGAGATCCCGAGCATATGAAATATCTTCCCGGCACCGACGATCTTTCGGGTATATCGCCCAATCCACGCATTAAAAGCCCAAAAGAAATGATAGACTATGTGCATCGCAACAATGCGCATATCATGATATCGGTGTGGGCTTCGTTCGGCCCGTGGACTGAGATGTATAGCCGCATGGACAGCCTCAATGCTCTTCTTCACTTCGAGACATGGCCTCCGAAAGCCGGCGTGAAGCCTTACGACCCGTTCAATCCTAAGGCGCGCGAGATTTATTGGGCTGAAATGAAGAAAAACATCTTTGATCTTGGCATGGATGCCTGGTGGCTTGACTCAACTGAGCCCGACCATCTTGAGGTGAAGGACAGTGATTTCGATACACCAACATACCTCGGGTCTTTCCGAAGAGTACACAATGCATTCCCTCTGATGTCAAACAAGGGAGTGTATGAGAATCAGCGCAAGGCTACATCCGACAAGCGTGTTTTTCTGCTCACACGCTCATCGTTTCTCGGCCAGCAGCGCTATGGCTCTCATTCGTGGAGTGGCGACGTGGTTTCCAACTGGGATGTGATGCGTCGCCAGATTGCCGCCGGGATAAATTATTCGCTATGTGGTATACCATATTGGAATACCGACCTTGGCGGTTTCTTCGCATGGGAATATGGCAATACGGTGGATAATCCGGCATATCACGAGCTACATGTGCGTTGGTACGAGTGGGGAGCGTTCCAGCCTATAATGCGCTCGCACAATTCCAGTCCGGTCGCTGTGGAAATCTATCAATTTGGCAAGAAGGGCGACTGGGCCTATGATGCGATTGAAAAATATACTCATCTGCGCTACAAACTGTTGCCGTATCTCTATAGCACAACATGGGAAGTTACCGATGGCGACGGCAGCATTATCCGCCCGCTAATGATGGATTTTGCAGGTGATCCTAATGTGCTCGATATCGATACCCAGTATATGTTTGGGCGTAGTTTTCTTGTGCGTCCTGTAACGGAACCTCTCTACACCGAGCGCGATGCCGATGGGAAAGGTCGTGTGAAGGATTTGGCAGCGACTGGCACCACCGATGTCTATCTTCCGGCAGGAAGCGAATGGATTGACTTCTGGACCGGCGAAAAATGCTCGGGAGGCCGTACGGTGAGCCGCGAGGTGCCGGTCGACATAATGCCGGTATATGTACGGGCCGGTTCGATTGTGCCATGGGGCCCGGCAGTCCAGTATGCTAATGAAAAGAATTGGGATAATCTTGAAGTGAGGATATATCCGGGAGCTGATGCAACGTTCACCCTATATGAAGATGAGAACGACGGATATAACTATGAGAATGGTATATATTCGACGATAGACTTCAAGTGGGATGATGCAGCCCGTACGCTTACTGTCGATGACCGCAATGGTACCTTCCCCGGTATGCTGAAAAAGCGTAATTTCAGGATTGTACTTGTCGACAAGGATTCGTGCACCGGCGATGCTCCATCGCAAGGCGGCAAGATAATAAGGTATTCAGGAAAACGCAAAACAATAAAATTATAAATTCGAACTATGGTTAAACATGTAGTTATGTTCCGCCTCGAAGGCGAAGCGGCTGCAGTCGCTAAGGCGGCCGCAGATTTCAAGGCCGGACTCGACGCTCTGCCAGCGCAGATTTCTGAGTTGAAGTCGATGGAAGTAGCTATCGACAACAGCGGTATCGAGGGCAACTGGACAGTTACTCTTACTGCTGTGTGCAATAATTTCGACGACCTGAAGGTGTATGCCGGTCATCCGGCTCATCTGGCTTGTGTGGCAATCATAAAGCCGCTCATAGCAGCCCGCGCCTGCGTGGACTGTGAATTTTAGGCAAAGGCGAAATTAGGTAATAGCGTCTGAAAAAGACGGAAGGGTGAGAGGCGTGGTTGAACTGCCTTTCACCCTTCGATTTTTATTTACAGGGGGATCAGATGCGGTCGAGGACGACTGCGATCAGGTCGCGGATGCCCTGTTTGTAGTTTGGGTTGGCTTCGGTTTTGTAACGGTTGGCTATGATGGAGCAAACTGTCATGCAGCGATGTCCCATGAGGCGTCCGAGGCCTGCTACTTTATTGCGTCCACAATCGAATACTATTGACTTCTCGGCAATGTCGGGTACGCCGAGCTCGAAGTGCATCAGGGGTGCCCTTGCGTTGATAGTCGTTATTTATCGGCTTTCAGCTTGCGGATTTTGACGTCGATATATTTGAGGGCATCTAGTTAGTTGGTGGCGATATGGGAATATGCGAAATGGTTAAAATATGCTATATTATGTTAAATATATTTTAGTGCATATGTGTTTTTTTGCGTAAAGTATTGATGTTTTATATTTTTGCGAAAATACTTTAAGAAAGAATGTTATGCTAAACCAGAATTCTAAAGTGAATTATTTTTCTATAAGTAAAAATAAATAATCCATGAAATTGAGATTTTTAATATGTTTGGCTATGTCTCTTGCGTTTATTGCATGCAATAGTGATGAGCCGGATACTATAGTCGAAACTGAGCCGGAAAATGTATTCCATCGCTTGCCGGAATTTATTACATATGAAGAAGCATGCAGTAAGGGTGTTCCAATTGTATCGTATGATGATGAATTGTTCAATGCATCGATATATTACGATACTGAAGTAGATGTATATCTGAAGGTTGGAGAAAAATATACGATAGATCTTCTGTCTCCATCATCTGTCGTGGGCTTCCAACAAAAGGATGATGTAAAATATATAATACCTCCTTATATGGTCCTTGGTGAGACTCGTTGGATGTTTTATCCTACGGATTTAGATTATGGATATCTACATTTGAGGCAAGATTCTCCAATGAAAGTGAGCATAGAGAAAACGAGTGAAGAATTCGATAATTTAATCAGTGTTAAAATAGGACGGCGTATAGCCACCTATCCTACTTTGTTTATTTCGGAGATAACGGTCACCATACATTGAAAAAATAGTGTAAAAAAGAAGGAAGGGTGAGAGGCATGGTAGAACTGCCTTTCACCCTTCGATTTTTATTTACAGGGGGATCAGATGCGGTCGAGGACGACTGCGATCAGGTCGCGGATGCCCTGTTTGTAGTTTGGGTTGGCTTCGGTTTTGTAACGGTTGGCTATGATGGAGCAAACTGTCATGCAGCGATGTCCCATGAGGCGTCCGAGGCCTGCGAGGGGAGCGCTTTCCATTTCATAGTTGGTTATCTTTCGGCCATTGTATTCGAATTCTTCTATGCGGCGGTTGAGGTCGGGGTTGGAGAGAGGCAGACGGAGTTCGCGTCCCTGCGGGCCGTAGAATCCGACAGCGGATATTGTATTGCCACGTACCATGTCGTCGCGTCCGATCTGGTTGACCAAATCTTCGTCGGCGTCGACGATATATGGTTTTGCCCATAGAGGATTCCAGCCGGTGTGTTCGCAGAGAGCTTTCTCGAATCCGAGGTCGGCTACTTCGTTGCGTCCGGCGTAGTAGTTGAGTACGCCATCGAATCCGATGGATTTTTCGGCGATTACCGGTGTGCCGAGCGATAGTTCGGGCTGGAGCGCACCGGAAGTGCCAATGCGCACCATTGTGAGACGTCGTTTGTCGGCTTTCACTTCGCGTGTTTCGAAGTCGATATTTGCGAGGGCGTCGAGTTCGTTGATGACAATATCGATGTTGTCGGGGCCGATACCATGGCTAAGGCACATTATGGGTTTGCCTTTATAAGTTCCGCCGATGGTGTGGAATTCTCTTGCAGAGACCTCGAATGTCTTGGTGTCGAAGAAAGAGGCCACCATGTCGACGCGACCGGGGTCCCCTACGAGGATTATGCGGTCGGTGAGCTGCGAAGGGTGCAGGTGCAGGTGGAATACTGTTCCATCGGGGTTGATGATGAGTTCGGATGGTGGAATAATCTTGTTTTCCATAGTGCGTATGTTAGTTGTGTATATGTCTTATGGTATAACGCGCGGATGGCGTCAGATTGTTTTTGCTATCACTCCATATCTTCCGCCGGGAAGTGCAACGAGGATGTCGGACATCTCCATTTCGAATAGTGTGGCACCGAGCCGGGAGTAGGGCATTGCAAGTGCTATGCACATGTCGTTGACTGTTGCGGCGGGATTTTTCCTGATGAAATCGACAATGGCGGCCTGGGTGGCATCGAGGGTGAAATCGAGTTCCTGCTGCTGCCCGGGTTGTGGGCGCCGGGTCCATCCCATCAGGTCGATAAGGTCACCGGCATCGCGCAGTAGCGAAGCTTGGCCGCGTGCAATGAGTTCGTTGCAACCACGGCTGGCCGGATCGTAGATGCGGCCCGGGACAGCCATAACCTCGCGGCTGTAGGCCGATGCGATGGAAGCGGTAGACATGGCTCCTCCGCGGCGGTCGCTTTCCACGACAACCGTTACGTCGGCCATGCCTGCGACGATGCGGTTCCGGGCCAGGAAGTTGCCACGGTGTATGCTCTCGCATGTGCGGTATTCGGTGGCGAGGAATCCACCTTCGGCTATTATGCGGCGAGCGGCGTCGCGATGGTCGGCCGGATAGATGGTGTTGAGTCCGTGGGCGAGAACTGCGCCTGTTGTCGCACCGGCAGAGATAGCCCCTTTGTGGGCGGCAATGTCGATTCCGTAGGCAAGACCACTGACTATGAGAACATCGTCGAGCTCCTTCGCAAGGTCTTCGATGAGCGTTTTGGTAAAGTCCACTCCGTAGGCTGTGCAGTGTCGGGTGCCCACCACCGACACAACGTGGCGATGTTCGGTGAAGGTGTTGCCGAGCACGAAAAGCATGGCCGGAGCGTCGTTGCACTCGGCCAGGCGGGTGGGATAGTCGCTGTCGGTGTAATATATGGCACGGATGTGGTTGGCCCTGATGAAGTCGAGTTCCCGTCGTGCTGCTTCGATGGCATCGTGCCGTCGGTCGTCGGCAAAGAATGTGGATTTTAGTCCTGTGATGCTTGCAAGTGTGGCGGCCGGGAATGTGAAGAATGCCTCGGGGCTTATGTGCTTGGCCTCGAGCCGCGTCGCCGTGGAGTAGTTTATGTTTCTATATGTGGCGAATGCTATGCGGTATAAAATGTCGGAGTCGGTCATTCGTTGAGATATGCGGCGAATGCCTCGGCGAGGGCTGTTCCGCGCGACAGTCGTCCGTTTTCATAACAAGCGATATCGACAGTGGCTTTTACCACCGGTTCGCCATCGGGGGTGTAGATGTCCTGGCGGAATACGAATACGGGACCGCGACGTGTCATGGCGAGTTTGCTCACCATGCTGTCGGCAAGTCCGAGCGACCGCAGATATTTGATTTCGATGCGCGACACTACGGGCGTGAGACCGCGTTCGCGCATGGCCCGGAACGATAGTCCGGCCTGCTCGCAGAATTCATGGCGTGTGTGCTCGAGGTAGTGAAGGTAGTTGGCATTGTTGACAATTCCTTCGGCATCGACCTCGTAGTCGCGAACTTTGATGGGCAATTCAAATATATAGTCGGTATTCATATAGCAAATGTACGAATAAGTGGGATTTAAAACCAGTTTTGCCACCAAATAAATTTGATATACGCGGCTGAAGTGTTTCAAAATGTGAAATTAATTCGCTTTTTGATCTGCGCATTGTGAATGTATGTTAAAATAATGAAGATTTTAGGTACTATGTATTGCATAGTACCATATGAGTGTTTAACTTTGCAGTGTCAAAATAAAAAGGCACCCCTCTATAAAATCTACAATCTACTGAAAGAACAAACATGAACATCGACAATCTGAAATCGCAAATGCGCAAGGGGATGCTGGAATTTTGCGTGCTGCTTCTGCTCCGTAATGGCGATGCGTATGCGTCGGAAATTATAGCGAGTATGAAAGAAGCTCATCTGATAGTGATGGAAGGCACGCTTTATCCACTCCTTACCCGTCTGAAAAACGACGGACTTCTTGCCTACCGCTGGGAAGAATCACCTTCGGGGCCGCCACGGAAGTACTATTCGCTGACGCCCCTTGGTTTCGAGTTTCTCGAACAGCTTAAAACATCGTGGGATGAAATCTGCCACACAGTAAATCACATTCTCCTCCCTTCTCCAACCCCTCCACCTATTAATATCGACGAAGAATGAAACGTACATATCCGGCCAATATCGATGGCCAAATATTCTATATAGATGAAGATGCTTACCTGATGCTTCAGGACTATCTTCAGCAACTCCGGCTCACTTTCAAGGGTACTGAAGGCACAGAAATCGTAGGAGATATCGAGAGTCGCATACGCGAGCTCTTCGAGGAGCGGGTGGCTTCGGGCGCTAATGTGATAGTGAAGACTGATGTAACTGCAGTGATAGAGACGATGGGCCGTCCCGAGCAGATATCGGGCGAAGGCGACGGAGAATCGACGTCGACATCGAGTTCTGCCGCGGTGAATCCTGAGGATGAAGAGAAGCCCTTCATATCGTTCAATACGCCTACACGCAAGCGCTTGTACCGCAACATGAAGAACAAAGTTTTCGGCGGTGTGCTCGGTGGTGTGGCCACATATCTGGGCTGGAATGCGAACATCCTTCGCCTGCTTTATGCGGTTCTTGCTTGCTGCAATTTCATTTTTCCAATGTTCATACCGATGCTGGTGCTGTACCTGCTTGGATGGATGATTATTCCGCCTGCGAGAACACCACGCCAGATTCTGGAGATGAAAGGCGAGCCGGTGAATGTGGATACTGTTGGACAGACCTTTATGGCAAACAGCCCGACGGCCGCCCCTGCCGACAGCCAGGATGAGGGCAATAGTAATTTCGTGACAGATTTTTTTTCAATCGTCGGTAAAGTGATAATGGGCTTCCTGGGGCTGGTGGGAAGCGCGGCGTGCCTCGGCGGCCTCATCACATTCATTTCTGTAGGCATATGCCAGTTCTCCTACAGCAGTGGACTCTTTCCCGACATCCATTTCCAGCTGCCATGGGAAGGTGAAACTATCTACTATGTGCTTATAATGCTGTGGTCGCTCGTAGGCGCCATAGCCGGAGGTGCACTTGCTTGGGCTTCAGCCTGTGTGCTGTTCAATGCCAAAGCCGCTTCAAAAACTACTAAAATCACAGTGCTAATAATGGAAATTCTCCTCATATCTTTTGGCATCGCAGTTTCTGTAATCGCAGCCTCGATGTAAATCTCTCTGCCTCCATAATGATTTGTATGTGTTCCCCAATGGCTCCGCGCTCGTTCGCGGGGCTTTTTTTATAATTATAGATGAAGCCCATGGTCGCATTGGATGGCGACCATGGGCTTTGAATACGTTTGCAGTTATGGATTATTTTATGGCTCGGCGACCTCCTGCCATCGCTACCCAGCAGAGGACAGCAAGCACGGCACCGATTGCCGGTCCTACGACCATGATCCAGAAATCGCCCCATGCGGTGGGATCGAAAACGGCGGGACCGAAGCTACGGGCAGGGTTGACGGAGCAATTGTCGACAGGAATACCTACGATGTTTACCAAGCCGAGGGCGAGACCGATGGCAAGACCGGCGAATTTTCCGAAGCCTTTGGACGGATCGGTGGCACCGAGTACGATTAGGACAAAGAAGAATGTGAGCAATCCCTCGCTAAGCAGAGCCATGCCCGATGTCGCTCCGGGTTGGAGAACGTTGGTGGCCAGATAGCTTGCGGGTGGGGTAGTGCCGCCGAAATTGAATCCGGGGGCCATATTTATGAACCAGAAGAGGAGTCCGGCACCGATGGTCGCTCCTAAAAGCTGGAAGATGATGTAGCCGATGCAGTCCTTACCGCTCATGCGGCCAGAGAGATACATGGCGAACGAAACAGCAGGGTTAACGTGGCATCCCGATATATTGCCGAGGGCATAGCATAGACATACCAGAACGAGGCCGAAACACAAGCCAATGCCGAGACCGCCAATCGAGGGGCCGGCGAGCACTGCGCTACCGCAGGCGAGAAGGACGAGAAACATGGTTCCGATACCTTCAGCAATCAATTTTTTCATCTAATCAGATTTGTTTTTATTTATAACAATTTGTAAACACAAAAGAGGGTGGTTTTGTTCAGAAAAAATTGTATCTTAGCACATTCTATTGTTTTACTGTTGTCTAATGCCGGATTATATGAGGAAAGGAAAGCACATTTGCCGTATACTGAAAGAGATTCGCCGTAACATTGCTGTTGCTAATGATATTGAATATATTACATCGGAGTGCCGTTATCATGGAGATTGCATGGGTACGTGTCCTAAGTGTGAGGAAGAGTTGAGATATCTGGAAAGTCAACTGCGTGCTAAATCTCTGCAAGGTCATATGATTAACTTGGCCGGCATATCTGTGGGGGCTTTGGCCATGTTATCGGTCAACGATGCATTGGCTCAGACAGAGTACCATGGCGATGAAATCGCTGTGGTACATTCAGAATGCCAATCGGGACCGGTGACGGTAAAGGGTTGTGTTGTAGACGGTGATACTGCAGCTACGGATAAGTTGGCACCTCTTATCGGAGTTAGTGTGGCGATTAAGGGGAAGAATATAGGAGTATCGACAGATATAGATGGCAAATTCGAAATACAAGCGATGAAAGGAGATACTCTGCGGGTGGCTTACGTGGGATTCGACAGTATGGAGTTACCGGTGACCGGCGATATGAATAATATCAAGATTGAACTCAAGCCGGACTCGGAGATGTTGATGGAGACTGTTGCTATAGCCGGTGGAACGGTTCCACGACTTTGGGAGAATACATATATAAATAATAAAACAGTGGGCTTAAGGATTAAACTGACACTTTACGATGAGGATATGAATCTGATTGATCCTGGAAAAGTGTTTGTAGATGTAGATATTATAGATAGATGTGGCAAAGTCTATAAAAAGCTGAATTCTGTTTGTGAGGGCTCAATGGTTTATATATATTGTGAGAATTATAATAGCAGGATAGGCGGTGAATTGCGTATATCTGCAGAAGGATACCAAACCGAGAAGATAATACTTTCTTGTCGTGATACTTATGAAGAGGTTGAGGTTGTCCTTGAGAAAAAAGATAAAGATATATATTTTTAAATGGCTATGACTATTGGTAATAGCTGTGGTCGAAGGTACAGAGTATATATGAATATCCCCGGGTCTGATTGGAGGCCCGGGGATATTTGGTAAGGGATGTGATTTAGAGGACTTTGTGGTAGAGTGCTTCGATGTCGGCGAGGGTGACATCGCGAGGATTTCCCGGAGTGCAGACGTCTTCGAGAGCCTGCTGTGCGAGTCGTGGAATGTCGGCTTCTGATATGCCGAGTTCTGAGAGATGCTGAGGTATGCCGACTTTCAGAGAAAGTGCTTTCACGGCCTCACATGCGGCTTTGGCAGCTTCCTCGGGTGTCATGGCAGATGTGTCGACACCCATGGCACGGGCAATGGCTGCATATTTATCGATGCAGCAAGGCATGTTGAATTCCATGACGGTTGGCAGAAGCAGGGCATTGGCCACGCCGTGGGGCACGTCGAAGAGAGAGCCCATGGGGTGTGCCATGCCATGGACCAGACCGAGGCCGACATTAGAGAATGCCATGCCGGCAATATATTGTGCTACAGCCATGCCATTGCGTGCGTCGGGATTTGATGGCTCTTCCACGGCAATCGGTAGCCACTGTGCGATCATTCGGATTGCTTCGATTTCGAACATGTCGGACATCTGCCATGCACCGCGTGTGATGTAGCCCTCGATGGCATGCGTGAGCGCATCCATGCCGGTAGCGGCTGTGAGTCCGCGTGGCAGGCTGTACATGAGTTCGGCATCGACTATGGCTACAGCGGGTATGTCGTTAGGATCGACACATACCATCTTTTTCTGTTTGTTCTCGTCGATTATCACATAGTTGATTGTAGTTTCGGCAGCTGTTCCGGCAGTTGTGGGAATGGCTATTATGGGCACGCTCTTGTGCTTTGTGGGGGCGCATCCTTCGAGCGAGACAATGTCGGCGAATTCAGGATTGTTGCTCACAATGCCAATGCCTTTTGCTGTGTCGATGGCCGATCCGCCACCTACAGCTATGAGAACGTCGGCTCCCGATGCCTTGAATGCATCGATGCCGGCGCAGACGTTGGCTACGGTTGGATTGGGCTTTACTTCGCTGAATATTTCGTAGGGTATGGCTGCCTGATCGAGAATGTCGGTAACCATTTTAGCGACTCCGAATTTAATCAAGCCGGGGTCGGTGACTACGAGTGCCTTGCTTTTGCCGAGACGTCGGATTGCTTCGGGCAGTTCTTTGCGGGCACCGGGGCCGAAGTAGGAAACTTCGTTGAGAATGAAACGATTGGTCATGATATATAAGTGTTAGGGTTTTCGGGGATCGATGCGGCGTATTTTGCCGTTTTCGGTGCGTGGAAGGGATGGCACCGCTATGATTTCTTTTGGGAGACGGTGGGTGTCGGTTATGGCTGCACGCAGTGCCGAGGCGATGGCTGCCGTATCGGCATCGCCTTCGAGGACGAGGATGGCTGCTTGGCCCCACACCGGATGAGGTGTGCCGCAGACATAGAATGGACGGCCGCCAAGCACGGGCGCATATAGGGATTCAAGTTCTTCGGGAAACAGTTTGATACCTCCGGAATTAATCACTCCGTCGGCCCGACCACGCCAGCGGAACGATGTGGAATCGATGAGCTGCACTACGTCGTTTGTCTGCAATCGGCTGAAAGAGAAGTGCGGTGCCTCGATGGCGAGGCATCCGCGCGAGTCGGTGCTGAAACTTATGCCCGGCATGGCATGGAAAGTGCGTGTAGTGTCGTCGGCACGTGCCAGTGCCACGTGACTGCAGGTCTCTGTCATGCCGAAGCTGATGTATGCCCTGTATCCGGCGTCGGTCAGGGCCCAGCATTGAGTCGGCGATGGGGCAGCTCCGCCTACGAGAACATGGGATATGCGTGCGGCATAAGCGGGCTGTGCAAGCAGGGATTCGATCTGCGAGGGTACTATGGGGAGAAGATCGACGTGTGGCAAGGTGTCGGGGAGCTCGATTCGGTTGCTCACCGGCAGCGGTACGAGGGCACAATGAGCCTCGATGGCTCGTACGGCCATCATCTTTCCGGCGATGTAGCCGAAACTAAGCGGAGATGCCAGCACCGAGTGCTCGCCGATGCTGAAAAATGAATTTGTAGCTCGTGCCGATAGTTGCATATCGGCCTTCAGCAGCCGTATCGGCTTGGGAGTGCCGGTAGAACCCGATGTATGCGCTTGCACGTACTGATCGGGAGAATGCCATTCGGCGAGAAATTCGCTCAGCGTCGCCATGGCAGGAAGTCAACATTTCCCCATGAGGCTGCCGGATCGTAGTGGAGTGCGCCGGCGGCCATATGGAGAGGTGAGGGGATGTTGTTGGTGTATAGCTGGCCTGTACCGAGTCCCTGCGGCATGTCGATGTTGAATCCGGATGAAAGCCATGATCCGATGGCGGCGAGCCCTATATCGGATTCGAGCGCGGAAGTGGCCCACCATCCGATGCCGAGCTTCCGGGCTGCATCTATATATGTGCCTGAGGCCTTGAAGCCACCGCAAAGCGATGGTTTGAGGATGATATATGCCGGGCGGATGTCGCTTAGCAGCTGTTCCGACTCCTCGGGCGTGCGCAGACCGATGAGTTCTTCATCGAGTGCGATAGGTATGGGGCTTTCGGCGCATATTCGTGCCATGGCTTCTGTCTGGCCGGCCTTGACGGGTTGTTCGAGCGAATGGATGTGGAATTGAGCCAAGGTATCGAGTCTGGTCAGGGCGTTTTCGGGGGTAAACGCTCCGTTGGCGTCGAGCCGTACCTCGAGATCGTCGGGACTGAATGCCCGTCGCACCTCGCGTAGGAGGTCGACCTCATCGTCGAATGCAATGCCGCCGATCTTGAGTTTGAGCACGCGGAAACCGGAGTCGAGTTTTTCCTTTATGCGTGCGCGCATGGTGGCTTTGTCGCCCATCCACACAAGTCCGTTGATGGGTATGCCACATAGTCCGCGCTGCCAGTCGGATGCGGCGCTGCCATGCAGCCCGAGAGCCGTCTCAAAACCGAAGCGGATAGAGCTACAGGGGCTATTGAGTGCTTGCTCCGGATTGCTGCATGCCTGCGATAGGAGTTCTTCGTAGTCGGGCCGGTCGTCGGCCGACAGTCCACGGAAGAGGGCACATTCGCCAATGGCAATGCGAGATGGTGTGTCTGAGTCGGACACTCGCACGAAGTATGTGTCCTTATATGTCATCACTTGCCTCGAAGTACGGGCCTCGAAGCGGAAGAAGAGGCGGTAGGGCGCCCACTC
Organism: uncultured Muribaculaceae bacterium; assembly: GCA_910587915.1. Taxonomy (GTDB): domain Bacteria; phylum Bacteroidota; class Bacteroidia; order Bacteroidales; family Muribaculaceae; genus CAG-873. The sequence goes on along the minus strand of CAJUOB010000017.1, from coordinate 11,098 downwards.
AGCCTGCAGCATATCAGCCCGGGAACTGTGGGTACTGGTCGAAGTCGGGATCGCGTTTTTCGAGGAATGCGTTGCGTCCTTCCTGAGCTTCGTCCATGAGGTAGTACATGAGAGTTGCGTCGCCGGCAAATTCCATGAGGCCGTGCTGTCCGTCGAGCTCGGCATTGAGCGCGCGCTTGATCATACGGATGGCGAAGGGACTACGCATCATTATGGTCTTGCACCAGTCCACGACTTCATCTTCGAGGCGGTCGAAAGGCACCACCTTGTTTATCATACCCATCTCGAGCGCTTCGGCTGCGGTGTACTGGCGGCAAAGGAACCAAATTTCGCGTGCTTTTTTCTGACCTACACATCGGGCGAGGTACGAGGAGCCGAAGCCTGCGTCGAAGCTGCCTACCTTTGGTCCGGTCTGTCCGAAGCGGGCGTTGTCGGAGGCTATGGAAAGGTCGCATACCACCTGTAGGACATTGCCGCCGCCGATGGCGTAGCCGTTGACCATGGCTATCACCGGCTTGACAAGCGAGCGAATGGCCTTGTGGATGTCGAGAACGTTGAGGCGGGGAGTGCCATCTGCATCACGGTATCCGCCGTGAGTCTTGTAGTGTTGGTCGCCGCCTGAACAGAAAGCTTTGTCGCCTGCGCCTGTGAGAACCACAACTCTGACTTCGGGGGTGTCGCGGCAGTAGGCGAGGGCATCGAGAATCTGGGCGTTTGTCTGTGGCCGGAAAGCGTTGTACACTTCAGGACGATTGATGGTTATCTTGGCGATACCTTCGAAGAAATCGAAGAGAATATCGGAATATTCCTTGATTGTCTGCCATTTACGTGGCTGATTGGTAGTTTCCATAATCTACAGTAGATGAGCTGTGTATTTCGGGTCTATAATTATTCTGAGTATTGCCGGTGTGGGGTTGTCGCCGGCGAATTTTAGGATAGTACTGGCATCGGGAGCACAGCAGTCGTATTCGGCATAGGTGTAACCATATGCATGGGCAAGTTGCTGTAGCGGCAGCCGAGGCTTGGCCACGAAGTATCGGTCGAGCTCGGGCAGTGGGGCAGTCGCGCTGATGTTGCGGAATATGTCGCCGCCGGCATTGTCGAGCACCGCTATACGGAAGCCGGCCGGTGGTTGGGCAGCTCCGAGGGCTGCGACGTCGTAGGCAGCGCTCATGTCGCCGGTGATGAGCATAGTGGGATTGCCTGATGCGATGGCTGCACCGATGGCAGTGGATGTGCATCCGTCGATGCCGCTTATGCCGCGGTTGCACTCAATGTTGTCTGCGATCCACGGGAGCATCTGCGCGTAGCGTATGGCCGAGCCGTTGCTCACATGCACGTCGCCATGGAATGTCCGTGCAATGTTGGCAAGAGCATCGAGCAATGGGTTATCGGCTACTGTAGCATTGGAGCGGCATTGTGCGGTGGTGTAGAAGTCCGACCAGGCTGCTATAAAATCCTGCGACGGATTGCAGCGTTTTAGTACATCGACGAAAATCCCGGGTTGGCATTCGATTCTGGCTGCGAGATGCCCGAAGGTGTCGGTGGCATTATCGTCGTAGCCTACGGTGATGTGCATGAGATCGGGGATGGAGCGGAGCCATCGCTTGAGACGGGCTGACACCAGACTTCCACCAATGCTTACAATCACCTCGGGAATAATGCCGGGGGCCGAGTCGAGCATGCGGTCGAAGCTTCCGATATTGAAGCCGCCGGCTATGTTGGACTGTATTTCTGTGAGAACCGGAATGCCTGCATTGGCCAAAGCTTGGAGACCACTACGCTCGCAAAGTGTTGTGCCGGCACAAACTACGGCAATTTTTTTTCCTTGCAAGTATTCGACAACATTGTCGAATTCAGGATCGGAGGCCGAGGGTGTAGGGCGGAGCGTGACAATGCGTCGGGCTGCGAAAAGAGGTGCCGACGTGCTCATGGCCGTAAGCGGAACATCGAGCTGCACATTGATGTGGACCGGGCCCTGAGGCAACGATATGGCTGTGTCGAAAGCTTCGTTGACCTGCCGGTTGGCAAGGTCGAACAAGGCGCGGTCGATGGCTGCGGCTACAGGTATGTCGACCGAACGACGTACCACAGCGCCGAGAGCTCCCGATTGTCTCATGGTCTGACTGTCGAGCTGGTCGATCCATCGTTCGGGTCGGTCGGCAGTGATTACAATCAAAGGAACACGACGGTAATATGCTTCGGCGAGGGCCGGACCATAGTTCATCATGGCCGAGCCGGATGTGCAGATCAGCACGACAGGGGTAGCTGTGGCCACAGCCATTCCCAGAGCCATGAATGCCGCGGATCGTTCGTCGATGACAGTGTGCATGACAAAATGATCGGATCGATGCAGAGTGACAGCCAGCGGTGCCGACCGTGTTCCGGGCGATACTACCACATGCTTCACGCCGTATGCGGCCGCGAGTTCGGCGAGCATTCGGCAGATGGCGTTGTCGATTGTTTCTGATTGGACCATAAAGTTGGATAAAATAGAGTTTGGCCGTAACAAAATTAGGTTTTTTTTGTTAATATTGCAAGACATTCATCATTATGCGATACATACGGTTTGCCATACTCTATTCATCGATTATACTGTCATCCTTCTGTGCGACAGCCGCAAGTGATGTGGATTCACTGGCTACCGACACGGTGCGCCGCGACTTCCTTCACCGTGGTCTGATCGGTAAGATTGTGAATTATTTCGAAGAATCGAATAAACCTAAGGAAAACAAGAAATTCGACATCAGTTTCATCGGTGGCCCACACTATTCGAGCGACACAAAATTCGGCATAGGCCTTGTGGCTGCCGGCGTGTACCGCACGGATACGGTGACTGCTGACTTGCCGCCGTCGGACGTGTCGATATATTTCGATGCGACAACGAGCATGTTCTTCAAACTCGGTGTACGTGGCACACATATAGCGCCCCGCGACATATCGCGCCTGCAGTATGATGTGAACTTTTCGTCGGTGGCCACTAAGTTCTGGGGAATAGGCTACGATAACAATGTGAATGATGAAAATGAGTCGAAATACAAATATCTGAATTCACAGGCAGAGGTGTGTTGGATTTTCCGGTTGGCCAAGAATCTCTATCTGGGACCACTCGCTACGTTCGACTATATAAACGGCCGTCATTTCGACAAGCCATGGCTATGGGAGGGAGAGGACGACCGCACGTTCAATCTCGGAGTGGGATTTACGCTGCAGTACGACACTCGTGATTTCCTGACCAATGCCTCGCGTGGTGTGTTCTTCCGCTTCGACCAGCGTTTCAATCCACGCTTTCTGCTCAACCGATATGCATTCTCCCTGTCGGAGCTCACTTTCGCATTCTATCACCATGCATGGCGTGATGCTACTGTGGCATTTCAGGTGCATAGCCGCCTGACTTATGGCAATACGCCGTGGGGCTTGCTGTCGACCCTCGGTGGAAGCGACAATATGCGCGGATATTTCGAAGGGCGCTACCGCGACAAGTCGGAAATTGATGTGTGCCTCGAATTGCGCCAGCATGTGTGGCGACGTAATGGACTTGTGGCGTGGGTCGGTGCCGGAACTGTTTTTCCTAAATTCTCGGCCATACAGATGCGCAAGATTTTGCCAAATTACGGTATCGGCTATCGCTGGGAGTTCAAGAAAAGAGTCAATGTGCGTCTCGATCTTGGTTTCGGCAAGCATCAGACCGGTTTTATATTCAATATCAATGAAGCATTCTGATGAAAACTCACGATAGACTTCCGGCAGCCCTCATGTGGGTGCTTCCGGTATTGCTGATTATACCTAATGTAGCGCTCGATATTACCGAGCAGTACTATAGCGTTGCCGCCCGCATAGCCAATGTGGCGCTGCCGGCCGGCATATACCTTTTGCTTATGGCATGGAGCCGCAAGGCCGGGCGCACGGCTCTTTTCCTTATTCCTGTGATGGTGCTGTGTGCATTCCAGATAGTGTTGCTGTATCTTTACGGGGAATCTATCATTGCGATAGACATGTTTCTCAACGTAGTGACCACCAACGCCCATGAGGCAGGTGAGTTGCTGCGCAACCTCGGCGAAGCCATTGCGGTGGTGTGTCTGTTGTATCTGCCGCCTATAGTGGTGGGTATAGTGCTTTGTGCCCGAAAACGGTATACGGACCACGGTGAGCGGAAAGCGGCGGCCATGGCAGGTGGTGCTATGGGCGGCGTCGGACTGGTGGCTTTTATTGCTGCATTTTTCATGCCGGGAGGATATAAGGCTGAGCGGGAGCTCTTTCCTGTGAATGTGTGCTATAACATGGGCGTTGCCGCTTACCGCACTGAGCAATCGGTGAAATACTATGAAAGTTCGGCCGCATTCCATTTTGGAACTACTGCGGTGGCAGACTCTGTGCCGCCGGTGGTGGTGCTGGTGGTGGGTGAGACTTCGAGGGCCGACAATTGGCAGCTCAATGGCTATGAGCGTGAAACGAATCCACGGCTGTCGCGTCGCGAGGGGCTGGTGTCGTTCGGGAAGGCGCTATCGGAAAGCAATACCACACATAAAAGCGTGCCGCTGATGCTGTCGCATCTTGGTGCAGGTATGTTTGGCGATTCCATCTACAGTGTTAAAAGTGTTATTTCTGCATTTGGTGAAGGTGGATACCGCACGGCATGGCTCTCGAACCAGCAGCACAATGGTTCGCTGATAGATTTTTTCGGCAATGAGGCCGATGTGGTCGATTTTCTGGTCGATGATGGACACGATCATCACGACATGGAACTTGTCGGTGCGTTGTCGGAATTTGTGCGCGATAATGCGGACCGGCCATTGTTTGCGGTGTTGCACACCTATGGTTCGCACTTCAACTACAAGGAGCGCTATCCGGAAGATTTCGATTTTTTCGAGCCGGTTTCCGACATGCAGGCCGACAAGTCGAACTGGTCCCAGCTGATAAATGCCTATGATAATTCCATAGTGTATGTCGACGCAGTGCTCGACAGTATTGCCGGTGTGCTCGAGCTCTCGGGGCGTCCGGCATCGATGCTGTATCTTGCCGATCATGGCGAGGATATATTTGATGATGGGCGCAACCGCTTCCTGCATGCGTCGCCGACCCCTACCTACTGGCAACTGCATGTGCCTATGGTTCTGTGGATGTCGCCGGAATATATATCGGAGCATCCCGACCGCTATGCAGCCGCCCGGTCGAATGCGGACCGCGATGTGTCGTCGAGCCACAGTGCTTTCCACACGTTGATGTCGCTCGGCGATGTATCGGCAGGAGTATATGAGCCATCATCGTCATTGACTGATTACGGCTATGAGGCACCGTTGCGGATGTATGTGAACGACTACAACGAGGGCGTGGCATTGTCGCGTGCAGGGCTGCGGACTCCCGATTTCGAATGCCTTGCGAAAAGGGGTATCGATATCGGAACGGCGCGTCGTTGACGGGCGTGTTTGTGTAGTTCGCGTATTTTATGTACTTTTGCGGCTCGAATAGGTATGGACAGTCGCACAAGGAAAAAAGCATGGTTTCTATTGGTGCTTTTCGCATTGTTTTTTTGCGGAAACACCTTTTTTGTGCATAGCCACCAATTGATAGATGGCCATGTTGAGGTCCATTCCCATCCCTATATGCCGGGATCGCATCACTCGCATTCCGACGTCGGCTTTTTGGGGATTTCTCAGCTAAATGCTGCGATGGCTTCGATGGAGCTATCGGCTCCTATTGCTGTTCCCGGTGTGAGGATGCAGCGGGTACGACCGGAATTCCGACTCCGTACATGGCACAAGTATGATTTTACAGATATAGGAAGTGGACGGGCGCCCCCTGTGGCAGCTTGAGACTATCGCATTTCTTAATCTGTAAAATATAATTCTATGATAAAATATTTTTTGTCGATGCTTCTTATAGTATCGACCTTGTTGGTGCAGGCTCAGAGCGCCGATACCAATCTTAGCGGTCATGTAATTGACAAGGAGACCGGAGAGCATATTCCGTTCTATATAGTAACTATTCCTTCGCTGAAAGTTGGAACAACAACCGATGCATCGGGCCATTTTGTGCTGCGCCATCTTAAACCTGGCGAGTATGTGGTCGAGGCATCTTATACCGGATATGTGACCGAGCGACGCACTGTCAGTCTGAAGGCCGGACAGACAACAGAACTTAACTTCGAGGTTGCACCCGACGCCATGATGCTCGATCAAGTGGTGGTGACCGGCTCGAAAAGTGAGCTTAAGAGGCGGCATAGCCCGGCGTTGGTGAGTGTGGTCGACGACCGGCTTTTCCGGTTGGTCGATGCGCCATCGCTTGCCGACGGTCTGTGCTATCAGCCCGGTGTGCGTGTGGAGAACGATTGCCAGAACTGTGGATTCACGCAGGTTCGAATCAATGGTCTGGATGGACACTATTCGCAGATTCTTATGAATTCACGCCCGGTATTTTCGGCACTTGCCGGTGTTTATGGCCTTGAACAGATTCCGGCTAATATGATAGACCGTGTTGAGGTGATGCGAGGTGGCGGCTCGGCCCTTTTCGGCTCTTCGGCCATCGGTGGCACGGTGAATATCATAACAAAAGATCCTACGGCAAATTATGCTGAAGTGAGCCATACGCTGATGTCGATGGGTATAAGCGGTGCTCTGGATAACAATACTACGTTCAATGCCTCGGTGGTGGGCCATAACAATGAAATCGGACTTACTGTGTATGGCCAGAGCCGTAGCCGCGATGGCTACGACCACGATGGCGATGGCTTTACCGAGGTGCCGGAATTGAAAAGCCAGACACTGGGTGCGCGTAGCAATATGCGGTTTACGTCCGATACGCGCCTTAATGTGGAGTATCATGCAACCCATGAGTATCGCCGCGGTGGCGACGATCTCGACAATCCGCCTCACATGGCCATGGTAGCCGAGCAAGTGGAGCATAATAATCATGGAGGTGAGGTGGCATTCGACTGGTGGTCGGGTGAGCGCGACCGTCATTTCAACGTATTTACCGCTCTTCAGAGCATACGCCGCAAGAGCTACTATGGAAGCGATATGGACCCTGATGCCTATGGTCGTACAAACGACCTCACGGCTACTGCCGGTGCGCAGTGGACTCAGTCGTTCCGGAAGGTGCTGTTCATGCCGGCTGAGTTTATAGGCGGTGTGGAGTACAGTCATAATTATCTGCATGACATAACTGTTGGTTATGATCACGACATAAGTCAGAAGGTGAATATATACAGTGCCTATGCTCAGAATGAATGGCGTACCGACCGCTGGGGTTTCCTTATCGGCGCACGCCTCGACAAACACTCGATGATACACAACCCGATAGTGTCGCCGCGAGTGAACATACGCTTCAATCCGTCGGACCGCATGAATTTCCGTCTGTCGTATTCCACCGGCTTCCGTTCGCCTCAGGCTTACGACGAGGATTTCCATATCGCCATAGTCGGCGGCGAGCGTCTCGTGACTATTCTCGCTCCCGATCTTAAGCAGGAGAGCAGCAACAGTGTGAGCGCCTCGGCCGATTTCTATCAGCGTTTCGGCGATGTTCAGGCCAATCTTATGATCGAAGGTTTCTATACCGACCTGCGCGATGTGTTTGCATTGCGTCTTCTCGATCATACCGATGCCAATGGTAATGCCGTGCAGGAACGCTATAATGGCGGCGGTGCTCGCGTGGCCGGCGTAAATGCCGAGCTACGCCTTGTATGGCCCAAGTGGATGATACAGCTTGGCGCGACATGGCAGAGCAGCCGCTATAAGCAGCTTGAATATTGGAGCGAGGATCCTGAAGTCGCTCCGGTGAAAAAGATGTTCCGCACACCGGATGTGTATGGTTTCTTCACAGCTTCGTATAATATAACGAAGGCGTTCACCGCATCTGTGTCGGGCACTTATACCGGATCGATGCTGGTTCAGCACCTGGCCGGCTCGGGCACACCTGTGGATAAGGCTGTGAATACTCCGCGATTCTTCGATGCCAATGCCAAATTGAGCTATGAACTGAAGGTGTATAAGACGGCTTGTCTGGAATTCAGCGCAGGCATCATGAATATCTTCAATAGCTATCAGCGAGATTTCGATCAGGGCTCGCTCCGAGATTCGGGATATATATACGGACCGAGTACGCCTCGGAGCCTGATGGCCGGCATCAAGCTACATCTTTGAAAGATACAGCTCTATTCAAGGAAATCGGGTGTCCCTTGCACCCGAAATGGATAGAAATGAAATTGGTTAATGCCGCTATATCGGAACTATTGACGTATGGCAATGTTGATATGTCAACAAAGACACTGCGCTTTCAGCAGAAGAAAGTCGAGGGGCATCGCGCACACAGTGTCGTTGTCTTTCCTCTCAGCGATGACTTGATGGCTCTGATTGGAAAGCCGACAGAACCGTATAACCACACTGAGAAAATATTCAATATCCCCGAATATGGAGCGTGTGACAGACATCTCAAACGCTGGGTAAAGGCGGCAGGAATAAACAAGTTCATATCGTGGGATTGCTCACGCCACTCCTTTGTCGTGGACATATTTGACAATGGAGCGAATATCAAGACGGAAAAGTATCTCTATGTGCTTGACCGCCAAAAGAAAGCAGCTGTTGACAGCCTCGGTACGATTGGTTTCTCAATGTAATAAGACGCTTGGGAAAAGAGAAAAGTCTATGTCGCTTGGCATGGACTTTATTTTTTGCACGACTATATCCAATCTTACAATCAATGGTGCAAATTCTATTTGTTGATGTCAAGGATTTTACCTAACTTTGCGATTGGATAGAGGCAACTCTGTCCAAGACTTTTTTGAAAATAAGAAGCGTTATGCTCATCTCGAAGTCGGGAACGTAGGAAATTCAAGACTTTTTAAGAGAGTGTGCATAGTGGTTCTCACGCTTACGGCGTGGGCTGCTATTACCATTTCTCTTAAAAGGGTTCTTCCTACGACCTCCGACTTAGAACGTGGCATTGCAGTTCCACGCTTTGTCGTAAATACGTTAATGGAAGAAATTTAAAACTTGATTATGAAACATATCCTCTCAATTATTACATCACTTTTAATATCGGTCTGTGTTTTTGCTCAATCCGATGTCACTAAGTTCTTGGGAATCCCTATTGACGGCAGTAGGTCTGAAATGGTGAAGAAGCTCAAAACAAAAGGATTCAAGACAAGTCCATACAACAATGAAGCTCTGGAAGGAACATTCAATGGCATGGGTGTACGCGTCTACGTTGCCACCAATGGCGATAAAGTTTGTCGTATAATGGTTTGTGATGTTAATACTGTTGACGAACGCTCTATACAGATACGATTTAATAATCTTTGTAGACAGTTTGAGAAAAATCCTAAATATTTATCGTTGCAAGATTACACCATACCTGATGATGAGGATATTTCCTATAATATCTCCGTCAAAAACAAACGATATGAGGCGATATTCTATCAGCAACCTCAGGAATTATCAGATTCTGTGGCTATTAGAGAAAAGCTGCTTCCCGTGATTACGGCAAAATTTACACCAGAACAACTTGAGAATCCAACAGAAGCTGTTCAGAAAGAACTAGTTAATCTATCGTTTGAGTATATGATGGATTTGTGCTCAAAGAAGCCTGTATGGTTTATGATTTCTGAGATGTACGGCAAATATTACATAACGATGTTCTACGATAATGAATACAATAGAGCAAATGGTGAAGACCTATAACATATTTGTCCAAAGGCTAAGTCTATCGTATCTTCTGAAGATTGCACTGCCGTGCATTGTTTTGCTTATTTTGGTCGGGTGCACTACAAGTAGGACTGTCGTTTCTAATTCTGCCGAATTGGATAAATATGAATACGCATCGCTAACAGATGTGACAAGTTATAATGGGTCTGTTACTCTTATGGATATAGAAGTGAAGATTTATGATGCAGTATCAGATACAAGGCTTGAAATGGTCGGAGATGAGCGTATAATCGACCTTTCTCCAATTCAAAAAAGTCAGTTATTGCTTGTTCGTTTCTCTGCTTCTCAAAATGATGAGGAATCTGTGATTAGTGTCAACTTTGTTGACTACATGACAGGTAAACCCATCGCATCATGTAGAGGTGCTTGGGGACTTGGATGGGATGGAATTGAGATATGAATGGTGTTGTAAATCATGTAACTAAACAGATTAAAGAACTTTTCAAATAATTGATATGGGTAAAAAAATACTAATTTTTAGCGCAGGTGTTGTTACTGGCGTAGTGTTAATGATTTTAATCGCATTGATGGCTTCTAAAGGAAACGCTACTGACGATGGAATAACCATATTTGAAACAGAAGGAGATTGCGTTAGTTGTAATTCTTTTGAGGTATTTCAAGTATTGGATTCAGGCGATGCTTTAGCGAAAGAGTTTGAACATGGTACGTTAGTGGCAACTGGTGTTACGGTTCTTTTTCTAAATGATGGGAATAACTCGTATTACGATGATCAGATAATCAAAATCCCTTCCGGAAAATGTGCAAAGCAGATTGGTGTTTTTAAGTATGGCACAAGGGCAGGATTAGAAAGGACTGTTCCTATCGTAGAAATTCGGGATAAATAATTTATCTGACTTAAGGGGATTCCAAAGGGGGCGCTCCTTTGGCTCATTCGGGATATTTTCAGCGTTGACTTGGCAATGCGGCTCGGAAATTTCCCTAATGAGCTAAGGAATTTCCGGATGGCGTAATTTCCGTGTTGCCACTGCACGGATGGAGCTGCCCACTCTGACATCAGATTTCTACCAACGAAAAAACAAATGGACGGCTATGGTGACTATACTCATCGTAGCCGTTTTTCTTCGTCCTCGACTGACACTATTCCCATCGGGCGGAACAAAGAGCGACTTCAATAGAAGTTGCGGTGTTATGGTGGTTGTTTGCACAATCGGCAGTACCGAACTATGTTGAAATGTACGGTGTGATTTTCTTTTCAGTGGATATAAGTCTGCATTTAAAAAGAAAACCTTCCGATGGTGGTGGGAAGGTTTTGAAGGTGCAAAAATGCAAGAAGTGCGGGGGGGGGGATATTCTCAGCAAAGTGACAGAGATACACCACCGAAAGAGAATGCTGCGGGTACGCCCATAGCCTTGAACGCCCTGACGATTGTCCCGACAGT
>CAJUOB010000016.1 GCA_910587915.1 uncultured Muribaculaceae bacterium | reverse complement strand
GCGACACTATACGCCTGACATCATCGCTCACCAACTGGAAAAATCCGCTGGCCCGCTATTCCTCATAGCCCTGCTTCCGGCCCACGGTCAGGATGTGGCATTGAAAACGAATCTTCTTTACGACGCTGTTCTCACACCTTCCATTGGAGTGGAGGTTGGGGTCGCTCCCAAATGGACAATCGATCTTTCGGGCCAGCTCAACGCCTGGAAAGTGAACAACCACTTGTGGAAGCAATGGGTGATCCAGCCCGAGGGCCGCTATTGGTTCTGCCAGCGGTTCGCAGGCCACTTTGTGGGCGCCCATGTGCTCGGCGGACAGTTCAACTTCGGCCACATGGACCTTCCGTTCAAATTCCTCGGCACGGATTTCCGGGAGCTTAAAGACCATCGCCGTCAGGGATGGATGGCCGGTGCCGGTGTGGCATATGGCTACTCATGGATTCTCGACCGCCACTGGAACATCGAAGCCGAAATCGGCATCGGATGGATCTACTCGCGCTACGATACATACCGCTGCGCCGACTGCGGAAAGAAAATAAAGGAGAACACTCCCCACAACTACTTCGGCCCGACAAAAGCCGCCATCAACATTATATATCTTTTCTAAGCACGCCATAGTCATGACCATCAAACGCATACTCAGCATTTCTGCCGCAGCGGCCATCGCCGCTCAGGCCACATGGGCTTTCGACATGCGTGCCGACAGCACCACAATCAATCTCTCCAATCTCAACGTATCGGTGGATGAAACAGTTCACCGCGTACGGGTGAAAATCGCCATCGACCCATCGGCATTCGACCTGCCGCGCGACCGCGAGATGATACTCACACCCGTGCTCATGGCCGCCGGACGCACCGACAGCCTCGAACTCGAGCCCATCACCGTGGCCGGACGCAACCGCTGGTACCACTATCTGCGCAATGGATTCCTCGACGGTGGCGACGCCGACATATATCGCGCCGGAAAGCCCGCACGCGTGCAGTACGACCGCGAGTTCGACATGCTCCCCTGGATGGACCACTGCACCCTCGAGATGCGCGCCGCAACAGCAAACTGCTGCGACAAGCCCGAGCCAATGGCCGGACCATCGCCCAACGGCATGGTGCCAATGGCCAAGATCGACGTCACACGCCCGGCATTCGAAGCGCCCTTCGTGTTCGCGCCCCCGGTCGATGCAGGCCCCGTGACCAAGAATATCGAGGGTAGCGCATTCATCACCTTTGTGGTGAACCGCACCGAACTCAAGGAGAACTACATGAACAACCGCCACGAGCTCGACAAGATCATCAACTCCATCGAGTACGTGCGCCGCGACACCGACGCCACCATCACCCGGGTACACATCAAAGGTTTCGCTTCGCCCGAAGGCCCCTACGACAACAACGTGCGCCTGGCCATGGGCCGTACCGAGACCCTGCGCCGCTATGTCCGCGACCTGTATAAGTTCCCCGACACTACCGTGACATCGAGCTATGAGCCCGAGGACTGGGCCGGCCTACGCCGCTACATCACCGACTCCATGCAGTTCGACATAAGCCACCGTCCCGAAATCCTCGAGATCATCGACGGTCCCCTCGGCTTCGACAACAAGAATCTGGCTATACAGACACGCTACCCCGAGGATTACCGCCTTATCCTTAAGGAGATATACCCCTGGCTGCGCCACTCCGACTACAACGTGAAGTACACCATCAAGGTCTACACTTCGCTGGCCGACATCAAGCGTGCATATGCCGCCGACCCCTCGCGACTCCGCGCCGTCGACTTCTACACCCTTGCACAGTCGTACCCCGAAGGCTCGCATGAGTACTGCGATGTATTCATGAAAGCGGTCGAAGTATACCCCGACGACCCGATGCTCAACCTCAACGCTGCCAACATCGAGCTGCAGCAAGGTCAGCTCGACAAGGCCCAGAGCCATCTCCTCAAGGCCGGCAACTCTCCTCTCACCGACTATGCACGTGGCATCCTCGCAGCCAAGCGTGGCGACATGAAAGGCGCCATCGCCCTGTTCGAGAGTGCTAAGAAAGCAGGAATGGAAGGACTCGACAACCCTATCGCCACAGCAGAGGCTATCCGCGATTACCATCCTGTCACCTACCTCATTCAGCCCAAAAAGTAGGCTCTCGCATAGGCCGACCGAGGCTTCGCACCGCGTCCGCAGGACACCGATGTAGCCCACCCGACAGAGGCTCCGCACCGCGTCCGCAGGACGCCGATTAACCCATAACCGGGTACATCGAAGCGCAGCGAGATGTGCCCGGCACCGATCCCCCGCCACAGGGGCGTCCGCAGGACGCCGATTACCCCCCCTAAGGCGCAAAAATATATACATCCATTGAATTTTCAATCAACAAACAATATCAACCAATCATTTTAGTATGAACAAATTATCTTATCTGATGATGGGCTTCGCCGCACTCTCCTTCGCGGCTTGCTCCTCCGACGAGCCCACCCCGGCTCCCACCCCTGGAGAAGGAGATGGTACTACCCTGTACCTCAACGTCAACATCACCGACGCAAACAGCGCACGCAGCCGTGCTGCAGGCTATGATGAGACCGGCAAACCACAGGATCCCGCAGAAGAAGGTGACTACGTATTCGGCAACGAAGACGAGCACGCTATAAACAGCGCTGACTTCCTCTTCTACGACAAAGACGGTCGTTTCCTGACTCGCACCAACATCTGGCAGGCCGGCACCGGCAACGATGCTCCCAACATCGAGTATATGGGCACCAACACCCTCGTGCTCCGCAATCTCTCTAAAAACAATCTTCCTGCCTACGTCATCACCGTTCTCAATGCTCCCGCAAACTTCGCATCGACTGTCGAAGCAAACAACTGGAGCATGGATGAGACTCGCATGCGCGAATTTTCCATCCTCACCGGCGATAACTTCGTGATGAGCACAACATCGTTCCTCGATGCAGAAGACCAGACTCGCTACGACAACGCCCACTACTACGCCACCAAGCTTAAAGACTCCGACTTCCTCACCGAAGTTCCCAAGCCTGATGATGTAAATGATAAGGCTGTAGAAATCTATGTAGAGCGTCTTGCCGCTAAGTTCCAGCTCACCGGTCTTCTCAATAAGGATGGCGTCTTCCCCGTTGACGTGACTATCGCCGGCGCAGATAACAGCAGCAATGGAAACGTAGAGGGCGTACCTTCCGCTTCGGAAACTGTATACGTGAAGATTCTCGGCTACGGCCTCACAGGTCAGGAACCCGCCAGCTACCTCTCCAAGAATCTCGATGGCTTCGCTGCAACCGACTTCTGGAAAGGTTGGAACCACCCCGAATTCTACCGCAGCTATTGGGCAAAATCGCTCAGCTACGACCCCAACGAATCGCGTCTCACCTACAGCACCTTCCCTCAGGCCAAGAATGACCCCTCCAAGGCCATCTACGGCTATGAGACTACCAACGACTACACCAAAATCCGTGTAAGCGACGAAGACCACACCCTCATTCCATCCAAGGTAACTCAGGTGCTTATCACAGCCCGCGTATACGCTGACGCAGCCTGCACCGAAGAGCTCGAACTCGTGGAATACAACGGTCTCTACTTCAAGAAAGATCAGTACATGAACTACGTTCTTGGCAAGCTCCTCGCTGCCAACGGTCTCCAGTATTGGACCAACGAAGAACTCGTTGAATCAACTACAGAAGAAGTCGAAAATCCCGATGGTTCCACTACCACTATCACTCATGAGAAATACAAATACGATGCTCTTACAGCTGCTGACTTCACCTGCGACTGGACAAAGCCTGCTGAAGGTGCTACCGGCGAAATCGTAATCACCTATACACCCGCAGATGACGTAGTACTCTACAAGAAGCCCGAAGGCTGGAAGGAAGGCGACCGCCTCGTACCTGCAACTGTAGAAGATGTGAACAAGGAACTCGCCGCATTCAACGCCACTTCTACCGCAACTGCATTCCGCAGCGGTGCAATGTTCTACAGTGTGCCCATCGAGCACCTTGTAAGCACCAACCAGACCAAGAACTACCAGGTTGAAGAAGAAGGCAACTACGGTATCGTACGTAACCACTGGTACCAGCTCAATGTTTCGAAAGTTCTCAGCCTTGGCCACGGTGTATTCAAACCCGGTGACATCGAAGGCGACGACGAAACAGAAGAGATCATCCCCGACGATCCCAAGAAAGAACGCTTCGCTCTCGCAGCCAAGATCAACATCCTCTCCTGGAAGATCGTTCAGCAGAACATCGAACTCTAATCACTCTCTCATAATCTAACACCGAAAGATAGCCGGGTGCACCGGCTCCCGGCTATCTTTTCTCACTTTTTTCAATTACAATTCATAATTCATAATTAAAAAATTAAAGATGAAACCCTCTTCTTCATAGCGCCGACGGCAACCAATCTTTTTTTCAATCATTATCGCCGAAGGCACAACTCATAATTCATAATACCCAATTCATAATTTAAAAAGGACAGTCAGCCCAATATGAAAGCCAACCATATCGCACGTAGATTTGCAGCAGCCATCATGGCATTCGCAGCCATGACGCTCGGCTCCTGCGACTCTCTCATCTATGACTACGAAGGCGATTGCGACCCGCACTACAAGGTGCGCTTCCGCTTCGACTGGAATCTACACTTTGCCGACGCCTTCCCCAACGAGGTCAACGCAGTAACCCTCTACATCGTCGACCCCGAAAGCGGCGATATAGTATGGCAGCGCAGCGAGAGCGGCGACGCCCTCAAAGCCGACGGTTACCTGATGGATGTCGACGGCATCGCACCCGGCAACTACAAGCTCCTTGCATGGTGCGGAGAAGGTGTAGGCCCCCACTTCACCGTGCCCGAAGCCTCGCACCACACCGGCCTCACATGCACCATGGCCCGCAACCACGAGGACGGCCATGCAGGCGGCACAGTGCGCTCCGACATGAACCGCCTCTACCATGGTCATGTCGACGTGGCCAACTTCCCCGAGGACGAAGGCACACACATTGTCACCGTACCCCTGATCAAGAATACCAACGAAGTCAACATCGTGCTCCAGCACCTCTCGGGCGAGCCGGTGAATAAAGATGACTACACCTTCACCATCACTGCCGCAAACGGCTCCATGGATTGGGACAACCACCTCCTCGACGACGAGACCATTACCTACTACGCCCACACCACCATGAGCGGTACCGCAGGTGTGACATGGCCCCAGGGCCCCGACGACCCGTCGGTGGAGACAATGGGCACCCGCGCCCCCCTCACCACCATGAGCGCATGCGTGGCATCGCACACCATCAGCCGTCTCACCAAAGAGCAGCAGAAAGACGTGCATGTGACCGTGTACAACAAAAAAGGCGAGAAGATTCTCTCCATACCCCTCATTGACTACGCGCTGCTGGTGAAAGGCAGCTACGCCAAGATGGACGACCAGGAATACCTCGACCGCCAGGACAAATACGACCTCGTGTTCTTCCTCGACCAGGGCGATCGCTGGATGAACGCCTACATCTACATCAACTCCTGGAAGCTCGTGCTGCAGGACACCGACTTGTAGGTGGCATAAGACCCGGGGGCGTCAATGCGGTCGGGCATCACAATTCCCACTTAAACATCCTCCCATAACCCTATGATCAGATAATTCATAGTTCCACCACCATCTCTCATCAAGAACAGTGATAAAGAAAACTCTAACATACATCCTCGCAGCAATCGCATTGGGCGCATGCACATCGGCCGACGAACCGGTGCCTACACCTATGCCCGATGACGAACCGGTGGACGGATTCTCATTCAGCATATACCTCGATTCGGGCGACGGTACCGCTTCGCGCGCTCCGCAAGACGGCGAGTACGATCCCGGCTCAGGCTACGAGAACTATATCGACATCAACGGCGAGGATTTCCGTGTGATTCTATACGATACCAACGACAGATGGCTCGCCACTGTGACAGATCCTCTCTTTGTGCCCATAGGCGATAATTTCGAGAGTGCCAAACGCTATCTCCTCAAATGCGACCTCGCCAGGGAGACCGCCGAAACCATCAACGTCGCCGGAGCCTTGAAACTTGTGGTGCTCGCCAACTGGCGCCATCAGTATCCCGCCGACCTTTCGAAGTACACACTCAGCGAACTTTTCGACAATGTCGACCCTATCGACTATTCAGGCACACTGCCAGGGCCAGTGCTTGCCAAGAGCGACAAAATAGCGATGTTTGGTGTAAGCCAGTTCGAAAACGTACAGATCGAACCCAACATTTTAAAGACCCTCGGCACACTCCACCTGCTCCGAGCACTCGCCAAAATCGAAGTGTGGGACAGCGACGATACTGCCATGCCCATGGCTTCGGTGTGCATTACACGCCACAAGACCGCAGCCATGCCCATGCCTAAGGGTGTGACCCACCAGAACCAATACGTTAAAGATTCGTACGACAAAGACTATGTGGCCAATGTATCGGTACCTTGGGGATTCGGCGAAAGAGAGTCGGATGTGCCAATGGAACTCACTAAGGACAGCGACGGACACTACTACATATACGTGCCCGAATTCTACCACATAAACCGCACATCCAACCCGGCGAACAGGGCAAGGATCTGCGTCACTTACTCGGGTCGCGATCCATATTATATCGACTTTCTCGACACTTATGGACAGCACATCGACATATACCGCAACTACTGGTACAAATTCGAAGTCAATAAAAAGGTCGATGAAATAAAGGTTACTGTGCAGGTGGTGCCCTACGCCGAGTACGATCTCCGTCCTGGTTTCGGTCTCGAGGTCGACACCGACCGCTACATCCCCATTACCATCGAGGAAAAAGACCTGGAAGGCAATGTGAAGGAAAAAACCATATACTACGACCCAAAGACCGGCATATACTACGATACCGACAAAAAGACTCCGATTGCCAATCCCTACCCCGGACTCGACGCAGTGACTGGCCGCGGCATAATCTCCGACCAGAATTTCAACGTTCTCTACTACTACGACTACACCGCCGGCCAATACTACGGACCCGACAACAGCAATAAGATTGTAGACCCATACTGCAACGACAGCTACAACGTGGCAACCGGTATAACCGACGTGAAAACTGTCGACGGCGGACGCTATTACTACTACCGCGCCTACGACTGCCGCTTCTTCGCTCCCACCAACAAGGCTATAGAAGTGATACCCGAGGTTCTCAAAGACGGCGAAACATCACGTAGCGGACAGCTCAAATTCACCGAAGTAGCCACCGACAACGTGTACTACTACAACGTACTCACCGGCAAGTACTTTGCCGACGAAGCCTTAACAAGCCCTATCGACGATCCTTTTAATATTTAATAGTATAGGAAACAGAATACAAAACGCATGTACAAACCATACATATCCTTTCTTCTTGCTCTTCTTGCATTAGTATGCCTCGCCGCATGCGAGGACGACCTACGCTATGAAGTGCCGGTTGTAGACGGCTCCAAGTCTACGATCAATGTATCGGTGGAGTATAGCTATGAAGCCGATGTCGACCTCAAAAGCCGTGCCTACTATGAAGATGCTGCCGCCGGTGGCGATGCCGGCACAAGCATACAGAACATCAACGAGCTGTGGATGGTGATTTTCGACAGCGAGGGGTCGTTCCTGTGCAAATATCCGGTACTGAGCCGAAGCGGAGCATCCAAATCGGGCCCGATGGCCGACAGTTTCTCCATCGATCCCGCCTCGATCAAGAACGAGGAAAACATCGACAACCGTCTGCCTGCCGAAAAAACATCCATTCCACCACTGGGCGACGACAAAGCCGGCCGTGTGACATACAACATAACCATGCCCACCGGACGCTACTTCATATATGCGGTAGCGAACGTCGATAAATTCGAGGAAAAAGAATTCACAACACGCGAGGACCTCAAAGCCCTTAAATTCAACTGGAATCCCGACGATATATCCAAAAACAGCCAGATGTTCGGCATTTTCTCGGCCGACGGCCCCAACCGCGAGCAGACCGACGATTCCCACATCGTAGTGAGCAACAAAGTGGCCGAACTCCACGCATGGGTACGCCGACTGGCCTCGAAAGTAACAGTGGCCTTCGACGGATCGCGGCTCTACGACAACGTGCAGGTGATAATCTACGATATCGCCATCAAGGACATTCCCAAGCAGGCATATCTTGGCTACGCCAACCGTCCCGGATGGGAGGGCGATGTGCGCGGCACCCAGACCGAGCCCGACAGCAAAGAAGCATCAGCCAACAGATATACCGCCGCCAATGGCCTATACCCCGACGGCAAGAAAATAACCATACAGCCCGAGCTCACCGACGCTCAGATAGCCGACCTGCTGCCCACAAACTATCTCCATGTGTGCAACAGCGGACATCCTTACCTCGGCAAAGGCGAGGAAGGTGCCGACAAGGCTATCAACGATAAAGCCCATGCACACACGGCACGTTCGCTATTCTTCTACGAGAACATGCAGGGCACAGGCAAAAACAAACAACAGCCTCACCCCGACGACAGCACCAAGATATGGTACCCCAATCCGAGCGAGAACGACCTCACTTCAGGATGGAAGGACCACAAGCCCTACGGCACATATATCGAAGTGTCGGGATACTACCGCAACTCATCGAACAACGAGTTCGTGAGCTCCGGACCAATCAAGTACCGCTTCATGCTCGGCCAGAATACCTCGACCGACTACGATGCCGTGCGAAACGCCCACTATAAGCTCACCCTCGTGCTCAAAGGCAACGGAAACGACGCCGACTGGCACATAGACTACAAGGAGAAGGTGGGTCTGCACATCAGCTCCCCTCAGTTCATATCCTATCTCTACAACAAGGACATGAATCTGACGGTGAAAATGTCGGGCGAGCTCGACGACTCCTACTATCTCCGTGCAGAAATCATAGGCACCGACGACAAGGAGATCAAATACAAGCATGGCGTGCCTTCGAATAGCATCAAGAATGCGGACTTCAGAAAACGATTCTACGAAAATGACAACCTGACAGAACAGACATACTGGGAGCCTTGGGGTAACGATACAGAAGACTATCCCGACCCATCAACCCATAGGGATCCCATCACTACAAACAAAGACCTATACTATCATGGTACTCCATCGGACCCTAATGGTTCTGGAAATAAATATTACGGTCCCTGGACATCGTTCCTATCGCTTCGCAAGACAAAACTATTACAAATTGATGGTCCTTCGATCGGCTTGTCAGATAATGTAGGCGGTAGCGATACAAAAAACATGTACACTGTCAACCACACCTATTTTAATGACAACGACAGAGGTTGGCGTAATTTTATAGTCTCAGAAGGTACACACGGCGATAACGAGGATGGTCTCTATAAAGTCACATATTCAAAGAAAAGTGACAATGGAGTAGCTACAGAACGTATTTTCACCGTGCCACTCTTCACACGCTCAAAGGAATTGGTCACTACATCAAGTTTTACGGGCAATAACCCATATACAGCATATCCACGACGTCAGAGAGTAAAATTTTATGTAGCGTCCAATGAGGATGGTACCGCGGTGGAAGGCATCGACCCGGTGTATGTCGACATCATACAGGTACGCCGCATCGTAAATCCGAAAGCCGTCTGGCGATCAGGCGACACCAAACCAGAGGACTTCAATGTGACCCTAATGTGGCTGAAAGAAGATAATGAGTATGACATGTCCAAGGAATTCGAGGCATTCGAGTCGATGGGGCCTTGGAGCGCTGAGATTGTCACCGGGGGGGATAACATAATTTCACTAATATCGACCCCCATAGGTAGCGGCACAAACGCAGCTCAAAGCGGTGTGCGCCGTATCGAAGGTGCATCGGAGCACAAAATCGACTTTAAAATCCACTTCAACGGCAACAAAGGTTGCGCTGTGGTCAAGGTGCGCTACCATAACTACACCTGCGAACACGACATATTCTGCCGCGTAGGCTACGGAGCCTTGGCCCTCGAGAACGGTAAAGCCGAGTGGCAGACCGTCAATATCGAGTCCTTCGACAAGGATGGAAATGCCATTCCCTGCAGGTCTCCGCTTATGGAAGGGTCGCTGTTCAAACACAAAAGTACTACAGCAATACTTTCATCAAACAATACAGTCGACCAGTTTGGCAAAATACCAGGCTCCCTTAAAGTAAAGAAAAGCGATGGAACAACCACTACAATGGCCTGGAATGAAATAAAGCCAAGCTATGATGGCCAGGACTGGACCATAAATAACAGTGGTGAATACGTAGCGACATGAACTGATTTTCAACAGCTTATGTCCACACACAACGAATCCACCATCAAAAAAGCCTACGGTGTTCTCTATGGCGACGGTGCAACCGAAACGGCTACAAAACTCGGAGATGCCTATGGTTACGACAAAACCAACGACGACGACGATATTACATCTACCAAAGGCATGCGCGGTGTAGTTGTATACAACAAAGACACCCATGCACAGATATTTTTCCCCATCGGTCAGTCGGGTTCCGGCCATAGAAAAGCATCAGGCTCATATCGCAGCGACTACGACACGGGGGGCACACTAAGATATGCCTATCGCAGTGCTTACTATGATACATGGTCTACCGATGCTTCCAGACTTCCATTCGTACCTCTGTTTGCAGACATCTATCGCCGGACTGGGGCTATGTATTGGTGCCGACGATGCACTGCAACAGATGGGCCCAATACATCCTTCGACATGAACTACCACACAATGGGATTTAAATCGGGAGACAACAACGCCACCCTCAGCGGAACAGACAAAAAAGACGGAGGAAAAGGAGACGCCATATTCTTGCGCACAATAAAAGGCACATCTCCTGAGCAATAATCTCGTGTAAGTTATTTGGACGTGGCATGCCGGCGGTATGCCACGTCGTCGTTATAGCCCCATATCCCGACTCACTCAAGACCGTTAATGTTAATTTTAGGTTAACGGGTGTTGGGGTTCGGGTATATTGATTAATTTTGCATTTTATTAGGTAAAGTGCAAAACAGCATGCAGATTAAGAAATATAACGTCGTCAACGACTTGATGGGATGGTTCGCCTTTCTGGTGGCTGCCATAACCTATCTTCTGACGGTGGAGCCCACCGCCAGTTTCTGGGATTGCCCCGAGTTTATATCGCAGGGAGCCAAACTTGAAGTAGGACACCCGCCGGGCAACCCTATATTCATGCTCGCGGCACGCTTCTTCGTCACCCTTTTCGGTGGCGGCATGGACACTGCCGCCCTGGCTGTCAACTGCATGTCGGCCCTGCTTAGTGCAGGCACTATCCTGCTGCTCTTCTGGTCGGTGACACATCTCACCCGCCGGCTCATAGTCAGCGACCAGGCCGATAGCATAAGCATGTGGCAGCTCGCCGTGATCATGGGTTCGGGACTCTGTGCCGCCCTTGCCTATACATGGAGCGACACATTCTGGTTCTCGGCTGTAGAAGGCGAGGTATACGCATTCTCATCGTTCTGCACCGCATTGGTATTCTGGCTCATGCTCAAATGGGAAAACCGAGCCGACGAGCCATACAGCGACCGCTATCTCATCCTCATAGCTTATGTCATCGGTGTATCGATTGCGGTGCACCTGCTCAATCTTCTCTGCATCCCGGCCCTCGGCCTCATATTCTACTACCGCAAGTGGAAGGACGTCAATGCCGTCGGCTCGCTCATAGCTCTCGGCATATCGTGCGTCATAGTCGGCGCAATCCTCTACGGCCTTGTGCCTGGTTTCGTACAGGTGGCCCAGTGGTTCGAACTGATGTTTATCAACGGCTTCGGCATGAGCTACAACATGGGTGTACTCATCTACGCCATCATCCTGGTAGCCGTGTTCGTGCTCACCATCCGCGCACTCTACCGCAGCAACAACGGCGGCTACATCCGTACCATGGTGCTTCTGTCGGTAGCCCTCTCGGGCATGCCCTTCATCGGCCATTCTGTATGGGTGGGCGTGCTGGTGATCCTTGCACTGGCCGTGTACCTCTTCGGGTTCTGCCGTCCGCTGCCAGTGCGCGTGCTCAGCATTGCCGTAATCAGCATTTTTGTGATATTCATCGGATATTCGAGCTACGCCCTGCTGCTCATCCGCGCATCGGCCAACACTCCGATGAACCAGAACGCTCCCGACAACGTATTTGCCCTCGCATCGTATCTCAACCGCGAGCAGTACGGCGACCGTCCCCTCTTTAAAGGTCCGGTATTCGCCGAGACTTTCGACGAGATGGAATATCCCCAGGGCTCCGGCGAGTACTACGTGCCTGTCGATGAATACGGACGCCCCAAAACACGTGTGATCGACGGCTATCTCCGCGACGAGCGTGGCGGCGCGTTCAACACACCGTCGTACTCCTACACCAAAGTAGTGAAGACTTCGCCCGACCAACCCGATGAATATGTCGACGAGGTGGAACGCCCGTCGTACCGCACCATGCCCGACCTCGACATGTTCTTCACCCGCATCTACGGAAACGACCCTGAGGGCCGTTTCGTGGCCGGATACAAGTCATGGGCCGGATACAACACCCCCGACATCTACTCCATTCCTCAGGAAGTGCGCGGCCGCTGGGCCCAGCAGGGTTTCGTGCCTAAATACGAGCTTCTGCCATATCTCCACAACATGACCACTGTGGTGACCAACGTCGACTCAACCACCGGAGAGCCTCTGCTCGAGAACGCCGTGTGGAAGCCCGGCTTCGACGTCAATCTTCGCTATTTCATCAACTACCAGCTCAACCACATGTACTGGCGATACTTCATGTGGAACTTCGCCGGTCGTCAGAACGACCTTCAGGGCAATGGCGAGCCTCATCTGGGCAACTGGATATCGGGCATACCTGCCATCGACAACGCCCGCCTCGGCGACCAGTCGCTCCTGCCCGACGAATACGGAAAGGCCAACAAGGGCCACAACGTGTTCTACATGATGCCTCTCATCCTCGGCATCATCGGTCTGCTCTATCAGGCTCTCTACCGCCATCGCCACAACCCCGAGCGTGGCATACAGCAGTTCTGGGTGGTATTCTTCCTCTTCTTCATGACAGGTATCGCCATCGTGCTCTACCTCAACCAGACTCCCGGACAGCCCCGCGAACGCGACTATGCTTTCGCCGGCTCGTTCTATGCTTTTGCCATCTGGATAGGCATGGGAGTGCCCGCCATTGCCCAGTTGCTTCGCAATCTGCTGCAGGGCAAGGCTTCCGACGATGATAAGAAAGGCCACACCGCCGCAGTGGTTTCGGCCACAGTTGCATGTGCGATAGGACTTGCAGTACCCCTGCAGATGGTGTCGCAGACATGGGACGACCACGACCGCTCCGGACGCTACACCACCCGCGACTTCGGCTTCAACTACCTCAGTTCGCTTGCTCCCAACGCAGTGATTTTCACTAACGGCGACAACGACACATTCCCCCTGTGGTACGCTCAAGAAGTGGAAGGCTACCGCACCGATGTGCGCGTGGTGAACCTGTCGTACCTCACCACCGACTGGTATGCCAACCAGCTTAAACACCCGTCGTACAACGCAGCTGCCGTCGACATGTATGCACAGCCGAAAGACTATGCCTACGAGCGCCTCGGCTACAGCTTCGTGGTGCCCCAGGACCGCGAGCTCACCGACGCCCGCACCGCCCTGCAGGAACTATACGCATCGGACGACGAACTCTACGGAGCTCCCTTCCTCACCCGACCCAACGTGTACATGCCCGTCGACAGCGCTGCGGCCATGGCTGCCTTCAGCACCGGAACACCGATGATCGACTCGCTCTACCTCGCCCCCTATCTGGCAAATGTGCAGACCGACCTCTCGGCTCTGGGCAGCGGCATGAATCAGGGACGCACACTCTCGCTCGATATCGTGGCCAACAGCGTGGCCGGCGGATGGAAGCGACCCACCTACTTCGCCACCACAGTGCCCTCGACATTCTACCTCGGCCTCACGCCCTTCCTGTCGGCTACCGGCCTGGCATATCAGGTGACACCGTTCGCCAACCCCGAAGTAAGCGCCACCGCCGAAACCGGCTACCGCAATGTGGTGGGCGAATACCGCTGGGGCGGCCTCGACGGAGAGAATCCCGGCTCGCTATACCTCGACGAGACCGTACGCCGCATGGTGGCATCTGTACGCTCGGCCATCCTCACTATCGCCGAGGACCTCATGAGCACCGGCAATCTGCCCGCATCTGAGCAGAGCCGTCAGACCGCCGTCAAGGCCGGACTCGAAGCTCCCGCCACATACAACGACATGGCCCGCCAGCTACTCGACATAATCCGCACCAAGCTTCCCGCCGAAGCTTCACCCCTCGACGGCATGCTCGGACTATACATGAGCCGCGACTATCTCGACCTCTATCTGGCATCGGGCAACAAAGCCGACCTCGACATGGCCGAAGCACTCGCTACCGCCGAGGCCGAACGCTACGCACAGTTCGTGCGCTACGGCTCCGCCCTGTCGCCTGCCGACTTCGCAGCCCTCGGTCGCCCCGAGACCTACGCCATGCAGTATCTCGGCGAAGCTGTCGCCCTCAAGAACCGCATCGACATTCTGCGGGCCAAGCCCGAGATAGCCACCGACCCGGCATATGCCGACGCCCTCGGCGCAATAGCTGCCGGACTCGAAACCGACCTGCGCATCGCTCCCCTCATCTACGTCGAGGGCTACAAGGCCGAAGAACTCGAGCGCGAACTCGAAACATTCGCCGAGTCGCAGCGCCCCGTGCTCCGTGCCGCCATCGCCATGCTCGGAGCTAATGCCGCTGCCGGCGTCGACCCGATGGCCTACAGCCGCGACCTGATGACACGCCACGGACTCACAGCCGCACAATGGCAGCAGGTGCTCCGATGAAGATGCTCACCCGGCTGGTGACGCGCCCGCCTCTGTTCTACCGTCAGCTCTTCCCCGAGGGCATATGGCGTGTAAAGATGCGCGGCGCGGCTCCCAAGGTGTTCCTCACTTTCGACGACGGTCCCATACCCGAAGAAACGCCCTGGGTGCTCGACACCCTCGACCGCTATGGCATCAAGGCCACCTTCTTCATGGTGGGCGACAACGTGCGCCGGCATCCCGAACTGCTCGAGGAAGTGAAGCGACGCGGACACAGCTACGGAAACCACACCATGCACCATCTTCAGGGCCGCAAGGTTACCACCCGGCGCTATCTGCGCGATGTAGCCGAGGCGCAGGAGTTGATTGGCAGCACACTTTTCCGTCCGCCACACGGGCTTCTCCGCTGGGCTCAGGCAAAAGCGCTGAAAGAACATTTCAACCTGATAATGTACGATCTGGTGACTCGCGACTACGCCCGCAACATCACCCCCGACGAGGTTTTCGACAACGTGCGCCGCTTCGCCCGAAACGGCTCCATCATCGTATTTCACGACTCACTCAAGGCATCGGCCAATATGCGTCCGGCGTTACCGCGGGCCATCGAATGGCTACTGGAGCAAGGCTATGAGTTCTGTGCACTCCCTATGTGACCATATAGTGCAACTGGTCCACGAGGCCGGAGCTTGTGCCGCAGGATTCTCCGAAGCGGCACCTCTATCATCGGCCGAACTCGCCGTGTTCGACCACTGGATTGCATCCGGACGCCATGCCGGAATGGAATATATGGAACGCTACGGCGATCTCAGAGCCGATCCCCGTACTCTGCTCGATGGCACCTGCAGCATCTTGTCGGTTGCATTCGCCTATGCACCCGCTCCACACCGTCATCCGCTCATCGCCGACTATGCACTTGGCGAAGACTATCACACAGCGCTGAGAACCATGCTGCACCCCGTGGCCTCAGCTATGGAAGCGGCCGTGCCAGGCTCCACCACAAGAATATGCATCGACACTGCACCCATCCGCGAACGCGTGTGGGCCGTCCGTGCCAGGCTTGGTTTCATCGGCCTCAACAATCTGCTTATAGTCCCCGGCGTCGGCTCCCGGATATTCCTTGCCGAGATACTATGGACACACCTGCCGGAGATTCCGCCCAAACCCTCCATGCCCACAAGCTGCGAGGGCTGCATGGCATGCGTCAAGGCATGTCCTGGCCACGCTCTCGACGGCAACGGAGGCCTCGACGCGCGCCGCTGCCTGTCGTACCTCACCATCGAGCACCGCGGAGAGCTGCCGGAAGGCCTGTCGCTGTGTGGACGGCGCATCTACGGGTGCGACATATGCCAGGATGCATGTCCTCATAACCGTGGCACAAATCCACCGGTACCCGAGGCTTTCCGGCCATCGCCCGAGTTAATGGAGCTGACCCTCGAAGCAGCGGCAGACATATCCGACGACGATTTCCGACGCCTTTTCCGCCGGAGTGCCGTCAAGCGCACCAAGGCCGCAGGTCTACGTCGCAACGCCGCCAAAGCCCGCGAAAATTTGCCTAAAATTCCATAAAATTCGCACCAGCAGGAGCCATCTTTGGAGTCCATTTGTTATTAGAGTATCTTTGAAACTCTAATCTACAATTGTACTACGATGCGTTCTATCTTTAAATTCATCATCCCGGCAATGTTGCTCGTCACTTCGGTGTCGGCCCAAGCCGCACCGGCTGACCGCATCGTTGCCCTCTACATGAAGACTTCCGCTGCCATCGACACTCCATCGCCCGTCACTCCGGTCCAAGCTATCCCCGACACCTCATATATAGCAGCTCTGCGTCCCATGATGTCGAAAGGCACCATCCCGTCTATCTACCAGCTACCCTACTCCATGCGCGGCAGCGCCCCCAACTGGCATCGCATGTGGGTGAACACAGCCGTATTCGCCGGAGCCTTCGTCGGCACACTGCTCGTACTTGAATGCCTGCCCGAGGACGCCACATCCTGGAATCGGTCGGAACTTCAGAAAGACCCCGCACAGAAACGCTGGTTCCAGAACATCTTCAAACGCGGCCCCGAGTGGGACCACGACAACCCCATATTCAACTACGTGCTCCATCCCTATGCCGGCGCCGTCTACTTCATGTCGGCCCGCTCGTGCGGCTTTAACTTCTACCAGAGCCTTCTCTACAGCGCCTGCATATCGACCATCGGATGGGAATTCGGCATCGAGGCCTGCATGGAGCGCCCGTCGATACAGGATATCTTTGTCACGCCGCTTGTCGGCAGCGCGCTCGGCGAAATGTTCTACAAACTCAAACGCCACATAGTGTCCAACGACTACCGCCTGTGGGGCTCGCCCGTCATAGGCAACATAGTGGCATTCCTCGTAGATCCTGTCAACGAAGTTGTCGGACTTTTCTCGGGCAATCCGGCCCGCAAACTGCACATGCGCGAACGCTGCGGAGCCACATCTTCGCTCATGCCGACCATAGGGCGAGGCACCGTCGGCTTCTCTTTCGCATGCACATTCTAAGTGCACCCATTCCAATTTACAATTATGTAACAAAAGGTATAATAAACCGTGAAATCGTGCCGCAGCTATTGTTGCGGCACGATTTTATACATAGTTTTGCACTGCAATGGATAAAAAGCTCACTGTCGTCATCCCCGTGTACAACCGCGGTGATATCGTCGGCCGGACCTTAAAGTCGGTCGAGGCTCAGACATTGCGTCCCCTCAGGACAGTGCTGGTCGACAACGGTTCTACCGACAACTCCCTCGCTGTTCTCCGGCAGTGGCGCGACCGTACATCGGGAAGCGACTTCGAGATCGACATCGTGAGCGAGCCCCATGGCAAAGCCGCCGGTGCACGCAACGCCGGGCTCGCCATCACCGACACCCCTTGGGTCATGTTTTTCGATTCCGACGACACCATGCATCCCACCCATTGCAGCCGGGCCATGAACGCCGTCACCCCCGACACCGACGTTCTCGGCTGGAATGTGAACATGCATCTTCCCGACGGACTACGCACCGGTCGTTTCGTGGGCTCAAACCCGCATTTCGACAATATATTTCACGGAGGCTTCGCCACCCAGCGATGGATTGCACGTACCGATGTGGTGCGCAAAGCCGGCGGATGGAATCCCGACGCCCTCATATGGAACGACATCGAACTCGGTGCTCGCATCATAGAAAGCGGTGCTCGCATCCGGAGATTATCCGGCCATCCGACCGTCGATGTCTATCACTCATGCCAATCGATAAGCACCGAGCCATGGGAGTCGCGCCTCTCTCGCATGGAAACCACTCTGCGGCTTATCGAAAATACTCTTCCGGCCCGATACCGTCACTACACCTGCTATAAGGCCATCCTGGCCGCAGGCGAGGCGATGCGTACCAGCCACGACGAAGCAGTCCGGGCCAAGGCCGCCCGGATGTATTCCGAAGCCATCGCCAAAGCACGCTCCGGCGGCAGCCGCCTGTTAATGAACACTACATACAACTATATTCGCCACCTCGAAAGAGGGTCTGTGACTCTATTATCTTTCTTCATAAAATGAGATTTAAGCCGTTATTCTTGCTTGCCGCTGCCATCATTCCGGCAGTCGTAAGTTCTTGTTCTAAAACACAATCGTCGCAGCACGATGATGCACTATGCGAAGTAGCGGCACCTATCGATTCATTGTTCGAATCCCTGTTCAGCCCCAACGAACCGGGGGCCATCGTGGGAATATGCATCGACGGCAAGCCGGCATATGTCAAAGGCTTCGGGCTCGCACGCCTCGATACCGGAGCACCATACACCGACAGCACGTCGACCAACATATGCTCGGCCACGAAATCTTTCACCACCACAGCAGTGATGAAACTCGTCGAACAAGGCAAGCTATCCCTCGACCAGAGCATCGACGAATTTTTTCCGAATTTCAATGCTCCCGTTTTCAGCCATATAACAATACGCCACATACTCTCCCACACAACCGGCCTACCCGACAAGCGTCCCCGCAATCCCGACCAATGGGCGAACTACATCAAACGCCATGACTCAACCTTCGGAATAAGCGACGACTACATGCTCTACGGCCGCGAGCCCGAAATGATAAAATACTTCGAGTCGGTCGACCGTCTCGAAACGGAGCCCGGCACACAGTACCGCTATCAGGATCCCCCCTTCATGCTGCTCAGCACTGTAATCGAAAAAGCATCCGGAATGCCTTTCGAGAAATATATGACCGACAGCATATTTGCTCCTGCGGGCCTCACCGAAACCCGATTCTTCGAGCCCGACTCCATCATACCCAACGAGGCTCATGGATATGGGCCGGCCGACGGCCTGAGCGAGGAAGACCAGTTCGTGAGCTCCGACGGAAAATGGGAAGAGTACGACTATGGAGAAGCGGCATTCTTCCCCACCCGTGCCGACCGTGGCATATATACCACCGCTCGCGACTACTTCAAATGGTTGCAGGCCATATACAGCGGAAAAATCATAAACTTCGACTCCATTTCGGAGAGATACGACTGGCAAGTATCCACCAAACTACCCAACATAGGCTATGGGCTCGGTGTATTTCTGCAATCCAAGCCCGACTACCCCTACAAAGCTTTCCATATGAGCTATAACGGCGGATTCTCCATCTACCAATGCTATTTCCCCGACCAGAATATATTCATGTTCGTTTTTTCCAACCGTCCCGACTGGGATCGGCTTGAGATTGGCAAGAATATCGATAAGATATTCCGCCAGGCCGAATGGATATGATGATTTAACGGACATCCTCAACAAGAAATGAAACTGAAAGCCATCTTAATATCAGCTCTTGCAATCGGTTGTACGCTTTTCCACTCATGCGACCAGCATGCCGAACAATCGTACTATAGCGAAAACCCGGCAGCGACAGCCGCACTCGACTCTCTCTTTTCTTCTGTATTCCCGGCCGGCGGTCCGGGCGCGATTGTAGGAATGACCGTAAATGGAGATATGGTCTATCGCCATGGATTCGGCCAGGCCACACTCGACACCGAAGCTCTCTACACCGACAGCACAACCACAAATATATGTGCGGCCACGCGCGCTTTCACCACTGCAGCGATCATGAAACTTGTGCAGGACGGCAAGCTGTCGCTCGAGCAGCCCATTTCCGATTTTTTCCCTGAATTCCGGTCGCCGATATTCTCGCGCGTCACCATACGCCACATACTGTCGAACTCCACCGGACTGCCCGACACACGCCCACGCAACAATGAGGAATGGCACACCTACATACGCCATCACGAATCAACATTCAGTGTCGCCGACGACTATATGCTCTACGGACGCGAAAGTGAAATGATAAAATACTTCGAATCGCTCGACAGCATCGAATCCGAACCCGGCACCAAGTTCCGATTCCAGGATCCCCCCTTCATGCTCCTGGCAAGGGTGATATCGAAGTCTTCAGGCATGCGCTACACCACCTATATGACCGACAGTATCTTCGCGCCGGCCGGCCTTACCGAGACATTCCTCTTCGACCCCGACAGTACCATCGACAACGAAGCACATGGCTACGCCCCCTACGATGCATCCGACGACTCCGACCGCTTCGTGAGCGAAGACAAGAAATGGGAAGAATACGACTTCGGAGAAGCACCATTCTTCCCCACACGAGCCGACCGCGGCATATACACCACCGCACGCGACTACTTCAAGTGGATCAAGGCCTTCACCGGCGGTAAAATCATCAGCAAAGATGCATTGGCTCAGATCATGACTCCGCAAGTATACACCAAACTACCCGGTATAAGCTATGGCCTGGACACTTTCGTACATTCGAAAGGCGATAAGATCGTCAAGATGTTCCACCTCAACTATAACGGCGGTTTTTCGGTATACCAATGCTACTATCCCGACGACGACGTCTTCCTGTTCATTTTCTCCAACCGTCCCGACTGGGATCGCTTCGAGATGGGACAAACAGTCGAGACCATACTGCGTAAAAATGGATTCGTAACCAAATAAGACACTGCAATTGTGCAATTTTACCCGAAAGAGGGTATTGCGTCCCCGTCAACGGTGCCGTAACTTTGCATCAGAAAATTTACGGAATTGTTTGCCATACTCCCGCAGCCGCCGCGAGGCTCTGCGGGATTTTTGGCTACTGGAGCATTCCAATTGCTCACCGATATTACGCCGCACACCGTGGTTGACTTTCTGCGTTCTCAAACGTTATATATATCACTTAGCATATTCAAAAATTTTATGGACACAATAAATCTGCTCGACATCCACTCCCCTCAGGACATCAAAAAGATGGATGTCGCCCAACTCAACGCAACAGCCGCCGCCATACGGTCGGCGCTGATCCGCAAACTCGCAGCCCATGGAGGCCATGTAGGCCCGAACCTGGGCATGGTTGAAGCCACGATTGCACTCCACTACGTTTTCAATGCTCCGACCGATAAGATTGTATTCGACGTTTCGCACCAGGCCTACACCCACAAGATGCTCACCGGCCGTATGCCGGCATTTGTCGATGCCGAACGCTACGACGATGTGACCGGCTACACCGATCCGCACGAAAACTCAGAGTACGATCTTTTCTCGATCGGCCACACATCTACTTCCATATCGCTGGCAACCGGTCTCGCGAAAGCCCGCGACCTTGCAGGCTCGCACGAGAATGTAGTGGCTGTGATAGGCGATGGCTCCCTTGGCGGTGGAATGGCTCTCGAAGGTCTCGACTTCGGCGCGACTCTTGGCACGAATTTCATTGTTGTGGTCAACGATAACGAGATGAGCATAGCCGAAAACCATGGAGGCCTCTACGCCGACCTTCGGCTGCTCCGCCACACAAACGGCACCGCCGAGCCAAATATATTCCGTGCCATGGGCTATAGCTACCGCTATGTGGAATATGGCAACGATATCGCTCGACTCATAAAAGCATTCGAGGATGTAAAGGACATAAACCATCCCGTGGTAGTGCACATCCACACCATGAAAGGCCTCGGGCTTCCCGTAGCCGAAGCCCACAAGGAACGTTTCCACTGGAGCATGCCATTCGACCCCGAAACCGGAGCGCCACTTACACCCGAAGCCGACGACTACACCGACATTTTCGCCCGCCAGATGCTCACCCGCATGGCATCCGACCACACCGTGACAGTCCTCACCGCCGGCACCCCGGGGGCTATAGGATTCACACCGTCGCGCCGACGTGCCGCCAGAAAACAATTCGTCGACGTCGGCATATGCGAGCAACAGGCTGTAGGCATGGCGGCCGGCATGGCTAAAGGCGGGCTGAAGCCTATGGTAGGTGTCGCCGGCACATTCCTGCAGAGAGCATACGACCAGCTAAGCCACGATCTGGCCATAAATAATCTTCCTGCAGCCCTGTGCATATTCCACACAGGCATCTACGGAATTCCCGACGAGACACATCTCGGATTTTTCGATATCCCCTTCATAAGCAATATACCGAACATCCTCTATCTCACACCCACCTGCAGCGAGGAATACTCCGCTATGCTCGACTGGGCTCTCGACCAGACAACCGGGCCCGTAGCCGTGCGCACACCAGGTGGCGCGGTCATATCCAATCCCGACTGCGAAATCATAGCCGACTATTCCCAGCCTCGCTACATGATTCGTCGCGGAGGCGACCAAGTAGCCATAATAGCCGTCGGCTCAATGTATGCCGTAGCCGAAAAAGCGGCCGATATACTACGCGCCAAAGGCTACGAACCCACTCTGATAAACCCGCGCAACGTCACCGCACTCGACACCACCGCACTCGACACTCTCGCCGAGTACCGGATTATAATTACGGCCGAGGACGGCATTCTCGATGGCGGCTATGGTCAGAAAGTAGCGGCATATCTTGGCGAAGCCCCGGTAGCTGTACGCTGCCTCGGGTTGAAGAAAGAATTCCTCAACGAATACAACGCTACCAAGGTGGCCGAACAGGCATGCCTCACCCCCGAAGGCATCGCCTCTACGGCCCTGTCTTATCTCGAAAGATAGCAGTCTCTCATATCATATAATCGCACATCAGGCTCGCACTTGCCCGATGTGCGATTTTTTTATCTCTCTGGACGGCTCCCGGCGCATCTACTTCACAAAGCACTCTATCGGGGCACGACAATCGGCAGGAATTTTGTATTTTTGCAGATTGAATGAAGATAAACTGATTTCTATGGCTTTAACCGACATTATACTGCTTGCCATCGTCATTATCGCAGCCGTCACAGGAGCACTGCGCGGCATCGTTGCACAGATAGGCGCCATCGCGGCTCTTCTGGCCGCTATTCTGGTTTGCCGGTTCTTCGGCGGCACCATAGCCGATGCACTTGTGAGCCATGGCTCGGAACACGAAACGACCATGCGCGTGCTTGTTTATGCCCTTGTGTTCGTTGCCACATATTTCGGCGTATGGCTGTTGGCACGCCTGTTCGGCGCCGCGGTATCAGCCATGCACCTGCGGCCATTCGACCGCATTGCCGGCTCTCTGTTCCGCATAGCCGAATGGCTCATAATCACGAGTATAGTACTCAACGTATATTTCGCCGTATGCCCGTCCGACAAAGGCGCATTCTGCAACCCGGCAAAGCCCTGGCGAGCCGCCACAGTAAAAATAGCACCGGCCCTGGCCGGATATATCACCAATTAAACATCGGAGTGGTGTATACCGTTATTCATTGACATGAAAGAGACCAAAGAAAAAACCGAAGACGGGCAAGACGTAATAGCCCGCGCTACATCGGGTGAATATAAATATGGATTCACATCCGACATCGACACCGACATAATTCCTGCCGGACTCAACGAGGATGTGGTGCGACGCATATCCCAACTCAAGGGAGAACCGGAATGGCTGCTCGAATTTCGACTGAAGGCTTTCCGCTACTGGCTCACGCTCGAGCCCCCCACATGGGCACATCTCGACATTCCGCCCATCGACTTCCAGGCCATAAGCTACTACGCCGCACCCAAGAAAAAAGAAGGCCCAAAGAGCCTCGATGAGGTCGACCCTCAGCTCCTCGACACTTTCAACCGCCTTGGCATACCTCTCGAAGAGCAAAAAGCGCTCTCCGGCATGGCCGTTGATGCAGTGCTCGACTCCGTGTCGGTACGCACCACACACCGCGAGCGTCTTGCCGAGATGGGTATAGTGTTCTGCTCGTTCAGTGAAGCCGTGCGCGAATATCCCGACCTCGTGCGCAAATATCTCGGCAAAGTGGTGAGCTACCGCGACAATTTCTATGCCGCCCTCAACTCGGCGGTATTCTCCGACGGATCCTTCGTATATATCCCCAAAGGAGTCCGCTGCCCGATGGAGCTGTCCACCTATTTCCGCATAAACTCGGCCGGCACAGGACAGTTCGAACGCACACTCATCGTGGCCGACGACGAGGCATATGTGAGCTATCTCGAAGGCTGCACCGCTCCTATGCGCGACGAAAACCAGCTGCATGCGGCTATCGTCGAGATTATCGTCGAGGAACGTGCCGAAGTGAAGTATTCGACCGTGCAGAACTGGTACGCCGGCGACGCCGAAGGTCGTGGCGGTGTCTACAACTTTGTGACCAAACGTGGCCTCTGCCGCGGCGATTACTCCAAGCTGTCGTGGACACAGGTGGAGACCGGATCGGCAATTACATGGAAATACCCCTCGTGCATTCTCGCAGGAGAAGGCTCTGTGGGCGAATTCTACTCCGTTGCCGTGACAAACAACCGGCAGCAGGCCGACACCGGCACAAAAATGATTCACATAGGGTCCAACACCTCGTCGACAATCGTCAGCAAGGGCATATCGGCCGGACACAGCCAGAACAGCTATCGTGGCCTGGTGAAAGTGGCACCTCAGGCAGAGGGCGTGCGCAACTACACCCAGTGCGACTCGCTGCTGCTCAGCGGCACATGCGGCGCGCACACATTCCCAGTAATCGATGTAGCAAACAACTCAGCCGTGGTCGAGCACGAGGCTACCACCTCGAAAATATCCGAAGACCAGATTTTCTACTGCAACCAGCGAGGCATACCCACCGAGGAAGCCATAGCGCTAATAGTCAACGGATATGCCAAGGAAGTGATGAACAAACTCCCTATGGAATTTGCCGTCGAGGCACAGAAACTCCTCGCCATCACACTCGAGGGTTCTGTAGGATAAAAACAGCATTGAAAACAACACAACCAGATATATGGAAGATCTACTTAAAGTTGAAAATCTGCGTGCCGGCATCGACGGCAAAGAAATATTGCGCGGCATAAATCTCACCGTGCACCCCGGCGAGGTCCACGCCATAATGGGCCCGAACGGTTCGGGAAAGAGCACTCTCTCGGGAGTACTCGCCGGCGATCCACGATTCACCGTGCTCGGTGGATCGGCCTCGCTGGGCGGCGCCGACCTTCTGGCTCTCAGCCCCGAAGACCGCTCGCACGAGGGTCTGTTCCTGTCGTTCCAGTATCCTGTGGAGATTCCGGGTGTGACCATGGTCAACTTCATGCGTGCCGCCATCAATGCAAAGCGCAAATATCTTGGCGAAGAACCCATGAGCGCAGCCGAGTTCCTCAAGGTAATGCGCCAGAAACGTGCCGTAGTGGAGCTCGACAACAAACTCGCCTCGCGCTCGGTCAACGAGGGTTTCTCCGGCGGTGAGAAAAAACGCAATGAAATCTTCCAGATGGCAATGCTCGAACCCAAGGTAGCTATCCTCGACGAGACCGACAGTGGCCTCGATATCGACGCGCTCCGCATAGTTGCCGGCGGTGTCAATAAACTAAAGACCGACCGCAACGCCACTATCGTCATCACACACTACCAGCGTCTGCTCGACTACATAAAGCCTGACTTCGTGCATATACTCTACAAAGGACGCATAGTGCACACCGGCGGTCCCGAGCTCGCACTCGAACTCGAGGAAAAGGGCTACGACTGGATTAAACAGGAGGTAGACAATGAGTAGCTCTGATTCAGGCGCTTTCGCCCAATACCTCGATCTGGCGCGCTCCAATGCCGATGTGCTCGCCAAAGGACGCCCTGCGCTCCTTGGCGATCTCAATGCGGCCGGGGCCAACCGTCTTGAGGCCCTCGCGGCAGCCTACCGTCCTGCTGCCGGCGAGATAAACGCATGCCGCCTCGACACGCTTCTTGCTCCCGACTATGGAGTCAACATCGCCCGCGTGCCCATGCAGGCCGATGTGGCAGCGTCGTTCCGCTGCGGCGTGCCCCAGCTCAACAGCCTTCTGGCTGTGGTAGTAAACGACATCTTCCGCCCCACCGACACACTCCTCCGCAATATGCCCGACGGACTTACCGTGTGCAGCCTGCGCGACATCCCGGCTCAATTCACCGACGATGCAGCCGCCATGCTCTCCGACACAGGTGCATCGGTGGCCGATGCCGTGGCCGACGCCCTGACTACCGATGGCGTGTATATCCGCGTGGCACCCCACACCGAAGTGGAGAAAGCCGTGCAGATCGTGAATATCTTCAACTCTCCGGTAGCCATGCTCACGCCACGCCGTGTGCTCATCCACGCATGCGAAGGTGCGAAAGTGCGCGTGCTGCTCTGCGACCACACCCAGTCGCCCGCCACCGCACACCTCTCTCTGCAGCAGATTCAGATACGCGTCGACGCCGGTGCCGACGTAGAATTCTACGACATAGAGGAATCATCGGCCGCCACACACCGTCTATCCACACTTCGCGCCGTCCAGCAACGCGACTCGCGCCTCACCGTAAACTCCGATTACCTCAGCGGCGGCACTACACGCAATGAATTCGACATCCGCGTTGACGGCAACGGAGCCTATACATCGCTCAGCGGACTCGCCATAATATCGGGCGAGCAAGTATGCTCGAACAATGTCGTCCTACGCCATAACGCCGAGCACTGCACAAGCCGCCAGCTGTTCAAGAACGCACTCTACGACAATGCACGCGGAGCATTCGGCGGACGCATCATAGTCGATGAAGCCGCCCGATACACCGACGCCGCACAGACCAACCGCAATATCCTCGAGTCGGCCGACGCACGCATGGAAGCATCGCCACAGCTCGAGATATACTGCGATGAAGTGAAGTGCAGCCACGGAGCTACCACCGGACAGCTCGACGAGCGCGCACTATTCTACATGCAGACCCGCGGCATACCCCGCGATGAAGCCAAGCGCATGCTCACACAGGCATTCATGGTCGATGTGATCGACAACATATCGTTCGAAGTGCTCCGACAGAGACTGCACATACTGGTCGAAAAGCGACTATCGGGAGCCTCGGCCGACTGCAGCACCTGCGCCACCGCTTGCCACACACAACCCACCGAAGAATGAACACAAGCTACGACGTCGAAGCCTTCCGCGCCGACTTTCCCATACTTTCCGACACTGTATACGGGCGTCCGCTCGTATACCTCGACAACACAGCAACTTCACAGACGCCAAGGCAGGTGGTCGACGAAATCGACCGCCTCTACACCCATTCCAAGGCCAATGTGCACCGTGGCGTGCACTGCCTCTCGCAGAAAGCCACGGCAGCAATGGAAGCCAGCCGCCAGAGAGTACGCGACTTTATCGGCGCGGCATCGACCGAAGAGATAATATTCACCCGCGGCACCACCGAGAGCATCAATCTGGTAGCATCGTCCTACGGCGAACTGCTGAACGAAGGCGACGAAATCATACTCACCGTCATGGAACATCACTCCAACATCGTTCCGTGGCAGCTGCTTGCCTCGCGCAAAGGAGTGGTGATAAAGGTAGTGCCTTGCGACGACCGCGGAGTGCTCGACCTCGAAGCATACCGCAACCTCTTCTCCGACCGCACCCGCCTGGTGTCGTTCTGCCATGTGTCGAACGTTCTCGGCACAGTCAATCCCGTAGCCGAGATGACGGCCTATGCCCATAGCCGGGGCGCAGTGGTATGTGTCGACGGTGCCCAGGCCGTAGCCCACGAAAAAATCGACGTCCGCGCACTCGGAGCCGACTTCTATGCATTCTCCTCGCACAAGATGTACGGCCCCACCGGAATCGGCATACTCTACGGCCGGCGCGAACTCCTCGAAGCCATGCCACCCTACCAGGGCGGAGGCGAAATGATAGGCCACGTAAGCTTCAGCGGCACCACCTGGGCAGATCTTCCATATAAATTCGAGGCCGGAACACCTGACTTCATCGGAGCCGCCGCCCTGGCCAAAGCAATCGACTATATGGAAGCCGTGGGGCTCGACCGCATAGCCGCCCACGAGGAAATGCTTCTGGCACGGGCCACCGAAGCGATGCTCACCATACCCGGCATGCGCATCTTCGGCACAGCACCCGGCAAAGCAGCCGTCATATCCTTCCTCATCGGCGATGCCCACCACTACGACACCGGCGTGCTCCTCGACCAGATGGGTATAGAAGTGCGCACCGGACACCACTGCGCTCAGCCTCTGATGGAACGCTTCGGCATCGAAGGCACCGTCCGGGCATCATTCGCACTCTACAACACCACAGCCGAAGTCGACGCCTTCATCGCAGCCCTCCGCCGCACCGCCACCATGCTCGCATAACACCATACCACAATCCACCCCTAAAGTTAAATTACCTTTAGGGGTGGATTTTATATGCCAAATGGTGTAAATTTGCGGCATGAAAACGGTACTTATCACCGGCGGCGCTGCAGGGATTGGCGCAGCCGCCGTGCGCAAATTCGCGTCCGAGGGATGGAACGTGGTTTTTATGGACATCGACTCCGAGGCCGGCAACGCTCTTGCCGCAGCACTCACGTCGTCGGTATTCGTGGCCGGCGACACACGCAACCGGGCCGACATCGAGGCTGCCGTAGCATGCGCCATCGAACGTTTCGGACGGCTTGACAGCGTGTTCGCCAACGCCGGCATACATCGCAAGAACACCATCCTCGACATTTCCGACGCAGAACTCGACCTGGTGATACAGACCAATCTCTACGGCACAATCAACACTCTTCGTGCGGCACTCCCGGCTATCATTGCCGGCGGGGGTGGCACAGCCGTGCTCATGGCCTCCGACCAATCGACCATAGGCAAAACCGCCAGCTTCGCCTACGGACTCACAAAAGGAGCTATCGGCCAGATGACAAAAAGCATAGCGCTAGACCTCGCCGACAAAGGCGTGCAAGTGAATGCTGTGTGTCCGGGCACTATCCGCACTCCGCTGGTGGAGAAGCTGTTCGACCGTCTGTCGGAGCGCACAGGCAAGCCTGCCGAGGAATATTTCGAGGAAGAGGGAGCACTATTCCCCATGCGTCGTTTAGGATATCCCGAAGAAGTTGCCGAGACCGTATATTTCCTCGCATCGGGAGCCGCGCCGTTCATCACCGGAGCTTTAATTCCAATCGACGGCGGCCTCACCGCACAGTGAACCAAGAAGCCATTCCATTCGTTAACATTACATAACATTGACACGCGAACATTCACACCTTTTCAGAGTCGTAGTGCTGTGCATGGCATTGCTCGCTACAGCATTGACGGCACAGGCCACCAACACCCTCAGAAGCCACGGTGCAATCATCGAAGCGCCCGACGGCATGGTATACGACAGCGATATGTCGCGAAAGATGGACATGGATGTGTTCCGCAACCGCGACAATACGCTCATCTTCGCCATCGGCACACAGAAAGCCATCGAAGGCGTTTCGGCTCTCTCGCTCACAGCTGTAATAGCACGCGGCAACGGAGGCAAGGTGGTGAAGGTGCCGGGACGCGACATATACGCCACTTTCGACAACCGCAATAAGCGGGTCTACGGCGTATGCCAGGCCGACGGCGACCTCCCGGTGGTACTCATCATCGGCAACATAAGCAATCCGTCGGCCATGCACTACCTCGCAAGTCTACGCCCTGCATAGCATGTCGATATAAGCTCTCAGGTCGCTTTCCGCTCGCGGGAAGCGATTTTTTTGAAATTTTGTTTAACGCCAACCGGTGGAAATAAATACTATCGTTCGGCAAAACTCAAATAAATTTGGTTTTGCGCTCAACTTATTCGTATTTTTGCATACCGGTTTGCAATCGGCCCGTTTCAATTATGATAGAACGCATAGTTATCGTCGACAGTGTCGACCCCATCTGCTTCTACGGCGTCAACAACGCCAACATGCAACTCATAAAAAACCTCTTCCCGAAGCTACGCATATCGGCGCGCGGCTCGGTGATCCGTGTCATCGGCGAAGAGCACGACACGGCCGAATTCGAAGCCCGCATCAAGGAACTCGCCCAATACGCCGAGCAGTACAACCGCTTGAGCGAAGACGTGATTCTCGACATCGTGAAAGGCGAAGCCCCCAAGGAGC
Organism: uncultured Muribaculaceae bacterium; assembly: GCA_910587915.1. GTDB lineage: Bacteria > Bacteroidota > Bacteroidia > Bacteroidales > Muribaculaceae > CAG-873. The sequence goes on along the minus strand of CAJUOB010000016.1, from coordinate 30,634 downwards.
AACGTCGCGACGGAGTAATAATATACGGCATCAACGGCAAGCCTATAAGCCCCCGCACTCCAAACCAGCAGAAACTCGTCGAGGCATTCACCGACAACGACCTCACCTTTGCCCTCGGGCCGGCCGGTACCGGCAAGACATATATTGCCATCGCTCTCGCTGTGAGAGCATTGAAGAATCGCGAGGCCCGCAAGATCATACTCTCGCGTCCGGCCGTCGAAGCCGGAGAAAAACTCGGTTTCCTGCCGGGCGACATGAAAGATAAGATCGACCCATATCTGCAACCGCTCTACGACGCCCTCGAAGACATGATTCCTGCCATGAAGCTAAAGGAATACATGGAGACAAAGGTGATACAGATAGCCCCGCTCGCATTCATGCGCGGCCGCACCCTCAACGACGCCATCATAGTGCTCGACGAAGCTCAGAACACTACCGTGCATCAGATAAAGATGTTCCTCACCCGACTTGGCATGAATGCCAAGATGATTGTCACAGGCGACGTCACCCAGATAGACCTTCCCCGAAGCACACAGAGCGGTCTGGTACAAGCGCTGAAGATTCTCGACGGAGTACCGGGCGTCGGTCTTGTCGAATTTGGCCGCAAGGACATCGTGCGTCACTCTCTGGTGCAGCGCATCGTCGAGGCCTACGAACGATTCGACCGCGAGGAAAAAGCAGCTGCTGATGCCGCGAAAGCCGAGGCTGCACGGATTGCAGCCGAAGCAGGCAGCACCGACAACGGATAATCTAATCAAACTCTCAATACAAGCCAATCATGACCCTCACACACACCGACTTCAATTTCCCCGGCCAGACCGGAGTTTACCACGGTAAAGTCCGCGACGTATATACACTGGCCAACGATATCATCGTGCTCGTAGCCACCGACCGCATATCGGCGTTCGACGTAGTGCTGCCCAAGGGAATTCCCTACAAAGGACAGGTGCTCAACCAGATTGCAAACTACTTCCTCGACGCAACCGCTGCCGAGATTCCCAACTGGAAACTCGCCGAAGTCGATCCCATGGCCACAGCAGGCTCGCGCTGCGAAGGCTTCCGCGTGGAAATGATTGTGCGTGGCTATCTGGCCGGAAGCGCATGGCGCGAATACGCCGCCGGTGCCCGCGAAATCTGCGGCGTGAAACTGCCCGAAGGCCTCCGCGAGAATGAACGCCTGCCCCACCCCATCGTCACCCCGACAACAAAGGCCGACGAAGGACACGACGAAAACATATCGCGCGAGGAAATAATAGCCCGCGGTCTCGTATCGGCCGAAGACTATGCCGTGATCGAGAAATACGCTCTCCGTCTATTCGAGATCGGAACAGCAATGGCCGCCGAACGCGGACTCATACTCGTGGACACAAAGTATGAATTCGGAAAACTCGCCGACAAGATTATGCTCATCGACGAGATCCACACCCCCGACTCGTCGCGCTACTTCTATGCCGACACATATCAGGAGCTCTTCGACCAGGGCAAGCCTCAGCGCCAGCTTTCGAAAGAATTCGTGCGCCAATGGCTTATGGAGAACGGCTTCATGGGCAAGCCCGGCCAGAAAGTACCCGAAATGACCGATGAAATCTGCCGCAGCATCTCCGAACGCTACATCGAGCTATACGAACACGTGACCGGCCGCAAATTTGTGCCCGCACCCGAAGCCGATGCCGCCAAGCGCATCGAGACAGGTGTGCTCGACTTCCTGGCCACACTTTAATCACAGGCATAGGTGCGCGGAGTGCGCGCACCTATGCTCTTCCATACACGGCACCACGCCGTCCAACCATAACACAGAGTGGAAAAAGTAGAGAAAATCAATCCATACAGCAACGATTCGCGCCAGAAAGGGAAGCAGGTCGAAGCCATGTTCGACGCCATTGCGCCTGCCTACGACTTCATGAACAGGGCCATGTCGTTCGGTCTCGACCGAGTGTGGCTGCGGCGTCTACTCGACGTCGCCCGACGGTGTAATCCCACCACCATCGCCGACCTCGCCACAGGCACAGGCGATGTAGCCCTTGCCCTGAAGCGGATTCTGCCGCAAGCCGACGTAACAGGTCTCGACCTATCGGAAGGCATGCTCGACAAAGCACGCGTCAAAGCAGCCGCCAAAGGAGTCGACATCGACTTCCGTCAGGCCGACTGTCTGGCCACCGGGCTGCCCGATGACAGCTTCGACCTTGTCACCATAGCCTATGGAGTGCGGAACTTTGCCGATATTGCCGCCGGATACCGCGAAATGGCACGCATACTACGCCCAGGAGGAACTCTTGCCGTTCTCGAACTTTCCACCCCCACCGCCTCGTGGTGCAAACCATTCTACTCCCTCTACACCCGATTCCTCATTCCTGCTGCCGGCAGCGTCATCGCCGGCGACCGACGTGCCTACGCCTATCTGCCGGAAAGTATCGCCGCAGCGCCACAGCGCCAACATATGACAGCCCTCATGTGTCAGGCCGGACTATCCGACGCATCGTTCACACCCCTATCGATGGGAGTTTGCACACTATACACCGCCAACAAACCAAGACTATGACTATCAAAGCATTCATACTGGGCATAGCAGCCCTTTTGCCGGCATACTCCGCCGCAAACGCACAGGCTATGTACTTCGAGTCGGCTAAAGTCGGGGAGAAACCGCTTGCGCCCGACACCACCGCCACCGTAGCCACAATAATCGATGAAGCCATAGCCCTGACAGAGGTCAACACTGCAACTGCGCCTCTCGACTCGGCCGCATTCAGAGTTAGAAGTATCGAAGAAATCGACATGTACCTCGATTCTATAAAATATCTGCCACGGGAAAACACCATGAGCACGCTCCCGCTGCCCGACTACTTCTTTCTACCTGCAGTATTCGACCACCACAATTTCGCTGCCGACGATGATCCCTTCGAGCCCGATCTCACCGGAAGGCCCGCATACCGATGGTTCGAACAGTACGATGCCCTCGACCGATCGATTAAAGCCATGAAGTACGACCTTTTCTCGAAGTATCCCGAGAAAGTATCGTACAACATCGACCTGCTCCCCGAGGCACCCAAGCAATATCACGCTGTGGTCGACCCATCCAAGCACACCATCGAAATCAAGGAACTGGCCCATGCATCCAATGTTGGAGCTACAATCTCGTCGGCTCCGGTGAAGAAAAAACACTGGATACGCTCATTCAACGCTCTCCTACAGTTCTCGCAGGCATACGTATCGCCAAACTGGTATCAGGGCGGTAACAACAACATAAACATGCTCGCCAATGTAGTCTACAATGTGAAGCTAAACACCGAGTACCATCCCAATCTACTCTTCGAGACCACAGCCCAGTATAAACTCGGCATCAACAATGCCCCCAACGACAATGTGCACAACTATAACATCACCGACGACCTTTTCCAGGTGAACACCACTTTCGGTATCAAGGCTGCAAGACGCTGGTACTACTCGTTCACCGGACAATTCAAGACCCAGCTCTTGAATTCGTACAAGACAAACTCACACGACCTCCGGTCGTCGTTCCTGTCGCCCGGCGAACTCACCGTCGGTGTCGGTATGACCTATAACTACGCCAACGCCAAGAAGACTTTCACCTTCGATGCATCGCTCGCACCGCTTTCCTATGGCCTCAAAACCTGCATAAGCCACCGCATATCGCCCACCGCTTACGGTATCGAGGAAGGACGCGTCACAAAACACAACTTCGGTTCGTCCGGCGAAATTCGTCTGTATTGGAAGATATGCAATAATATAGCGTTCAACTCGCGCATATTCGCATTCTCCAACTACGACAGCTTCCAGGCCGATTGGGAAAATACTCTCGCCTTCACCATCAACCGATTCATGTCGGCGCAGGTTAATGTGCACGCGCGCTACGACACACTCACTCCCTACAGCGTGGACCACCCCGATTGGAAGAAACTCCAGGTGAAGGAAATCCTCTCGATCGGTTTCTCCTACGCATTCAGCAGCATATGAAACTCCCGGCTGTCTTAGCCCTATGCGCCGTACTGACCACGGCAGCCGCTCCACCTCTACAACGGGTGGAGCTGGGCGCGGACGCCGACCACACCGATGCATGCGGCATATGGGAAACGACATCGTCGGGTACCGTTTTCGAGATCAGCCGCACACCAGGCACCCGCGACGACTACACTGTCACCGTCGTCGAAGCCGCCGACTACCGGCTGCCACCGGGCACCACCATAGGCAAATTGACGGCTACAGCAATACCCTTCTGCTACGATGCCGAATTTTCCACCGATCCGCTTGCCGGCCACACGCGAAAAATCGCACGACAAAAAAATTGTCGGTTCATAATCGAATTCGACAAGCAGCTGCGTTCCTGCACATTCAAGGCCTATAAAAAAGGAAAGCGCATAAGTTTCCACCGCATGCTACCCTACCTCTTCAGAATCACAGTGGTAGATTCCGATACTCGTCCGCAAGGCATCGACGGTGCCATCCGCATCGACTCACCTCCAACACCAGTCATACTATGAAAAACCTACCGGTAATATTGGCTCTGCTCATTGCCATGACATGTACCGCCCAGCGCACCACACGCCGCGGACTGCATGCTATAAAGCCCGACACCGAGACTGCATGTCCGACCGTGACCTACGACACTGTCGCAGCTCCGTCGACCGACATCATCGAAGTAAAAGGATACGACAAACCTCTGCGTTCACGTCGGGAAACATTCTTTGCCACCAATACCGGCAGCGACACAATACGGCGAATAGCCTTCACCATCTCCTACTACGACCTCGACAAAAAACTGCTGCACCGCGCCAGTCACAATGTCCGTGCCGATATTCCTTCGGGCGAATCGCGTCTGGTCGGCGTACGGTCATGGGATGTGCAGCAATCATTCTACTACCATGGGTCGACAGTGAGCCACCGCTCCAATAAAGCCACGCCCTACGACGTGACCATAACAGTCGACACCGTCTTCACCGCTACCCGACGGTAATCCGGTCTGACAAACGAACAACCTATAAACCTAATAACCTAAAAAAATGAACACAGTATTCTGGCTCGTCCCCGTTTCGGCGGTCATAGCTCTGGTACTCGCCTGGTATTTCTACCGGCAGATGATGCAGCAGAGCGAAGGCACCGAAACCATGGCCCGCATCGCCTCGCACGTGCGCAAAGGTGCAATGTCCTACCTCAAACAACAGTATAAAATTGTTGGAATCGTATTCCTCTGCCTCGTGGTGCTGTTCTCTGTAATGGCATATGGCTTCCAGCTGCAGAACCCTTGGGTGCCTGTGGCATTCCTCACCGGCGGATTCTTCTCGGGCCTGTCGGGCTTCCTTGGCATGAAAACAGCAACCTATGCCTCGGCCCGCACAGCCAACGCCGCCCGCAATTCACTCAATGCCGGTCTGCGTGTGGCCTTCCGCTCCGGCGCCGTAATGGGCCTGGTGGTAGTAGGACTCGGTCTCATCGACATCTCTTTCTGGTATCTGCTCCTCGACTGGCTCGTAGACCTGCCCGGCACAGCTAAACTCGCCATGATCACCACCACGATGCTCACCTTCGGCATGGGTGCGTCGACACAGGCTCTCTTCGCACGCGTAGGCGGCGGCATCTACACCAAGGCTGCCGACGTCGGTGCCGACCTAGTAGGAAAGGTTGAAGCCGGAATACCCGAAGACGATCCCCGCAATCCTGCAACCATAGCCGACAACGTGGGCGACAACGTGGGCGACGTAGCCGGCATGGGCGCCGACCTCTATGAATCCTACTGCGGCTCCATCCTCGCCACATCGGCGCTCGGCGCCGCGGCTTACCTTCTCACAGGCGACGAAGTGATGCAGTACAAAGCCGTGATCGCTCCCATGCTCATCGCTGCCGTGGGCATCATCCTGTCGATTCTCGGCATATTCTGCGTCCGCACCAAAGAAGACGCATCGATGAAGAATCTACTTTCGGCACTCGCATTCGGAACCAACCTCAGTTCCGTGCTGATTGTCGGCGCCACATTCCTTATATTATGGTTGCTCGGCATCGACAACTGGCAGTGGATAAGCTGCTCCGTGGTTGTAGGTCTTCTTGTTGGCGTGGTCATTGGCCGCTCCACCGAGTACTACACCTCACAGTCCTATAAACCCACAAAAAAACTCGCCGAAAGCGGCACCACAGGCCCTGCCACCGTCATAATATCGGGTGTAGGCCTGGGAATGGTATCCACTGCGATTCCCGTTCTTGCCGTAGTGGTAGGCATTATCCTTAGCTACTGGTTCGCTTCGGGCTTCGACTTCGCCAACGTAGGCCTCGGTCTCTATGGCATAGGCATCGCGGCTGTCGGCATGCTCTCCACACTTGGCATAACTCTCGCCACCGACGCATACGGCCCAATCGCCGACAACGCCGGCGGAAATGCCGAAATGAGTGCTCTTGGCAAGGAAGTGCGTAAACGCACCGACGCCCTCGACTCCCTCGGAAACACCACAGCCGCCACCGGCAAAGGCTTCGCCATAGGATCGGCTGCCCTTACAGGCCTCGCTCTCCTGGCTTCCTATATAGAAGAAATACGCATCGGTCTCGAACGACTCGGCGAAACTACCATACAGCTTGGCGACCGTGCCGTCGACATCCACCAGATGACATTCCTCGACTTCATGACTCTCTACGAAGTGAATCTCATGAGCCCCAAAGTACTTTCGGGCATGTTTATCGGTGCCATGATGGCATTCCTCTTCTGCGGACTCACCATGAACGCCGTTGGCCGTGCCGCCGCCCACATGGTCGACGAAGTACGCCGCCAGTTCCGCGAGATAAAAGGCATCCTCGAAGGCAAGGCCGAACCCGACTACGCACGTTGCGTACAGATATCTACAAAAGGCGCCCAGCGCGAAATGATATTCCCGTCGCTGCTCGCCATCATCGCCCCGATAGCTACCGGACTCGTGTTCGGTGTTCCCGGCGTATTGGGTCTGCTCGTTGGCGGCCTCTCGGCCGGATTCGTGCTTGCCGTATTCATGGCCAACTCGGGCGGTGCCTGGGACAATGCCAAGAAATATGTCGAAGAAGGAAACTTCGGCGGTAAAGGCAGCGATGTTCATAAGGCCACTGTCGTGGGCGACACCGTAGGCGACCCCTTCAAAGACACTTCGGGTCCATCGCTCAATATCCTCATAAAACTCATGTCGATGGTATCTATCGTCATGGCCGGCCTCACCGTCAGCTGGAGCCTGTTTTAGGCAATAGGGCGCCGGCACTCCCGTCGCCACCGGCATTCAAACCGACTCGTAAGTCCCGTGTTCTGCAAAGACAGAGCACGGGATTTTTTGTTACAAAACCATCTCATTTTGTCACATTTCAACATATGTAACAATCTTGTAACAGTTTTATTGATTTTTATCTTACTGATTATAAACACATTAACAGCTTTGTCACAGAAATGTCATTGATTTCACATTTGTTAACACTGAAAATATTGACATAGGAAATCTTTGCAATAATTTTGAATCGTCAAACAAAAACAACGACACTCAAAAACTTAAAAATCCTGTTTAAAAACTCATAAAATTTCACCACTATGGCAAGCGCAAAATTTCAAAGCAACCTGATGAATCTTCAGTCGAATCTGCTCAACTTCGCATTCATGCTCACATCCAATCGCGATGACGCCTACGACCTTCTCCAGGACACCACTCTGAAGGCGCTTGACAATGAAGATAAGTACGCCGAGAACACCAACTTCAAGGGATGGGTATTCACCATCATGCGCAATATCTTCATCAACAACTACCGCCGTTCTGTCCGCTCGGCCACTGTGGTCGACACTACCGACAACCTCTACCACCTCAACCTCAGCCAGGAAAGCGGTTTCGAAACTCCCGAAGAATCCTATGGCGCCGGCGAAATCACAGCCGCCATCAACGAATTCTCCGATGAATACCGCATACCTTTCTCGATGCATGTAGCCGGCTACAAGTACAACGAAATCGCCGACCACATGAATCTCCCCCTCGGAACCGTGAAGAGCCGCATATTCTTCGCCCGCAAGAAACTGCAGGAGCGCTTCGCAAGCTACAAATAAGTCGGTGGCGCCGATAAAAATTAACAGGATAAGTTTTTAGCGACGCACCTCTCTTCATAACCAAAATTCAATAGGCCTAAGCCAACGATTCAAGTACAACAATCATACTTACTGCCATATACTACTGCTGATTATCTATCAAAGCACTTACACACAGCACTTCACGACAACGTCCTCCCACCATGGAAGGACGTTGTCGCATTATAATACCTAAAGCCCCGCTCTACTTCAAGGGCCAGGGATTCCGTATATACTCAGGATGCGCCGGGGCAGAGATCGGACGCGCCGGAACGCCGGCAACAGTCGTATCGGGAGCGACATCCTTGGTCACCACAGCACCGGCACCGATGCACGCGCCGCAGCCTATGCGGATATTGTCGACTATACTCGTGCCCGGCCCGATGTACACGCCATCGCCGATTATCGCAGCCCCTTCGGGCACGTTCGAACCGATGGTGGTGAACTGCCCTATATTCACGTTATTGCCTATCACAGCCGACCCACCTATCACCGTGCCGCAGCAATGCTGGATGTAGAAGCCGTAGCCTATGCGTGTACGGGCCGGAATCAGAAGTCCATAGCGCTTGTAGCGGTGCAACATCATCTTGGTGAATGGATAGAGCCAGCCTTTATGCTGCGACAGACGGAACCAGAACGAAAATCCCATACTCGTGCGCGAAAGGCTTCCCAGCCATATGCGGAAAAGCGAATGTCGACGACCGTTATGGCGATAATAGTCCGATTTTATAAGTTCGGCACAATCGCCGTAACTACGTGGCACCGGTATCGATACTTCGCGTCCGGCAATATTATATTTTTCGAAATCCATGACACAAATATAAGACGCCGCATGGTTATTTATAGTTAATTAATATTAATATTACATAAATATTCATACCACATACAGTGCCCGCGTACCCCTCTTTTGGCCATGTGGGCATTTTTTACTACTTTTGCATAACATCTTCGCAGAGGAGGAGGCCACAAGCTTCCTCCTCTTTATTTGAAGATGCGTCAAAAAAAGCTATGATTGATAAAGAATTACTCATAAAAACCGTCGAGCAGGCCCTTGAAGGCACCGACATGTACACGGTCGATATCACCGTAAGCCCCGCCGATGTCATAAACGTAGAAATCGATTCCGACACCAATGTCGACATCGACACCTGCGCACGCATCACACGGCTGATAGAAAGCGTTTTCGACCGCGACACCGAAGACTACGAGCTCGAAGTCGGATCGGCAGGCCTTACAGCACCCCTCAAAGTCATCCGGCAGTACCGCAAGAACATAGGCAACGACATGGAAGTACTCACACGCGACGGACGTAAACTCCGGGGAGTTCTCGCCGAAGCAAGCATTGCCGACAACGGCGATATCGCTTTTGGCCTCGACATCCAGTCGAAGGAAAAAGAACCCGGCGCCAAACGCCCCACCATCGTCACCCGCCGCATCGACCTCACCGCTTCCGAATGCAAGTATGTGCGCTACGACCTCAAATTCTGAATCAGCATCACTAAGCAAACAATAAAACCACAATAATATAATGGCAAAGAAAGAGGAAACTCCAAATATGGTCGAGCAGTTCGCCGAGTTCAAAGAACTCAAGAACATCGACAAGACCACAATGATCAGTGTGCTCGAAGAGTCGTTTCGCAACGTACTCGCTAAAATGTTCGGCACCGACGAAAACCTCGACGTAATCCTCAACCCCGACAAGGGCGACGTGCAGATCTTCCAGAATCTCACCGTTGTTCCCGACGGCGAGGTGGAGAACCCCAATCTGCAGATATCGCTCACCGACGCACGTGCCGACGACGACCCCGAAGCCGAAATCGGCGAGGAGCACACCCGCGAAATCATATTCGAGAAGTTTGGTCGCCGCGCCATCCTCAACCTCCGTCAGACTCTCCAGAGCCGCATCCTCGATCTCCAGAAAGAAGCCATCTACACCAAGTTCAAGGAAATGGAAGGCGAACTGGTGACCGGTGAGGTATACCAGACATGGAGCCGCGAGACGCTCCTCCTCGACGATGAGAAAAACGAACTCCTCCTGCCCAAGAGCGAAGCCATCCCCGGCGACTTCTTCCGCAAAGGCGAAACTGTCCGCGCTGTCATCTCGAGCGTCGACAACAAGAACAACAATCCCAAGATCACCGTATCGCGCATCAGCGACACCTTCCTGCGCCGTCTCTTCGAACTCGAAGTACCCGAAGTTCACGACGGCCTCATAAGCATCCGTGCCGTTGCACGCATCCCGGGTGAACGTGCCAAAATAGCTGTCGAAAGCTACGACGACCGCATCGACCCCGTAGGCGCATGCGTAGGTGTGAAAGGATCGCGTATACACGGCATCGTGCGCGAGCTCCGCAACGAGAACATAGACGTAATCAACTACACCACCAACCCGTCGCTCTTCATCCAGCGTGCACTCTCGCCCGCTCGCATATCCACAATCCGCCTCGATGAAGAGGCTAAGAAAGCCGAAGTGTTCCTGCGTCCCGAGGAAGTGTCGCTCGCCATTGGCAAGAACGGACACAACATCAAGTTGGCCACAATGCTCACCGGCTATGAAATCGATGTATACCGCGACACCGAAATGATCTACGAGGACGACATCTTCCTCGATGAATTCCGCGACGAAATCGACGCTTGGGTCATCGACGCTCTCAAAAACATCGGATGCGTCACCGCCAAGAGCGTGCTCAACACACCCCGCCAGACCCTCATCGACAAATCGGACCTCGAAGAGTCCACTGTCGACGAAGTACTCGAGGTGCTGCGCCGCGAATACGAAGACGAAGAGCCCGAGGCTCCCGTCGGGGAGGGAGAGGAATAAGCCAATGCCGGACTCTCTCTCCGCTGCCGGCCCCACTGTTCCGAGACTCTATCACCTTCCTTCCCAACACAAGTAAAAAACGACCGAACAATATATGGCGAAAACGAAAATAAGCAAAGTCGCAAAAGACCTTAACGTGTCCGTATCGACCGTCATCGACTTTCTGCGCAAAAAAAATATCGAAATCGACGAAAATCCCAACACCCGCATAGAGGATGAGGTGGTAGATCTGCTCATGGGCGCATTCAAGAGCGACAAAGACCTCAAGAGCCGCTCCGAAGCAGAAGCTTCCGAACGCAAGGAAAACCGCGCCCGTACAGCACCGGCCGCTCCGGCACCCGCTCCCGTAGAAGAGGTGAAACTCACCTCCACACCCCGCAAACCACATATCCTCGGCAAACTCGAGCTCGACGCCAACGGCAACCCCGTGGTACGTCGTCCCGCAGAAGCCGCTCCCGCTCCCAAGGCAGAGCAGCCCAAGGCCGAACCTGCAGCTCCAAAAGCAGAGGCACCGGCTCCCAAACCCGAGCAGAAGCCCGAGGCTCCCAAAGCCGAAGCTCCTGCTCCCAAGCCTGTGCAGCCCAAGCCCGCCCCTGCCCCGAAGCCCGAAGCACCTAAAGCCGAGACCCCCAAAGCAGCCGCTCCCGCTCCCAAGCCTGAGCAACCCAAACCCGCACCCCAGGCTCCTAAAGCCGAAAATACAAAACCTGTGGCTCCCGCACCCAAACCCGAAGCACCCAAGGCCGAGCAGCCCAAACAAGAGGCTCCCAAGGCAGAAGAAACCAAGTCCGAACCCGAAGTATTCACTATCGAGCGTTCGGCTCCGGCGCCCTCTCTCAACATCGTCGGTAAAATCGACCTCGACGCCATAAACCTCAACACCCGTCCCAAGAAAAAGACCAAGGAAGAGCGTCGCAACGAGCGCAACGGCCGTCCCGCACAGGGCGGCGCAGCCGGCTCTGCCGACAACGACCGTAAGAAACGCCGCCGCATAACAGGCAAAGAAAAAGTCGACATCGAAAAGGCTGGCCGTCAGGCTGCCGGATCGGGCGAAGGCGGCTCCCGCCAGGGCGGTCAGCGTCAAGGCGGTGGCCAGCAAGGTGGCAACCAGCAGCGCCAGGGCGGCAATCAGCAGCGTCAGGGCGGCAAAGGCGACCGCAACCGCCGTCAGCCAGTACAGCAACCCGAAGTACACGAAGAGGACGTACAGCGTCAGGTAAAGGAAACTCTTGCCCGACTCACCGCAAAAGACAAGAACCTCAAGAAAGGCGCCAAGTGGCGTAAAGAAAAACGCGAGGCCAATGCCAACCGCGAGCGCGAGGCACATCAGGCCGAAATGGCAGAAAGCCGCGTGCTCAAAATCACCGAATTCGTGACGGCAAACGACCTTGCTGCCATGATGGACGTGCCCGTGAACAACGTAATCGCCACATGTATGAACCTCGGTGTAATGGTGAGCATCAATCAGCGCCTCGACGCAGAGACAATCAACATCGTGGCCGATGAATTCGGCTTCACCACCGAGTATGTATCGGCCGAAGTTGCCGACGCCATCCACCAGGAAGAGGACCGCGAGGAAGACCTCCAAAGCCGTCCACCGGTGGTCACTGTAATGGGTCACGTCGACCACGGCAAGACTTCGCTGCTCGACTATATCCGCAAGGCCAACGTCATTGCCGGCGAGGCCGGAGGCATCACACAGCACATCGGCTCCTACAGCGTGAAGCTCGCCGATGGCCGCCACATCACCTTCCTCGACACCCCGGGCCACGAGGCGTTCACTGCCATGCGTGCACGCGGTGCCAAGGTCACCGACATTGTCATCATCATCGTAGCTGCCGACGACAGCGTCATGCCGCAGACCATCGAGGCCATCAACCATGCCTCGGCAGCAGGCGTGCCTATCGTATTCGCTATCAACAAGATCGATAAGCCCCACGCCAACCCCGACAAGATCAAGGAAGAACTCGCGGCCATGAACTACCTCGTGGAAGAATGGGGCGGCAAGTACCAGAGCCAGGACATATCGGCCAAGAAGGGCATCGGTGTGGAAGAACTCATGGACAAGGTACTTCTCGAAGCAGAAATGCTCGAACTCAAGGCCAATCCCACCCGTCGTGCAGTGGGCACAATCATCGAATCCTCGCTCGACAAGGGCCGTGGATATGTGGCCAACGTTCTGGTGCAGAACGGTACTCTGCGCGTAGGCGACGTAGTGCTTGCCGGCAACCACTTCGGCAAGGTTAAAGCGATGTTCAACGAACGCAACCAGCGAATCAAGGAAGCAGGCCCCGCAACCCCGGCGCTCATACTTGGCCTTAACGGCGCTCCCACCGCAGGCGACACATTCAACGTGCTCGAAACCGAACAGGAAGCACGTGATATCGCCGGAAAACGCGAACAGCTCGCACGCGAACAGGGACTCCGCACCACCAAGATGCTCACACTCGAGGATATCGGCCGTCGCCGTGCCATCGGCAACTTCCAGGAACTCAACATCATCGTCAAAGGCGACGTCGACGGCTCCATCGAAGCGCTCTCCGACTCCCTCATCAAGCTCTCGACAGAGGAAATACAGATCAACGTGCTCCACAAAGCTGTGGGCGAGATCTCCGAAAGCGACGTCACTCTGGCAGCCGCATCCGATGCCATCATCATCGGCTTCCAGGTACGACCCAGCGTGGCCGCACGCCGTGCAGCCGAGCGCGACGGCGTCCAGATCCGACTCTACTCGGTCATCTATCAGGCCATAGAGGAAGTCAAGGACGCCATGGCAGGCATGCTTGCTCCCGAAATCAAGGAAGAGATCACCGGTACTGCCGAAGTACTCGAGACATTCCGCGTGTCGAAAGTGGGCACCATCGCAGGCGCTATCGTTCGCGAAGGCAAGATCAAACGCGGCTGCAAGGTACGCCTCATCCGCGACGGTATCGTACGCTACACCGGCGACCTCGGCTCACTCAAACGCTTCAAGGACGACGTCAAGGAAGTACTCTCTGGCTACGACTGCGGTATCTCCATCGCCGGATACAACGATATCCAGGTGGGCGACCTCATCGAAGGCTTCGAAGAGAAAGAAGTGGCCCGCACAAGCATCGAATGATTTCTGAGATCCATCTCAACATAGGCTCAAACAGCGGCGACCGCCGGGCTTTCATAGCCCGTGCGGTCGCCGCCTTGCATATGGCCTTCGGCACAACGCCGAGGGTAAGCTCCGAGTCTGTGAGCGAGCCATGGGGCTACGATTCGGCCATGGAGTTCATAAATGTCGGTGTGACGCTCGATATAGAGCGCCACAGTCAATGGTCCCCCGAAGAACTCGAGGAGCTTCTCAGCATCGTTAAAAGACTTGAGAGAGGCATTTCATCCATGCCACACCGAAACGCGGCCGGAGAATACACCGACCGCGAGCTCGACATCGACATAATAGCTGTCGATGATATTATGTACAGTTCGCCTGCGCTCACCCTGCCGCACCCGCATATGAGTGCCCGGCGATTCGTCCTCGAACCGCTTGCAGAACTTGCACCGGAGTGGAAACACCCGCAGACCGGCCTCACGCCGGCGCAGATGATAGCCGGCTTACGACAGTAATTTCAGGAGTTGCGCGGCAGCGTTCTTAGTGTCGACCTTACTTATGATATGCACTATACGGTGGTCGGCATCGGTAACGAAGGTGGTGCGCACGGTGCCCATATATTCACGTCCGGCCATCTTCTTTTTCTGCCACACGCCGAATGCCTGATTCACCTCAGTGGTCGAATCGCTCAGCAAAGTGAAAGGTAGCTCGTATTTGGCCGCAAACTTCACATGGCTTGCCGGCGAATCCTTGCTGATACCGATAACTGCGTAGCCCAGCTTGCGGAGTTCTTCATAGCCATCGCGCAACGAACACGCCTCGGCAGTGCATCCGGGCGTATTATCTTTAGGATAGAAATAAATTATCATAGGCACTCCGGCATAGTCGGAAGCCTTCACTTCTTTGCCCTGGGCGTCGACGCCGAGCACCTCGGGTATAATGTCACCTATAGTCATTCCTGTTCTTCTGTTTGTACGGTGCTGAGACGCAAAAGGTCGAGACGCGCCGCGGATTTTTTTACAATGTCGAGCCGGAAAGAGCCTATCAGCACCGTATCGCCCTGCTCGGGAATATTACCGGTGCTGTGCAGCACAAATCCGGCTATGGTCTGATAGCTGTCGTCCTCGGGGATATCTAGGTGGAAACGCTCGTTTATCTCCGCTATCTCGCAGCGGCCGGAGAACTCGAACACTCCAGGCTCGACCTCACGGGCTATAAGCTTGTCGGTGTCGTGTTCGTCCTCGATATTACCGCAGATTTCCTCCATGAGGTCTTCGAGAGTGAGCATGCCGGCAGTACCGCCGAACTCATCGACCACTACGGCGATAGAGCGCTTCTGCTGAAGCAAGCGGCGCATCATCACATTGGCCATCAGATTCTCAGGCGCGAAAAGCACCGGCTTGATGTGGTCTTTCCAGTTCTTATCGGGGTCGAAAAGCTCACTCACATGTATGTAGCCCTCGATGCTATCGATATCCTCACGATACACCAATATTTTCGAGCGGCCCGTGCTGGTAAACATATCGGCAAGCTCGGCACGGGTCACCGTGTCGATATTCACGGCCACAATCTCATTGCGCGGAATCATGCAGTCGCGCACATGGGTCGACGAGAAATCGAGCGCATTACGGAATATCTTCACCTCATTCTCCACCGTCTGCTTCTTCTCCTCAAGGTCGTCGATGCTCTCCTCGATATAGTCGTTGAGGTCGCCGATAGATATGAAATGTAGCTTCTTGGCAGCGTCGCGCACGCCCACCAGACGCATAAGCGCCTTCGACAGCCATGCGGTGAATACCGATATCGGATAGAGGATGATATAGAACAGATAGATCGGAAGCGCGAAAATCTTCAGCGAATTATTGGGATTGATACCGAATATGGTCTTTGGCAGGAACTCGCCTGTAAGCAATATCACGGCAGTAGAGATAAGTGTCTGCGACACAAGTATGAAGAGTTCGTTGGTCGACACAGCGGCCAGGAAAGGCTCGATGAACATCGCCGCCCCCATACCGTAGATTACCAGCATCACATTATTTCCCACCAGGATTGTGGAGATGAAAAGTTCTGAATGCGAGTAGAAAAGATTGATGATTTTTGAAATAAGGCCACCACGCTTCACGTCGAGTTCCACACGCACACGGTCGGAAGTGACAAATGCCATCTCGCACCCCGAGAATAGAGCCGAGAACAGCAATGAAACAAGTGTTATGGCAATCCAAATTCCTTGATCTGACATATAGGTAAGTATTATATCGCTTTTCTTTTGGCTGGAGTGAGTCGCTGACGCTGCACCGCACGGTCTTCCGAACGCGACACTGCCGTATCCACCGCCAACGCTGCTTCTTCAGGCACTGCAACGGCCGCTGGCGACGGGGCGGGACGACGCCCGCGAGGTGCCGCCGTCCGCGTGCTATCGCGGACTATGGAATCGGTGTCAGAACTGTCGCGACGGCCCGGTCGCCTCTCTGCCGGCAATATCGCCGTCGGCCGGTTCACGGTATACCACAGCATGTTCTGGTCCGATTCGAAGCCATATCCCTCGATCGTGCGGTCGGAACGCACTATGTGGATAAACGAATCGGTATACATCTTGCGGCTTGTCTGGTCCCAGAACAGTTGCTGAGTGAGGAAACTGTCGCGGAGTGTGTTGACCATCACCACGTTTCCATCGAGTTGCCATATACGTTTACGCGACAGATAGACAGCCGAATCGCACACCACGTTCGACTCCGGACGCATGTCGTGGTCGTACTGTTCGAGCTCTATACCATGCGGGAATCGCCAGAAAGGCTCCTCGGCATCCTCGAACATGAGCCACAGCGGAGTCACCACCTTATAGCGGGTATAGCCACTGTCGCTTATCAGCGTAGTGACATCGGCGGTAGCCATCGTGGGAGTGATGTCGCCGCCCTGCGAATTAGGCACATAGTGCTGCTTTTCAGGGCTGCAGCTACTAAAAAGCCAGGCGACGGCTCCCAGAAGGGCCGCCGCCGCGGGCAACATTCGCATACGGTCGACTGAATGCATCAGTTGATCTTACGTTGGTCGAACCACATCTCGTTGAAGTTGATACCCAGCGTGATGTTGAAATAATTTTCCTTGATGAGAGGATTGGGATGTGCCTGACGGCGCTTCCACTCGAATCCGAGGCTGACGATGGTCTTGAACACCGGAACCGGGAAACCGAAACCGGCAGTGACGCCATATTCGCGCAGACGGTTGTCGCGTATCATCAGGTAGTCGTTGTTATAGTACAGACCGGCGCGGTACTGCACACGGCTCATATAGCGTCCTCGCTGATTGGGAGTGAACTGCATGCCGAGAGCATACTTGGTTCGGTCGGCAAAGCGTCCTTCCACATTCTCTCCGTCGAAGCCACGGAACTTAGCCTTGCTCCAGGGCTGATACGTATAGTCGAATTCAAGCATGAGCTTGCGGTCGAAAGTATAGCATATACCGGCGCCCCAGGTCTCAGGCAGAGAGTAGTTATGTCGGAGTTTATGTGCATCTGTCTCCTGAGGTTTGGAATCGGACTGTGTGTCGTAGTATATCATGCGGGCATTTCCCAGAAGAGTCTTCTCGGGGCTGTAGGTGAGGCCGAGCGACAGACGGTCATTGCCACGGAAATCAAACGAATACTGCGCGCCGAAGTTCAGATGATAGTCGCGAACTTCGAGCTGCTTCTGGTATAGAGTGCTGTAGCCTGCATCGGCAATAGCATAGGTATCGTTGAGAATCGTACCGAAAAGATACGACACATTCGCACCGATGGAGAAGCCTTTGAACGGACGACCGGCCACGCCCACATAAAGTTCGTTGATACTTCCGGAGCCCTGGCGCGAATCGACACCGTTGGCAATCTCGCTACCGAACGAATAGCCAACCGAAGAGTAAGGCACCACGCCTACCGACGCACCCATATATCGTCCCAGCGGGAACTGCATGGTCACATAGTCGAGGCCGCCGCCGAAATTGGTTTCGCGACGTGTCGTTTCATCGATGGTCTCGCTCTGGTTGAGCACTGTCACATCGATACCCATATCGAAGAGGAAGGTCAACGTATCGATGGCCGCATACGACGCGGGGTTCATCACATTTATCTGACGGCCCGAGTTCATGGCGTAGCCCACGCCACCCATTGCACGCTGCGATGATGTGGCATGGTCGCTGAGAATACCGTAGCCGAAGCTCGAATATGGCGTCATCACGCCATTCTGTGCGCTGGCAGCTGCCGTGATTGTCAGCAGTGCGAAAGCCACTATGATTTTAGCGATTTTCATTATAAGTTATGATGCTGTTTAGACCCCTTAGCACAAGGTGCGGGTCGTGGATATGCTTGAAAGTGATAAGATTGTTGCGTACGAGATAATCGGCGCCCCCACCGGTCAGCACCATCTCGGCCTCGGCCGGAGCGTGGCTGCGGTAGTACTCGAGCTCGGCCAGCATGCCGTAGACCGCGCCGCCGAGCAAAGCCTCGGTGGTCGAAGTTCCCCACAGGTCGTCAGGCACCAGCTCGGGCGATACTTCGGGCAAAGCCGATGTGTGTTCATGAAGGGAATGCAGCCTCATAGGTACTCCGGGCGATATATTACCGCCCACGTACATAGGGCCGTCGGGTGTTGATGTAAGCAGATCGAACGTTGCGGCGGTACCCATGTCGGCCACCAGGGCCGGACCGCCGCCGGCAAGACCTACCGCGCCGGCAAGAGCAGCCACACGGTCGGCACCGAGAGTCTGAGGTGTGGAATAACCGTTGATAAACGGGATGCGTACATCCGGCGATTTGACATCGTAGACCAGGCAGCCCAGAGTCGACAGCAGTCTGAGATCTTCCTCGCGGCAGTTCTTCACCACCGAACTATAGGCAACGGCGTCGAACACAGGCACCCCGCCTGGGCACAGTTCGGCCAGAGCTTCGCCCACCGATGCACACGCAGGCAACGACACAACCTTGTCGGGCTGTGCGTCGTGGCTCCATGTGGCGGCCTTGAGGGCTGTATTGCCACGGTCTATAGTTAGCCTACTGTAACTCATTACGCGGCAAAATTAACTAAAAAACGCCACTCTACCCAATTACATCTCCTTTTTATATAAATTTAAGAGTGTCCACGCCCGAATATAATCCAAGCGGGCACCGACAGCAGCTCCGGCTCCTACCGGATAAAAGACTTTCTACTTCGATGCTTTGAAGGCCAGAGCGTAGGCCCGCATCTGCTTCACCATGGCCACCAGACCGTTGCTGCGGGTTGGCGAAAGATGCTCGGCCAGCCCTATACGCTGTATGAAGCTGAGGTCATCGGCAAGAATCTCGTCGGGGGTATGGCCCGATAGAACTTCCACAAGCATCGATATGATACCCTTCACAATTATGGCATCGGAATCGGCACGATACACAACCTTGCCGTCGGCGGTTTTCTCGGCATCGAGCCACACTCGGCTCTGGCAGCCCTCTATGAGCCGGTCGGGTGTCTTAAGCGATTCAGGCAGCGGCTCGAGTGCATTGCCGAGATCTATGATATATGCATAGCGGTCCATCCAGTCGTCGATATCGGCAAACTGGTCGACCAACTCATCTTCTTTTTCCTTTATGGTCATTGGATTTTCTCTTTATATATCACGTTGAGCACAGTCTCGCCCACCGCCTTGAGTGTGGCACGGTCGATATTGTCCATATCATCGTCGAGAGTATGCCATGTGGGATTGAACGATGTCGTTTCGGGATTCTGCGATTCTATGATATCGGTGGTCGGAATCCCGGCCTTGGTCAGCACTATATGGTCGTCGATTACCGGAGCACCTTTCTCGCGCACAAACACATCGGAATAGCCAAGCTTCGAAGCCTCGCTCCACACCTTGATGGTAGGCACACGGGCTTCGGTCTGCGAGAATATCTCGTAGTGGAAACGGGCACCGCGCGCGCCAACCATGTCGAGCAGTATGCCGTAGGCAGGTCGATTGCGCAGAGTATAGGGAGTCATATTCTTCACCCAGTACTGCGATCCCAGACACCAGGTGTCGCTGTTATCGGAGAATCCGTCGGACTGGCCGTAGTCCTCGGCATCCACAAAAAGTATATCCACACCTACCTGAGGTGATTTCATGGCAAGATTGCGTGCAATTTCCAAAAGGACGCCCACACCACTGCCACCGTCGTTTGCGCCGGGAATAGGCTTTGCGCGGTCGGCCGCAGTCGACTCTTTGTCGGCCCATGGACGCGTATCCCAATGCGCCACCAGAAGCACCCGCTTGGGCGAAGCCATGTTGTAGCCGGCAAAAATATTGGATATCGGAAGCACATCACCATTGAAAGCGGTAACTTCGGCATTCTGCACTATCAGTGTATCGGGATTGGTTGCCTTGAGCTTATCCACGATCCATCCGCGGCATGCCGCATGCCCCTCCGATCCGGGCACACGGGGACCGAACGATACCTGACGCGCCACATTGGCATAGGCGCTGTCGGCATTGAATGCACCAAGCACCGTCGAGGTGGGTGCTGATTCTGTATTGCTTTTGTTGGCGTTGACGCTGTTGCCGCAAGCACTACAGCAGCTGAGAACGACACCGAGCAGAAGCGTAAAGCTTAGTTTCATTTTGTGTCTATTATTTGACGGCAAAGTTACAAAAACTTTTCAATTTGGCAAAACTTATTGTCTGTGAACTCTTATCATACCCGCGCACGTACTATGTCAAAAATTTTTTGGGCCTTGCATGGAAATTAGCTAACTTTGCAGATTGAAAGCGGCTAACGCTGCCGAACCATATCATAAACACACCAAATGAACGTATCATATAAATGGCTCAAGGAATACGTCGACTTCGATCTCACACCCGAAGAACTCGGCGCGGCCTTGACCTCGATCGGCCTCGAGACCGGAGGCATTGAAACCGTAGAATCCATCCGCGGCGGCCTCGCCGGAATCGTCATAGGCAAGGTGCTCACATGCGTGGAACACCCCGATAGCGACCATCTCCACATCACCACCGTAGAGCTCGGGCAGGGCCCCGTGCAGATTGTCTGCGGCGCTCCGAATGTAGCAGCCGGACAGACTGTGGTCGTGGCTACTGTCGGCACAACCCTCTACGACGAGAACGGAAATGAATTCAAGATTAAAAAATCGAAGATACGAGGCGTGGAATCGTTCGGCATGATATGCGCCGAAGATGAAATCGGAATCGGACACTCGCACGACGGAATCATCGTGCTGCCCCCGGAAGCCGACGCTTTCATCGGACATCCCGCCGCCGAATACTACCACATCGAGAACGACTATGTGCTCGAAGTAGACCTCACTCCAAACCGCATCGATGCAGCATCGCACTACGGCGTGGCCCGCGACCTTGCCGCATGGCTCTCATGCCACAAAGTGCCCACCGAAGCCCGCAAGCCATCTGTCGACGATTTCAAGATCGATGATCCTGCCGGTAAAGCTGTGAATGTATCCGTCGAGGCTCCCGATGCCTGTGTGCGCTATTGCGGACTCACCATCCGCGGTGCCAAGGTATGCGAAAGCCCCGAATGGCTACGCCTCCATCTCACCGCCATCGGCATGCATCCCATCAACAATGTAGTCGACATCACCAACTTCATTCTCCACGCTTTCGGCCAACCACTGCACGCATTCGATGCCGCGACACTCAACAACGACACCATCGTGGTGCGCAAAGCCAAGGCCGGCTCTAAGTTCACCACTCTCGACGGCGTTGAGCGCACACTTCAGGACACCGACCTGATGATATGCGACTCCGACACCGAGAAATGCATCGCAGGTGTATTCGGCGGTCTCGACTCGGGTGTCACCGATGCTACTGTCGATATTTTCCTCGAAAGCGCCTGCTTCAACGCCACAAGCGTGCGACGCACAGCACGCCGTCTCGGCATAAGCACCGACTCATCGTTCCGCTTCGAGCGCGGTGTCGATCCCAACGGATGCCTTTATGCCCTCAAACTGGCCGCAATCCTCATTCAGCAGACTGCCGGCGGCACAATCACTGGCGATATTGTAGACTGGTA
The DNA here is from genome assembly GCA_910587915.1 of uncultured Muribaculaceae bacterium. GTDB lineage: Bacteria > Bacteroidota > Bacteroidia > Bacteroidales > Muribaculaceae > CAG-873. The sequence goes on along the minus strand of CAJUOB010000016.1, from coordinate 8,652 downwards.
TCCGACTCCGGTAGTACCCTACCCCGTCGCAATGTCGTTCGGAGATTTCACAAAACTGATCGGCCGCGAAATACCCCGCGACACAATCCTCGGCATCCTCAAATCGCTCGAGATCCACGCTACCGAAACCGACGGACAGCTTGCTCTCGAAGTGCCCACCTACCGTGTGGATGTTCAGCGTCCCTGCGACGTAATCGAAGACGTACTCCGCATCTACGGATACAACAACATAGCCATGAGCGACGAGCTCCATGCCTGCCTCTCGTTCAAGACTCCCGTCGACGCCGCCGACGACCTTCGTCGTGTAGTCGCCGAGCAGCTCACCGGCGCAGGATGGAACGAAATCCTCAACAACTCGCTCACTGCCGAAGCATACTACCGCGAGCTCTCCGACTTCCCCGCCGCCAACTGCGTGCACCTGCTCAATCCCTTGAGCCAGGATCTCAATGTGATGCGTCAGACACTCCTCTTCGGAGGCCTCGAGTCGATAGCGCACAACGCCAACCGTCGCAATCCCGACCTCGCATTCTACGAATTCGGCAACGTATACTTCCTCAATCCCGAGAAAGAGTCGACCACAGAAGCACCTCTCGCACCCTACCGCGAAGGCGCCCGCTTAGGCTTGTGGATGACAGGCGCCACCCGCTCCGCAAACTGGCTCCGCCAGCGCGAGGAAGCGACATTCTTCGACCTCAAGGCCGCCGTCATCAATGTGCTTGCGCGCTGCGGCATCAACCCCGTATTCAAGGTAGCTGAAACCGCCGCCGACAGCATCTTCGCGGCAGCGCTTGCCATAACCAACGAGAAGGGTCTGCTTCTGGGACATGCCGGCATCGTGGCCACCGCTCCCTGCCGCACGGCCGACATCAAAGCCCCCGTAGCTTATGCCGAGCTCGACTGGGATGCCGTATGCCGCCTCGCCGCACGCCACAACGCACTCTACTCGCCCCTGCCCAAGACACAGGCCGTGAAGCGCGACCTCTCGCTGCTCATCGACTCGACCGTGACAATGGCAGAGATCGAGAACACTGTCCGCGAAGCCGAACGCAAACTGCTGCAGTCCGTTGAACTCTTCGACGTATACGAAGGCGACAAACTCCCCGCCGGCAAGAAATCGTATGCCATCTCCATTGCCCTGCAGGACCCCGAAAAGACACTTCAGGACAAGCATATCGACAAGATTATGTCGAAAGTGGTCGAGGGACTGCGCCGACGCTTCAACGCCGAACTACGATAAACCCATATATCCATGCAATGCCCTAACTGCCATAAGGAAGTCGAAGACGGACTGAAATTCTGTCCGGGCTGCGGCCATTCGCTGGCCGAGACTCACACCTCTCCCACTACTGGCCGCACTGCGACCGTAGCTAAAATCCTAATGGCAATAGCCATTGCATTTTTCATCTGCACCGCCTATTTCGTATATAGCCGTAGCCACTATGATATCGATTCGCAGGAGTTCTCCGACACTACATGCGACGGCAACTGCGTAGAATTCATGGTGAAAGTAAAAGATCCGCTCGCACTGATCACAAGATACGAAATCATCGGATTCAATGTCAAAGGCAAATGCCATTTCGAGAATAACGCCAAATCTTTCGGTATTATATCGCGTCATTATCCTATGACCCAGGAGAATATCGAACGTGGCATGGCTGGCATAACCAAGGATTATCAGACACGAGCTACCATCTATGCAGCGCTCGCAGCTGCCATTGGACTTGTAGCACTCCTGATACGCAGATTTATTACGAGAAAGAAAACGAACAAAATCAAAATATAGATTACTCTACCATGGGAAGAGCATTTGAATACCGTAAAGCCCGTAAGCTCAAACGCTGGGGCAACATGTCGCGTACGTTCACACGTATTGGCAAGGAAATAACCATCGCAGCCAAAGCTGGCGGTCCCGACCCCGACACCAACCCGCGTCTGCGCGCGCTCATGCAGAACGCCAAGGCTGCCAACATGCCCAAGGACACTGTAGAACGTGCCATCAAGAAGGCTACCGAAAAAGACGCCGGCGACTACAAGGAAATATCCTACGAAGGATACGGCCCCCACGGAATCGCCATCTTCGTTGAGGCTGCCACCGACAACAACACCCGCACAGTGGCCAACGTCCGCTCCTACTTCAACAAGCACGGAGGCTCGCTCGGCACCCAGGGTTCGCTCACATTCCTCTTCGACCACAAATGCGTGTTCCGCATCAAACCCCGCGAAGGCGTCAGCCTCGACGACCTCGAACTCGAACTCATCGACTACGGTGTCGACGAACTCGGCCACGATGAGGACGAAGACGGAAACGAACAGGTTGTCCTCTACGGTGCTTTCGAAGAGTACTCCAACATCCAGAAATACCTCGAGGAGAACGGATACGAAATCATAAGCTCCGAATTCGAGCGTATTCCCAACGACCTCAAGGACGTCACTCCCGAACAGCGCGAGAGCATCAACAAGCTTCTCGAAAAACTCGAGGACGACGAGGACGTACAGAACGTATTCCACAACATGCGCGAGGAAGAATAATTCTCACGCAATACTGATATCTCATTCCGGAAGTTAAGATAATGTCCCCGACAAAACGTTATCTTAACTTCTTTTTAACGCATATACATAAACAGGATAATATTATGAAACGTATCGTATGCGCCATAGCCCTCGTCCTGGCAATGGCTATGCCTGCAACAGTAGCCGCTCAGCTCAACCTTGGCCGCGGTGCTAAAGCGCTCGGGAGCGCAGTGAAAGCCCTCACCCTTTCTGACGCCGACATGGCTCAGTACGTGAAGGAATACATCGACTGGATGGATGAACACAACCACGTCACCCCGGCCGACAACCCCTATACCCAGCGTCTCGACTCCATCACCGAAGGTCTTACCTCGGTCGAAGGAATTCCCTTGAACTTCAAGGTGTACGACGTTATCGATGTCAACGCATTCGCATGCCCCGACGGCAGCATCCGTGTATTCTCATCGCTCATGGACATAATGAGCGACGACGAGCTCCTCGGTGTAATCGGCCACGAAATCGGCCACATCGCCAAGAAGCACTCCAAGAGCTCAATGAAGCAGGCTCTCCTCACTTCGGCTCTCAAAGATGCCGTAGCATCGACCAACAACAAGCTCGCAGCTCTTAGCGACTCGCAGCTCGGTGCTCTTGGCGAATCGCTCGCAAGCGCCAAATACTCGCAGAAACACGAATTCGAAGCCGATGACTATGGCTACCAGTTCCTCATGTCGCACGGCAAGAACCCACGCGCAATGTCGCTCGCATTCAAAAAACTCAAGCAGATGCAGGAAGAAGCTGGCGCCGCAAAGACATCTAAAATAAACCAACTCTTCTCCACTCATCCCGACCTCGATAAGCGCATCGAACGCATGGATAAAAAAGCCGACAAAGACGGCATCTAAAATCCGCGAATAATGAAAATACATAACTTTGCCGAAAAACCGTCGCTGGTGAGTCAGTATCTGGCCGAAATGCGCGACATAAACGTACAGAACGACCGACTCCGCTTCCGACGCAACCTCGAACGCCTTGGCGAGATTTTCGCTTACGAAATAAGCAAAGATCTCGAATACAAGAACGTGCAGGTAACCACTCCTCTGGGCGTCGAGGCCACATGCCAGGTAATAAGCGAACCGCTTGTCCTCGCCACCATATTCCGTGCCGGCGTGCCTTTCCACCAGGGCTTCCTGCGCTATCTCGACAATGCGGAGAACGCATTCGTATCGGCATACCGCAAATACAAGGAAAAGGAAAACTTCGATATTCTCATCGAATACCTCGCATCGCCCCGCCTCGATGGCAAGACACTCATACTGTGCGACCCCATGCTGGCCACCGGCGCCTCGATGGAACTGAGCTACAAAGCTCTCCTCACCAAAGGCACCCCCGCCAAACTGCACGTAGCCTCGGTCATTGCATCAAAGCAGGCCGTTGACTATCTCCAGAGCGCCATGCCCGAAGAAGCCGAGCTTTGGGTCGGTGTAATCGACGACGACATCAATGCCCACAGCTATATCGTGCCCGGTCTCGGTGATGCCGGCGACCTCGCCTACGGCACCAAGGAATAAAATTCCATACATATAAAATCGAAACACCCGGGAGCCTCAGACTTCCGGGTGTTTTTTCAGTATTTTATCGTCACAGGACCGAGTAGACCGCTCGGACTAAGCGGAGACTCCGCCGACGGACCATTGATAGTCCAGGTCTTGCGTTCTGTCTCAGGCTGCCCCGCATCGTAGGCAAGACGGTTGTGCCACGTACCGGTAACTTCCACTGTCAGCTCATTGTCGCCTTTCTTCGCCGCGGAGGAAATATCCAGCCGATAGGGAGCACACCACAGCGTTCCCACTTCCTTGCCATTCACTTTCACCACAGCAATCATATCGGCCCTCCCGAGATCGAGCATCACAGGCTGACCCTTCTTCGCCTTATCCATTTTAAAAGAAGTACTGTAGGTTGCCGTTCCCGAGAATGCACGCCCTTCCGGAGTCATATCCATATCTTTCCATGCCGTCAGGCTGTCGAGATCCATCGATGCCGGTGCGCCCCAGCCGTCGGGGAACGACACCGCCCAGTCCTTGTCGAGAACAATCTCACGTCCTTTCATAGCCGGTTTCCGAAAGCGTGGCGCATTGCCGCTGCGGTCGAATACCACAAAGCACGAGCCGGTTCTCGGCATATCGAGCGACACAGTCGTGTACCCATCGCTCTCGGTCGATTCAAGCGCCGTCACAGTGCCGTCGACAGGATTCCAAAGCGACGGTTTTCCCGAAGCCCGGAAACTCACCTCTCCGCAGAAAGCCTGCTCCTTGGGCGGACACACCATATACCAGTCGGCGCCATCGGCAGCGCGATGCAGCCACCGCACGTCGGCACCGGTCACATCGGGAGCTATGCCAAGCTGCCCGACGGCATCATCGATTGAAGTCTTGGCAAGAACCTGTCTGCCATATTTTCCACCCCACAACTCAGCAACAAGAGCATCGAACCGTGCTTTGGCGGCCTCGCCTCCCGTCAAGGTAGCCATGTCCTCAGGCGCGTTGCCAACAATCACAGCGCCACCACGCACAAGCTCAAGAAGTTTCTCGAGAGTTTCCACGAGCATACGCTTGTTGTCGGGCATCCATAGCATACGGTAGCGCAGCCCCTCGGGCGTCACAATGCAACTGTCCTCTACACTCAGACGGTTCAGAAGCACATCGCTATTGCAGTAGTCGTAGCGGTACCCCTTCGGAAAAGCATACTCCTGATCCGGCTTATGGTTGATCTCATCGCCGAGATACCACAGCACGTCCGACACAGGCTTGCCGCGTTCGAGCATATAGCTGCACCGCGCCAGATAGGATGTGAACGCCGGCATATGGCGCCACCAGGTCTGCCCGCGCAGGAAAGGCGTACCGATACCCGCGCCAAACGAAGTGCCCGGCTGCAGATAGCCTACTTGTGGATTGTGCGTGTATGTATGGAATACATTATGCGTCACTCCCTCGATAGCATTGAAATCGGCCACTTCCTTGAGGCGGTCCCAATGCTCGTCCCACGTAAGGCTGAACGACGTGAAGGCCTCAGCATCCACACGAGGCTTACCGTACACATGTGCCGCCGATGCCGTTGGCTTTACAGGCTTGAAGTTGATAGAGCCAACATAGCTTTCCGAGAACGGCTGCCAGTACTCGCACATAGGCACGTCGGCATACTTGAAATACTCCATTATATCAGCCGGGAACACATCGCCTGCCGCAGTTTCATAGGCCACCGACAGACCGCGCTCATGAGCCAGCGACGATATGGTTCGGTAGAAACGTGTGGCGAACAATTCCCCTATGACACGACGCCAATCGGTGAGAAAGCGTGCGGTCATCCCGGCATCCTCCACCACATAGCCCAGCACCGCCGGCAGCATGCGCCGCAACGGATATCCGGCTATAGAATCAAATTCCTGCTCCATACGGTCGGTCCACGTCTGGGTGCCGCACTCCCAACTGTCGAGTAGCAAGCCGTCGAGCATTCCATCCGCCAACGGACCATCGGTCAGACGCCCTATATAACCGGCAAAATGCGCCGCGGCGCCCGCCGTCGAAAGTTTATCGCACTCCCAGCCCGTTCCTTCGGCCGGAGCCGGACCATTGCGTCGCCCTGCATTCACATGACCTATACGGAGCACTGTCCAGCGTCCGGGCGACAGTACGCCGGCATCGAAGCGGCCATCAGGTGTCATAGCAGCCGACACATCGCGTATATCCGAGAGCTTTACATAGCAATCGGCCGAGCGCACCGCCGAATCGCCCGTACGCTCTATGCCACGCAACGTATGGGCCGCCTCCGACTCCCAGTTATTCTTCCGTCCGGCCGACAGGAATGCCACGCATCCAAGATTGATATTATGCCCGTTGCGCACAGTCACACGTATGCGGTTGCATCCTTTCACCTCATTGCAGGCTATCGACATCGGCCAACCGTCCTGCCAATTGCTCGGCGGAAGCTCCACATCGGCCATAGGCTTCACTGCTCCGTCGGGCATCACAGCCTCCACTGTGACCTTCACATCCGGCACATAGCACCACGCATGCTCCAGCGATTCCACCGACGGAAGAACCACCGTGCGCACCGTCACCGTATCGTGAAACGCAGCCTCGAACCAATGCTCAGCCGCCGGAAGCGACACACGATCCACCCGGCCGGCCATAAGATCGAACCAATTCACATCGCCACTGCCGGTCACCTGCGACGGCACATGGCGCACACCATCGTCGCCTTCCGGCACAGGAAATGCAAGCACAGCCACATCGCGGTAGTCGCGCCACGGCTCCGACGACGGCTCGGGCACAGCAAGCCTCACATCCCTGGCGCCACCGTCGACATAAGTGCGGCTATATGCTATGCCACGCATGGCATTCTCCGGCTTGATCCACGGACCGCCTGCCATTGCCCATCCCGGACAGTTCTGCATCGTGAAGCGCAAGCCCAGCCGACGGCACTCGTCGGCAGTATGACGCACTGCAGCATCCCAGCTCGGGCTAAGACACTCTATCGGATCGCCGGTAGCAGGCCAGCGGCCACCAAACTGGCCATGGAACAACTGCACGCCACTGATGCCAGCTGCCGCAATAGCCTCAAGGTCGGCAGTGATGCCTTCGTGCGACACATTGCCACCTATGAAATGAAACCATGTCTGCGGATAGTGCACCTTGGGCGGAGACGCAAACAACCCATAGTCGGCCTGGCCGAACGGACGCTGCATATCGGCGTACGACGGAGTTGCCGGAGCCTGACCCAAGGCCGATGCAGCCATCATAAATCCGGCCAGAGGCAATGCTATATGTAAATCGAACTTCATAATTCCACAATTTTAACACTCCACAAATTTAACCAAAAACTCCCCCTTATCCAAACCAAGACAGTAAATCCGCCAAAACAATTACATGTTATAAAGCACATTTCTTGCTTTTACACCACAAAATCAATATATTTGCAACCGAACCAATCCCACATCCCATGAAACCAATCGCCTCTCTCCTCGCCACACGCTATATCCTCTTTAGTAATTATAGTGGGTACGTATGGAAACCCGGAATAAAAAGTTCCGTAATATTACGACCGTTTGCATCTTACGTTTTTTTCTGTCGATAGTGGCAATCTGCAAAGAGCAATCCGGGGATATATGGTTAGCCCTATATTCCTACAGATGAAATAAATAAACACAACAGTCCGCAATGAAACAATTATTACATCTAATATTGCTATTGATCTTTGCCAATATCGCAGCATGGAGCAATACTTCTCTGATCGATGCTCCGATTGTAGATGACATCCATTTCTATAAGTTACCGGACACCAATATTGGCATAGCTTTTAACTTTGAGAATCGGCAGTATGTGCTATTGAAGTATGGTGGTAACTGTAAATACTATGCAGTTAAAAATTCTGAGGGCCGCTTCGAAATAGACAGCGATTCAATAATACATATGGACAAAGAACACATATGTAATCCAATGGCGATAGCCATGAACGACGGAACTGATACGCCTCTTAAATTCGAAGGATATTCCGAGAAAGGCGAACTCCTTCCCTTTGGGTACATTTATATCCAATATGATAATGAATCCGAGCCATCAATGCTAATGTGGAATCCAAATAATAAAGTGGAGAAATGCATGGATGATAAGTATGCTATTCCATCGAATATCAGCGTAAATATACAAGGACAACGAATATCAATCGATCTCAAAGAGAACGACCGTAATATATGCTGCCATACTATCCAATATATCAATTACAAGAGCAGCCGATAAATAAGGTAATACTCTACACCGATTTGGATAGTTTTGGAGCATGTACACTAAAATACAGAAAATCCAACGACAGAATGTATATATTGCAAGCGAATACGCAAACAGAACTTGAAGAAATATATCCGGGGACAGCATGTGCCGCTAAGTCTGTTTTGGGAATATTCATGGAAACCGATTGGCCAATTTCGTTTGAAGATTCAGAACACATTCCATCACAATATATCAAGGAAATATTCTGAACCAAAAGGCATCAATCAAATTATAAGTCAACAAACTACGACAGTAGAATATTGCAAAGGATGGAAAGAAGATTTAGAAAAGTAATACTATTGCTTGTGAGTGTATTGGC
>CAJUOB010000015.1 GCA_910587915.1 uncultured Muribaculaceae bacterium | reverse complement strand
TCGCAGGTATTAGCCGTGGCGAATTCCTCTCCACCATTCATGCCATGCTGTGTGAATACGTTAGCATGCGCGTCGTCCGTACGCAGGGGCCATGTAGCGACCGCCGACAGCGAATCGTTGAGCAGCCCTTCTCCGCGGCCGACAGTGTAGCCACGGTAGAATAGAGAATCATTGCGGAGCAGATATAGAAAGGACGTGTCGCCGATACGCTCAGAGTAGGTGCCCGACGCCCCTATTGATGTGGTGACGCCCATGGCATCGGCAGGACCAAGGGTGGTCACATCCCAGATATCAGATGCAAGAACTGTCTCCGGAAATGGACTGTAAGAGAATGGCAACTCGCGGCGCTCGGCTGCAAAGCATCCTATCCAGAGCAGCGCGGCAAGGAGAGAGGCGATTGGTTTCATGGGGTGTGGGGTTGGTTCGGTTGCGAATATATTGATTTTTTGAGATAAAAGCAAGAAATATGTTTTATAACATATAATTATATCGATGCTTCGGGAAAAGATATAAAAAAGTCGGCCTGTGGATGCTGTAAATAAGCACCGGCAGGCCGACTTTTCGATGGAATAGACCTAATTGGTAGTTAGCAGTTAGAAGTTTGGAGTTAGAAGTTAGGAGTTGGGGGTTGAGGGGGCTGACAAATTAATTCATAATCCATAATCCATAATTCGCTAATCATAATGCATCAATTAACGACCACTTTGCGGGTAGTGGCGCCGGAACGGACTATGTACACGCCGGGGGCAGTCATTGACGGCACACGGATGCCCTGGATGTTGTAGATCTCGAGGTTTTCGTTATCATCAGCATCTACCGATTCTATGCCCGATGTATTCTCGCGCACAGCGAAATCGTCGGCATAGAGAGCTGTGTACCAGCCGGCAAACTTGGCGAGAAGGCCAAAGCGCACACGCTTGTTGCGGAAGTCCGACAAAGGGGCCTTTACTTCGGTCCAACCGTCTACGGATTCGAGTGCGGCCACAGTCTGCCAATCGCCGTATCCGGTCTGCACCTGCAGCTCGAACGACACATTGGAGTCGAACGCATTGACCCATACCGAAATTTCGGGGTTTATGCTCTGCGAGAGATCGAACAGAGGCGATACCCACCGTCCGGCCGCAACCTTCTCATAGGAATATATCTTAAGGCCACCCTCGTCGCCACCATGGTCGGAGTCGGCTTTAACGGAGAATTCGAGATTGTAGTTTTTGTCGACCAAAACATATTCCTTTGTCCATATCTGCGAGGCTGCGGCAGCCGATGCGAAAGTTTCGGCAAAAGGAGCCGTATAGGGCGTACCGGCGATGAGCACATTCGACTCCGCCACGGCTTCATCGGCAGCGGCGTCGTCGCTATACTTCACTCCAACTTTGTAGGTTACCTCGGCCTGTGCACCGCTTGTGGCGATTGATGCTACGGCAGCCGTGCCGGTAATACCGGTAGTCACAGTCTTATCGGGGGCTACAACGGAGTACACGAGGCGGTCGACATCGACATAGCCGCCGTTGGCTCCGGCTTCCGACGGCGCATCCCAACTGAGCGCAACGGTGCCGTCGCCGTTATCGGCCGCACGTAGCCCGGCAGGAGCGAGGGGCCGGTCGCGACCGATGAAGAGCGATGCCTCGGCAGCTTCGCCGGTACCATCGGCATTTACCGCACATACGGTGTAGGCATGCATTCCGGCTGCGGGCACGTCGTTGTCTTCATAAGTATATTCGATCTTGCCGGCCTCTGCCGGGATAGTGGCCAGAGGCTCGCCGTCGCGCGACACGGTGAATAGTGTCACAGCATTCTCCAACTCATCGCCACCGGCAGTGAGAGCGGGGGCCGACACAGTGAGCACTGCCGAAAGCGCACCCTTTGCACCGGCCGACACAGCAAGTCCCGGAGCGGCGGGCACCGCAGTGGAAGATCCCGCCGATACACTCACATTTTTGATGGCAAATGTGCCCTGACGTGTGGCGCTCTTTATATGTATGCCAAGACGGTACACGGCAGTCTCTGCCGGCTTGATGGCGACAGCCACTTCTTTCATGGCCGAGGCCTTCGTGCCCGTCACCTCGATGTCTTCGAGCAGCATAGTGTCCATAGTCTCAGCCGACAAGCCCATTGCCACATCGAGTATATTCACATAGGATGCAACAGTGGCGTAGCAGTCGAACTTAAATTCATAGCTATAGCCCTTCTCCAGACGAACCGGAGGGAGTACCAGCCAGTCGTCGTGCGTTCCGGCGGTAGCCATGCGGATCTGAACGACTTTCGAATAGTCGTAGTATGACCATGTATTGCCGTCCTTGTTTGAATCGACAATATCGTAGGCGTTCACAGAGGTTGCCGAGGCAAAATCCTCATGGTAAGGAAGCCCGATGGTAGAGCCGGTGACGACAACATTCGATTTTGCCGGGGCCGACATACGGTCGCCATTCACAGCCGTAATCTCGTAGTATGTCGACTGCAGGTCGCCATCGACAGCGCGCTCAGAATAGGTATTTTTAGTCCATTTCTCGGCCAGAACCACATTGCCGGGCTGACGCACCACGCGGTACGACGCATGGTCGCCATCGAGATATGTTCCCTGGGCGAGCGTGCCTACATGTCCCCACGACACCTCATGGATGCCATCTTCCACAACGAATGTCACGCTCGCCACAGCGTCGGGCACACCATAGCCGATATAAGTCGTAGTTCTGTCCACATTTCCATTGCCGGCGGCATTGGAAGCAACAACATCGAAAGTATACTCACCACTGGATGGCACCTCTACATCGGCCGCTATTGCCAAGCCCGGCGCACCGGTGCCCGATGCCACGGTTTTGCCGCCAAGCGTCACCACCCAGTCCACATCGCCATCCAAGGCACCACCCGAATAGCTCACCGACGGAAGGTCGAATTTTATCTTCCCGGCAAGAGACGGAGCCGTGAAGTCGGCCACCAACCCGGATATATCGCCGGGAGCAGCATCGGGAATAGTCTGCGCCGGAATCCATGCAGCCACCACCTCGTCGCCATTGGGAAGCGCACCGATAGCATCGGCCTTGGCAGTGGCAAGATCGACAGCGTAGAGCATAGCCGTGGCATCGTTGGCACCACCTCCGGCCACAGCCTCGCTGGCGAACCAATAGAGACGACCGTCGTAGGGGCTTATGACGCCGCTCTGGTCAAACCACGGACGAATCCCGGTATCGCCAACGATAGTCAACGAGCCTGTAGTCTTATCGACTTTCACCAAGCGGCCACCATCATCGGCTCCACGCGATGAGCACGCCGTAATACCATAGAGATTGCCATCCTTATCGAACGACATTACCGCAAGAGCCGCCTGCATGGTGCCGACAGCTTCTTTCGCATTCTCTGTCACATTCCATATCTTCAATGTGGGAGTCAGCGTCCTGTCCGAACTATTATACTCATAACCCGAGCAATACACCTTGCCATCGACAGAATTCAATGCGGCCGACGATGCATAGTGCGAATAGGCCACATCGAGATCCCAACTTATATTCGGGCTTTTAGTAGCGCTACCTGTGGCAACATCGACAACGGTGTAGTAGGCGGCATCGACCATACTTCCGGCATACACTTCCATGTGATATGTGTAGAGTTTACCATCTACCACCACAGCGTCGCCGCTCAGATAGTTGCGTGGCGAAAGCACCAACGCGCGCCGGGTCACCGGCGCAGTCGCCGTATATTCATAGAAACCAAGGACATCCTCGCTACGGTCATCATCGTACATCAACATCCCGTTGATTCGGAGACTCTCCAGCGACGGCGCTTTCTGCTGCGCCGAGGCGGTCAGGCCTGTCACCAGAATTGCGCCGCCAAGTAGCGTTCTGAGTAGATTTTTATACATAAAATGTGCATAATTGAGGTTTAACCCTGCAAATATGCACATTTTTCCACTATCACACAAGAATATTCAGCAAACGGCAATCCAGCAAACGCCCTCTACGGATGCCGTCGCAGGATAATATCGCCACAATACCAATCGAAATCATCAGATAATAAGTAGATTCTCAGTTCACGTTCAATTCCCGATCTGTCTTCAGGAAAAGTGACAACATATTTATCGTCTTCAAGAGAAACCTCACACCAATCACATTCAAAATGATTATTTGGATATATTACAGTGTCAATATCTGATCCATGAGCAGAATTCATTTCCAACACCGGCGACGGGTCAAAAACTACAATACCGCCCTCGGGACCACTCGAGGCATACGCTGTTCTCTTATTCACACGCGCTTCTATAACCTTAGTATCGCTAACCGACACCAAGCCCCAGGACATATCCTTTTTCTCAGCCCCATACTGAGTTTCGCAGGATACCAGCAAAATACACAGTACCCCGAAAAAAACCAAAAAATATCTAGATTTAAGCATACGCACTATTCACACTTCATGTTTATAATTCTCTCACTATAGTTCTCGTTATTGCGCTATGTAATAATTTACGGATGCCGCTGCAGGATAATATCGCCACGATACCAAGCAAAATCATCAGATAAGTAGATTCTCAGTTCACGCTTAATTCCCGATCTGTCTTCAGGAAAGGTGACAACATATTTATCGTCTTCAAGAGAAACCTCACACCAATCACATTCAAAATGATTATTTGGATATATTACAGTGTCAATATCTGATCCATGAGCAGAATTCATTTCCAACACCGGCGACGGGTCAAAAACTACAATACCGCCCTCGGGACCACTCGAGGCATACGCTGTTCTCTTATTCACACGCGCTTCTATAACCTTAGTATCGCTAACCGACACCAAGCCCCAGGACATATCGTTTTCCTCAGCCCCATACTGAGTTTCGCAGGATACCAGCAAAATACACAGCACACCGAAAAAAAACAAATAATATATAGATTTAAGCATACGCACTATCTTATTTATAGCCATTGATTATGATAGACTTGCGATTCTTATCATATCTACAATACTCAATACTATTTCATCGCTGTGACATGCCGTGAGGGCTATGAGCGTCGCAACGGCGCACAGGAGTGTCGCAAAGTTTACAACATAGTTCTTCATTTACGGATAGAATTTAAAGGTTATTTTGGACTTTGGTTAAAATGATACGAATATCTACCGCGTTAATATACATAATCAAATATACAAATCAAAATCTATTCGCCAATTTTAACTATATTTAACCATAAAATAATTAATCAAGCAGAGAGAAGAAGACGGTTGCGCTCGGTGGTGAATGCCGCGAATGAGTCGAAGAGATCCGCGAGGGCAACGGTGGCATTTCGCACCTGGCTTTCGTAGAGTTCCGATCCACGGGCATTCGACAGCCCTTTGCCGAGCAATGCTTCGCTAACTCCCGACACATCCTCGAAGAGCTTCATCTGCAACTGCAGCAGCTGATAAGCGCCGTTGTTATCGTTGTTTTTGTCACCACCTGATGCGGCATTTGGGTTCCTTGCCCGGTGATAGGTATTATTCCGTCGGGAAGAGCCCAACGCTCGCATATATCCTTCCACGACACGTCGGTAGGCTTCTGGTCGACCGGAAAGAGCAGCACACCTTTTGCAGAAGTGGCCATTATATGGTCGATCTGCACCATCAGCCGGTTGATGGCTTTCTGCTGGTCGACCACGTCCTCGACAAAAGAATGCACCTCGCCATCGGTCAAGGGGTAGAACTTCACCGCAAACGGGTGGGCACCATGGCCGTAGGGCGAATCGTACTCGCCGAGCAGCGATCCATCGGCCGCATACCATCGGCAATGCCAGCAGAACACGAGCTTGGGCGAATCGTCGGCGCTCCGATGCGAGTCGAGCGTCCACACCTCGGCAATACGGCAATGTCCGATTTTGCCGCTGAACCCAAAGGACGACTCGCCACCGAATAGTGGCAATGCATGCGAGCAACTGTCGAATACGCGGGTCAACTCGGCTTCGCGAACGGGGTCGCCGCCACCAAAACAATTGAGCATTTCGGGCAGGCTCATGTCGTGGAGCATGCCTACGAGATTTATGTCCCATCCGCGCGGGTCGCGGAAATCGTTGACAAAGAAAGATTCGGGATCGACATTGTCTACCCATGTGCCATCTGTGCCGAAGCGTTCGCCGCGCCATACCCTCTGCACGGCACATCCCGAGATCAGAAATTCCTCGAGCATGCGGCTGTCGAGCTCGGCAAGACAATTGCGACGGGCTTCCTTGGCAATATCGCGGGCGGAGTATACTTTGGCATCGGCACATCGCGTGCGGTAGCGTCCTACGATATTTTTCACTAACTGACGGATGAGATTGTTGGTCATCGGACGCTTTCCGCTCTGATAGATGAAGCGGTCTTCGCGCACGAGGTGTCCGTCGGCGCCTTCGACCATGTCGCACCACTGGTCGCCGTAGGTAAATCGTTTGTATCGTCTGCGGCGCGTCCTACGTGCCGCACCGGCAGCCCATGCCGCATAAGCGGCCTCGAATATTCTGTCCACCTTTTTTTTAAAATTATGAATTAGGGAATTATGAATTATGAACCTTGTCGGGGATTTTTTTAAAATTATGAATTAGAGAATTATGAATTATGATTTTTTTTGGAGGGGTAAATTATGAATTGGATAGTTATTTGTGTACGATGGCACAATTCATAATTCATAATTCATAATTAAAAAGATAAGGGAGCGCTGCGTCATCGAGGATATAGGTGTCGGGGCCCGGGTCGACTATGGCAATGACTTCCTGTGCATGCGGGGCACCGGGCCATGCGGCGATGCGGCCATCGGGACAGCACACGGCCACCGGCGAAGCGCTGCCCGATGCCGTGAACCGGTTGCGCTGCAATGCAAGTACGCGGGCATATTCACCGTCAGGCAGCACCGGGGCCTCGCGTAGCCATCCCGACAAGCGCACCGATAGCACCCTACGGCATTCCGGGGGCACCTCGAGGAGCGACCCACCATCGACATAATCAGTTACAGCAGTCGAGGCAGCCACCTCGTCGGCTGCAAGCATTTCGACAGGTCCATGATCGAGCAGATGCAGATACTTGGCACGGAGCTCTGATTCCAGCACAGCATTGATGTCGACTCCGGCAGTATCTTCGACAGTGCAATCGGTGCGAAGAGGCTCAAAGCCGCCGGCTATACGCCGGCGCTTGAGCATTTCTTCTTTTGTCAGTACGAGCTTCATGCGTTATCCTTAAGACCGATTACACGCATGTGGGCGTCGGGGTATCGCAGCACCAGGCAAGAGGCCTCGGTAAGCACCACCGCATCGGTATTGCGTTGACCCGAACGACGAAGATCGAGCGTCTCGGCCTGGAAAGGCACGTGCACATACTTGGTCATATAGTCGGGATCGAGCACAAAACCGTCGTTTCGGTGGCCACACTGGTCGAACACCTCGGAATGCAGCAGATAGAGCGATCCGAAATTAGAACGTATCTCCTTGAATTCGATGCCCCACTTCACCTTGGTCTCTCCGGCGGTGACAGTTTTGGAGTACTGCAATTTACTGAGAGCCTCGACCAGACCGGTGCCGGCTATGAGAATCTTGCGGCGCGAACCATTGTTGAGCGAGAATGCCGCGCTGCACAGATCCACAAGGTCGGCTTCTGTCATGGCATCGAGCAGCAATTCGTGCTCGCGTCCGGCCTGTGGCCATATACCGCCGGTGAAGTATATATGCTCGTTCTTGGTAAGATCGAACAGACGCGCACGGCTACCGAACAGAAAATTTTTCTCCATGCCCAGACGCATGTCGATGATTGCGGCTTCTTCCTGGTCGGAGAAATTCCAGCCCACTTCCTTATCCGCGATCTTGGCGAGCGTGCTTTGTTCCACTTGCATCTTGAATATCTGGCAGTTATTCGACGCTTTCTGCGGCAACGACGCAAACTGTGCGGTCTGCACATCGAGCTCGGTAGCCGCACGGGCCATGCGCACCAACAACGTGCCTGCCGCCATAGCGCCGAGCTGCACCGCCACTTCGCCCATCTGCTCGATGCGCTTACCATTGATCGGGGCCACCTCGATTCCACCTGAACTGGGACGGTCGACCACATAGAGCACCAGTGCGCCGGCCACATTCCCTTTGGCATCATAGCCCGGCATAGAGGGCACGAGGATGGTCTCGGACACTTCGAACAGAGAATCGTCGGAAGTCTTGATTATGAATGTGTAGAGATCGTCGGACTTCTTATTGCCGCGTCCGCCGCTGAAATCCTCGGCCACACGCGCTTCGGTTTTCTTAGTATCGACCGAATAGTATTCCACGGTCATCGAGCCGGCATGTCGAGCACGTCCGCAGCGCGACAGCTGGTCGACGGGGGTAGACATAGGACGAACCTTCACAATTCGCTCGTCGATGCTGTTTCGCAGTAATTCAGGCGACTGCTGCGCCATTGTTTCGAGAGTTGTTATCATTTTTGCTTAGGTATTTTGGTATTTGAAAGTTAAAGAAGTTGAGAAAGTTAAAGGAGTTAAGGGAATGGCTTTTAGAGAGCCTTTTAGAGTTAAAGAAGTTGAGTGAGTTAAAAGAGTTGAGAGATTAGTTTTTCAGGACGAGATGGCGACACCATAGACCTCAGCCAATCCAATTCATAATTCAAAATCCATAATTCACAATTCATTAATTCATAATTAAATTCAGTCCCAGAAACTCTCGCTGATGTGGGCGAGGAATGCCGGGCGCGATGGCTCTGCAGCCACTTCTTCAGTCGGAGCCGGAGCGACTTCGGTCAACTCTACGGCGGGGTTCGTTGTTTCTTCCATAGTGCATTTATTTTGTTCGATGCAAAGGTATGGCCGCCAGAATCCGGTCTGTCCGCGAAAAAATCGCAAACAGCATTTTAACACTTCACAAAAACAATGAAAAACAGCGGCAAACACATCTGATGCACAAGCCATTACCGACGCATCGCCATCATGCAACAAATTTCATGAAAATACCACTAAACCTTCAGGATAATTCGTATCTTTGTAGCCCTATGAAAAAAATTGCCACCGTCATACTTGCCGCGGCTGCAGCCATCGCCGCCAATGCCACCGACTCGGTCGAATGGCTTGAGACAAACCATAATTTCGGAGCCTTCGACGAAAACATGGGTCGGGTTTCGACCGTGTTCCACTTTGTCAACACCGGCTCGGAACCCGTGTCGATTGTCGCCGCCAGAGCATCGTGCGGCTGCACAGCGCCTCAGTACGACCGCGCTCCAATCGCCCCGGGCGATACCGGCGCTATCACAGTGACCTACGACCCGGCCGGACGCCCCGGGCGCTTCTCGAAATACGTGGCCGTCGACCTCAGCTACGAGGCATCGCGCCAGAAACTTACCATAGAAGGCACCGTGGTGGGTTCTTCGGCCAGCGTGGCTCAGCAGTATCCCGCCGAGTGCACATCGATGCTGAGGCTGGCACGCGGTGCGGCCATGATGGGCGATGTGGTGAAAGGACAGCTCAAAACTCTCTTTCTGAAAGCCTACAATTCGAGCCACGACTCCATCAGCCCTTCGGTGTCGAATCTGCCCAAGTATGTAGATGTAACAGTCGCGCCCGAACGCGTGGCCCCGGGCGAACAATGCTCATTTATATTCTACTTCCGCTCCGACCGCTGTCCCCTCTACGGCCTGGTATCGGACACGCTCTACGTGTCGCCCGACCCGTTGTCGAGCACCATCTGTCCGCTGCCTCTCACAGCCCTTGTCAACGAGGACTTCACACGCCTCACACCCAAGCAGCTTGCCAAATCGCCACTGATACACATTGCTGATCCATCGGCCGACTTCGGCACTTTCTCCATAGCAGCCGCAACCATGACACGCACAGTGGAAATAGCCAACATGGGCAAATCGACGCTCGACATACGCCGCGTGTACACCGTCACTCCCGGCGTGACCGCAACAATCGACCGCACAGCCATCAAGCCAGGCAAAAAGGCAAGCATAACCATAAGCGTGCAGCCCGACAAACTCGAAGGAGCACTTCTGAACGCCCGCATATCGGTGATATCGAACGATCCCACCCACCCGGTGACAAATATCCGCGCCGTGGGCACCATAGAGCGCTGAACCAAGCGCCGCAAATCAACGTTGTAATTGGACAAAGGCCCGGAATCAGCAGCGGCCATACAGCCCTGCTTCCTTAGCCTCAATACATTAATCTCAATAGAAGAAAAATGACTGATTACAACGACCTCATCCACTCATCGCGCGTAGTTATGATTGAATTCTACGCCACCTGGTGCACACACTGCCAGCGCATGATGCCCGTAATAGCCCAGATACGCGAACTCCTCGACGGCTCTGTCGAAATATATCAGCTCGATGTCGACAAAGAGGAAGCCGCAGCCGAAGCACAGAACATCGACTCGACACCAACTTTCATAGTGTACTGCGACGGGGAGCAGGTGTGGCGTCACAGCGGAGAACTCGACGGCAACGTCCTGCTCCAGAAGTTACAGCAATTCGTAGGCTGATACGGCCATGACCAAGGCAAGCATATTCACCGACTTTCTCTCCGAG
Source organism: uncultured Muribaculaceae bacterium (assembly GCA_910587915.1). Lineage (GTDB taxonomy): Bacteria > Bacteroidota > Bacteroidia > Bacteroidales > Muribaculaceae > CAG-873. The sequence continues at coordinate 50,564 of CAJUOB010000015.1, read as the reverse complement.
CTCGGCGTGCCGCACACGCAGGCTTACAGCGACGAGAGCTTCGACGGAATGACATTCCGCTCGCTGTTCGGATTCTCCAAGCTGCTTGAAAGCTACGGGATTCCGAACGAGGCCCTTGCACTGCCCGACAAAGCAGCCGACATCGCGCAGCTGCCCGTGCCGTTCATAGCGAGGGTAGCCGACTCGTTCGTGATAGTGCGCCAAGTGTCGCCCGATCAGGTGGTAGTGAACGACGGCGACGGCAACAATGCACGCAGCATGCCCATGCCCGACTTCCTGAAGGCATGGACAGGCGTAGTGCTGATGGCCTACCCCGATAGAAGTTCTGCCGAACCCTACTACCACAAGCATCATCTCTTCGAGATTGCACAGAAAGCAAAACGGTGGATATTGATTGCCGCCGCCACGTTCATATTCGCCTATCTGTTTATTTCGAACGGCTTATATGCGCACACATCGACCGTAATACTTACGCTCATTTTCGGCGCAGGCCTATATGTGGCCTATGAACTGACCCTCAAGTCGCTCAACATCCACTCCGACACCGGCGACAGCATATGCGGCCTCATCGACCGGACCGGTTGCCACACGGTACTCTCCACCAAAGCATCGAAATTTTTCGGGCTCTTCGGTTGGAGCGAGGTCGGCCTCGCATACTTCGGCGTGAGTCTGGGATGTCTGTTGGTATTTCCGCAGTACATATCCTATCTGGCGCTTATCAACGCTTGTTGCTGCCCGTTCTCGTTCTGGAGCGTATGGTACCAGAAGTACCGGGCCAAGGCATGGTGCACACTATGCCTCATCACCCAGGGATGCCTGTGGGGTGCGCTGTTCTGCTTCGCCACCGGCGGATGGTTTGCCGGTGCTTTCCCGCTCCACATAGAGTTCTTTGTGCTCGGAGCCACTTATGTGGCGGCTCTGATGGCAATCAACGCAGTCACACCGTCATTCGACCACAACGTGAAAACACCCGAAGAATCATGAAACAGATACCCAAAGTGAATATTGCCGGTGCGCGGCGGCTCACTCCTCTCGAGATGAACAATCTCCATTTCCGCGCCCTCGGATCTCATTCTCCACTCCCCCCGAAACAACAAAAATGAAAAAATTTCGCTCCCGTCTGAACCTTTCCGGCGGGAGCGATGTTCATATAGTACAAAGCGAAAAATTACTTTTTCCATTGCAAGAAATGTGATAATGATTGGTTTATCTACAGCGGCGATTCCGGGAGGCATCGCCGCTGTGGTTTTATCCCTTATATCATATATCCGATAAATTTTGTAGATTTGCACTATGAAGAAGAAAACTATATGGGAAATGGGGCGACTGAGTGTCGAGGAATTCCACCGTGCGGATAAAATTCCGGTGGTGGTGGTGCTCGACAATGTGCGCTCGCTCAACAATATCGGAGCGATTTTCCGCACATGCGACGCCTTCGCTGTTGCCGGCATAGCACTATGCGGAATATCGGCCACACCGCCATCGGCGGAAATACACAAAACAGCCCTTGGTGCGGAAAATTCGGTCGACTGGCACTACTACCCCACCACCGCCGAAGCCATCGACGCTCTGGTGGCCAACGGATATACCATAGTATGCCTCGAGCAAGTGCACGGCAGCGTCAGCCTCGACAAATTCGTGCCATCGCCCGACGCAAAATATGCCCTTGTACTCGGCAACGAGGTCGACGGAGTAGACCAGACCATAGTAGACCGCGCCGATCTCTGCCTCGAAATTCCACAGAGCGGCACCAAGCACTCGCTGAACGTATCGGTGTCGGGCGGCGTTGCTCTCTGGGCCTTCTATTCTCATTATGAATCTCAACTAAACTGTGAATTATAGAATTATGAATTAAATGTTTTTTATTACACATAATTCTCAATTCATAATTCACTAATTCATAATCCAATATGACAAAGTTTCCAAAGCCGCTGAAGCGCGGCGATAAAATAGCCATTTGCTCTCCCGCCGGAAAAATTGCGTCGGAGAAAGTCGACGGTGCCGTGCGCGAGCTTGCCCACCAGGGCTGGGAACCGGTAGTGATGCCTCACGCACTCGGCCAATGGGGTAGCTACAGCGGCACACCCGACGAACGCTACTCCGACCTCGAGGCCGCTTTCCGCGACCCCTCGGTGCGCGCCATCCTGTGCTCGCGCGGTGGCTACGGTGTGGTCCACATCCTCGACCGCCTCGCCCAGCTTCCCCTCGAGGACGACCCGAAGTGGGTAATCGGATTCTCCGACATCTCGGCGCTCCACGCGCTTATGGCCACCAAAGGCATAGCCAGCATACACTCACCCATGGCAGCCCAGATAATGAAAGGCGCCGACAAGGATGTCGACACCGCATCGCTGTTCGGAATCCTGCGTGGCGACCGCCCCGCATATGTATTTCCCTCGCACGAATACGACCGCTTCGGCATAGCCACCGGAACTCTTCTTGGCGGAAATCTGGCCGTGCTCGCCGAACTCATCAATACCCCCTACGACATTCTAAAGCCCGATACAATCCTTTTCCTCGAAGACGTATCGGAGCCTATCTACAAAATCGAACGCATATTCTATCAGCTGCGTCTGAGCGGACTCCTCGACAACATCCGCGGGCTCATCGTAGGACAATTCACCGACTACAAGCCCAACGAGACATATGCCGACATGGAAACAATGATACGCGACGCCGTGGCCCCCTACAAATTCCCCGTGGCATTTAACGTGCCCGTGGGCCATGTAGATCACAACATTCCCCTCATCGAGTTGGCCAAAGTGACCCTGAAAGTAAGCCCCTCAGGCTCCAACAGCATCATCTTCCACCGCAATTAAGAGGTTGTTTAATAAAATCAGAAAAAAATTTCGCTCCCGTCTGAACCATTCCGGCGGGAGCGATGTTTATATAGTACAAAGCGAAAAATTACTTTTTCCATTGCAAGAAATGTGATAATGATTGGTTTATCTACAGCGGCGATTCCGGGAGGCATCGCCGCTGTGGTTTTATAGGTAAAGCGCTTCGGATATCAGTAACTTAGATTATACTTAAACATAAGCAAATCGACCGGATTGCTATTATAATTATGCCCGTTGATATTATCGAGCCGCACTTTAAAACGATGCCGACTTGTCTTATCGGCATTAAGCTGTAATACGATTCTATCGCCCTCCCCATTCTTGAGCAACAATGATACAGGAAAATTAATGATGTAATCCTTATCATTTTCTCTGAATTTCACATCGAATTTTCGAGATATCTCGAGTCCGGGAGCGCCATAGCCTTCAGAAGTCAGAAACCGAACATTTCCATTTACTTTCAGCGAATAGCGTCCATCATCAAACTCCAGTACACCATCAAGCCACAGCCCGGGATCTTTAAAAGTAACCCATCTCGATTTTTGAGAGGGATCTTCCACATCCTCCGATATATAATCACTCTCTATTTCCAATTCTACAGGAGCTATCATGGCCTTAAGCGAGTCGAGTGCCAGCGACTGGTTTTCATCCAATATGTCTACAGATCCACCCCAACCTCTTATTTTATTGTCTTCATAATGATAGACGAGCGACGATTCCTCAAGTTTTGCGTAATCGACTCCCGACTTCACGAGATAATCGAACATATCCAATTCATAGACATCGCTGTTAGCTACCAGAGTTGGAATATCAACCTCGAAAGTGTATTTTCCACGCGTCTTTTCATTCTTTTTCTTGTGCAGTGAGAAACGGAATTTACAGTTCCCCCATCCGTTCCAACCCTGATTTGTGAAAGTGATAAACCCACCAGACTCAGAGAGAACAACAAATGGATATTTATCGACAACACTTTCTTCTACATCGAGTACGATATTGTCAATCACTATTGTCTCGCCCGAATTGTTTACCAATTTTACATCCAAAATCGGATAATGCTCATTCACATACAGATCTTCACCTAAAATATTAAATATTGGATCTACCATCGTTATGTGTCTGGATGCATAATAGTCGCCAACATATTCTCCCCAAGGAGAGATAACACATGTATCTCTTCTGAATTCCGAAACGTAATGGAATGTAGAGTAAAATTCCACACCGGGCAGTGCGAAGGTGTCTCTTCCGAAATAATCATCCGACTTTATAATTTGCGAAATATAAGAATCTGTCGTAATGAACGAAGAATCCAAAAGACTTGCCTTAATAATCACTCCGCTACCTGCAGGAGTACTATCGATATATTCGTTCTCATTGGTATCTGCATTTTTATCCTTCATAATTAAGGCAACTAAAATTGAAGCCATTACAACCAGACATATTCCGCCCCCTACAATCATCCGCTTCTTATCAGGATACAATTTATGAGGCTTAGACTGCAGAAAAGTCTTAAGCTTATTGTACATAGCATCGAAATACGACCTATTGTACACGACGCCATTGTAGAACTGTATTTTGGCTATATCCTGCGGAAGGTTTTCAGGAAACACAAAGTCACTTCCTAAAATAGGAATAATGTTTTTCCCTTGCTGGATTGCATATGCAAGCTCATTGCGCATCCAATCCACCTCCAATGGCGTGGAATCCTCGATACAGCGGTCGAGAGCTCCTCGGCTAAGTATCACAATAAAATCCTTGCACTCATCTATACGCCTATAGAGCTCTTTATTAAACACTCCATTGCCTAATGTATCTATGTCAAAACTGACACTATAACCTTCCATCCGCAAGAGGTCGAACAGATGCTTTGCGGTTTCATAACCACCATCACGACGGTAGCTTATAAATATGTCATATTTATTCATCATGATATCAGATTAGCATTCAGGGAAAGAAGTAATTTAATATTCAGTCGTCCCGGAGCGCAGAAACGACAATTGAGGCTTTGGCGGGGCCGATGATAGCGGCGATGTCGGGCTCGGAGGCCTCGCGGATGCGCTTCACGCTCTTGAAATGCTGTAGCAGTGCTTCGGCTGTCTTGGGGCCTATGCCCTTTATTCCGTCGAGCGCCCCCACTATCTGTCCTTTGCTGCGGCGGTTGCGGTGGTGTGTTATGCCGAAGCGGTGGGCCTCGTCGCGCAGGTGCTGCACCACACGCAGGGTTTCGGAGTTCTTGTCGATATATAACGGCACGCTGTCGCCGGGGAAGTATATTTCCTCAAGGCGTTTGGCTATGCCCACCACAGCGATTGTGCCGCGGAGCCCCATATCATCGAGGGCCTCGACTGCAGCCGAGAGCTGTCCCTTGCCACCGTCGACCACCACAAGCTGCGGCAACGGCTGGCCTTCCTGCATGAGGCGCGTGTAGCGGCGCGTGAGCACTTCTTTCATCGAAGCGAAGTCGTCGGGGCCTTCCACTGTTTTGATGTTGAAGTGGCGATAGTCGCGCTTCGACGGCTTGCCGTCCTTGAACACCACGCACGACGCCACCGGGTTGGTACCCTGGATATTTGAGTTATCGAAACATTCGATATGGTGAGGCAGCTCCGAAAGCCTGAAATCACTCTTGATGCGCTCGAGCAAACGGCCGGTACGTTCTTCGGGATTGTGCCGTTCCATGTGCTTGAGGTCGTCGAGCCGATTCTGGCGGGCATTTCGCTCCGACACCTCGAGCAGCTTTGCCTTGTCGCCACGGCGGGGAATGGTGAAGCTCACCCCGGGCATTTCCACTTCGGGAGCCTCGGCCACAACCACCTCGTCGTAGTCGGCACCGAGAGTCTGTTTGATTTCTTCCATGGCGTATCCGAGAATTTGGGCACGGTCTTCCTCGAGCGAGCGTCGGTAGCGGAGCGTCACACTGCGCACCACAGCCCCTCGGCGCACATGCATATAGTTGACGTACACATCTTTCCCGCCATCATCGTCGAAACCGAACACATCGATGTCGTTGATAGTCTGGCTCACGATCACACTCTTGGAGCGGTAGTTCTCGAGCAGACGGTAGCTTTCCTTGAGCTCCTGCGCCTCTTCGAAGCGCATCTCCGCGGCCAAGGCCGCCATTTCATCGCGCAGATAGCTCATGAGCTCCTGCGTCTCGCCACGGAGAATCTGCCGTATGCGGTCGATGTACCCGTTGTAGGTCGTATGGTCGATTTCGCCTGTGCAGCACCCTTTGCATTTCTTTATGTGGTACTGCAGGCAAAGCCGCCCTTTACCCCGCGCCAGATAGTCGGGCGTGATGGGAATGCGGCATGTACGCACAGGATATAGCTTGCCGATAAGGTCGAGGACAGTGCGGGCCACAGCCGTATTGGTGTAGGGGCCATAGTAGCGCGAGCCGTCGCGGATATGCTGGCGTGTGAGGAATACCCGCGGATACATCTCGTTGGTCACCACAATCCATGGATACGACTTATCATCCTTCAGAAGCACGTTGTAGCGGGGCTTGTACTCCTTTATCATGGAGTTTTCCAGATTGAGCGCATCCTGCTCGGTCGGCACCACTATATACTTCATGTCGGCGATATTGCGCACAAGCAGATTGGTGCGCAGCACATCGTGCGTGCGGTTGAAATACGACGACACACGACGCTTCAGATTCTTCGCTTTCCCGACATAAATCACCGTCCCGGCGGCATCGAAATACATGTACACACCGGGGGTATCGGGCAATATGGCAATCTTCTCCTTCAGTTCAGGCGACTTCTCGTGCTTCATATCATAGATTTAATTATGGATTATTGAATTATGAATCAGTTCTTAGCGAACCAACGCATAATTCATTAATTCATAATTCCATAATTCATAATTCATTAAAAAGACCCAAGTCATCGGCATGGCTACGCCCCATGTGCTCATAGGCGAGCATGGTTACTTCGCGGCCGCGCGGAGTCCGCTTTATGAATCCTTCTTTTATGAGGTATGGCTCGTATACCTCCTCTATCGTGCCGGGATCCTCGCCAAGAGCGGTGGCTATTGTCGAGAGACCGACAGGGCCGCCACGGAATTTATCGATAATGGTGCGTAGTATCTTGTTGTCGATTTCATCGAGTCCATAGCGGTCGATATTGAGAGCCTCGAGGGCATATCGTGCTATGTCGAGATCTATCTCGCCCGACCCTTTCACCTGAGCAAAATCGCGGACACGGCGAAGCAGCGCATTGGCAATTCGGGGAGTGCCGCGACTGCGCAGGGCTATCTCGGTGGCAGCCTCGGTAGTGCATGGTACCTGCAATAAAGCCGCCGACCGTGCTATGATACGGCCTAAGACAGCATGATCGTAGTACTCCAGATGGCATTTGATGCCGAAACGCGCACGCAGCGGCGAGGTGAGCAGGCCACTTCGTGTAGTAGCCCCAACAAGAGTGAAAGGGCTGAGGGTGAGCTGAACGCTGCGTGCACCCGGACCCTTGTCGATCATAATGTCGATACGATAATCTTCCATTGCAGAGTAGAGATATTCCTCTACAACGGGGCTGAGGCGATGTATCTCGTCGATAAACAGCACATCGTTCTCCTCGAGCGAAGTGAGGATACCGGCGAGGTCGCCGGGCTTGTCGAGCACAGGACCCGACGTAACCTTGAACCCCACACCAAGCTCGTTTGCCACAATTCCGGCGAGAGTGGTCTTGCCAAGGCCTGGAGGGCCGAATAGAAGTATATGGTCGAGCGCCTCGGAGCGCATGCGGGCCGCCTGCACGAATACGCGCAGATTCTCTATTATTTTATCCTGGCCGTTGAAGCTACCGAAGCGGCCCGGACGAAGCGCTTTCTCGAACTCAGCCTCTGAGCCCGAAGCCATGGCCTCGTTCCGTATATCGAAATCGTCGTCAGACATAAACTACCTTATTTTACAGAATACAAAAATACTTCATTACCCCCATATTACCAAAAAACTCCCGGGCAACACACCTCTGTGCCGCCCGGGAGATGTCTATTCTCCGGATTTGTGTCAGGATAGAAAACCCGCTATCTTATCGTATACCATTTCGGGACGTATACCCGACAGACAGAGCAGGTCGCCGTTCTGGCATGGCTTGTCGCCGAATACCGAGCATGGCCGGCAACTAAGTGGCAGCTGAAGGGTGCTGTCGTCGGTCTGTCGCCAGCCCTTGAAGCCGCAGTAAGGATGCGTGGCTCCCCATATGCTCACAGTCGGCGCCCCGGCAATCGCGGCCATATGCATGTTGGCCGAGTCCATGGTAAGCATCACATCAAGATGATTTATGAGTGCAAGCTCGGCCGGAAAACCATATCGCTTACCGGCCAGCGACGTAGCAGCCGGATAACGTGCAGCCCATTCCTCGAGCTGGCGCTGCTCCTCGGCACCGCCGCCAAACAGGAATATCCTCAGTGGATGCCCCTCATCGCAGCGACGCTGTAGCATGCCTATCACTTTTTCCATGAGAGATGGCGGGTAAACCTTCCCCGCATGTGCGGCGAATGGTGCAATTCCCACCCAGGTTTCATGCGGCGGCTTCGGGGCAGTAATGGCAGCAAAGAGCTCGCCGGGAGCGGTGGCACGTCCATGGTACAGCCCATCGAAACGATCGGTCATAGGCAGCCCGGCTTTGAAGAAAGCCTCGCGGTAGCGTGCTCTCTGCGACGTCAGAGGAAGCATCACCTTATTACGGCGTCGGGTAAGGGCCCGACGTTTTGCCCTTGGTTTGAAAATACGCGCGGTGGAGATTCCCGATAGCCTCAGAAAAACACTCATGATTCTTGTGCGGAGCACATTGTGCAAGTCCACAAAGACATCAGGATGATATTTTTCCACGAGCATGGAGCAGAGTCGCCTTATGCCGGCCACGCCATCATAGTCTTTTTTGACATCGGCGCCGACAGTCACAAGATTGTCGGGCGCGTTGACAAACATGCCCGTCATCGACGGACGCGTAACCATGACAAAGCGCACATCGGGATAGCAGCGGCACACGCTGTAGACCACCGGAATGGTCATGGCCACATCGCCCAACGCCGAGAATCGCGCCAGAAGAACCGTACGGTAGCCGTTCTCGTTACCCTCAGGATTTTGCGCCATAGAGCACTGGGTTGGTGTCGGCATCGTTGTACATCTTCATCTGCCTGTACACCTTCATATATTTACGCCCTGCGGCGATATCATCGAGAAGTGCGTCGATTGCCGAAATAAGATCGGCACGTTGCTCGGTGAGCACTGCAAGCTTAGCGGCGCAACGGGCACGATGCTCAGCAGTGGCATCGGGACGGTTCACCTCAGCTTCCATATGGTATATCTTGAGCGCGAGAATCGACAGTCGGTCGAACGCCCATGCCGGACTCTCGGTATTGATCGTAGCGTCCGGAGCCACCTCTACGCCGGCATATAGATTGCGGAAATATGTGTCGAGTTCCTCAACCATATCGGTACGTTCCTGGTTTGAACGGTCGATCCGTCGCTTGAGAGCCAGTGCGGCTACCGGATCGATTTCGGGATCGCGGATTATATCCTCGAGATGCCACTGCACGGCATCAATGCGGTTCTTAGCATACAGCACACCCTCGATGCTATCGGATGCATAAGGCTGGCGGGTAGGAGCGTCAACATCGTCATCGATGTGATAGTCAGCAACGGATTGCTCGAATATTCCGTAGCTCTTTTCTGCGAATTTCATAATTAGGTATGGAGAAAGGTTGATGAGTACAGTACAAAGATATAATAATAATGTGGAAAAACCAAATCAATGCAACGAACGGAGCACATCGAGCGATTTCAATGCCGTCAGTGGCGCGAGATGAATGGCATAATAGCGTAGCAGCCTGTCGAGAATATCATTTCGCGCGGCATGGTCGAGGCGCCACAGATGCAGGTTGCGGTAGTTGAACCGGTCGAGGCCGGCAAGCACAGCGGCTTCATCCGGCTCGAGGTAGTCGGCATGCGACGGTGCGGCGGGACGGAACACTCCATCGCGCATGTCGAATACATATCCCGGACGCCACTCAGCTATATCAGGCTCGATGCCAAGCGGCCCGGTGAGACGATAGAGGAACACCAGGTGGAAATTGGCGGTAGCGGCAGCCGACTCCATGGCCGCAAAGCGTTCCAGCGAGCCAAAGAGGAAATCCGAGAGCGAATCGTCGCGCTCCGACCGACGAAGCAATAGGTCGAGAGCTTCTGCCAGAAACACAGCGGCAAAACTCTTTGCCGGATCGACACTCATTGCAAGACTGCCCGGAAGCGGCCTCACATCGCGCACGGCCAGCAAGTCGCGGCCCGGACGAAGGTCACACTGACCCTCGAAAGTAGCCAGCGGCGCCGACAACGCACGCCGACGACGGGCCTCGCGGCCGGCACCGGCCGGCATGACCATGGACACACGCCCGAGCTCCCGGCTCCATACCGAAAGTATATTCTTGGTGTCGCTGTGTTTTACAGTGCGGAGTGCTATGCAGTGAAGGCTGGTATACATAGTGCAAATTTAGGCATTGTCGGGGCCTTTTTGCAAGTTCTGACACGTTTTAAGAGTATTAAATTGTTAACAATTATTAAATATAGGACTTTACTCTCACATTTTTTGGTCAAACCAAAAATAGTGTCTATATTTGCACTCGCAAAAAGCGCGAGGCCCATTCGTCTATCGGCTAGGACGCAAGATTTTCATTCTTGAAAGAGGAGTTCGATTCTCCTATGGGCTACTAATACTAAAAAGAATTAAAGATTACAGCATAAAATGGCAAACCACGATTCGTCTAAGAAGCGCATCCGTCAGACAGCAAGCCGCCGTCTGCACAACCGCTACTATGCCAAGACAGCCCGCAACGCAGTTCGCAATCTCCGCAAGATGACCGACAAAGCAGCCGCAGAAGCACGCTACCGCGAAGTTAGCGCCATGCTCGACCGTCTGGCTTCTAAAAACCGTATCTCCAAGAACAAAGCAGCCAACCTCAAGAGCAAACTTGCCAAGCACATCGCCAAGATTGCCGCTTAAGCTGTAAAGCAACCCCACACGACCGTAACCTCGGTCGATTCGGCCCATTCGTCTATCGGCTAGGACGCAAGATTTTCATTCTTGAAAGAGGAGTTCGATTCTCCTATGGGCTACACACAATGCTCCGGTCGATTTTCCGACCGGAGCATTTTTTTGTTTCAATACGCGAAGCGACTGCGCTACTTGCAGGAATACGCAGTCAGCTCTGCTGAGCAAATTTTTATTTAGATCACCACCACAATAACCATCCATCCTCAGATGATAAAGAATCTTCTCTTCGACCTCGGCGGCGTCATTATCGACATAAAGCGACAGGACTGTGTCGACGCATTCGAAGCCCTCGGACTCAAGAATGCCGACTCCTACTTCGGACTCTATGCCCAGACAGGTGTATTCATGGCAATCGAGGACGGAAGCATAGGCGTCGACGAGTTTCACCGTGAACTCCACGCCAAACTTCCCGAAAATGTAACCGACAGCCAGATCGACGAAGCATTCCAGCGCTTCATCACAGGCATACCCGTGCGTCGACTCGAGGCTCTACGCGAACTGCGCAAGAAAGGATATCGTCTTTATCTGCTGAGCAACACCAACCCCGTGATGTGGGACGGCATAATAGCCGACGAATTCCGTAAAGAAGGTCTTCGACGCGAGGACTACTTCGACGGAATGGTGACATCGTTCGAAGCAAAAGCCGCAAAACCCGACCGCGCCATCTTCGACTACACATGCCGCACTCTCGGCATCAAGCCTGAAGAAACACTTTTCTTCGACGACTCCGAAGCAAATACCGTTGCGGCCAAGGAATTAGGGTTCAATACCGCCCACGTGCGCCCCGGAACCGAATTCACTGACTATCTGCCCTGAATGCACACCGGTACAGGCAAATATATGGCTGCCGTCGGCATGTTCGACGGCCTTCATGCAGGCCATAGGTTCGTGCTCGGCGAATTGCGCCGGCATGCAGCCATGCGTGGCATGCAGCCGATGGTCATCACCTTTGCCAATCATCCATCCGACATACTGCGCCCCGACAATATGCCTCAGCTACTCATGTCGGCAGAAACCAAACGACGCGCCATTTCCGATCTTACAGGCATCCAAACCGTCGAAGTACTCCAATTCACGGCCGAATTCGCAGCCATGACAGCCCGGGAATTTCTCAACAAGCTTAAATCCCGGGGAGTGGCAGCCCTTGTCATGGGCTTCAACAATCACATAGGCAGCGACCGCCTCGATGCAAAGCAAGCCAAGAACCTTGGCATAATCGACATCGAAGAACTGCGGGCATGCCCCGGCGATGAAAATGCGAGCAGCTCCTGTCTGCGCAAAGCTGTGTCGCAGGCCGATTTCGCTGCTGCAAAGGCTCTGCTCGGCCACAATTTCACGATTGAAGGCAGCGTGGTTCACGGCCGCAAACTTGGGCGCACCATCGGTTTTCCGACTGCAAACATACAGCCACACCTCGCCGAGCGCCAACTTCTGCCCCCCGATGGCGTATATGCCGCCGACGTAATGCTCAAAGGTGAGAATCGCACCCACCGGGCTATAGTCAACATTGGCCACCGACCCACCGTGGACCACTCCGATACTCCTGCAAGAACCATCGAAGCGCACATACTCGACTTCTCGGGCGACATCTACGGTTGCGGCATATCCCTCACATTTCTGTCCGCACTACGCGCCGAGCAACGCTTCCCATCGCTCGAGGCACTACGCACCCAACTGACCGCCGACGCCGAGGCCGCCCGCCACATCCAAGCCTCCGACAAATAACCATAAATATTGCATAAATGCAAATGCTTCACTACATGTGAAAAACTATGGATTACACTTTCAATGGCGTAGACATCATACTTGGCCGGAAAGTTAATCTTCCGGAGATACGGAGTGTGGTGAAATGGGCAGCGAGCGAGCCGGCCAATATCTATCGCTTGCTCGAATTTGCACAATCTTCCGATGAAAGAACCGGTGTGAATGCTCTGTGGAGCCTCACGCACCTGCAGAAGCTACAACCGGGCCTACTACAATCGTCTCAGAGCAAGCTCATCGACATGCTATTGACAGAAAAGCACCTCGGGCGAAAACGGATGCTACTACAGATACTCCGCGAGCAATCCTACGAGAAAGAAACTGTCAGATCCGATTTTCTTGATTACTGTCTGTCAAAAATAAATTCAGAATGCGAGCCATATGCAATAAGATGCAACAGCATATACTGCGCATTCAAAATGTGTCGTTGCTACCCGGAGCTGATGTCGGAATTGGAAGAACACCTCGAACTGCTCACACTGCAGGTACTATCGCCGGGCCTCAAAAGCGCATTAGCCACCACCCGGCGACACATCGACAATCTCAACAAAACGAGCCGGCAATAAGCTCAGACCGTTATCTCGACAATATTCCCCTCGGGATCTTCGACGGCACTTTCGTAGAAACCATCGCCGGTGACGCGCGGCCCGTCTACAATCACATAACCATCCCGACGGAGTCTGGCGGTAAGACTATCCACACTCTCCTTGTCTCCGACTGAAAATGAAATATGGGCAAAGCCCAGATGCGGCTCCAATGGCCTCGACAAGCCATCCTTATGCATAAGCTCCAACCTTGCCCCTCCATCGAATGCCACAATATAGGAAGTAAATCCCTTGGTGGGATTATGATAACGGGAGCCACAGCATCCCCCGAAATACTCGGTGTAGAACGAACGCAACAATTCAAGATTATCCGCCCAAATAGCGACATGATTGATATTCATGATACTTGCTCTGCTAACTAATCTGATTACGCTTGTAAAAATACAAAAAAAGGATGGATAGACGCAACATTCGTGCGCACCATCGATCGGCTGTATAAATCAAAAAAGTCCATAACAGGTCAGACAAGTATATAATTTAGCACCATGAATTTACTTTTAGAGGAAAGTCTCTAATTTTTCGCAAGTTAGCTACTGAGTTTCAAATATTATTAGTAACTTTGCACATGATCGACTCATGTCTGTCACGACATTTTGGGAAATAAGAAGCTTTATACGCATCTTGAACTTGAAAACCTGAGAAATTTTCATACGTACTCAACAATATGGCATGATGGCCTCCCTCGCATATCGAGGGTTGCTGTCAACCACATCAAAGTACGTGGCTTTCTCAGGGACTTCAATTTGAGACGTGGCATAGTTAGCTCACATTTTTTGTTTAATCACTGTAGAGCCACCAGTGGTAAAATTACATTAAATAACGAAAACTTAAGGGTTATCAGTTAATCATTCTTATTAATTTCGGGAATAGTTGTATAATTGAATCTAAGTCTGTTTCCACTGGCTTAGAATGGTAAATCAAATATATACTTTCTGAAAGTTGAGTTTTTGAAAAAATTGTATATCGTGCTATTCTATATCGTAATAATTATTGCTTCGGTAGGTTATATAACATTCCAATTATATCGATTGTCACTCAATTATAAAGCGAAAAGACTGACACCGTCTTTACGGCGCTTTATAGATGAGGTGGATGATATGCGCAATCCGAACACAACATTATCTAAAAAACAAGTAGAATCCTTTACCGCTCAATATCAAGAAACTTTTAACAAAGTTCTACCTTTATATAATTCAGTAGTCCTCAAGGATGAGGTAAAGCATAAAACACAGGTAAGTATATTTGTTGATACCTTTAGAGGATTGCATCAATTACCCAAATGGAACCAACTACACCATACATTATTTACTACAATTTTTGAACTATTAGATAGCTCAACGATAGATTATGGTGAGTTATTTCAAGAAGACCACTTCTTAGCTGGAAGCGAAATGGAGGATTATCTCAAAAAGTATGCTCCGCTTCGCAATGCCATCGAACAATCACGAAATGAAAATTCTTTCCATTATCTTACGTCCACCATACAATCCTCTTGTTTGATATTTTTAGAGAATCTAATTACTTTTGAGGCAAAAAGGATAGCTCACAATGATTCATTTAAGAAAACTCAAATTTCTAAAAATACAGAATATTTTGACAACATTTTAGACTATCCTCTTGATTCACAACAACGAGATGCTATCGTTGACCTTGAGGATTGCACACAAGTTATTAGTGCTGCAGGAGGAGGAAAAACCACCACTATTGTCGGAAAAATTAAATACCTTATTGAAAAGCGGAACTACGACCCAGCAAGTATCCTTCTCATTACTTATACACGTAAAGCTGCCGAAGAATTAAATCGAAGATTACCATTCGACGGACTTAATTGTGTTACTTTCCACAGTCTTGCGGTAAGAATTATCGGAGCAACTACTGGTCGTAAACCATCTATTTGCGCCCCGTCGTTGCTTGCGACAATTTACGACAGTCTTATATCGACTCCGGGATTCTTGGCAAGTATCAATCATTATTTGTTGGAGCTTATGTCTATGATGAAAGACGAGCACCAATATAAGGATAGTAAAGAGTACCATGCCGACCGAAAAAAATACGGCATCAAGGCATTATTTAAGGATATGGATGGGCGTACGATTTATACACGAAGTGAACAAGAACGTCGCATTTGCCATTTCCTACATTGCCATGGAATTAAATTCAGATATGAGGCGTCATATCCGTATAATACAGCCACTTCCAAATTTCGTCATTATAAACCTGATTTCACTATTTACTATTCAGTTAATGGTGAAACCAAAATATTGTATTTAGAACACTTTGCGATTGATGCACAAGGCAAAGTACCTCCATTCTTTCAAGAACGAGGTTCATGGTATGAGGCGAATCGTAAATATAATGAAGGTATTGTGTGGAAACGGAATCTTCATAAAACTCATCATACATGCCTTATAGAAACCACTTCGGCCATGTTCGATAATGGCACTTGGAAAGATGAACTCACTCGTCAACTCCGTTGCTATGGTATACCTGTTACGCCCATACCTGATGAACAAATTTATGCAGATGCAGTACGCTCGCGTCATCAAATGGAGGATAATTTAATATCATTGATTTCATCATTTATCAATTTGATGAAATCTAACTTCCTATCATTGATAGAAGTCAGACGTCAAGCTGAGCAAAAAAGAGATAATCGCACTATATATATATTGAATAACATTATCACACCAATGTATCAGCGATATTGCGATGCGCTATGTGCTAATAATGAGATTGATTTTACTGATGCGATAATTCAAGCTACTCAGATATGTAAACAAAATCCCGGACTTGCGACCTTCGATTATATTCTTGTTGACGAATTTCAGGATATTTCCAAGGACCGATATGAATTTTTGAAATCATTGCGCCACAAATCGCCCCTTACAAAATTGTTTTGTGTTGGTGATGATTGGCAAAGTATTTTCCGCTTTTCAGGCAGTGATATGGCGTTATTCTATGACTTCGCCAATTACTTCGGACATACCAATGAATGTCATATCGAAACGACATATCGATTTGGTAACCCTTTGATTGCCAAATCCTCTAAATTCATTCTTGAAAACAAAAATCAAAAGAAAAAAACTGTAAAGCCAGTTTCACGAGATAAACAAACATACATTCACGTTCATCAGTATGATTCGGATGAGATGCAGGCTCGCCTTGTTTCACATCTCGTTTCTGGAGTACCCCAAGACCAATCTATTCTTATTCTTGGTCGATATAGTTTCTCTCACAACTCACTAATTTTTAATTCACAAGGTCTTATCCAATGCTCTACAAATGGCTCTGATAAAGTTACATTAAAAGTTGAAGGACGTGAATGTGAGTTTATGACTATTCATAAAGCTAAAGGTCTCGAAGCCGATGTCGTTATACTTATAAATTGTAGCTCCGACATATATGGTTTCCCATCAAATATATCTGATGATCCTATATTGAATTATCTACTTAGTGCTTCTGACACCTTTGAGTTTGCAGAAGAACGTAGATTATTCTATGTGGCCATTACTCGCGCACGCAAGAATATTCATGTGATGTTCGACCGTAATGCTCCATCAATTTTCATTAGTGAATTTCAGAATATTCCAGAATCTGATATCTGTCCTGTATGCGGCATAGGGCAACGTATTATTAAAAATCAAGGTGTTGCCAAATCCGGCCACCCGTACAAAACTTACGTCTGCTCCAACAATGACGGATGTGACTATTTGGAAACCGTTTTTGACAACAACGTTGTTCTATCTAACAATTAAATTAATATGGGATTATATTTTCACGAAAGAAAAAAGATTTATTGACAGAGCCACAACCTACCCAAGTGTAGAATTTAGTATTCAAAGTATAAAAAGTATCACACCGTCTGCAAAAGCTCGCGATTTTTCGCTATTTTTGCAGACGGTGGCGGCTGTTGCCGTCTCCTGCACTAAGACATGGAACAATACATCGTATCGGCACGAAAATACCGCCCTTCGACATTCGGCAGCGTGGTGGGACAACAAGCCTTGACGGTGACGCTTAAAAACGCCATCGCCACCGACCGCCTCGCCCATGCCTACCTCTTCTGCGGCTCCCGTGGAGTAGGCAAGACGTCGTGCGCCCGTATCTTCGCCAAAACCATCAACTGCACCTCGCGCACAGCCGACGGCGAGGCATGCAACGAGTGCGATTCCTGCCGGCAATTCAATGAAAACCGTTCTCTTAATATCATAGAACTCGACGCGGCGTCGAACAACGGCGTCGACGACATCCGCAGCCTCATCGAGCAGGTGATGGTACCACCGGCAATCGGCCGCTACAGGGTATTCATCATCGATGAGGTGCACATGCTCACACAGTCGGCGTTCAATGCATTCCTCAAAACCCTTGAGGAACCGCCGTCGTATGTGGTTTTCATACTTGCCACCACCGAAAAGCACAAAATTATACCGACCATACTGTCGCGCTGCCAGATCTACGACTTCAACCGCATCGAAATCGCCGATATGGTGGCTCACATGCAGCATGTGGCACAGGCCGAAAATATCGAGGCCGATCCCGCGGCACTGAACATCATAGCGCAGAAAGCCGATGGCGCAATGCGCGACGCCCTCTCGATCTTCGACCAGGTGGCCGCCTCGGGATGTGGTAAAATCACATATCAAGCGACTGTCGACAACCTCAACGTACTCGACAACAGCTACTACGGGCGCCTTGTCGACGCATTTGTGAAGCAGGACGTACCCGCAGCCCTGCTTATCTACAAGGAAGTTCGCTCGAAAGGTTTCGACTCACAGTTCTTCATCAACGGTCTCGGACTATATTTCCGCGACCTGATGATGGCCTCCGACCCGTCGACACTATCGATGGTAGAGGCTACCGACGAGATACGCGCCGATATGGCAGCGCGGGCGGCAAAGCTCCATCCTACGTTCATCTACAAGGCGATGGACCTCTGCAACGACGCCGACTTCAACTACAGGCAAGCATCGAACAAACAATTCCTAATCGAGTTGACGCTCATCAAGCTATGCCAACTACTCAGCCCCTCGCCCGATGAAAGCGGAAGTGACGGGGGGCAGTTGAAACCGCTCCGTCCAAGCACCGACCCTGCTGCATACACAGCTCCGGCCGCGCAGCCCCAAGTGCCGCCACAGGCCCAGGCCCCGCGTCCGGCCCCGGCAGCCCCACGTACTATTCCCCCGATAGCCACTACCCCTCGGCCAAGCACTCCGCAAGGATTAGCCCAACACACCGTGGGCGCATTCTCGCGCCGCCGACAGATGGCACAGCCCTCCACGCCCACAGTGGAGACTGTCGCACCCGGGACTCCGCGTACCCGCGCCTATTCCGACGCAGACATGGACTCGGCTTGGCGAAAATGCATCGAAGCATATGCCTCCGAACCCGTAGTGAAAAGTACCATGGGGGCATCGGCTCCCGAACGAAGCACCGGCGACAGATTCACGCTGAAAGTGAACGGTACTTTCCAGGCCGCCATAATGGAAAAGGAATTGCCGGGACTGCAGAAAATGCTACGCGACACTCTCGAGAACGATTCCATTACCCTGAGCGTAGAGATAAGCCAGGAAGAGCTGCCGAGTTCCATGTGGACCGACGATCAGGTGATGCACTCCATACTGGAACGCCACCCCAAGGTCTCGGAATTCATAGCAAAGTATAAACTACGACTGATGTAAGTAATTATCATTAGATTCCAAATGGATAAACGCATAGTTGTCAAAATAGGCAGCAATGTGCTCACACGTCACGACGGACTGCTCGACATCACACGGCTGAGCGCCCTTGTCGACCAGCTTGCCCAGCTGCGACGTGAGGGCTACGAACTCATTGTAGTCTCCTCGGGAGCAGTGGCTGCCGGACGTGGCGAGTTAAAGGATGTCGAAGGGCTGGGACGCCTCGACCCGGTATCGTCGCGCCAGTTATTCAGCGCCGTAGGCCAGGCCAAGCTCATAAACCGTTACTACGACTTCTTCCGCGAACACGGCATGAACTGCGGCCAGGTACTTGCCACAAAAGAGAACTTCGACAGGCGCCTGCATTATCTCAATCAGAAAAACTGCATGGACACCATGCTCAGCCATGGTGTGATTCCGATTGTGAACGAAAACGACACAGTGTCGGTCACCGAACTGATGTTCACCGACAACGATGAACTTTCGGGCCTTATCGCAGCAATGATGGACGCAAACCGGCTGATAATACTCAGCAATATCGACGGAATGTACACCGGCGATCCGGCCGATCCGGAGTCTAAACTTATAGCACGCATAGGGCTCGACGACGACCCGACATCGTTCATCGCTGCCGGAAAATCGAGCCACGGACGCGGCGGCATGACATCGAAATGCCGTATAGCACGGTTGGTGGCATCCGACGGTATAGAGGTAGTGATTGCCAATGGTAAACGCGACGGAGTGCTAACAGCGCTTTGCTCCGGTGCCGACATACCCCATACAGTGTTCGAAGCCGCCACCAAACCATCTTCCAGCCTCAAGAAATGGATAGCACACAGCAGCTCCTTCGCAAAAGGATCGCTCAAAGTCAATGAAGGCGCTGCCGAAGCCCTCTGCCGTCCAGGCGGCGGGGTGAGTCTCCTGCCGGTAGGCGTCGAGGCTGTCGCCGGCGATTTCGATGCCGACGACATCGTCACCGTTGTCACACCCGAAGGGACAACCATCGGCTGGGGCCGCGTGAGCGTAGACGCGCGCACGGCGACCTCCCTACTCGGCAAAAGCGGCGAGCGACCGCTCATACACGCCGACTATATCTATATCAACAACTGAACCGACCATGTTTGAATCATCTCGCATAGCGGCCCGACACATAGCCGCCATAGGCGCCGAGCGCATCGACGCCATCCTTCTTGCAGTGGCCGATGCCGTCGTGGCCAATACCGGCCGTCTACTCGAGGCAAATGCTGCCGACTGCGCAGCCCTCGATCCGACCGACTCACGCTACGACCGCCTGCTCCTCACCGAAACCCGCATAGCCGACATTGCAGCCGGTATACGCGACGTTGCCGCTCTGCCGTCGCCTGTTGGAGTGACTCTCGAAAGCTTCAAACGCCCAAACGGCATGCTCATACGCAAGGTATCGGTACCGTTCGGAGTTATCGGCGTGATTTTTGAAGCCCGGCCCAACGTAGCATTCGATGTTTTCGCCCTCTGCTTCAAAGCCGGCAGCGCCTGTGTGCTCAAAGGTGGCCATGAAGCCGCACGCACCAATGCCGTGGCAGTGGAAATAATACGCGATGTTCTCGAAGCCGAAGGTGTCCCCGCCGATGCCGCCACTCTTCTCGATCCGGGCCACGATGCAGCGCTGGCAATGCTCCGCGCACGTGGCGAAGTCGACCTGGTGATTCCCCGCGGTTCGCGGCGCCTGATCGACTGGGTGAGAGAAAATGCTCTTGTTCCCGTCATCGAGACCGGCGCAGGTGTATGCCACACCTACTTCCACTCCTCGGGCGACATAGCCACAGGCCGCGATATAATATACAACGCCAAGACAAGACGTGTCGGAGTGTGCAATGCCCTCGATTGTCTGGTGGTGGACAAAAGCCGCCTCGCCGACCTACCCGCCATATGCTACCGACTTGCCGAGAAACATGTGGCCATCTACGCCGATACCGAAGCCTACAATGCCCTCGAGGGAGCATATCCATACCTTCATCATGCCGAGGACGATGATTTCGGCCGCGAATGGCTCGACTACAAGATGTCGGTGCGCACTGTTTCCGACCTCGACGACGCCATAGAGTTCGTCAACAACCATACATCGCACCACAGCGAGTGCATTCTGGCAGAGAACCGCGAAGCCACCGAACGCTTCCTGCGCGATATCGACGCAGCCTGCGTATACGCCAACGTATCGACAGCCTTCACCGACGGCGGTCAGTTTGGCTTCGGTGCCGAAATCGGAATATCCACGCAGAAGCTTCACGCACGCGGTCCCATGGCACTACGCGAAATCACAACCTACAAATACCTTATCACAGGCGCAGGCCAGACACGTCAATGAAAAAAATAGCATATCTTCTTGCAGCGACTGTTTTTTCGTCGTTTCAGGCAACTTTTGCAGCGGAGCCTGCCGGCTATTATGCTGCCTGCGAGAACCAAGGCGGCAAAAGCCTGCTCGAAGCTCTCCATGCCACTATTTCAAAGCACAGCACCGTAAGCTATTCCGGTCTCTGGGAGCTATATAAAACCTCCGATATCGATGCCGACGGCAAGATCTGGGACATGTACTCGACCAAGAGATGGACTCCCGGCAAGGAGCAATGCGGCTCATACTCGGTAATCGGCGATTGCTATAACCGCGAACATTCGATGCCCAAAAGCTGGTTCAACGACGAATCGCCCATGTACTCCGACGCATTCCACATATACCCCACCGACGGAAAAGTGAACGGTCAGAGATCGAACTACCCATTCGGAGAATGCGCGAACGGCACTACCGTCGGCTCCAAGGGCGATGTGAAACCACTCGGCAAACTCGGAGTCTCGACTTTCGAGGGATATTCCGGCACCGTATTCGAACCCGACGACCAATATAAGGGCGACTTCGCACGCAGCTACTTCTACATGGCGGCATGCTACAACGACCGCATTGCCACATGGAAGTCCGACATGCTTGCAAAGAACAGTTTCCCCGTTTTCTCCGACTGGGCGCTGAACGTACTGCTCAAATGGCACCGCCAGGATCCTGTGAGCCAGAAAGAAATCGACCGCAACGAGGTGGTATATGGCCAGCAGGAAAACCGAAACCCATTCATCGACCATCCCGAAATGGTCGAATACATATGGGGCGATAAAAGTTCCGGCAAGTGGACATCGGGCACTATAGTACCTACTGCAATCAATTCACCCCTCGATGGATCGACCATCGACATGGGGCAGATGATGCCCGGCGGAACTGTCCGTAAGACCGTAGCGCTTAAGACTACCGGAGCAAAGACCGACATCCTGCTATCGTCCGACGCCGACGTATTCACTGTAAGCCCGGCCAGCGTACGAGCCGCCTCTGCCAACGCCGGTACAGACATCGAACTCACCTTCAGCCCCAAACGACTCGGATTCAACCGGGCGGTTCTCACCATCGTTGCAGGAGAGACAACTGCATTGATCGACCTTGTAGGCACCGCTGTCGACAAACTGCCCGTGAACGGTGCACGCGACATCACTGCAGAATCCTTCACCGCCACATGGGTATATGCCGGCGACGACATCAATGGCAATTATACCATCGACGTGCGCCAATCCGGCAAATCCCTCACAGGGTATCCCTGCGCTGTCGATGCCCGTGCGGAATGCCACACTGTGACAGATCTCGATCCCGAAACGACATATACATATATCGTAAAATCGAACTCCCGCACATCCGAAGAAGTCACAGTCACCACCGGAAAATTAATTCCGGCGATCACCTTCCTCTACGAAGGCGAACTCACCTTTGTGGCTGCACCAGGCGAACCGTCGGAAGCGGAAGAAATCATGATCGATGCCGAAAACGTATTCTCGGATTTTACCATCACCGTATCGGAACCATTCGAAATATCGATAGATAAATCGACATGGAGCACTTCGCTGACACTCACTCCCGACGACGACCGCATGTACATGCGACTCTACGGCGACGCTGTCGGTTCATTCCGCACATCCATCACCGCCGTATACGGCGATTACACCAGCGACAACGCAAGCGTTACCGGAAACATTGCTGTAGAATCCTACTTCTACGAGGACTTCGAAGCCGCCGGAAAGGGCACCTACGACCCTCAGACATACTACGGATCGGCATGCCGCTGGAATCTGACCGATGCCGGCTTCTGGGACGACGCACCCTATGGTGGCAACCAGGCTCTGCGCGGCGGCAAATCGGGAAAGGCCGTAATCGAGATGGATGAGGACCGCAGCAGCGGAATCGGAACCGTTACATTCTACGCCCATAAATGGACCAACGACGCCAATACCGTCCTGACAGTGGAATACAGCACCGACGGTGGTCAGACCTGGACTGAGGCCGGCAGTGCTACTCTCGACACCAAAGACTTCCAGCGCTACGATGTGACTGTCGGAGCCGTCGGCACCGCCCGCATGCGTCTGCGTCAGACAGCCGGAAAGCGCTTCATCCTCGACGATTTGGAGATGACAAGCCGCACAAGCGGACTTGTCAATCCCGACGATCTACACTATCGCTGGGATGCATTCAGCCGCCACGGCCAACTCATGGTTGAAGTAAAGGATGCCGAAGGACTCGATGTCGCAGTCTATGCCATCGACGGCACTACCCTGTTCTCAGGCCATATACAGCAGGGAGTCCATGAAGTCGCCGGCACTACCAGGGGCGCATTCTATATAGTCGCTGCCGGAAATACCGCACGCACTGTAGTGGTGCGATAAGCATGCACCACCGACAACTCTTACCGGGCGGAGAAATCCGTCCGGTTTATTTTTGTCCTGGGCTGAAAAGAAAACGCGCACCTATCTGGAAGAACGCCTTGCGCGACGACGGATTGACCATCATCTGGGCATAAGGCGTGAGCGATATATCCGACTTGAATGAGAAAGTATGCGCCATCTTGAGCGCGCACATATTGACATGAAACCCCGACGATGCATCATCGGAATACCTCGAGCAGTAGTACGGCACTATGCCCACCTGAGCTGTCCAGTCGAACCATGCGAACGAGAATGGAGCACTGACAATGAGATAGGATCCATATGAGCGCTTACCGGAATGATTGTATCCGTCGTAGCCTGCGATGGTTGTGGTCCACTCGAGCGATGCATACTTGCAGTCATAGGCCAGCAGCACATCAAGACCATTTGCAGCATGGGGAATAGAGCCAAAGCTGAAAAAGCCGGTACCTCGGGTATTCACATACACATCTTTGAGCCCGACAGTAAAATTCCGTATGGTATATTTGAGAAAGAAATCGATTTCGTGCTTCACCGGCTCGCCCGACGGCGGGCACAACTGCACATTGCCCCAGGCATAGAAATGCAGTCCCTGCCATTTAATTCCGGCGACAGGTTGCAGACTTACCCCGGCATTACGCTGACCCCGCCACAGATAGGCACTCACCAGATCGGTCTGAAGATAGACTCTTGGTTTCTCGCCGGCAAGAGCGGCGAAAAAGACCGATAAAAACAAGAAAGCGGTAAAAAGTTTTTTCATAGCATCACAGATAGATATCATGGAACAAGTAGAACCGCCAGCAAGCCCCATATGACAAGGAGAATATTGCTCACGGCATATGTCACGGTGTAGCCAATGGCGGGGAGCGAACTTCCCAAAGTGGTCTGAACGGCACCGAGCGCCGCAGTGCACGTGCGCGTACCGGCACAACATCCGAGTGTAATTGCCGGATTGAACTTAAACACCTTGTGTCCCAGCCAAAGACCGGTAAACACCGGAATCATGGTGGCGATTGCACCGGCAACGAACAGCATAGGCCCCACAGCCTTTATACCCGACACAAACGACGGAGCCGATTCGATACCTATTACGGCGATGAATACGTTAAGTCCAAGATTATTCATAACCCACAGCGCACTTTTGGGAATATTTCCGAATGTCGGCCTCTTGGAGCGTAACCAGCCGAATATAAGCCCGGCAAGCAAAGCACCGCCACTGGTGCCGAAACTCAACGGCACGCTGTCAACCCAGAACGTGAGCGCTCCAAAAAGTCCTCCGATAAATATCGACAGCCCGACAAAAACGAGGTCGCTCGACACCGACGGACGGTCGACATGACCGATATGCGGAGAGGCCACCGACACACTCACATCGCGGCCCACGACGGTGAGAACATCGCCCTTGCGGAAAGTAGTGTCACTATCTACATCCATAAGTTTGCCCTTGCGGCGTGCATCGCGCACCACCACACCTCGCATATACTTCTCGGACCGGAGTTCAGTAAGGGGGCGTCCGATAAAATGCTTGTTGGCAACCAGAACCTCGACACGTGCCACCGGATAGTTGAGCAAAGTCTTATCATCGATTTCCGTGCCTATGTAATTTTCGACATCCACCATATACTCGATGCGGCCGCATATCACTACCCGGTCGCCCGCATGAAGAACATCATCGTAACGTGGAATCGAGATCTCCCCCTCATGGCTATGACAATCCACGTACACCTCAAGGCCGTAGCTACGCAGATATTTCTCGGTCTGACTCACCGTCTTCGGTGTTTTAAAGAAATCATTCGCCACCACATAGCATCGGTACGACACATTATTTCGTTTGTCGTTAAGAATGGCAGGATCCTCATCGGCCGATGACTTATTGAGTTTATGAGCCAGTTCCTCGGTAGCGGCTTTCACTTTATCGAGCCCTCCAAGAAGTTTCGGACCAAAATTTCCAAGTATAATCACAGTACCGAGAGTACCGAATATATATGTCACGGCATAGCACACCGGGATAATATCGAGCTCACGCTTCATCACATCGTCCGGCAGACCGAGCTTCTGGATTGCCTCGGTCCCGACACCCAGCAAAGCCGAACATGTCTCCGAGCCGGAGAAAAGACCCACAGTCTCGCCTTTGGAATAACCAAAAAGAAATGATATTCCGATGGTGGCACCAAAACAAGTGGCACTCATCAGCACAGCGAATAGAGCCTGTCGCGCTCCCGATCCTTTCAAGGATTTGAAAAAATCCGGTCCGACAGAATATCCTATCGAGAATAGGAACATCATGAAGAAAAACATCTTTATCGGGCCCGACATCGGTATGCGCAGCTGCCCTATGAGAACTCCTATTAGCAGTACCGACGTGACACTGCCGAGCTGGAAGTTTCCTATTCGTATGCGTCCGATAAGAAACCCGAGCCCGATTGTGAGAAACAGCGCCAATGGCGGATATTGCCTCAATATATCCACAAACCAGTCGATCATATATATACAAAGGTAAAAACTTTTCATTAAAACATCCGCACTGCAAGCATGTTCACCGTCCATAGACTCATAAATTACTCTTGCAGCCCCGTCGATGTCGCACCGTACGCTAAAATTTGCATATGAGCGAGATTTTAGCTAAGTTTGCAGTGCGTTTCGGCGCATACTATTGTTAACCAAACTATTCTTATTTTGGACATAGATCCTTTGCCGGCCACAGAGCCGCTTATATCAAGTTTCAACATGCTACTCGACATCGCTGCTACGGTTCCTGCATTTGGAGTCGGAAGCATTGTCGCGCTTACGGTCGCCGTGATATGCCTGTTTTTCTCGGGCTTCATCAGCGGCAGCGAAATTTCATTCTTTTCCCTTACCGACGCCCAGTGCGAGGAACTCGACGAGACACCCAAGGGTGCAGCCATCCGCAAGTTGCTGTCGAATCCGCAGAGACTGCTCGCCACTATTCTGATTGCCAACAATCTGGTGAATGTCACCATCGTGGTGCTGTGTAATTTTGCCCTTGGCCCCGTTTTTGCGGGCATGAGCGCCGTGCTCAGTTTCGTGCTGCAGACCGTAATCCTTACTTTCCTTATTCTCCTTTTCGGAGAAATTCTTCCTAAGCTCTACGCCAACAATTACCCTGTGACATGGGCTAAGTTTGCAGTTCCAGGGCTTATGTTCGCCTACCGCACCCTCGGAGCGCCGGCGCGTCTGCTCATGAAGTCGGGCACCATAGTGCACCGTGTGGTCACCAAACAGGCCCACGACATAAGCACCGACGAGCTATCGCGTGCACTCGAGATTACCGAAGGCGCCAGCGGCGACGACAAGGAAATGCTCGAAGGAATACTCAAATTCGGCGACACAACCGCATCGGAAATCATGACGCCCCGCGTCGACATCACCGACCTCGACATGAGCCTTACCTTCGAGGAAGTGATGAAAGTGGTCCTCGACAGCGGCTACTCGCGTCTGCCGGCCTACGAAGGCTCGCAGGATGAAATCAAAGGCATATTATATTCACGCGACCTGCTGCCGTATATCGGCAAGGAAGCTCCTGCCGATTTCCGATGGCAGAACCTGCTCCGCAAGGCATATTTCGTGCCGGAGTCGAGAATGATCGACGACCTTCTCGAAGACTTCCGCAAGCTCAAGCTGCACATGGCCATAGTGGTGGATGAGTTCGGCGGCACACAAGGTGTAGTGACCCTCGAGGATGTTCTCGAAGAGATTGTGGGCGACATCGACGATGAATACGACGAACCCGAACACACATACAAACGGCTACGCGACAACACCTTCGTATTCGAAGGCCGCACACCGCTGTCCGACTTTTTCCGAATCACCGGTCTGGAAGAAGACGACTATGCAGAAGTAACCGAGGACTCCGAGACCCTCGCTGGAATGCTGCTGAACATCAAAGGCGATTTCCCAAAAGACAAGGAACCGCTGGTGTATGGCCGCTGCCGCTTCCTGATTCTCGAAATTACCGAGCACCGCATAGCCGAAGTCCGCGTACGAGTCATGCCCACCGACATCGAGCAGGCATGAGGCCACTAATACCACTGATAGCCCTCACAGCCGCCCTGCTGGCAACCGGCTGCAACCGGCAGTCGGAAACACCAGTGCCAAAACGGACAGCCTACCCACGGATAGAATCCTATGGAGATTCCACACGTATGCTCAGGCTCGGCGGCATGGAGTTTGCCGTAAATGCACAGGCTGAGGTGTCGTCGCCACGCGATGGCTGGCTCGACATCACATATCCACGCTACGGCGCATCATTCCATATCACGGCCCGTCATTTCGACTCGGCCGAAGCACTTGCCGAGGCTATCGAGAACCGCACGGTGCGCATGAGCCTCAATTTAGGCGACCGTCAGGCTGTATCGACCGAATTCATCACTCCTACCGCGTTCACGGCGATAATGCTATCGAGCCTAGACGGCGGATCGAGTCCGGTACATTTCATGGCATACAACACCGATGGCTATATGCTCAGCGGTTCGGCAGTGCTAACAGGCGTGGCCGAACCGGCCGACTCCATCGCCCCTGTAGTGGAAGGCCTCACAGCCGATGCCGAACGCATACTCCGCAGCATACGCACACCATGACTCCTTTCTTCTCATCGGAAAATATCGACGTATACATCGCCTCCATCGTTGGCGGCAATGAAGCACGCAGCCTACGCGAACGACAGACTGTCGCATCCATGCTTCAGGAAATATTCGGCTGCGACACCAAGCTTTCACACACTGATAGCGGAGCCCCTTTCATAGCCGGCAGCCATGCCGCCATCTCCATAAGCCATTCGCGCCAGACAGCAGCTCTGGCCGTGAGCCGCGACGGCACTCCTGTAGGGCTCGATATCGAAGGGGAACGGACTCAATTGGCAAAAGTCGCGCCTCGGGTACTATCGGACAATGAGATGGCGAACTATGGAAGCTCTCTATCGCGACTCACCACTGCGTGGACATTGAAAGAGGCGGCATACAAATGCGCAGGCATTCCGGGCCTCGACTTCCGCCGCGACATAGAGCTACCGTCCGCACCGCTACAGGAAGCCGAAATATCAGTGCGCGGCAAAAAAATGTCGATAGTTTTCTCAGGGCTGATCGGCGATGAACACCTGTCGGTGGTCTACTTGAAGTAGGTATCAGCCAAGGCATCGACAGCTACCATGTCGACACTGCACGTACCATCGGGGGCACGGCGCACAAGACGGCGCACAGCATAGAAATCGGGATCCTGTGAAGCCTGATAATCAGTGGCGCTCTCACTGGCGTCGCCTTCGGCACCGGCTGCACTCTCCACGGCTTCGTCGGAGTACTCGATTGCTTTGAGCAAATCGCTGCCATTCACAAGATCTACGGCAAGATTAGCCGGATTTATTCTCACCTGAGGATCTGAATCGTAGCTCTCGGTATTATTTATGTATATGCCTACGGCACATTTTACGGTTTGGATAAATTCTTCTCGTTTCATAAAATCACATTTTATAGAGATAACAATCGCGGCAACACATCGGTCAAAAATGTGATAAAAAAATCGGAAGTATAGCACCAAAATCGCGCAAAAATACATATCTTTGGGGCGAATAATTCATAAAACACTATCTGACACCATGATTATCGGAATTCCCAAGGAAATCAAAAACAACGAAAACCGCGTGGGCATGACCCCGGCGGGCGTCCGCGAGCTCGTGGCCCACGGCCACACCGTGTATGTACAGCACACTGCCGGCGAAGGCAGCGGCTTTGCCGACAGCGAGTATACCGCCGCCGGCGCCACCATCCTGCCGACCATAGGCGATGTCTATGCTTCCGCTGAAATGATCATAAAGGTTAAGGAGCCCATCGAGCCCGAATATAAGCTCGTGAAAAAAGGGCAGCTCCTGTTCACCTACTTCCACTTTGCCAGCGACCGAGCTCTTACCGAAGCGATGGTAGAGTCGGGAGCCACCTGCATAGCCTACGAGACTGTAGTGGGTCGCCAGGGCGGACTGCCGCTTCTCGTGCCCATGAGTGAAGTTGCCGGCCGTATGTCGGTGCAGGAAGGTGCCCGTTTCCTTGAGAAACCACAAGGTGGCCGAGGCATACTTCTCGGTGGCGTTCCCGGCGTGAAGCCGGCCAAGGTGCTTGTGCTCGGAGCCGGTGTTGTCGGTCGCAACGCCGCCCTCATGGCCGCCGGCCTCGGTGCCGATGTCACCATCACCGATATATCGCTGCCCACACTCCGCCATGTGGCCGAAGTGATGCCCCGCAATGTGAAGACTCTCTACTCCTCGCGCCATAACATTGAGACCGAGCTGCCAACTACCGACCTCGTGATCGGCTCCGTACTCATCCCCGGTGCCAAAGCCCCGCATCTGGTGACTGCCGACATGCTCAAACTCATGCGTCCGGGATCTGTGCTGGTCGATGTCGCCATCGACCAAGGCGGCTGCTTCGAAACCTCGCACGCCACCACTCACTCCGACCCCGTGTACACCGTCGACGGAGTCGTGCACTATGCCGTGGCAAACATACCCGGTGCCGTGCCCTACACCTCGACAATGGCCCTTACCAATGCCACTCTACCCTACGCGCTTCTGCTGGCCGACAACGGATGGAAAGACGCCTGCAAGGCCGAGCCCGGCCTGATTCCAGGCGTGAATATCGTCGACGGCAAGATTGTGTTCAAAGCCGTGGCCGATGCCTGGGACATGCCCTACACTCCACTGAACATTTAGCCCTACTCGGGCGTTAGATACGCGCGGGTGTGCCTGCATGCAAGCGCACCCGCGCGCTAAACCTACTAATCCTGACATATTGATGAAAGTTCTACCCCGTTTCCTCTCGCTCGGCTTAGCATTCGCGGCCGCGTTTTCGGCGTGGGCCGACGCCCCTGCCGGTTATTACACTTCTCTAAATGGTAAGAAAGAAGGCGAGCTAAAAACCGCTATCTACAACATCGTGAGCAAGTTCACCCGCATCAGTTCGTATACCGACCTGCCACGATATTTCCAGACCACCGACGTATATCCCGACTCGAGACGATGGTGGGATATGTACTCCGACATTCCTCTGTACGCGCCATCCTTCAGTGGTCTTAACCGCGAGCACTCATTCCCCAAGAGCTGGTGGGGTGGCTCCACCACTGTAGGGGCATATGTGGATCTAAATCACCTCTATCCTTCCGAGATGAAGGCCAACACCGCAAAAAGCAACTATCCGCTTGGCGAAGTGAACCGCAATTCCAACGTAAGATTCGATAACGGCATATGCGCCGTAGGCTACCCTGTGGCCGGACAAGGCGGTGGCGCCGCACTTGTATTCGAGCCCGACGACCAATACAAGGGCGACTTCGCTCGCACATATTTCTATATGGCGACCTGCTATCAGGACCTTACATGGAAATACACCTACATGGTGAACCAGAATCTATACCCTACTCTCAACGGATGGTCGGTGAATCTTCTCATGAAGTGGCATCGCGATGACCCCGTGAGCCAGAAAGAACGCGACCGAAACGACGCTGTCTATGGATTCCAGAACAACCGAAATCCATTCATCGACATGCCAGAACTTGCCGAATATCTCTGGGGTAGCAAAGTAGGCGAAACATTCAGCCCCGGCGAAGTAGTGATACCGCCACAGGGCGATCCCGAACTATTGGCTCCCTCTCGCGACATGGAGCTACAGTTCGGCCAAGTGGCACTCGGCAGCACAGCGACCACTCTTCTCTTCATCCACGGCCTCAACCTTAATGGCAAAGTAGATGTGACGCTATACGCCGACCGCAAGCTCGGCCAGACCAAAGAAGACGCTGCAATGTTCTCCGCACCACTCGAAGCGATCGATGCATCGGCTGTATGCTCCGACGACGGCACTTGGCTGCGCGTGAACTACAAACCCACAGCCGTAGGAACGCATGAGACATCGCTTGCCCTTAGCTATGCGGGAGGCTCGCGTCCGGTCATACTTCGCGGTGAATGCTTGCCCGTGCCGACTCTCACTGCATGCACTGCCACCGATCCATCCGACATCGAATCCGACCGCTATACAGCCAACTGGACCGCTCCAGAAAACGAGACTATCGACTATTTCGTAGTGACACGTACACGATATGTCAACGGCAATCAGACCGCAGAGGAGCTGCTGGCAGAAGATACATCTCTCGAAATCCTTAATTTCGACGAATCCGACAAGGAGTCGTACTCGGTGCAGAGCGTACGTCTGGGACACCGTTCTCCCATGTCGAACGTGGTATTTGTGGACCACAGCGGCATAACCGGCGTCAAGACCGAAGAACCTCTCATCGTGCAGACATTCTCCGGATTCATTCGCATAGTATGTAGCGACATACAGACCAATCTCCGCATATTCGATACCGCCGGACGCCTCGTGCGCGTCATCGACACTGTCGACAACAATACCGACATCGATATGCCTTACGGAGTATTCTTCATAGTCACCGACCAGCACACCACACCCGTGAAAGTGGCCGTACGATAAACCACTATACAACAACAAACAGTAACGGCGCATCCACCACGATGCGCCGTTACTGTTTGACAATGTATCGATTATAATCTTACTCCCAAAGTATATTCATACGGGCGCGACTATCCGATGCTACGGCGCAACCCAAGCGTATGCATCATCCTTGCCTTTACTCTACGATCATCGCACGAAAAAAGCACCGCCAGCGAGGACGGTGCTTTGCTTATTAAGGAACTTTTCACTAAGCCTTCGGCTGTGGCTGAGGCTGTGATTGCGGCTGTGAACCGGATTTGAAGAAGGGATACGGGATGCCGAATACTTCGTCGATATTCTTGCCCGGGCTGAGATATCCGTCGACAACAGTGTCGCGTCCCGACGCATATTCGAATGTGTAGAGCCCGAACAGATGAAGCATAGCAGCCACGTGCTCGAATACCGTGTCCTGTATGCCCTCGTAGGGGAACCACCCTGAAGTTGCCGTGAAGCAGTAGATCTGGAATGGAATACCGGTAGATGTCTGTGGGAGCGTCGACACAAAGCAATCGCTGTCGTGCGATATATTTGGATTGGCATCGAGCCACATCTTCATGTACGCCCTGAACATACCCAGATTGGTATCGATAGTACCGTTTACCAAGCCCTCGGGATTATTCACGTCCGCAACCTTGCCGGCAGCCTTCTGCGCGAGCTTCTTGGTGATGTATTCATCCATCATAGGTACCTTGCGAATCTGCTCGAGCATCTCGGGCGTGGCGGGCAGCACGCTGTCGGCATCGATCATAAAACTGCGGCAGATGCGCCGGGTATTACTCTGCTGCATGCTGCGATAATTGGTGAAGCCGGTGGATATGAGGCTGTAGGGCGGCAGAGTCGTTGTGGTTTTATCCCAATTCTGCACCTTCACGGCAGTGAGCGACACTTCCTCGACCGTGCCGTTGGCATTACCTGCGGCAATCCAGTCGCCCACATGCAGGCTGTCGTTCTCCGACAGTTGCACACCGGCCACGACGCCGAGAATACTGTCCTTGAACACCAACATCAACACTGCGGCAAAGGCACCCAGCCCGGCAAGCAGCGACGCCGGCGATTTATCCACAATTATGGCAACAATAACAATGAAAGCCACAATCCACACAATACCCTTCACAAGCTGGGCGAGGCCATTGAGAGGCAATTTGCGCTTGTTGGCCCGGGCATCGATATGCATCCATATGGCATTGATAAGGGCTGTCAGCGCCACGCACACCACAAACACTATGTAGATCAATGTAATCTTGGTGAGTACGCCCGACAGTTCATTATGATTCGACAGCGTGAACTGGATAAGAATCAAAAACACAAGCGGCGGTATGAGGCGACATACTTTATGAAAGAAATTCTGACCGGTAAGGGCGCGGTAAGAGTCCGAGTCCCAGTGCTTGGCCACCGTCTGCACGATATGGAGCACCAGCCACTGCACACACCAACCCACCACAACCGAAAGGCCAAGAACCACAGCCGCATACAGAAATGTCACTATGGTGGTGTTGTTGTCAAGACCGAATACACCGAGTATCCAGTCGACTATATTCATAATAAAATGTGCGATATCGGCCGACAACCCGGAGCGGTCACCGATAAAATGAGTGATGTCGATGGGCTGCTGAGCCGCATTAACAACCAACGGAATAAAATTTAATGACGGCATAATGCAATTATTTTTTTGTTAGTAACTATCAGCATATTATCACGGCACTACAGTGCCAGGAAATATATCGGGCGATGAAGCCGAAGGAATAGCCTGACGCATAGTGCCGTCCAACGCATAATAAAGGTCTGTGTCGGGTTGCCCCGCTTTTTCAACCTCGATTACATAGAACGCATCGGAAGTCTGTTCGTAATAGCTTATATCATCGACTTTCCAGTAGGCATAGTCGCCTTTGGAAAAAGCTTCGTTCACGGCATTATGAGGAACAAGCATAAAATCCCTGCCATAGTCCATCTCGGTCATGGCCCAGGCTGCCGATGCGTCGAACCACACATCGTAGTCAACTCCGTTCTTATAGAATTCGGCCACACGGTATTCGCCCTCGCGCTCCCATTTCACATTCTTGGCATCGGGCACCACTTTGTCGAGAGCCTGCACGAAAGCGGGAGGTACGGCGCTGATATCGCGGTTGTCATCATCGTCGCTGCATGCCGGAAAAGCCACAGCCATTGCAGCCATAGCAACAGCTCCTGCGATGAACGTTCGTAAATTTTTCATAAGATGTCAGTTTCTAATTATATAGTACTGACATTTCAACGCCCCGCCGCCCCGTTTTGTTCCCATCACCAATACCGTATATCGCGTAAAATAATACGGTTTTACAAAATAATAATAAGAGGTGGAAACCGTCAGATTGGTGTCCACCTCTTATCCAATCGAAGTATTAACACAAGTATATTTGCTTACCTTTGATAGCCTATAGCATTGATATCGATTGCTACCTCACAATTATTTTATGAATTTCAGTACCTTTTTTTACTATATATACTCCTGCGGGAAGGCCTTTGATAGAGTCTGAAATTCGTATGCCATTAGCAGTATAAACTTCAATTGAATCAACTTTATCAAATTCGATTACATCAATTCCTGAAACCTTGCTGACTATCACCACACATGTAGCCTCACAGCGACCGTCGGCACTTCTGGCTGTAATGTTGGCCGTCCCTTCACCCTCTGCACGAATTAAACCTGTTTTATCAACAGTGACACAATTAATATTCGAGGATGTCCATACTATTGATTTATCGGATGCTGTCGATGGTTTCACCTCAGCAGTCAATTGATATGTGTCGCCTATATTCAAGGTTAATTTATCTGTATTCAGGATTATCTCGGTGATTCCAATTGTTTCTTCGATAAAGAAGAATTCTTTCCACTGAGGTGCAGTTTGATATTCGTCGCTACTGCTTGCCGGTACGTGTAGAGTACATTCCCATTTATTGATGTCGTCCAGAGCCTGCTTACCACATGTGGGAGGAATCGCGGCATACGAGTAGAACTCAGTCAGACCGGTGCAGTCGGAAAACGCTTCCTCTCCTATCGTTGTGACTTGAGTGCCGACCGAAAAATATTCGAGCGACGAGCAGCCGGAAAATGCCCATTTGCCTATTGATGTCACACCATTTCCTATCTTAAGTGATTTAAGGTTGATACAGCCATAGAACTCGTTGTCGTATATCTGGGTCTCCGCATCGGTAATCTCAACAATCCTTAGGGAAGTGTTGCGAGAGAACGGCGAATAGCCGTATGACAATTTCCGACCGATATATATTTCATCAAGCGGACAATCTGAGAACAATGGCTCCCCATAGTTGGATCCTAATTTTAGAGGTTTTTCCATTTGTGGTTGGCCTGATTGCTGCCGGCTCTGGGAATCTATGCTCTCAATAACTATATTAGCAAGTGATTTACAGCGTTTGAAAACGTAATTACCGATTGATTCGATGTTACAAGGTATAGTCAGAGAACTCAATGAGGAGCATCCTTCAAAAAACCAATCAGGAAGTTCTGCGCTACCGGAGCCGATGATAATATTCTCAAGAGAGCTACATTCACTAAAAATCCCCCGATTTAATGACTTTACGGCATCAGGAATAACAACTTGTTTGACTGAGGAGCATTTTTCGAATGCATAATCTCTAATCTCAGTTATATTTTCACCTAATTTCAAGTCAGCAAGATGCTTACAACCTGAAAATGCAGATTTCCCGATAGCACCTCTGTTTTTTATAGAGGCTCTCTTTAAGTTGGCACAATTAGCGAAAGCACGATCATATATATCTCCATTGTTCGTTATTTCTACACTTTCGATGCCACAATTTTCAAATGCGGATTCTCCTATATAGCTTTGATTGGAGATGGTCGCAGTTTGCATATTACCACAGTCATAAAATGCTTGGTATCCTATATCGCCTTGATTGGAGATGCTGACTTTTTTTAATGAACTATTACCGTAATAGGCATATGGCAGTATATTAAGCACACTAAGTTCTATGTTTTTATTGGTAACCTTTCCGGTTATATTTATTTCGTTGATTCCAGAATCATACACGCAGTCTATGATATCACATGTTCTGTCTGATGGGTTAACCGGGACATATACTGTACCATCCACAATGAATCTTGAGCTTAAAAAAGGATATATGGTTTGATTAGACAAGTGATATAGCTCGCTTGCTACATAATTGCGCTTCGCTTTAATGTATTCAGCACCTTTTGGAGGTGTATTGCATAGCCATAGAACTTTTTGAATAGTATTCGATACCGCATCACGACCTATTTTAGTAACGCCAGTCCCTAATGTCATTGAATACAGAGATTCGCACCCATTAAATGCATACTCCTCAATCGATGTCACAGAGTTAGGTATTGCAATCGAAGTCAGTGATTTGCATTTAAAAAACGCAGAGCGGCCAATCGATGTCACAGAGTTTGGTATTGTAATTGAGGTCAGTGATTTACAACCTAAAAACGCGCTCTCTTCAATCGATGTCACAGAGTTAGGTATTGTAATTGAAGTCAGTGATTCGCAATCTTCAAACGTTCTCTCTTCAATCGATGTCACAGAGTTTGGTATTGTAATTGAAGTCAGTGATTTGCAATTAAAAAACGCGCTCTCTTCAATCGATGTCACAGAGTTTGATATTGTAATTGAAGTCAGAGCTTCGCAACCTGAAAACGCAGAGCGGCCAATCGATGTCACAGAGTTTGGTATTGTAATGCTTTTAAGCTCGAGATTTCCCCGAAGAAATGCCCCCGGAATCCTAGTTACATTTTCACCTATGGTAACTTGTGAGATTGTAGGGGGGAATCTATCTGAACTAAGAAAGTCAGAACAATTCTCAGCATTGAATATTAGAGAAGTCAAAGCATCGCAGTCTAAAAACGCGTACGGCCCAATTGATTTAACCAAGTTTGGTATTGTAATTGAAGTCAGTGATTCGCAACTCAAAAACGTTCTCTCTTCAATCGATGTCACAGAGTTTGGTATTGTAATTGAAGCCAAGGCGTTGCAATGCGCAAACGCATAGCAGCCAATCGATGTCACAGAGTTAGGTATTGTAATTGAAGTCAGAGCTTCGCAAACTGAAAACGCATAGCAGCCAATCGATGTCACAGAATTTGGTATTGTAATGCTTTTAAGTTCGAGGTTTCCCCGAAGAAATGTCCCCGGAATCCGAGTTACATTTTCACCTATGGTAACATCTGAGAGTGTAGATGGAAATACACGTGAACTAAAGTCAGAACAATTCTCAGCATTGAATATTAGAGAAGTAGAAGCTTCACAGTCTAAAAACGCGAACGCCCCAATTGATTTAACCGAGTTAGGAATTGCAATCGAAGTTATTGATTTGCAGCCTTCAAATGCCTCACGGCCAATAGATGTCACAGAGTTTGGTATTGTAATTGAAGTCAGAGCAACGCAATTGTGAAAAGCATAGTCGCCAATCCATGTCACAGAATTAGGAATCGAAACCGAAGTCAGAGCTCTACAGCCTGAAAACGCAGAGCTGCCAATCGATGTCACAGGATAAGCGGTGCCTTGATACACAATTTCAGGCTTTATAATTGCTTGCGTTATAGTTTGATCTACATCCGAGACCAATGCATGCGTTTCTTCGATGGAATAAGTCACGCCATCTATTTTCATAGTAACCGCAGCATGGCTTGCGATAGATATGCCGACCGCAAGCAAAAACAGCCACCATCGGTGTAAATAATGTTTTGTTTTCATATTGATCTTAGTTTATTGATTTGGTTTATCTTATCGGGAGCTTGGATTTCGAGATTTTGAAATGCACCTTGTCATTGTGCACCGATTGAAGTTTGCTTGTCAGTAATTCAAGACTCGACATAGATATGTCCTCGTTGCATAGAGGACCTATACATATTTCCTCAATCAAGTCGATGGGAATGTCTAATTCAATGTATTCAACCAGCCCTCTCAAAGTCTGTTTGGTTTTTACGGCTGCCGTCTCTGCAAAGGCCAATATTCTCCATTCTTTTTCATAATTCCAGCAAATATTCTTTATAAAACAGCTACGACGCATTATCTCATCGAAATATTCAAGTAAATTATTAGCTTTAGGGGAGATTTTATTCAGTCCTTTTATAATTTTACCAACATCAGTTATAGTTCGATAGTCACAAGACTCAAATCGATAGCCTTTTTCTGTGCAGTACGCTGTCAATTTTTCTCCATTAAACCGTATTAGGGCACCTTTGAATTCATTGCCATACATTCGCCACATAGGTATGCTACCGTTATTCTTGCTAATATTATCAGTGGCGATTGTTGACAATACGAATGGCATATGGGAGAGGTAATACTCTTCCCATGAGCTTTTCAGATTTTGTTTCTTAAAAGAATCAGTAAAAAATCTATCCCAAACAAAGCGACCTTCTCCTGAATCGTTCATCTTAGTCAAATGACTTAGATGTAGAGTAATGGCATCGCTCCCGTTTTCGAGTGCTTTATTCAGAATAGTAGAAAGGACATCGAGCGAGGTGTAGTGGACAACGGAACTTGGTGGTTTCATTTTAGATTGAAGCCTCGGTCATCCTCTCGTTGGCATTATGTTTATTTATACGAGAAAAGCGTAGGAATCTGTATCTGTTGCCATCCTACCAATCGAGGCTTCTCGCATTGCCCTTTAGAAGTTGGACGGCAACGCAGAAGCCCACGCTTATATATGTAAAGTCTGCATCTGGCTGCATCTCTCTCGAGATCCCTTAGCCAAAAGCAGGGTATTACATATCCACGGGCATCTACCGTTGCACAATCCTTGACTTCTAAATGAAATTTTGCGAGAATTTCGATTGGCCAAGAATCAGCGCGGATAAACGCTTTTCTATCATGTCATTGCCCAGACAAAATGCCAAGGCGTTTATTACAACATCCCAACCCACATTACCCCAGACCGGGGCTTCTGTAGTGCGGTCTGCTGCGGCAAAAATATAAACAAAATTTCACATTTACAATAGTCTTATCAAATATTTATCAAAAAAACTGCGGAGCAATACAATGGGACAATACAGTGTTCTAGTATATTGACAAGCGGACGGGACTTCTTAGTGTGCCTACGACAGGAGCACTATTGGAGAGAGGGAACAATGTTGGCGGGGTGATTGTTGGAAAAGAAAAAAGGAAAAAGATATGGATTATGTCATTGCATTGAAGCGGGCTTATGAGCCCGAGGCGGCCGACGATGGTTTCCGTGTATATATCGACAGACTGTGGCCGCGTGGATTATCGCACGAATCGTTCCACTACGACATGTGGGATAAGGATATAGCGCCCTCGGCAGAGTTGCGCGAATGGTTTCACGCCGACCCTGCCGGACGATGGGACGAGTTCGAAAAACGATATGAGGCGGAGCTTCACGCCGGACGCGCCCTCGACGCGCTCAAGGCCTTGATAGGCCTTAAGCGGAAGGTGACGCTGCTATATTCGTCGCACGACATGCAGCACAACAATGCCGTAGTGGTGCGCGAAGCACTTGTCGGCTAAGCAAGAGTTGATGCGAGAGCTGCAGCGAGCTCACGGCACGCGGCAAGCGCATCGGCATCGGGAGCCTGCTTCACAGAAACAGGGGCAGCGACTGGCTCAACCGAGCACTCGCCAAGCAGCCGCTCCAGCTCCTTGGCGGCAGCCGGCGCCCATGTGTAGGAACCAAGCACGGCCATGCTGCGGTTCTTGATTTCGCGCACGGCAAATGCTTTCATCACAGCCGCAATGGGCGGGAATAGCGTGCCCGAATAAGTGGCCGAAGCCACTACAAGACCTTTGTGGCGGAATATATCGGCTATGATATAGCTCAGATCGGAATAGGAGGCATTGTGCACTGCGATGTCGCGCACACCTGCTGCGGCAAGCTCTTCGGCAACGGCTTCGGCCATGGCTTCGGTATTGCCATACATAGAGCCGTAGACTATCGTCACACCGTTGTCGAGCGGTTCATACCGGCTCAGGCGATCGTAGAGCGACACTACCTCTCCGATGCGCTCTTTCCACACCGGGCCGTGTGTCGAACAGATGGCTGCAATGTCGACGCCTTCGAGTTTCTTGAGCGCACGCTGCACAAACGAGCCATATTTACCCACTATATTGCTGTAGTAGCGCACCATCTCGGGGAAATAGCGGTCGGTATCCATGCAGGTATCGATCACGGCGCCATTGAGAGCTCCGAAGCAACCGAAGGCATCGCCGCTGAAGAGTATTTTTTCTTCCTCGAAAAGAGTCATCATCGTTTCGGGCCAATGCACCATAGGAGTGAGGATGAAACGCAGAGTCTCATCGGGGCCGAGCGCGATAGTATCGCCATCTTTTACGGAAAGGGTAGCACCGACCTCGCCATAGAATCCTTTTACCATTCCGAGAGTCTGGACGTTTCCCACTATGGTGAGGCCAGGGAACTCAGCCCGGAGAGCGCTGATAGCACCCGAATGATCGGGCTCCATATGGTTTATGACAAGATAGTCGGGCTGGCGGTCGCCGAGGATGGCACGGATGTGGGCAATCTGGCTGAAAGCATGGGCTGCATCCACACCATCGATAATGGCGGTCTTTTCGGCACCCACCACTATATAGGAATTGTAGCTCACGCCATAGGGGAGAGGCCACATTGCCTCGAATTTAGTTGTTGTTCGGTCGTTTACACCGATATAATATACTTTTTTAGAAACTTCAGCTGTTTTCATCTTTTCAAATTTTCAAATCCATGTAGCGCGTTTCCAGATATATTCAAGAGGTCCATGTCCGTGGCGGCCGACCCAGAAGCGGCAGAAAGCATACTGCACCAGGAAGATAGCGACCCCGAGGAGCACACTCGCAAGCGAACCCATCTCGAGCTGCAGACCCCAGTGGTAGAAAATGGCGGAGCCGATGATGCCTTGTGTCACATAGTTGGTCATACTCAGTTTGCCATAGGGTATGAGCAGAGCAAGCGCAGCTCCTACCCGGCGGCTGCAATAGAAGCCGAAAATTACCCCGGACACCAACACGGCCATGAAAGCGAGGTTAGACAGAGAGGGAATTACTATTTTAAGCTGTGCGAGCACCACCGGATTGGTCACATAGCCCGACAGCATATTGGATATACCATATAGGGGAAAGAAACATACCAGAGCCACAGCCAGCACACGCCCCCACAGTGCAAGGTGCTGCTTGCCGAAGAGGCCTCGGCGCCCGATCAGCATGCCTGTCATGAAGAGGCCCGCTGTCTGGAAGAATCGGCCATGGTCCCAAGCCCATCCGAGAGAGAAAAGCTGGCCGTGCCACACATTGACTTTCAACATCTCAAGGAAAGAAGCTGTGTGATGTGCCGTGTTTGTCTCATTCCAATGCGCCATCCAGTCGAACGATGTCGGTTCAAATCCCGGCTGCACAAGGGCTCTGATGATATTATAGATACATACCGGCTGCAACATGCACACACCTGCAAGAATGAGCAGTGTGCGGTCGCTCAGACGGCACGTGAGCACCAGCACGATTCCGACAAGCGAATAGAGCACCAGAATCTCGCCGGTGAAGAATGCCGCATTGAAACAGCCTATGATAAACAGCAGCAAAAGACGCCAACAGAATCGCGCCCGGAAGTCGTTACCCCGCATCCGCTGATTGTCGTGCTGAATGAAGAAACTGAATCCGAAGAGCAACGCAAATATCGCATAGGCCTTGCCACCAAAAGCGAAGAAGAGACCATCCCACACGGCCTTATCGGCAAAAAGCAGCCATGGGCTGCGGCCTTCCGGCTCCGGGAAAGTATAGAAATTGAAATGTTCTATTGCATGAAGCAGGATAATGGCGAGCACTGCGAAACCACGCAACGCGTCGGCCACATCCACTCGGGCATGTTTTGTCAGATTGGTTGTCATTTCAGCAATTCTTCGGGTGGTGATATGAGATAAAGATGTTTCTTAGCTCTTGTAACGGCTGTATACAGCCATCTGTAGAGAATCAAGCCGAGAGCATCGGCCGGTATATAGCTGAGATCAACAAAAACGTTGGTCCACTGACCGCCCTGCGCTTTGTGGCAGGTCACGGCATATGCATATTTCACCTGTAGCGCACCCCAGTAAGGGTCGGTGCGCAATTGAGCATAGCGACGGTCGACAGGCATGTCGCCAAAGCGGTCGTTGTCGGCCATTATGCCATAGTAGAGTTTTTCCCAGCCATCGCGCGGCAGTACGGCATACTCAGCACTCAGAGTATCGAGCATTATTTTTGCATCGAACACCACCGGCTCTGTGTCGTCGGGGGCATCGGCCGGAGGAGGAAATGAAAGTGTGACATCGGCAAAGCGCATGCCGTAGCGGCACTCGGTGCCGAGCACGCGCTCGACAGTGACAATATCGCCGTTGGCCACAAAATCGACCCCGCGGGGTTTCTTACCGGTGAAATAGTGATTGCGGGCCACTATCAGCATGTCGCCTCGCGTAAGTTCTTCCTCACGGTACAGCACCGAGCCCCGGATGCCGGCATTGTATTCGGCTGCGCGGCGGTTGCTTCGTGTTATCACTATGGTTTCGGCAAGACCATCGGCATCGTAGGCGCCGCTCAGTATCTCGGGCAAGTCTTCGCCCGATACCACGGTTACATCGGGCAGCGCAGCAGTACGCAGACGTGGCACAGGCGCAGGAGACCCTTCGGGCAGCACAGCTATTTTCGACATAACCTTCCGCAGACGTGTGGCATTGAAAAGTATCCCCGAATCGGCAGCCTGACGGGCCGTCTCGGTGAGAGTGGCGCGGCTCACCTTTATGCCCATGCGCCGCAGGGTATCGGGATTCATGGCCGGAGAAGTCTCCTGCCCAACCGGCGGAAGCTGTGCCGTGTCGCCCATGAGCATGAGCCGACAGCCGACTCCGGAGTAGACATACTGCACCAGGTCTTCGAGCAGACTGGCACCGCGCTCGTCGGCAGTACCTATCATTGAGGCTTCATCGACAATGAATATGGCATTTCGCAGCTTATTCTCTGCAGGAACGGGAGGGCCGGCCTGGGCAGTATCGGCTCCGAATGCATGACGATATATCTTGCGATGGATGGTAAAGGCCGGATGTCCATGGGAATTTGCCGAAAACACCTTTGCAGCCCGTCCGGTAGGCGCCAGAAGCACAACCTTGCGACCGTGAGCCTCGAGTACACGCACAAGCGCACCGGTGAGCGATGTTTTGCCCGTTCCGGCATAGCCGTTGAGTATAAAGGCCATGTCGTCGGTCACCGGAGCTGTCACAAAGCGTGCCAAAGCGGCCACCACGGCCACCTGCTGGTCGTTGGCGGTATATGGCAAGGCTGTGAGCACCT
This sequence comes from uncultured Muribaculaceae bacterium, assembly GCA_910587915.1. GTDB lineage: Bacteria > Bacteroidota > Bacteroidia > Bacteroidales > Muribaculaceae > CAG-873. Next base: position 7,082 of record CAJUOB010000015.1, on the reverse strand, counting down.
CGGCGGCAAATTCTTTCGCATTCATAGGTACAAAGGTACACAATTTTGGCGAGTCACGGAAATTGGCTAATTTTGCGGCTTAGAACCAAAAAACATCATATGAAATTATTCAAAATAAGCATTCACGCACTTGCTGCGGCAGCAGTGATGTGCATGGTGTCGGCATGTGCCGATGATCCCGAGACACCTGGCGGCGAAGATGAGAAAACCGACGACACCGAGGGTGTTGTCGACGGTATCGTTGGCTTCTATGTGCTCAACGAGGGCAACATGGGCGCCAATAAGTGTACGCTCGACTACTATGACTACGCCACGGCCACTTATCGCCGCAATATCTACGCCGAGAACAACCCCGACCAGGTGCTGGAACTCGGCGATACCGGCAACGATATTGCCGTGTACAACGGTCGTCTCTACCTTGTAGTAAACGGTAGCCATAAGGTGGAAGTGCTCGATGCAGCCACTGCCAAGCGCATAGGCCAGGTCGACATATCTTCGCCCCGCTATATAGCATTCGAGGGCAACAATGCCTATGTGAGCAGTTTCGTGGGCGGTGACGGCGAGAACGGATCGGTGGTACGCTTCGACCTCAGCACTCTGAAAGTCACCGGAAAGGTTTCGGTGGGTCTGCAGCCCGAAGAACTTGTAATCGACGGAGACCGGCTCTATGTGGCAAATTCAGGCCAGCTATCACCCGAATACGATAAAACAATATCGGTGGTAGACTTCAAGAACATGACCAAGACAGGCAGCATAGATGTCGAGGTGAATATGCACCATCTGCGTATCGACTCCTATGGCCACATGTGGGTGACATCGCGCGGCAACTATGGCGACATACCCGCCAACCTATACCGTCTCGACCGGGATAAGGATGGTCTATTCGGCTCGCCTGTGGCCGTGGACCGCGTTGTGACAAGCCTCACGATTGCCGGCAACTATATATACTACTATGGTACTGAATACGCTGCCGACTGGTCTACTACCACAAGCTACGGCAAACTCGGCCCGATTGCTGACGGTGGATTTGCTTTCGACGGCAACTTCATAACCGATGGCACTGAAGCCGACATCACCGCGCCCTACGCATTGGCAGTACATCCCGGCAATAACGACATTCTCATTACCGATGCCAAGAACTATGTATCGTCGGGCGAGATATACTGCTATAGCGCCGAAGGCAAGCTCAAATGGCACGCTACAACAGGCGATATTCCCGGACACATTGCATTCGTGAAAAAATAAGCACTTATGTCTGAAAATAAAAAAGCGCCTTTTCGGCGCTTTTTTTATTTTCAGAGATTGGATTTCAGATAGTCAAGAAGTGTAAAGTCAGTCTTATATGGAGCCTGATCGGGATTGCGCTCCTCGACTACGGTGATATCGGCTCGGCCTTCGCACACGGCATGGATAAAATCGAGGATAGCGCCACAGTGATTGTCCATAGGCGATATCGCCACAGAATGGTCGGCACCCATCACTTGCCAAAATGTATTGGGCACCTTGTTTTCGGTGAGGCTCTGAGATATTGCTTTCGAGCCCCAAAGGCCGAACGATCCGAGAGTGGCACGCTCGAAGGGAACTGTGCTGTCGGCATCGCCATGGAACAGCATTATCGGCGAAGGGTTACGACGCCAACGGGGCGTACCATCCGAAAGGACGGCTCCGGCCATGGATATCACTCCCGCATAGCTGAATCCTGATGGAAGTGCGCCTACAGCACTGCTGCGGTTGAATGCCTCATACTGGGTCTGGAGCACGGTGATGGCACCGGCACTCGAACCGCAAGCAAATATTTTCGATGCATCTATATTCCACTCGGAGGCATGCGCGATAGTGTAGGCAGTTGCCTTGGTGAAATCGAGCATAGCAATCTGAATGGCACCGCCAAGCGCTTCAGCAAAATCCTCGGGCTCCGACACATCGGCCGGATCGAGCTTGGCAAGCATGGTGCGATAGTCGGCAGAAACCACCGCAACGCCATTGTCGGCCAAGAAGTTGAACATCGGCACATAGCGTGCATCATCGCGCTGACCGGTTTTGAACGATCCGCCGAAAGCAAAAATAACGGCAGGAGCATTCTCCTTTATGGCCGGGGAAGTGTATACGTCGACACGAAGAGTATCCGTGCCGGCAACGTCGTAGACATATGTGGCCTTTTCGGCAGCAAATGCAGGCACGCACATGCATGCTGCAAGCATCGAGATAATAAGATGTTTCATATTCATGATAGTGTAGGATTGTCGAGTGAAGCACCGTTGACACCGGCACCGAACAATGCAAAATCGTATATGATAGGATCGTCGGGACGGAATTCGCGCAATCGGTCGGTAAGTTCCACTACTGCCCGACGGTCGTTCTGACGACGTTCAAGCAGTCCAAGCGCACGGGCCGTGTTGCCCGAATGCACATCGAGCGGAATGAAAAGCTGTGCCGGCTTTAATGCCTTCCACATGCCGAGGTCGACAATGCCATCATCGCGTACAAGCCAGCGCAACGCCATGTTGAGGCGTTTAAGAGCCGAGGTGTCGGGAGTCGCCGGGATACAGCGATTGGGACCTCCGAGAGGATATGCAGCATCCACTTCTGCAAAAAGCGAATTAAGGCCCTCTGCAATAGTCCATGCAGGAAATTCAGAAGCCGGGGCGCCGATGGCAGCGGCAAAATCTTCGAGAGAGCCGTAGCGGCTATATACCATCCGCAGAGCCCTGAGATAATGTCTGAAATGACGCCCGAAAAATGTACGGTGTATATTACCTTCACCAATAGCATCGATATCACCCTCGAGCACAAAACGATAGGGCTCGTTGCCCAGCAATGCGAGCATATTGTCGGCATTCCGCAGAATCATGCTGCGCTTGCCCCAGGCAATCGACGATACAAGCAGCGATGCAATTTCGGCATCGCGCTGGTCGCCGAAACGCCGTGCGAACTGAACCGGATCGTCGGCCACGAATGCTTCCGTATTATATTTATCGGCAAGCACATCGAGTAGCTCTTTGACTGGCTCGTAATCTGATATTTTCATATTAGGACCCCTATACGGCTGATTTATAATAAAAAAACAGCCGACCGGAAATGATTCGATCGGCTGCGCTATCTTATGGGTGCCCAGTGGGATTCGAACCCACGACCTTCGGAACCACAATCCGACGCTCTAACCAGCTGAACTATGGGCACCATTTGTAAAGGCACTGCAAAGGTATGCACTTTTTTCGGAACATGCAAGAACTCGCTCAAAAAAATTTCATTGCCCGTTCAAAAATTAATCCGGCACCAGGTAGCGCATCTTTGACGCGCAATTTTCCAATTAACATTATTTAACGGCATAAAAGTAAGCATTCCACTATTTTCACGTCATATAAACAAGAATAAATCAACACATACACATATATAAAATGAAAAAACTTCTTTTAGGCGCTCTTACGGCAATAACACTTCTGTTTGGCGCCGCGACAAAGACCAGTGCGCAGGCACCACAGCTGCAGCCGGTTCCGATGGACTCGGCTTTGCGTACCGGAACCCTCGACAATGGCCTCACTTACTTCATCCGCCACAACGACAATCCCAAAGGACAGGCCGATTTCTACATCGCCCAGAAAGTTGGCTCGATTCTTGAAGAAGAAAACCAGCGCGGTCTGGCTCACTTCCTCGAGCACATGTGCTTCAACGGAACTAAAAACTTCCCCGGCAAGAACCTCATCAACTGGCTCGAGTCGATAGGCGTGAAATTCGGCTACAACCTCAATGCCTACACCGGAATCGATGAGACGGTATATAATATATCGAATGTACCCGTGACCCGCACATCTGTGCAGGACAGCTGTCTGCTCATTCTTCACGACTGGGCAAGCGCCCTCACACTCGACCCTAAGGAAATCGATGCAGAGCGTGGTGTGATTCACGAAGAATGGCGTCAGGCAATGAAAGGCTCCATGCGCATCATCGAGCAGGCCTTGCCGACTGTATTTCCCGATAGCAAATACGGCCATCGCCTTCCTATCGGCATAATGGAAGTGGTCGACAACTTCGAGCCCAAAGCACTCGTGGACTACTACCACACATGGTACCGTCCCGACCAGCAGGCTCTTATCGTTGTTGGCGACATTGACCCCGATTATATCGAAGGTAAAATAAAAGAGATGTTTGCACACATCTCGATGCCCGAGAATGCCAAAGAACGTGTATATCTCGAAGTCGAAGACACCCCCGGCACCATCTATGCCATCGGACAAGACCCTGAAATGTCGGCCGCTGCAATGCTGCTGATGTTCAAGAACGACAATGCTCGTCTGCCCCGTGAATACCGCAACACAACCGTATACTATCAGATAAGCTTCATCACACGCATGGTGAGCGCAATGATCAACACCCGTCTGTCGGATATCGCCAAAAATCCCGAGTGCGAATTCTCGAGCGCATCTGTTGAAATCGGTGATTTCTTCGTGGCAAAGACCAAAGGTGCTCTTACAATGGAAGTGGTGGCAAAAGACAACGACGTGGTTCCCGCACTCACACAGGCATACCGTGAACTTCTCCGCGCTGCCCGCACCGGTTTCACCATCGGTGAATACGAACGTGCCCGCGCCGAATTCATGTCGCGCATCGAAAAAGCATACGAGGAACGCAACGACCGCAAGAACGAAAGCTACTCCAAGGCATATGTCAACTTCTTCGTAGACAACGTGCCCGCACCAGGCATAGCTTATGAAAAAGAAATGTACGACAGCTTCGTGAACCTTGTAAGCGTCGACGTGATCAACCAGTACCTTCCCCAGATTGTAATCGACGACAATCGTGTGCTCATGGCTCTCCTGCCCGAGAAGGAAGGATTCACCGCTCCTACAGAACAGCAGTTCGCCGATGCTCTCGAGAGCGTTGACGATGAAGAGCTCGAAGGCTACAAGGATGAAATGCGCACCGATCCCCTCATCCCGGAATTGCCCAAGCCCGGCAAGGTGAAGAAAACCACCGTTCTCAAAGACTGGGATGCCACCGAGTATACACTTTCCAACGGTGTGAAAGTAATCGTGAAACCCACCGACTTCAAAGCCAATGAAATAGTACTGAGTGCAGTTGCCAAAGGCAATGCCGGATCGACCCTCGACCAGGCTCTCGCATCGAGCATTAAATATATATCTAACGGTCTCTGCGAATACGGTATCAATGCATATAACAGCTCCGACATCCAGAAGTACACACAAGGAAAACAGGCCGGCGTAGCATTCTCCTTCGACAATTACACCCGCAACATCAGCGGCACAACTACCGTTAAGGACCTGCCCACCCTCATGGAGCTCCTCTACGGCTACTTCACTGGAATAAATCTTGATGAAAAAGAATTCGAGGCAACCCGCGGTGCCATCGCCGGCATCCTCGCCAACCAGGAAGCCACACCCGAATTCCAGTTCAGCAAACGCCTCCTTTCTACTCTCTTCACTGCACCCGCTAAGCACATGCTTACCGTCGACGATATCAAAGCTGCCGACCGCGAAGCTATCGTGAAAATCGTACGCGACATGCTCGCTAATGCAGCCGACTACACATTCGTATTTGTTGGCGCAATCGATCCTGAAACATTCGTACCCCTCATGGAGCAGTACATCGCCACACTGCCCGCAAATGCCAAAAAGCTTTCCAACAAGATTGCTACCAATCCTGCATTTGAAATGGCAACAGGTAGTGCCACCGACATCTACACAACCAAGATGCAGACTCCGCAGACCTGGGCTTTCGTAGGTGTCGACGGTAACATGCCCTACACTGCCAAGAACAAAGCACTTGCATCCATAGCAGCTCAGATACTCTCAAAACGTCTTCTCGACAAGATCCGCGAAGAAATGGGCGCAACATACTCCATTGGCGCGCAAGGCATGATGACACGCACCGGAGCTGTCAACACTGTATTCCAGATCGCATTCCCTATGAAACCGGAAATGAAGGATCAGGCGCTCGAAGAAATCCACAACATCATAATGTCGATGGAAAACAACGTTACCGCCGAGGAACTCAAACCCGTGATCGAATACTCCATCAAGCAAGCCGGAGAGGATATGAAGGAAAACAGCGATTGGGCCGGCTCAATCACAGCCACCGAAATCAATGGTGTTCAGACATTCCTCAACACTGTTGAAACCCTCGAATCAATTACAGTGGAAGACGTCAAAGCCTACATGACCGCTCTCCTTAAGCAGAACAACTATCGTGTCATTCTCCTCAACCCCGAAGGCCTCACCGAAGTAGCCGAATAAAATTCCCAACATACCCACTCAAAAGCGACCGACATCTGCCGGTCGCTTTTTTTGCGAATATCCTGCAACATATTTGCCCAATCCGCAGACGCCACAGCACAGCCTATCATCGCTGATCGGAGGCCGCAGCGCGGACACACAGCAGTAGGCCACTGCAAGCGCACCGTAGGTGTGCGCAGCTATGGTATATAGCACGACATCACATAAGATGCGCCACGTAGTGGTGCCACATCGCCAACACGCCCATGGTTGCACCACGACGTGGCGCTATTCGGAGATTGCATCGACCATAGCTGCGGACCGCGATGCGGCCCTTGCAATGGCCTACTGATCTTATGACCGCATACGCGGCCAGACCCCACACCATTTACGCATGAATAGACAATTACAGGCAAGACTGATGTGTGCCGGTTCTATGCGTCCATGCGACATTGGCCGATGCATATGCATTATTACTTTCATCGCCGACGCAGGGGCCGCAGCGCGGCCAGACCCACACCATTTACGCATGAATAGACAATTACAGGCAAGACAAATGCTGGGCCGGTTCTGTACATCCATGCGACATTGGCTATTATCTTACCCTTTGACTACCCTCGTCTATCGACACCGACGCAGGGGCCGCAGCGCGGCCACACAGCAGTAGGCCACTGCAAGCGCACCATAGGTGTGCGCAGCTGTGGTATATAGCACGGCATCACATAAGATGCGCCACGTAGTGGTGCCACTTCGCAGACAACGTCCATGGTTGCACCACTATGTGGCGCTTATCCGGAAATGCATCGGATACCATAGCTGCGGACCGCGATGCGGCCCTTGCAATGGCCTACT
>CAJUOB010000014.1 GCA_910587915.1 uncultured Muribaculaceae bacterium | reverse complement strand
AAGGCTGCGCAACAGTCAATCCCATACAAACCACTTGAAATTAAATAAACATGAAAAATCTGATAATAATCATTTTTGCATTGACATTGACAAGTTGCACGGTCAAGGCTCAGCAATCGGCTGATGTTCAAATGCTGACACTGACAGGCAACCCACTCCCAACAATCCGTCATGTCAATGATATGAAAATAGCAGGTGATACGCTATGGTTTGTATACGAGACCGAAGATGGCTTTGGACAATGCTTCCTTCGCCGCGCATCTATCGATACTATATCAAACAATCTTACCGTAAGTTCTGATATAGGTAAGCGCTCAGACGGCTATTATCTGTCATATATGCCATATCCCTTCATTGCAGCCGATGGTACGGTACGAGTCGTCGGCCAAGATGACTGCGAGATTTATTCAGTTGAAAACGATACCGCACTGGTTGGAACAAAACAATATCTTTTGGGTAGCACCGGTATACTCCCCTTTCCTATAGCCCAATATACTAAGGATGTTTTCATGACTTCTCCCCATCAATATGTTTTCATCGGTCGGGAACCCAACGGTGGGCCACACTATGCAATGAATGCCAACATAATTACAGCTGAAATTGACACCATCAGAAAGATAAATATATCGCCCGACCTGCAACCATGGATGCCCAACATGGGAGAATTGGCATATTCAGCCACACATCAGCGTCTTGCATTTGCCTATCTACTTCATCCGATTATCGAAATTTTCGACACCGATAGCCACTCGATCAAATCTGTCAGATTAGGCGAAGACACCTTCGATCTGAAAACTCTCGAAGATGCAGACTTCGAAAATCTCAACACATTGCATACAGTTGATATTACATCTACTCCCGACTATATCTATGCCTTGTATTGGGGTTACAGATACAGCGACTCCCAAAATTGCACACCTACACTTATAAAAATCGATTGGAATGGTAATATCATCTTCCGACGGCCGGTGAAAGTACCGTTGCGCCGCATTGCAGCAAGCGACAACGCAATCATCGGATGGACCGGAGAAGACTTCGTAATGCTGAGATTACACTGAAATGTAGAAATATCGGCAAAAAGGCCGTGTCAAATATTTCATTGACACGGCCTTAATGCCTTTATATACAATTCCTGTCAAGCCCTTAGGGCTGATGGAAAGAGATTAAATCCAACGGGTAAATGCGAAGTCCTGACGGTGAGGAAGCTCGGGGTTGACAGGATAGAGACGGAATCCGTAGCGGAATACACCTGCGTCGCGGAGCTTGGTCTTGAGCTCGAAAGTGAGCACATTGCCCTCTTCCTTCACAACCTTGAACTGCTCGATGCGCGAAAGCGACTCCTCGCCATCCTGCTGACGGTATACCACCATCTCGAGGCCAAGATCACGGCCGAGACCATTGGTGTCTACAGTAATCTCGATATGGAACGGCTCGCCGGCAATAGAATTGGTAAGTTCACCGCTATGACGAACGTCGAGTACTTTCACGCCATCCCATGCGGCAGCCACGCGCTCTTTCCATGCAGCGATGCTCTTGGCCAGAGCATAGTTATCGGCAACAAGACGCTTGCTGCGCTTTGCCTCGGGATCGTAGAAGCGGGCGATATAGTCGTCGATCATACGCTTCATGGTGAAGTGAGGAGCGATGTCACCGATAGAACCCTTGATGTACTGAATCCACTTGGGCGAGTATCCTGCCGAATTCTTCTCGAAGTAGAGAGGTATGATCTCGTTCTCGAGCATCGAATAGATGGTAGCAGCATCGAGTTTGTCCTGCTGAGCCTGGTCGGTGTAAGTACGCTTGTCGGTGAGGGCCCATCCTGCACGCTCGTTGAAGCGGTAGCCTTCGTACCACCAGCCGTCGAGCACCGAGAAGTTGAGCACACCGTTCATTTCGGCTTTCTCACCCGATGTACCGGAAGCCTCGAGAGGACGGGTCGGGGTGTTGAGCCAGATGTCGACACCGGTCACAAGACGCTTGGCAACAATCATGTTGTAGTCTTCAAGGAAGATAATCTTGCCAAGGAACTGGGGCATGCGCGAGATCTCGATAATGCGCTTGATCAGACCCTGACCGGCACCATCGGCGGGGTGAGCCTTGCCGGCAAATACGAACTGCACGGGGAACTGCTCGTTGTTGACGATACGTGCAAGGCGGTCGAGGTCGGTGAAGAGCAGGTGTGCACGCTTATAGGTGGCAAAACGACGTGCGAAACCTATGATGAGAGCATTGGGGTTGATCTTGTCTACAATGTTCATCACAGCCGAGGGATCGCCCTGGTTAGCAAGCCACTTCTCCTTGAAGTCGCGGCGCACGAAGTTGATGAACTTGTTCTTCAGGGCAACACGCATGTTCCAGATCTTCTCGTCGGGTACGTTGAAGATACCTTTCCATGCTTCGGGATCGCTCTGATTCTCGAATACCTGAGGTCCGAGTTCATTCCAGTAGAATTCCTTCCATTCCGAAGCGGCCCAGGTAGGCATGTGCACACCGTTGGTCACATAGCCGACATGGCTTTCTTCCCAGGAGTAACCCTTCCAGATTCCGGCGAACATTTTCTTCGACACTTCGCCGTGGAGCCAGCTTACACCGTTAGCTTCCTGGCAAGTGTTGAGTGCGAATACACTCATCGAGAAACGCTCGTTTGTGTCGGGATTCTCTCGGCCCATGTTCATAAGGTCATTCCAGCTGATGCCGAGTTTGGCGGGATATTCACCCATGTACTTGCCGAAGAGACCTTCGTCGAAATAGTCGTGGCCTGCGGGCACAGGAGTGTGCACAGTATAGAGCGACGACGAGCGCACAAGTTCGAGGGCTACATTGAAGTCGAGACCGTCCTTCTGCACATAGTCGACAAGACGCTGGAGATTCAGCAGGGCTGCATGGCCTTCATTGGCATGATAGAGCTGGCTGTTCACGCCGAGCTTCTGGAGCATGAGAACACCACCGATACCGAGGAGATACTCCTGCTTGATACGGTTTTCCCAGTCGCCACCATAAAGCTTGTGGGTGATGGGGCGGTCGAATTCGCTGTTCATGTCGAAGTCGGTATCCATCAGATAGAGCTTCATGCGGCCAACATTCACACGCCATACATGCGAGTAGATGATACGGCCGGGATAAGGCACTTCCAGGATCATAGGACGGCCATCTTTCTCCATCACCTGCTCGATGGGGAGCTGGTTGAAGTTCTGGGGCTCGTAGTTAGCCACCTGCTGGCCATCGACCGAGAGAGTCTGGGTGAAGTAACCGTAGCGATAGAGGAAACCGACTGCAGTCATATCGACACAGCTGTCGGATGCTTCCTTTATATAGTCGCCGGCGAGCACACCGAGGCCACCGGAATATATCTTAAGACAGTTGCAGATGCCATACTCCATCGAGAAGTACGATACAGAGGGCACATCCTTGCGCATGGGCTTGCTCATGTATTCCTTGAAGTCGGCATATACATGGTTTATCTCTGCCATCAGCACCTCGTCGGCGATGATTTCGGCAATACGGTCGGATGAAAGCTGCTGAAGAAGCATCACGGGGTTTTCGCCCGTCTTACGCCACAAATCAGGGTTGAGAGAACGGAAGAGGTTCTTAGCCTCGCTGTTCCACACCCACCATAGGTTTTTTGCAAGCTCGTCGAGGGGTTTGAGCTGCGCGGGCAGCTCAGCCTTGACTGTAATGTCGCGCCACTGGGGTGCGTTTGTGTTGCTTACCGGTAATTTCATATGTAAGTTTGATTAATCCTCTTGAATATAGTTTATAATGAGGAGATTATTTTAAATTTCGTTCATCGCGGTGCTCCAATGCATTGCAGTAGGACTGATCGTAGAAACGTATAAAATCTGTCCATTGAGCTTTACGGGCCGTTTCGGAAGCCGCCTTGCGATAGGCTGTCATTTCCTTGGCCGGAGCGGCGATAAGGGTTTCGAGGTCTTTTACGATAGCATCCCGGGCAGCCGCATAGTTGGAATCATCGCGGTGCACCACCGATACACCCGAGGTTGCGAATCCGGGCTCACATGCTTCCTCCACCCACAGGCCGAAGCCGGCAAGGTCGGTAGTGACTGTAGGCACTCCGAAAGCCACACTTTCGAGCGGGGTGTAGCCCCATGGCTCATAGTACGATGCAAAGACCGTAGCATCCAAGCCGGGAAGAAGCTGATAATAGGTGAGGTTGAATATGCCATCGGCGCCATCGAGATAGCACGGCACATACAGCACTGTCACATTCGACCGCGCATCGTTGGCAAAACCAAGCTCATGCATGCGGCGGTTCACAGGATCCTCGTTATAGTTATGGAGATTATGGGTGAGCAAGGGATCGGCCAGACGCGAGCGTTCATCCATCACCAGACTATGCTTGAGGTCGGCACGCGGACCCGCACACCATGCCGGAACCATCACAAAAGCAAGCACCCGACGGTTCAGAGGCGCAGATGAAAGAGCTGCAAGTGTGTCAAGGTACAGGTCAAGACCCTTGTTGCGATACTCACATCGTCCCGATGTAGCCACAATAAAGGTATCATCGCCGAAATCCAGACCGGTCAGGGTCGATGCCACCCGCAGCAAAACCTCGCGGGCATCCTTGCGGGCTGCAGCATATTTTGTCTTGCCGGGCACAAAGTTAAGCTCGAAGCCATTTGGGGTCACCACATCGGGCTTCTTGCACAGAAGCTGCTCGGCCTCGCGCGCTGTCACATCGCTCACAGTGGTAAAACTGTCGGCATTCCAGGCTGCCGCTTTCTCGAGCGAATGCTTCGACTGCATGTTGAGCTCAGCGGCCATCTGGTCGCCATCGTAGTTGGAAAGCTGATCGTAGAGAGGCTTGCCATTGCCGCAGATACTGCGGCCTATGCTGGTGGCATGGGTAGTGAATACTGTCGCAACCTTCGGCATATCGGCTTTCAGCATAAGCAGACCCATGGCAGTGGTCCATTCATCGAAATGGGCCACGACCTTAGCAGGATCGACCTTGCTGAAATCTATAATGCTTTCTATCACCACGGCTGCTGCCCGGGCGAAAGCACAACCTTCGTCGTAGTCGCCATAGGCATGAAGTGAATCGACACCATAAAGGTCCCACATGCGGCCATATGCGGCATCCTTATTGGCATACATACCGTCGAATTTAACAAGTATGGCCACAGGACGGCCCGGTATTTCCCAACGGCCGACGCGAACGTCGACACCTTCGGGGAGAAGGGCATTTTCTGCCCATCGTTTCATCAGACGAGGCGACTCGGTAAAGTAGGGCGAGGGATTGTCCTCACTCCATACATCCGGTCCTATAAATATCAGATTGTCGCCGAAGCTTGCCTTAAGAGTCTTGGCTTTACTTGAAAGCACGGTATAGATACCGCCGACCTTATTGCAGACCTCCCAGCTCGTTTCGAATAGAAAATCAATCTCTTGTCGACAATTGTCCATATCGGATAGTTATGATTTTGGAGCGGCAAAGGTAGCGATAATTTCTCAAAAAAACAAGAGAGCGTATGCCGTGCCGCGTTGAGAAACAAGCAAAAACACGCCTGTAGACCATTGTAGAGCCTACAGACGTGTTGTTATTTTTTATCGTTACAGATTCAATCAGCCCAGTTTCTGCTTCATCAGACGGCTCATTTCTGTTGCAAGTGTGGCTGCGGCCTCTCCTGCGGCGGCAGCATAGTCCTCGCCCGAAGATGCATATATGATGCCGCGGCTGCTGTTCACCAGCAGACCGCACTCATCGATCATACCATAGCGTACAACTTCCTCGAGGCTGCCACCCTGTGCTCCGACACCGGGCACCAGCAGGAAGTGGCGTGGAGCGACCTCACGGATGCCCTCCAAGCTCTGTGCCTGGGTAGCGCCTACAACATACATGGTATCGATCGGGCTGCCCCAATGACGCGACAGACGTATCACGCGCTCGTACATCGGCACGCCCTTGGAATCGTGCACTGTCTCGAAATCCTTGGCCGACGCATTCGATGTCAGCGCAAGGATGATGGACCATTTATCCTTGTAGTTGAGGAACGGACGCACCGAATCCTCGCCCATATAGGGTGCCAGAGTCACCGCATCGAAGTCCATCGCCTCGAAGAATGTACGTGCATACATGGCCGCAGTATTGCCGATATCGCCACGCTTGGCATCGGCGATAATGAACTGGTCGGGATAGTTTGCCCGGATATATTTCACAGTTTCCTCGAGCACACGGATACCGTCGGCTCCAAGGCATTCGTAGAAAGCAAGGTTCGGTTTGTAAGCCACGCAATATGCAGCAGTAGCGTCGATTATGGCCTTATTGAAAGCAAGCACACGCTCCGCATCGCTGCCTTCTATACATTCAGGTAGTTTCTTGACATCGGGATCAAGGCCTACACAAAGGAATGAACCTTTCTCAAAAATCTTTTCAACCAGTTCTGTACGTTTCATATATATTATATATTAAATTAATCAGCAAATATCTCTTTGAGCTTCGCATTGAGATCGTCAACAGAGATGTTATTTGCCACAATGGTACCATCGGGGGCAAACAGCACCATGTATGGAATACTCTCAATCGTATATGCATCTATAGCAGGTTTACTATTGACTGTAGCCCATATTTCCCAGGGAAGTTCGAACTCCTCAATACGCATTTTAGTATTATTGGGGTCATCTTTTATACTGACACCGAGTATTTTAAAATTCCGGTTGCCATAATCCTCATGTAATTTCTTCAAATGTTCCATCGCCATCATACATGGCTCGCACCACGATGCCCAGAAATCGAGCAACACATAGTTGCCCTTGCCTACGACATCGGAAAGACTATGGACACCATCATCGGTTGTCACAGCAAAATCTACAAACGGAGCTCCGGGTACAAGAGATTCTTTTCGCTTAATAGACGCTATTTTATATTTTACCGAAGGTATCTCCAGAAGCGCCGAATGCTCTTCCAGGAATGGCAATGGATTTTTCAAATTATTCATAGCCATCGAGGCTCCGAAGGCATTGTCGGCATTGCCATATAGATATTCTTCTATAAGAGCCATACGCGCAACTCTGAGTGAATCACTGGCAGCATCACTATCAGAATCTTTCCACCTCTTATAAATATCGTTTAATTTTTTGCGATATTCATTCTTAATTCTATTGAGTTTTCCACCTTCGGCATGCCAGTCGGTGCGCACACCTCCGGGGATATCAGTTTTGGTAGAAACCACGTATATCGTGTCATTTTCAAGAAAGAACGAAGCGAGGCCATTACCATCGACAGTAATTGTCACAATATCAGGAACTTCAACACAACCATCGAACACAGCCTTGTAGTCTGACACATACGCGGAATCAATCGGATTGCTATCGTAATCGCATATATAGGCCATCGCGCCATCAGTGTCGTCCGGAAGAGTGGCAATCACATGATATCCGGCGGCCTGCACAGCGAGTGCCGCAGAAGCGCATATTACTGTCAATAGTTTTTTCATTTCATGTAGTTTTTTAGTTTGTGAAAATGTAATATGCAATGCGGTCAAGCCGTGGCGACCGTCGGTCGTCACCTTTCTGAATATCCAATATAACAATCGTCATAGGCCATGTATTGCCGAGCGAATCGACAGCAACAGCATGCAACGGTTCAGAAGCATCGCCGACAGTAGCAAGGCTATCAATGTTAAGACGTACCTTATAGCCATCGATAGCAACCGAGGCATATCCGGCCGAATCCACACTAAGGGTTCTGCGGCTATAGTCGCTATCTCTCATCACCCGGCCATATCCATCTGGTATATCCACACATCCGGTATAAGATAGGTCTATCAGAGCGAGACTCTCCACCACAACAGTATCTGCGACAGCAGGAAGCAGATTCCACACAGTCATGCGGTCGGACGAAGCAACAATATCGGCAATCAGCGAATGGTTATCCCAATCATCGAGATACTCCACCCGAGACGCCAGATTCTCGGCATTCTTTCTCGGCATACGACCCAAAATACTTTTCAACTCTTCGGCGTCTACAGGAAATGTCCGCACGCCATTAGCCTTGAGCGTACGCCTCACTTCCGAACGGACCACATGGTTGCCAATCGCTGTGAAGTTGGCCCCGGGAAACACCGAAACAAGTGCGAATACCACCGCAAACGAGGTCGCGATAAGATTCAGATTTGCATCTTTCCGAAGAATCAGATAGAAAACCACCGCGAAAGCCCACACATCGAAAGCCGCCACATAGAGCCGCGACACTGTGATGCCATACTCCCCTACCCTGTACACAAGGCCCACACTCATGAGCAACAATAATGGCAAGAGCAAAACAGGCAAGTAGCGCCTGACCATAGAGGCAATCTTCTCAGCTTTCGACGACACCGTATCGCCGCCAAAGGTATAGCGCTGCAAGCCATAGAGCATTATCAGCGACGTACACATCAGTCCCGTAACCATCCACGTAACGGAAGCCGTAGGCAATGTCCACGAAACCAATATTTTCGCAGCGTACACATATAGTATTCCGGCATAGATCAGCACCACCGGTAGCATCACATTCTTACAGAATGCACCCACCGGCGATTTTGGAGCCATAAACACATGCCCCACATCCTTACGACGCGGCACATGCGACATATACACCATCGACGGCACCCATATGCCGAATAAAATCATCGCCGACGACATAACCTTCCAGTTATCAACGCCAAAAAGCAAACTGATCGACGAGAAGACAATGCCAGTTGATATGGCCAGAACGGCTCCGATGAATACAGCGACTGCACACGCACCCACCTGACTCATCGTATACACCCAAAGTTGACTGCGCGTGTACCGCTTTGCCACAGGCAAAAACAATATACCGGCAATGATGGCCGACACAAATGCCGAACGGCCCACAGACTCCGCCGTCGCCACCACGCCGCCACGCATATACATAGCCACAAAATCCAGTACCACAAGCCCCAGCACAGCCAGTTGAATCGGCTTTATGCGACGCATCCACCCCATAAACTCGCACCATATGTTCGCCACCAGCGAAAGAAGCAGCCCCTCGCTGAGAGCCCAGCACATGGAGTCGGAAAGTGCATGGTTTTGTTCCACATTGGTCCACAACATGATGATAAGCCATACGGTCAGGCTACTGATGTATGCGAACGGAAACGGGAACCGTCGTGCGACCGATGCCAAGTTCCTGCGTATGGCATCCGGTGAAAAGATACTTCGGAGAGCGGACATATGTGGTAATTATAGTTCGGCTGCTTTTAGCTTTTCGGCATTTTCAGCTATGATGAGATGATCTATGAGGTCCTGTATATCGCCATCGACAAAAGACTGCAGATTGTACACCGTATAGTTAATGCGATGGTCGGTGATACGGCCTTGAGGATAATTATATGTGCGTATTTTCGCCGAACGGTCGCCGGTGCTCACCATGGTCTTACGCCTCGACGCAATATCGTCGACATACTTCTGGTGTTCCTTATCATATATAAAGGTACGCAGACGGCTCAAGGCCCGTTCCTTATTCTTGGGCTGGTCGCGGGTCTCGGTACACTCTATCAGTATTTCCTCCGTCTCGCCTGTATTGGGATTCTTCCACATATACCGCAGACGTACACCCGACTCGACCTTGTTCACATTCTGACCGCCGGCACCGCCGGAGCGGAATGTATCCCACTTTATCTCGCCTTCGTTTATCTCCACATCGAACGGCTCAGCCTCCGGCAGCACAGCCACAGTGGCAGCCGAAGTGTGCACACGGCCCTGAGTCTCGGTGGCAGGAACACGCTGCACACGGTGCACACCGCTCTCGTATTTGAGAATGCCGTACACACCATCGCCTGTCACCGACAGCACCACTTCCTTATAGCCGCCGGCAGCACCCTCGCTGGCCGAGGTTATGGCCACATTCCATCCGCGGCTCTCGCAGTACTTTATATACATCTTGCAGAGATCACCGGCAAAAATAGCAGCCTCATCGCCGCCTGTACCGCCGCGGATTTCGAGGATGGCATTCTTCGAATCCTCCGGATCGGCAGGTATCAGCAACAGCTTTATTTCCTCTTCAAGCGCCGGAAGCGCCTCTGTGGCTGCATCGAGCTGCTCTTTGGCCATCTCGCGCATGTCGGCATCATTTTCAGAAGCTAAAAGGGCCTTCGCTTCTTCTACATCGTTGACCAGCGAACGGTAGCGCCGGGTGCTCGCCGTAAGTTTTTCCAGATCTTTGTATTCCTTCGACAGACGCACATAGCGTTTCATGTCGGCAATCACAGCCGGGTCGGTTATAAGAGTCGATACTTCCTCGAAGCGAGCCTCGATACCATCGAGCCGCTGGAGCAATGATAAATCTGCCATATTCATTAAATATTTACGCAAATGTACGAATTTTCCACAAACCGACCAACGCAACAGCCTCTCCGGGCCAACACCATGAGAAAATCACACACGAAAATAACGGCGCATCATAAGTTTTTTACTACTTTTGCAGCGTCAACGGTTGTGCTCCCTTCCAAAGGGGGCGCACGAAAGAGGGAAAGCCGTGAAAATCGGCTGCAGTTCCCGCTGCTGTAAGTTGAACTATGCGGAGAGATGATTCCACTGGGCACAGGCCCGGGAAGGATGTGTCTCAAGTCCGAAACCGGACAACCGCCAACGAGCCAGAAGACCTGCCGTACGACAATACAGGCACGCAAAGACGCGTGCGGTCCACACATGCCTTCGGGAGTTAGGGCTGTTGCGACACAGACTTGCTGCGGTCTGTTCTTGTCGGCATGTGTTGATATTATCATGATATCTATCACATTTTAAAACATATATGACAAGACATTTACTCTCAGCAATCGCGGCAATGGCTGCTTCCGGCGCACTTCAGGCCGCTCCACTCCAAGTTGCAACATTCGAAAACCTTCCACTCGAAGGCACTGAATCCTATTGGTGGGGAGACCCCGAAGAAATGATGAGCGACTTCACCGATGGTTCGTTCACATTCCCCAACTACTGCATGGAGTCCTACCAGACATGGGCATTTTTCGGATACTCCAACCGCACAGCCACCAATTTCGAAACACTCTTCCCCGACCAGTTCAACAGCGCTGTCGGGAGCGGTGCCGACAAAAGCAAGGTCTATGCAGTAGTGTATGCCGCAGACTTCATGGGACACTGCGACGTCATCGTCGGCGATGGTGAAACGCCCGCCAAGGTCGACGGCACATGGGTGACAAACGCTGCCTACACATTCAGCTCCATAACCCAGGGCGACGCATTCGCCGGTGATGCATTCACAAAAAATGATTGGTACAAAGTCACTTTCATAGGCCTCGACAAGGATGGTGAAACCACCGGCTCGGTCGATTTCTACCTCGCCGACTACCGTAGCGAAAACTCTTCGTCGTGGTATGTCCTCGACTCATGGCAATGGTGCGACCTCACTCCTCTAGGTGAAGTATGCTCTATCCGCGTCACTGTCGACGGCACACGAAAAGGCAGCTTCGGACTCAATACCCCAGCATATCTGTGCATCGACAACTTCGGCGATGCATGCCCGGTGACAACTGCCGAAACTCTCGCCGTCAATCCGGCCGACCCGACCTTCGACATCAAGCAATATTTCACTTTCAATGCCGATGCAGCTCCGGTAGAATACTCTATCATCAATTCCACCACCGACGCCACTATCGAAGGTTCTACCGTGACTCTGACCGGTGCCGACTTCGCCAACAAGACAGTGACCGTACGTGCCATGCAGAAAGGATGCGCCGAATATGTGGCTATACCTCTGGCCACAACCACCGGAATAAATACAATCGACGCCACCGGCATGCCCGAGGTCAAGATTGCCGGACGCATCATCTCGGCATCCGATAATGTCACAGCCATCGACGTATTCACCACCGCCGGCACAATCGCGGCACACACCCAAGGCAATGCACTCGATGCCTCGATGCTGCCTGCCGGAGTATACATCGTACGCGCAACATCAACAAACGGCACCACTGCCATCCGCGTCGCACTCCGATAACCGCACTCCCACAACACACAAAAAGCGCCAGCGGCGATGTCTGCTGGCGCTTTTTGTGCTTATACACCATGCTATAATCTGCCATACAATGGTAAATTTGCTTTTAACACACATTTTTTCTATCTTTGTATGATATTTGGCACGATTATTGTTATAATAATTCCGGATTACTCTCCCATTCTTACATGAATATGGAAAACAACCAGAAATACACCGAAAATGCGCGTGCGCTCATCGACCGTCTAAGGCAACAGTGCACCAATCACAACAACGCCACCATCATGCCGGCGCACCTGCTTCTGGAACTCAGCGCTCCAGAAACCAAATCGGCCGAACTGATGGAACGCCTTGTCGGCGCCGACAAGCTCGCCGATCTCAGGGCTGCGCTCGACCTCGCTCTCTATGAGCCATCGGCCGCCGATGGAAAAGGGGCCGACTATTTCAACCGCATAATAACCCTCATAATAAAACTTGCCATTATCGAGGCCCGATACCTTAAGGCACCTCTGGTCGACGTGGAGCACCTTCTGCTATCGCTATTCCACAACAAAGACGTGAAGGCCATGTCGGTCATCGCCCCCTACTTCAACGCAGGAATCGACTACGACGCTCTGCGACGCCAGGCTCTCGCCGACGCTCGCCCCGAGGAAGTTCTCGATCTTGCAGGCGATACCCCCGAGGGCGAAACTCCGGCCCACGACGGACAGCAGGAAGCACGACAGGACACTCCGGCTGAGCCTGCCAAGCCCGGTGCCAAATCGCACCGTGGCACACGCGGCGACACCCCTATGCTCGATAAATTCGGCAACGACATGACAAAAGCTGCCGAGGAAGGGCGTCTCGACCCCGTTGTAGGGCGCGAGACCGAAATCGAGCGACTTGCCCAGATTCTAAGCCGTCGCAAAAAAAACAATCCCGTCCTCATCGGCGAACCCGGCGTCGGCAAAAGCGCCATCGTCGAAGGTCTCGCTCTCAGAATAACACAGCGGAAGGTTTCGAGAATACTGTTCGATAAACGTGTCATATCTCTCGACATGGCATCGCTGGTCGCCGGAACAAAATACCGTGGTGAGTTCGAAGAGCGAATCAAGGCCATTCTCAACGAGCTTACCAAAAACCGCGACGTTATCCTGTTCATCGATGAAATCCACACCATTGTCGGTGCCGGAAACGCCCAAGGCTCCATGGACGCCGCAAATCTGCTCAAGCCCGCGCTTGCCCGTGGTGAGATTCAGTGCATCGGTGCAACCACTCTCGATGAATACCGCGTGAACATCGAGAAAGACGGTGCACTCGAACGTCGCTTCCAGAAAGTGATGGTAGAACCCACCACTCCCGAGGAAACACTTGTGATTCTCAACAACATAAAGCCGAAATACGAGGCTCACCACGGTGTCAACTACACCCCCGAGGCTCTGGAAGCATGTGTGAAGCTTACCGAAAGATACATATCCGACCGTAACTTCCCCGACAAAGCGATCGATGCGCTCGACGAAGCCGGTTCGCGAACCCGTATAAGCCACATCGAAGTACCCACCGAAATCGAAGAACTCGAAGCCAAGCTCAGCACCACCACCGCCGAGAAAGTGGCCGCAGCCCAGCGTCACGACTTCGCTCAGGCCACACGTCTGCGCGACGAGGCCGCACGCCTCAGCCGCGAACTCGATGAGGCAAGGGCAAAGTGGGAAAAAACAATGGAAGAAAACCGCGAAACCGTCGACGCCGACCGCGTGGCGGAAGTAGTGGCCATGATGACCGGCGTGCCCGTACAGCGAATCGCACAGGCTGAAGGCATCCGTCTGCTCGAAATGGGCCCCACGCTCCAGAAAGCAGTCGTCGGACAGGACAACGCCATATCAAAGCTTGTAAAAGCCATCCAGCGCAACCGTCTCGGCCTTAAGGACCCCAACAAGCCCATTGGCACTTTCATGTTCCTTGGTCCGACAGGTGTGGGCAAAACACATCTTGCCAAGAAACTGGCTGAATACCTCTTCGACTCCGCCGATACACTCATCCGCATCGACATGAGCGAATACATGGAGAAATTTAGCGTGTCGCGTCTCATCGGAGCGCCTCCCGGATACGTTGGCTACGAGGAAGGCGGTCAGCTCACCGAGCGTGTGCGACGTCATCCCTACTCGGTGGTACTGCTCGACGAAATCGAAAAGGCCCACCCCGACGTTTTCAATCTTCTGCTTCAGGTGATGGATGAAGGACGCCTCACCGACAGCCTCGGCCGACGCATCGACTTCAAGAACACCATCCTAATCATGACTTCGAACATCGGCACACGCCAGCTCAAGGAATTTGGCAGCGGTGTCGGATTCAACACCCGCGAAGTCGACCGCGAATACTCTCACAGCGTGCTCTCGAAGGCTCTCAACAAAGCTTTCGCGCCCGAATTCCTCAACCGTATCGACGATATTATCATTTTCGACACACTCGACCGCGACGCGATCTACAAGATCATCGACATCGAACTCGCCGGTTTCTACAAGCGCATCGGCGGCCTTGGATACGGCATAACAATAAGCGACGAAGCCAAGAACTTCATTGCGTCCAAAGGATGCGACGTGCAGTTCGGTGCTCGCCCGCTCAAGCGCGCAATTCAGAAATACCTCGAGGATGAACTTGCCGAACTGCTGCTGGCCGGCAAAGTTGGCCCGGGCGATGAAATAATTGTCGATTTCAACCCCGACGAACAGAAAATCGTCGCCCATGTCATCGACACAGCCTCCCAGCCCGTCATCGAGCAATAGAACTATACCTCTACAACGATAAAAGCCTGGTCGTCTATCCTAAGACTTCCAGGCTTTTATAATTATACAGACTGATTTTTCAGCGTAGAGGCTCTGCTGTTATTGTAGCCTTATCGACCTTAGCCATGGCCGACTGCCGTGCTGACACTGTCACAATTTTACTTTCACCGCCAAGAAGACCGAAATAGTTGTCGGAATAGATTGCCGGAAGAATCTGTTCATCAGTCTTTGCATTGATAAGACACAGCCGAACCATAGGCACCGGCGACTTGCCCTTGTTGATAACCGTAGCCTGATATTCCGTTTCCGAAATTTTCTTTACCGACACACTCAACTTTGGATCAGGCATTTCCTGGATAGCCTGCCAGTTGCCATATTCGGCGCCTTCCCAATAAAAATTATCGGCCAGCAACTCATCACCCCGGTTAAGAGAAAGCTTGACAAAATATACCGGAGGCAGATCAGAGCCTAATTCGAGTTTGAAAGCTTCCACAGTCGAATCCTCACCGGAATCAATTTCCGAAGTCTTATGAAATATCACAGACCCGTCGGAATCCACCACGGTCGCATCCACTGCAAGCCCTACCAGATCTCCGGCCGATTCATTTACCACCTCCACAGCGTCGGTCTGCGGATTCCAGCTCACCCTCAAAGGACGGCATGCTTTCTTACATCCGAAATACGCCCCGTTCACATCCTTATAGTAATCATAGGTCTGGAACACAAGGCATGGCCATGCCGGATGCGACATCCACAGCAACAATCCGTTACGGTATTTTCCACGCGACTCGAACATCGCACGGTAGCCGTTATAGTTCACATACTGGGCACGATCGGCAAATTCCTTAAGATTATTAGGTGCTCCAAGTCCGCTGGCAATCAATTCGTTGTACGTCCGGCATGCCTGAGCGCCGTCAAGAGTGAAATTATGCATTGCCCACACATCATTCTGAGGCCAGCGATGCTCCGACCGCAACATACGGCACATCGACTCGTACGACGGCACACAGGGCATACCCCGCTCGGTGTGAAATTTCTTGTTACCGCTCGTAAGACCATATATCGCCTTTGGCGACAAACCCCGATACGGCCCATGTCCACTCACACCAAAATCGGCCGAATTTGGAATATAGATACTACCGGGAGCGAGATCCGTCACAAGTCTGTTAAGTTCCTGCCCGAGCGCATACGGCGGCTCTCCTTCGTTACGACCGCAGTATAGCATCATCGACGGATGGTTGCGGGTCTTATGCACCATATCTTCGGCATTGGCCACAAACATAGCCCTGTCGGCAGGATTAGGACCATCTGAAGGATTTGCGAGCCAGAAATCCTGGAATATCATCACACCATGGCGATCGCAGGCCTCATAAAATTCCTCGTCGCCCACCTGGCCTACCCAATTTCGGACCGTATTAAGCCCCATGTCCTTATGATATTCGATGGCAATATCGTAGTCTTCCGGCGAAAACTGAAGATTCATTTCGCTGAACCCCCAGTTTCCTCCATGTGGAATGAACCGGCGACCATTGATGAATATCTGAAGCGCGCTCTCTTCCATTGTATAATGCATCTGACGTATGCCTGATTTCAAGGTCTGGACCGAAGCAGTCTTTCCATCTTTCACAAACTCGACGCGAACATCGTATAGATAAGGCTCTCCATACCCGACAGGCCACCATAATTGAGGATTATCTATAATTATCTTGCGTAGGCTTATATCGCTCACACCCGCAGGTATTGTCACATCTTCACACGACTCATGCCGGCCATACTTCACCCGCACACTACCCGATACAGGCCCGTCGGTATAATTGCGGAATGTCACAGTCGGATATATTTCAGCCACATCAGCCTTGCAGCGACGTGGCATACATCCTTGCAGACGGGTATCGAAAAAAGAGTCCCCTACGGTCACACCTGCCGGTGCCACTGTAAGCGTCACATCATTCCACAAACCAATATTACGGCCCGGCAGTGTCGGAATCCAATCCCAGCCGATCGATGCATGAAATGTGGGGTTATCGAGCCCCAGCACACCTCCGTTCAGTACAGGCTTTTCAAGTTCCGGTATCTTCACATCGCCAGGATTATCGTTGTGTATAATTCTTATAGCCAACGCATTCACCTTTTCCCGATCGACAAAAGGTGTTATATCGAAATGGGAGCGGATAAACGCACCATCTACATGACCGACCGTCTTTCCATTCACATAAACATCGGCTTTCCAGTTTATACCATCGAGATTGAGTATGAGATAGTCGCCAGGATTCATCTCCGGACACCGGAATTCGGTACGATACCAGAAATCCGCATCGAAAAAATCATAGTCGACAGACATCAGGTTATCATCATAGCGCATATCGGGAAGAAGGCCGGCCTCGCGGTAGGCTACAGCAACAGTTTCAGGCACTGGAGCCGCCACCCAGTCGGAATCCGCATAGCCGGGCATGGATATTACGGCAGAATCTCCACTCACATCTGCTGCTCTGGCCACACGCCAATCAAAAACCGAGGATGTCGCCGACAATCCACACAATATATATAGGACTAAGGCAAAAATGTGTTTCATGATACCAGTCTATGTTAGTACTAAAATTACAGCCAAAAGTAACAAAAACAGTAGACATAGACAAACAGAAGGCGCGGACAAACGTCGCGCGCCTTCAACCACAAATAAGTGTTCAGATTTATGTCACATTTTCTTACCCCAGTAGGTGGCTCGGCCAGATACTCCGGCGAACACTATAGTGGCATGACGATCGGCCGATTCCCAGTCGCATTCGCGGGCCAGGTAAAGTTCCACACCGTCGATGGTGAGTATGCTGTTGTCGGCATCAAAGCTCCATGCAGCGTCTTTCCACATGCCGTCTATTACCTTATGGTCAGCTCCAAGAACTATGGTAGTCGATGTTTTCTGTATGCCATATGCATACGAAAGGTCGATGAGCTCCCATGTTCCGGCAATATCATCCTCGGTTATGGCCACAGCAGGCACAGCGCCATAGCGTTCGGGCATCACCAGAGGCCAGCCATCCTTTGTCCAACGGATAGAACGCACATGGCCGAGCATCAAAGCATTGCTGAACTCGTTTCCGCCCCAGTTGGCAGGGAAACGGGCCTGCGAGGCATAGAACCAATTGTCGGCACCATCGTCGAATACCGCACAATGCGAGAATCCGACCCAACCATGATCGCCGGCAAAGGCATAAGGATGTGTCACAACAGGGAAAGCATCACCGCCAAGTGTCACATTGGTACCGTCGATGCCCATATAGGGACCTTCAATGCTCTGCGAGCGCACCACACGTGTATTGTATGCAACATCGAGTGCATCATAGGCCAGGAAGAGGTAGTAGTAACCATTGCGGTACACAATCTCAGGACCCTCCGAAGCCTGCCAGCGGTTGCCGGCGCTACGGGTAGCGATCAGCTTGCCATATGAATCATCGGCATTCCAGGGTTCACCGGTCAAAGCAGGTTTGCCAGTAGTGGGATCGACTTTCACGGCAGCTATTCCACAATGCCACGAGCCATACACGAGCCAATGCTCACCATTGTCGGCTATAATATATGACGGGTCGATGGCATTGAATCGATAGAGAGCGTTTGCCCAGTCATTGGCTACACCATAGTCATCCTTACCCTTGTCGGTGCTGTTGGTAATAACAAAACCCTTGTCTTCCCATCCATCGTTGTTCGACAGGTCGGTGTTTTCCATCAGGCCGATGAAAGCGCGCTCGCCCCAGGTTCCGTCGCCGGCCACGCTGCCCGGGCATACGATAGAATAATACATGCGATAGACGTTGCCGGCCTTACGGACTACTGGAGCCCAATAGCCGAATGCATTGACATCGGGGTCGGCGGCAGGAAGACCCTGGGCGGCGCGTATTTCATTGAGTTTAGGTATAATCCACTCGGGGAGCTCCTTCATGGTGCCTCCGAGATATTCCCAGTTGATGAGGTCTTTGGAACGACGGCCATGGAAGTGGCCACCGGCTACATGTGCATTGCCATAGGAAGCATCGGTCTGGTACATGTAGTAGTATCCGTCGTCGGCCTTGACTACCGACGGATCGTGCACATTGGCGAGATTCCACTTATCGCGCTGATCCCAGCCGGAAATCGACGAATAGTCATCGGCATACTCCGGGCCGCGGTAGTTGGCAAGCTGTTCGTCGAGAGTACCATCGGAAGTGGTGAACACATATTCAGGCGAATACACCACCGAGCCCTGATATTGGGCAGCATATGCACGCACATGGTACTCAGTGCCGGGAACAAGCGACGGGATGGTGGCCGTAACGGCTCCATCATATACCACACCACCGAATGCCATCCCTTCCGGAGTCTCGGCTTTATACACGATATCGTGTACAGTGGGAGTGCCCGTCTGGCTCACACAATAACCAACCTGAGTCCAGTGGGCATCCCGCTGCACATGGAAAGGCGTCGAGAGAGTCACATAGGTTGCGCCTGTCTCCACCGCCTGTGGCATATCGAGCGCCACTTTGTCGGTGCCGTTGTACACCACTTCGTCATCGTCGTCGCAGCCGCCGAATGTAAAGGCTGCCACGGACAGTGCGCTCATCAATATTATTTTAGCTTTCATTTAGTATATTTTTTTCTCGGTTTCGGGATTCATGGACGGGATCTTCCGACCCTGAAGCCATGAATCTCAAATTGAGCGAAGTGAAAGTTTAATTGAAAATTACATTTCCCATCCGGGAGTCTGGGTGTAACCGGTCTTGCGGATTTCAGTCAGAGGCACCGGCACGAAATAGTTCTTGGGTGCATGGAAGGTAACGTAGGGGAACTTCTCGTTCACGCCATAGTTATACTTCACCGGAGTATTCTCGCGAATCGACACGCCGTAGATGGTGCCAAGCTGACGATAGCGCGGCAGATTTGCCTCGGCCGAGCGGTTGTAGTCGGTAGCGTCTCCGAAGAGTTTCCAGCGACGTACATCGAAGAAACGGTGATCCTCGAAGCAGAGCTCGATGCGGCGTTCGTTCTGTATACGCTCGCGGAGCTGATCCTTAGTCATGCCGGAGTATGGAGGCATGCCTACGCGTGCACGTACCTGATTCACATACTGGTATGCATCGGCGGTGCGGCCGGCCTCGTTGAGGGCCTCGGCGGCATTCAGCAGAATCTCAGCATAGCGGAATATAGGGCAAGCCTTGTCGGTACCGGACACAGTGCCATCCCAAGGAATATTGGTGGTGTATTTCTTAAGGAAATATCCGGTACATGTGCCGCAGTTACCACGGCTATAGTCGGGACCGACCTCACCTTCATCGTTGTTCACATTCACAGGGCGCGCTTCGTCGCCTATGCCCCACATGGAGCCATGGTGCAGTATGGTCTGCTCGAAGCGAGGATCGCGGTTCACATAG
Organism: uncultured Muribaculaceae bacterium; assembly: GCA_910587915.1. GTDB lineage: Bacteria > Bacteroidota > Bacteroidia > Bacteroidales > Muribaculaceae > CAG-873. The sequence goes on along the minus strand of CAJUOB010000014.1, from coordinate 41,918 downwards.
GGATTCTGTTCGTTATAGTCGGGATCCTGGTCGATGGGAAGGCCCTTGATGGTCTCGTAGGCATCCACAAGATTCTGCGAAGGATTCATGTAGCCCTGAGCCACACGGCGGCCCGAGAAACCGGCCGGAGAGTTATAGTCCTCTATCACAGTCTGGCCTTTCCACACCGAGCGAGAAAGTATATACTCGTTGTTATGCACGGGGTTGGTGATGAAGCAGTCGTAGTAATTCTCGTTCGGGTCGTTCGACGGTGCGGTATGCAGGCGGTAGGGATTCCAGCATGCATTGTTGGCCGAGATGAAATCGGTTGCGGCACGGGCGGCTTCTTCCCAGCGCGACGCATCGTTGGCCTTGTTGTGAAGCGGCGAAGCTTTATAGAGAAGCGCACGGGCTTTCAGAGCATATGCAGCAGCACCATTGATGCGGCCCCAGTTCTCTTCCTCGTTGGTGTAGCGGAAAGGAAGGTCGTTCTTGTACTTGTCGCATTCATCGGCCACCCATTGCAGCACCTCTTCGGCAGGAGTACGGGAAGGAAGTGCCGACGATGGCTCGAGCACGATAGGCACACCGGCTTCATCATCGCCTATGATGGGTACATCGCCAAACCACTGCACCATCTCCATATGGAGAATGGCGCGGAGCACACGTGCCTCGGCAATGAAACGGTCGTAAAGACGGTTATCGTCGCCGGCTCGCTCGGCATTGCCCACCACGCTGGGTCGGGCATTCTTTATAAACTGATTGCACGCACGGATACCGGCCGTACGGGTATTCCAGTAGTTGCTCGCATACCAATGGTTGCTCGCGTCGTAGGAATCCTCCATCACAGTCTGGGTGTAGCCGCGCCAGTAGCTTACGGCATTATCGGTCATACAATCCTTATTCAAGCGGTTGTTGAAGTCGGAATAGTCCCCGAATGCGTCGGGCAGATATGTGTAGCAATTGGCAAGGAAGCCGCGGGTCATGTCGTAGTCTCCGAACACACGGTCGGCCTGAAGCGTGAGGTCGACTTCCTTGTCGAGATAGTCGTCGCACGATGCGAATCCGGCCGCCATTCCCAGGGCTATGGCCAAAATGGCTGATTTATATAGTTTCATATCGCAGTGTCGGTATTAGAATGAAAGGTTAAGTCCGAAAGAGAAGATACGGGTCTTGGGATACCACCAGCAGTAACCCATAGGACGTTCGGGGTCCATGCCTTTTGGCAGATGGCTCCATGTAGCCACGTTGTAGGCGCTGAAGTACACGCGGCAACGGCTCATGTAGGCTTTTGCAATGAGCTTTTCGGGCAGGGAGTAGCCGAACTCTATGTTGCGGAGCGAGAAGTAGTCGCCGTTAACCAGCCACTTGTCGTTCTGGTACGAACCATTCTCGCGGCTCGAATCCTCGGCATTGAATGTGTAGCTGATTCGGGGGTACTTGGCATTGACATTGCGGGGATCGAGGGGATCGTCGGTAAAGTAACCCCAGGCGTCGACAACAGCATGGGTAGCATTGTTGTGGCCCCACTGGGAGAATGTCATCGAAGGCGACAGGAACACGGTGCGGTGCAGATATGCGGTGCCCACCACGCGGAGGTCGAAACCCTTGTAACGGGCCGACAGCGATATCGACGGGGTCCAGTCGGGAAGGATGGTGTAACCGTAGGGTACCATGTCGCGCGAGTCGATCTGGCGGTCACCGTTCACATCGCGGAACACTGCCGTACCAAGCTTCTGGTTGCCACCGGAGAAGGTATTGTAGGGGTATTTCTCGGGATGTGCGATAGCGTCGGCCTGCGAAGTAGCTATAAGATTGGCATCTGAAGCCCACTGCACGAAGCGATAGGCGTTCCAGCCACCGACAGCGTCGCGGTTCTCGCTTTCGTAGAGGCTCTGCACGCTCTCGTACTGGCGGATACGGCCACCGGTCTTGCGCTGCCATTCAACGGTCGGCTCAACTTCGTCCATCTCGGTGATCTTATTGGCATTCCAGCTCAACAGGCCCTCGATGGTATACTCCACATTGCCGATCTTATTCTGATGGCCGATGGTAAGTTCGAAACCTTTCGACTCAACTTTACCATAAGAGTCGCGGGCGTAGGTGATACCAAGCATCGACGGGATGGTAGAGCGCTCTACGAGCATATTGCTGCGCCATTCTTTCCATACATCGAAGTTACCGTAGAGACGGTTGTCGAAGAAGCCCCAGTCGACACCGACATTGAGCATCTTGGAGATTTCCCACTTGCTGTTGATGTTGCCGGCCTGCTGTTCTCTGTAGCCCGGTACGTTGGTAGCATTGAAACCGAAGCTGTAGTCGCCACCGGCCTGGAAAATCGACTGATAGGGATAACGGCCTGCGCCGGTATCGCTCATACCGGTCTTACCATAGTTGGCACGGAGTTTGAGCAGATTCACATTGTGGTCCTGGAGCCAGCTTTCCTGCGAGAGCACCCAACCGGCACCCACACTCCAGAATGTACCCCAGCGGTTGCCGGGAGCGAAGTTATCGTTACCCATGCGCGATATGCTTGCGCTGGCAATATAACGGCCGTCGAATATATAGTTGGCAAGACCGTTGTAGCTCAGATAGCGGTCGGACGACAGGTTGTACCACACAGCCGAGTGCGGGCCCTTGTTGTTGCGTTTCTGATAGGAGCGGACAAATGCACGTGCTTCCACATCGTGTTTTCCGAATGTACGCTTGTAGCTGAAACCACCGCGCATGTTGAGAGTCCACGAGTTGTCGCGCTCGTTCACCGACGGATTGGTCAGCTCCTGGTAGGAGTACTGCTGGCTGTAGGTGAACTGCGACGGATCGGTCACACCCATGTTGGTCATGTCGTAGGTGTAGGCATTGAGGCTGTTGGTCTGGGTCGATTCATAGCCGTCGTAAGCATCGAACGACACCACGATTTCAGCACCGAGGCCCTTGGTGATAGGGCTGAGGTCGCCATTGAGGGTGAGGGTCGAATAAAGCTGACGGCGACGGTTCTTTTCCTGTCCGGAAGCACCGAGCTGCAGCAATGGGTTCACAGTACCTGTACCCTGCTCGGAGAAAAGCTCGCCGTTGGGGCAGTAGATAGGATGCATGGGGTCGGCTTCGACAGCACCGAAAGTGGTGAGGTTGAACACCGATGCAGTCGGCTGTAGAATGTTGTCGATACGGCCACCGAGGTCGAGACCCACTCGGAGATATTTGTTCACATTTATGTCGAGATTGCTTCGCAGGTTCCAGCGGTTGAGAGTATGCTGGGTGTTGAAGTTATCATTCAGTCCGGTACCCTCGCTGCTCCACATACCTTCCTGACGGAGATATGAGAACGACACGTAGTAGCGTGCTCGGTTATTACCACCGGAAATCTGGAAGTTGGTCTTGATCACAGGAGCGGTGTCGCGGTAGAGGACGTCGAACCAGTTGGTATTGAAATAGCGGTAGCGGTCCATACCCTCGAGGGTCTCGCCATTGCTCACACGGCGGTATTTCTCGATCTGCTCATCGGTGTAGAGAGGCAGATTGCCGTCGAGATAGCGTGCACGGTTACGGGTAAGGGCTATGTTGTAGGAGTTCTGGTTCTCCACCGTGTTGGTGAGCTGCTGCCAGCCCACTTCCTGGGTGAATTCGATATTGGTCTTGCCGGCCTGGCCGCGCTTTGTAGTCACAAGCACCACGCCGTTGGCACCACGCATACCATAGATAGCGGTTGCAGCGGCATCCTTGAGGATGGTCACCGATTCGATCGGGAATGCATCGAGGAAGGAGATGTCGCGCTCCACATTGTCCACAATGAAGATAGGATTACGGGCCGAAGCATTGAGAGTGCGGAGACCGCGGATATAGAGCTTGGTCTCGCCCCAGCCCGGTTCCGACGATGCCTCATAGGTCTGCACACCGGTAAGGGTGGAGTTGAAGGCATTCTGGAGCACTGTGATAGGATAGCGCTGAAGCTCACTACCGCTTACGGTGGAAGTACCTTCGATTACAGTCTTCTTAGGCTTCTCGGTAAATGCCAGAGCCATGTCGTGGGCATAGGGATCTTTGTCTGGCTCGAGAGTGATCACAAGAAACTCGTTGACACTCTCCACAGGAACAACAGAGGTTATATAACCTGTGCGGGAAGCATTGACTTCGTCATCGGCCATAGCTCCGACAAGGGTAAAGTTACCGTCGGCATCAGTGAGAACGATGCGGCTCTGTTCTGCCACATTGACAACTGCGCCGGGGATAGGCTTGCCGTCGGGATCAACCACACGGCCTTTGATTTCTTGCTCGCCGGCTGCCCGGAGCGAGAACGAGCATGCGAGCAGCATGACGGCCGCCAGTAGCCGCACCGATGCTGAGAAATGTTTTATGATTGTGTTCATAATTGGTTTTGGATTAAGGGCGAACTGAATCACCAGCCGGGATTGTTATCGATTTGAGTCTTCCATTCTTCCTCTTCAGGAATAGGATAGAGATACATATGGGGCTCGAACACACGGTTTTGCGACACCTTGCGAGTCACGGTACCGTCCATAGCCACGTTCACGCCATAGATGGGACGGGCGAGAGCCTCGACAGCGCAGTTCCAACGGCGCACATCCCACCAGCGGTGCTCCTCGAAAGCGAACTCTACGGTGCGCTCTTTGTGGATGAAGTTACGCATGGCTTCCTTGGTGCGGAGATCGGCGCGGTCGGCGGTGCTGCCGGTGATACCGGCGCGGTGGCGTACCATATCGAGCATTTCATACACCTCGCTGCAGGGACCCTGCACTTCGTTAAGTGCCTCGGCATAGTTCAGCAGAATCTCGGCATAGCGGATGATGGTCCACAGACGGTAGGCCGTACCTGCGTGGTTCGATGCAAGAATCGAAGCCGGTATGTATTTACGCATATAGTAGCCCGTAGGAGTGGCATTGGCATTGCCTATAGGATTGTCGGCCATACCTGGACGGACGTCGATGGTAGATCCAACTCGCATGGTACCCCAAGGCTGACCCTGATACAGCAAGGTAGCAGCAAGACGCGGGTCGCGGCCGGTCCACATGTCGGCGTCGGAATATCCGCTGGCGGCATTTACGGCAGGTACACCGTTGTTGTACACAGGAGCACCGGTGACATCGTACTCGGCGAAAGGCGACGAGCCGTCGGCCATGTCGTACATGTCCACAAGGTTCTGCGACGGGCAGTTACCACCATTGCCGCCTTCACCCACAGGTGTATCCTGCACGATACCGTTCCAGTTGATGGTCACGTCATTGCGGAAGAATATCACTTCGTTGTTATTGCCGGTGTACTGGGTACGGAGCACGGCGTTGCCGTAGTTTTCCGACGGATCGATATTTTCCTCGCTGAAGAGGCCGAAGTTACCGCTGTAGAGATTGATGAATTCTTTTGCGGCATCAGCAGCTTCCTTCCAGGTCACTCCACTTTCGTCGGAATAGCGCGGAGAGGCCATGTAGAGAAGTATGCGGCACTGCAAAGCGCGCGACATAGGCTGCGACAGGCGGCCGATACGGCTACCATTCCAAGCCTCGGCATATGCCAGAAGGTCGGTCTCGGCTTCCTTGAGCTCCTTGAGCACGAAGTCCATCACATACTCCTTCAAGGTCGGACGTTTGGTATAAGGAGTGATCATATCCTCAGTCGGGTCGAGCACCTCGGTGACGATAGGCAGTGGTCCGTAGCGCAGGAAAAGCTCCCAGTAGAACCATGCACGGAAAGTGCGGGCCTCAGCCATATATATGGCTCGGATAGCCTTGTTTTCCTCTTCGGTTTTGGTGATGTCGAATGGCACACGGTCCATGTCGTTGATCACACGGTTGCACTTGCGGATGCCGCGATAGCGCGACTCCCAAACAGATGTGAGCTCGGCAGAACCGGCAGAACCGTAATAGTTGCCGATATTGAAAGTGGTGAGTGTACCGCCTGTCGAGAACGAAGTCTGGGCAAGATCGGTAGCAGCGTCGAGCCAAGAACCGTTTATGCGGTTGGCACCGTGGAGAAGGAAGTTGTAGGTATCCACATGGAAAGCCTCGAACATTCTCCAGTCGGCGTAGGTCTTGTCCTCGTTCAGCTCGTTCGACGGCTGTTTGTCGAGAAAGTCGCTGCAACCGGTGGCTCCCATGGCCAGTACTGCCATGGATGCCGCTATTGTATGCTGAATGAATTTATTCATGATAGTTTCCTGGTTTTAGAATTGGATGCTTACGCCCACGTTCACGGTCTTGCAGATGGGATACTTGTTGGAGCCATTGTTCTCGGGGTCGGTGAGGCCGTCGAGATGATCCCATGTGATAAGGTTGTTGGCGTTTACATAGAATCGGCACTGGCTCATCCACACGTGCTTGATCCACTTAAGAGGAAGCGAATAGCTGAGCTCTACATTCTTCAGACGGCAGAAAGCACCGTTCTTGAGGAAGAATGAATTCTGGCGCTGGTTGTGATTGCCGTAGCTATCGTAGTGAAGCAAAGGATACTTGGCATTGGCAAGGTTCTGTGCTTCCGACACCGAGGGAGTCCAGCGGTCGAGGTGGTGTTCCTTCACTTTGCCACCTGCAACGAAAGCATACATTGCCTCGGCATCATAGTAGCGGCTCACATGGTCCACACCCTGGAACATCACGCTAAGACCGATACCTTTCCAATTTGCACCCAGCGATATGGCATAGGTATTCTCGGGAAGGTCGCTCAGACCGATGAAAGTCTCGTCGCGGTCGTCGATAAAGCCGTCGCCGTTCATATCGCGGTACTTGAGGTCGCCCACCTTGACATCGCCGAAGGTCGACTTGGGGAAATTGGGATCGGCGAGATCGGCAGAAGTCACGAAGCCATCCGACACAAGGCCGAAGTACTGTCCGATAGGATGGCCCTCGCGCTTGCGGTAGCTGGTCTTACCGGCCGGTTCATCCATGGCCGTGATTTTGTTCTTGGCATGCGAGAAAGTAGCCGAGATATTGTAGTTGAAATCCTTGCCGATGGCATCGTTCCAGTGAAGCTCGATTTCGAAACCCTTGTTGGTGGTCTTGCCGAGGTTACCGGCAGCGGATGTCACACCAAACCACCACGGACGGGTGAGGAACTCGGTGAGGATGTTGTTGCGGCTTTCATAGAAGAAGTCGAGATTACCGCTGAGACGGCTGTTTAAGAAACCGTACTCAAGGCCGACATTGTATTTGTGGGCACGTTCCCAGGTCACACCGTAGTTAGGATACTGCTCTTCGAAGATACCCTGCTGGCCATTGGTGCCGAAATAGTAGTCATTGTTGAGCTGTGTCCACTTCTGCTCGTAGAGGAAGCGCTGGCGCACACCATTGATACTATAGATATCGTTACCTACCTGACCATACGAGGCACGGAGCTTGAGGTTCGAGAGCCATGAGCGTGTCGAAGCCATGAACTGCTCCTCGGAAATACGCCAACCGAGCGAGAACGAGGGGAAGAAACCGAAGCGCTTGCCCTTCTCGAAGTTCTCGGAGCCGTTGTAGCCGGCATTTACTTCTGCCAGATACTTGCCGTCGTAGGCATAGGTGGCACGGGCCACGACGCCCTGATAGCGGCGTGCAAGGTCGGAATTATAGCGGTAGTCGTTCTGCATGTACAGAGCCATGGCCGATACCTCGTGATTACCGAATGTGCGGTGATAGTTCACCTGAGCCTCGAGATAAAGCTTATAGACGGTGAAATGGTCGGCCGATGCAGCCAGTGTACCATCGGTGTTGAATTTGTTGTATGCATCGATCGACTCGTAGTTGTTGCGATCGTTGAGTTCATAAGTGGCGAATCCCTTGCTGTAGAGATTGCGGTGATAGTTCTCATAGTCGAACGAAGCCTGTGCCTTTGCCGACAGACCGGGAGTGAGCCAATCCATCTTATAGTCAAGAATCAGGTTGGTCTCGTTGACAGTATTGGTGCCCTTGTAGTAGCCACCCTCTGCCATAGTAGCAAACACGTTGCTCTGGTACTGCGACGAACCACCATAGAGTGTCTTCATCTCATCGCCGTTCTGCACCTGATATGATACCGGGAATATCCAGCCCGGAGTGTGGTTGAGCTGATAGAAGATATTGGAATAGCCTGCGCTTTCATTAGAATTAGGACCGCGGCGCTCCTCAAAGCGTGTGCCGAAGTTCACCATAAGGGTAAGATCCTTGGTGAGGAAGAAGTCGGCATTGGCACGGAAACCGTAGCGCTTGTAGTTCTGCGACGAATTATTTCCATAGGGGTCGTTCGATAGATTCTTGAAAAGCGACTCCTGGTTGTAGTATTCGAGCGAGGCATAGTAGCGCATACGCTTCGTACCACCACGTACATTGGCATTGTAGCGCTGTGCAGGAGCCGATGAGCGCAGAATCTCGTCGTACCAGTCGACATTCGGATACAGAAGTGCGTCGACACCGCTCAGCAGACCTGCTGAAGATTTCTGGTACATGGCCAGATCATTGCTGCTGTACTGCGAGGGGAGGCCATCGTTGGCAAGAGCTTCTTCAAGAAGGCTCACACTGTTGTAAGAATCGAGATAAGTGTCCTTGCGTGTGGGAGTCTGCCACTGCCAGTTGGCAGTAAGAGAAACCACCGGTTTCTGTTCCTTACCGCGCTTGGTGGTGATAAGCATCACACCGTTTGCACCACGCACACCATAGACAGCCGTAGCCGATGCGTCCTTGAGCACCGATATGGTCTCGATGTCGTCGGGAGCTATCTGCGAGAAGCTGCGCTCGATACCGTCGACCAGCACCAGTGGCTGGGCATCGCCGGCGAAAGTGGCGCGGCCACGGATGAAGATAGAAGCGTCGTCGGCACCAGGGGCACCCGAAGTCTGCGAGGTAATCACACCGGGAATCTTACCGGTGATAGCCTGCGATATGTTAGCCGCCGGCGTTTCAAGAAGGTCGTCGGCCTTGAGCTGCGAGATGGCGCCCACCACCGATTCCTTCTTTTGCTGGCCGTAGCCCACCACTACCACCTCCTCGAGGGCGGTATTGGATTCCTGAAGTTTCACTTCTATATGAGTACGTCCGCGGAGAGGCTCGGTCACAGTTTCGCAACCGACATATGAGATTACGAGCACGGCCTTGGCCGGATCGCTGATTCTAAGCACGAAATTTCCGTCGAGGTCGGTCACGGTGCCGGTTTTGACGCCTTGTTCTATGACCGAAGCACCGATCACGGGCTCGCCGCTGGGTTCATAGACCGTACCGGTCACCTGCACTGTCTGGGCCGAAAGGCCGATTCCAAATGCAAGCAGCGCGAGTGCCGACAACAGGAAGCGGAGCCGCTGGCTCCAACCGCCGTGCGTTGTACTGCGTTTATTGTTCATGATTGGTATTGTAGTGATTAAGGTTTATGTTAATTCTGCGGCTTCATATCTATGAGCGGGAAGAAGCCGACTTTGTTAAATTCGAGCCAGTTGCTGTCGAGCACGAAGAAGAGTCCTATTTCGGGGGTCTCGACTGTGGTCTGGAAGCGATACTCGGGCAGCGCTATACCGGCAGCCGTGGTCTGACGGGCCACAATAAGAAGGTCGTTGCCGAAACGCTCCACATATATTCTCGAATGTGCGTCGTGCATATCGGCCACATAGGTATCCCAGTTGAACGCCGATGTTACGGTACCTACATCCCAGCCGGCACCCCAGCCCCATGCATCGGAGCGAAGCACAAAGTTCTCGGCGTAACCGTCTTCTCCTATATATTTACCGTTGGTGCACACAAGAACCCAGTTGTTCCAGTTACCGCCGGTGCCGGAGTTGTGATTTATGAAGTCGAATCCAAAGTTGGAGAATTCACCCTTGAGCAGATTGTTGGGCGACCATATTGACCACCATGGAGCGGTGTTGTCCTGCGGGCCAACGATAAGTCCACCGTCGTAGAGCGTACCCTGGAAGCAGCCTTCGGGATTCAGAAGCAGGTGCGAACCCTCGCAAAGCAGCCATGTGGTGATGCTGTCGCCCTCGACATTGGCAAGCGAGGTCTTGTAGTTGTAGACAGTACCGGAAGCGGTGGTCACTACTACTATCACATCCACACTTGTGCCCAGACGGTCGATTGTCATGTCTACAAGAGCACCATCCATATCCTCCTTGAAGGTATCGAAGTTGAAATCGCATGTCTGGGTAGCATCTCCTGCATCGAAGCGAAGACCCCAGCCGAAATTATCGGCACGTATCACAGCGTGCTCGGCATAGCCGTCGCAGCCACGCTCGCCGGTTGCTATCACCAGCAACCAGTTGTCCCAGTTATTGGTCTTGCGGGTATAGTTGTAGAACTGATAGTGGAGCTGGCCGTCGCCATTGAGGCTGAAATAGGGCGAGAACTCTGTCCAGAAGAGAGTTGAATTGTCCTCAAGACCCACAAGCAGCCACGACGATAGGTCGATTTCCGTGCCGGGACCGGCAGCTTCCCACGAAACGCGCGGACGGGCGGTCTCTTTGGCTGTCAGCACATTGCGGTACACATTCAGATCATCGATCATCCAGTGGCTGTGGTTGTCGGCCGAGCCGATAGAAAAAGTGGCCACATTGTTCATGAAGCCTACAAGACGGGAACAATCGAAGTCGGTAACTGTCTTCGATTCCTTCTTTTCACCATTCACGTAGAGGTCGTAGCCATCATTGCGCACGGTCAGTGCCACATAGTTCCAGCCATGACCGTCGAAGCCGTCCACAGGAATGTAGCCGGTAGTCACTTCCGCAGGATTATCGCAGCTCCACGTACCATCGGCTGCATCATATTCAATGCCACCGTTGGCCGAGAATGTGAGATGCTCGGTGCGGTTCTGATTTGTAAACGCGAACAGCGGACCGCTGACATCCTGCGGTCCGGTTGTCTGATTACCCTCTTCATCGGTAAATGTTTCGGGAATCTGCTTGAGCCAGAAGGTGAGGGAGGCGGCTTTTTCGCACTTGTAGTTTGTCAAAGGGTTGTTCATCTCCACCCATCCGTCGTTTAGTTCGAGAACGAATCCTTTGTCCTCATCTTCGACGATGGCCGGTACTTGATCTTGGTTATTGCCGTTGGCTCTGAACAGCAGGGGATCGAGCTGTTCCTGTTCGAAGTCAAAATTGGCAACGTTTTCCAGATTCGGCAATGTCTGAACACCGGCGGGAGGATCGACCTTACCCCAGTCCGACGAACACGACGAGCCAAAAAGAACCGCGGCTACCGCAAAGGCAGCATACGGGTACATCCGGTCGACTGTTTTCATAATGATTGACTGATGATATTAATTAAGGTTATTTATGATATCAGTATATGTATTCAAGGTATTTTTGAGGTTAAGCTCTGTCCAACCCGAAAAGTGAACAGATTTTAACGCTGCAAAAATACCTTAAACAATGCCCCGCTACGGTGGACTTTTTGAGAATTATGGTGGATTTTTTAATCTACCCCTCTGAGTTCATCAAAGCTGATGGATTGATTCCGAAGTGTTTAGTAAAACAACGGGTGAAATATTTCGAATCATTGAATCCAACCTCATAGGCAATCTCCGAAATATTCATGGCACGGGTGCGACGATTGCGGAGTATAAGTTCGTGGGCTGTCTTGAGCCTGAATGCACGCAGCAACTGACCCGCCGATTGTCCGGCGAGACTCTGAAGTTTCTTGTTGAGCAACGACCGGCTCACGCCAAGAGCCTCGGCAAAATCACCGATCTCAAAGTAGGAGTTGCGGTAGTTCTCGGCAATGACTTTCATCACCTGGTCCATGAATTTCTTATCGCGCGACTGCTCACTGATGTTAAGACTCGCAACTTCGAGTTGCGATGCAAACCGACTCTGGAACCGGCGTCGCGACTTCAGGATACCGTCGATGCGAGCAAGTAGCATTTCCTCGTCGAAAGGTTTGAGTATAAAGGCATCCACTCCCATGCGGTAGCTTTCGAGCTGTGTCTCGCGCCCGGTTTTGGCAGTAAGAACAAGGAAGGGGATATGACTGATGTCAAAGTTTTCCTTAACGCGCCGCGACAGCTCCATTCCATCCATCACCGGCATCATGAGGTCCGATATAATAAGGTCTATATCGCGGTTACCCAACACTTTGAGCGCTTCCTCGCCATTGCGGGCCTCAGCCACCGAGAAATGGTCGGACAGCACACTGCGTATGAATGCACGCATATCGTCATTGTCCTCTACCACAAGCACGGTCGTACGTTCAGGCATCTCGCTACCGGACTCGGCCTGATTTGCCGTCCCTGAGGTCTTTCCACCGGCCGGCGGCACTGCCGGCGTCTCAGCCACCGGAACCTCGCCATCGGGCAACGGCAGAAGAACACGGAACGTACAGCCCGGGCCACCAAGATTATTACGCACCGATATTTTACCTCCTTGTATATCGACAAGTGTGTGGCACAGATACAGACCGATGCCGCTACCGGCCGAACCGGATACAGGATACTTTATAGGACTGGTACCCTGATAGAAACGATCGAATATACGGTCGATGTCGGCCGAGGCGATACCGGTGCCCGTATCGGCTACTGCAAGATACAGCCCGGTTGAGCCATTGGCCGAACACGAAGACGGTAATAAAGTGGCATAAAGCGTGATACGGCCGCCATCGGGGGTGAACTTAAGAGCGTTTCCAAGAAGATTGATAAGCACTTTCTGGAGAGCCTCTTCATCAAAGCTGATCACCGGATATGGCAGATGGCCATTGAACCGAAGGTCGATGGAACGGTCGATGGCGAGCGGGCGGAATATCTCCACTATATTTATAAGGAAAGTCTTGATATTGCCATGGCTACGCATGATTTCCATCTTGCCCGACTCTATCTTGCGGAAATCCATCAACTGGTTGACGAGCGTTAGCAGATATTTCGAATTTCGTTCGGCAAAATTCAACTGTTCTATCACCTGCGGATTGTAGCTGAGTTTCAGGGCTCGCTCTATCGGGCCAAGAATGAGGGTGATAGGTGTGCGGAACTCATGAGTTATATTGGTGAAGAACGATATCCGGTCCATGGTCAGCTGCTGCACCTGGCGCTTCTGCTCCTCAATCTCGGCAGTACGCTCAGCAACAGTAGTCTGCAGCAGTTCACGTTGCCTTTTAAGCGATCTCAACCGCAATTTATATACCAATACGACCAATGCCACACCTCCGGCCACAACCATAAGTACAAACCACCACTGACGGTAGAAATATGGCTCGACGGTGATAGGCAGTTCCGTGACGCGGGCCATGTCGTCCGACTCGCCATTATGGAGATATCGCACCTGAAGCCGGTATTTACCCGGTTTCAGATTGGTAAAGCCGGCATAACGGCGCCCCTGTGGAAGCGTGGTCCAGTTATCATCGAATCCGAGGAGACGGTAGGAATACACACCATCCTTCTTGCGGTCATAGTCGAGTGCCGAGAATTCAAACGACAGCGAGCGGTTTCTCTCATGAATCCGCATGCCTCGCACAGGACAGAAATAAGGCCCCTGATCTCTCTGGCCCGGGATCACCCGGTTATTGTCCACCCACACATGAGTGAATGCAATCGGAAAATCGGCATCGGTCTCGCTCCGTGTAAAGTTACCGTCGATGCACATCATGCCTTCCGTTGTTCCGAAGAGCAGATTGCCGGCAGTATCTGTCTCTGCAGCGTTCCAATAGAATTGATCACAGCTCAAATCGCCATCCTTATCATATGTCACTATTGTACCGCCATCCGACATCCGCGCAAGGCCGCTATAAGTCGAGAACCATAGGTTTCCCGACTCATCACCGGTGATTCCCAGCACTATATCGCTCGGCAGGCCGTCCGATGTATTTTTGTTCACGAACACCTCGGCATCGCCATCGGTATGCCGGCTGTACACACCGCTGCCATTGGTACCTATCCACAAGGTGCCGCGCGAGTCTATATAAAGACTCGTTATGCGTTCGTCGGCTACAGCCGATGAATCATCAAGACGACCACGAATGCGGCGCACAGCGTCCTTGGACCGCAACTTGCCATATTTCCGCAGATCCACATCTATCAGGCCGCTGCTCGACCCGAGCCACATATGGCCATCTCTATCTGCAGCAATACCGACTGCACCGAACACCTCGTCGAACGAGCCATCGAATGCCTCGCGCACCTTACCGATCTCCGGATCGTACACGTACAGACCCCGCGACGCACCAATCCACATTAGTTCGTTTATGGAATCCCACATCAGAGCGCCAACATAGCCAATATGCCGTGTGCCATCGTCGGTGTCTTCGATATGATGAACACGTTCGAGGCGCCCCCCGCTACGTTCGGCGAGCACGTTCACTCCCCCGCCCCAGGTTCCTACCCAGAGCAAGCCGCGGCCATCGCGTGCAAGCGAGCTCACTGAGTTATGGCTCAGATGGCCACTGGCCACGCTGTAGTGCTTGAACGTTGAAAGCTCCCCGTCGCTACGGTGCAGACCACCCTCGACAGTACCAACCCACACACTGCCGTCGTTCTCAGCAAGTATGGCGTTGACCGGAGCATTGAAATTCAGTCCCGGAGTATTGAAATTGCGGACAAAATCCTTAACTCTCAGATTGCGCGGCGACAGGCGATTGAGGCCGCAACCTTCGGTGCCCACCCATATGCGGGTGCCGTCCACATATATATCGTTGATGAAATTATTGCTCACCGACCCTATCTGGCCGTCCGGATTCTGGCTTATACGCTCGAAATTATCGTTTATCTGATTATATATGTTAAGTCCCTGTAAAGTACCGGCTATCAAGCGCTTGTCGGGCGACACTGCAAGTGTCGTCACATAGTTCTGCGATATCGACAGCGTGTCGGATTCGTCATGCACATATATCTTGGATATATTCTGGGCCGGATTGTAGCGGCACAAGCCTATGTCGGTGGCTATCCACACCTCACTCCCATAGAGCACTATATCCGATACGGTGGTATCCTCGCCAAACCGCAGGCATTCCGCCACAGGTGTCACACTCACCGAGTCCGCGGCAAAATCAGCCACAAGCTCGGATATTTCGCCATTCACCGACGTCCATATCCGCCCGTTGCCATACACATCGCGCAGAGCCACAGGTCCTGTCGGATGCTTAAGACCGGCAGCCTCTGTCACCCCTGTCACAGAGCCATCGGCTCCAAAAGTAATGCATATCACCGAATGCCACGTACGCGTCCACACCTTTCCCTCCGCATCCACAGTAACAGCCCACACCGGCTGATGGAGCACATCTGCAAGCTTTCCGGTGGAATCCGCCACCGGTTCAGGACTCAGTGTATAGAGATTGTACACGCACAAACCGCCTTCTGTAGCCACCCACAGACGCTCGAATTTGTCTTCTCCTATCTCCACCGCGAAGTTTCCGGGCAGAGGATGCTCGGCCGAGGTAATGCTGAAATTTATAAACTCATTCCCGTCGTAGCGCGACAGGCCGCCACCGCCGAGACCAATCCAGAGAAAGCCCCGGCTATCGCGGTATATATCGTCAACAAAATTATGTGGCAAACCATCGCTCACGGTCAGATAACCTATATTATAATGCGACAGGAATGTCTTCGGAGCATCTGCAGCCGATGCAGCCGATGACATAGCCAAAGGCAATGCCACTATAAGCGCACGCATCAGCCGGGATAGGATTTGCAGGAAATGGTGTGTCGGTTTCAAAATCGAACGGTAGTAGGATGTGGAAATTAGGGAGAGAATATATTATATTTGCGGTGTATCGTAAGTCTGGCAAGGGGTGCCGGAGCATGTTATCATGGCATTGATGCGGGCAAAGATAACATATTTTTTATTTCCAAAATATTTTTGAACTAATTATTAGACTATGAGGACATAAATATTTTTTTCATGACCAATGATGGTCATTTATCCACAAAAAATACCTATTCGTCCACCATCCCGTGTCCGCAAAATTGCTAATTTTACACCCAAAATGCCTTCTGTACCCTAATTCTACATGAAAAAGACAATCTACACTGCTTCATTATCGCTCCTGTTATGTGCCGCCGCTTGCTCGCACACACGCTTTGAGCCTGTCCCCGCACCCAATCTATGGGCCGACGATTACACCGGCGTGTCTTCGATGGATCAATACCGCGCGTGGGGAACATATAATGTGCACGACCCCGCCGTCTGCAAAGTAGCCGATACTTTCTATATGTATTCTACCGACGCCATTTTCCGCGAGAACCGCAAGGAGGCCCGCAAAAAGAACGTGCCCCTCGGATTCGTACAGATGCGTAAATCGGCCGACCTCGTGAACTGGGAGTTCGCCGGATGGGCTTTTCCAGAGATACCGGCTGAAGCAGCCGAATGGGTACGCGCCTGCAATGGCGGAAAAGGCCCTCATAATATATGGGCTCCCTATATGGTCGATGCAGGCAACGGTAAATTCCACCTCTATTATTGCGCCTCGGCTTTTGGCAAAAGCACTTCATTCATCGGCCTGGCAGAAGCGCCATCGCCACTCGGCCCCTGGAAGCACGTGGGCGCTGTGGTGCGCACCGACTCAAATTCGGTAATGAATGCCATAGACCCATCCGTAATCACCACTGCCGACGGACGCCGCTTCATGCACTACGGTTCATACTTCGGCGGTCTTTTCTGCCTTGAACTCGACCCCGCCACCGGCCTTCCCCTCACCGAGGGCGATCAGGGTCATCTCGTGGCCCGACGTGCCAATTATAAGAAAGACAACCTCGAGGCTCCGGAAATAATCTACAACCCCGACAACGGGTACTATTATCTCTTCGGATCCTACGACCCTCTCATGACAACCTACAACGTTCGCGTGGCCCGATCTAAAAACGCCGAAGGTCCTTTCATTGACTTCCACGGTAAGCAAATGGCCGACACCACCGACAATTTCCCGATACTCACAGCAGCCTACCGCTTCGACGGCCATCCGGGATGGGTCGGCACAGCCCACTGCGGCGTTTTTGCCGATGCCGATGGAAATTTCTTCATGGCTCATCAGGGACGTCTCGCATCCGAACCGGGGCTCATGAATCTTCACATACGCCGCATGTTCTTCACACCCGACGGCTGGCCGGTGGTATCGCCCGAACGTTATGCCGCAGTAGCCGACCGCCAATTCTCACCCGACGACCTTGCCGGAGAATGGGAAATAATACGTCTCCACGAACCCCGCGCCGAGCGACGCCTCGAAGCCGGTCAAATACTATGGGGCGAGGGAGATCTGCTCAATGGCGAATGGAACCTGTCGTCCAAGCTCGCACTCAATCCCGACGGAACCATCGGCCAGAAAGAAGGCTCATGGAACTTCGACAATGAATCGCAGACCTTGACACTGGCCTTGGGCGACGATAAAATTGAAAACATACGCGTTTTTGCCGGCCACGACTGGGAACGCCAGCACGACACCGCTCTCCTCACCGGTCTCGATGCCGACGGCCGCTCCGTGTGGGGAAAACGCATCAAATAATCAATCAAATTACTGACTATAAAACACCAAACTAACCATATCATGATTCATAAACCATCACTGCTTCTGTCGCTCGGTCTGGCCTCGGCCCTATCGCTGTCTGCCGCCAACAATGTCATCACAGTGCAGACCGACAAACCCGGAGCACCTATACAGCCGACCATGTACGGCCTGTTCTTCGAAGACATCAACTATGCCGCCGATGGCGGTCTATATGCCGAAATGATAAAGAACCGCTCGTTTGAATTTCCGCAGAATCTCGCCGCATGGGTCACCTTCGGCGATGTGACTGTGCAGAACGACGGTCCGTTCGAGCGCAATCCCCACTACGTGCGTCTCGCTTCAGCCGGCCACAACGACAAGCATACCGGCCTCGAGAACGAAGGTTTCTTCGGTGTATCATATGTCAAAGGCGAGGAATACCGATTCTCGGTGTGGGCACGCCCACCGCAGGGTAAACCCGCAAAGATCCGCGTCGAACTCGAGAACCCCGCTTCGATGGATAATTCCCAGGTAAATGCCAAGCAGGAAATCACCGTCGACTCAAAGGAATGGATGAAATACGAAGTCACCCTGAAGCCCGACAAGAGCTGCAAAAAAGGCAAACTCCGCATTTTCCTCACAAAACCCGACACCACACCCGTCGACCTCGAGCACATATCGCTTTTCCCCGCAAAAACATTCAACGGTCATGAAAACGGTCTGCGCGTAGACCTCGCTCAGAAACTGGCCGACATCAAACCCGGCATATTCCGTTTCCCCGGCGGATGTATTGTCGAAGGAACCGACCTCGACACCCGCTATCAGTGGAAAAACACCGTAGGTCCCGTAGAGAACCGTCCCGTCAATGAAAACCGCTGGCACTACACCTTCCAGCACCGCTTCTACCCCGACTACTATCAGTCGGGAGGTCTCGGATTCTACGAATACTTCCTTCTCTCCGAAGAAATCGGTGCCGAACCGCTCCCCGTACTCAGCGTCGGACTCTCGTGCCAGTTCCAGAACCATGATGCCGAAGCACATGTGCCTGTAAACGAACTGCAGCCCTATATCCAGGACGCTCTCGACCTCATCGAGTTCGCCAATGGCAGCACCGACACAACATGGGGCAAGCTCCGCGCCGAAATGGGCCATCCCGCTCCTTTCAACCTCAAATTCATCGCCATCGGCAACGAACAGTGGGGTCCTGAATATCCCGAGCACCTCGAGCCTTTCGTCAAAGCAATCCGCAAAGCATATCCCGATATCAAGATTGTAGGTTCGTCGGGGCCCGACTCCGAAGGCGAACAGTTCGACTATCTCTGGCCCGAAATGAAGAAACTCGGTGCCGACCTTGTCGACGAGCACTTCTACCGTCCCGAAAAATGGTTCCTCGCCGAAGGCAACCGCTACGACAACTACGACCGCAAAGGTCCGAAAGTATTCGCAGGCGAATATGCATGCCACGGAAAAGGCAAGAAGTGGAATCACTTCAACGCCGCGCTCCTCGAAGCCGCATTCATGACCGGCCTCGAACGCAATGCCGATGTCGTTCACATGGCCACATACGCTCCTCTCTTCGCACATGTCGAAGGCTGGCAGTGGCGTCCCGACATGATCTGGTTCGACAACAACGAATCATTCCCCACCGCAAGCTACTACGTGCAGCAGCTCTACGCTCACAACAAGGGCACTAACGTGCTTCCTGCCACACTCGACGGTCGCCCCGCAGCCGGAAACGAAGGCCAGAACGGTCTGTTCGCAAGCGCTGTCACCGACAAGACCACAGGCGAATACATAGTCAAAGTAGCCAACACATCCGCCGAGGCTCAGAATCTCGACATCGTACTGCGCGGACTTGGCAAAAAAGGCAGCATTGCATCCGGCACCGCTACCGTACTCTCGTCCGACGACCCCAACGCCGACAATTCCCTCGAAAACCCCGACCGCATCAAACCGGTAACCTCGCCCATCGACGCTTCGGCTATCACACCTACTGCAAAAGGAACATATACCTACAGCACCTCCCTCGAACCAAACACATTCTACGTATTCAAATTCAAGAAAGCCGAATAATTCAAGTATATGAAACTCAGACATCTCACAACTGCCGCACTCCTTGGTGTATTCTCATCGGCGATGGCCGTCCAGACCGTCAACGTAGAACTCAATCCATCCGAGTCGGCGCCTAAGATCAACAAGGAAATCTACGGTCAGTTCGCCGAACACCTCGGCACATGCATCTACGGAGGCATTTGGGTGGGCGAAGACTCTCCTATTCCAAACACAAGCGGCTACCGCAACGATGTACTCGATGCATTCCGCGAGCTACACATTCCCGTGCTCCGCTGGCCCGGTGGATGCTTCGCCGATGAATATCACTGGACCGACGGCATCGGTCCTCGCGAAAACCGTCCCCGCATGGTCAACAACAACTGGGGCGGAACCGTCGAAGACAATAGCTTCGGAACCCACGAATTCTTCAACCTCTGCGAACTGCTCGGCATCGAGCCCTACCTGAGCGGAAACGTAGGCAGCGGCACCGTCGAGGAACTTGCCGAATGGGTGGAATACATCACCGCCGAAGACGGCCCTCAGGCACAGCTTCGCAAGCTCAACGGACGCGAAAAACCATGGCACCTCAAATACCTCGGCGTGGGAAATGAAAGCTGGGGCTGCGGTGGTTCTTTCACCCCCGAATACTATGCCGACGTATACCGCCGTTATCAGACCTACTGCCGTAACTTCGGCAAAAACCGCCTTTACAAAATCGCTTCCGGCGCCAGCGACTACGACTACAACTGGACCGAAGTGATGATGAAAAAAGCCGGTCACCACATGAACGGCATATCGCTCCACTACTACACCGTGCCCGGCTGGACCGGCTCGAAAGGCTCTGCCACAAAGTACACCGACGAAGACTATTACTGGACTTTGGGCAAATGCCTCGAAATCGAGCCCGTAGTGCGCCGTCACATGGAAATAATGGACAAATACGACCCAAAGAAACGCGTCGGACTCATGGTCGACGAATGGGGCACATGGTGGGATGAGGAGCCCGGAACTATCAAGGGACACCTCTACCAGCAGAACACCATGCGCGACGCCATGGTAGCAGCACTGTCGCTCAACACTTTCCACGGCCTCACCGACCGCGTGAAAATGACCAACATAGCACAGATTGCCAATGTACTGCAGGCTATGGTTCTTACAAAAGACGACCAGATGGTGCTAACACCCACCTACTACGTATTCAAGATGTACGTACCCCATCAGGACGCCACTCTCATACCCCTCGACATCGACAGCCCTGTGCGCAAAGTTCGCGACAACCGCTACGTGCCCATGGTTAGCGCCACTGCATCGGAAAAAGACGGCAAAGTGACAATATCGCTCACCAACACCGACCTATCCGACAGCTTCGACATCCGCATCCCCCTCGACAAAGTCAAGGCTTCGAAAGTGCTGTCGGCCGAGATTCTCACCGCAGCCGACATCCGCGACTACAACGACTTCGGAAAACCTGAAAAAGTGACTCTGGAGCAGTTCAAAGGCGCCAAAATAAACAAAGGCACCCTCACCATGTCTCTCCCCGCCAAATCCATCGTCACCCTAACATTAGATTAGAGGTAAGAGATAAAAGTTTATCTATCTGATAAATATCCCGACACACGTGTGCCGGGATATTTTATTTTGTCGTCGAGCCTAAACTCTCACCTCTTAACTATCGGGAAGCGTCGAGAATGCCTCGGAAATAGCCGACACTCTCGCTGACGCCGGGATTGGGATTGCTACCATTCTTCTCGAATTCAACACTCACCACGCCCTTGTAGCCACTCTGTCGGAGCGCCTGTGCAATCGGAACGAAGTCGATGACACCACGACCCATTTCCCATGTTTGTCCGGCAGGAGTCGCAGCAGTCTCGTCCTTGATATGGAGATCGTAGATCCAGTCCTTATAGTCCACAAGAATTTGCGCCACGTTTTGCCCCATTCGCACGCAGTGGCCCAGGTCCAGGCAGGCACCCACGCCCAGCGACGGATCTTTGACCAACTCCACAATTTTGTAGATGTCGGGGAAGGCCGCTCCGTCGGGTCCGTGAGTATGAATAGCCACTTTGATGCCCGTATCCTTCACTTTCTTTATGGTGTAGTCGATCAGCTCGTAGTCGGGTACACCGATGAAGAAAGGCACCCCATAGCGCCCGGCATAGGCAAAAGCGCGGTCGACCTCAGCCTCGGAGTGCATATATATCGGCCCGAGTGTATAGCCGTCGACGCCGTGCGAGGCACACACTTTTTTAAGTTCGTCCATCTGCTCTTTTGTAGCATCGAGCGGAAGCCACCAATCCTTGATCGACAGATACTTCACGCCCATATCCTCGAGCATCTGGCAAGTTTTTTCAAGGTCAAATTCGCGGTAAGAATATCCGGCCACGCCTATCTTCACATCATCGCTGCCTCGACGGCCTTCAACCAGCTGAGCATCTGCTCCCTGAAACGCCGAAAGAGTAAGCACACCAGCCAAAAACAGTTTTCCAAATCCTTTTCTCATATCATATACAAATTTTATAATTTCACATAAAACTCTGCGAATATAAATATTATAATCAAATCCTGAAAACACACGAAAGTTGCAGACCCCAAAAATATCCCTACACAAAACCGTGCCGGGATATTTTTTAGGGGTCAAATGGAGGCGAAGTGTGAAAGGAAATCACACCACCGAGGATTTGGCAGGTGTGTTATCTCCCACGCTATGGTAAAAACAAATATATTCACCTTTCACTCTTATTTCGTGCGGACGAGGATATATCCGCGACTACAACGACTTCGGGAAACCCGAAAAAGTGACACTGGAATAATTCAAAGGCGCCAAAATAAACAAAGGCACCCTCACCCTCAACTGATCAACTCTTCATTTATCAAACGGATCCAATTTTTCAGCTACATAAGAATGTTCTGCTCCCATTTATTTTTCCTGAATAATGCCATAATCTAATTTAAAATATTACCTTTGCGCCGCAATTAGGTACAATAGGTAATTTTATGTTGATTCAATGTGGCGTATTATTCGCCTTCCTCGCCTTCGGGGAATTTGTAGTATGGCTCACGGGCGTACCGCTGCCATCGAGCGTTATCGGCATGGTCGCTCTTACGGCCGCTCTGAAAGCCCGTGTTGTGAAACTATATCAGGTAGAACGTGTGGCCGATTTTCTGGTCCACAATCTCGGTTTTTTCTTTGTCCCGGCAGGTATAGGAATCATGCGCTGTCTCGGCATTCTACGCGAGCAATGGTGGCCTATCGTGGCATCGGCCGTGCTCAGCACCATTGTGATAATCCTGGTGACAGCACGCGTGCACCAATGGACTCGTCGATCGCGTCTGCTTAAACTTCGACGCAACCGTGCAACATCTTTAAACGATTGAGCCCATGGAATTTTTTACAAACAAATTTTTTCTCATAGCTGTCACATTCATCAGCTATGTGAGCGCCGTCATAGTGCAACGACGCACAGGGCTCCGTCTCCTCAACCCCATCCTCATATCCATAGCAGTGATGATTTGCCTGCTGATGGGTCTCGGAATTGACTACGACACCTATCAGGGTGCCGGAGAATATATCGACATGTGGCTCAAACCGGCCGTCGTAGCACTTGGCGTGCCACTTTACAAGCAACTCGAATCTATCAAAAAACAGATGCTGCCATTGTTAACCGCCGAAATGGCCGGATGTGTTGCCGGAGTGGTGTCGGTGGTTGTATTCGCCGAGCTCTTCGGCGCATCGAGGGAAGTGGTGATGTCGCTTGCTCCTAAAGCTGTCACCACCCCTATAGCCATGGAAATATCGCAATCAGTGGGTGGAATTCCGGCTCTCACGGCGGCAATAGTCGTGTCGACAGGTATTTTCGGCGGCATGACCGGTTTCAAAATCGTGAAACTCGGACACGTCAAAAGCCCTATCGCAACCGGCCTGTCAATCGGAACAGCCGCACACGCTGTCGGCACATCCGCCGCCATGGAGCGAAGCGACCGCTATGGCGCCTTCTCCTCTCTCGGGCTCACACTCAACGGACTCCTCACCACTCTCCTCGCCCCACTCATTCTCCGGCTGATGGGCTACCCGGTATAGCCACCACGACCCATAGTAGCAAAAAGAGCGGCACCGCGAAAATGCGGTGCCGCTCTTTCTATATTATGTTTTAGCACTCCTGCTTACTGGCGACGTGCAAGGATGAGCGCCGATGTCGGCTCTACAACTATCGTTCCACCCTTGGATGTGCCAAGACCATCGGCCTTGATACGGCCATCGCGTGCTATCACGAGCCATTCTCCCCGTGGAACTTTAGCTACAAATGGAGCGTCAGAGCCATTGAATACAAGCTTGATTTCCTTCCATTCATCGCCATTGGCATTATTGCGGATCGAATAGGAAACGACATTGGGCGACGTTATCTTATCAAAAACTATATTTTTGGCAATGTCACGGGCTGTTGTCATACGGAATGCCGGATGGCTCTTGCGCAGCTTTATCAGCTCGCGATAATAGTCGAACTGCTCGGCATTCTTGTTCTTAAGGGTCCAGTCGATGGCATTGACCGAATCGGGCGACTTGTAGGAATTATGTACGCCCTTCTTATCGCGGAACACTTCCTCGCCGGCAAACATAAACGGTGTACCCTGCGAGGTAAACACTATAGTCTGAGCAAGACGGGCCGCACGCTGTCGCTGAGCTTCGGTACTGCCTGGCATCGATGCCGCAAGCTTATCGGTAAGTGTGAGATCATCGTGGCACGACACATAGTTGATAATCTCGGTCGGAGCTCCGGCATATGCGAATTTAGAATTATTGCCTTTGCGATAGTCTACCTGGGGATGAGCTGTAGAAGCCACAATGCCTATCTTCACCGTTTCCTCATTGCCCGGCTTGCCGGTAGCGAAACCGCGGTCGGCGGCATTGCTGTAGTGGCCCTTCACGGCATCGCGTATATCATCGGAAAACACAGCTATTCCTGTCATCTTATCGACATTTTCCTTCAACGCACGCTTCTCGGCGGGAAGTGGAGAGTCGCCGGCGGTCCAGCCCTCGCCATACACGAAAATCGACGGATTGATTTTCTTAAGCTCGGCTGCGACCTCGTTCATGGTCTCGATGTCGTGTATCGCCATAAGATCGAAGCGGAAACCGTCGATATGATATTCATTAGCCCAGTATTTCACCGAATTCACTATGAAATCGCGCATCTGCTGACGCTCGGATGCAGTCTCATTGCCGCAACCCGACGCATCGCTGTAGCTTCCGTCGGCACGGTGTCGATAATAATAGCCCGGAGCTGTGAGCGAGAAATTGGAATCATCGTTGTTGGCAGTATGATTGTACACCACATCCATCACCACGCCGATTCCGGCATCGTGGAGAGCCTTCACCATCTCCTTCATCTCGCGCACTCTCACCGACGGGTCGGCCGGATTGGTCGAATAGGAACCTTCCGGTGCGTTATAGTTGTACGGGTCGTATCCCCAATTGTACTGATTGGATGCAAGATTACTCTCATCCACCGAGTTATAGTCGTACGATGGAAGAATGTGTACATGTGTCACACCCAGCTCCTTGAGGTGATCGATACCTGTGGCATCGCCAAGCACCGACCGTGTCTGAGGCTCTGTAAGTGCCAGAAACTTACCCTTGTTGACGATGCCCGACGACGGATGCATGCTGAAATCCCTGTGATGCATCTCGTAGATCACCGCATCGGTTATATTCTCGATTGCAGGACCATGGTCCCTGTCCCAGCCCTGAGGGTCGGTTGTGGCGAAATCTATTATTGCGGCACGCTCACCGTTCGTACCCACAGCCTTGGCCCATACACCGGGAGTCTCGGCAAGTTGTTGTCCACCGACAGTCACACGGAAAGTGTAGAATTTACCGTACAGTTGCTGTGGCACCGAAGCCACCCATGTGCCGTTCTGGCCTCGCTTCATCTGCAGAGTGTCGACTGGGGCGGTATTGCGGTCTGTATCGTATATAAGCACCTGCACAGCCTCAGCCTTGGGCGACCATAGCGTGAAGTGGGTACCCGAGGCATCGACCTTCAGCTCGAGGTCTTGCCCACCGTAGGTAGGCCAGGATGCATATTCGCTTTCCATATAGCGTGGAAGGGGTTGAGTCTGCGCCTGAGTTGCGACAGTGCCGGCCAAAACCGCCGACAGCACAAGTCCGGCTTTAAAAGTTCTTTTCATGGGTGTAAGTAAGTATGTATGTAGTTTATGTTGTAGTTATAAAATGCTGCGGCACATCACCGTCACAGGGCGACACGGCGCGCTATATCGGCCACTTTCACTATGTAGTAGCCCGATGCAAGTTCCACCACAGCCTCATCGCCGGGTGCAACCGACACATTGGCCACCAGCGCCCCGGTGATAGCGTACACCTTAAGTTCCACCGCCTCATCCGAAGCGTTGGCCACCTTCACCGTACCCTTTTTCACCGTAAGCTCCACCTTCTGTCCCGGGTCTGAGGCCGACACAGCAAAAGGCATGGCTGCGGCCATGACAATAGATAGCAATATGGCGTAAATCGTTCTCATATATACAAAGATAACGATTTTACGCCAATATTGCAAATACAATAATGTATTTAGTCTTTTTTAACCGGAAAAACCGGACGAAAAACTACCGTATAGCTACTTTCCGTGTCTTGGCTCCGGCCTTGACCACATAGAACCCCGCGGGCAGAGCCTGTGTGCGTCCGCGGCCATCGAAGAGCTTCACACCCTGAATATTGTAGACTTCAAAAGAACATTCCTCTACGCCGATGGAACCATTGATAACATCCACCTGCAGAGGTCCGTCGCCCTCGACAGACGCAATACCGCTGATGTTGGGATCATAGCCCACCTGCTGGTCGAGCTGATTCAGGCGCTCGGCGATGTAGCTCTTAAGGTTGCCTATCGCTATCTCGAACGACACCTCATCGCGAGGATTATCGCCAACGCGCTTATTGAGGATATCCCATCGCATGAAATTCAGCCGCTGTGCGCTCGACAGAAGTTCGGCCTTGTCGTCGATAAACTTCTGAAGTCCGGCAACTGTGAGATCTCTGTCATTATGTGCCATCGACCACTGGCGCTTCATGTCGGCTGCGGTATTCTTATCGTACACTATCACTCTGTACACAAAGCTATCCATCACTCCCCCTGCATTCGCCATGCCGGCGCAATTGAAGAGAAATCCGTTTTTTGCACGTTCACACACCGGATACACGCGGGCACAGTTGTCGAAAGCATGGTCGAAGTCCCACACCGGACCGGTATATATCTTCGGATCGAGCCGTTTCTTATACCAATACACACTCCAGCACTCATCGGCATTTCCTGATAGCTCATTGGTGAGTATATGCTTCACGAAAGTATCGATGTCGAGAATCGAGCGGTAGCCGCTGGCCGGATTATCGAAATCCGCACTGAACACCAAATTATGGAGATCGTTGATATACTTCTTGATATATGCATACTGCTCGGGAGTGCCACCGTCGTCGGGCGACTTGATGGTTATGGGTAGCCTACGGTCGGTCTCGAACCACTCGCCGGCCGGTTCCTGATTTGCATACCCGTCGACTTCCAGCAGATAGCCTCCCGTGAGGGCATCGCCGGCTATGTCGTCTGTTGTCATTTCATCAATGTCCACACGACCCGGCCGCACATCGATCTGGTCGCATAGCTGGTACACACCTTTATACTCACCGTTGAGCACCACCTCCACCAGACGGCACCAGGGCACATACTCCATACCCATACGCCTGGCAATCTCGAAAGCAAGCGCATTGCGCATCAGCGACTTATCATCGTAGCTATTGATCAATGTCCATTTCTTTCCCTGGGCCACAGCATCGAGAGGCTGCTGTTTCTTTTCGAACTTTATGCGCCACGGCTTCTTAGGATGAGATCGTGAGTTGTTGCCTCGCTCTCGCACACCGGCCGGTTTATCGATGTTTATCTTGCCGTTTTCATCTACTATTATTACATTCGATGTTATTTCATGCTCCTTGTCGTACGGTTCCTGTGAATCGACAGTATTGATAAGCACCATCGGCAGATTCGTGAATTTAAACAGATGCGAATCGTCGCCGGCATCCTCCATACCGTAGAACTCGAGTTCACCGATATTACACCGGGCATCGGTCGGCCCTACATAGCGCACATAGCGGAATCCCTTCGACATCTCCACTTCGCCATAGTGCATCTGCCCTATCACACCCTTTTCGGTTATCATATAGATAGGCATCGCATCGAGCCAGTCGGCGCGGTTAGCTCCTTGAATCATGCCGAGCACAACCCGCTTCTCGCCATTGTAGGGATCATTGCGCGGCGACCATCCCACTCGGGTAATCACGTGAGGGCTGCCGAGGTCGAGCCCCACCCATGTATAGCTGCGCGCCTCCGAGGCATAGTAGGTCTGCAAATCTCCATCGAAGGCATTGGCCGCGGCATCGACACCGCGCCCCAACTCATAGTTCCAGCCGGGAGAGCCCATGGGGGTGCCGGTCAGTTTCTGCGATTGCGCCGACATCAGCATTGCGGCTGCAGCCGCACAAATGGCCAGTGTTAATCGTTTCATGCGTAAAGTGTTGGTTTTTCTTCCTATGCCCATGGCTCTCGTCGCGAGTGCCGCATTGCAGCATCGGAAGTGGATAAGAAAAATGTGATATAGTTATGTTCGCTACAAAGTTAACATATTTTTTGCGACAACCGCCACACACACCACTCCTTTTTCCGGAATCCGGCATCTCCAAATCCGTATCCTCAAAAAATCCTAATTTTTCCCGAAGCGTATTTTTTTAGGTGAAAAAAAAGGGAAAACCCACTTTTTTTCGCTAATTTTGCGCCTTAAAATGTGAGTTCGCCATAGCGGACCGATTGAGTACAACTCTCATCTGAAACGTAATAAACAATAGAAATAACCGAAAGAAACAAATAATTTCGTATAATTATAAAGCCTTATGAGTAAAGAAAAGAAATTCTTGACTTGCGATGGCAATCAGGCAGCTGCCCATGTGAGCTATATGTTCTCCGAGGTGGCAGCCATCTACCCCATCACCCCCTCGTCGACTATGGCAGAATATGTGGACGAATGGGCTGCAGCAGGTCGCAAGAACATCTTCGGAGAAACAGTGCTGGTTCAGGAAATGCAGTCGGAAGGCGGTGCCGCTGGTGCCGTGCACGGCTCTCTTCAGGCCGGTGCTCTCACCACTACCTACACCGCATCGCAGGGTCTCCTGTTGATGATCCCGAACATGTATAAGATTGCAGGTGAACTCCTGCCCACAGTATTCCACGTGTCGGCGCGTACCATCGCTTCGCACGCCCTCTCTATTTTCGGCGACCACCAGGACGTGATGTCAGTCCGTCAGACTGGCTTCGCCATGCTCGCTGAAGGTTCCGTTCAGGAAGTTATGGACCTCGCCGGTGTGGCCCACCTCTCCACTCTCAAGAGCAGCGTACCCTTCGTTAACTTCTTCGACGGCTTCCGTACTTCGCACGAAATCCAGAAGATCGAGGCCCTCGATACCGACGACCTCGCTCCCCTCCTCGACCGCGACGCCCTCGCAGCTTTCCGCAGCCGCGCTCTCACTCCCCAGGCTCCCGTAGCACGTGGTATGGCAGAGAACGGCGACGTTTTCTTCCAGCACCGCGAAGCCTGCAACGAGCACTACAACGCCGTGCCCGAAATCGTGGAAGGCTACATGGCTGAAATCTCCAAAATCACCGGCCGCGAATACCATCTGTTCAACTACTACGGCGCACCCGATGCTGAGCGCGTGATCATCGCCATGGGTTCTGTTACCCAGGCCGCCCAGGAAGCCATCGACAGCCTCATGGCCAAGGGCGAGAAGGTAGGTCTCGTATCGGTACACCTCTACCGTCCTTTCTCTGCAAAGCACTTCCTCGCTGCAGTACCTGCTACAGCAAAGCGCATCGCAGTCCTCGACCGCACCAAAGAACCCGGTGCTAACGGCGAACCCCTCTACCTCGACGTTAAAGAATGCTTCTACGGCGCTGAGAACGCTCCCGTCATCGTTGGCGGCCGCTACGGTCTCGCTTCCAAGGACACCACTCCTTCGCAGATCATCTCGGTATTCGAGAACCTCGCACTCCCCATGCCCAAGGACCACTTCACTCTCGGCATTGTCGACGACGTGACATTCACATCGCTCCCCATGCTCCCCGAAATGGCTCTCGGCGATCCCTCCACTTTCGAAGCTAAGTTCTATGGCCTCGGTGCCGACGGTACCGTTGGTGCCAACAAGAACTCCGTGAAGATTATCGGCGACAACACCGACAAGTACTGCCAGGCATACTTCGCATACGACTCCAAGAAGTCGGGCGGCTTCACATGCTCGCACCTCCGTTTCGGCGACAAGCCCATCCGCTCCACATATCTGGTAAACACCCCCAACTTCGTGGCATGCCACGTGCAGGCTTACCTCAACATGTACGACGTCACCCGCGGTCTCCGCGACGGCGGCACATTCCTGCTCAATACCATCTGGGAAGGCGAGGAACTTGCCAAGAATCTTCCCAACCATGTGAAGCGCTACTTCGCTCAGCACAACATCACCGTATACTACATCAACGCCACCCGCATCGCTCAGGAAATCGGCCTCGGTAACCGCACCAACACCATCCTCCAGAGCGCATTCTTCCGCATCACCGGCGTTATCCCCGTAGACCTCGCTATCGAGCAGATGAAGAAATTCATCGTCAAGAGCTACGGCAAGAAGGGTCAGGATGTTGTCGACAAGAACAATCAGGCTGTAGACCGTGGCGGCGAATACCACCAGCTCACTGTAGATCCCGCTTGGGCAGAACTCGCCGACGACGCAAAGGCGCCCAACAACGATCCCGCATTCATCAACGAAATCGTGCGCCCGATCAACGCTCAGAACGGCGACCTTCTTAAAGTATCCGACTTCAAGAACATCCCCGACGGCACATGGCAGCAGGGCACCGCTGCTTACGAAAAACGCGGTGTGGCTGCTTTCGTTCCTGAATGGCTCGAAGAAAACTGCATCCAGTGCAACAAGTGTGCATATGTATGCCCCCACGCTTCAATCCGTCCGTTCGTTCTCACCGAAGCCGAAACGGCTGCCGCTCCCTTCGGCGAAGCTGGCACTATCCCCGCTCTCGGTCCTTCCTTCAAGGGCATGCGCTTCATCCAGGCTGTCGACGTCCTCGACTGCCTCGGTTGCGGCAACTGCGTCGACGTTTGCCCCGGCAAGAAGGGCGTGAAGGCTCTCGAAATGAAGCCTCTCGAAACCCAGCTCGCCGTACAAAACGACTGGGAATACTGCGTCAAGAACGTCGAATCGAAGCAGAACCTCGTCGACGTTACCGCAAACGTGAAGAACAGCCAGTTCGCAACTCCTCTCTTCGAATTCTCCGGCGCTTGCTCGGGCTGCGGCGAAACTCCCTATGTGAAGCTCATCTCCCAGCTCTTCGGCGACCATGAAATGATTGCCAACGCAACCGGTTGCTCGTCTATCTACTCCGGCTCCGTTCCTTCGACACCCTACACCACAAATGCCAAGGGTCACGGTCCCGCATGGGCTAACTCACTCTTCGAGGACTTCGCAGAATTCGGCCTCGGCATGAAGCTCGGCACCGAGAAAATCCGCGAGAAACTCGGCGACCTCATGAAGAAAGCCACCGAATGCCCCAACTGCTCCGACGAAATCAAGGCTCTTGCCGCTAAATGGCTTGAATCGCCCCACAGCGCCGGTGTAACAGCCGAGGTATACGAAAAACTCGTGCCCCTCTGCGAAGCTTGCGGTTGCGACACCTGCAAAGCCATCCTCGAACTCAAGGGATTCATCGTGGCTCGCTCGCAGTGGATCATCGCCGGCGACGGTGCTGCATACGACATCGGCTTCGGCGGTCTCGACCACGTACTTGCTTCTGGTAAGAATGTCAACGTACTCGTTGTCGATACCGAAGTATACTCCAACACCGGTGGCCAGTCGTCGAAGGCTACTCCCCTCGGCGCAATCGCCAAATTCGCTTCCGCAGGCAAGCGCATCCGCAAGAAAGACCTCGGTCTCATCGCCACAACCTACGGATACGTATACGTAGCTCAGATCGCCATGGGTGCCGACCAGGCTCAGACCCTCAAGGCCATCCGCGAAGCTGAAGCATACGACGGTCCCTCGCTCATCATAGCCTACGCTCCCTGTATCAGCCACGGCATCAAGGCCGGCATGGGCCACGCTCAGGCCGAAGAAGCACGCGCTGTCGCTTGCGGTTACTGGCACCTCTGGCGCTACAACCCCGATGCAGAGACTAAGGGTCAGAACCCCTTCACTCTCGACAGCAAGGCTCCCGACTGGAATCTCTTCAACGACTTCCTCATGGGCGAAGTACGCTACGCTACCGTACAGAAGCAGTACCCCGCAGAAGCAGCCGAACTCTTCGCTGCCGCGAAAGACAACGCTCAGTGGCGCTACAACAACTATGTACGCCTCTCGCAGCAGAGCTGGGGTACCGACCCTCTGATTGAACCCCTCGAAAAACGCAACGAGCAGCTCTAAGCCGCCCGTAGCTTTCAATCAATAGAAAGAGACTTGCCTCCACGGCAAGTCTCTTTTTTATTCAAATAACCGACAGATAATTGATCTGCCGGATAAAGACTTTAGTCCTCGATTGTCCTGGCGGCACGGCGGTAAGCCTCTGCCGACCGTCGCTGTGCATCACGGCAGCGACGCATGGCCTCATGAGCCTTTCCTGCAGCCATATCTGCACGCCGTTTGCACTCACGCGCTCTATCCATCTTTCGATGACGTCTATGCGATTCTGCTTCGCGGTGATAGCGGTCGGCATCACGGCGGTAACGCTCCGCCTGATCGGAGAATGAACGAGCCTTCTGCGCATACCGGTCGCCCTCGTTCACATACGTGCGCACCCGAGAATAGCGCGGATCTGAAGCAGATGCCTCCACTGGCGTAAAGGCGGCCAACGACACCGCCATAATCAATGCTGACAATAGAATTTTTGCTTTCATATACAGATATTGTTTTTACAAAAATACAGATTTTTTGTCACAAACCATCAATCCGGCGCATCCAATCGGAATATAATTATTCAATGCAGACTAAGCCGTCTTTAGAGCCGATATATCAGAAAATACATTATCTTTGCGGGTATATAAAACTAAACCCGATAGCTTGACGTATCAGGGGCTACCGGGAATCAACACTGCAAAGTTAGTGAGATTTTTATCTATAAACAAATTCGGCACGTAAAAAAATCACAAAATCGGATGAAATATTCTGAATTTCAACATATATTGTCGGGTGAACGGCTCCAACGCTATCTTTTGGCGTGTGACAACAATACACGGAAAACGATGACTCTTTACAGGCTGAACCTCAATCTGTCGCAAGAGGTCTTCACCCTTCTGAGTTGCTTTGAGGTGGCTGTCAGAAATGCGATTGACCGTATTATGACTGAAAGACATGGAGACGATTGGCTACGTGATGCTGTGATTGATGGAGGAATATTTGATGTACCCGGTTGTCGTGATAGTGCAAAAATCATAAAGAAAGCATATAACCGACTGATGCGCGACGGTTCCTATTCTCATCCAAAACTTCTTGCGGAAATGGAGTTCGGAGTATGGAAATATATGTTTGCCAATCCTCAATACAGGGCTGTCGGGCGCACCTTACTTGCAATATTTCCCAACAAGCCCCGTTCATCGGCAGAAGTTCAATATAACAATACATTTATTTTCAACGAGTTGGACGGCATAAACATTCTACGCAATCGAATTGCCCACCATGAACCAATATGTTTTGCCCGGCGTCAATCTGAAATCGGAACTTCCTATATTCTGAACGCATATCAGACACTCCACAAACTGTTTATGTGGATGGGGATAGACAGCCACTCCCTTTTGTATGGTCTTGATCACGTTCTGCAAGTATGTTTAAAAATCAATCAACTAAAATAACATCGGGCAACGGCAAACTATCGGTCAAGATAATAGCTTCGATTTAGTTAATATTTGTTAATCGGAGTAAAATTATTGGTCATCATCAGAATTAGCTTTACTTTTGCCATACAAAAGCAAGAGTTAGTATCTAAAATAAGTTTATTCCAGTAGCTTTCAATCACGAAATCACGGCTGAATTATTATCGATTCAGTCATTAAAATATTTTTTAACAAAAAATCTTCATTATCATCTCATTTCAGATTTGCTTATGAAAAAACTTTACACCTTCCTGCTCGTGGCATTGGTAAGCCTTGTATCTTTCGGGGCTTATGCAAAAAACGTCACGTTCAAAACCAACATCGCAAATTCGGTAAATCTTACTTTGCCCCCGAATTACGACCTTACTCCTATCTCCGGCACTGAAATAAAGCTCGATCTGGGCGACGACTACGGCGTCAACATGAATCCCGTCGATGGCTATCAGATTGAGAAAGTACAAAACCAGGATGGCCAGAGCTTCGGTCTCTCCTATATGAGCTCCGGAGAACTAAAGGATGGCGATATCATCACCATAACCGTCAAGGAAAAACAAGTACGCACACTCACCGTGCATGCAAACCCCGACGAGTGCTACCTCTCCTACAACTACGGCAGCTATAATGCCGAAGATCAGGTCGATGGCGCATGGGTTCTCACAAACGTAAAGGACTATGCCCCTATCAATATATATGCCAAAGACGGATATGGCATATCTAAAGTGGTAGATTCAAACAACAAGGAATACGACACTGCCGCTCCTACCACATTCTATATCTACAGCAGCAATTGGGAAGGCGACCTCGACCTCACCGTCACAACCTACAACCTCGATGATGCCCGCGACAAATCTGTAACCATAAAGGTCGACGGAAATCCCGCCGACGTGAAGGTACAACGCTACAATTTCTCCAACGAAATATCGCTCACAGAAGCCGAGACCGTGTTCAAGTTCCAGGAATCCGAGCTTCCTCTTACTTTTAGCCACTCAACCTACAACCGCACACTATTCAAGGTCGAACTCAACGGAAACCCCGTTGCTAAAACCGATGATAAATACTACGTATCTCCTGCTGATGGCGATGTAATAAATATCCAGACCGAATCGGACGTTGATGTAAAACTCAACTTCAACTATTCATCCGAAGACATCAAAAAGGTGATATCTTATATAAGTGTGAACAGTTCCACTGTAAGCGACTGGAACAACGAGTCTCTTACAGTGAAGCAGGGCGACAAGATTTATATCGATTTCAACACTGTCGATTTCCAGGATATAACAGCTACCGTCAATGGCACACCCATCACCATCGGCACATATACCGCCTACTACGAATTTAGCGCCGAGGATGAGAATGGATACACATTCGACATCGCCGCTAATGCAAAGAAGCCCTATACCGTAACCGTATATGCCGAAGAATACGACAAAGTGGTGCTTTACAACGGCTCCTCCTACAATCTCGGCGCGCCCATCTACCTCACTCAGAAAGAAACAGTACTCACAGTACCGGTATCGAACAACTATCTTACCATAAAAAGCATCAGCTCCGATTATCAGATCGCCTTGAGCACATCCGGAAGCTGTACTGCATCACCCTGGTCTGCCGGTGAAGTCAGCATTACCGGAGACGACGCATACATCGAAATTGAAGTCGAAAAACTCAACCGCGACAAGCAGATGGTTATATATCTCGACAACGCCGAATGGCAAGAGACATATACCTATGTATTGCTCAGCAACTTCAAAGCCACAGAATTCAAACAGTACCTCCACAGCGGTTATCAGATTGTAAACTTCGGCGACTTCGACAACGACCTGACGTTCAGCTTCTATGACAGTAATTGGAGCGGTCCTGCCGCTATCTACTGCAATGGAGAGGCTCTCCATTACCTCTATACACACAATGCACAGGATGGCGACGTACTCAAAGCCTTCTCCAGTACGCCCGAAAGCTACGAGGTGACCTACGATATCGAAGAAAACGCCCCCGTAAGCGTGCTCCACGACATCATCACACCTATCGCAAACCCGGCCAATCACACAGTACTCGAAAATACCGAAATCCGACTCGTGCCCGCCGCCACTACAGCAGATGCTTCCGGCAAACTCGTGGTTAAAGTAAACGACACCGAGGTCGCACCTGGCGAAGATGGCATCTACACAGCCACGATCACAGCCGACACCAACGTGAAAGTGACACTCGACGGCAACTCCGGCGTTGAAAATGTTGCAGTAGGCAACAACGCTCCCGTTGATGTCTATAACCTCCAAGGCATCGAGGTGCTCCACCAGGCCGACAGCAACCAGATTCAGCAGCTACCCGCCGGAATCTATATCGCCGACGGTAAAAAAATAGTAGTTCGCTAAAAAGCTATATGAAATAATCCATGAGTACCCGACAGACTCTCGAATGAGAATCTGCCGGGTACTTACCGATTTGCCTTCTGCGATTCTACTTACATATACATTACTTAATTAAATCAATCTTAGAACTATGATTTCACATAAAATTGCAATCGCACTCGCAGCCCTGCTTGCTTGCGGCACAGTCGAGGCAGCCGATAAGCTCGATATCGGCAGCCGTGCCCGCCTCCGGAGCGCACGACACGGCGTGCAGATAGCACCCGGCGCCAACGGAGCACTGAGAGTGGCGCCATCGGCAGATGCCACCACCACACTCCGCGCATTTGTCACCCTCACCGACGGTGCTTCGTCCGCATCCCTCGAAGCAGCCGGAGCAACCGTGCGATCCACACGCGGCAACATGGCACTCGCCGAATTTCCGGCCGACTCACTCCAAGCCATCGAAGCGCTACCCGAAGTGCAGGCTATACGTCTCGAGAGCCCCGTTAAAGCAAAACTCGACCGCGCACGTGCCGTCACAGGCATTGATAAAATACATTCCGGGGTCGACCTGCCGCAATCCTACACAGGCAAAAATGTGGTTGCCGGTATTTTCGACGGCGGTTTCGACCCCAACCACATAAATTTCCAGAACCCCGACGGCAGCTCGCGCATCAATCTCTTCACCTACTATCGCCCCACCGAAAGCGGCGATTATGCAGAGGAAGTATACGGTGCCGACTATATTCCGAACATCGATACAGAGTCGTCCCAGACATTCCACGGCACCCACACACTCGGAATCATGGCCGGTGGATACAAAGGCAAGGTGAAGGCCGGAGTGAAACAGAACATGTTCGCCGGTACTGTCGAGGAAATCGACAATCCATACTATGGCGTAGCCTACGATGCCGACCTCGCCCTCGCATGTGGCCCCGAAAGCGACTACTTCATCGCCATGGGATGCGAGCAGATTCTCAACTATGCGTACTACAAACAGCAGCCTGCGGTAATCAACCTGTCGCTCGGATCGAATCTCGGTCCACACGATGGTTCCTCGACCTTATGCCAGTATATCGACATGTGCTCGGGGCTCGACAACGTCATCTTCTGCGTTTCGGCCGGTAACGAAGGCGATGCGCCGATAGCACTCCACAAACGCTTCACCGACGACGACACCACAATTGGATCCTTCTATTATTCGGGCACGCAGTTCCAGGGCTTTCCCAATCTCCGCTACGGACAGACCTACATATACTCCGACACCGACAAGCCATTCACCGTACAGGCTATCCTATTCAATAAATCGCGTGGAAAGGTTGCTCTCCGTATGCCACTCGAACCTGTTCTCGAAGGCTCTGTTTCGAAATACTGGGTAACTCTCGAAGATTTCATAGAGTCCGACACCGATATTCTATCGCCACAGCTTGCCCAGCAATGCGTGGGATACATGGGTGTGGGTGCCGAACACGATGCTACCACAGGACGCTACTACGCAATTCTCGACTACAGTCTTCACGATTCCGAAAAAAACAACGGCAACTACATCGTAGGCTTCGAGGTAACAGGCGAGCCCGGACAGCGCATCGACATTTTCTGCGACGGACTCATCAACAGTTTCACATCCTACGGCATAGCCGGATACGACGAAGGCATGACCGACGGCACCATCTCCGACGTGGCATGCGGACTTTCGCCAATTGTAGTAGGCTCCTATAACACCCGCGATGACTGGGCATCGGTCGACGGCTTTGTATACGGCTTCCAGGGCGGATTCCCCGACGGAAAAATGTCGTCGTTCACATCCTACGGCGAACTCTACGACGGACGCTGTCTGCCCACTGTATGTGCACCGGGCGCCACTGTGATATCATCGAGCAACGAATACTACCTCGAAGAGGCCAATGCATCCGACAGCGACCTACAGGCCATCCTCGAAGGCTCCGACCGCCGCTATTCATGGCATCAGTGCGTGGGCACATCCATGTCGACACCTCTGGTAAGCGGAGCAATAGCACTATGGCTTGAAGCCGACCCGACACTCCGAGCCAACGATGTCAAGGACATAATCGCAAAAACCGCCGTGGTCGATGACGATGTCAACACATCCGGAAATTCCATCCAGTGGGGAGCCGGAAAATTCGATGCATATGCAGGCTTGAAGGAAGTGCTCCGCCGCAGCGCAGGAATCGATGGAGTGGCCATCGACTCCGCGAAGCGCCCGCTTGTCACCGTCTCCGACGCACGTCAGGTAGAGATATATGCCCCGGGCTACACCGCCATCGATGCCGACATCTTCAGTATCCAAGGCGCCCGGGTAGCAGCCGCACACTCCACATCCGACACAGCCGTAATCGACTGCACAGCCCTCTCACAGGGAGTATATGTGCTCAATATCAACGGCACTTTCACACAAAAAATCATAATCCGATAATAATATGAACGCAACAATAATTCGTGGCACACTTGCGGCTCTATGCATGTCGGCAGTCCCGACCATGTATGCTGCCGAAGCAGAGACACCCATTATAGAGTTCCACACCAACATCTACGAAACATACGGAAGCACCAACTCCTTCCATATCGTTCTCGGCGCAAAAGAGGATATATATCTGGATATCGACTGCGGCTTCGGCACATTCGAGGCTGAAGTAGGTCCCGCAATCTACGATCAGGACTCCCAGAGTATTTCGGCAACATCGATATCTTGCACTGTATCGGCATCCGGAATAGTCCGCATCTACGGCGACGCTTCCAAAATCGACTATTTCGACTGCGAAGGATGCTACATCGACCGCATATCATTCCCCGATCTCACCGAACTTCAGATCCTCGACATGAGTCACAACGAACTCAAGGCCCTCGATCTGAGCCATATGACAAAGCTCGAAAGCATTGTTCTCACCGACAATCCATTCGATGAGTCACCCCTTGTCATTGGCGCCAACAAGCCCGCCCTTACCATTCTCGAAATGAGCATAGTAGGACATCTCGACCAGTCGTTCAACCTCAGCGACTACCCATCCATGGCATCCTTCGAGGCATACCACTGCGACGAGCTTTACACCCTCGACCCCACCGGATGCCCCGAACTACTCAGGCTTTCGGCCGATGTGACCCCTTTGCAGTCGCTCGATGTCTCTAAGAATACGAAACTGCTCATACTCAACGTATCCGACACCTACATCACATCCATCGATGTAAGCAAGAATCCTTACCTTACAGAGTTCTACTGCGGCCATGCCGGCTCTTTCGCTCCTCAGTACAAAATCGACCAACTCGATGTGACACACAACACCATGCTGCAGCGTTTCTACTGCCAGCACAATGCGCTCACTTCGCTCGACATATCCAAAAACACATCGCTGGTGTCATTCTCCTGCCAGGGTAATAATCTCCCGGGAATCGATTTCACCAACAACCCATCGCTCAACAATGTCGACGTGTCCGACAACCGGATGGACTTCAACACCATTCCCCTGCCACGCGCCAACATGACCGAATACAACTACGCCCAGCAGCCACTCGAAGTAGCCCGCTGCTACGCCGAAGGTGATGTTATCGACCTCACTGCACGTGTCATCCGCGAAGGCTCCACCACCGATGCTGTGGTATACGCCGTAAAAGAGGAATCCGGAACCGTCGAACTCCTCTCCGACGATTACTACAAATGGGATAACGGCCGTATTACACTTCTCAAAGAATGCTCCGACAGCCTCTATGCGGCTTTTGCCAATGATCTTTTCCCCGAAGCCATCCTCACCACCGCACGCTTCATGGTCAAGACAGCGGATGCTTTCGGAAAGCCGTCAAAAGCCGTATCGTTCCGCGTGTCTGCTTCATCATCATCTTTCTCGTTCGGAGTAGGTGTAGACGGCGCCACTGCCGAAAATCCCAAGACATTTATGGTCGACTTTGGCGATGGCAATCTCAAGGAATTCACAGCCACAACTACCGGAATCCCTGCTCAAAGCAATGTATCAGGCACAAGGGCCGGAGCATCGGGCATCGTGGTATATATACCCGAAGGTAGCACCATCACAGCCCTTTCGATCGAGGACGTACGGCTCCTTTCAACCGACCTTACAAAAGCTCCCACCCTGCGCCAGCTTCGTCTCAGCAACTGTCAGCTCAGCACCATCGACCTCACATGGAACCGGTGCCTCACTTCGCTCGATCTTTCCTCCAACAATTTCAAGACAATCGACCTATCGGGCGTGAATGGAAACTATGGCAAGAACGTACTTTCCAATATCAATCTATCGAACAACTCCATCTCCCAACTCACTCTCAACGATGGCGCCACTATCGAGCACCTCGACCTCAGCAACAACTCGCTCGAAAGCATACCCCTCGAACGAAATTCAAATCTGCGCTATCTAAACGTAAGCTGGAACTACCTCTCCGAAATCGACCTCACCGACTGCGAGGCACTCGACACTCTCGACATTTCAAACAACATGTTCACTGCATTCGAAGTGCCGGCCACATCGCCTGTCACCCATCTCAACCTCGCGGGCAACATGCTCTACTTCCCCGCCCTGCCTGCCGCCGATAAATTCACTCAATACACCTACGCCCCACAGCAACCCGTTTTGCTCCCGGCAAAGGCTCCGGTGGTCGATCTATCCGCCATGATGCTCGGCACAGGCAGCGATGCCACTGTATTCACATGGTATCATACTAACGGAACTCCCGCCACTTCCGACGAAGTGACAGCCAACGGTGCGGTATTCACATTCTCCGGAGCCGATGCCGGCTCGCTCTACTGCGCCATGACCAACCCCGCATTCCCCGACTTCAACGGCGACAATGCATACCTCACATCCACCGTCGAAGCCGCCGACATGCCAACCGAGGTTTTCCTCGAATTCACAACCACAGAATCCGCACAGGCTTCAATCTCTCTCACCGGAGTTGCCAACAACACCACAGTCTACATCGACTGGAACGGCAACGGAAACCTCGTGCAGTATATCCTTAAGACAACCTACACTGAGTTCCCTGTCACCACACATGCCGGTGCAAAAGTCAAGGCCTATGCATACGACACCGACAATGGCGTGACAATGTGCAGCATCAGCGGCGTGAAGATGGCCGATATCGATGCGTCACGACTCAAACAGACCAACACATTCTTCCTATATGGAGCCGGCCTCGAAGACGGTACCATCACTCTTCCCGCCAATCCCGAACTCAGCGAACTCACCATATCCGGATGCTATATCACCGGTATCGATCTCAGCGCATATAAAAATCTGCGCACACTTGCTCTTAACGACAACAAGATCGAATCCATCGACATTTCCGCGTTCAAAACACTCGAAGCATTCCATGCTTCAGGCAATGGAATGAAGAATATCACATTCGGAAATCCGGCTCTTTGGGAACTTAATCTAAGCGATAACCAATTCGAATCGATCGATCTGGCCGGAGTCCCGGCCGTGAGTCAGCTTTGGCTTACGGGCAATAATCTCAGCGCCATCGATGTCGACGGACTTACCGACCTTCGTGTGCTCGCTATTTCCAACAATAAGTTCACTTTCACCACCCTACCCGAA
The DNA here is from genome assembly GCA_910587915.1 of uncultured Muribaculaceae bacterium. Taxonomy (GTDB): domain Bacteria; phylum Bacteroidota; class Bacteroidia; order Bacteroidales; family Muribaculaceae; genus CAG-873. The sequence continues at coordinate 665 of CAJUOB010000014.1, read as the reverse complement.
GTAAAAAGCACTTATTACCTCTACGACTACGGCAAACAAGCTTCTATCGAAATTACTGTCGACGCCGAAAACAAAGTGGACCTCAGCTCGCAGGCCGTCGCCGCCGGTCAGAATACCACTTATACATGGTACATCGACTCTCCTTACTACGATGAAGAAGATAATCTCGTGGGCGAAAACCTCATCGAAGGCGATGAATATACCATCGACAATGGTGTCACCACCTTCCTGGCCGATTTCCATAATATAATGTGCGTCATGCAGAATCCGGCCTTCCCCTCGTTGGTACTCTACACCAATTTCATCGATGTCACCGGAGTATCCGGTATCGACGGTATCACAGCCGACACCGACACCTTCCGTGTCCGTGCACAAGGCGGAACTGTATTTGTGGAAACCGACGATGAAAACGCTCCTGTAGCCATCTACACCATCAGCGGTGCATGCATCGGCAGCAATCATGGCACATGCTCATTCTCAGGCATCGCATCGGGCGTCTATGTGGTCACCGTTGCAAACCGTGCCGTAAAGGTCGCCGTTAAATAACCATCTGTCACACAGCAAAACAAAGGCCGGCTTCTTCGCGAAACCGGCCTTCGTTTTTTCCCTAAGAGGTTGTTTAATAATATAAGTTAACGCGTGGGCGGCTAATCTTTGAGTGATTT
>CAJUOB010000013.1 GCA_910587915.1 uncultured Muribaculaceae bacterium | reverse complement strand
GATGTTTTTAACATTTGTTTCGGCGGCAGACGCCGTCAATCCTGCAAAAAGCGCAGAAAAGAGGAAGTGTCGATAATTGAAATTTTTGTTTTTCATTGGCTTTAGATGTGTTTTATGAATTAATTCCGAGAAATCGGATTAAAGTTAGGTGATGGCTCAAAAATATTAAATTTGTTTTAATTGTACAACATAAATGTTGCGAATAGCGAGATTGAACTCTTTATTTAACTTTTGTTAGCATGATAGCCGCGATATAGTATTCTTTAATATTAATAGATTGAGGAATTTTCAAAATTCGAATATGTTGAAAGATAATTTGGGGTGGAGGGTGGATTTTTCGGGGGATTTGATTAATTTTGCATTGCGGTTCACAAAGAGCCGTGTGGTATGACTTATATATATGTATCGGTAGACGGGATGTCTTCTTCTGTGCAGAATTTTGCATTTAAAGAAAGTTGGAAAAGTACACAATGAGTCGTGTGCTTTGTTTTGGCATACAATCTTTCTGATAGATTGTATCTTGCTGTAATTAGAGAATAATCCATATCATTATCAGCTCCGCTTATAGGGGAGCATTATTTTTCCCATTTATGAACAATCACCGATTGCTCGCAGGGTTGCTGTGTGCTGCCTTGTTGAGCGGAGGGGTGTGTGCAGATGGCCAGAATCGCCGTGTTGTGTCTCTTGAAGAGATTTTTGCCACGGCTGAGGCGCAGAGTGCACGTCTCCGTCCTTGGAAAACGGCAGAAGAGGAGGCTCGTCGCGAAGTCAGCGTGGCGAAAAGTCAGCGTCTGCCCGACATCAATGCGTCGTTGTCGCTAAGTTATATTGGCGACGGGTTTACGACAAAACGTAATTTTTCCGATTATCAAGTGGCTCCAATTCCTCATTTCGGAGATGGTGCAGCCATTAATGTATCGCAACCGTTGTATACCGGCGGTGCGATAACAAGTGCTATTGAACTGGCCGAGCTAAAGACTACGGCTGCGCGGTTTGCCACCGAAATGAACCGGGATGATATCCGATTCCAGCTGACTGGATTCTATCTAGACCTCTATAAATATTCCAATTTAAAGAGGGTAGTGGAGCATAATATTGAGCAGGCTCGAATGGTGCTCGCCGATATGCAGGCTCGTTTTGAGCAGGGGGTTGCCTTGCGCAATGATATTACGCGATATGAATTGCTTGTGTCTAATCTCGAATTGCAATTGATTCGCATCGGTAATATGCTGGATATATTGAATGATAATCTCGTGACTACAGCCGGTCTTGAGCAGGATGTTGTGGTGGAACCGGATACAACGATTCTTGCCAGGGCGTTGCCGCGTGCCGGCGAAGGTTGGTGGCAGGCTGAGGCGTCGGCAAATTCACCATCGCTCCAACTTGCGCGTTCGGGTGTGGAAATAAGCCGCAAAGCAGAGAGTCTCGTGCGTGCAGATCGTTTGCCAAAGATAGGACTGCAGGCAGGATGGACTATTGATGGCCCGATTCTGGTCGAAGTTCCTCCAATTAACCGTAATTTAAGTTATTGGTGGGTTGGTGTAGGCGTAAGCTATAATTTGTCCTCATTGTTCAAGACCAATAAGTCGGTGGCTAAGAGCAGAGTGGCGACCCGACGTTCTATGGAGGAACTTGATGCGACCCGCGAGGGAGTTGAGTTGGCCGTAAGGGCTGATTACATCCGGTATCTTGAGGCTTATGAGGAGTGCAAAACTCAGGAAAAGAGCGTGGAGCTTGCAGAGCGTAACTATGGGGTTACATCTACTCGCTATAGCGCTGATATGGCCTTGATAACTGATATGCTCGATGCTGCAAATTCTAAGCTTGATGCTGAACAGCAGCTTGTTAATGCACGCATCAATATTATCTATTACTATTATAAATTGCTATTCATTTCAGGAACAATATGAAACACAGAACAAAGAAAATCATATCGTATGTCCTTTCGGCTGCTGTAATAATTCTTGCAGTTGTATGGGTGGGACGCAAATTCATTCATCTTGGAAATGTCGAATTTACCGACAATGCTCAGATTGAACAGCAGATTGTACCTGTCAATAGCCGAATACAGGGTTATATCAAGGAGATACGATTTAAAGAATATGAATATGTGAAACGTGGCGACACGCTTGTGATAATCGATGATGCCGATATGCGTCTTCAAGTAGCTCGCGCAAATGCTGACTATCAGAATGCGCTTGCCGGCCGCGGTGTGGCCGATCGGACCGTGAATGTGGCATCGGCAAATGTAGCTGTAAGCGAGGCCTCGATAGCTGAGGCTAAAGTTCTTATGGAGCATGCGGCCACGGAGCTTGCCCGTTATAGCAAGTTGCTGGAGAAAGATGCTGTGACACGCCAGCAATATGATGCCGCCAATACCGATTTTGCGGCCAAGAAAGCACGCTACGAGATGTTGGCGCGACAAAAGTCGGCAACGTCGACGGTCGTATCAGAAACTAAAGAACGCATAGCCCAGAATGATGCCGGAGTGGAACTTGCAAAGGCACTGCTTGAAACAGCACAGCTAAATCTCTCGTATACTGTTATAACAGCTCCTTGCGATGGCTATACTTCCCGCAAGGAGATCCAGGAAGGTCAGCTTGTACAGCCCGGTCAGACTTTGCTCGATATAGTGGACGCAGGAGAAATCTGGGTGGCCGCTAATTACAAAGAGACTCAGATTCATCATATCGCTGATGGCGCGTCTGTGGAAATAAAGGTTGATGCGATCCCGGGAGTGGTTTTCCATGGTGTTGTACAGTCGTTGTCTAAAGCTACCGGTGCAAAATTGTCGATGCTGCCTCAGGATAATTCCGCAGGCAATTTCGTGAAGGTGCGTCAGCGTGTGCCTGTGCGCATAGAATTTACCGGCGATAACAGCAGTGAGGATATGAAGCGTCTTCGTGCCGGTATGAATGTCGAATGTGAGGTGAAATATTGATATGGGCGAATGGCACGGTACACCGGGGCCTTTTGACATCCCTGATGTACCAAACTACGTTCCACGGCGGCTTAAGCCCTGGCTCTTTATCTTCTTTGTTCTAATAGTCCAGTTCTCAGGCGGCGTTTATCTGGCCGCAGCTTCCGACATGGTCGGCACCACGGGACTTATGCCGGAAGATATCCTCATGGCTGGATATGCCATGCTTGTAGGCATGTCGATAAATTTCGCAGTCATGTTCCGGCTTAAGTTCCGGTTCTCGAATCGTATGGGGCTGCTGATTTGTGGAGGTGCGCTGATTCTGGCCAATTTCATATGTGCCACTACCGACTCTGTACCAGTGCTTGTGCTGACGTGCTTTGTCGCAGGTTGGTTCCGTATGTGGGCCACATTTGTATGTAACTCCACTATCCAACTGTGGCTTACGCCTGTGCGCGATATGTCGATTTTCTTCTGTTATGTCTATCTTGTAGTTGATGGAGTGATACAGCTCAGCGGTATCTGTACTGTATATACTGCATTCTATCAGCAATGGGAGTATATGCAGTGGATAATGATTGGACTGTTGGCTCTGATGATGATAATGGTTCTGATTCTGGTACGACCTGTCAAGGGCCCTATGCAGATTCCTTTGCTTGGCATCGATTGGATTGGAGCCGGTCTGTGGAGTGTCTTCATGCTTGCATTCACATTTATATGCGTATATGGTAATTTCTACGATTGGTGGGATGCCTCCGAAATAAAGTTTGCCACACTGATCGGCATATTAAGTCTGGCGATAAATCTATGGAGAGCAAGTTTTCTGCACCATCCATATATATCATTTACTGCGCTTACAAATAGAAATGTGATTCGTGCGACAGTTATCTATCTTGTATTCTTCACACTGCTTGCTACGGAGCATGTATTTGAACATAGTTATGCAGCTGTGATTCTTGGATACGATGAGACTAACATGATCGATCTCAACTGGTATGTACTTGTAGGTATCGTTGTCGGATGTGCTTTTACATACTATACTTTTGCTCTGCGAAAATGGCGCTACCGTACCATGACATCCATTGGATTTGGTCTGGCGGCCCTCTATCTTGCCTATTTCTATTTCACCATAGACTATGGGCTGGAAAAAGAAATGCTGTTTCTTCCATTATTTATCCGTGGGGCTGCCTCTGTTATAATATCTATAGTATTCCTTACATCAATATTACAGGGAGGTATGCATTTCTTTGTATTTCCACAAGCTCTTACAGTGAACGGCTTCACCGGAGCTGTAATGGGAGCGACTTTCGGACCGGCGCTTATCGGCGAATTTCTGCGACACACTGTGGCCAAGAATGCTGCACTATTGGGAAGTGTTGCCACCGGAGCCAACGATGCTTTAGCTCATATGCCCGTTGGTGAGATTTATGGTATGGTACAAGTTCATGCCCTGATTGTCTCTATGAAAGAGATTTACGGATGGCTCTTAATCGTAGCAATCATATCACTCCTTATAATAATGATCGGATATGGGCCTGTGCGTCCTGGAGCTATATTCCCTAAATGGAAAACAATCCGTAAACTATTGAAGAGAAGTGTGCGCTTATATTCTATGGCTATTCGCCAGTAAATTCCGGATGTTTGCCATGATGTATTAAACTTTTTTTATCTCAATAGTCTTTTTAATATAGATGTCCCGTCGTTAACTCCCATAAGCGGCGGGACATCTTGGAATATATCTGACACGTTTCAATTGAAAATCATTCTTATGAACAAGAACATTCTCCGAATTGCAGTATCAGTTTTTATGGTAGCCTCTTGCGTAGTGATGCCTTCCTGCTCTGCAAAAGCCGACGCAACATCCTCGAATGCAGATGATGTGTCCGAGCATCCGCAGTCAAAGCCTGGTAAGCCTGGTGGGCCTCAACTTGGCAACCCAGGAGGTGGTCCCGTAATCGACAAGTCATCGGATTCGACGCTTCAGTCCATGATCAAAGAAGTCCTCCCAAAATTCAAACAGTATGAATTTAAAGATACTGATACAGGCAAAACCATGATGTACAATCTTTACACGCCTGATACCGCTGGTGAGAATACCGCCTGTCCGCTTGTGCTTTTTATTGCTGATGCAAGTACTCCGGGTACGGATGTGACACGTCCCCTTACACAGGGCTATGGCGGCCTTGTATGGGCCACCGATGATTGGCAGAAAGACCATCCGTGCTATGTATTGGTTCCTCAGTTCAGCGGAGTAGCCGTCAATGATGCCTATGAGCATACCGATGAAGTCGATATTGTGATACGCATGGTCGACGATATCGTTGCTAACTACAATGTTGATAAGTCCAAATTATACACTACCGGACAATCTATGGGCGGCATGATATCGATGTATTATAATGTCGCGTATCCCGAAACATTCGCTGCATCGATATTTGTAGACAGCCATTGGGCGACCGATACTTTCAAGGAGTTAGCCTGGCATCGGTTTGTATGGTTCATTGCGGGAGATAAAGGCAAAGCATTTGCCGAAATCGAGCCTATGGAAGAGGCTGCAAGGGCCGATGATGTGAAGTATACCTTCGCCCAATGGAGCGCTAAGCTGCCCGAGCAGGAACAAATCAATATGGCGCAGGCTATGTTAGAAAAAGGAGCCGGTGTGAATCTCTTCCAATTCGAACCAGGAACGGTGCTTCCGGCCGATGGCCATGGCAGTGAGCATATGTATTCTTTCGACTATGCATATCGCATTCCTTCTGTTAAGGAATGGTTGTTCGCGCAAGCTAAATGAATCCCCGATTTTCTATAAAAGACTATACTGCGGTCATCGCGATACTTCTTGTATTGGTGATGACCGTACTTGATGTTACAGTCGTCAATGTAGCGCTGCCGGTTATGGCTACAGAATTTTCTGTGTCGGATTCGACTGCTATATGGATTGTAACTGTATATCAGCTTGTCATCACCATGCTTCTTCTGCCAGTGTCATCGGTGGGCGACTTGTTCAGCTACCGCAAATGTTTTCTTTGTGGAGTTGCCATATTCACTCTTTCCTCAGCATTGTGTGCTGCTGCAGGCTCATTTGGCATGATTGTCTTCGCCAGGGCACTACAAGGCATAGGGGCAGCTTGCGTCATGGGAGTTAATATTGCATTGACACGACTGATTTATCCTCGCGATATACTTGGTCGCGGACTTGCCCTGAATGCCATGGTAATAGCCATAGCTACTGCCGCCGGCCCAACTATTGCAGGAGCTATCCTGTCGGTCGCCAGCTGGCACTGGCTATTCCTTATAAACCTACCATTTGGTATATTGGCATTCATTCTTGGACGTCGCTTACTACCGGTGAATCCTCATCGCGACACGCCCGGAAAGTTCGATCATATCAGCGCTGTAGAGAATATGATTGTGTTTGGCCTTATATTCTATGCTTTAGGTAGTTTTGCCCGTCAGGGTAATGTAATCTTGTCGACGGTAATGATTTGTATCGGGGTCACGGTGGGAGTATTTTATGTTCGGAGACAGCTTCATAAAGAATCCCCACTGCTACCTGTCGATTTATTCCGAATCAAGCTATATACCCAGAGCATCATTACCTCGGTATGCTCATTCATCGCTCAGATTATGGCTATGGTCTCCCTGCCATTCTTATTCCTGAATTGCTATGGATTTTCAGAAATAACCACCGGCTTACTAATGACACCTTGGCCACTTGCAACTATGGCAATATCGCCACTTGCCGCCCGATGGGTTGAAAAACACAATCCCGGCCTTACAGCAACTTTCGGCATGGTCATATACGCATTCGGTATCCTGATGCTGCTTATTGCACCGGACGCTACATGCGAGTGGGACATCGCATGGCGGATGGTACTATGCGGAATAGGATTTGGTATGTTCCAGACACCCAATAATATCGTCATGGTAATGGCAACCCCCATTCAGCGTACCGGTGGTGCCGGAGGAATGCAAAGCACCGCACGACTTGTTGGGCAAACCATGGGCGCAACACTGGTAACCTTGATATTCGCACTCGTTTCCGGTATTGGAAATGCTGTGCACGTATGCCTATGGTCAGCCATCGGATTCGCTGTCATAGCCGGTACATTCAGCCTTACCCGTGTAAGCGAAGTTAACTCCTCCCGGGCAAATACGAAGTAAAACCACATACAATATCAAAAGGCCATCATCCTCCATGATGGCCTTTATTATGTTCGCCCGTGCCATATAACACAGTCCACTTAAGGCTATTAGTCGCGGGAGAAGAGATCGCGGGAGTATACTTTTTCTGATACGTCTGCTAAGTCGGGATGCGATCGGTTGGCAAGTATGGCTTGGGAAATTTGTTTGAATCGTTCGAGATCGTTTATGACTCGACTGCCAAAGAATGTCGATCCGTCAGGCAGAGTGGGTTCATATATTACGACAGTGGCGCCTTTTGCCTTGATGCGCTTCATGACTCCTTGGATTGATGACTGGCGGAAGTTATCGGAATTGCTCTTCATGGTGAGTCGGTAGACTCCTATAACACATTCCCGTTCGGGAGCATTCCCAAATGTATTCGCCGAGGTGTAGTCGTAGTATCCGGCTTTCTTCAGCACTTGATCGGCAATGAAGTCTTTACGGGTACGGTTGCTCTCAACTATGGCCGACATCATATTCTGTGGCACATCGGCGTAGTTGGCAAGTAGTTGCTTGGAGTCTTTTGGCAGGCAATATCCACCGTAACCAAAAGAGGGATTATTGTAGTGGTTACCTATTCTGGGATCGAGTCCGATGCCATCTATGATGGCGCGGGAGTCGAGACCTTTGATTTCGGCGTACGTGTCGAGTTCGTTAAAGTAGCTAACCCTTAGCGCCAGATATGTATTGGCGAATAGTTTTACAGCCTCAGCCTCATTGAGTCCCATGAGTAGAGTGGGTATGTCGTCCAACACGGCTCCTTTTTGCAGCAGAGAGGCGAATGTATTGGCTTTATCACGTAGCTTTTCCGGATCAGACAGCTTCAAAAAAGCGTGGTTGGCAGCTTCATGTTCCTCCCCATTTTTGATTATGGGATAGCCTACGATTATACGGCTCGGGTAGAGATTGTCGTAAAGTGCCTTGCTCTCGCGTAGAAATTCGGGGGAGAATATAAGATTTAGACAGGATATGCCTTTTTCGGCATACTTTATATAAAGTGAGGTGGTATATCCAACCGGGATGGTCGATTTTATAACCATGGTTGCGGCGGGATTTACACGCAGCACTATATCGATAATCTCTTCTATGCAGTGCGTGTCGAAGTAGTTTTTTACCGGGTCGTAATTTGTCGGAGCTGCTATAACTATGAAATCAGCATAGGCATAGGCATGTTCGGCATCAGTAGTCGCTATGAGATCCAGATTTTTCTCCTTGAAGTATTTTTCGATGTATTCATCTTGTATCGGCGATTGACGGCGGTTTATCATCGATACTTTTTCGGGAATTATATCTACAGCTGTTACGCTGTTGTGCTGGGCGAGCAGGGTAGCTATACTTAAGCCAACATAGCCGGTGCCTGCGACTGCTATTTTCATAATCGTTAATGGACGTATAGAAGTATTCTGGCTGCAAATATAGCCAATAGATGCAATATACGCAATAAATCATCTCTGGGCTGTATATTGATGGTAAAATTCGCCCGGATTTTTATCGGTGATTGATTTTTTTTCATACCTTTGCTGTGCTCAAAGATCGATAGTGATATATTGGTCTAAGGCATACCTATACCGAACATAATACACAATAGATAATACAACATTTATCATGAAGACTGATTTAAGCTCGCAAATCAAACTCGACAGGATACCTAAGCGGTACTATAATCCTGATAATGAGATTGAGCTCGCAGCACTGCGACGCGAGGAGAAATTGTTTACACGCATTTTCGAAACGGCATCCGACGGTGGCGACTTTGTGGCCTCGGAAATGGCCCGGTATATCAACCGCTATGTGGCCCGCAAAGGCAAGTGTGTGCTTGCTCTCGGTGCCGGCGCAAGCACGCATCGTGCATATGCAAGCTTGATAAAGCTATATCAGGAAGGTGCTGTAAGTTTCAAGGATGTCGTTATATACATAATAGATGAGTTCTTCCCTCTTAATCCGGAAGGGCCTTCTGTGCTCAAGCGTCTCAAGGAAGTATTGCTCGACCATATCGATATAAAGGAGCGCAATATCCGTACAATTAATCCCGAGATTACGAAAGAGACAATGTATGAATACTGTCAGGACTACGAACAGGCAATCGCAAACGAAGGCGGGATTGATGTGGCGGTATTTGAAGTTGGACCGCATGGATGTATCGGATTTAATGAAGCAGGTGCGCCCGAGGCAAGTTATTGCCGACTCGTGCTGCTTGGCAATGAACTCCGACATGCAATAACCAAGAATTATAATTGCGACGAAGCTCCATCGACGGCGATTACTCTCGGTATTGCCAATTTGAGAAGTGCGAAGCGAGTACTTACAATGGCCTGGGGTGAGAATAGAGCGCAAATTGTCAAGAAGACTGTAGAGGATGAGCCAAGCACAGCCGTGCCGGCTTCACTTCTACAAGGACATCCCCATGCAAAACTTGTAATAGACCTACCGGCAGCTGAAGATCTTACACGCATTAGCCATCCATGGAAAGTGACGTCGTGTGAATGGAATGATAAGCTGATACGTCGAGCTATTGTTTGGCTCTGCGACATGACCGGTAAGCCAATTCTTAAACTTACCGATAAAGACTACAACGATTGGGGTCTTGGCGAATTGCTCGCATTGTTTGGTTCGGCCTATAATGTGAATATAAAAGTATTCAATGAACTTCAGCATACTATCACCGGCTGGCCCGGTGGAAAGCCTGATGCAGACGATACATATCGTCCGGAACGAGCCAAGCCCTATCCCAAACGAGTAATTGTATTCTCTCCGCATCCCGACGATGATGTAATATCGATGGGTGGCACCTTGAAGCGTCTTGTCGACCAGCATCACGATGTGCATGTGGCATATGAGACATCGGGTAATATAGCCGTTGGCGATGAGGATATGGTGCGATATTTCCTTATGATGGATAAAATAGCACCGCAGTTCGGATTTAATGTCGACGGATACAAGAATCTGTCCGATCAGGTGCATGAGTTCCTCAAGCATAAGAAAGCCGGGGAGTCGGATACTCCGGATATCCGCGAAATAAAGACCATGATACGCCAGGCTGAGGCTACAATCGCATGCAACTATATCGGAGTAAAGCCGCAGAACATCCATTTTCTCCGTCTTCCGTTCTACGAAACCGGAACAATAAAGAAAGGCGACCTCTCGGAGCGCGACGTGGATATCGTGAAGAAACTTCTCGAGGACGTTAAGCCACACCAGATATTTGTAGCCGGCGACCTTGCGGACCCGCATGGAACGCATAAAGTATGTACCGATGCTGTTCTGGCCGCCATCGATGAACTTAAGGACGAACCTTGGATGCAGGACTGCCGTATATGGATGTATCGTGGTGCCTGGGCAGAATGGGAAATCGACCACATTGAAATGGCGGTGCCTATCAGTCCCGAGGAGCTACGCTTCAAGCGTAATTCTATTCTCAAGCATCAGAGCCAGATGGAGAACGCACCATTCCTTGGCGATGACGACCGTCTTTTCTGGCAGCGTGCAGAAGACCGAAACCGCGCTACTGCACAGCTCTACGAAGGGCTCGGCCTTGCGTCCTATGAGGCTATCGAGGCTTTTGTAGAATATCATCCCATACGATAACTCATCACATAATGCTTAAATAGGGGCCCATGTCGTATACATGGACCCCTATTTTTATGCCGAGAGAAACTAAATAAGGTAATATACACGCTTTTGGTCCGTGACCAAAAGCTGCTTCTTTAATGGTGAAACCTGTTGTAGATAGGCTGTGGTGTGGTTTTAGGGAAGCCGGGTAGACTACTGCGCGAGTTTAGAATTACCGCTGAGAATGCCACTGCTGCAATTAGAAGTCCATGTACATATATCAGTCCACAGAAACCTCCAAGCCCAAACCAAACGCAACAAAATATCACCGATATAAAGTATGCACTTTCCTTCAGTCGCCGTATGAGAAGGTAGAGTAGAATCAGGAAAATTACATGGAGTATAAGTCCGATCCATCCTGTAGATATATATATCTGCACAGGGATAACTTCGACAAGTGCGGCGACTTCTTCATTTTCGGATATGTCGGAGTAATATTCGTTTGTAATTACATAGCGGTTGACCGTATTTTTCTCCGGATGTAAGAACCCAAGCCCTGTAAGTTGTCGACCTTCATCGGATATGATCTCTATTTTGGGTAGAATCTGTGCCATTCGGCCGGATGCAAACTGGGCGATATCTTCATCGTCGGTTGCATCCATTAATTCGAAGAATTGATCTACACCCGATTTGATGCGCAGTTTACTCTCTATTACGTCTCCTTTTTTTACTTCAGGCAGGAGTCCGTCGATAAAATATCCTGCAACCATCGCCATTATGCCAATCAATATTGTTTGAAAGAGACGTCTTATTCCGAAGCGGAAAAATATATATGCAGCAAAGAAGCCGGTAATTACCGTAAATGTAAGAGATGCCATCAGTCCCATGAAAATTACGGCCCATTGCCATACCCGCAGTTTATAGTACTTGGCTACCGGGTATACCACCAGTACCATGGGAAAGAGCCCCGGGGGATATTTCCGGAATAAATGGAAAGAGAATGGGCTCATGAGGGGATCGAAAAATGTCGACAGACGTGATGCTGCTGTCGCCGGCATCAGAACATTGCCACAGAGAATGAACCCATCGATAATATAAAATATGCATGCAAGGAGAACATACGGCATCAATGCAATCCAGAACTCATGTAGCGAGAATTCCTTACGACTGAATACGACAATCGGGATGATAAATAGTATAAATGCAATATAATTTCGCCATGTGTATAGTTGTATGGACATTAACTCTGCCGAAAAAGATGCAATTATAAGCAAACCTATGCCGTATCCCACAATTATTGTCAAAGTACGTTTGACAATCGGAGCTTTGATGAAAATGAAGGCCAATATCACAGATACGATCAGACATATGTCGTAGGCCTTTATAGGTAGAGTCGTATCTTTCGTCATGCCATAGCTACCTCCGAATAGGAGTAGCATTATGATAAAGTTATATCTGTTTTCACGGTATGCCTTTGCCATCATGGCGATAGACACAATCAGGGCAGGGTAGAATAAAAGTCCGGTAAGCGATAGCGACAGCATGAACGCAAGAGCCGTTATCCAGCTTTGGCGTGTTATCGATGGATAGACACGCTCGCTGGATAATGACTTGCTCTTAGTATACTCTATAGCTGTGGAGTGCACTTTATTTATTGCCGTAACCGTAGTTCTTTCGAGCAGAAGTTCCGTTTACTACTATCGATAGTTTTTTAAGTCGCTTCTGGCTGTATATCTCGTTCAGTTCGTTGAATACACCTGCTTTTGTCCGGTTCACGCGGCATACAAAGATTGTAGCGTCTGCAATACGATTGAGGGTGAATGTGTCGCTTACCTGACCTATAGGTGCGGTATCGACAATAATATAGTCGTACTGCGTGCGTAAAACAGCAAACATCTCATCTACCTTAGTTGATGCAAGCAATTCAGCAGGGTTGGGAGGAACGGGCCCGGCAACGATCACATCAAGATTTTGGGCAGCAGGAAGAGGTGTTATCAGTTGTTCAAGCTTTATGTCTGATGATGATAGATATTGGGTGAGTCCAAACCGTGGAGAGATGCCGAGATACTTGGAAAGCACCGGTTTGCGGATATCCATGCCTATAAGGAGAACTTTCTTGCCGAGTACAGCAAGTGAAGCGGCCATGTTGACCGATATGAAACTTTTGCCTTCGCCCGGCGACGAAGATGTGAGCAGCACTACACGGTCGTTATTATCGTTCAGTATAAATAGCAGATTGGACCGCATGAGTCTGAAAAGTTCGGCCGCAGAGGATGTATTGCCTTCTGTGACGATCAACTTCTCTCCGGAATGGTCTTCGCACATTTCACCGAGAAGAGGTATGTCTGTAGCTTTCTCGACATCGCTCCGCTGTTCGATATGGTTTGTGATAACTTTTCGTAGGAAAAGATATAGAGGCGGAAGAATCAGTGCGAAAATAAATGCGAGGAGCAAGATTGCTTTTTTGCCAAAACCGAGAGGCTCGCTAAGTGTGAAAGCCTCGTCTACAACAATACCCTTGGGAAATGCATTGGCAAGCACCATCGAAACTTCTTCGCGGCGCTGGAGCAAGAACATGTATAAGGTGTTCTTTAGCTCTTGCTGGCGTTGCAGATTGATGTACTCGCGTTCTCTTGCCGGAGCTTTATCGAGCTTCGCTGTTGTTGATGCGAGGGTTTTCTCAATGTCGCGTATCTGAATGTTAAGACTCTCAAGTTCTTTTGTAAAAGATGTCTGAATATTTTTACGCAGAGATGCTATCTTTTCGTCGAGAAGTTTAAGGGCAACATTGTCGGGGCGAGCACTGGTAAGCATGTCCTGCCGTTCAAGCAAGAGAGCCGTATAAGTCTCGAGAGCTGATGGCGCGGATTCAGAGTTTAGACTGAAAGGCACGAGGCTATATGCGTTCTCAGGATTTGAGATAAATTCGCTTGCCATGGAAATTATCTCTTGTTGGGTGCGCAGTGTGAGAAGATTGTTCTCCAGCTCTGTCTGCTTTTTGAACTGCTTGGTGGCCTCTAACTCCAAGTTGATTATTCCTCGATCCTGCTTATAGGACTGAATCTCACTTTCGATGTCGTTGAGATCTTTGGATAGTATGGCGAGTCGTGCGTCGATAAATTGTGCCGAAAGGGTATTCTGGTCGTTTTTTTGACGTATGCTTCGCTTATTGTAGAGATCGATGATTTTATTGAGTACAGCTTTGCCGTATACGGGATACGGGGTGTTTATGGCCATTTCAACCACATTGCTTCGTTTGGATGCGATTTCACTGGATACATTCAAGTCAAGCTCTTCAGCGGCACTGTCATATCCCTGGACAACAATAGTTTCTTTCACACCTTCATCGGCAGGGAAAAACTCTGTTTTCGCAAATGTGAACAATCCGAACGGGGTTTCGAGGGTATAAGGTAAGGTCACATCCTTAACCCTCGTGAATTTTTTCTTGCGGCTTTTTCCTTCTATAGTTGCTTTCCCGTTTTTGTTTACATTCAATTTGAAAGTAATGCCAACGGATAGCGTATCGAGCATGCCGGCTGCCGGAGTAACTGCTACCGGGTAGTTGGTAAATGCGAACTCGTTTTTCAGAAAACCGGTTTTCACATAGTAGGTGGTACCCAGTGATAAGTCTTTTGCAACATCTCGGTACAAGGAGTGTGATGAGATTATAAAAATTTCATCGTACACAAAACCATTATTTCCAAACAAGCTTCCGAATGCCGACATCCCCGCCATGGAAGCCGGAGAGGTTGCGTCTGTCTCATCCTGGCTGATGAGCACATTTGCGCGGACTGCAAACTCTTGTTTGTGAATACGAATATAAATAAATGCCGCACCAACACAGAATACGATCGATAAAAGGAATAGCCACCATTTACTTATGTATTGTTGTATTAATGCCGGAATATCGATAAAGTCAGATTTGTGAGCCGCCATCGATGTGAAAATGTGCTTAAAAGATTATTTGATTGCAAGGGCTATGATAAGCGAGGCCACAACAGAGGTGGCACTCACAACGGTCGATATGACCGACAGCTTGTAGGAGTTGTTAGTATTATAGCGCGAATTGGACTGTTTTATCGTATTGGGCGATACGTATATATAGTCATTCTGCTTGAGGTAAAAATATGGAGAGTTGAGGGTCTCGGATTTGTTCAAGTCAAGATGGGTATACGTGCGCTGACCATTCTCTTCCCTTATTACAAGCACATCGGAGCGTTCGCCGTATTCCGTGAGATCTCCAGCGAGAGCGAGCGCATCGAGCACAGTCATTCGTTGGCGCGAGAGGGGTATACGGGAAGGAGTCCTTACTTCACCGCCAACGGAAACCTCAAAGTTTAATATCCGCACATCGACCTGAGGGTCTTTGACATCTTTAGATATCTTTTGGGTCAATTCAGCGGCCAGCTGTTCGGTCGTTAGTCCTTCTACATGTATTGTGCCGAGTTCCGGAAATGTAATATCCCCTTTGGAGTTTACTATATATGTCTGGAATCGGGGACTCGAAGTTTTGGCAATTTCAGATGTCGTGGCAGGATTTATCATTGGCATCTGATATACTGCTGTCGCTCCTGGATTGGTGGAATTTACCGTAATGGATAGCTCGTCGTCGGGTTTGATTGTCGGAAGATAGTCGAGGGTATCCAGTACACCTTCTTTTACCTCACGGATATCTACGAAGTATGGAAGACTGGTTTTTGGGGAACTACACGACGCAAGGCATGCTACGGCAGCCAGAATAATGGGTATGAATCTTATTTTCATTGCGATACATTTACTCAAAGATTATAACGGCATAGAGACTTCTTTATTGCCCGGCCCAAACTCTTCGTGAAGTTTCTCAAATCGTTGGCGTACGCTCGGTCCAAATTTATCCATTGATTTCCTCACCCTTTCTATGTTTTTCTTCTGACCGTCTCCGCCTTTTGAGTAGAAGCAGTCGGCATAGCAGATCAGGCGTTCCAGCAAGGTAAGTGGCATATAAGTGCGGTCTGGTGGCAGAGGTAGGCTTGCTTCTTTTATCTCATCGGAGGTTAGGCCCGCTCCGGTATGTCTCTCGGCTACACGGGCGTATATTTCGGGAACTCCGGCGCCCCGCAACATATCTGCCCCGACCGCCCCATGGCATAGGTATGGCTGGCTACCGTGGCAGTCGATTCCGGGCGCATCGGTAGCTATTATGCCTATGTCGTGAAGCATGGCGGCTGTCTCTATTTCATCGGATGGTATATCAAGTCGCAGATGTGATGCTATGTCTGTAGCAAGATTCGCCACGGACGCGCTGTGAGACAACAAAATCCCGCGGACTTTTCGGTCTACGGGATATATGTTATCTATTATTTGTTGCCAGTTGCAGGAAGTCATTCCACGATTGTGTTCCATCCAAATGTGTCGGGTACTTCGCCAAGACGTATGGCGTTGAGGGCATTGTAGAGCCGAGTGGTTACAGGACCCGGTTTTCCGTCTTTCGACAATATATATTTTTTGCCGGTATCAATGTCATCGATTTCACCAATAGGAGAGCATACCGCTGCGGTACCACATGCGGCAGCCTCGCTGCAGTCGGCAAGTTCTTCCACCGCAATATGGCGCTGTTCCACGTCTATTCCCATGTCGCGAGCCAGATCCATAAGGCTCATGTTGGTGATCGAAGGAAGAATCGAGTCGGACTTAGGTGTAATGTATTTACCGTCTTTGATTGCATAGAAATTTGCCGGGCCGCATTCATCGAGATATTTCTTCTCTTTGGGGTCGAGATAAAGAACTGCGGAGTAGCCCATCTCGTGTGCATGATGACCGGCGCCGAGAGATGCAGCGTAGTTGCCGCCAACTTTCCAACGGCCTGTTCCACGTGGTGCCACGCGGTCGTAATCGCGCATTATGCATATATTGGTGTTTTGGAAACCACCTTTGAAGTAGGGTCCGACCGGAGTTACCATGATGATAAACAGGAACTCATCGGCTTCTTTAACGCCAATGCGTGGAGTGAGACCAATTTCAAGCGGTCGGATATACAGGGATGCACCGCTGCCATAGGACGGAATGAATCGCTCGTTGAGTTTGACAGCGCGGATGCACATTTCCTTGAACAGTTCTACCGGCACCGGCTCCATAAGTATGCCTTTTGCCGATTCTATAAGACGCTTTGCATTTTCCTCAAGGCGGAAAATGCGTATCTTGCCATCGGCGCCACGGAAAGCTTTAAGGCCTTCGAAGAGCTCTTGTCCATAGTGGAGCGCTGTGGCAGCCATGTGGATGTTTATTGTGTCAGACTTTGTTTCCTCAATGGGACCCCACTTGCCGTCGCGGAATTCACATCGAACGTTGTAGTCGGTCGGAAAATATCCGAAAGGCAGATTTGCCCAGTCAATTTGCATGTCCATCAAAAGAACGTGTTTTTAAAGGTTAGCATATGCAAAGGTAAGCATTAATTCCAAGTTTTATGTCTTTTCGAGCCGTTTTAAATGTCAAAATGGTTGGTGAAAATGTGAAAAAAGGAAAATCAAGTGCGGCCAATGGTGAAAAAGAGATGATTTGTGAATAATAAAGGCCGGAAGGATTTTGTCCTTCCGGCCTTTATATCAATGTTATTTGTTGCGACCGGTTTTAGTTTACACGGAAACGGTCGGTCCCATCAGCGAAATACGCCACAATCTGGCGGGCTGCCGCTACACCTGCATTGAGGTTGGCTTCGGCTGTCTGTGCTCCTGTCTTTTTAGGAGTAAAGAAAACTCTGTTGCCAAAGCGTTCCTTGAGCTCATCGGCATTCTTGGGCTTTACATCGGCGAAATACTTGAGATCAGGTCTTTCCTGAAGTATTTCAGCCAATTCGGCTTCGTTTATCACTTCCTTTCTTGCAGTGTTGATAAGGATAGCGCCTTTGGGCAGTTTTCCGATCAGTTCTTTTCCTATTGAGCCTACGGTTTCAGGTGTCGCAGGGATGTGTATGGATAGTACATCGCTGGTAGAATAGAGTTCTGAAAGTGATTCTGCTACTCCGACACCATTGTCGGCCATGACCTCTACGGGACAGTATGGGTCGATGGCTTTGACTTCCATTCCAAAGCCCTTGGCAAGAGCGGCTACATGGCGGCTAACCTGTCCGAAAGCCTGAAGGCCCAGGCGTTTTCCGGTGATCTCAAAACCGGTGGTGCCATCGTAGTTGTTTCGGGCTGCAAGTATGGCCATGCCAATCACGAGCTCTGCTACAGCATTCGAATTCTGGCCGGGAGTATTCTCTACCACGGCTCCGGCTTTTGTGGCGGCTTCGAGGTCGATATTGTCGTAACCAGCACCAGCACGTACCACGATCTTTAAATTCGGCGCTGCTGAAAAGAGAGCTGCGTCGGCTATGTCGCTACGCACAATCAATGCATCTGCATCGGCGCAGGCTTGGCGCAGTTCTTCGGGCGAGGTGTATTTTTCTAAGAGCGAGCATTCGTGTCCGGCACCTTCTATTACCTCGCGCATGCATTCTACAGCTTTTTTCGAGAATGGTTTCTCTGTTGCAATGAGAACTTTCATATGCGTAGCTGATTTTAGTGAGTTGTTTCGAAATCGTGCATGGCATCGACAAGTACCTTGACACTTTCGATGGGAAGTGCATTGTAGAGAGATGCACGGAAACCGCCTACAGAACGGTGGCCTTTTATACCTACAATACCGCGTTGAGCGCAGAATTCGATGAAGTCTGCCTCGAGAGGCTTGTATTCTTCTGTCATTACGAAGCATACATTCATGATCGAGCGGTCGGCTGGATCTGTAACAGTGCCCTGGAACATCTTGGATGAATCGATGGCGTCGTAGAGATATGCGGCTTTTTCGAGGTCGCGGCGTTCAAGTTCAGTTATGCCACCGAGTTGCTTGTAGTAACGCAGGGTTTGAAGTGCGGAGAATATGGGAAGTACCGGAGGTGTGTTGAACATCGAACCCTTCTTGATGTGGGTGCGATAGTCGAGCATGGTGGGGATGGGACGGTCTACTTTGCCAAGAGCGTCTTCTCTTACAATCACCAAAGTGACACCGGCCGGTGCGAGGTTTTTCTGTGCTCCGGCATAGATGGCATCGTAATTTGAGAAATCGATAGGACGGGAGAAAATATCGGAACTCATGTCGGCTACCATGCGGCAAGGAACTGTGGGGTCCTTGCGTATTTCCGTGCCATAAATAGTGTTGTTCGAGGTGTAGTGGAAGTAGTCGGCGTCGGCAGGTACTTCAAAGCCTTTCGGTATGAAGGTGTATCCGGCTTCTTTAGAAGATGCGACAACATCGACTTCACCGAATAGACGTGCTTCTTTAATGGCATTGGATGCCCATGTGCCGGTATCGATATATGCAGCCTTCTTAGCCAGAAGATTGAAGGGTATCATGCAGAATTGCATCGACGCACCACCGCCGAGCCACAGCACGTGGAAGCCTTCGGGTACTTCAAGAAGCTCCTTGACCAGAGCGGAGGCTTCGTCGATTACAGCCTGGAATTGCTTGCTGCGGTGGGAGACCTCAAGAATTGAAAGTCCCATATCGGCGAAATTGATGATGGCATCGGCCGTGTTGCGAATGGTGTATTCGCTCAGTATCGACGGTCCTGCATAGAAGTTGTGTTTCTTCATAACGTAAAGAAATTATGTTGACGAGTTGTTAGCGCAAATTTAATCAATGATTTCGAAATAGCAAAAAAACAATCGCGTCCCGACGTTTTTATTGTTGAGAGGGACGCGATTGTATTTCAATTTAACACGATGCCGGAGTGTGCGATGCCCGTGTTGTAGAAAGCCCGGGCAAATTGGCGCAGGAAGGCAATGGTCTCAGGTTTGGGCGATTCCGTTGCTGGCTTTATCCTGTTTAATGTCGTGCGGGGGCGCGACGGCCGGAAAGCTACTCCGAAAGATGGATGTTGGGTAGAACATTTCTCCATAGGCAGTGGGGGGGGGTAAGGAGTGTTTTTTGAGAAAATTTTGTGTTTTCTTTTATCTTAACGAGTTCTCGGTATTCTTTATTGTGCATGACTATTAATAGTTTGATTCCATGTCTGAAAAAAGTCGATTGCGAAATATTGTGTCAAAATGGTTAAATAAAGCAAATCACACAATGAAAATGTTGCTGATTTGACAGATGTTTTGTAATTTTGTATCTCCAAATTTAATATAAACCGATTAAAACCAGTCTGCCTATAGGATACTTCTACTCTAATCAAACCAAGAATAGAAATGCAGAAATATACTGAGCTTACCGATGAAATGTTGGTGGCAGCTTATGCACAAGGCGATAATGCGGCATTCGACGTGCTTTTATCGCGGCATAAGACCAAATTGTTTAATTATATACTCCAGATTGTCCGCGACCGCGATGTCGCCGACGATATTTTTCAGGAAACCTTTGTTAAGGCTATCATGACTATCCGTCAAGGTCGCTATAAGGACTTCGGGAAATTTTCCGCGTGGATTTCCCGCATCGCCCGCAACCTTGCCATAGATACTTTCCGCGCAGAGAAGTCGGAAGCCGGCATTTCGTCGGATAATGCTGACTATGACATCCTCAATCGCCGAGAACTCGCGGAGGATACCATTGAAGATGCCATGATCGATCTTCAGATAGAGAGCGATGTCCGTGCTCTCATCAGCGAACTTCCCGATCCACAAAAGGAGGTTCTGACCATGCGATACTATAAGGATATGTCGTTCAAGGAAATCGCAGAACAGACAGGCGTGAGCATAAATACTTCGCTTGGCCGCATGCGCTATGCTATTCTCAATCTTCGCCGTATGGCTAAGGAGAAGGATATCATTCTTACACGTTAATCTGTCTGACAAAATAACATAAAGAAAGGAACACGTTCTCCGGTTTGCCAACTCGGGAACGTGTTCCTTTCTTTATGTTTTTACTCGATTGGGATTGCGCGCTATAAAATCTTTCCAGGATGAAGCTCCTTTAGGCGCCAAGGGTTTCGAGGACTCATAGAAGTGACAAAGTGCAGCTCCGAGAGCATCGGTTGCGTCGAGTTGAGGAAGAAGAGCGGCATCTGATATGGAGAGGATTCGCCGCAACATCTCTTTAACTTGTTCTTTGGATGCGGCTCCATTTCCGGTAATCGCCTGTTTGATTTTGCGTGGCTCGTATTCGGTGATAGGTACTTGCTTCGATAGGGCGGCCGCCATTGCCACTCCTTGAGCTCGCCCAAGCTTTAGCATGGATTGTACATTTTTACCGAAAAATGGAGCTTCGATAGCCATCTCGTCAGGACAGTATTGTTCGACAAGCATGCTTACACGCTCGTATATCCGGCCCAGACGTGTATAGTGGTCCCCCAGACGATGTAGATCTATAACACCCATGGCAATGAGAAACGGTTTTCGACTTTTAATGCCCAAAATGCCGTAACCCATCAGATTTGTACCCGGGTCGATTCCTATTATAATGCGGTCGGATTCCTTAACGGCTGTCTCCATCGCGGTCGTGGTCGTGGATTACATCGAGCTCGGTGCAGTATACATGCAATGACTGCTGCAGGTTATGTCCCATATTGGAAAAAATACGAGGGAGCACATCGTCGACAAATTTATGGCATATCTCATCGGTAGGTACACGCAGTTGGAGCGCATAGCTCACCGTGTAATTGCCATTTAGGCCGTTTTGCTCTCGAGGTGCCCTTACGCGTGTCAGCAGCGCATGGTAGAGGCCGCTGTCGTATGCGGCAGGGATAAATGTTGTTTTCAGAAAGTCGATGAGTTCGGCGGCATAAGGCTCGTCGACACAGAAAGTGGTGTTATATAGTATCATATGATGGGTCTTTTTAAGAAAGCGTTTAGACTTGACTGTGATGTTATTTCTTTATTTTACGCTTTAGAGCCCTTCCGAGAAAACGTATATGGCGCCATATTGTAGGAAGAGTGCCGTAATAGTAGCACATTATCCGGAATCGCTCTCGAAGCGAACTCATGTGATTGTGTGTGGTGGCACCCTCGTTGAGATAGTCGATAAGGATTTCCGAGGCCATCCCAATGTTTTTCCTCGAATGCATCAGGCACTGAATGCACCAATCGTAATCGGCCGAAAAACGATATGCCGTATTATATTTACCTGTAATGCGGCGTAATGCTACAAAAGCCTGGTGGCATACCACCATGCCGTTGGCAAAGCTGTCGAGTGTTAGCTTGGCAGGAGCCTCGAGATGACGGGGGCCGAGGTACTGTCCTTGTGAATCGACGATTGCGGTCTGGCCATATACGATGCCTGGACAGTCGTTGTCGTTTATTGTCTTTGCTATCGATTCAAGTGTTCCGGGAGAATGGAAGCAATCGCCGGCGTTGAGAAATATAAGATATTTTCCCGAAGTATGGGCTATACCTTTGTTCATTGCATCGTATATGCCTTTGTCGGGCTCACTGATGACTTTCCGCAGAGGATTATCGTGCGTTGCAACTATGTTCAGCGTAGCGTCGGACGACTTACCGTCGACTATGAGGTGCTCGTAGTCGGTGAAGCTCTGCACGTCTATACTGGTAAGTGTGGAACCTATACACGCTTCGGCGTTGTAACATACTGTGATTATCGAAAATAGCGGTTCCTTCATATGGTTGCCGGTTTGCATTTATTTACCGTTTCAGATAGTTTATCGGCCGTTGCGGGCGTGTTTTCCTTGACTCTTAGAGTAACTCCAATGCGTCTTGCCGCGAGATTTTCGTGCAAGCAGTCGCTAATAGCCGGAATAGCAGACGAATCGGCGATTTCCCATAGCACGGTATGGTCGGTCACGGCATCGTGAATACGCCGTGGGGAGCCATTGAGATGGGCGGTTTCTATCTGTGCCACCATCACTCCGCGGCGCCATAGCGAGTTGCCGCTGTCTGCCACTATGCATATCAGAGCATCATCTTTGGAGGCCAATGCAGCGAACATCAGCTTGTCATCGGTGTGATATCTGGTCGGACTGTTGGAGCATTTGTCGTAAATTTCAGACAATGGAACTTTCATGGCTCTGTCGCCTGCGAAACCGAGCACCAGGTAAGCATCGGCAAGTTCGTGTGGAATTGCCAAAGCAAGATTGCAGTTGTCTTCGCCGGTTTCTTTATATAAGTCGTTCTGAGAAAACTCGATTTTGTTTTCATCTGTGAAATATAGATATCCGGCAGGTTCTGCATATCCGCTTTCCCAGCTATGAAGGATGTTCGGACGCCATTGCGAGGTGGCGATTATGGGTGTAGTGTGTGAAACTTCTATCCGTGAATCGTCTGTCGCCTGCGCCTTTGCCTTTTCCTGAGTTTTGGGCTGTTGCAGAGTATTGTTATCGGGTATGGGCGAGACCGTATGCTCCAATGATAGCAGATGCATGCGTTCGGCCTGTAGTCCCGCTCTTTCTTTTACGAAATCATCGATGTCTTTTCCGTGGTACTCCCGTGTCGACTGGCCGCTTTGCCGCACGAAAAGCCGATTGTCAAGGAATACTGGATCGAGAGATTCTTCGATGCTTATAAGCACAACTTCCTTCTCGGCTTCGTCGTCGGCGGCTATGGTTATTTTACGTGCTATGGTTGAGCCGAAAGCAATGTCTATGAGATTCTCGAGGAAAACACAAAGATTGTCGACGGTTGAAATTTTGAACTGATAGGTGCCCGCTACAGCACGATGTCGTTCGTAGTATTTAAAATCATCGTGCAGCCCCACCTCATATCCGTCGTTGTTCACTCCAAGATATAGGCGACCTCCTGTGGCGTTGAGCATGCCGGCTATGCGGCTGAGAATATGGAACTGCTGTTCGGTCGGATTTTCGCGCATTTCCATGCCGGGTGCCACAGCCGGATATACCAGAGATGTTTTGAATTCAAGATATTTGGATTCAGAACCGTAGTATTTACCACGTCTTGTCTCATAGTTGACATTCAGTTTTTCCATAATCTTGCTCCGTATGCTTGCAGCTATAGCGCTGTCTCCGGTATCGGATGTCTGGACAAGATTATACGATAATACCATGGCCGCGATATTGCCTTCGAGCTCATTGGCTGGCGCAGCAATATTTTCGTAGAGTAGGGCATTGCATTCTTGCCGCCCAAGCCAAGATACGAGTTCAAGACGCCGGAAAATCATGGATAGCAAAGGGTTGCCCGAGGCCTGGCCTCTAAGACTTTCAAGCTTTTCGGAGTCAATGCGGTTATTGGTGGCAAAATATTGGTGCAGAGTCAACAGCGCCGCATGTGTACCCAGACCGTCGGCAAGATTGGTGTCGGCGATTGCCATGGCAAGAAGTCGGCTGAAGCGTAGATAGTCATAGGCCTTTATGAGGTCGGACTCTGCTATGGCCTTGAATCGCATGATTTCGACGATCTCACGTATGTCATCGGGCAGTAGTATCTCGTCGATGTCTCGCATAAGGTCCTCCTGGGCCTTGTCGTGGGTATTGTCGCAAATGCCCACGCTCAGCTCCATCATTATATTGGCGAAAGCAATCGATTTGTCGAATTTATCTTCAGGATCAAAGGTGTGCTCCGTTATATATGCACGCACTGCGCCTTGCTTTCCTTTTTGATTTATGCGGCATCGCACTATGTCGCCTACAATGTATTCTGCCTCCGAGCTCTTCTCTATAAAGAGGCCGAATCCTTTGCGTGCGATTGCACTGTAGTCACGTTCATTTATACCTGTTATCACTGCCAGATATTCTGTGTCGAAGTCTATGTTCTCTTCCAAAATTCTATCGACTTCATCGCGCAATGAGAAAATGTATGAACCGTCGGGTCGAATTCCCATTATCTTTGCAAGAAATCCGTACTTATTGCCATCGTTGTCTTTGAAGGCGCTTTCCGATGGTTGTTTCAGGTTATAGCCTACAATCATATCTCTTTTTAGAATTCCGGTTCCGTCGAGATATTCAGTGTCTTCTATATGGCAGTTGAAGGTCGGGTTAGATGTGTAAAAATCATCAATTGAATCAATCGCAATATATACTTCATCTCCTATGTCGGCTCTCCGTTTGGGACGTTCTTCCGTGTCTTCGGATTTAGGAACGAGGGTAGGGGTGTCGAACAAGGCTGTCTCGATTGCTTGCCACCAGTTCTGGTGCTCGGACAGTTTTCTCATGCGGGATCCTGCGATGCCGGGTACGCCGTTGATTGAAACCTTGGGAGATAGCCATGGCATTAATCCGTCGGGGATTACATTGTCGTGATACTTTTGTGTGTTTGCCGGCGTGATTTCTATGCCATCCGATGATATGGCTATTTCCACCGATCCATTTGAATAGCGGTGTGTGCCTTTTATCATTGGCAGGATATTGGGCGAGGGGAGTACTGTTGCATTGGTCATCATCATCATGGGCTCTTTCAGTTGAGCGTAGTCGAGCCTCATATAAGAATCGCCACCCATGAGAGAAAGGAATGATTTTGACAGCAACGCCTCGGTATTCAACGGCCTGAGCAGAGATATATAGCGGAAAAACAGCGAATAAGTTTTGGTCAGATCAACCCCGTTTTCCGACAGCAGCAGTTCGAGCGCCATAGCTATTATTATGGTCTCGACATTTTTTTTCTGCTCACGGCTATCGGCCTGAGGATACATGTCGATTTCGTGACGTGCCTGAGCTACATAGATTTTGAATTGTTCGACAAATGCGCTGCGGAATGGTTCGCGCTTCCAGTTTTCGAGATCTCGGCCAAATATGCTTTCGAAAATCCGGCTCAGATAGTATCCCACCTTGTCGGGCTGAAGCCTGAATATCAGCATCAGTATAGCGAATTGTTTGGCCGGGTGATATAGATATCCGGATTTGCTAAGTTTGTCGAATAGTTTCTCAACGAAATCATCCTGATTATTGCCCAGTACCAGTTCGACCATGCGATCGAATGGTTGGAGCGCTTCCACAATTTTTGTAAGACGGTCCTGCAGCGCTCGGCGTTCCTCCGGCGACACTGCGTTGAGGAATGCAGAGCCTTCGAGGAGATAGAGAGTGATCTCGCGCATGTAGTTGATGAGGCTGCGGTAGAGATTGCCATGTTTGTGTAAACTCGTAGAGCGGAACCACTCCGACAGATGCGATAGTACCGCATTCGCTGCCGATAGCACCCATCGGGGCTGCCCTGACTTAATTTCTGTGGCACATGGTTGCATTTCTGGCAAGGAGAGGATGTGCCGATGTACGAATTGACGGAGCACGGGAGGCATGGCAACGGCAGAAAAAAGCTCATCCGGAGTATAGAAAGGCATTTTGGCGCCTTCGTCCACGCGCATCATCATGAAATATCGAGGTGTGAGTTTCAAAAACTTGCACCGGACAATCTGTCCTTTTACAAGCAGGCCTTCCGGTTCGTTCAGTCGAAAGAATATGCCATTTCTATCGCGTATCATAAATGGCTCTTCCGCCGGCTTTGCCGGTACTGAAGTTACCTCGCATTCAAATGTACCGTTGTTTAAAAAATTATTGTAATATAACTCATAGACATATGGCGCTATGAGCGGCGTTAGTATCGGGGACCCGTCTTCGGAAAAACCTTTCACTCTACATGAGATGAACGCAGGGGTCTTATAATTCTCTCGTTTTTGAAATGATAATTTTGGAAGTTGATATATGGAGCTGCCGCCATGGAATGAAACTTCAAGATTGAAATAATCGTCTTGGGGGGTGTCGGGCGGGCATACCCTGAAATCATAGCTTTGGTCAATTATGTAATTCATAAAAATTTGATATGGGTTTAGTAGCACAAAGATACATAAAAAAGAACGCGGCAGGCAAAAAGGGCCGCGAAAAAAAGATTTTTTAATATTGTGTCATGAAAAAAATTGCTAACTTTGCGCCCGAAAAGAGCATCGTGCTTTTCTCACCCCGGCATAACGACAAAACTACATTATACTATATAACCAATGGTAAATTATAAAGATCTCGGCCTCGTAAACACCCGCGAGATGTTCAAGAAGGCCATCGCCGGCGGATATGCAATCCCCGCTTTCAACTTCAACAACATGGAGCAGCTTCAGGCTATCATCAAGGCTGCAGCTGAAGAAAAATCGCCTGTTATCCTTCAGGTTTCCAAAGGCGCCCGCAACTATGCCAACGCAACCCTTCTTCGCTACATGGCAGAAGGTGCAGTGGAATATGCTAAGGAACTTGGTTGGGAGCATCCTCAGATTGTGCTTCACCTCGACCATGGCGACAGCTTTGAGCTCTGCAAGAGCTGCATCGACAGCGGTTTCTCGAGCGTGATGATTGACGGCTCGCACCTTCCCTACGAGGAAAATGTGGCCCTCACAAAGCAGGTTGTTGACTATGCTCACCAGCACGATGTAACAGTCGAAGGCGAGCTCGGCGTTCTCGCTGGCGTAGAAGATGAAGTATCGTCCGACCACCACACCTACACCGACCCCGAAGAAGTAATCGACTTCGCTACCCGCACCGGCTGCGACTCGCTTGCTATCTCTATCGGTACAAGCCATGGCGCTTATAAGTTCACTCCCGAACAGTGCACCCGCAACGCTGAAGGCAAGCTCGTTCCCCCGCCTCTGGCATTCGACGTTCTCGATGCTGTGATGGAAAAACTCCCCGGTTTCCCCATCGTTCTCCACGGTTCGTCGTCCGTTCCTCAGGAAGAAGTTGACACCATCAACATGTTCGGTGGCAAACTTCCCGATGCAATCGGTATTCCCGAAGAACAGCTCCGCAAGGCTGCCAAGAGCGCTGTTTGCAAAATCAACATTGACTCCGACAGCCGTCTCGCTATGACAGCCGCTGTACGTCGTGTATTTGCTGAAAAGCCCGCTGAATTTGACCCCCGCAAGTACCTCGGTCCGGCTCGCGACAACATGGAAAAACTCTACCGTCACAAAATCGTGAATGTGCTCGGTAGCGCAGGTAAGGCTGAATAATATTACAGTCCACTATATGAAACCACAGATTCCCGCAAAGGAGTCTGTGGTTTTGCTTTTTTTATTTGTCGATGCAAAAAAATCGCGCACGCGCGCGTATAAAGCGCTTGCCATGTCGAAAAAAAACAGTACCTTTGTGTGATATTATGGCGTGAAAGGCCGGAAGCCGCGCAAAGTGAGCCGACGGTGTATAGAGACGCTTAACTAACATCTTTTTATCGCATGTTGGAAGAAGACCGCATCTTTAAAATCAATATCGAAAGCGAAATGAAAACGGCATACATCGACTATTCAATGTCGGTGATTGTGTCGCGAGCCCTGCCCGATGTGCGCGACGGCATGAAGCCAGTTCACCGCCGCGTGCTTTTCGGTATGAATGAAATGGGCAATAACAGTAATAAACCTCATAAGAAATCGGCAAACTGCGTTGGAGAGGTCATGGGTAAGTATCACCCCCATGGCGACTCTTCGATATATGGCACGGTGGCTCGTATGGCCCAGTGGTGGTCGATGCGTCATACTCTTGTTGATGGACACGGAAATTTTGGCTCCATCGACGGCGACTCGCCTGCTGCCATGCGTTATACCGAGGTTCGCCTCGATCCCCTTGGCGAGGAAATGTTGCGTGATATTGATGCAGATACTGTCGATTTTCAGCCCAACTACGACAATTCCCGCAAGGAGCCGGTGGTTCTGCCTACGCGTTTCCCCAATCTGCTGGTGAACGGTGCATCAGGCATCGCCGTAGGTATGGCAACCAATATGCCGACCCACAATCTCCGCGAGTCTATCGACGCATGCATCGCACTGCTCGATAATCCTGATCTTGAGATTTCAGAACTTTCGAAAATCATCACCGCGCCCGACTTCCCCACCGGTGGTATCATCTACGGTTACGACGGAGTCCGCGAGGCATATGAAACCGGTCGTGGCCGTATCCTTATCCGTGCAAAGGCGGAGATCGAGCAGAAGGCCGACCATGAACTTATTGTTGTCACCGAGATTCCTTACGGTGTAAACCGCGCCGAACTCATAAAGAATATTGCCGATCTTGTTGTCGAAAAGCGTATCGATGGCATATCCAATATCAACGACGAGAGCGACCGCGATGGCATGCGTATTGTCATCACACTCAAATCGGATGCCAATGCCAACGTTGTGCTTAATAAACTTTATAAGCTTACGGCACTCCAGTCGTCATTCAGTGTCAACAATGTGGCACTTGTAAATGGACGTCCGAAAACCTTGAACCTAAAGGAAATATTATCGGCATTCATCGACCACAGGCATGAAGTGGTGACACGCCGTACACAATTCGAACTCCGCAAGGCCCGTGAGCGCGCTCATATCCTTGAAGGACTCATGATTGCTGTGCGCAACATCGATGAAGTCATCGCTATAATCAAGGCTTCGAAAACCACCGAGGAGGCCCGCACCACACTGTCGGCCCACTTTGGTCTTACCGAACCTCAGACGCAGGCTATCGTCGACATGCGTCTGCGCGCTCTTACCGGCCTGGCAATCGAAGAGCTTCAGCGAGATCTCGATGATATCCATCACCGCATAGCCGAACTCGAGCTTATACTCAATGATCCCGACGTGCTTCGGGAACTCATTAAGAAAGAGCTCCGTGAGGTTAGTGAAAAATTTGGCGATGCTCGCCGTACAGCTATCGACTATACTGCCGGCACTTTCAATGCAGAGGATTTCTATGCCGACGACGACATGATTATCACCATATCGCATATGGGATATATCAAGCGCACTCCTCTTGCTGATTTCCGTGCGCAAAACCGTGGTGGAGTTGGAGCCAAGGGCTCTGATACACGCGACAGCGATTTCATCGAACATATATATACCGCATCGATGCACGATACGATGTTATTCTTCACTGATAGAGGTCTCGTATACAAAATGCGAGTATACGAGCTTCCTGAAGGAACCAAGAGCAGCAAGGGTCGTGCATTGCAGAATCTTCTCAACATCGAGCAGGGTGACAGCGTGAACGCATACATATCATGCCGTCATCTTAATGATCCCGAATATACATCGACACACTACCTTGTATTCGCAACTCAGAATGGTCTTATAAAGAAGACCGCTCTCACTGAGTATGCCCGAGTACTTGCCAAAGGTAAGAAAGCGCTTATCATCCGTGAAGGTGACA
This sequence comes from uncultured Muribaculaceae bacterium, assembly GCA_910587915.1. Lineage (GTDB taxonomy): Bacteria > Bacteroidota > Bacteroidia > Bacteroidales > Muribaculaceae > CAG-873. The sequence goes on along the minus strand of CAJUOB010000013.1, from coordinate 33,302 downwards.
AACTTGTTGGGGTCGAGCTTACCGATGGAAACAGCGAGATACTTATGTCTAACCGCAATGGCCGCACTATCCGTTTCCACGAGAGCCAGCTCCGTGCCATGGGTCGCGTGTCGACAGGTGTGCGCGGTATGCGAATAGATGAAGACGGTTCGGATGCTGTTGTGGGCCTCATTGCCATGAACGAGAATACTGAAAATACCGTTCTTACTTTGTCGCAGAATGGTTTTGGTAAACGTTCTGTTCTCGATGCATATCGAATGACACGTCGTGGAGCCAAGGGCGTCAAGACTATGAACATCACCGATAAGACCGGTTCGTTGGTAGCATTCAAGAGTGTAAACGATGACAATGATCTTGTTATCATAAACAAGAGCGGTGTGGCAATTAGAATCCATGTAGCTGATATCCGCGTGATGGGTCGTGCTACACAGGGCGTGCGTATCATCAATCTTGAAAAACGTGGCGATGCTATCGCTTCCGTCTGCTGTGTGGATGCCGATCCGGACGAGGCTGTCGAAACGGTGGCCGCAGATGCTGAAGAGCTTCCCGAACTCAACCTCGAAGCCGAAGTTGAAATCGACGATGAGGTAGTAGAGGAAGATGTAGATGAGACAGAATCAACAGAAGAATAACTTTAATCCATAATAATTACCTTAAGATGAAAAAAATCACTATTTTGGCTTTGGGTCTCGCCGTATGCGCCTCTGCAGGCGCCCAGACGAGCGTGCTTAAAGAAGCCGAACAGGCCATGAAAGGCGGTAAAGATGCAGCAGCAGTGATGACCATCATCACACCTGCCTTTACCAACCCCGAAACTGCTCAGCTTGCACAGACCTACTACATTCCTGGCAAGGCTTCCTTCAAGGACTATGACAACCTCCTTGGCCTCAAACAGTTTGGCAAAACTAAGGATGGTGACGATGTGAAGATGGGCAAACTGCTCATCCAGGGATATGATATGTATGTAAAGGCTCTTCCTCTCGATTCCGTGCCCAACGAGAAGGGAAAGGTTAAGCCTAAATATTCAAAGGATATCGTAAGTACCATTGCCGGTCACTTCACCGATTTCACCAATGCCGGTGCAGATCTGTACAATGCCAAGGACTATGATGGTGCATATCGTGCATGGGGTATCTTCAATGAGATTCCTCAGAATCCGTCGTTCCGCGAAAAGCTCACTTCGGTTCCTGCCGATACAATTTTGGGTGAAATCGCCTTCAACCAGGCACTTGCAGCATGGCAGGGCAATCATCTGGAAGACGCTCTCAAGGCCTTCTTGTTCGCTAAGTCGAAAGGCTATAGCAAGAAGCAGCTCTATGACTATGCAATCGCCGTAGCTGATGGTGCGAAAAACTCTGAAGCTCTTCTTGCCCTTTCTGAAGAAGCTTTTGGCCTTTATGGCGATCAGGATCCTATGTATCTTGGTCAGATGGTAAACTACTATCTCCAGAACAAGAACTTCGACAAGGCTTTTGAAATCATCAACGGAGCTATTGCCAAAGATCCCAACAATGCCCAGTATTATAACATCCAGGGCGTTCTCTATGAGAATGTTGACAAACGTCCCGAGGCTATCGCTGCTTATAAGAAGGCAACCGAGCTCGATCCTGAAAATGCCAATGCCCTCTATAACTATGGTCGTCAGCTGTGTGAATCGGCTTATGCACTCAATGATGCAGCTCCCACAAGCCAGCGCGAATACGAAGCTTATAAGGCAGAAAAGATCGTTCCCCTTTTCCAGCAGGCTGTTGATATTCTTGAGAAAGCATATACTGTCAACCCCGACAATACCGATGTGCTCAAGTATCTCGAGAATGTATACTACAACCTTGGCGACGAAGCTAAACTCAACGATGTGCGTAAGCGCATGACTTATTAATAAAGCCATACTAAACTATACAGGGGCCGGGCCAAATGGCCCGGCCCTTTTCAATATATGCTTATGGACAATACCAATCAGCAATTCAGCAAAGCCATAGATGCATGTCGGGCCGTTTTTACAGCAAAACTTGGCGACTATGGACCATCTTGGCGCATCATGCGGCCGGAAGCTATTACTGATCAACTTTTTATCAAGGCAAAGCGCATACGTTCTCTTCAAATCAAGGGAAAATCGGCTGTCGGCGAAGGTATTCTACCCGAATTCATTGCAATAGTCAACTATGGAATTGTGGGTATTATACAGCTGCGCCTTGGCTTCTCAGACAGTAAGGATATTTCCGTACAGGAGGCGTTGAGGCTCTACGATGAAATCGCAGCCGAAGCAATGACTCTGATGATAGCGAAAAATCATGACTATGATGAAGCCTGGAGAAGCATGCGTGTCCTTTCCTACGTTGACCTGATTCTTGCTAAAATAGAACGTACGAAAGAAATTGAGGATCACAAAGGCAAGGTGAAAGTGTCGGAAGGTATTGATGCAAACTATTTCGATATGATTAACTACGCTGTATTTGGCATTATCAAGCTTACCGATGAAAATTAATGTCGGCACATTGATGCGTCTGCGGCGTTATGCCGTGATTTTGACGAGAATAATCGTCGGCCTGACATTTGTTGTGGCTGGATGGGCCAAAGCCATTGACCCATGGGGCTTTGTCATTAAGATGGGCGAGTATTTCTCGGCATGGGGCCTGGCAATACCGCACGAGCCGGTGGTTGCGGCTTGTGTGGGAGTGGCATGTGTGGAATTTTGTACCGGCGTGATGGTGCTCGTGGGCGCTTTCAAGCGATGGGCCGTGTGGACCGCCGCTGCCTTTATGGTTTTTATGTTGCCACTAACCGCTTATATAGCTATTGCGAATCCGGTAAGCGACTGCGGTTGTTTTGGAGACTTTATAGTAATATCCAATTGGGCTACATTTGCCAAAAACATTCTGTTGTCTGCATTGATCGTTTACCTGCTTTTCCGTAACCGCACTGTCAGAGGACTATATCCAGCCCCTATCCAATGGATGATTATGGCATTATCAGTCGCATTTCCCCTCTATTTGGCTGTTGTCGGCTATAATGTGCAGCCTATGGTCGACTTCAGACCTTTCAAAACGGGTTGTATTGTTTTTAATCCATCCGGGGAAATCGCTGATGTGAAATATATATATGAAAAAGACGGACAGGAACGGGTTTTCAATCTTGATGAATTGCCCGATAGCACATGGACATATGTAGATGCAGTTGTCGATGATTCCACTGCCGAATCTTCTATCGGGGTATATGATGACGATGGAGAGGATATTGCCCCGATTCTTTCAGAAACCATGGGCGATCGGCTGTACCTTGTCGTGGCACAACCTGATGTGCAATTTTTGTCGAGGTCTCGATTTGTCAATGAGCTTGCCGACTATGGAGGCCGGCACGACTCGCCGATGTGTGCTATCGTAGGTGTCGATGGCGACACTCTTGAATCTTGGAAAAATCTTGTCAGGCCGCGCTTTCCGGTCTATACCGCCGAGGACACATCCCTTAAGATGCTTGCTCGTGGCACGGCAGCCCTCGTCTTTGTGCGCGATGGCGTGATACTATGGAAGCGCTCGCTTGCATCTGTAGATATGTCTGTATTACAGAAGAAAATCGAGGGTAATGTGCTTGATACCATTCAACCTATCGACGACGGACGCCATCATTTATGGGTCTGTGCCATATATCTTGTGCTTATGATTGCGGTATATCTTCTCGGACAATCCCCAAAATTATTGCCGAACCGCAAAAAATGAGTATATTTGCACTCCGGAAACACAAAACACAAACAAATAATATTAACAATGAGAAAGAATATAGTTGCAGGCAACTGGAAGATGAACACTACAGTTCCTGAAGGTGTTGCTCTTGCCAAAGAAGTGAACGAAGCCCTCAAAGGCGCTACTACCAAATGCGATGTAGTTATCTGCGTTCCCTTTACCCATCTTGTACCTGTAGCAGACGTAATCGACCAGACCGTACTTGGCCTTGGTGCTGAGAACTGCGCAGATCACAAGAGTGGTGCATACACCGGCGAAGTTTCCGCTCCTATGGTGGCATCGACCGGCGCCAAGTATGTTATCCTTGGTCACAGCGAGCGTCGTCAGTACTATGGTGAAACTGCCGAAACTCTTCGCGAGAAAGTTGCTCTTGCACTTGAAAACGGTCTCACTCCAATCTTCTGCATCGGTGAGGTTCTCGAAGAACGCGAGAATGGCACCTACAACGATGTTGTGAAGGCTCAGATTGTAGACGCTCTCTTCAATCTTTCTGCAGAGGATTTCGGAAAACTTATCCTCGCTTACGAACCCGTGTGGGCTATCGGTACCGGTAAGACTGCTACAGCCGACCAGGCAGAGGATATGCACGCACACATCCGTGCCGTCATCGCTGAGAAGTATGGCAAGGAAGTAGCCGATAACACATCGATTCTCTACGGTGGCAGCTGCAAGCCCTCCAACGCAGCAGAAATATTCTCGAAGCCCGACGTAGACGGTGGCCTCATCGGTGGCGCCGCCCTCAAATGCGCCGACTTCATGGGTATTGTAAACGCTTTCTGATATTCATGAATATCAGGCCAATTATAGCAATAGCATCTCTTGTGTCGGCAATTTCATTGCCGGCACAAGATTTTGCCACGCTATCGGCCGACTCTACGGCATCTATTGTTACGGCAATCAATGGTTCCGGCAATATAATTGTTTCCCAGCCGGCAGCATTGGATTTGTTGTTGCAACACAGTGCTGTATCTATCACCGAGGAAGATGAGGTTGCAGCCGACAAAAGGGCTGTCACAAATTCACGGTCGGGATACCGCATACAGATTTTTGACGATAATAATCCTCGGACAGCCGCTGCCCAAGCCAAGGCAAGAGAGCGTCAGATTGTTTCGTCATTTCCTCAATACAAAACATACGTGACTTTCAATTCTCCATATTGGCAGGTGAAAGTCGGCGATTTCCGCACCAGAGGTGAGGCCGAGGCCGTGATGGCTGAGATAAGAGAAGTCTATCCCCAATATGGTGCATACTTGCGCATTGTGCGCGATAGAATTAATATATTCGATTGATGCCTATGACACGGCTCACTGATGAAGAGCGTATTACAGAAGTCGCTCGGCATATAGAAAGCATTATAGACCTTTTGGGCGAAGATTGCACCCGCGAGGGGCTTGTGAAGACCCCGGTCCGGGCGGCCAAGGCCTTGTGGTTTTTGACTTCGGGCTATCGCAATGATCCCGAAAGTCTGATGAAACAGGCTCTTTTCGAGCATGAAGGCTCGCAGGTTATTATAGTAAAGGACATTGAGTTCTACTCCATGTGCGAGCATCATATATTGCCTTTTTTTGGCAAAGTGAGCATTGGTTATGTTCCCTCCGGCAAAATTGTCGGACTGAGCAAACTTGCACGAATAGTCAATGTCTATGCCCGTAGGCTGCAAGTGCAGGAACGCTTTACCTCGCAGATCTGTGAGGCCGTGAAGCGTACTCTTGGGGCTGCCGGTGTAATCGTTGTATGCGAAGGCGAGCATCTGTGTATGAAAATGCGTGGGGTCGAGAAGCAACATTCCGCCACAACGACCATACATTACAATGGTGTTTTTAATGACGACGCAGCGCTAAGAGCCGAATTCCTCTCTGCAGTGAAATAAGCTAATTGAAAATACAAAATAATTAAGGCGACTACACTCTTGGAGAAGTAGTCGCCTTAATTATTTTGTATAGAAACGATCTCAAATCAGCCGAATTTGCTGATTTTACGGAGCATTGGTTCGTTTATGATTTTTATACGACGGCCGTCGACAATAAGTATCTTTTCATTGACAAATGTCGAAAGTGTGCGAATGGCGTTCGATGTTGTCATATTCGATAGATTCGCCAAATCTTCGCGGGCCATGTATATTTTCAGGGTAGAGTTATCGTCTTCATATCCATAATTGTCAAGAAGTACCATTATGGCTTCGGCAAGGCGTCCGCGTATGTGTTTCTGGGTGAGATTCACGATTTTAGTATCGGAGCCGCCAAGATTATGAGATAATTCTTTTATGAAAAACCATGCCAGCTGTATGTTGTTGTGAATCATGTCGCGCACAAGTGTCATCGGAAGTGCTCCGATGGTAGATGGTTCGATAGCGGTGGAACTCGAAACATACTTTTCGCCGGCAAAAAAAGCTCTGTATCCGAAATACTGCACAGGGCGGATTAATCGAAGTATCTGCACTCTGCCACCGACTCCTTCTTTTGTCTTTTTTACCTTGCCCTTGAAAAGGCACCAGAGATATTCAGGATCATCACCCTCGGCATATATCACCTGATTTTTCTTAAATGTGTGTATAACGAAATTTTCAGCCACCAGACGTTTCTCTTCTGATGACAGAATTGACCAAATGTTGGCCATATCTTCGTTCATTACTTTTTCAAGTGCAGCTTTAATCATGAGTCTACAGATGCGTTGTTGAGGTTCTGCTTTGAACCGGCATTTGTCGGGACAAGGGAAGGGTAGGGCGCATATCGATGAACTGCGGATGGGAAATGACTTGTCTACGACAATTAGCGGAATAGCAATTCCTATCGATGCAAAAATACTACTTTTTTTATAATGGTGAAAAAAATGGCTGAAAAAAATATGTTTTACAGCATATTTTCTGCTTTTGGAAGTGCCCTGAGCTTGGATTTGAGATGCGCTATAACTTTAGACAGCTATCTTAGATGCCGAATGTAAATCTCTAAAAATACTTAAATGTTTAGGACGTTAAAGAGAAAGTAAATAAATTTAACATTCCAACAGAGCCGCTTAATTGTTTGATTATTAATTTTGCGTAATAAAAGAAGCTGAAGTAGGTTTATGCGGAAGCTTCGATGAAATCTAAAGGTAGCTAACACATAAAAATCATTATGAGCGAAAGCGTTAATATCAGACAACTCAATGAATTGGTGGCAAGTAAAAGTGACTTTACCGCCCTTGTCACAAAAGGCATGGATCAGACCATTGTCGGTCAGAAACATCTTGTGGAAAGTCTTCTCATAGCCATGCTTGCCAATGGACACGTGCTTCTCGAAGGCGTCCCCGGTTTGGCTAAAACCCTTGCTATAAAGACTTTGGCTCAGCTTATTGACGCAAAATACAGCCGAATTCAGTTTACACCCGACCTTCTCCCTGCCGATGTGCTCGGTACAATGATATATAGCGTAAAGAACGAGACTTTCCAGGTGAAGAAAGGCCCGATTTTTGCCAACTTTGTACTTGCTGATGAAATAAACCGTGCCCCGGCAAAGGTTCAAAGTGCACTTCTCGAGGCAATGCAGGAGCGTCAGGTGACCATCGGTGACAATACATTCCCTCTCGACAAGCCTTTCCTCGTGATGGCTACTCAGAACCCTGTAGAGCAGGAAGGTACTTATCCGCTTCCTGAAGCACAGGTTGACCGTTTCCTCATGAAGGTTGTCATCGGCTATCCTTCGAAAGATGAAGAGCGCGAGATTATCCGCATGAATATCGCTAAGGAACAGCGCCCGGTTATTCCTCTGCTGCGTCCGGAAGAAGTGATAGAAGCTCAGAAAGTCGTTGAGCAAATCTACGTGGATGAAAAGATAGAACGATATATCGTCGATATCGTATTCGCAACACGAAATCCGAATGAATATGGTCTTGAGGATCTTGCTTCATATATATCTTTCGGTGCATCGCCACGTGCTTCTATCTCGCTTGCCCGTGCCGCCCGTGCATATGCATTCCTGCACCAGAGAGGCTATGTGATACCCGAAGATGTGATTTCAGTTTGTCACGATGTGCTTCGCCATCGTATCGGCCTGACCTATGAAGCTGAGGCAAACAACTGCACAACCGACCAGATTATAACCGAAATTCTCGACAAAGTACAGGTTCCCTGATTTCTATGGATTCGAATGAACTTATAAAAAAAGTTCGCAAAATCGAGATAAAGACTCGCGGACTGTCGCAAAATATTTTTGCGGGTGAATATCATTCTGCCTTTAAAGGTCGAGGAATGATGTTCTCAGAAGTACGCGAGTACCAGTATGGCGACGATATACGCGACATTGATTGGAACGTTACCGCTCGTCATAACCATCCTTATGTCAAGGTCTATGAGGAGGAACGCGAACTTACCGTGATGCTTCTCGTGGATGTATCGGCAAGCCGTGCTTTCGGAGCAGTCGGAGTTGAAAAGCGCGAGATGATTGCGGAGATTGCCGCGACAATCGCATTCTCGGCAATTCAGAACAACGATAAGATCGGAGCCATATTCTTCAGCGATAAAGTAGAGAAATTCATAACACCAAAGAAAGGACGCAAGCATATATTGTTTCTCATCCGCGAACTTCTCGACTTCCAGCCTCAGAATACAGGTACCGATATCGCCGCCGCCGTGCGCTATTTCAGCGATGCATTGAAACGTCGTTGCACCATGTTCCTGATATCCGACTTCATCGATGATTCCGACTATCGCAAGCCATTGACAGTGGCAGTGTCTCGTCACGATGTGATGGCTATTCAGGTATACGACAAACGAGATAGCGAAATGCCAAATGTGGGCCTGATGCGAATACAGGACCTTGAGACCGGTATGACCCGTTGGATTGACACCGGTTCGTCCAAAACACGCAAGGCGTACGGAAAATGGTGGTACTCCCGTCAGCAGAAGATGTCGGAAGCATTGAGAAGCAACCGTGTGGACTATGTATCGGTAGCTACCGATGAGGACTATGTGAAGGCTCTTATGGGGCTATTTAAAAACAGAGCTGCAATATGAAACGACATATAAGATACATAGCGTTGCTGGCGGCCGGATTATTGGCTTCCGGGGTGTCTGCACAGCAGACCATAGTTAAAGCATCGGTAGATAGTGTCGACCTTGTTATGGGTGATCGTGCTCATATCGAGGTCAGTGTCGAGGTGCCGACCCAATATGAATCGTCGTTACAGCTTGTGGACTTTCCGGTATTGACTCCGGGCGCAGAGTATATACCGTTCCACGGTGTAGATGTAGTGGCTTCCGACAGTACCACAACAAGACTGGACGGACGCACTCGCTATGATTTCGATTTTACCATTCAGGCATTTGATCCTGGTACGGTCTCGTTACCACCCTTTGCTGTGGTGCCGGCTCCGGGTGCCGATACTGTTAAATCTTCGGTTATAGCACTGAAAATTGCGCCTGTTGATGTGGACTCTCTTGAGACCATACATCCGATGGCAGGACTGGCTTCCCCGGCGATGAAATGGTATGATTTCATTCCCGATTGGTTCATGTGGATCTTCGTTGGTATATTTGTGCTTGGTATATGTGTAGTGGCGTTTGTCCTGCTCAAACAGCGCAAAGCAGTCATTGAAGAACGCAAGGCTGCTCCTGTACCGCCTTACGATCTTGCAAAACTGCGTCTCGAGAAACTCCGGTCGCGCAATCTTGCCGAAAGTGGCCATGAGAAAGAATACTACACGGAACTTGTCGATATATTGCGTCAGTACCTGCAGGGACGTTTCGGAATCAATGCTATGGAAATGACTTCTACTCAGATCGTAAGAGCATTGCGAAGCAACCCCGAGACCCGCATGACTGCCGACGAGATGCGTGGAGTACTTTCTGTAGCCGACTTTGTAAAGTTTGCTAAAGTGCGCCCGCTTCCCGACGACAATGTGAAGGCATTCAACCGCGCCCAGAACTTTGTGGATTCAACTAAACCGGTGGAGATTCCGGCCGAGGAGAATCCCGATGGCGATAAAGGTGATAAAACTGTTAAAACATCCAATAAATCCTGACGATGCATTTTGCACATCCTCATATCCTTTGGCTTCTGTTGCTTCTGATACCGATAACTGCATGGTATATATGGAAGCAACGGAATCTGCATGCAACCATGTCGCTCTCTTCGGCAAGTGCTTTCCAGGCTATCCCCACAAGCTGGAAGTACTATCTGAGGCATTTGCTGTTTGTGATACGGCTGGCTACAATAGCTTGTATAATTATTGTTCTGGCTCGACCGCAGCAGCGCGATAGCTGGCGCACCACCTCTACCGAAGGTACTGATATTGTCCTTGCCCTCGACGTGTCATCATCCATGTTGGCACGAGACTTCGAGCCCGACCGATTTAATGCAGCTAAAGATGTCGCTGCAAAATTTATCTCAGGTCGCGAGGCTGATAATATAGGTATTGTTGTCTTCGCAGGGGAGAGTCTTACCGGAGTTCCAATGACTGTCGACCGGGCACAACTGCTCCAATATCTGCAGAATCTCAATATGAATGTGCTCGAGGATGGCACTGCTATAGGCGATGGAATTGCGACGGCTCTAAATCGTTTGAAAGAAGGCAAAGCAAAAAGTAAAAGTATAATATTGCTTACTGATGGATCCAATAATACCGGTGTTATTGCCCCGGTTACGGCTTCAGAAGTAGCCAAAGAGCTTGGAGTCAAGATCTATACAATCGGCATTGGCACCAATGGCAATGCACCATATCCTGTACGGACTCTTACGGGCCGTATCGAGTATCAGCCCCAACCGGTGGTAATCGATGAGACCACACTCCGCACTGTTGCTGAAAGCACAGGTGGCAAGTACTTCAGGGCTACCGGTAATCGGGTTCTCGAAGAAGTCTTCTCCGAGATTGACGCATTGGAGAAAACCCAGATGGACGTGCGTCATTTCTCACATACCGAAGACAACTATATGCTTTGGGCATGGCTTGCATTCGGTCTGTTTGCTTTCGAGATAGTTCTCAGATACACTGTTCTCCGTTCAATTCCATAGGAAACATTTTCTATTATGTTTGATTTTGCAAATCCCACATATCTATATCTGCTCGCACTCGTGCCACTATGTGTGCTATTGTTCATGGCGGCCCGGGCATCACGGCGGATCAAGTTGCGACGTTTTGGCCGCATGGCCTCGATAGAGCATCTCATGCCAGATACATCGCGATATACTCCGGCTGTGAAACTCACTTTGCAGATGATCGCGTTGGTCGCTTTAGTGATTGTATTGGCACGTCCACGGGCGGGCGCCAAGGAACAACAAGAAACTTCTGCAGGAATAGAGGTGATGATTGCCTTCGACGTATCCAATTCTATGCTCGCTTCATCGACCGACAGGCCCGATGGCGTATCTCGTCTTGATCGTGCAAGGCTTCTGCTTGAGAAATTGGTCGATCGCCTGGACAACGATAAGGTGGGCTTGGTTGTTTTTGCCGGACAATCGAAAATGCAGATGCCTCTTACCGGCGATTTCTATACCGCCAAAATGTATCTCAATGAGCTTTCGCCTTCTCAGATAGCTTATCAGGGAACATCCATATCGAGCGCTATCAAGATGGCCATGAACGGCTTCTCGCCTGCAGAAGATATGCATAAGGCTATCATCCTTATTACCGATGCCGAAGACCATGAAGGTGAAGCTATCGAAACCGCACGCCTTGCGGCTGAGAACGATATCCAGATCGATGTTATTGGGCTTGGTACGGCAGCCGGCAATCTTTTGCCGGGCTTCACCGATAATGAAGGCCGTCCGGTGGTGACAAAGCTAAATGAAGACCTTGCTCGTCAGATTGCCGAAGCCGGAGATGGCATATACGTGAATGGAGCATCTCCGTCGGCTCTTTCTGATCTCAGCTCGCAGCTCGACAAACTCCAGAAATCGGAATTCCGCTCTATAAGTTATACCGCGGGCGCCGAACAGTTTCCCACATTTGCAGCCATCGCTCTTATCTTTCTATTGATTGATTTGTTTGTGGTCGACCGCAAAATAAGCTGGCTACGTGGTATCAATTTCTTTACGAAGGAGAATCGAAAATGAAAAAGACAGCCATATTGCTTTTCTATATATCGTGCGCGACATCCATGGCACAGGCCCAGTTGTCGATGCCCGATCCCGCCGCAACTGTTGGAACTGCCGATAGTATCGGTGCTCCAGCAGCCGCTGCACCCACCGTGCAATCCAAATACTATACTCCGTCGACATCCTACAAAGCGGAGCGTAATAATATACGCGAAGGTAACTCCTTGTTCAAAGATGAGAAATACTACGAGGCTCTTGAGGCTTACGACAGAGCTTTGCTTGAAAATGGAAGTTCAATCCGAGCCCGCTATAATAAGGCTGTGACACTGTTGCAGCTTCAGAACGACGATAACAAGGGCACCTCTGCCGATCCTCGGGCACAGGCTGCTTCTGTTTTTACAGATTTGCTATCGGATGCACTACAGTATGACCGCGATATCGCAGAGCAGACGTACTATAATCTTGGCAACATGGCGTTCAACGACGAACAGTACGATCAGAGTATCGAATGCTATAAAAGCGCATTGAGGATAAATCCTGATGATTGGAATGCCCGTGAGAACCTACGTCTGGCCCAGCTCAAGAAAGAGCAGCAGGAGCAGAATCAGGACAAGCAGGATCAGGATAAGGAAGACAAAGAGGATCAACAGCAACAACAGCAAGAGCAACAGCAGAATCAGGATCAGCAGCAAGAACAGCAACAACAGCCTCAGGAACAAAAGCCGATGACAAACTCTGCGCAGCAGATTCTTCAGACCATGCAGAATAAGGAGAATGCTACCAGAAAGAAAGTACAGGCTCAGGAAGAACCGGCTACAGGTCGTCCAATGCCTGAGAAACCATGGTAAGATTCTATAGAGTACAATGACAATGCATAAACGTTTCCTATTTACATTACTGTTTATTGCCGCGGCTATAGGGCTTGTGGCTCAGCAGGCATCGTTCTCTTTGGTGCAACCACGGAATGTTGTGGAGGGACGAAATTTCCGTCTGACATTCCGACTTACCGATGGCGATGCCAATCCACCGGCAGCCCCACAACTTGACGGATGTACTTTGCTCTATGGGCCTGCAACCTCCACTATGCAGAGCACACAGATTGTCAATGGTAAGATGACTTCGACCTATTCAGTCGATTTTTCCTTTACCTATCGCGCGGACCGGGCTGGAAAGGTTGAAGTGCCCGAAATCTCGGTTCAGAGCGGTGGTAAGACTCTGCATTCGCGTCCGGCGAGCTTCCAGATACTTCCGCCCGACAAAAATGCGCAGTCTCAAGGAGGCTCACAACCGCAGCAGGGCATGTCGCAACCCGGAACTCCGGCACAGATTTCTGCCGATGACCTTCTGGTGAGAGTTTTCTTCTCTAAAAGCTCTGTATATGAACAAGAACCAGTGGTTGCTACCATAAAGGTATATACCAAGTACGACATCAGCTCGTTCATGGTTACTACCCAACCGGCGTTCGAGGGTTTCCTCACAGAAGAACTTCCTGTCGATCTCGAGACATCGATAGAACACTATAATGGTCAGAATTACCACACAGCAGTTTTGAAGAGACTACTGCTGTATCCACAGAAAGCAGGCACTCTTTCGGTTAATTCCGGCAAGTACGACGTGACCATAGTGCAGTATGAGCAGGTGAACATGGGATTTTTCGGCACTACAAGTCGACCGATTGAACGTAATGTCACTACATCGTCGAATGCCGCCACCCTCAATGTGAAGGCTCTTCCTACTCCGCAGCCTGCAGGCTTCAGTGGGGCTGTTGGACACTTCTCCGTTTCCACTACATTGGAACCGGAACTAATGAGAACCAATGAGGCCTCGGTGTATTCTTATATTGTGAAAGGCACCGGAAATATAAAATTTCTTTCGGCTCCGGAGGTTGAATTCCCTGCCGGTGTGGATTCGTATACTCCCAAGACCGATATCTCAGCCAATATTATCGGTGGTGGTACAAATATGAGTGGTACATTCCGTACAGACTATACAATCGTGCCTCAGGAAGTCGGTAACTTTACCATTCCCGGTACTCCATTTATATATTTTGACGTAGAGTCAGGAGATTATAAAACCATAGACGTAGCCGACACCCCTATAAAAGTATTAAGAGGCAATGGCGCTGCTCCGGTGGTTCAGCAGACAACCCTCGATGAAACAATCGATGATATCCTGCACATACGTCGCACCGATTCAGAACGACAGGCCGCTGAGATCCACTATACCTTCCAATCCCCGATGTACTGGTTGCTCTATGTATTGGCTGTGGTTATTCTTGTGTCGGTTCTATTTATATATCGCCGTAATATACGTTTGGAAGCAGATGTGGCAGGCCGTAAGCTTGCCAAGGCCGGTCGTGTGGCCTCCAAGCGGCTCAAGGAATCGAAATCTCTCCTCGATGCTCACGAAAATGACAAATTCTACGCAGCTCTTGCTAAAGCTCTATGGGGATATATCAGCGATAAATTGTCGATACCCGCATCTCAACTTACGAGAGACAATGTGGCGGACAAACTCGCTTCCTATGGCCTGAACTCTGATGCCACCGCTGAAGTGCTCGATGTTCTCGACCGATGCGAGATGGCCCGTTTTACACCTAACGATTCTGAAAGCGAGGCTGCCGATATCTATTCGACAGCAGAACGCGCAATCAAGAGCATAGAAGACGTTAAGAAATGATGAAAAAGATACTGTTCCTTATACTTTTATCTGTTACTGTAAGCGCAAATGCGCTTACAGTAGCGGAACAGGCCGATAGTGCATACAATAAAGATGATTTTCGCCTTGCCGTTGAGTTGTACAATAGAGCTCTCATAGAAGACGGTGTAAGCGCCGATGTATATTATAATCTGGGCAATGCTTATTATCGATGTGAAAAACCGGGAATGGCAGTCGTTTGCTATGAACGCGCACTGAAAATTGATCCGACTGATAGCGATGCAAAAACAAATCTCGCCTTTGTGAGAGCTCAGATTCAGGACAAGCCCGAAGATGATACAGCATTTTTGACGAGTGTCCATAAAAGTATTCTTGGCTCCATGACACCCAACTCATGGTCGGTTACTGCCTTCATCGTTTTCCTGCTTCTGCTTGGAGCTATTGCGTTGTACATATTCTCAGGAAGCGTATTGCCACGTAAGATAGGATTCTTCAGTGGTATTGTTCTTCTGTTTATATTTGGCTATGTGCTCTATCTGGCGTGGGAAAGCTACAGCTATGCAACATCCCACGAAGATGCTGTGGTAACGGCTCCGTCCACACAACTTTCTTCGACTCCACGAGCAGCGCGCACATCATCCGACAAAGTTGTGACTATTCATGAAGGTACAAAAGTGGAAATTATCGATTCAATCGCCACTCCCGATGACCCCGTATCGCCTAAATGGTATAATGTAAAAATAAACAATAATACCAAAGCATGGCTGCGCGCCTCGGATGTGGAAAGAATTTAAATAACGCTATGAATTGACGTTTAGGCGATTATATCGAAATTACCTCAAAATATGTTATATAACATGTTTATTTTTGTCTCTTTTATTTGTTTAGATAAAAAAATGAAGTTAATTTAGCAATCGTCAAACATAACACAACGATATTAACCCTAACACAACCGAATATGACCAAGACAATCACCTTCAACGAACTCCGTCGCCTCAAAGACCGCCTTCCCGACGGATCGATGCACCAGATTGCAGACAGGCTCAACACCACCGTTCAAACCGTGCGAAACTATTTCGGTGGCAGCAACTACGACTTCGGTAAGAACTGTGGTGTACACATAGAACCCGGTCCCGATGGTGGCATCGTGGTCCTCGACGACAGCACTATCTACGATATGGCCGTTGAGATTCTTCAAAGTCAGGAAGAATAATAACCGTAAAAAAACAACTTAAAAATTAAACGACCGGAGCGGGGTAGTGTGAAAGCATGCCTTAGCTCCGGCTTGTTTATTAGATTTGAAAATATGCGTTTCATCACCATCGCCATACACACTTACGAGAAAGCTTTAGCACTCCGTTCCTTGCTTGAAAGCGAAGGTATAACTGTGGAATTGCATAATGTCAACCTCGAAGTTCCGGGGCTTTCATCTGGGGTCAGAGTCCGTATTCCCGAAACAGACCTGCCGCTCGCTCTCCGAATCATAGAGAATAAAGAACTGTTTGCTCATCCAGGCATGGATAAGGACGAAGGCCATACAGTACTTGTCCCGGTTGATTTCAGTGAAAATTCATATAAAGCCGCTATTGTGGCGGCCAACATAGCGGAGTCGCGTTCAGCTGCTGTAAAGTTCTTATATAGCTATATAGACCCATACGTAGCCGGAAATATACAATTGACCGATGCTCTGAATTATGAAGTAGGAGAACCGGGTGCACGTCGCACACTCGATGAACTTGCACAAAAACAGATGCAAAATTTCTGCGATAGGTTCAAATCGGCCATGAAGCGTGGAGAGATTCCAGTTGTGAAATATAGCAGTCATGTTTCCGAGGGTGTGCCTGAAGATTCAATCGTTGACTATGCGAAGGCAAAACTTCCATCCTTGATTGTGATGGGAACTCGTGGGGCTGCGAAGAAAGAGCGCGATATGATTGGAAGCGTCACGGCAGAGGTTCTCGATGAAGGACGCTTCACAGTGCTCACCGTGCCGGAACCTTTCGAACTTGAGAAATCGCTCAAACCGTCGAATATTCTATTTTTCAGCAATATCGATCAGGACGATATCCTTGCCATGGATACACTGTACCGTCTGTTCGGTTCCTGGCAAGCGAATGTCACTATAGTGCATATGCCGGGCCGCAAGCGCTTTTCTCAACTATCGGCCGGAAAGGCACTCAACAGGCTCGGTGACTACTGTCGGGATAATTTCAAACGGTATCATTTTGTCACGGTACCGATGCGAGAAAATGAGTACGACAAAGATTTTGCAGAACTCAATGCAAAGTACAACTTCGATCTACTCGTTGTCCCGAACCATCGGCGCAATGCTTTCAGTCGCTTATTCAACCCCGGACTGGCTCACAAACTACTCTTATGCACGGATATTCCCATGCTGGTGATTCCGGTATAGTACGGTTGTCTTTTTTTTGCTAACTTTGCATATTGAAACCATAGGAATAAAATAAGTGTCAAGAAAAAGAAAACCTCTGCCAATAATAGAGGGTCTGGAAATAACAACACTCGCTGCCGAAGGCAATGCTATCGGTCGGCATGGCGAGATGGTCGTATTCGTTCCCTACGCTGCTCCTGGCGATGTAGTGGACGTGAAACTTGAAAAGAAAAAGAAAAGCTATGCCAATGGCCGTATAGTCGGATTCCGGCATAAAAGCGAAAACCGTGTCGAGCCGCCATGCGAACATTTCACAGTGTGTGGCGGTTGCCGTTGGCAACATCTGCCATACGAGTTGCAGCTTGCAAGTAAACGTCAGCAAGTGGTCGATGCGCTCGAGCGCATAGCCAAAGTTGAATTGCCTGAGATTGCTCCTGCGCTGGGAAGCCAAAAGATCTGGGAATACCGGAATAAGATGGAGTACACCTTCTCCAATAAGTGTTGGCTTACATTTGAGCAGCTTGAGAGTGGAGAAGAGTTCCCGGACCGTAATGCTGCTGGCTTTCACATTCCGGGAGCATTCGACAAAGTGCTCGATATAAATAGATGCCATCTTCAGGATAACCTTGGAGACCGCATCCGCCTCTTTATAAAGGCATACGGCAAGCAGCATTCTCTGCCTTTCTACGATCTTAAGGCTCAGAATGGTTTTTTGCGTACCCTTATGATCCGTATCGCATCGACCGGCGAAGTAATGGCTGTAATGGTCTTTGGTGAAGACCGTCGCGACGACATCACCAACCTATTGAATACTGTCGTTGCTGAGTTTCCCGAAATCACATCGCTGATGTATGCTGTGAATACAAAGGTCAATGATTCTCTTGGCGATATCGAGATTCTGCCTTTTAAAGGGAAGCCATACATAGAAGAGGAGATGGAAGGTCTGCGGTTCCGTGTTGGTCCGAAATCATTCTATCAGACTAATTCGTTGCAGGCATATGAACTGTATAAGGTCGCACGCGACTTTGCCCGTCTCAATGGCGATGAACTCGTCTACGACTTATATACCGGCACCGGTACAATAGCTAACTTTGTTAGTCGTAGGGCCAGAAAAGTAATAGGCATAGAGTACGTGGAAGATGCCGTAGCCGATGCTCGTGTCAATGCGTCGGTCAACGGTATTGACAACGTAGAGTTCTTTGCCGGAGATATGAAAGATGTTCTCAACGACGATTTTATAGCCACGCATGGACGTCCCGATGTTATGATAGTTGACCCACCACGTGCCGGCATGCATACCGATGTGGTCGATACCATACTGCGAGCCGAACCGGCAGCTATCGTATACGTCAGCTGTAACCCTGCAACCCAAGCACGCGACATCGCATTGCTTGATTGCAAATACGGAGTTGAGGCCGTTCAACCGGTCGACATGTTCCCACACACACAGCATGTGGAGAACGTAGTCCGTTTGGTGCGCCGCGACAAAGTTCAGACCGAAGTGGCCAGCGACGAATTGTAGTACTTAGGGTCGCCGGTTACTTCCCGGTCAATAAATTCCGGTATATCGAATGGTGTGTCTTCGGTCGGGAGCTCAATCTCGGCCAGGACCAACCCTTCGAGAACTCCGTGAAATTCATCGATTTCCCACTTTAGGCCATTACTGCCTGGCACAATATAGCGAGTTTTCTCTATAATCCGGCTTTTTGAACATGTTTCGAGCATCTGGCGGGCATCGATAGGTGAAATCGGATATTCCCATTCGTTCCGGGTAGCACCTTTATTACGGCTCTTTACCGTCAGATAAGCCTTGTCATCAGAAATTCTTACTCTTACCGTCGCATCTGGGTCGGTCGACAGATAGCCTTGCGCTATCGATTTTTTGGCTACAGCGATATCGCGATATGATGAATCACGAACCAGAAATTTGCGTTCTATCTCTTTAGACATAAGTGTTCTGTTTTTGCAAAAATACTAAATTATTCCATTTCATCAAAAGTATGGTACTGTGTATGCTCATCTTTGCGAGCGTACAGGATATCTATGGTGATGATAGACGAGTGATTATCGGGATAGTACGCGATTCGGTGACAACCGAAGGGCTTCCGTATGCATCGATATCGGTGGATGGTACCGGTAAAGGAACTGTCGCCGACGACCGTGGTATATTTGAAATTGCTGTCGACTGGAATGCAAATTCCATCACAGCGGCATGCCAGGGATATGCAAAGAAACAGATTCCATTAGTTTCGAAGAGTCATAATCTTTACGATATTTATCTATCTCCTGAAACGGTTGAACTTAAGGAGGTTGTGGTGAAGCGTGGCAAATACACCAAACGGAATAATCCTGCTGTCGATTTTGCGACTAGACTCCGCCGCAGTGCATCGCTCACCGATCCGAAACGAAATTCATATTATAGTTACGACACCTACGGTCGCACATCCATAGGCATCGGCGACTTCAATACCGACAGCACATCGGCGCTTATACGGCGTTTCCCATTTTTGGCAGAGCATACAGACACATCGGAAATAAATGGCAAACCAGTGCTAAATCTATCGGTTGAAGAGAAGGCAAGTGCATATATATATCGCAGTAATCCTAAAAAAGAAAAGCAGATTGTAAAAGGTCGGCGGAGCAGGGGCGTCGATGAGATGCTCGACACACGCAATGTGCAGACTGTTCTTGACGATGTGTTGCGAGAAGTCGATCTCTACCAAAGCGATATAAAACTTTTGCGCAATAATTTTGTAAGCCCGCTTTCGGCCATTGCACCGGATTTCTACCGGTTCTATCTTGTCGATACTGTGGCAATAGATGGTGTCGATTGCATAGAATTAGCATTCTATCCGCGCAACTCTGCATCCAATGGTTTTTCAGGCCATGTTTTTGTCGAAAACGGCGATTCGACCATGTTTATCCGTCGCATTGAGATGAGGACACACGATAATATAAATCTTAATTTTATCCGATCGATGATCCTTACTCAGGACTTCGAGCGAGCTCCAGACGGAAGCCGATGGAAATTAAGTGATGATATTGTTCTTGATGCAGCCATCGTATCGGGTACACCTCCGGTATACATATCCAGGAAAATAAGATATAAGAACCATTCATATGAAGTTCCTGCCGACAGTGTGCAATTCGACACATTGGGAGAGAGCGTGGAACTTGCCGATGCAGAAGATCGTGATGATGGTTTTTGGGATAACATCTCAGCGCTACCCCATCGGAGTGGCGAAAGTAAGGTTGGAACTTTGTCAGAGAAACTGAGGAGTGTACCGATGTTTTTCTGGGGTGAGAAACTACTTAAAATATTGGTTAACGGGTATATATTTACCGGTAAAGACTCTAAGTTCGATATCGGTCCGGTCAATACTATGGCCAGCTACAACAGCCTGGAGGGCTTGCGTCTGCGTGCCGGTGGAATGACTACCGCAAATTTAAGCAAACATTGGTTCGGGCGTGGGTATGTGGCATATGGCTTCCGCGATCATCGGTGGAAATACTCCGTCGAGGGAGAATATTCTTTCAATGAGAAAAAATATCATTCCAGGGAATTTCCGATACACTCCATCCGCTTTACACACAGCTACGATGTGGACCATTTAGGCTCGCACTATCTATTCACAAACTCGGATAACTTTGTGCTCTCGCTCACGCGAATGCCAAACCACAATGAGACATATCGCCGACGGACGATGTTGGAGTACAATCTTGAACTTGGCAATAATCTTTCCATTGGGGTAAGTCTCGAAAATCTAAGGCAGGAAGATTCCCGATTTGTCCATTTCATGGAGTTTTCCGGTACGCCGTTCAGCCATTATACCGAAAACATCCTGGGTGTCAAGTTGCGCTATGCGCCTGGCGAAAAATTCCTGCAGAGCAAAAGCTACCGTATCCCTGTTAACGAAGATGCCCCGACACTTTCTATCGAGCATCGCTTTGCGCCAAAGGGTCTCTTTGGATCTAAGTATAGCATAAATAAAACTGAGCTCAATTTTGGAAAGCGGTTCTGGCTTTCATTTCTTGGCTCTATCGACGTGATGGTGGGCGGAGGCCATGTATGGAGCAGTGCTCCTTTCCCTGAATTACTTATTCCAAACGCAAATATATCCTACACCATCCAGCCACAAAGCTTTGCCTTGATGAATCCGATGGAATTCGTCAATTCAAGCTATGTCTCGTGGGATTTATGCTACCGTGCCCGTGGTGCATTGTTCAATCTTATTCCCGGAATCAAAAAGTTGGGATTGAGGGAAGTGGTAGGATTCCGTGGATTGTACGGACACCTCTCCAAGAAAAGCATTCCTTCGGAAAAGCAACCCGATCTACCTCTTTTTCCTGAGAACGCCGGCTTCGGCATGAATGATGGCCCATATATGGAAATATCTGCCGGTCTGGACAATATACTGCGTTTCATCCGGTTGGATTATGTCTGGAGACTGTCGTACCGCAATGTTCCATATGATATTGACCGCAGTGGTCTGCGAGTGGCCTTGCATTTCACATTTTAATGACTTAATTTTGTTCTCATGTTAGAACGACTCCTCAATTTGCTCGCATACGATGCCGCGAGTCCATTGCTTTTCAACACCGGACTTTTTCTGGTGCTGTTTGTCATATTTCTCCTCATATACAATGGTCTAAATAATTGGCCAAGAGCGAAAATGATTGCGGCAATCCTATTCTCGCTCTATTTCTACTATAAGTCGAGCGCCGAATGCGTTTTTATTCTTATCGGGGTATGCCTCATGGACTATGCGCTGGGGCGTTTGTTGGGATCTCTTACCAAAGATATATGGCGAAGGGCGGTCGTGGCTCTAAATATTCTCGTGAATGTAGGGATGCTCGTGTGGTTCAAATACTTCAACATGCTTGCAGAAGCATTTGCATCGATTGTATCTTCAGAGTTCGATCCTCTCGAAATCATACTTCCGGCAGGAATATCATTTTTCACGTTCCGGTCTATCAGCTATATGGTGGATATCTATCGCTATCAATTAGCCCCGTGCCGCAGTCTGTTGGACTATTCTTTTTTCCTTACATTCTTTCCTCCTTTGCTGGCGGGGCCGGTTGTTAGAGCCAAGGATATGCTGCCGCAGATAAGCAAGCGTCCGGTCGCGACAAAAGAAATGTGTTCGGAAGGACTTTTCCTTATCATGACTGGATTGATAAAGAAGGTTGTGATAGCCGACTATATCAGTGGCAATTTTGTAGACCGCATCTTTGATAACCCTGCGTTGTATTCCGGCTTTGAAAATCTTATGGGTTGTATCGGATTCACGATTCAGCTATATTGCGATTTTTCGGGATACTCCGATATGGCTATAGGTATTGCACTTCTACTGGGCTATCGTTTCAAGGATAACTTCTCGGCGCCATTTAAAGCCCAGAGTCCGACGGAATTCTGGCATAGGTGGCATATATCACTCTCGACATGGCTGCGCGATTACATCTATATTCCCCTCGGCGGAAACCGCAAAGGCAAGATAAGGGCCTATCTCAATCAGTTTCTGACCATGGTGATAGGTGGATTATGGCATGGTGCTTCGTGGATGTATCTTATATGGGGTGCATATCATGGCATACTGTTGGCTGCACATAAGAGTCTTCGGAAAATATGGAGATTGCCCGATTGGCTTATTGGACGCCCGGAGGTGAAATTGGCTAATATGATTATTACATTTTCATTGGTAGTCATCGGGTTCACATTTTTCAGAGCACCATCCCTCGATACCGTTGCGGCAATCTTTACCCAGATATTCTCAAACTTCCATGCGGCAGTAGCTTCTCAATTTATCGAAGGATACTTGTTTATAGTCCTTGCAATGACAATCGGTCTTGTAAGCCATATATCGCCCAAAGCATGGTCAGATGGCGCGGCGAGGTTATACGTAGGAATGTCGACCACGTGGCAGGCTCTGTTGTTGGCGGCAATCCTATTCCTGGTGGTGCAGACCCGGCAAAGCGATTTGGTGCCAT
This sequence comes from uncultured Muribaculaceae bacterium, assembly GCA_910587915.1. Taxonomy (GTDB): domain Bacteria; phylum Bacteroidota; class Bacteroidia; order Bacteroidales; family Muribaculaceae; genus CAG-873. The sequence goes on along the minus strand of CAJUOB010000013.1, from coordinate 10,518 downwards.
TCATATATCTGCAATATTGAACAACGGCCGCGGGACGCTTGTTATAAGCATATTAATAAATACCCGCGACAATGAAAAATATTAAATTCATCATTTCTGCACTGTTGCTTCTTGCGGCAGGCGCTGTGTCGTTCGCATGTTCACGAGTTGTATTCCTTGGCGATGATGGTACTGTGCTTGCAGGCCGTACACTCGACTGGCGGACACCCATTCCAACAAATATATATGTATATCCTGCCGGCGTGGCGAAACAAAGCATGCCTTCGGGCCCGAGATTGCAATGGGTGTCGAAATATGGCTCTGTTCTGGCAGTCGGTTATGATGGTGGCGTTACAGAAGGTATGAATGAAAAAGGCCTTGAAATGGCCGGATTATTCTGCAAAACAGCTAAATATGATACTGCCAGTGAAAACAGCAATGACAATGTGGTGAGTCTTTCCATGTTTGTCAGCTATTTTCTTGACAATTTCGCAACAGTAGATGAGGTAGAGGAGTGGCTTAATGCCAATCATTTTACCATCAGCGGCAAGACCTTCGATGGTGGAACGGTGTCACTTCTGCATTGGGCCCTTACGGACTCGACAGGCACGACTCTGCTCATGGAATATGTCGATGGCAAGTTGAACTTATACAAAGGACGAGACCTTCAGGTGCTCACCAATGATCCCGCATATCCACAGATGAAAGCTATCAATTCATATTGGGAAGGTGTTGGTGGCGTAAATATGCTCCCCGGTGGAGTGAAGAGTGCAGACCGTTTTGTCCGCGCCGATTTCTTCATTCACCATGTCCCTACAAATGTCGACTACTATACGGCGCTGGGCAGTCTGTCGAGTATCATGGGTACAGTCAGTGTCCCCTATGGCTATGAAATTGAAGGAGAACCGAATGTTTCTTCTACCCAATGGAGAAGTATCGCAGATATTACCGGAGGTAAGTATTATTTCCGTTTTGCCGATTCTCTTGGCGAATTTTGGATTGATCTTGGTCGTTTAAGTCTTAAACCCGGATCGCCCATCCTTAAGCTCGATACGTCGAAGCATATCGATTTAGTTGGATGCGCCAATGGACACCTCAAAAAAACGCCGGGCTTTACTCCTATGTGGTAACAATATTCGGGGCCGATTCGAAAAAAAACGGAACGGTCCCGAACTTTTTCTGGCCGTATTCTGTTTAGATATCACAAAGCGAAAATACTTTTTCCATTGCAAGAAATGTGATAATGATTGGTTTATCAACAACAGCGACACCGTGAGGCGCCGCTGTTGTTGTGTATATATATTATTAATCGGACGCCAAGCTATGGAGCGTCATTTTTTTTGCGTAATTTTGTAATGGAAAAATACAGGATATGCCACGTATAGACCAGGAAACAGTAAACAAGATTCTCGACACGGCCGATATTGTCGATGTTGTGAGCGATTTTGTGAAATTGCGCCGTAGTGGTGCCAATTTCAAGGGATTATGCCCGTTTCATAACGAGCGTACGCCCTCGTTTTCGGTTAACCGTGCCCGAAACATATGCAAATGTTTCAGTTGCGGCAAGGGAGGTAGTCCTGTTAATTTCATAATGGAGCACGAGCAGCTGTCCTATCAGGAGGCTCTGCGCTATCTTGCCCGGAAATACAATATCGAGATAGTTGAGAAAGAACTTTCCGATCAGGAGCGTGAGGCCATGAATGCTCGCGAAGCCATGTTGGCTGTTAATGAATTTGCACTCACGCATTTCAAAAACAACCTGCAGGAAACTGATGAAGGGCGTGATACTGCTTTGGCATATCTACGCCACCGCGGCATAAGCGACGCAATGATTGCACGTTTCCATCTTGGATATTCTATCGACAAAAGCCGTAGTCTTATAGATGCGGCAATCCAAGCCGGTTATAACACCAAATATCTTGTGGATACCGGTCTGGCGATCGAGAGCCAGAGAGAAGGCGATAAATCGCTCTATGACCGTTTCCGTGGGCGTGTCATATTTCCCGTTCACAGCATATCGGGACGTGTCATAGCCTTTGGTGGTCGTACCATGCGGTCCGATAAGACTATTGCCAAATATGTGAATTCTCCGGAGTCACCGATATATCATAAGAATCTGGAGCTATATGGCTTATATCAGGCCAAAAGTGCAATAGCCAAGAAGGATAAGTGTATACTCGTCGAAGGATATCTCGATGTCATATCCATGCATCAGGCCGGTGTTGAGAATGTTGTGGCGTCTTCCGGAACATCGCTAACCGAAGGACAGATACGGGCACTACGTCGGTTTACCGACAATGTAACGTTGATATACGATGCCGATTCGGCTGGTATAAAAGCATCCTTGCGAGGTATAAACATGCTTCTTGGCGAGGGTCTTAATGTGAAAGTGCTCAGTCTTCCGGTAGGAGACGACCCCGACTCGTTCGCTCAAAGTCACAGTTCGAGCGAGGTTGAGGCATATTTGACAGAAAATGAGGTCGATATAATAGCGTTTATGGCCGATACACTACTGAAAGATGTACCGGCTAATGACCCGACTGCCAAGGCTAAGGCAATCAACAATATTTTATATTCCGTTGCGTTTGTAGATGACTCTGTGACCGCTCAGGAATATATTGCTGTCTGCTCGCGCCGTTTAGATGTGCCCGAGCAAGTACTTGCATCTCAGTTAAAAGTGCTTCGGGCAAAACGGCTTGAGGAGGCCGCCAAGGAAGCCGGTCGTCGACAAGCCCGCGAATCGCTCGAGAATCAGAGTTCAGAGAAAGAAAATGACAATCCTGAGGCTCAGAAAGCATCGACTGTGCCGGATGCGCCTCTTCTGAATCTCGACACCAACCGTCTGAAGCCGTTTGAGGAGATGCTTATGCGCTATCTCGTTCGCTATGGTCTGCTGTATATCACCCAGATTGTGCAACCCGATGGTAGCTCAATGCCAGGAACAGTCTTCGATTTGATCGACTGTGAGCTCGGAATCGATGGTTATAGAATGTCCTATGCTCCATATCGACGCACATACGATGCCATCAGAGAACTTAAGGAGGGGACATGGCACAACGACCGAGACATCTATCTCAAGACTCTTGATGAAGATTGTGCCGCCCGCATGGCGCAGGCCTGTGAAAAGATACGTCTGACAGCCACCAGTATGGCCGAAATAGAGAGTATGGAGAAGAGGGCGGTAGAGGAGATTGAAGCATATCGGGCTGAGAAGATCAACGACTTTGATGCCAGGTATTGTCAGGAGCATTTGGCCAATTCTCCCGACGACATGATCCGTAGTACCGCCAATGCTTTGCTTATAGAGCGCTACACCTTGTCGCGTATATACACCAAACAGGAGAATATAGAAAGCGAGCAGGATCAACTAAATATTTTAGTGCCGCGCGCGGTATATGAGCTGCAGAATGCAATAATCTCGGGCGTGATATCTGATCTATCGGCCGAATTGGCAACCCTTTCATCATCCGAAATCGACAGGGCCGCAGAGATTATAAAAAAGATAGCGGAGTATCAGGATGAGCAGAGGAATCTTGTGAAAATTCTGGGCGAACGCATCATTCTTCCCCGTACTCGCTGAATTTCAAAAATCTTATAGTTTTTTTGAACCTCCAAGAGGGGAAATATGTTCTTTACATAGACGATAAAAAACTATTCGACTATGAAAGAAATTGCATTGACCGGCACTACGTGCCATGTTTTCGGCGATGTATTAGGATCCCTGCTGGGCAAAGGTGCATCGGTGACCGCTATGGTTGATTTTCCTGAGAAAGTGATGATTGATGATAGCAGGCTCACCATAGAACATCTTCCCGTAGAAGACCACGATAAAGTAATCGCCGCATTCCAGGGCTACGAAACTGCCGTACTTACCTATAACGATGATTTACGAGATGCCTATACCAATGATTTGACACTCAAATACTTCGTCGACACTCTCCATGCAGCGCGCGAAGCAGGCGTGAAAAGAGTTGTTGTAGTGGGCTCACCCGACTCCGAAGCATTCTTTGTGAGCGACTTACGTCGCATCGACGATATCGATTGGGTTTTCATCTCTACAGAAGGTGATTTTGCATCGAGAACTGCGTCCGAAGTGTTCTCACCTACATATCACAAAGCGGTGTTCAGCGAAGATTAATCATTCTTCTCTCTCCTTGCCGCATGGGGCCCGCCAAAAGCGAGTCCCATTTTTATTCGTGATGTGAATGGGTGGGAGATTTCATTTTCACCTTCAGCTCATCGAATCCTTTTCCATATACGCCATTTACATTGGCTTGTGTTGTAAAGGCTTCCGGATCTATGCTCTTGATAATTCGTGAGATTGTCACAGCCTCAATTTTACGGCACATTACTAAAAGCACTTTTACTTCCTGTTTCGAATACCATCCCATACCGGTAAGCACGGTGCAGCCACGTTTTGCATCGTTGTTTATCGCAGTAGCAATTTCTTGCCATTTTTTTGAGAAAATGGTGAACTGCACGGCCTGACGGTTGGTATTAATAATCATATCGGCCGTATAGGACGTAAGTGCCAGCACGATAAAGCCATATACAACAAGATCGAGTTGATGGAAAATGAAATATGACGATGAAATGATGAAGAAATCGGTATAGAGCATAGTGCGGCCCACACTTACATTGGTGTGCTTCGACACCATGGCCGCAACAATATCGGTGCCTCCGCTCGATCCGTTGTGCGTAAATGCCATACCCACACCAATGCCGGCAAGAATACCGCCGATCACCACATTCATGAAGGGTTCATCGGTGATGCGTATGTCTTGAAATAAAGGTTGGAAAATACCGACCCATACAGAAATCATCGTTGCGCCGAAGATTGTTCCAACAACGAATTTCTTGCCTACGACCTTATATGCGATTGCCAATAAAATTAAGTTTAGAGCATACTGGGCGATTGCCACGGGAATACCCGTGAGAAAATAGATAATAGTGCCAAGGCCGGCAACACCGCCGATAACGACTTTTTGAGGTAGAATGAATGCACAGAAGCCAAAGGCGTACAGCGCCATTCCAAGTGTTATGAAAAAGTAATCGCGCGAGGTGCGCCAAAAATTAACAGCGTTTGGAGCCATAGTCGATATAGCGGTAAAATTTTATGGCGCAAAGGTAGGAAAAAAATATAGCAATGCTATAGTTATGATATATATTTCGACTGTATATGTTGATAAATAGTTCGCCGTATAGTAGTGCCTATCTCTTTTTTTTGATGTATCTTTGAAGCCGGAAAAAACTGGGACTATGTATAGAAAAGGAAAATTATACTTTCGATATGGCACAATGGGGTCGGCAAAAACGGCTCTGCTTCTGACAACTGCCTATAATTTCGAGGAGAGGCACATGGATTATATGTGTCTTAAGCCTGTGATTGACACTCGCGAAGGCCGCAATGTAATCAAGTCGCGCATTGGAATAGAACGTGAATGCGTGTGGATCTACTGCAATACCAATCTTTATGATTTCGTTCGCAATCTATATAAAAAAGACGGTCGGGTAGTGGATTGGTTCCTTATCGACGAGGCTCAATTCCTTACGGAAGCTCAGGTAGACCAGTTATCGAGGGTCGTCGATGACTTTGGAAGCAATGTGATATGCTACGGCCTGCGCACCGATTTCAAAAGCAGATTATTTGAGGGCTCCCGACGGTTGTTTGAGATAGCCGATACTATCGATGAAATTAAATCGACATGTAATTGTGGCCACAAAACTATAGTGAACGCCCGCATAGACTCCGAAGGTAATATTGTCGAAGAAGGGGCGCAGGTTGAGATCGGAGGTAATGATCGTTATGTGGCAGTATGCCGTAAGTGTTGGCGTAATAAGAGGATAGAACAATCGAAGCGTTCTGTTCTTCCTCTTGAATTTGATGATGATACACTATGATACTATGCAATATTAGCGATATTTCCCGTTACTGCGGACTATCGCCCCAGATGGCAGTGGCTTTGCAATGGATTTCCAATCATTGTGCCGATCCATTCGAACCCGGCGTACAGGTTATAGGCCAATCCCAAAGTGGCAATGAAATTTATGTGAAATGTGAAGAGCCCGCACTGCTCCCGCGCGAGAAAGTATCGTTGGAAGCTCACAGGAAATACATTGACATACAATTACCCGTGAAAGGAGTGGAGAAAATGGGCTGGGCATCCCTCGCAGACCTGAAATTGCCACGAGGAGAATTCAATTCGGAAAAAGACATAATATTCTACGGAGATGCTGCCACGACACTCCTTACGGTCCACCCTGGGCAAATGGCCATATTTTTCCCGGAAGATGCTCATGCTCCCAATATCGGACTGGGTACGCACCGCAAGATAATAATAAAAGTACCCGTCGATTAATCTTTTTCAGCCACATAGTTGTTAGATTAGTGTTAATGCTGTTTTATCAGCATTGAACATTTTTCAGTTTAATTCATCATTCCATATGCGCCGTTCGTTCTTCTTTATATGCTTCTCCCTTATAGCCCTATGCTCTTTTGGCTTTGTATTTCAGCCAGAGACACTTCATTATAAGGTGATGTTCAAGTGGGGCCTTATCAATAAAAAGGCCGGCACGGCCACTCTTTCGTTGTCAAATGCTCCAAACTACTATGTAGCGCAACTGACTGCGGCGTCCGAGCCTTGGGCCGATAAGATATACCGTGTCCGCGATACGCTTAACGGACATATGACATATAAGGAGCTTTCTCCGCTTTTTTATGAAAAAATTGCGAATGAAGGGACCGAGCGGAAGCACGATGTGGTAAAATACGACTATACATCGCATCCGGAAATAATTGCCCGGTGCACACGTAAGGTATATAAAAAAGGAGAGCTTAAGATAGATGATGCACGCCAGCTCGAGGCACAGGGCGATGTAGTGGATATGCTCACGTCTTTTTACTTCATGCGTAATTTACCCTATCAGGATTGGAAGTCGGGACACACCAAGGAGCTGACTATTTTTTCCGGCAAGCAGAAAGAAACACTATCTATTAAATATGAAGGACTGGACACTCTCGATTTCGAGGGTGAAAACAGAAAAGTATATCATATCAAGTTTGTATTCACCTCTAAAGGCGGAAAGAAAAGTTCCGATGACATGGAAGCATGGATAAGTGCGGACTCTTTTCGGATACCTCTCCGGCTTGAGGGTAAGTTACCCGTTGGCAAGGTGCATTGTATATTCACAGGAGCTGATTGATACTCTGTCATACAATTTTTCCGGCCTTTTTCCTATAATCGTCTTTTCAGGCGATTTTTTTTGTTTTTGCCTAAATAATAGTTATTTTTGCGCTGTAAATCCATTTACAAGGTATTTTATGCCTTGACCATCCTTAAATCTTAAGCAACAGCGAAAGATACACAATATATTATATAATATGGCAGAAAAAAATGAAAGATTATTCGACCAGTTCCCCGAAGTGAGCTACGAAGAGTGGCGAGCTAAGGTTGAAGCCGACCTTAAAGGCGCCGACTTCAATAAGAAACTGGTTTGGAGAACTAACGAAGGCTTCAACGTCCAGCCCGTCTATAGAGCTGAGGATATAGCCCAACTTAACACTACCGACACACTTCCGGGTCAATTCCCCTATGTGCGTGGCACCCGTACCGACAACGACTGGCTGTCGCGTCAGGATATTGTTGCCGACACCCCCGAAGAAGCAAACAAAATAGCCCTTGATGTGCTTGAAAAAGGCATCAACTCTCTGGGCTTCAAGGTGCAGAATCCCGAAGATGTAAAGGTTCTTCTTAACGGAATCTACCTTCCTGCAGTTGAAATAAATCTCACATGCTGCCCCGGTAAGGCTGTAGCAGTTGCCGAGGCTCTCGTGGCTTATGTCAAAGAGCAAGGTGCCGAGAATACCTTCCGTGGATCTATCGACTACAATCCTCTTCGTCGCCAGTTTAAGCATGGCGTTGAGGGTGTGGATATGGCTGCTATCGTAGCTGAGGCATCAAAACTTCTCGATGTCGTAGCTCCCGTGGCTGCACTTCGCTGTCTTGCCGTCGACTCCTTGATTCTGGCTAACAGTGGTGCTTATATCTATCAGGAACTCGGCTATGCTCTCGCATGGGGCACCGCATGGCTCAATGCTCTTACCGATGCCGGCCGTTGCGCTTGCGAGGTAGCTTCACGCATTAAGTTCAACATGTGCGTTTCGTCCAATTTCTTCATGGAAATTGCCAAATTCCGTGCCGCACGTATGCTTTGGGCCCAGATAGTAGAGCAGTATAAGCCCGAAAACCTCGACTGCTCGAAGATGATGGTTTGCGCAACTACATCGCGCTTCAACCAGACTATCTACGATGCTCATGTGAATCTTCTCCGCAGCCAGACAGAGACCTTCTCGGCTTGTGTGGCAGGCGTCGACTCTATCGTGGTGACTCCGTTCGATGCTCCATATAAGAAACCCGATGCTTTCTCGGAAAGAATTGCCCGCAACCAGCAGTTCCTCCTCAAGGAAGAAAGCCATATGGATAAGGTGGTAGACCCCGCTGGTGGCTCTTATTATGTAGAGACTCTTACAGTAGCCATCGCTCAGGAAGCTTGGAAACTGTTCCTCGATGTTGAGGAAAATGGCGGATTCTTCGCTCTTGTTGCAAACGGAAGTGTGCAGAAGGCTGTCAACGAGTCGTGCCAGAAGCGCCATTCCGACGTTGCCCGTCGAAAAGAAGTACTGCTTGGCACCAACCAGTATCCCAATATCAACGAGACCGCAGCCTCCAAGATCGAAATCGACGGTGCTTGTCACTGTGGATGCGCTGCAGAAAAAGGTCCGAACGCACTCTGTGGCAAGCGTGCTGCTACCGACTTCGAAGAACTTCGTCTTTCTACCGAAGCGGCCGCAAAGCGCCCCAAAGTGTTCATGCTTACAATCGGCAACCTTGCAATGCGTCTCGCACGCGCACAGTTCTCGACCAACTTCTTTGGCTGTGCCGGTTATGAGATTATAGATAACCTCGGATTCAACACCGTAGAGGAAGGCGTTGATGCTGCTCTCGCTAAAGAAGCCGATGTGATTGTACTTTGCTCCAGCGACGATGAGTATGCAGAACTTGCGCCTGCAGCATTCAAATATCTCGACGGACGCGCAGAATTCGTGGTTGCAGGAGCTCCCGCATGCATGGAAGAACTTCAGGCAGCCGGCATCAAGGACTTTGTCCATGTTCGTTGCAACGTTCTCGATACTCTCCGTGATTTCAACAACCGTCTTCTTAACAAATAAACCGTCTCTGCAACTATGAAACCCGATTTTAAAAATATCGACATCGTGGCCGGGACGGCCGGCCCCGCACCCGTTGCGGCCAATACCGAAAACTGGACAACTCCGGAACTTATCCCGGTAAAACCCGTATATACCAAAGATGATCTCGAAGGCCTCGAACATCTCAACTATATGTCGGGTATACCCCCATTCCTGCGTGGCCCGTACAGCGCCATGTATCCTCTGCGCCCCTGGACCATACGCCAGTATGCAGGTTTTTCCACTGCCGCAGAATCGAATGCATTCTATCGCCGTAATCTCGCATCCGGTCAGAAAGGCCTTTCTGTGGCCTTCGACCTTGCCACACACCGTGGATATGATGCCGATCACGAACGTGTAGTCGGCGACGTTGGTAAAGCCGGTGTGTCGATCTGTACACTCGACGATATGAAGGTTCTCTTCGACGGTATACCCTTGAACAAAATGTCGGTTTCGATGACTATGAATGGCGCCGTACTCCCTGTACTCGCATTCTACATCAATGCCGGCCTTGAACAGGGCGCTAAACTCGAAGAAATGGCAGGTACCATTCAGAATGATATTCTGAAGGAATTCATGGTGCGTAACACCTACATCTATCCGCCGGAATTCTCCATGCGTATTATTGCCGATATCTTCGAGTATACTTCGCAGAACATGCCCAAGTTCAACTCGATCTCGATTTCCGGCTACCATATGCAGGAAGCAGGTGCAACTTGCGATATCGAGCTCGCATATACTCTTGCCGACGGTCTCGAATACCTTCGTGCCGGTGTTAATGCCGGAATGGATATCGACTCTTTCGCTCCGCGTCTGTCGTTCTTCTGGGCTATCGGCATGAACTACTTCATGGAAGTTGCCAAAATGCGTGCCGCACGTATGCTTTGGGCCAAGATTGTGAAGCAGTTCAATCCCAAAAATCCGAAATCGCTCGCTCTGCGTACACACTCGCAGACTTCCGGTTGGTCTCTTACCGAGCAGGATCCTTTCAATAACGTAGGCCGTACATGTATCGAGGCTATGGGTGCTGCTCTCGGCCATACCCAGAGTCTCCACACCAATGCGCTCGACGAAGCTATCGCTCTTCCGACCGATTTCTCCGCACGTATTGCACGTAATACACAGATCTACATACAGGAGGAAACTCAGGTTACCCGTGCTATCGATCCATGGGGCGGTTCGTACTACATCGAAGCCCTCACCAATGAGATTGCACACCGTGCCTGGGAGCACATCCAGGAAATCGAAAAGCTTGGCGGCATGGCCAAGGCTATCGAAACCGGTCTGCCCAA
>CAJUOB010000012.1 GCA_910587915.1 uncultured Muribaculaceae bacterium | reverse complement strand
GTGTGGACTGGGCAAGCAGCGGATGGGTCGATGGTGCGCTCAGACTCACCAACGGGGCAAAGGCTGTGATCCATACCAAGCCATTCTCCACCGATGTCAAGAACACTGGTCTAACGATAGAGATCACAATGCGAGTCAGCAACGTGATGGACAGGAATGCCGCCGTAGTCAGCTGCCTTGACAACGGCAAAGGTCTCCATATCACAACGCAGGAGGCAAGTTTCAAGACCGGGCAGACCGTCTCATACGAAAACGAGGATGGTCAGACCGTACAGCGAGAGACCAAGCTCGCCACCAACTATGCCGCCGGAGATTGGATGAAGGTGGCACTCATGGTGGGGACATCAGCCGAAGACAGACTGATGCAATTGTATGTCACAGGCAACCGCACGGGTGCGGACATCTATGACGCATCATTCAATTTCCGGCAGGACAATCCGCAGGAGATAACCATCGACAGTTCCGAGGCGGATGTCGAGATAAAGAGCATCAGGGTTTACAACCGCGCCATCAGTGATGACGAGGAGCTTGAGAACCGCATGGTTGACAGCGAGTCCACCGATGAGATGATGGAGATATACTCTGCAAACGACATCATGGGTGACACCGGTGATGTGGATATGGACAAACTCCGTGCAATGGGCAAGGGAGTCCTCCGCATCGTGCGTCAGAACATGCTCAACGATGTCTATGAGACCAACAACAAGAAGACGGACTTCCTCGCTGATGTCTATTTCTACTCACCCCTCGGCAGCGACTATGATTTCATTCTCACCAACTGCTACATCCGCATACAGGGAACGTCATCAACCAAATATCCGAGCAAGAACATCCGCATCTACTTCACCAAGGGCAGTGAGCTGCTCTCGATGACAGGCAAGAATGTCCTCTCCGGCAACAAATATGTCATGCGCCCCGGCGCAGTTCCTGTCCCCATCGTGTGCTGCAAGTCGGACTACTCGGATTCCTCGATGTCACTCAACACAGGCGGAGCCAAACTGTTCAATGATGCGATGAAGGAACTCGGACTGCTCACGCCACCGCAGCGACATCAGTACGAGCAGGGAGGCAACAGCCTCGGCGCGATCAATGTCCGCACAGCCATTGACGGTATGCCCATCGACATATTCTGCGCCGAGACAGCGGACGGAGAGAACACCTACTACGGACAGTACAATTTCAACAACGAGAAATCCAAGAGTGGCCCTGTATTCGGCATGGAGGGAGTGGAAGGCTACACCCCGGAATGTCCCATCGCCCTTGAGATGCTCAACAACACCTCTCCGATATGCCTCTTCCATACAACAAGCGACACCCATCTCGCACAGGAATTCGATGCCGGGGCGGAGGTGAACTACGGCGTGGATTCCTCCGGCAAGGTTCAGAGTGACGGTGATGTGACATGGTCGGGTCTTGCCACCAATCAGCAGACCGCACTCAAGCGTCTGTACTCATGGATACGCGCCTGTGTACCTGCCGGAGCAAACTCCAACGACCTCTCGACATTCAAGAGCGAAAAATTCAAGAACGAGATCGACCAATATTTCGACAAGGATTTCATTCTGACCTACTATGTCTTCACCGACTACTTTCTCAGTGTCGACCAACGAGCCAAGAACATGATGCTCCGCACGTGGGACGGTCTCAAGTGGTTCATCACTTACTATGACGGCGACACACAGCTCGGCAAGCGAAATGACTGCTTCCTTGTGTATCTCTATACCACCGACCGAGACACATGGGATGCCGAGGCAAGCAAATACGCTTTCGAGGGTCACGACTCGTGGCTTTGGAATCTCGTCCTTGCCAACCTTGAGGATGACCTCAAGCGTTGCGCCGCCAATCTCCGCGCCGTCCTCACCAACGAGCGCGTCCTCTCCATGCTCAACGATGAGCAGAGCGGCAACTGGTGCGACCGGGCGTTCAACAAGTCCGGCTATCTCAAATATATCGCCCCGGCGGTTCAGACCATGTATGGCAAAAAGTGGCCGTTCATCTTCGCGTTGCAGGGCAGCAACAAGAGCCACCGCACCTTCTTCTTCACCAACCGCGCAGCCCTGCTTGATGCCAAATACGGCACGAGCAACTTCACCTCCGACAACATCGACCTCTATATGGCAAGGAGCGCGACCGATGCAGCCGACACCCTGCGCATCACCGCCAACGAGACCTACGCCTTTGGTTACGGAACGAACAACAGCCCCAATCTCGCAAACACAGGCATCGTGGAAGGTGGAGCAGTGGCAACCCTTGACATAACAGGAGCGTTCACTGTTAACGACCCTCTGCGAGTCTATGGAGCGAGCCGAATAAAGGTTCTTGACATGACAGGAGCGTCCGACCACCTTAAAAACGCCTTTGACCTTGGTAAATGTACCGCACTGCGTGAGCTCAACCTTCAGGCGGCTACGGGTGGTGGCTCCACCGGATGGTGGCTATCGATAGACAACTGCAAGCAGCTGCGAAAAATCAACCTGCGCAATCAGTCACAGGCAAAGACCGGGGGCAGCACAAGCACCGCCCTTGACCTCACCAATCAGACCAAACTTGAGGAACTCGATGCCCGTGGCACAAAAGTTCAGAGCATAGCCTTTGCCAAAGGTGCGCCGGTGACAGTGGCACGTATGCCCTCGACAATCACCACGCTCCGGCTTGAGTATCTGAGCAAACTCACATCGTCCGGTCTTACGCTTGAGAGTTACGGCAATGTGCGCACCTTCATCTTCGACAACTGTCCCGGCTTGAGTTGGGAGGCACTGCTGTCACGGTGCGCCAATGTTGACCGTCTCCGTGTAACCGGGATAGACCGTGAGGATGACGGCACATGGCTCAACAAGTTTATGTCGATGGGAGGTGTCGATGCTTCCGGCAACTCCACCGACACTTGTGCCCTTGTCGGAACAGTGCGGCTTACCCGATACATCGATGAGGCGCAATATCAGAAGATGTGTGCCCATTTCCCGGAACTGAACATCATACAGCCGGAATACACCACAATCCGCATCGACCATATAAGCGATGACGAGAGCGTCTCCAACCTCGACAACAACACCGGCTATCAGTTCGGCAAGGAGTATAAGATGAGCGGCCACATCGCGGCAATCTACGCCAAACGCCACCGTGTCCTCGCCAAGGTGACAAGGAAGGCCACCACGAGAACCGTGCGTATGGCGAACACCGATGTCACTGTCAACAACGCGGACGGTCAGATGACCTACTTCCCCCTGCACGATGCCAACTCCAACTACTATGCCGATGCCGAGGACATCGCCAACTGCACTCCGGCAAAACTCGATGGCAGCGAGGGAGACATCATGATGTATGAGCCGGGAATGTGGAAAAAGGGAGTCAACGATTACCTCAACGGAGCGACCTACTCATGCTACAGCTCCAACGACAAGAACCATAGACCTGCCACTCCTGTAGTGGATGTCCTCACTCTTGATGATCTGAAATCAAAAGGCGGAGTGCTCGCCGGAAGGAAGATTGTCGGAAAGGACACGTTGGCTGCGTCCTACACAACCGATGCGACATATTCAGTATGCCAAGTCGATGTGTCAAGACACAAGAGAGTGCGCTTCCCAAGCGTTCCCGGCACGGGGCTCATCGGCGCGGTGTTCTGCGACTCGACAGGCAAAGTGCTTGAGAATATAGTCGTTCCCACGCTCTCAAGTAAATTCGAGGCAGGTATGTATCTTGTCAAGGATGTTCCCCAAGGTGCAACAACCCTCAACTTCTCCATCCTCAACACCGCCGAGTTTGACAAGGTAGTCCTGTCGAACTCCGACAAAATCGAGGACATGGAGCCGGAATGGTACTATGACGAGGAGCACCTCTGCGCCGTTGTCGAGACCGTTGTGGTAGGGGAGAAATTCCGTTCCTGTCTGACCGGAGGCAGTTCCGTGGCGAGCATGACGTGGACAGACTTCCACTACTACAGCGTTCAGCGAGGGATGCAGCAGATAGACGCGATGATGCATTCCCGTATCGCCAACCTCGCCTATGCGTTCTATGGCCGCAGGGATATGCAGGAGCAATGTGGCGCGGGATCTCATACCAACAACCGAACTATCGGTGCGGAAACGATGAACCGAGGCATGACGGACACCATCGGCTATGAATATGCCAAGGCAATCAATCCCAATGTCACCAACAGCCTTGTGGAGAATCTCGTCCATCAGTATGCGTGGTTCAGGAGTGTTGATGAACTCGGAGCTCAGACAGTGACCCAAGTCAACAATATCTGCTGTCTCGGATATGTTAACCTCTACGGACACAAATATGAAATGATGGATGGCGTGGATCTGCCGAATGACAGCGGTAACTCCGGCAAATGGCGCATACTGATGCCCGATGGAACATTCCGTTATGTCAAAGGCTCAACGAGCAGCGGCATGTGGATAACCGGGGTACATCATGGACTCTATATGGACATGGTGCCGACCGGGTCATTCAGCGGCAGCTCAAGCACCTATTTCTGCGACATCTACTATATCAGCACAGCAACAGGCCGTGTGGTCTATCGCGGCAACTACTTCGCGTATGCGTATGGCGGCGTGTCGTACGCGAATGCGAGTTACGATGCTTCGTATTCGAACGCGTATGTCGGCTCGCGGCTGGCCTTCCGCGGACTTCTCGTCAGGGCGCAGAGCGTGGCCGCGTACAAAGCGTTGAGCGAGGTCGCGTAAGCGGAAAGCGGTCGCGCAGCGACCCAAAGCGAAAAAGCGATAAAACAAAAAGAATGGCCTTCGGACAGTGTTCGGAGGCCATTCAAATATAGTGGGGGAGGTGCGCCGGGAGGCTTTCAGACCCCGGCGAAGCCGGGCGAAAATTTTTTGAATTTGGGGTACGTTTCGTTTTTCAGCAATGAACGGTTCGTTTCAAAAGCGGCGAACATTTCGTTTTGCGGATTATATAAGCTGGCTTTGACCGATCTTGAGGCAGGTAAGAAAGTTCTTTTTAGCGGAACACCCTGCCAAGTAGCGGTAATGAAAAAGAGAGCCTCGGATAATGATCGATTATTGCTTGTTGAAGTGGTGTGCCATGGAGCACCTGAGCCAAGGTATTGGGATATGTATCTTGACGCGCTTTGCAGAAAATTAAAGCGCAAGCGCTCGGAAATAAAGAATATAAATTTCAGGGATAAAATCACAGGTTGGAAAGGTTACAGTATTACCATACATTTCGCCGATGGCACAGCATTTACTCAGCGTAGTTCTAAAAATCTCTACATGCGTGCATTTCTTAAGGACTATACTCTCAGGAAGCCTTGTTTCAAATGCCCATTCAAATATCCTGACGGTAGCAGAGCAGACATAACATTGGGAGATTTTTGGGGAATAGACAAAGTAGCACCCGATATAGATAACAATCAAGGAACTACTATAGTCATTGCCCGAACCAAAAAGGGAGAGAAGGCAATTGAACAACTTCAGGCTGTAGCCAAACCTACACTTGTCGAAATTGCAAGATTTAATCCGGCTATAACTACTCCCGCGATAATACCAGCCCATTACGAAGATTTTCAGAATCATGCTAAATGTAGCACAGATGTACTGCGGCTGTTCCAAAAATATGCAGCCGTACCGCTAAAACAAAGATTTAAGGATCTAGTCAAACGCATTTTACAAGGCAAAAGCTAATGAAAATTGGGATAATAACATTTCATTGGGCAACAAATTACGGAGCCATACTGCAAGCTTATGCACTTCAGCAAGCTTTAACAACTTTAGGCCACGACGTTGATATAATCAACTACAAGCCCACTCAATACGATGACTCTTTTTGGTCGTTTATACGATACAGGAAATTCTTAGATATAAAGTCATATCTGACCAATCGCAAGAAAGAGGCCAAATTAGTTTTGTTTAGAGAAAAATATCTGAATCAGACTAAGCGCTATCGTACCCTTAAATCCCTGCAAAGCGAAACTAATGGTTATAACGCTTTGATTACCGGTAGTGACCAAGTGCTTAATCCTTCGTTTTTGTTGCATGGCGAAAAAGGTGGCTCAACGGCTTATTTTCTTGACTTTGGAGATGCAATGGCTCGACGATATGCCTATGCTGCCAGTTTTGGTGTTACTGAATATCCTTTAGAGTTATGCGAAAAAGTAAAGCCGTTGTTGCAAAAGTTTATTGCAGTAACGTCAAGAGAGAACACCGGCAAAGCAATATTTAATGCGATGGGGGTTGACAAGCCGCAAACTGTTTGCGACCCAACATTACTCCATGCAGCATCTTTCTACGACCAATTGACCGATAACGCACAGCTAAATGCTAAAAACGATATATCTGCCTATTTCCTCAGAGGGAGAGATAAACATATAGCATCTGTTCTGCAAGAACTCAATGCAATGCACGTTACCGAGCAAGGACTTGAAGAATGGATTAATATCATCAGAAATTCAAAACATTTCGTGACTAATTCTTTTCATGGAATGATGTTTTGTTTGATTTATCACATACCGTTCTCAATTGTGCTGACTTCGAAAGATAATATCGGTATGAACGACCGTTTCTACACAATCTTAGAGCCTTTGAAACTTACTCACCGAATATTCTCCGAAGAAGATTTTTATGCCTCTGATATCACATTCTCTGATAATTGGGAGAATATCGAATTTCGACTCAACGAAATGAGAGTAAATGGTTGGAACTTCTTGAAAAAAATAAATTAGAATTATATATGTCAATCTTCAAAGATAAAACCCTCCTGATTACGGGAGGTACCGGTTCGTTCGGTAACGCGGTGCTGAGGCGTTTTCTCAACACCGATATCAAGGAAATCCGTATTTTCAGCCGCGATGAGAAGAAGCAGGATGACATGCGCCATGAGTATCAGGTGCGTTATCCTGAAGTGGCTCACAAGATCAAGTTCTACATCGGCGATGTGCGAAATCTGCAATCGTGTAAGAACGCTATGCCCGGTGTCGACTACATTTTCCATGCTGCCGCATTGAAGCAAGTGCCCTCGTGTGAGTTCTTCCCGATGGAGGCTGTCAAGACCAATGTGATTGGTACTGACAATGTGCTTACCGCAGCCGTTGAGGCCGGCGTTGAAGCCGTTATCTGC
Organism: uncultured Muribaculaceae bacterium; assembly: GCA_910587915.1. GTDB lineage: Bacteria > Bacteroidota > Bacteroidia > Bacteroidales > Muribaculaceae > CAG-873. The sequence goes on along the minus strand of CAJUOB010000012.1, from coordinate 56,825 downwards.
CTCTCGACTGATAAGGCAGCCTATCCTATTAACGCTATGGGCATCACCAAAGCTATCGAGGAGAAAGTCGCAGTGGCCAAGAGTCGTTATTCGGGTAACACAAAGATTTGCTGCACCCGCTATGGCAATGTGATGTGCTCGCGTGGCTCAGTTATTCCTCTGTGGATTGAGCAGATACGTTCTGGCAATCCCATCACTCTGACTGAACCGTCGATGACCCGCTTCATCATGAGCCTTGACGAGGCTGTTGATCTGGTTCTCTTCGCGTTCGAACATGGACAGAATGGCGATATCCTCGTGCAGAAAGCACCTGCATGCACCATCGGTACTCAGGCTGAGGCTGTGTGCGAGCTGTTTGGTGGCAAGAAAGAGGACATCAAGGTGATTGGTATCCGCCACGGCGAAAAGATGTATGAAACTCTGCTCACCAACGAGGAGTGCGCCAAGGCCGAGGATATGGGCAATTTCTACCGTGTGCCCGCCGACAATCGTGGCCTGAACTACGACAAGTACTTCAAAGATGGAGATGAGACACGTAATGTATTGACCGAATTTGATTCTAACAATACCCGTCAGCTCACCCTTGAAGAAACAAAGGAGAAAATCGCTTCTCTCGAATACATCCAGAAAGAACTCAGCGGCGAAGGCAATTTCGTACAGTAACAGACATAAAAACAAATAAAACAAAAACCTATTGCCGAGGTCAACTACTGAAGTAAAGGCAATTATGCTGTTTTATGTAATTTATGTCTTTATGATTTTCTGTCTATGAAAATATTAGTAACAGGCGCCAAGGGATTTGTCGGTAAAAACCTATGCGCGCAACTTGACGCTATAAAGAATGGTAAAGACCGCCGTTTCCCGGACCTCACTATTGAAGAGGTTATGGAATACGACATCGACTCCACTCCCGAAGATCTCGACCGTTACTGCGCTGAGGCCGATTTCGTGTTCAACCTTGCCGGAGTGAATCGCCCCGAGAATCCCGAAGATTTCAAAAAGGGCAACTTCGGCTTTGCCTCGCAGCTTCTTGATACGCTTAAAAAGCACGGCAACCGTTGCCCGGTGATGCTCTCAAGCTCCATTCAGGCAACACTCATAGGCCGCTATGCAGGCCACCCATACGGCGAAAGCAAGAAAGCTGGCGAAGAACTGTTCTTCGATTATGCCAAGGAAACCGGAGCAAAGGTGCTAGTCTACCGTTTCCCGAATTTATTCGGCAAATGGTGTCGTCCGAACTATAACTCCGCCGTAGCAACGTTCTGCAACAACATAGCCAACGACCTTCCGATTCAGGTAAACGACCCGTCAGTTGAGCTCGAATTGCTATACATCGACGACCTCGTTGACGAGATGATCGCGACCCTGCAAGGCAAGGAACACCACTGTGAATTTGATGGTGTTGACACCGTACTGACAGCAGAGGGTCGCTACTGCGCGGCTCCGCACACCCACAAGGTTAGCCTCGGCCAAATTGTGAAATTGCTGGAACAGTTCAAGGCCCAGCCACAGACCCTCGTTATCCCCGAGATTCCCGAAGGCTCATTCGCCAAAGCACTCTACTCGACATATCTGAGTTATCTGCCGAAGGAAAAGGCATCGTTCCCGCTGAAAATGAATGTTGACCCTCGTGGCTCGTTCACCGAGTTGGTCAAGAGCGCCAACGTCGGGCAAGTAAGTATCAATATATCCAAGCCCGGAATAACCAAGGGTGAGCATTGGCACAACACCAAGTGGGAATTCTTCATCGTCGTTGCCGGCCATGGCAAGATCCAGCAACGCCGCATTGGCTCTGATGAAATAATCGAGTTCGAGGTGAGCGGCGATAAGATCGAGGCCGTGCACATGCTCCCCGGCTACACCCACAACATTATCAATCTGTCAGATACGGACGACCTCGTAACAGTGATGTACTGCAACGAGTGCTTCGATCCTAATCATCCCGACACATTCTTCGAAAAAGTAAATGGCTGAATTTAAAAATAACGGGAAACTTAAACTGCTGATCATTGTCGGCACGCGTCCCGAAATCATACGACTTGCGGCCGTCATCAACCGTTGCCGCGAATACTTTGACGTAATTCTCGCCCACACAGGCCAGAACTACGACTACAACCTTAACGGAGTGTTCTTCAAGGACCTCAAACTCGCCGACCCCGAAGTATATATGGATGCTGTAGGCAAGGATCTCGGCGAGACCATGGGCAACATCATCGCCGCTTCATATCAGCTTATGGTGGAAACCAAGCCCGACGCGGTTCTTGTGCTCGGCGACACCAATTCTTGCCTGAGTGTGATTGGCGCCAAGCGTTTGCACATCCCCATCTTCCACATGGAAGCCGGCAACCGTTGCTTCGACGAATGTCTACCCGAGGAAACCAACCGCCGCATTGTCGACATCATCTCCGACGTCAACATCTGCTATAGCGAGCATGCCCGCCGCTATCTCAACGCATCGGGTGTGGCTCCGCAACGCACCTATGTCAGCGGTTCGCCCATGGCCGAAGTGCTCCACAATAATCTCCCCGACATCGAGGCATCTGACATTCTCAGCCGTCTCGGCCTCGAGAAAGGTAAATATATCCTTCTGTCGGCTCATCGCGAGGAGAATATTGACACCGAAAAGAACTTCCTGTCGCTATTCAACGCCATCAACGCAATGGCTGAGAAGTACGACATGCCCATCCTATACAGCTGCCATCCGCGCTCGCGCAAACGCCTAGAGCAGAGCGGCTTCAAACTCGACAGTCGCGTAATAGCCCATGAGCCTCTCGGCTTCCACGACTACAATAATCTGCAGATGAACTCATTCGCCGTGGTCAGCGACTCCGGCACGCTTCCTGAGGAATCGAGTTTCTTCCTGTCGATAGGCAAACCCATCGCCGCCGTCTGCATCCGCACCTCCACCGAGCGCCCCGAAGCCCTCGACAAGGGCAACTTCATCCTCGCCGGCATCGATGAAGCATCGCTTCTTCAGGCCGTCGACGTAGCAGTCGAAATGAACCGCAACGGCCACCTCGGTCTCCCCGTGCCCAACTACGTCGACGAATGCGTATCCACCAAGATCGTCAAGCTCATCCAGAGTTACACCGGTGTAGTCAACAAAATGGTCTGGCGTAAATAGTTGGTTCTATGAAAGTTCTCCAGGTCAATGTAAATGCAGCATCAGGCAGCACGGGCAAAATTGTCAGCGACATAAAGTCCGCCCTCGAAGCTAAAGGACACGAATGCCTCATCGCCTATGGCGCAAACGAAACGGTTGACAAACAAGACTATGTACGCATTTGCAGTGAGACTGAAAGACAAATCAACGCAGTAGTTAGTCGAATTACCGGGGTAAACCATGGTTGTTTTGGATTTCTATCTACACCAAAACTTATTAAATTAATTAACCGGGAAAATCCGGATATTGTCCATCTTCAATGTCCCAACGGATTTATAGTTGATTTATTCCGTATTCTTGACTTTCTGGGTAGGAATAAGATAAAAACAGTGGTAACCAACCATGCCGAGTATTTCTTCACTGGAACGTGCGGACATTCTTTAGAATGTCCAAAATGGTTGACTGGTTGCGGTCAGTGCCCTATTTATCGAAAAGAAACGCATTCCTTGGTGGACCGCACTGCCTATTCTTGGCGGCAAATGGGAAAATCATTCAGCAAGTTCCAACCCGATAATATAATTATAACATCCGTATCTCCATGGTTATCTGCTCGTGCTGCGAAATCCCCTTTTATGAGCAGATTTCGTCATAAAGTGGTTATGAACGGACTGGACACATCTATTTTTCATTTACGCGAAATTGACAAGACAATAGCAGCAAAATTTGATAAGTCGAAAAAGCTTGTACTTTTTGTTAGTGCTTCGTTTGATAACTCGCCTGACAATTTCAAAGGTGGCGATAAAATTATGGAGTTAGCTCGGAAAATGCCTGATACCCAGTTTATAGTAGTGGCCACTCACAATAAAATCATCGAAACAGTGCCTGAGAATGTAGTCCTTTGGGGACGAACAAAAAGCCAAAGCGAGTTAGCCAAACTTTATTCCCTCGCTGATTGCTCTGTTATTGCCTCCAAACGTGAAACATTTTCAATGGTTACAGCAGAAAGTCTGTGTTGCGGGACTCCTATTGTCGGGTTCAAAGCCGGTGGCCCCGAATCAATTGCCATAAATGAATACTCTGACTTTGTAGAATATGGTAATCTTGAGCAATTTGAGAGTTCTGTCAGAAAATTTATAGGCTCCGAAATCAATAAGCAGTTGCTATCCAATATAGCAAGAGAGAAATTCTCCAAAGAAGCAATGACTAATGGATACTTGAAAGTCTACACTCAACTGTTGAAATAATCGTAATGGACATTTTCGTTTTGATGTATGTGCTGCTATTCCTGATTTGGGGGATTTCAGCTAATATGAAAGAATCTACCGGTCGCAAATTTTCATCCTCCGGTTCCTTTCTCGTGCTTTGGTTGATTCAATCGTTGCGCTCAACTTCTACGGGCACTGACCTTAAAGCCTATATTCCCTTCTTTGACTCATCGGGATCAATGCAAATTGGTGAAATATATAGAGCAACTAATATGGAATTTGGCTATCAAATCTACAACGAACTGATTAGCCACTTCATATCCACAAATCCAAATGTTTTTTTGGCTATAACCGCTTTTATAGCAATAGCGCCGATTGCTTACATAATCTATAAATATTCACGCACGCCATCCCTCTCTTTTATAATTTTTGCAAGCCTGATAGTTTACCTCTTTGATTTCAGTGGATTAAGACAGGCTATTGCAATCGGCATCACTGCGCTCAGCTTTAGCTTTGTAGTAAAGAAAAAAATTATTCCGTTTGCTTTGTTAGTGTTTTTGGCTTCTACCATTCACACATCTTCAATCCTTTTCCTTATAGCCTATCCAATTTGCAATTATTTCAACCTTACACCAGGAAAGTATATCTTAATCTCAATTTTTACTATAATAGCCATTATATCCTTAAAATCAATAGCTAAATATGTAGTTAATCTTCTTTTTGGCGGTGGGCTCTACTCGGGATATTTAAATGATGATAACAGCGGCGCATATATGCTGCTGATTATGTTGCTTCTACTGTTTTTATTCACCTTTATGAATATGAGCAAAGAAAACAACTTGTTCAGGGCAATTATTATGTTAGGGGTAATATCTCAGAGTCTTGGACTTATTTCAAGCACGGCAACCCGTTTAGGTTATTACTTCTATCTATATTTCTGTCTCGCACTACCCGAAACCATTTATGGAGAAACCTCAATAAAAAACAAGCTAATTTTAAAATTAGGAGTCGCCGCCTTTATGGTGTTTTTCTTCTTCTATACAACAGGAGAAGGCGCTATGGGCGTTGTCCCTTACCAATTCTTTTGGGAACAGTAAAAGATACTTACATGAAAGAATATCCTAGGTTGCTGGTTCTTAGCAACAATAGCTTCTCCAAATCCAATTCCAATGGACGTACTTTGGGTAGTTTGCTGCAAGGCTGGCCCAAAGACAAAATTGCACAGTTTTGTATAAGTACAGATGGCCCGGATTTTGAAGTGTGTGACAATTATTACTGTATCACTGACGCTGACGTCCTCTGCGCAACTTTAAAATTTAGATCAGCTCAAAGACGTAAGTTGGAAGAAGCTATAAAAATTAACGCCAACGCAGATGCTAGTGGAAAAAAGAAGCACCGCAAAACGGCATTTAAGATGCTTGTGCGCAATATTGCTTGGGATTTAGGTCTCTGGCAAGGTAAATGCTTTTGGGAATGGGTAATGGATTTCAATCCGGATGTCGTGCTAGTACAGAGCGGCGACTCATTTTTTATGCACAATCTAGCTTGCAAGATACAAAAAAAAACAGGGGCTAAATTGGCTGTTTTTAATACCGAGGCAGCTTTCCTGTTTAAAGGTGATTATTTTCGGTCTGATGCGAGCGTGTTTGAGAAATGCATTTTCCCTATCTACAGATTAATTTATAATCGTAGCTTCAAAAGATTTATGGCAAAAGTTTTTTCTGCCATTTACGGGAATACTCTTCTACTTGAAGATTATGAGAAGGCGCTCGGCTCAACGAGTAAGTCTTGTGTAATCTACACAAGCAGCGATATCTCTGCGGATTGTAAAGATTTTAATCCACACAATCCCAGATTCTCTTATTTAGGCAATATGGGATTTATGCGACCAAAAGCATTAGCACAAGTCGGAGCTGTGCTGCAGAAGATTTCGAAAGATTATTATTTAGATGTATATGGAGAACCTCAAACAGAAGAAAATGAAATAATTTTGAGAACATCGCCTGGCATAAGATTTCATGGCTTGGTAGATTATTCTAAAGTTAAAGAAGTAATCACACATTCGGATCTTCTTTTTCATGTTGAATATGATTCTCCAATTACGGCTGAGTCACTCCGTTACGGTTTTTCTACTAAAATAGCTGACTCAATTAAGTCACAACGCATATTTGTTCTTTTTGCACCGGAAACTATTGCATGCAGTCAGTACATAAACCAGACTGGAGCAGGTATTTATGCGTCTAATATCTCAAGTCTCGAAAAACAGTTGCGGAAGATAATAAAAGACAGTGATTACCGCAAATCAGTTTTGTCACGTGCTGCGACAATCGCTGCTAAAAACCATAATAGTACAGCAAACGTTGCCAAAATGCTAAAGGCATTGACCCTATAAGTTTGGAAATTTTGTCTGTATGTATGTCGGTTTATAAGAATGATAATACAACAGACTTTAGTGTAGCCATAGACAATATTCTTTATCAAACTGTGTTGGAGCTCGTTAAACTGTGCTTATGGCTGCGTCGAATAATTTAATGGTGCCTATTGTGGACGACTGTTCACCGGATATAACGAAGATATAATCAAGAGTTATGGCTGCACATCTATCCATGGACTTTGCTATCGGACTATTGTAATTCCACTATTGGATGTTAATCCATAGGCAATTATATCGTGAGCAAATGTCGCCCTTTGGGGTATATCGTGGTATCATACAAGGATTTTTTCAAAAATAATAAGTTTTTTATTCAGATATGGAATCAGCATTCTATATAGCTCAACGTTGTTTGGTTTTTACAGTCTATCCACACAGAAAAGTCACGATAGACGAAGATGCTCTAAAGAAAGAACTGCGAGATAAAAAATTATTACTTGCGCGATATTATACTGAAAGCCAATTGGTTACCCCCCCCATCAATCCATCGCCGGAGGATTCAAGTCCTGAATCAGAGAAGACAAATGTTCATTGGTGGCATTGCCTCAGGCAAGAACCTATAGAACTCGATCGATTGACTGCCAAGCAGAGATATCGCGTTAGAAAGGGACTTAAAAATAATGAGATATGGTTGGCGACACGAGAGGAAATCATTGGTAATGCTGATGAATTGTATGGAGCATACTCGGAAAGTCTCAAAGACTATCCATCAGTATATAAAATCAATCCTCAACGAGCCATAATTGATTCACTAGCTGTTTTAGCTCAGACTAATGGACAGGATATATGGTTGATAAAAGATCGGAATGATGATAAAATCATCGGATTTGCTCATTGCTGCATAGTGGATAGTGCCATTGCCATGTCTTCTGTGAAAATCAGGCCTCAATATCTCAATAATGAAGCGAACGCTGCCTTAGGCTTCGTGCTTTGTGATTATTATCTCAATCAGAACAATTATCTATATGTTTGTGATGGAGAACGAAATATCCGTCATATCACAAACTATCAGGATTTCCTGGTGCGGGTTTTAGGTTTTAAGAAAATACCATGTAAACTGCACGTTGTTTATAACCCTTTAATCAGACCTATTATTTCTGCACTATATCCGTTCCGCGGATTTATCGCGCGAATTGAAAAGATGAATAGTTATGTATACAATCTGTCCTGCGTGCTGAAACAGGAGGAGATTGCCCGAAAATGCAATTCTTAAAATGTGTGATTTTTCAGTTTGTATGTGCGTTTATCATAAGGATAACGCAAGAGACTTTCGTGAGGCTGTTGAGAGTATATATGACCGGCAGACTCTCAAGCCGTCTGAGGTCGTTATTGTCGTCGATGGCCCGATTTATGGCGAGCTTGATGATTATGTTTCGACTCTGGAAAAAGATAGACTTTTCAAAGTAGTACGTATTCCCGAAAATCTTGGACATGCCGGCGCGAGGCAAGCGGGGCTTATGGCTGCGTCAAATAATTTAGTGGCAATAATGGACGCCGACGACATCTCCGTTCCGAATCGTTTTGAAATGCAGATAAAGGCCTATGAAGAGAATCCGCATATGGCTGTTATCGGTGGCCAAATTAATGAATTTATAGGCTCGCAAGACAATATTGTCGGTACACGTATTGTCCCTATTGCCGACGCCGACATCAAGAAGTATCTGAAGAGCCGTTGCCCCATGAATCTTGTAACGGTAATGTTCCGCAAAGATTATGTACAAGCAGTAGGAGGCTATCAGGAATGGTTCTGCGAAGAGGATTACTATCTGTGGATTCGCTTGGCAAAAGCCGGGTACACATTCAAAAATCTCCCGGATAATTTGGTAAACGTCCGTGTTGGAGATGAGATGTACCGTCGGCGTGGGGGATGGAAGTATTTCAAGAGTGAGGCTGGACTGCAGGGCTATATGCTAAGGCATGGCGTTATCTCTCTTCCCAGATACTGTTTTAACGTTCTTGGGCGCTTTGCCATTCAGGTGGCGATGCCGAATAAGTTGCGTGGGTTCATATTTCAAAAACTTTTTAGAAAATGAAAAAATATAAAATTGGATATACATCAGGGGTCTATGACATGTTCCATATCGGCCATCTCAATATACTACAGCGTGCCAAAGATTTGTGTGAGACATTAGTCGTTGGGGTAACAACCGATGAATTATGTTATACTCGCAAAAATAAATACCCAATAATTTGCCAGGATAACCGCAAAGCAATAGTAGGCGCTATAAGATACGTAGATAAAGTCGTTGACCAGACCGATATGGATAAACTTAACATGGTAAAAACCTTGGGCGCCGAAGCTGTTTTCGTTGGTTCTGATTGGAAAGGTACCCCGGCTTGGGACAAATATGAAAAGGAGTTTGCCCAATTGGGATGCACTGTCGTATATCTTGATCACACTGATGGAATATCTTCAACTATTCTGAGAGAAAAAATCTTAAAATAAGAAACTTCCTAAAATTAGCTTATCTCATGCGGCTAAGTATCATCGAGGATAATTTTATTGTAGGTTATGAAGGTTGTCGAGCTAAACGACTGAATGAAGATGAAAATAAACCAATAGGACGAGCCGGAGAATAAAAGTCTGAACGGTTACTTAGAAGACATAATACATAATTAATCTTAAAGAGTTAAATAAGAAACCATATGAGTTTTGTAAAAGACACTTTTTATAAGCAGAAAGGATTTGTAAAAACCATCTCGGAAAGAGAACGAATATCTTCGGCAGGGCTTTGGCTTCATTGGTTTTACTGCTACATCCGATATGGAGCTACGCCATCAGATTGGTATTGCTACGAGCTTTACAAATACCGTCACAGCACATTGCGCAAGTTTATCACCCGCAGGAAAAATATTGAGCTTGATCATATATTTAATCCTCTGGAATACAAGGAAGACTTTGACAACAAGATGCGCTTCAATAAAGTCTACTCTGAGTTTGTAAAGCGTAAGTGGTTACATTACCCTCAAAGCGACATAAGCGTCATTAAACAGTCTGCTTGGGGGGGGTAATAGTAGTAAAGCCGTTAAATCTTTCTTCCGGCCGAGGCATCTTCACTTTCGACCCATCGACATCTAACTGGGATGAACTTGAAAGCAAACTGCAAGGTAAGGAATATTTACTAGAACAGCGCGTCGAGCTTCACCCAGAGATCGAAAGGCTCAATCCTCCATCCTGTCAGACAATAAGGGTATATACCGTTGTAGATGCAAATGGTAATGTGAGCGTTATAGACGCAGTTATCCGCGTTGGTGGAGGCGATGCGATACAAGATAATTTCCACGCCAAGGGTGTAGTTTATCCTATTGACCTCAAAACAGGCAGGATTAGTAGTGCAGGCAAAGATCTCTTAAACAATGAATATCTTGTACACCCTTCATCTGGTATATTTATGCCTGGTTATCAAATTCCCAATTGGAATGGTGTGTTGGACTTTGCTATACGGGCTGCCTCACTAAACAAAGCCGCAAGATTTATTGGATGGGATGTTGCTATAACACCATCAGGATTTGAGATGATCGAGGGTAATTACTATGTATACTGCGGACTTATGCAAATATTTGACAAGAAAGGCAAATATGAGCTTATAAAATCTTATAAATGAAACAGCTAATGTCGCCCCATGACGATAAATGGGGTATTCTTGAATTGCAGAATTGCATATTAAACATTGCAGAATATATTGACACATTTTGCGAAAAATATGGCATTGACTATTGCTTGATGGGAGGAAGTGCTCTGGGAGCAATACGTCATAATGGTTTTATACCATGGGATGACGACTTGGATATTTTCATGCGCCCCGAGGACTATAAAAAATTCCGTCATTTTTTTTTAGAAAAGGGAGATAAAGATTTATACTATCTTCAGGAATGGGGGTCTAAAAAGGGATTGCCGACAATGGCTAAATTACGTCTAAATCAGTCTCACTACATAGAGGCCGATCTAGACCAATTAGACATAAACAAAGGGGTATATGTTGATATATTTATTCTCCATTCGTGTCCAGACTCCAAAATAGGCCATTGGAACCAATATTTATGGTCAAGATATCTTGTCCTCAAATCATTAGCAAATCGAAATTATTCACGACGTGGAATATTGGCGGCCATTATTTTAAAACCTCTAAAATGGCTTCCTCGCAGAGCTTTTGTTGAATTTGCGATCAGACAGATTTATCGACATAGCAAAGTGTTGACGAAAAACTTTTGCCATTATCTCGGACGTGCAGGCTACTCTAAAGGTCTTTACAAAAGCAAATATTTTCTTAAAACTAACAGGGTGCCATTTGAGACCATCTCGTTAAGGGTGCCATACTTAGTAGAGGATTATCTTACGGACCGATGGGGTGATTATATGAAAATACCTTCTGAAGAAGAAATTAGATATTTCCAACATTCATCTGGGTGGTCAGTCGAGACTCCATTCCCGGGTTATAAACCTGACGGAAAATACATTGATGAAGAGAACTTGATAACTTAATTATGTGGTTTAAGTGGATTTTTGACCGACTGATGGCGCTCCTTGGGCTGCTGGTGCTCTGGCCTGTACTTCTTGTCGTTGCCATTCTTGTTCGTATTAAGATGCCCGGGGGACCGGTTATCTTTAAGCAGAAGCGCGTGGGTAAAGATGGCAAACTATTTACCTGCCACAAGTTCCGCACTATGACTGTTAAGCATAGCGGTTCGACGGTTAGCGTGGCAGGTGATAATCGCATCACACCACTTGGTGCGAAGCTCCGCCACTACAAACTCGATGAGCTCCCCGGATTGTGGGATGTACTTGTTGGCAATATGTCGTTTGTTGGTCCTCGCCCCGACGTACCGGGATATGCCGATCAACTCAAAGGTGCCGACCGAGAAGTATTGAAGTTAAGGCCCGGTATCACAGGCCCGGCAACACTGAAGTATCGTCTTGAAGATGAGATGATTTCGGGCTATGTTGCAAAGAAACATTCCGAGGGAGACAACCGCCCGATACAAGTAATCGCAGAGGAGTACAACGACAAGGTGATATATCCCGACAAAGTCCGCATAAACCTCTACTATCTTCATCATTACAGCTTTATCAAGGACATTCAGATGATATTCTGCACCGTCATCGGCCGCAAAATGCACTATGCTGGAGAAACGATATGAAAAATAAGAAAATTTCTTATGCTATGCCAGATGTTTATGCTGCTGCAAGCTGGGATGCGTTGTATTCCGATATTCACGGTAACGATATAGCCGAAGTTCTCAAAAAAGTTGATGTCACGGATATAATAAAGGATATTCCTACTGTTGTAATACTTCACCATGTAGCCATGTGGATGAATTTCCTTGTTTATGCGCCTATATCGAATACGAATCGACAAACGATCTGGAATGAGTTAAGAAGAGGATTGCCTAAAGAAAAGGTTGATAGGATGTTGCGTTTTATGCAAAAAACTCCACAATGGACTATTGCCACAACTGAGTCTCTTTCATATCTCATTCAACTGTCGATTGCAAAATACTGCGACTTTTCAGATTGTGATGACAATGATTTAGATTTATCTTTGGAAGAAAGAGAAAAACTGTTTGATGCCATTTTATATCTAAATTCTTTATGGCAATACCATCAGATGAAAGGTATTGAAGGTAATGAAAAGTACAAGAATATCGTGAATCTTAGCCTACGAATGGACTTGCCTATCGTTGAGTTTAAAAAATTCAAGGATTTCAAAGTCCAACTATTCAAGGCAATATCATTCTTTACCTTTTTGGAAAAAGACGAACATTATCGCACCCTACTTCCATTTTTCTACAATGATTACAATGTGACGGACTGGAAAAACTATCTTCTGCTTCTTTTCGGATTTCTTGAGGCATCTATACGTAGCCCCTATGTCAATGTCAGTCCTGAAATACAACATTCTGCTGAAATTATTAAGTTCCTTAATCAGTTTGTAATTGACATAAACAATCCTGTTGTCAAAACTTTCCATGAAGATTTGCCAATTCCTTCCTATTACCGTGACCATTTTCTTGTGGCAATGTCAAGGAATTATTATCAACTATTAAATCCGAATTTGCTTGCAGATAAGTTTTTTCAAGGGTTGAAGTTTCAGCTGTTTCAGACAATTGACAAGCATAGTTTCCTTTTAGCTAAAAGGAAGCCAATACAAGACCAACCAACATTCAATAGCTTGATTGGGGCGCCGTTTACAGAGAAGACTCTTCTTCACAAAGTTTTGAAATTAACTTTTCCAGAGTCATATTGGAAGCATCTTACTGAGCAGGACTTCGAACATGTTGGCAGGAAAGACGCTGCTCCTGATTATTATCTCCGAAAAGAGACGGATTTATTTCTGATAGAATGCAAAGATTTGACTCTTGGTGATAAAATTAAATATTCAGACAATATTGATTTTATAAGAAATGAATTGCTTGATAGACTTTGTCGTTTTGACGAACCAGATTCTAAAGGAAAGATTGGGAATAAAGGTGCTGGCCAATTACACTATGCTATAAATAATATTTACGAGAATAATTTGTTGGCGGGACTTGATGATGATTTAGAATCTATCAAGAACATATATCCAATCATAATAGTTACAGATACTGCATTTTCTGCGATAGGAGTCAATGCTCTTGTTATTGAGAAATATGCTGAAATAACAATAAGGGCTCCAATTGACAAAAAAGTTTTCATCCATATTCCAACCATTATAGATGTCGATACCCTATACATCTGTCGTATCGGATTTCAGGGGGTACACTTGATTTGGCTACAGTACTAAATGAATATCATAAGAATAACTATTTTCATTTGAAACCGTTCACAACAGTAATGTACGACAAGTATATTAATGGCCACATACCCACACGCGATGAGCTTAAACATCTTTTTGGAGATTTCTTTCCGAGTGATTAATTGCTCCTATACCGACAAGAAATTTGAATAAAATTGTAATCTAATGAGAAACAGAATATTGCTTTGCTTGGCTCATATGTCGGGCAAGGAACAGGATTTTATAAAGGAGGCGTTTGACCAGAACTGGGTTGTGCCTCTGGGACCGAATGTAAATGGCTTCGAGAAGGATCTCGAGGAGTTTGTCAATGACCGCCAAGGAGCCGCACCGCTCGACAAGAAGGTGGTGGCACTGTCGGCGGGTACGGCTGCGGTGCATCTGGCGCTGATAACCTGCGGTGTTGGTCCCGGCGATGAGGTGCTGGTGCAGTCGTTCACGTTCTGCGCATCGAGCCATCCGATCACTTATCTTGGTGCGACGCCTGTGTTTGTCGACTCTGAACGTGAGTCGTGGAACATGGATCCGGAGTTGCTCGAGGAGGCTATTAAGGATCGTATCGCCAAGACCGGTCGTAAGCCTAAGGCGATCGTTCCCGTTGCTCTCTACGGCATGCCTTACCGTATTGACAAAATCATGGAGATAGCCAATCGCTATGAGATTCCAGTCATAGAGGATGCAGCCGAAGGACTCGGCTCGCGCTTCAACGGTCAGGTGCTCGGCACGTTTGGTAAATACGGCGTGCTGTCGTTCAACGGCAACAAGATGATCACCACCTCTGGCGGCGGCGCTCTCGTGTGCGACAACGCCGAGGACAAGAACACAATCATGTGGTATGCCACCCAAGCCCGCGAGTCTTATCCCTATTACCAACATGAAACCATCGGCTACAACTACCGCATGTCGAATATATGTGCCGGCATAGGCCGTGGACAGATGACCGTCATAAACGACCACATCGCCCACCACAAGCATGTGCAGGAGCTGTACTGCGAGTTGCTGAAGGACGTTAAGGGAATAACGATGCACTGCAATCCGTGGCCTGAGTCGGATTCCAACTTCTGGCTTTGCACCGCCACTCTTGATGCCGATCTGCGCATAAAAGGTCAGGAGAACGCCTATAAGACCATCATCACAGGCGCTGTCGGCGGCGCCGCAGGTGTGATCCACGCTGCGTCAACAGCTACAACCGACTGTCAGCCTAATGACAATGTTGAAGCCTTGCGCGTCTATCTCGACAAGGCCAACATCGAGGCCCGCCCCCTTTGGAAGCCGATGCACAAGCAGCCGGTCTACCGCAACGCCCCCGCCTACGTCAACGGTGTGAGCGAAGCCCTCTTCGCCACCGGCATCTGCCTTCCGGCAGGCCCCTACGTCACCGACGATGACGTCCGCTATATTGTCGACACCATCAAATCCAGCATCGATAGAGATTGATATTTTATATAGCACTAGAGGCCGGCAGCTCTTATGGGCTGCCGGCTTTGTTGTTTATATATGTCCGAGGTGGTTTGTAGTTTGCCAGGATGATTCAGACTTCAGAAGGTGCGAGGGCAGCACAAATGCCTGATTAGTGGTTATGGCTATATATGAGCAGGAGATAGATACCTATGAAAAGGTATCTATCTCCTGTGTTGTTGGTGAGGGTTTTATTTTTTGCGGGGTTGGATTGTCATGCGGTATTGAATGGAGAAGAGGACGTAGCGAGGTATGGTGTTGGTGTAGCTGACTGTGCGTCCGGAGCCGGATACGGCGTATTTGACATTGGATAGCTTATGGAGCATGTCGAAGGCGTCGATCATGAATACCCAACGGCTATGTCCGGGTGGGCAATAGGTAACACGGGCATTCCATACGGGGTCGGTGGTATCGAGTTCTTTCGAACCATATCCTCGGCGTGTATAGCATATGAAGTCGGTGCTTGCGCCGAATCCGGCGGGGAGTTTGAAGATGCCGGATATGCCATAGTTGAGGTGGTAGGCGTTGATGGTCTTGAAATCGGTCTGTGTCGAGGTTGTGTGCCGGTTGGTGTAGTCGCTACGCAGCAGTAAGGTCTGGTTACCGACTTTCCATCCGAAATTCAACTTTTCGCTAACTGTGGTGTTTCTGATGTGTGTTTTCTGTGGGGCATCCATGTTGATACCAATCATGTCGACATATCGTGATGTATTGAAGTCGGTCTCTGAGCTTAGTGTGAACTGTTTTGTTGAGCCGAATTGCCAGTTGAGAGAGTTTGTGACAGCGGCTGTGTTCTGACCGTTGACATTGTACATACGGTTGTGGCGCACACCGGTTGATAATTCATATGTATATCCTCGAGTGAGGGCATTGTCGGTGTGGGAATAGCTGATGTAGAATGTGTTCACGAACGTATGCGAGTGCGGTGAATAGTTCCATCGCATCAGGTGTCGGTGGGCATTTGATATTTTCAATGCCGGGTTACCGTAATATATGTTGAGTGGATTCGTGTCGTCGACGACATCCACCATGTCGACCATATTAGGTAGAGTGGGTGTGATACGGTAGCTATATCGGATAGAGTTGCGGTATTTTGGCCATCGTCCTTCGATTTTCGGGTTGAACTGATATTCAATCATGCCAGACCATATGCTCGCTATGTTGAGCATGCCGTTGGTTTTGGATAACCGGTATGTATGGTCGTTTCGCCAATAGTCGAGGTTCCGGTGCACAAGTGATATTTCGGGGCTGACACGTATTTCGAGCATGCTCGTATCTCCAAACTGGTGTCTATACGATACGAAGGGATTTAAGGAGTGACGGTTCTCTATTTCTCGCGATGTATAACTATTTGCAGGATCGAATGAATCGAGGTAATTGTCGGGCACGATACCGTATATGCCCATATCATTCAGGCGGTCGAGAGCATACATATAGGAGTCCTTAATTTTGTCGCTATAGCTGTACGAATAGTCGATGGATAGGTAGCACTTTTTCAAGGATGTTCGGTATGTGGCTGTGCCTCTGAACGAAAGAGTGTGATTGGGCGTATTGTCGACATATTGTCGGCGTTTAATGGCCTCGGTAGCATTGTTACCGAAATTGATGTTGTATTCGTTCCAAAGATGCTGCTTGTCGGACTGATATGATGCCTGCAAATTTACATAAATATTGTCCTCTGTTTTGGGAATTTTGAATGTGAAATATGGAGAAATGTATCCGTTCAATTGCCGGCTACGGCCATCGGTCCTTGTTTTTGAACGGTTTATTACCTTTTCGAGCAGCTCCGGAGAGCCGGAGGAATACAAGGCGTCGAGAATCTCACGTGTCATGCCATCTTGCTCTTCAGTGAATGTAGCGGATAAGTCGGAATTGGCATTTTTGTGGTTGGCATATGAACCACCGAGAGATAAGCCTACTGCAGAATTTGTGAAACGAGCATAGGCACTATGCCGTGTCTGCACCCCTGTTTCGCTGTTACGGCTGTCGGAGAAAGAGTTATCGTAAGTATCCCCTCCGGGAAGAAAGTTTGTACGACTGAGGGTTCGCAAGGAATTATTTATCGTTTGTGAAAACAATAGATTACCGTTTGCCTGGCGTGTATTCTCCGGGTTTTCGTAGTAATAGTCGAAGCCGGCCATGCGGTGCTCCTTGGTGCCTGTGGGCATGGCTTCGGGTGTCCATGTGTCGTTTTTTCCGGGCTGCCGATTGTCGTTGAGGTTATTTATGTTGCCGACTAATGTCAGTCGGGTGGTCGTGTTGAACCATGATGCGAACAGTCGGCCGGTATACCTGTCCTCAGTGCCGTAGCCTCCCTGGGCATTCAGTATCCACCCCATGTTGTATTCTTTCTTTAGTTTCACATCCATGGTCAGGAGTTTTGGCGCGCTTTTGTCGTTAGTCCGTTTTGCCTGAGCCGATTCACCTTCGTATACCTGTACGTCCTTCACTGTATAGGCGGCAATGTTTTCGAGCATCACATTATTGTTACCATCCATGAATTCCTTGCCGTTGAGGAGCAACGATTCCACAAATTCGCCATTCACTTTAATCTGTCCGTCGCTGTTGAGCTCGACTCCGGGGAGCTGTGCTATGAGTGCATCGAGCATCGAGCCTTCAGCGAGTTGGAACGCATCGGCATTGTAGACCACGGTGTCGCCTTTATTGTAGAATTTTATTTTTGAAGTGGTCACAGTCACTTCTTTCAGTAATCGTGGCGCGCGCTCGAGATATATGGTGGGAATTGTCCGGCTTTGTTCTCTGCGGCCGATATTGTCGAGACGATATGATACAGTTTCTGGTAAATAACCATCGCAAACTACATCGAAAACGTGTGTGGAATCAACTTTAGGAACAATAAAACTGAAATAGGACATCGTGTCGAGTTGCCCGTAGTGATAGGTCAAGCCCTGATTGGCCTGAATACTGTCGCGGACATTTCCCAGCGAATCGTAGAGAATGATCCGGGCTTGGGTAAGGTCGGTTTTACCGGTAGCTTCTTTCACACGACCGGAAAGACGAAATTCTTCGGCCGCTATGCTACCAAATGCTACTGTTGCTGCAATGAATAATAAAATTAGTTTTTTCATGATATAAGATTGCAGATTGGTTCTACCCCACAAAAATAATGAAAATTTTGTGAAATTACGTATTTTTAGCTTTTTGCTAAAAATATTTTTTTAGAGTAGAATTATAGCAAGTTTTGCAGCTGCCAATGCATCGTCAAGAGCATTATGGTGGTGTTCGAGAGGAATCCCGAAGAAATCGCAGAGGCTGTCGAGCGATTTGGATGGACACATTCCGCGTGGAATAGTCCTGCGGGCTTCGGCAAGCGTATCGAGAAATTCAACCGGTTCATCGAGACCGTATATGCGGCAGGCGCTACGTATACATTTGCTGTCGAATGGTGCATTGTGCGCAACCAATGGTAATCCACCAATCCAATCTTCCCAGTCTTTCCATACGCTGCCGAAGGAAGGCGCATTCCAAGTGTCACTGTCGGTGAGGCCGTGAACCCGTGTGCAAAAGTACTTATAGTAGTTCGGTTCGGGGCATATGAGAGAGTAGCGTGAGTCTGTCACGATTCCGTCGATTACTTTCACCGCTCCAATGGCACATATGCTCGAAGGGTTTTCATTTGCGGTCTCGACGTCTACGGCTACAAAATTTCTCATTAGAGCATGTTGTCGAGGGCATTGCGCACTTCTTCCATCAGCCATCGAGGGGTGGAGGTGGCGCCGCATATACCTACGGTGGAGGCTTCGGTAAACCACTCCGGTCTGAGATCGCCGCTATCGGCCACCAGATATGTGCGTGGATTCTCTGCAAGGCAATGGTTGAACAGAATTTTTCCATTGCTGCTCTTGGCTCCGGCTACGAAGAGGACAACATCTTTTTTTCGGGCAAATTCGCGCAGACGGTCCACTCTGTTGGAAACCTGACGGCATATTGTGTCGAAGTATTTGAAGTCGACACCGGGTTCCATACGGCTTTCTATTTCGGCGATTATGGCCCGGAATCCCTCGAGCGATTTTGTGGTCTGTGAGTATAGTGCTACGGGTCGGCTGAAGTCAACCTGATCGAGTCCTGCCTTGTCTTCCACCACGATGGCTGTGCCTTCGGTCTGGCCTACCAGGCCGTTGACTTCGGCATGCCCGAGTTTTCCATATATCACAATCTGAGGCCGGTCGGTGCCTGTATGGCTGTCGTATAGCTCTTTTATGCGTTTCTGCAACCTGAGCACAACCGGGCAAGTGGCATCGATAACCTCAATATTGCGCTGTGCGGCTGTGCGATAGGTCTCCGGCGGTTCTCCATGAGCGCGCAACAGCACTTTCACACCTTCGAGGTGTGAAAGGTCGCTATGAGTAATTGTGACAAGGCCTTTTGCCTTCAGACGCTCCACCTCGCCGGAGTTATGGACGATATCGCCAAGGCAGTATATAGAGCCGCTGGCGGCAAGCTCTTCTTCGGCTTTGCGGATTGCCGTGACCACGCCGAAACAGAATCCCGATTCGCTATCGATTTCTATGTCGGTCATTGTGCAGCTTGCTTATATTGGTCGACAAGCCACTGGTGCTGTTCCTGAAGTGTCATTTCGGAGTTGTCGAGCGATATTGCATCGTCGGCTCTGCGCAGCGGGCTTTCGGCGCGTGTAGTGTCTATCTTGTCGCGGTGGACCACGTTGGCGAGTACATCCTCGTAGTTCACATCGGCACCCTTATCCATCATCTCCTTGAAGCGACGCATGGCTCTGGTCTCGGCCGATGCGTCGACGAAAATTTTAAGTTCGGCATCGGGGAAAACCACCGTGCCTATGTCTCGGCCATCCATCACTATGCCTTTACCGGCACCGAGTGCCTGCTGTTTTGCAACAAGGGCGTGGCGGACTTCTGCAATTGCTGCAACAGGCGATACTGCTTCCGATACCCTAAGGCGTCGTATCTCATCTTCCACATCGACACTATTTAGCATGGTGCGTTGCGAGCCGTCGGGAAGTACCTTGAAGTCGATGTCGATATTGGGCAAAGCGGCAATAATCGCATCGGTCTGAGGTTGACCCTGGGCGTCAATCATTCCGTGGTCGAGGGCGTAGAGAGTCACGGCGCGATACATTGCGCCGGAGTCGATGTAGCGGTATCCGATTTCGGCCGCGAGTCGGCGGGCCATTGTGCTTTTGCCTGACGATGAATATCCGTCGATGGCTATGATAATCTTTTTCATAGATCGTATCAATTGATGATTTCGTTGATATTCAGGGAGAGATTGAACATGAATGTGGTGGCTCCCGTATGTGGCTGAGCCAATGCCAACCCGATGCCCACACTTTTGAGTTTCAGTCCTCCGCCGAGAGAGAATCCTGAAAGGAAACTGCGGGAGTAGGTGCTCATGTCGGTACGGGTCTTATAGTTATATCCAAGAGCGATATAGTAGTTGGGACTCGATATCAAGTCAACTCCAAACACGAGATGACGGAACAGATTCGAACCGAAGCTCTCTTTGAGTCCTGTCCCGTTTTCAGAAGTGCCGTCGCCGGTCTCGTAGTAGGGAAGTTTCCATTTGGTGAGATTCCATGCTGTTATGGAAAATCGGATAGGGAATGTGCCGAACGACTGGCTCCAGCCCAACCGTATGTCGAAAGGAAGCCGATCGTAGTGATCGTTGAAGCGTTTTATCTGTCCACCCATGTTGGCGAGGACCACTGATAGCGACAAATCGCGGTCGGCATCGTAGTAGTTAAGGCCCAGGTCGGTGGATAGAGCGAATGCTGTATAGTCGGCGTATGCACTGTATAATGCGTTAAGAGCTATGCCACCGCGCAGTCGGTCGGTAAAGTCGTGGCTATATGACCCTCCGAAAGCAACATCTTTCGGCGAGAATGTGCCGATGATTGTTCCGTCGGGCAAGGCCTCTTTCATAGATCCATATCCGAAATAGCGTATGGCAGCGCTCCATGCACCATGCTCTCCGGCCGAGTGTCCATAGCGTAGACCGGCGAAGTTTGAGCCGCCGAGATAGTGCATGTAGTTGAGAGCTATCATATTGCTCAACTCGCCTCCCAATAGAGCGGGATTCTGCTCCGTAACGGTGATGTCCTCGTCGACAAGCGATATGTTCACTCCGCCGAGACCATATACCTTTGCCGAAGACGTGACGTTGAGGAATGAATAGGCACTTGTGCCGTCCTGTGCCGACATGCCAAGAGCCGACCCTGCTATAAGCAGGGCCGACAAAGAATGGCGTATGTATGCGGGTATGAACCTCATTCAGTAAATATAGGGTACATACTTATAACGGCGCGTGTGGGCCGTTATTGTCTCAGCAACCCTCGGGACGAAGTTTGCGCACGGTCTCGGCTGCTCGCCAGAGCTCGCTTTCACGCAGTTCGCGCAGTTCTTCCTCGAGACCGACACGGTAGTCGGGTTTCGAATTGGCATCGATTGCAATCTGTGCCTCGTGCCCTTCTGCTACGCTGTTATAGAGACGTTCCATAACCGGTTTTATGGCATCATGGAAAGGCTTCATCCAGTCGAGAGCGCCCCGTTGGGCTGTGGTAGAGCAGTTGGCATACATCCAGTCCATTCCTTTGGCCGCAAAGAGTGGCATAAGCGACTGTGTGAGTTCCTCGACAGTCTCGTTGAACGCCTCAGATGGAGTGTGTCCGTGTTCGCGGAGTACCTCATACTGTGCCGCAAAAAGCCCTTGGATGGCGCCCATCAGTGCACCACGTTCGCCTGTGAGATCGCTGGTTGCCTCGCGTTTGAAAGTTGTCTCGAAAAGATACCCCGATCCAATGCCAATTCCGAGTGCGATTGTGCGTTCGAGCGCACGGCCGGTGTAATCCTGTTCGATGGCATAGGATGCATTGATGCCGCGTCCTTCAAGGAAAAGACTGCGCACTGTCGTGCCGGAACCTTTTGGAGCAACCATTATTACGTCGACATCGGCAGGAGGCACTACACCGGTACGCTCGGGCCATGTGATGGCGAATCCATGCGAGAAGTAGAGAGCATCGCCGGCTTTCAAGTTAGCCTTGATAGTGGGCCATACGCTGAGCACAGCTGCATCGGATAACAAGCACATGACAATAGTGCCTCTTTGGGCTGCCTCCTCGATGCTGAAGAGGGTCTCGCCGGGTATCCAACCGTCGGCGACGGCCTTGTCGTAGGTTTTACCGGGGCGTTGGCCAACGATTACATTGAATCCGTTGTCGCGCAGATTAAGGCTTTGTCCCGGGCCCTGCACGCCATAGCCCAGAACTGCTATTGTTTCGCCTGCGAGTACTTCGCGAGCTTTATCGAGTGTGAATTCTTCGCGAGTGACGACGGTTTCTTCCACGCCGCCAAAATTCAGTTTTGCCATATTGTATATTATAAATTTTTATTTTTCTATTTTCTGCCACTCTATGCGTGCGTCGACAAGGCGTTCTCCTTCGCGTACAATCTCGCATGCGCTTTTATCGCACTGGCTACC
The DNA here is from genome assembly GCA_910587915.1 of uncultured Muribaculaceae bacterium. Lineage (GTDB taxonomy): Bacteria > Bacteroidota > Bacteroidia > Bacteroidales > Muribaculaceae > CAG-873. Next base: position 34,382 of record CAJUOB010000012.1, on the reverse strand, counting down.
TTCAATTCTTAGCAGCACAGTCTCACCGTAGTGGCATTCGCGGCGAAACATTATATCGAATCGTCGTATTATATTTTTGTCGAAATGATCGAGCGACCAATGGTTGAGTATAAGATCGAGATACCGCACAGTGTTGACATGCCTGTTGAAGTCGATGTCGCAGTATCTGAATGTATAGGACTCTTCGACGGCATCGGCTCCGAGTGGTGGCATGCGGGGAATGCGCTCTATAGGGCATGGCAGATCTGCTACAGGAAATGCTTCTTGCTCGAATGATGTTAGATCGGCCATTGTGCGCGACTCAAAGTCCATGGCTACCCATACGGTACGCATGTAGCCGAAGACACTTCCGTCGGGTGCGGTCATCACCATATTTCGTTCACTGAAGTGGCGGTTGTAGGTTTCTATCCAGGTGGTGAGCGTATAGTGTTCGTTTATAACAGGATAGCGGGTCATTTCAATCGATAGACGACTCAAAACCCAACCCATGTTTTTGGTGATAAGCGCGGCATATCCTATTCCGAGAGCATTGGCGTGTTCGGTGGCCACTTCTATAACGCGCTCTGTCACAAGAGTGAGAGGCATGCGACCGCAGGCATTACTTTCGCCTGCAGTGAGCACATAGGAGTGATTGTATTCAGTCTGAAAGTTCGTTGCTGCCATTTTGACGTCGTTGTTGTTGTTCCAGAAAAAGATCCATGTATTCCACTGGCGATTTTGTGACGCATACACGTCCGCTACGCACGAACTGCTTGATGTCGTATCGGCGTAGTCTGTCGAAAAGAGCTTCAGTCTCCCAAGGATGGCCTGTCTTTTCAATCACGGTATACTCGGCAGTCATTTCGAGTATCCGTGCGCCATGATGCCGGATTATGGATTCGAGATCTTGTTCGTCGAGCAGACGTTTGGTGGAGACTTTGTAGAGTGCTATTTCTTGATATACAATATCATCGTCGGTAAATAGAAATGCACGGATCACATCGATGCGTTTTTCAATCTGTTTCACCACTTTTTCCATGGTTGGGCGGTCGGCCCATGTGGTGAGAGTGAGCTTATGTATGTCGGGCACCGACGATACACTGGCCGATACGTCCTCAATGTTGAGGCAGCGGCGCGTGAAGATTACGGAAACCTGATTGAGGAGTCCTACACAGTTCTCGGAGTAGACCGTGACCGTGAATAATTGTCGTGGGGCTGACTGGCTCATTTTTTTTCCAACATTTCCGAGGTGAAACAAAGGGCAGGGGAGAGCATTATCGTATCGACGGTTTTTCCGGCCGGTGTCATGGGGAACACCATATCGGTTGGGTCGATGTCGACGTTGAGAAGATATGCTCCGTCGTGGGCCAGCATGGCATCGATGGCGGCAGGGAGTTCTTCTCTTGTGCGGACTTCGAGCGAGGGAATGCCGTATGCTGCGGCAAGCATGTTGAAATCGGGGTTGAGCAGAGGCGTCTGAGAGAAACGCCGGTGGTAGAACAAGTTCTGCCATTGACGCACATTACCGAGGAAATTGTTGTTCATCACCACGATTTTGACACCTATATTATATTCCATAATGGTGCCGAGTTCCTGCAAGGTCATTTGGAAGCCGCCGTCGCCGAGGAAACAAACTACCGTGCGGTGCGGGCATCCGATCTTGGCTCCCATGGCCGCCGGCAAGCCGAAGCCCATGGTCCCGAGACCACCAGAACTTATGAAGCTGCGCGATGTCGTGAATTTGAAATATCGTGAGGCCATCATCTGGTTCTGACCAACGTCGGTCACCGCTATGGCATCATGGCCGGTGGCAGTGCTTATTGCATCGACGACTTCTCCCATGGTAAGAGGAGCATCACCACATCGACGTAGTTCGGCCTCGAGAACTTCGCGGTCTTCGATTTCGGCACAGCGGTCGAACGACTCAATCCATTCGCGTCGGTCCTCGTTTTCATGGAGCAATGGTATGAGCGCCTGCAGGGCCTCGCGGGCATCGGCGTGTATGGCAATATCGGTGGCTATCACCTTGTCGAATTCCGATATGTCGATGTCTATGTGCACAATCTTCGCATCGGGAGCGTATCCGGAAGCCAGACCTGTCACACGGTCGTCGAAGCGCATGCCTATACCGACAATCACGTCGGCTCGGTTTGTGTTATAGTTGGGGCCTACATTGCCGTGCATTCCGAGCATACCCTTGTAGAGCGGATGTGTCGATGGCATGGCTGAGAGTCCCAGCAGGGTCGAAGCCACAGGTACCGATGATTTTTCGGCTGCTGAGATGAGTGCTTTTTCTGCCCCTGAAATGATGACACCTTGGCCGATGAGAAACAATGGACGCTGTGCTTCATTTATCAGCTTGGCCGCGGCTTCTATCTTGTCCATGTCGACGAGCGGTACCGGGTCGTAGCTGCGTATGAAGTTCATGGGGCGATATGGCCGGTCGACAATGCCAATCTGGGCATCGCGTGCAATGTCGAGCACTACCGGACCGGGCCGTCCGCTTCGGGCAATGTAGAATGCCCGCGCCACGGCTGCATTAATATCTTCAGCCCGGCGTACCTGCAGGCTCCACTTGGTGATTGGCTGCGTTATACCGATTACGTCGGTTTCCTGAAATGCATCCGAACCGAGGTACTGTGCTCCGACCTGTCCCGTAATCACCACCAGAGGGGTGGAGTCCATCATGGCATCGCTGAGACCTGTGACCACATTTGCTGCACCGGGTCCTGATGTCACGATGACCACTCCGGGTCGTCCTGTTGCACGTGCGAATCCTTGTGCGGCATGGATTGCACCTTGCTCGTGGCGTACGAGAATGTGGTGAAGGGTGTCGGTGTAGTCGTAGAGAGCGTCGTATACCGGCAGTATCTGTCCGCCGGGATAACCGAATACCGTATCGGTGCCTTCGGCTATAATAGCCCTAACCAGAGCTTCGGCTCCGTTTACGGGATTTTCCGGTGATATTTCGAGTGTTTCTTTCATAGGCAATCCGTCATAATTTCACGCCGCCGGTATCGGCCGATCCGGCAGTGGATGCAAATGCTTTCAAAGCCCGGCTGATGGTGCGGTTACGGCCACGTGCGGTGTAGGCGTCGTTTCCGTACCGCTCTTCTTCTTTGCGTCGGGAGTCAAGAATTGTATCATCGACTTTTAGAACGATGGAGCGATCCGGAATGTTTATGTCGATGATGTCGCCGTCGCGCACGAGAGCGATTGTGCCACCGGCAGCTGCCTCGGGTGATATGTGACCAATCGACAGTCCTGATGTGCCTCCGGAGAAGCGCCCATCGGTTATCAGGGCACAGACTTTGTCGAGATGTCTTGATTTGAGATATGAGGTGGGATAGAGCATTTCTTGCATGCCCGGCCCACCTTTGGGGCCTTCATAGGTAATCACTACGACATCTCCGGGTTGTACACTACCGTTGAGGATTCCCGCTACGGCGTCTTCTTGCGATTGGAACACACGGGCTGTTCCGGAGAAAATATGTACCGACGGGTCGACGCCGGCAGTTTTCACCACGCAGCCGTCGGGTGCCAGATTTCCCCTTAGAACAGCGAGGCCACCGTCGGCAAGGTATGCATGGTCGACGTCGCGTATGCAACCGTTGCTGCGGTCGGTGTCGAGTTCTCCGAAATATGACATTTGGGAGCCCAATTCGGTGGTGCGCTTATGACCTGGTGCACTACGCCACAATTCATCGGCTGCATCGGTGTATTCATCACCTCCAATTGCATATCGCTCTATGAATTGACCTACGGTAAGACCGTCGGCACGTTTTACAGATGTGTCAATCAAGGATGCGTCCGCAAGTTCTTTCATAATAGAAGCTACACCGCCGGCACGATTCACGTCGTCGATATGGTACTTTGAATTGGGAGCCACTTTGCATAGCACAGGTGTGTGTCGCGACAGTGTGTCGATGTCTTCGAGAGTGAAATCGGTGCCAGCTTCGGCAGCGACGGCGAGCAGGTGAAGCACGGTATTGGTTGAGCCTCCCATGGCTATGTCCATGGTCATGGCATTGAGCATGGACTGTCGCGATGCAATGGCACGTGGCAGTACCGATGTGTCGCCATTGCCGTAATAGGCTTCGGTGAGTTCGACTATGCGGCGTCCGGCGGTTTCGAAAAGTGCGCGTCGGTTGATATGTGTCGCCGGTACAGTACCGTTGCCCGGAAGAGATAGCCCGAGTGCCTCGGTGAGACAGTTCATTGAGTTGGCGGTGAACATTCCGGAACACGAACCGCATGTGGGACATGCTCCGCGCTCGAGTGCAGCCAGACTCTCATCGGACACCGATTCGTCGGCGGCTCTTACCATTACATCTACAAGGTCCACGGCTTCTCCATCGACCATGCCGGCTTCCATTGGGCCGCCGGAAACAAAGATGGCCGGTATATTGAGTCGCATGGCAGCCATAAGCATACCTGGAGTCACCTTGTCGCAGTTCGATATACACACCATGGCATCGGCGCAGTGTGCTTTCACCATGTACTCGACAGAGTTTGCAATCAGTTCGCGCGAGGGTAGCGAATATAGCATGCCTTCGTGGCCCATGGCTATTCCGTCGTCGATTGCTATAGTGTTGAATTCGGCAGCGAAACATCCGGCCTTCTCCACGGCTTTCTTGACAATAGCGCCTGCCTGTGCCAGATGTACGTGACCGGGTACAAATTGCGTGAATGAATTTACAATGGCTATTACCGGACGGCCGAATTGCTCCTCGGCCATACCGTTGGCGCGCCATAATGCCCGGGCCCCGGCCATGCGTCGACCTTGAGTGCTTATGTTACTTCGTAATGGAATTTTCATTGGAAATGATATTTTGGACGCCAACTCACGGCGTCGGTAACGCTGCAAAGTTACGCCAAAATAACTAATCCATCAAATTTATTTGTCTATATTAGCTTCTACGGTTTATATCAACAATTCCCGTATAATGGCATCGGATGTTAGCCATGATTTTTCCGGAATGCATATTGTATTTCCATCATGGCATTCGATTAATTGGCCGTTTCGCAATAGCGGCAATGCATTGGCCCTCAATGCGCGACGATACTTCTCCGGGATGCGGGACAATTGCAGCCCGTCGGAAGTGCGCAGGGCTGTGAAGATAATATCGTTTACCTTCTCGGTTTCTGTCTCGGAATCGGCGTGCAGGCATTGTGCCGGATTTGCGACATAGCGTTTTGTGTCGGATGCCACATAGCGTCGCAGACCATCGGCATCAAGGCTGTGTGCACCCGGTCCGAGCCCGAGATAGGGAGTGCCATCCCAATATGCCCGGTTGTGGCGTGAATGCATTCCGGGAATGGCAAAGTTGGAAATCTCGTAGTGCCTATATCCAGAGGCACGGGCTTTTTTACATAGAATTTCGTAGAAACGAGCTATGGTATCATCGTCGGTTTCTACAAATTCTCCTTTTCTCATTTTTACCCCCAACACGGTATGTGGCTCGACGGTGAGGCAATAGGCCGATAAATGTGATGGGTGTATATCGAGCATTTTTTCTATAGAATACGTCCAGCTATCGACCGTCTGGCCAGGGAGACCGTATATGAGGTCGCAACTTATATTGTTTATCCCGGCCTGACGCATAGTGGCTATAGCCTCGATTGCTTTTTCGGCGGAATGTCGGCGTCCGACTGCACGCAGTTCCGCATCGACGAGCGACTGCACGCCCATGCTTATGCGGTTAACGCCACAACCGGTCCACGCCGCAAGTCTTTCCGCATCGACGTCCTCGGGATTGACTTCGATGGTGAATTCATCGGGCGAAATTTCTTTGAATATGCCGGCGAGCCGATGGAATTGTTCTGGGGAGAGTATCGACGGTGTACCTCCGCCAAAATATAATGTAGTTATAGGGTGCAAACCAAGTTCGAAATAGCGGGATGCATATTCTTTGGCAACAGCATCGATATATGCATCAAGTTGATTCACGCCTACTTTTGAATAGAAGTCGCAGTAGGCGCATTTCGAATGGCAGAAAGGGATATGTACGTATATGCCGGCCATTATTCAATATTTAGGCACAACGCGCCCACATAAACTTAGGAAAGGGCAGAAAGCACAGCGCGAAGAATCTGCACATTGCGTGAATGGCACATCCGGATCGAATATTTCTTTTATCATGGCGTGCAGTCTCGGGCGGAACACATCGGAAATCTGCTTGTAGGAATCGAGAACGACTCCGTCGATAGATATTTTTTCAAGTTTGCCCGACTTTGCAAGCTCTTTCATCGGATGAATCATTGGCATGATATCGATATCGGCATCTACCATGGCGGCATAAGCTTCGCAGTAGGTCAGCAATTGGAAGATTCCGTCGGTATCAATGGAGCTGCCGTCGAAAAGCTGGTCGATAGAGGCGGTTGTGGCTTCGTTACCTGTCTTGAAATCGATGAAGCGCATTGAGTGGGCGTCGATGCGGTCGGCGCGGTCGATCGACATGTAGAAGTTGATGGCAAGATTATCGTCGATTTTCCAGGCCGGTTTGTCAAATTCCCATTCATTGGCCACGAATTGGAACGATGGGTGGCAGTAGGCCTCGCGCTCGGCTTGTAGATCGCTGCGTACTATTGCATCGACCACTTCGCAGCATAGTTCACCTTCCGGTGGTAATGGCGACATGCCATCGTCTGCCACATACTGTGGGTAGCATTTCGATGCGACGATAGAACGCACAGTCTTTGCTATGATAGGATTGCTCTCGGAAAGAAGTGTGTCGATGAACTGTGTGTCGATGATGGAGTCGGCTTTTTCTTCAAATAAGGTCTGTATTGACTTATGCACGATATCACCATAATCGGCAGCCGATATGAAGTCGGCAAGTTCGTCGCTGCCGCGCATGCGTCGCACGTATTGCAGATAGAATTGCAGCGGGCACTTTCGGTATGCTTTGAGTGCTGTGGCAGAAAAACGGTAACGGCCACCTTTTTTCAGAGCGTCGAGATGCTTGAGTATGGCCTCGGATTTTGCCACGGATATTTCGGCTGTTTCCTCAGGTACGGCTCCGGGCGTGAGGCTTCGGATGGTAGGTTGGAGCGATGGCATAAGATAGCGAATTTGCGATATGTATCGCGAAATTTCGCCTCCGCCAAGTGCTTCCGAGCGGGAATCGTAGAAAAGTGTAACTTTCTTGGCACGCACTATTAGCCTGTAGAAGCAGTATGCATAAGTCGCCTCGAGACTATCGAAATCCGGCAGACCGAAAGCCGCGCGAAGTGCACCGGGAATCATGGTTTTTGAGTACTGCTTGCGGGGAAATATGCGTTCATTCATCGACAGTACGGCTACATTGTCGAAGTCGAGGGCGCGTGTCTCGAGCACTCCGAGCACTTGTAAACCACGAAGAGGTGTGCCATTGACGGTAAGGGCACGGCTACTGAACAGGCGTTCGAACAGATGCAGGAATGTGCGCTCACTCATCGATACACCATATTGCTCTATAAGTGCAGTGGTGGCCAAAGTCTCTTCCCGGAAATATTTCAACGCCATGGACTCGAAACGCCGGCCTTGGCCATCGGTTTTTTCTTCGATTTTTTCGCCAAGCCAGTCGAGGAGACTTATAAGGTACGCCGATACAGCCGACGCATCGGTGAGACCGTGGACTGGAGTGAAGATTGCAGATAGTTCCGGAGCTGTTGTAGAGATGTAGGATGCCGATAGATTGTATACTTTCTCGGCGGCGATTTTCTCGGTAAGAACTTGGGCGGCGGCCGGCGCGATGAGTTGGATATGTGGATGCAGAAGCACCGATACCACATCTTCGAAGTAGAAGTGCGGTATGCCGCGTATTATCCGGGCGCGGATCTGCATGCTGACTATAGACCGCAGAAGTGAGGCGAAATTGGTGGACCGATATGGCAGTCCCAGCGATATGTTGATGGATGATATTTCTTCAGGAATGGAGAAAAGTACCGGCATCAGCAGCGAGGGATCGGGCATAACCACAGTTCCTGATAAAGGCGAGGATGTGTCGAGACTGCCATCGGCAACCCATTGGCTTAGTGTTCCGCCAAGAGCTTTAACTTGCCCGACATTGGATGGCATGGCCAGTACTTCAATCTGTGGTATGCCATCGGGAGCTGTTAGATGGAAGTCGGGCGGCATGGGGAATTCCCGGCATAATTCGCGGAGGATTCTCAACGGTTTAGCCGCATTTTTCCCACTTGTTCCTTCGAGTAGGGATAGAGGGGCTGTGTCCCAGAAGAACGATGCACCGTCAAGGTCGCGGAGTTTCTTGAATATCAAGGCTTCCGCGGTGGAGAGTTCATTAAACCCAACGAAGACGAAATGTTCATCCGGATTAAGGTCGAGTGCCGATATGTTTTTGAAATGTTCCACTGCCTGGCGGTATTGTGCGCCCGGCGACGAGAGCCTGCGTTTTTCGAGCGCTTGGTGGAAGCGGGTGTATACTTCGCCAAGAATTTCCCAAAGGAATACAAATTTACCGGCTAGGCTGTCGGTGTCTTGGCTACCTTCGGTCATATGGAGCCAGAAATCATCGGCGGCTGTTGCAAGCATGCTGTCGCCCCATATGCGACGCACTACCTCCTTCTGATCATCGTCGAGATAATTTGCCTGAATTTCCTTGACGTTTTTCAGATTTTTGAAGAGTGCCAGAGCGTTGGCCATTGAGCGATCGATATCGTCGAAGTCGGAAAGTATTATGTCTCCCCAGAAAATGAAACTGTCGAATTCCCGGGTGCTCTCAGCCCGTCCGCGTTCATGCAGAACTTGCCTATAGGCGTCGTAGAGTATGAACATAAGTTCCCTCTGCTGGGCTTCGGGATACAATGCGTGCATACTGAGAAATGTACGCATTGTCATGAAGCGTGGCATCACAGCGACTTCGTGCAGGCATGCTCTCACATGATGTTTGAGGAACATGGCACTACGCTTGTTTGGCAGGACAAAGCACAGGGATGAAAGCCTGCGCGGCGATGTGGCGGAAGTATAGAAGCGGGCTATGTCGGCCAAAAAGCCCGACTCAGGCTGGCTCATTTTCGTCGGATTAGCATGATGGTGCGTACTGCCATGTCGAAGAATACTATCTTGGCATTGCCGTTGCCGGCTATGTCGCGTCGGGAGCGGTCGAATAGTTCTATAAGGTCGATGACGTTGCGCTCGTTTATGAAAGGAAAGAATTTTACGGTGAACTCCCTTTCGCTGGCATTGAGTGTCAGTAGCGAGTCCACTTGCAGGTGCATCAGGAAGCTTTCGCGGAATAAGCGGCAGCAGTAGTCGAGGAAACACATGGCCGGTTCGCGGCCAAGATCGGCCACCTCTTTCGACCATTCCCTAAGTTTGCCGACCTGACGAGAATAGGCTGCCCTCATAAGGGTTTTGAATAGTTCGAGCAGGCGTAGCCGTTCGCTTCCGGCCTCTGCCAGCGACAGAGCTTGATTCACATCTCCTTCGGCAACAATTGCTGCATCGGCGGCGGTGGCAGCATCAATTCCTCTGCTTTCGAGTATGGATGCAACCTGAGCGTCGGAATATCGCAATACAGCGATGCGCTGGGTGCGCGAGTAGATGGTGGGGAGAATCTGGCGGGGATCGTTGCTCACCATTATGAATTTGGTGTCGGCAAATGGTTCCTCGACAAGTTTTAGAAGTTTATTTGCAGTGTCGGTCTTCAATCGTTCCGGCAGCCACATGATAGCTACCTTGTATTTGGAGCGACGGGCCATGAACGTTAGTCGTCGAAGCAGCTCATTGCCTTCTTCGACATATATCTGTGGCTGTGCGTTGATATTGTCGAGAGCGAGTAGCCATTTCTCGAAATCCATATATGGGCTTTCACCCATGAATTCACGAAAGTCGGCTATATAGTCGTCGGACAGCGTGGGCTTTCCTGCTTTTTTAACGACCGGGAATGAGTATATAGTGTCGATATGGTTGAACGACTGATGCTGCATGCAAGCCGGACATTGGCCGCAACTGTCACCGTCGGGGGTGCGGTTGGTGCAGTGGATATACTGTGCGAATGCACGGGCAAGAAGGAACTTGCCCGCTCCCGAAGGACCTTCAAGCAGAAGCGCATGCGGAATACGGTCGTTGTCGGCCATTTCGCGCAGTAGTGCTTTCTCTCGCTCGTGGCCAGGAATATCGCGGAATCTCATTTTCGTTGTGCGATGGTGCCGTGCTCGGCCACATATTCCCTTACTTCCTGGAACAGACGGGTGGCGAACACGAAGTCATTGAGCGCTTCGTTTGAGGTGTTGTATATCTTGCTCATGTCGCCCACCCACTCACGGTGACCCTTGTTGATGAAGATTATGTTCTCGCCTATTCCGAGCACACTGTTCATGTCGTGGGTGTTGATGACCGTGGTGATATTGTACTCATGGGTGATATCGCTCAGGAGCTCATCGATAAGAATCGATGTTTTGGGGTCGAGGCCGGAGTTTGGCTCGTCGCAGAACAAGTATTTAGGGTTGAGGGCTATGGCGCGTGCTATGGCTACGCGCTTCTGCATGCCGCCCGAGATTTCGGATGGGTATTTCTTTTCGGCGCCCTTGAGGTTTACACGTTCTATGCAGAAGAGCGCGCGTTCGGTCATCTCTTCCTTGCTCATGTCGGTGAACATGACTAATGGGAACATGACGTTGCCAAGTACCGTCTCTGAGTCGAAAAGTGCCGAGCCTTGGAAAAGCATTCCGATTTCCTTTCGGAGATTCTTGATTTCCTCGGAATTCATGGACAGCAGATTCCGTCCGTCGAAAAGAATCTCGCCATTGTCGGGCCTTAATAGACCAACGAGGGATTTCATGAGCACGGTTTTGCCCGAACCACTTTGGCCGATAATGAGATTGGTCTTGCCGGTGTAGAAGGTTGCGTCGATGCCATGAAGCACCGTGCGGCCGTCGAATGCCTTGACTACATTTTTTACCTCTATCATTGCAGCAACAGTTTTGTGAGTATGACGTCGAACAATAATATAAAGATGCTGCTGCTGACAACACCATCGGTACTTGCCTTGCCCACCTGGAGAGCACCGCCTTTCACGTAGTAGCCGAAGAAAGATGATATTGAGGCTATTATGAACGCGAATACAAGCGATTTGATGAGACCGTACCATACATACCACTCCTGGAACATTGTCTGAAGACCGTATACATAGCGCGATACTGTTATTAAATCGGTGAATACGGCAACCAGGTAGCCGCCGAAGAGCGAAATGGACATACACAGCACAGCAAGTACAGGCATGAACAGCACAAAAGCCACAATTTTGGGCAATACAAGGAAGTTGGCGGAGTTCACGCCCATTATTTCGAGGGCGTCGATCTGCTCGGTAACTCTCATGGTTCCGATTTCGGAAGCTATATTGGAGCCGACCTTGCCTGCAAGAATGAGGCAGAGAATAGAGTTCGAAAATTCAAGTAGTACAATCTCTCGGGTGGCCAGGCCGACAGAGTAGGCCGGAATAAGTGGCGATGCGATGTTGAGCTGCATCTGTATGGCGATGACAGCGCCTATGAATACCGATATGATGAGTACCAGTGGTATTGAGTCCACTCCAAGTTTGCTTACTTCCGCAAGAGTACGTCGACCGAATACTCCCCAGCGGTCAGGTAGGGAGAATACGCGCTTGACGAACATGCAGTAGCGCCCGAAGGTGCCGATGGCATTAGCTATTATCATGCTTTACGATTTTTTGCAAAGTTACTAATTTTCCCCGAACCGTGCACTGCATGCATGCGCCTGAGTCATCTTTTCCCAATTTTATGGCTTATTGAGCCATAATTCGCGTACGGCTTTCCAGGGATAGTATTGCCCATGCGAGGTGTCTATGGGTAGACTCGCCGGTTGTTCGTTGTGTCTTATCAGTACCAAAGGCTCGTCGCCACGGTTGGATGTAAGAAGTATTACCTGTAGGTTGGCTGCCATTGGGCTCAATTGGAAATCCTGCCAGTTTGCCGCGTATTGGTCAGGTTGAGATATTGACACATCTGCCGATTTCAGCTTCATCAGAGCCATGAGCCGGAGCAGGGCAGTGTCATGACCGAAACGGAGAGTAGCAGCGCGTGCCTCTCGTTGGCCGGTGACTGCACTGTCGATGTCGGCGACAAAGTGATCGAGCAGGCTGCGGGCACTGCGTGGCCCGGCGGCATTTGTCGCCGGATTATTGCCATGAAGATAATACATCTTATAATTGAGGGCTTGCCATAGGTTGTAGAGCTCGTCGGTAGTAAAAATGTCGAGCAATTCCACACCGGGGTCTACGTCCTGCACATCGACCGCCACATCATGCAAAATCCACATGAGCCGTTTAGGATTGTCGACTCCATCGTGGAATTTAAATAGTGAGCGCATGAGCCGTTCTGGCTCAAGTACAGAGTCGCGCCAAGCCTCGAGATTCTGCCACCATGGAGAATCGGGCTTGTTTATTGCTTTTATTTCGGGATTTGAATATGATATGAAAGTCATGTCGCCGGGCGATGCGTGCCTGCGGATTGATATTCCGGGCTCTGACTCTCTCATGCTTTCGCAGAATGCGGCCATGCTCATGATGCATCGTGGCTCTATGGAACTGAATGCTTCCACATGTGCACTGTCGATGAATAGCGCCGGAAAGCGTTTCATCATGCGACGGGCTATATCTTTGTGCTGGGTCTCGCCTTTGGGTGAAAGTGCTCCTTCATTGCCTCGGCCTTGAGCTGCCACGACATGTAGTCGTTTAAGTACGTCGTGGCCCAATGGTGTGAGACCATCGTGTCGGGCGGCACTGTCGAGAGCGGCGATAGACTCGTCGTACTCCCAGCTTTTTATAATCCATCGCGATCCATGCCGGCCGTAGTGGCTTATGAACGATACTTCATAGCCATCGGGAATAGGGGGCATGACGTCGTGCGTGACAGGATATGCATAGTATATGCCACCGCTACGGCCGGGCTCTTCCGCTATAAGACTCGCTGCGTCGCGAGCCTGCGCAATGGCGGCTGTAAGTATGATAGCCGAAAGAAAAAGCCGCTTCATTTCTTTATGCCGAAAGCATTTGTGATTTTATAGTCACCACCGAATTGGCTCGCATCCATGTCGGAAGAGTATATGCGGCAGTCGGTGAAAGTGAGATCACTTGCGCCATCGATATAAAATCCATAGACGGGTGCATTGACAAAGCCTTCGCCGTCGCAGGGGCGTTTGTCGTACACTCCACCCGGCCAAGTTGTGATTTTTTTGAGGCGTATGTCGACATTGCGGAATGTGAGATCTGTCACCTTCTCGGGTGTCTCACCACCGATGAAACATCCGTTTTCGCTAAGGCAACTTACGTTGATGAAGTTTATACGGCTCACAACTCCGCATGAGCCTTCGCGGGCACCTTTGGGAAAGCGCCATCCGGCATCCTTATGGTTGCCGGGCGCACGACGATAGGATGTAACATAGATCGGCTCGGCTTTTCCCCACCATACGTCGCTGTGAAGCAGGCATTCCACACTCATATTTGCGAAGGTTACGTCGGAGACGGTTCCTTCATCGCGGTTCTGTATGCCGATGCCACGATTGCTGTTGCGGATAATGCAGTTGTCGAACAGCACATGGTCGATGCTGTCCATGTTTTCCGATCCGATTTTTATGGCACATGAGCGCGATGTCATTATGCAATTTGTTACCACAATATCGCGGCAAGGGCCATATTCCTCATATTCCCTTCTATTTTTCAGACAGATGCAGTCGTCGCCGCTTTCTATGAAGCAGCCCGTGATGCGAATTTTTTTGGAATGGTCGAGATCGATTCCGTCGCCATTCCTTATTTTAAGATTATTGAGCAAAGAAATATCGGATATTGCAGCATCGTAGCATCCCACAAGATGCACAGTCCAATATGCGCTACCGGTTATTGTGATGTCCGATATGTTTATTTTTTTACAATTTATCAGTGTAAGCACATGTGGACGCGGATCGAAGGTGGTCACAGGCTTCAGTTCGTAGGAATCATCGAGCTCGGCGCCCATGAATGCCACACCATTGCCGTCGATTGTACCGGTGCCGGTAATTGATACGTTCTCGAGGTCTTTTCCACTGAGCCACATCATGCCTTCGCCTTCATTCTCGCCGAATGCACTTTCGTGATATATGCTTTCATCGGGATTGGCAAGCAGACGTGAACCCGGCTCGAAATGCAGGTCTACATTCGAGCGAAGATGCAACGGGCCAGACATAAAAGTCTTCCCGGCAGGGAATATCACCGAGCCGCCGCCGTTTTCCGAACATGCGTCGATGGCGTCTTGTATGGCGTCGGCATTATCGATATCTTCGGAGTCGACAGCTCCGAAAGACATGATGTTGTAGTCGGAGCCATTGGTCTCTCCATTGCAGCTGCAGAGGAATCCTAATGCAAAAATAATCAAAGAGTTGAATAGCACTTTTGTCTTCATGGCAATAAGTCGATGTGTTATAGTCGGTTGTTTTTGCAAAGTTAGTATTTTTGTACTTATGTATGTATGCGGTAGGGGATAATTGTGGCATTTCAATACGGGAGCGGCATTATGAAATGTGAAAATATCACAAAAATATTATTGGTCTGAATAATAGATAACTAATGATTGCCGAGGGCTGATATGGATGTCTGAGAGTTTACGGAAGGGGTGTTTTTATAAACTTGTTAAAAAATATTAACAAGGCACTTTGGTGATTTTTGCATATTTTTGCATAGAAAAAGCCAAAAGGTCGCGTATGAGACCTGTAAGCGCTAAAAAATAAACCTATGCAACAAAAACCGAGCCTGATAGGCCGTAACTATTTATTACCCTTCATTCTAATTACCTCGCTGTTTTTCATGTGGGGTTTTGCCAGGGCAATACTCGATGTGCTGAATAAGCATTTTCAGGAATCTCTCGACATATCTATAGTACATAGCACCATGATTCAGGCCACGACATATGTGGCGTATGCTCTTATGGCACTCCCGGCAGGTATATTCATTACCCGCTATGGCTACCGCAAGGGTGTGGTCCTTGGGCTGCTATTCTTTGGTCTTGGCGCACTCGCTTTTATACCTGGCGACATGCTCGGTTCTTTCGGAGTGTTTCTTGCCGCACTATTTATAATCGGTTGTGGCCTTGCTGTGCTCGAAACCGCAGCCAATCCTTATGCAGCCGAGCTTGGCGACCCGGCTACGGCTGCCAGCCGCCTCAATCTAGCTCAGTCATTCAATGGGTTAGGGTGCATTCTCGGTCCTGTGGTGGTCGGTGGATTTCTTTTCTCCGGCGATGGCGAGGGGTCTGTAGCGCTCCCATATTCGATAATGGGTGTTGTGGTGCTTGCTGTCGCGCTAGTATTCACGCGTGTGAAACTTCCCGAGATTAAAAATGCATCGAACGATGGCGTTGATGAGGAAAATCTGTCGGTAGGTGCTTCTATCCGCCGTCTATGGGGCTCAAACCGATTCCGCACCGGCGTTTTGGCGCTATTCTGCTATGAAGTTGCTGAAATCTCTATCAATAGTCTATTTATAAACTATGTGACCGATGATGGTTGGATGGATAAAATGACTGCCACATGGGTGTTGTCGTTTGGCGCACTTGGACTTTTCATGGTGGCTCGTGTGGTAGGTAGTTCGATTATGAAATATGTTAAAGCCGAAAAGGTGCTTACTGTCTGTGCTGTCATGACCGTGCTTGGAGCCGGCGCTGTGGCACTCAATATAGGCATTGTGTCGCGCATCGGACTATTTACATGCTATGCTTTTGAAGCGATAATGTTTCCCACAATATTCGCTATCACTATAAGCGGATGCGGATCATCGACCAAGATTGCATCCTCATTCCTTATGATGACTCCATTAGGAGGAGCTGTCGGTACATCCTTGATGGGATGGCTTGCAGGTGTGACCTCTATGTCGACAGCTTTCGTGGTTCCGGCCGTGGCCTATTGCGCCGTGCTTGTATATGGAGCTATGGCTCTTGCCGGTAAATTTTCTAAAACTTCTAAAAAACTCTGAATTATGATTCCCGATATATGTTGCATCGGACATATCACGCTCGATAAAATAATCACTCCCCGCCTGGAAACCTACATGCCCGGAGGTACGGCCTATTATTTCGCTCACGCTTTGGCAGGATTGGATCATTCACGGTTCAAATTGCTTACCTCTGTGGGTGAAAGTGAACTAAATGCTGTAGAGGAAATACGTGCGCTGGGTATAAATGTAGATGTCATTCCTTCGCGGAAATCGGTTTTCTTTGAAAATAAATACGGCGAAAATTTAAATGACCGCACCCAGCGTGTGCTTGCCAAGGCCGACCCCTTCACTGTTGAGAATCTGAATCTGGCTGAAGCCCGCATATTCCACCTTGGCACTCTTTTGGCCGATGATTTCTCTTTGGACGCCATAAAGTTGTTGTCGAAGAAAGGCATTGTGTCGGTTGATGCACAAGGATATCTGAGGGAAGTGCGAGGCGAGAAAGTATATGCCATAGACTGGACCGATAAGTTCGAGGCGTTGAAGTATATCGATATCCTCAAGGCAAATGAGAAGGAAATGGAGACCTTGACAGGGTGCTCTGATCCTTACAAGGCTGCTGTGCAGCTTGCAGAGTGGGGATGCCGTGAAGTATTGCTGACATTAGGCGACCGCGGTTCTTTGATATATGCCGGGAATACATTCTATGAGATACCTGCATTTGCACTTTCCGAAGTGGTTGATGCCACAGGATGTGGCGACACTTATATGGCCGGATATCTATATTGCCGGAGCCGTGGTGCCGGCTACCGTGAGGCTGGAGAGTTCGCAGCAGCTATGTGCACATTGAAACTGAAGCACACCGGACCGTTCTGTGGCTCTGAGGATGATGTGAGGGCAGTGCTGTGTCCCGCATGAATTCTGCCACCTTTTATGACCGATAATACAAAAAAATTCGTAAATTCGCGCCATTAACCTGAAACAAGGAAATAATGCTAATCATAGGAATCGCCGGAGGTACCGGCTCGGGCAAGACCACTGTTGTCAATAAAATTATTGCCAGCCTTCCGGCCGGCGAAGTGGCCGTGATGCCACAGGATTCGTACTACAAGGACTCAAGCCATATACCACCGGCCGAGCGGTCGAAAATCAATTTTGATGAGCCGGCAGCCATCGAGTGGTCTCTTCTTGTCGAACAACTCAAGCAGTTGAAAGAAGGTAAATCCATAGAGATGCCGACCTATTCCTATCTTACATGTACCCGTCAGGCCGAGACTGTTACGGTTAAACCTGCCGATGTTGTTATCGTCGAAGGTATTCTGGTGCTTACCGACCCGGTTCTGCGAAGTATGCTCGATGTGAAGGTGTTTGTAGATGCCGATGCCGACGACCGTCTTATCCGCGTGATTGCCCGTGACTGTATCGAACGTGGACGTACTCCACAGATAGTTATCGACCGCTATGCAGATGTGCTAAAACCTATGCATTGCCAATACATAGAACCATCGAAGCGCTACGCGGACTTGATTGTGCCTCAGGGCGGTAGCAATACTGTAGCAATCAATTTGCTCACCGATTATATTGAGAGCCGTCTGCGCCGTGGAGGCCGACGCGATGACGAATCTTGCCAAGCTGAGTGATGGGTCTCATATCGAAATTCCGAAATAAAGATCAGGAAACGGAAGCTACGCCCAATCCGTTTGAACTTCCTGTGGCCGATGATAACGTGCGCGATATAGTGGAGGAAACTGTAATCGCCGATGGCGATACCGTGGCCGATATCGTGGTCGAGGAAAATAAACCATGGGTTCTTCGTACCGATAATCTTGTCAAGAAATATGGCAAGCGTACTGTCGTGAATCATGTATCCATCGATGTGACACAGGGGGAGATTGTCGGCCTTCTTGGGCCTAATGGCGCCGGAAAGACCACAACTTTCTACATGACCGTAGGTCTGATTCAACCGAATGAAGGGCAGATATTCCTGAACGATCTTAATATAACGGATTACCCTGTGTATAAGCGTGCGCAGAATGGTATCGGTTATCTTGCACAGGAAGCATCGGTATTTCGCAAACTGAGTGTGGAGGATAATATCCGGGCCGTGCTTCAGATGACGAAAATGACCAAGGAAGAGCAACGTGATAAACTTGAGAGTCTTATCGCGGAGTTCCGTCTCCAGAAAGTGCGCAAAAACCTTGGCGATCAATTATCCGGTGGAGAACGTCGCCGAACTGAGATCGCACGATGTCTTGCCATAAACCCCAGTTTTATAATGCTCGACGAGCCATTCGCTGGTGTCGATCCTATTGCGGTGGAAGACATACAGTCGATTGTGTATAAGCTGAAAGATAAAAACATAGGCATTCTGATTACCGACCATAACGCGCAGGAGACACTTCGAATCACCGATCGCGCTTATCTTCTGTTCGAAGGTCGAATTCTTTTCCAGGGAACATCCGAGGAGCTTGCCGAAAACCCTGTTGTGCGCGAGAAATATCTCGGACGCGACTTCGTGTTCTATCGCAAGCGCTTGGGAGAAAGCTGATTTATGGCTCGGCATGGAATCTGTGCCATTCCAGTTGTTATACTATAATAAGTATATAAATCTATCTTTGCGATGTTACAGGTATTACTTGAAATAAACGACAGATACTCTCTCTCTGAGATGGCACAAATGGCTATCGAGGCCGGATGCGGTTGGATTGTTCTCGCCGCCGGTATTTCCGAAGAAGAGAAACGTGAGCACTATCCCGCCATGGTCGACTTATGTCGCGAGAGTGGTGTGATGCTTACTGTCACTGACGATATTGAGGCTGCCAAGGAATATGGCATGCATGGCGTGTTCCTTACTTTGGGAGCCGCATCTCCGGTTAAAGTACGTGAAGATTTAGGTCCTGAAGCTGTCATAGGAGCTGAAACAGGAGAGAGTAGTGTGGCTCTCGAACTTGAAAGAGCTGATATCGACTATGTGGCCATTGCGCCCGATAAGGATGCTGCAGCTACGATAGCCGCCATACGCGCTACCGGATCGCAGTTCCCGGTGGTTGCGTATACGGATTGCATCGATGCAGACGCTGTTTTGGCTCTTAAAAAAGACGGATTCTCGGGAATTTGCTGTGGTAAGCCGCTTTTTGAGGCGGAAGATCCTGTAGCGGCTATTTCAACAGTACGCGATATGTTTATGAACTGATATGGCTAAGGAGCTGTCGAAAACTTTATGGAAGACGGCTCTGCCGCTCGTTTTTGGAGCGGCTGTTGCGATATGGCTCATAAGGAAAGATATAGATATGGCCACCTTGCGGAGCATACCGCTTGATGGCCATACTCTGATCTGCATAGGTTTGGCATTGCTTGCCGTCGTGGGGCGTGATTTTGGACTCGCCTGGCGTTTCCATACTATAGCCGCCGGCGATCTTACGTGGAAGCGGGCTTTCCGTACCGATATAATGTGTGCTTTTACATCGGCAATCACCCCCTCGGTAGTGGGCGGAAGTGCCCTTGCTATTTTTTATTTGAACCGTGAGGGGATTTCTATCGGCCGTGCCACGGCATTGACTTTGACCACTCTCTTTCTTGATGAGCTGTTTTTTGTTGTGTTTTGCCCTATCATGGTACTTATCGTGCCATTGTCCGATTTATTTGCGGCCGGAGCGTCTGTCAGTGAAGGCGTCAGTGCTTTTCTGGGAGGAGTCGAGATTGTGTTTTGGCTTGTATATGCCGGTATCGTTGTCTGGACCGCTGTGCTATATATTGCTATTTTAGCGCGTCCTGATGCCACGAGCCACATGCTTGAGAAAATGTCGGGTTGGCGCATTCTGCGGCGGTTCTCGGGCAAAATACTCAATATGGCCCATAATATGGTCGCAACTTCGCAATGGGTAAAAGGACGGTCGGCTCGGTGGTGGCTCAATGTGTTCGGTTCTACAGTCTTATCGTGGTTCTCACGCTATTTTGTGGTAAGCTTTCTATTTTTGGCATTTGTCCCATCGGCCTCTCAACTGCTCGTCTTTGCCCGCCAATTTGTAGTATGGGTTGTACTCATGGTCAGTCCTACACCGGGAGGAAGTGGTATAAGCGAATGGCTTTTCGCTACTTACTATGGTGACCTTATCGGTAATGTAGGTATGGCGGCTGTTCTTGCTTTGGTATGGCGATTGTTAAGTTACTACATATATATAATAGGCGGCTGCACTCTGCTACCGGGTTATTTTGGGGAAAATAAAAAACCTACTATATGAAATCTTTTCTTCGGATTTTCGCCTTGATTATCGCTATTCTTGCAGGTATTATGCCGATGGCTGCATCGGTCTTTGTGATACCGGTAGAAACCGAAATAGATCTTGGCGCTTTTCATCACTTCCGCAAAGCTCTTGATGAGGCTCACGAGAAGGACTGCGATCTTATTGTAGTGAAGCTCAATACTTTTGGCGGTGCTCTGGATGCTGCCGATTCCATCCGCACCTCTTTGATGCGGGAAATACTGCCTACGGTTGCATATGTGGATGTCAATGCCGCATCGGCGGGAGCCCTTATAGCCCTGGCGTGCGATAGCGTGTATATGGCACCCGGTGCAAGTATGGGCTCTGCAACGGTGGTCAATGGCTCCGGTGAGCCTATGCCGGAAAAATATCAGTCGTATATGAGTACGATGATGCGCGCTACAGCCGAGCATCATGGCAAAGTCATGGTCGGCGATTCCATGTGTTGGCGTCGTAATCCTGAGATTGCTGCATCGATGGTGAATCCTGAAGTATCTGTGTCGCTTACCTCGACGCAGGCAGTGGAGTGCGGATATGCTGATGGTGTCGCTGCGAATCTGACAGATGTACTTGAGCAACTTCACCGCGAAGATGAGATTGTAGAGTACTACCATAGCACTCTTGGCGATGACATTCTCGGATTCCTTTCGAATGCGGCGGTGCGCGCGGTTCTCATAATGCTTATTCTCGGTGGCATATATATGGAGATGCACACACCGGGCTTGGGATTTGCGGCTGCGGTATCCCTGGTCACCTCGATTCTTTATTTCCTTCCTATGCTTGTTGCAGGGGGGATGCCCGGATGGGTTCTTCTTGCTTTTATATTGGGGATAATTCTGATAGCACTTGAGTTGTTTGTGATACCCGGCTTCGGCATTTGTGGAGTATGCGGTATTATAGCCATAATAGTGTCTATGATAGGAGCCATGGTGAACAGCGATTCAATATCCGGTGTCGATTTTGAAGCTGTGGGAAATGCGCTTATTGTGGTGGGTGCCGGTGGTGCGCTTGCGTTGATTGCCATTCTTTTTCTCACTTCGCGCTTTGGACCGAAGTTCGTGCGCCGCCATTCGGAGCTGATGACAGAACTGAAAAATTCCGATGGTTTTGTCGGAGTAGACATGGGCCCGGCCAAATATGTCGGCCAGATCGCTGAGACTGTCACCGAGATGCGGCCTGCCGGCAAGGTTTCGATTGGTTCGACGATATTCGATGCAGTGTCGACCGGGCCATTTATTCTCGCTCACCGCAAGGTTATGGTAAAGAAATATGAAAATGCACAACTATACGTTGAAGAATATGAAGACTGAAACAACATTTATCGCTATAATACCGGCGCGCTATGCGTCGACCCGTTTTCCCGGCAAACCTTTGGCAAAGATTGGAGGTGTAAGCATGATTGAACGTGTCTACAAGCGTGCATGTCAGTGCTTCGACCAGGTTGTGGTCGCTACCGACGATGAGAGAATACTTTCGGCCGTAGAGGCTTTCGGAGGCCGTGCTGTGATGACATCCGATCAACATAGAAGTGGTACCGACCGCTGTCGCGAAGCCTATGCCATAGTTGGCTCGGATGCCGATGTTGTTGTAAATATACAGGGTGATGAGCCTTTTATTGCGTTGAACCAGCTTGAGGCACTCAAAGCATGTTTTTCCGATCCACAGGTGCAGATCGCATCGCTGGCCAGGCCATTCGACCCCGCTGCCGGTTTCGAAGCTTTGGCCGATCCGAACACGCCTAAAGTGGTAATGGCCGACAATATGGATGCGATGTACTTCTCCCGTTCGGTGATACCATATGTTCGCGGAGCGGAACCGTCGCAATGGCCCGCAGCCGTACAGTACTATACACATGTGGGACTGTACGGATATCGAGCCGATGTATTGCAGCAACTTGGCAAATTGCCACAGAGCCAATTGGAACTTGCCGAATCGCTCGAGCAGTTACGTTGGCTGCAAAATGGCTATCGGATTAAAATGGCTGTGACGACAGATGCCACGATAGGAATTGATACGCCTGCCGACCTCGAGGCGGCTGAGAAATATCTTGCTTCGCTATGAATCGTAAAGACGTTCCGGAAGTTAGACCATTCGGTCATCTTACGGTGCCTCCGGAGAGAGTGGAGGTGCTGCCGAATGGTGTGACTTTGCATTCGGTGTACGGCGGCGATCAGCCCGTCAGCCGGTTGAGCATTGCCTTCGAGGGTGGCGTGGCGGAGGTAGGGTCGGCCACTGTGGCAAATATGTTTGTTTCGCAGATGGTGGAAGGAACTTTAAGCCGCACCGCTGATGAGATTGCCGATATTCTCGACTATAATGGTGCCAGAATAGGGGTTCGCCCTCAATCGCATCATTGTGTACTTGACGTTTGGTTCCTTAATGACCGGGCCGAGGAATTGATGCCTGTTATCGGCGATTGCGTGATAAATGCAAATTATCCGGAATCGCCATTGGAAACCGCCAAACTTCGTGCGCTATCGTCGTTCATGTCATCGCGGGAAGATGTAGCGGCTCTTGCCGATGAGGCTTTCACCCGGATAATGTATGGAGATACACATCCTTTGGGGCAGCCGCTTACCGAGGAACTGATTACATCCGTAAGTTCGGAACAATTGCGCGCCGTTCATCAGAGAATGATGTGTCCGAAGCGTATACACGCATTCCTTTCAGGTTGTGCCGACAGTCGGGTAGAGCAGTCGGTTAGAGAATTCCTTCAATCGATACCCTCACAAGGCGAAGGCTACACTATAGATGTACGGCCGATGGATGTTGTACTGAATCCTGTGGAACGTACATCCTGGAAGCAGGATGCTTTTCAGAATGCAATAGTCACCGGACTGCAGGCGCCGCCTCGATCTCACGAAGATTATATACCGCTTAGACTTACAGTGATGGCCTTAGGTGGATATTTCGGCAGCCGCCTTATGGCGAACATACGTGAGGAGAAAGGTCTCACTTATGGCATATCGGCCTATTTGCTCGGATGTCAGGAGGGCTCGTATGTGGCAGTCTCAGCCCAGTTCGATTGCTCCAATACCGACATTGTGCGCCGTGAAATTGCTGCGGAGATGGCAAGGATGGCTGTTGAGCCACCTGTTGGCGATGAACTTCGCCGATTGAAACTTCATGCTGCGACATCGCTTGCGGAAATTCTCGACACTCCTGCGGGTATAATGGGCTACTATGCAAATCAGTTATTCGTTGGAACTCCGCCCGGATATTTCGAATGCCAGCAAGATGCCATACATAATCTCACATCTTCAAAAATCGCAGAGATGGCAGCAAAATATTTGCAGCCCGACAAGCTGTCGACAGCAATAGCGGGTCGTTAAACACTTATTCACATTTTGATAGAATGTGAAACGGAAATTTTTGTTAATTTTGCACTCAGAATTAATATCAACACAATAGCTACTAAAAAGATGAAAAAGAGCGCATTGCAAAAAGCGCGTGCAGCCTACAAGCCGAAACTGCCTGTAGTGCTTACAAGCGCTGTGAAAGTGGTTGAAGGCCGTCCCACCGAGTCGGTGGCCGACCAGGAAGCTATCAAGAACCTATTCCCCAACACATACGGTCTGCCTGAAATCCGTTTTGAAAAGAACTCGAACCCCGGTCCCGGCAAGCCCGTGAATGTGGGTGTGATTCTTTCAGGTGGTCAGGCTCCCGGCGGTCACAATGTGATCAGCGGACTCTTCGACGGTATTAAGAAAATACACCGCGACAGCCGTCTTTTCGGTTTCCTCATGGGCCCCGGCGGTCTCGTAGATCATAAATACATCGAACTCACCGCTCCTATTATCGATGAATACCGCAATACCGGTGGTTTCGACATCATCGGATCGGGCCGTACCAAGCTCGAGCATAAGGACCAGTTCGACAAAGGTCTTGAAATCCTCAAGGAACTCGGTATTACCGCACTTGTAATCATCGGTGGTGACGACTCCAATACCAATGCCGCAATTTTGGCCGAATACTACAAGGCTATCAACGCCGGTGTACAGGTGATTGGCTGCCCCAAGACTATCGACGGTGACCTTAAGAACGATGTGATTGAAACCTCGTTTGGTTTCGACACCGCTACCAAGGTATATTCCGAAGTTATCGGCAACATCCAGCGCGACTGCAACTCTGCAAAGAAATACTGGCACTTCATTAAACTCATGGGTCGTTCGGCAAGCCATATCGCTCTCGAATGCGCACTCCAGACACAGCCCAACATCTGCCTTATTTCTGAAGAAATCGAAGAGCGCGGCATGAGTCTCGATGAAATCGTGAAGTACATTGGCGATATCGTCATTGCCCGTGCTGTCGACGGAAATAACTTCGGTACTGTTCTGGTTCCCGAAGGTCTTATCGAGTTCATCCCCGAATACAAGCGTCTTATCAGCGAACTCAATGAGCTCCTCGGTGCAAACAAGGATAAGGTGAAGGACATGAACGAAGAAGAGCTTACTGCATTTATTCTCGGAAATCTCGCCGCTGAAAATGTTGCCGCTCTCAAGAAACTTCCCGAAGAGGTTTCGCGTCAGCTTATGCTCGACCGTGACCCCCATGGCAACGTACAGGTTTCGCTTATCGAGACAGAGAAGCTTCTTAGCGGTCTTGTGGCTGACTATGTTGCTAAATCTGAAGCGTTCAAGGCTGCCAAAGGCAAATTCTCTTCGCTCCACCATTTCTTTGGCTATGAAGGCCGCTGCGCCGATCCCTCCAACTTCGATGCAGACTACTGCTATTCTCTCGGCTACAATGCAACAGCACTTATCAATGCTGGCGTAACCGGCTACATGTCGTCTATCCGCAATCTTGTTAAGCCTGCTGTTCAGTGGATCCCCGGCGGTATTCCTATCACAATGATGATGAATGTAGAACGTCGTAACGCTGAGGATAAGCCCGTGATTCAGAAAGCACTTGTGCGTCTTGACGGAAAGCCCTTCCAGAAATTCGCTGCTCAGCGCGACGACTGGGCTCACAATACATGCTACATGTATCCCGGCCCCATCCAGTACTTCGGCCCGTCGGAAGTGTGCGACCAGCCCTCGATGACTCTCAAATACGAGCACGAGAATAAATAAGAATCTGCTTGTAGAGAACAAATAAATGCGGTCCTATGGTTATAAAGCCATCGGGACCGCATTTTTTTGATGGGATATGTATTTTTTATGTATTGAAAATTTCGGATTTGCCTGAAAAACCGCTATATTTGCAAATATCCTTTCAAAATTCAGCTTGCATTCCGTCCGAGGCTTTCGTTTCGGGCGGAATTTTTTATGTTGGGAATTATCTGTATGTCACTTTTGATGGATCCCATTTGTTTTTGGGAGCGTGCTCTTTAGCGATATGTCCCACCGGAATCACATTGAAAGGAATAAGATGATCGGGAAGAGAGAGGATATTTCTAACGGCTCCCATGCGATCCTTATGTGGGAAAACAGATGTCCATACCGCCCCGAGTGCAAGGGCATGGGCGGCTAATAAAATGTTTTCTGAAGCAGCTGATACATCTTGAATCCAAAGAGTTTCATCATCGCCACTGAGAAATCTATTTCTATCGCCACATACAACAATGGCAAGAGAGGCATTTGCAGCCATGTGGCAGTAGGGCAGTGCATTGCCCATTGCTTTCAATAGATTCCGATCGCGGACCACTACAAAGTGCCATGGTTGTTTATTTACGGCTGTTGGGGCTGCCATGGCGCTATGAAGGAGCGTATCTATATCGTGTTGGTCGATTTCCGATTCAGATGTGTATATGCGTTCGCTTGTACGGGTGAGAATATCTTGTATGGCTTCTTTATTTGTTTCCATGATCTGGGTATTTGTTGAAATCCTATTTTGTAACGACAACCCGTTGTTTTTTGTTCGTGCCGAGAAATATGAAACGACACTTTTGCAATTTTCAAATTTTGTGCACGATATGGTATTTATGCCGATTTTTTTGCTTAAAAAATTATAAAAAATCACTAACTTTGCAGCCGATTAGCTATCCGTAGCCCTATTGCGGCCCTGGGTTTTGCTCTGTGTGCGTCGGATGGTTCCAATCTTGCATATGGTCAAGTGATTATATGCCTAACCCTAACGATGCCAAATGAAAATAAGACTAAAGAAAGGCCTCAGACTTAATATTGCAGGTTCGATTCCGGCGAATGCTTCAGTCGAACCGGTGCATTCTAAGGCATTTGCGGTTTACCCCGATGATTTTCCGGGCTTTGTACCAAAGGTAGATGTAAAAGAAGGTGATGCTGTTATGTGTGGAAGTTCTCTCATGCACGACAAGAACCATCCTGATGTTAACCTTGTCTCTCCTGTATCGGGTAGTGTCAAAGCCGTTGTGCGTGGTGAACGCCGCAAGGTGATCAGAATAGAATTGGAGGCAAATGGAGATGGACAAAGTGTGAATGTTCCTGTAGCTGTCAGCGATTCTAAGTCGGCCAAGCAGCTGCTCGCATCCACCGGTATGCTTGCCATGATGCGCCGTCGTCCCTACGACATAATTCCGTCGCCGGACGATGAGGTCCGCGATATTTTTGTGACAGCGTTCGATGAGGCGCCTCTGGCTCCTGAATACAGCGTATACACTTCGTTGTTCTCTGCCGAAGATTATCAGGCCGGTATTGATTTACTGTCGAAAACTACATCCGGAAGTGTCTACGTGTCGCATAAATCCGGTTTTGCCTTTACAGGACTGAAGAATGCTGTGATGGTGGAATTCGATGGCCCCTTCCCTGCAAGTAACGTCGGAGTGCAGATTGCAAATATCAAGCCGGTGAATAAAGGCGAAGTGGTATGGACTCTCGATTTTGTCACTGTGGGCCGTATCGGACATATGGTGAAAACTGGTACTTGCGATTTCAGCACTGTAGTGGCCGTCACCGGTCCGGAACTGGATAAACCCGGTTTGGTGCGGACGACGTGTGGCGCTGCAATCGCTCCAATTGTGGAGCCTCGTCTTAAGGCCACTTCTCGTCGTTTGCGTATAATCAGTGGAAATGTTTTAACCGGCGTGGCTGAAGACGCCGATGGATATCTTCGCTTTCCATATCGTCAGATTACCGTTATCGATGAAGGCGATGATGTGGAGGAATTCATGGGCTGGGCTTCTTTCTCTCCATCGAAGATGAGTGAGAACAGCTCTTTCCCCGGTCATTTCCTGTCGAAATCATTCCGTCCCGATGCCCGTATAAACGGTGGACGTCGCGCTATGATTGTCAGCGGACAGTACGACCGGTATATGCCGATGGATATTTTGCCGGAGTATCTTCTTAAAGCAATTATTTCCAATAATATCGACGATATGGAGAAACTCGGCATATACGAGGTCGCTCCAGAAGATTTTGCGGCCGCGGAGTATGCCGATACCTCAAAATTGCCTCTTCAGCAGATTGTGCGTGAGGGTCTCGACAGTCTGAGAAAAGAACTTGAATAATCACAATAACAGATAGTAAAGTGTCTAAACTTCGAAATTATCTTGACAGAATAAAGCCGAATTTCGAGGAGGGTGGCAAACTTCATGCGTTCCGCTCGGTGTACGAGGGCATGGAAACATTCTTGTTTACACCCACTACGACTTCAGCCAAATCAGGCGCGGTGCATATACACGATAGTATTGACGCCAAGCGAACCATGATTATAGTGGTCTGTGCCCTTCTTCCGTGTTTCCTTTTCGGAATGTATAATACCGGCTATCAGCATTGGCTGGCAGCCGGGGCATCGGAATTCCCTTTCTGGGAACTGATGCTCTACGGATTCCTCACCATTCTTCCTCGAGTGGCCGTCGCCTATATTGTCGGTCTTGGTATTGAATTTACATTCGCTCAAATAAAGCATGAAGAAATTCAGGAAGGATTTTTGGTCACCGGTATTCTTGTACCGATGATATGTCCGGCCGAGGTTCCGCTATGGATGCTTGCTGTCGCTGTGGCATTTGCCGTTATATTTGCCAAGGAAGTATTTGGCGGCACTGGCTATAATGTGCTTAATGTGGCACTGGTCACCCGCGCATTCCTTTTCTTTGCCTATCCTGCTCAGATGTCGGGCGATAAGGTATATGTGGCTACCGGTGCTCCGTTCGGTTATGGCGATGCTCTTGCAGATGGTTTTTCTTGTGCCACCCCTCTCGGCCAGATTGCCACCCAATCGGGCCCCTCGATTGAGTTCACAGGCGTAGGCGGGCATGTAATATCTGCATGGGATGCCTTCATAGGACTTATCCCGGGCTCGTTCGGCGAGACTTCCACATTGTGTATACTTATTGGCGCTATCATCCTGCTGGCGGCCGGCATCGCCTCATGGCGTATCATTGTTTCGGTGATTGCCGGAGGACTTTTCATGGGCTGGATTGCCAATGTGTTTGCTTCTCCGCTCTATCCGGCATCGTATGTTCCTGCGTGCGATCAACTTCTGCTCGGTGGCTTCGCCTTTGCGGCGGTATTTATGGCTACCGATCCTGTAACAGCGGCGCGTACCACTACCGGAAAGTATATCTACGGATTCCTTATCGGTGCCGTGGCAATAATCATACGTACATATAACACCGGCTATCCCGAAGGTGCAATGCTCGCAGTGCTTCTTATGAACTGTTTTGCGCCTCTTATCGACTATTGCGTGGTGCAGGCAAACATGCGCCGCCGTGTAAACCGCCTCAAGGCTAAAACATCGCAACAATGAACAAGCAGAGCAATACATATACCATTATATATATAATCGTGCTGGTGGTTCTTGTGGGAACGGCCTTGGCTTTCACCGCCATTTCACTAAAGCCGCGACAGCAGGCCAATGCCGATGCCGACAAAATGCGCCAGATTCTTGCCAGTGTGTCGGTCGAAGCTTCCGGATCGGATATTATAGCCGAATACGATCGCTATATAACATCTACTTTTGTTGTCGATGACAAAGGAAATAAGGTCGACAATGCCGATGCGTTTACTGTAGATGTGGCTAAACAGGTCGGAGAGGCCGCCTCGGAGCGACTGCTCCCTGTCTATGAGTGTACTCTTTCCGACGGAGCTGTGAAGTACATTCTGCCCATGTATGGAGCGGGTCTGTGGGGCCCGATTTGGGGCTATGTATCGGTCGATGCCGATGGCACCACGATATATGGCGCATACTTTGCACATCAGGGTGAAACACCCGGTCTGGGTGCTGAAATCGAGAAACCTGCATTCTCTTCGCAGTTCTCCGGTAAAAAACTTATAAAGAACGGTGCGTTTGTTGCGGTTGCTGTGGTAAAAGCCGGTCAAGCTCCTGCGGGCGATGCCGACTATGTCGACGGCATCTCCGGTGGTACAATCACCAGCAAGGGTGTCGGTGCGATGATCGACAATTGCCTGCAACCCTATAGCGCCTTTCTTGAATCGCTTAATAAATGACAGTCATGGCAAATAAAAGCGTTTTCTTCAATCCTTTCTCTAAGGATAATCCTGTAATCGTACAGATATTAGGTATTTGTTCTGTACTGGCAGTTACGGCTAAACTCGAACCTGCTATCGTCATGGGGCTGTCCGTTATCGCGGTCCTGGCATTTAGTAATGTCATCATATCGCTCATACGCAATACGATCCCTACCAATATCCGAATAATCGTTCAGCTGGTGGTTGTCGCCGGCTTGGTGGTGATAGTGTCGCAGCTTCTCCAGGCATATGCCTACGATGTGAGCAAGCAATTATCGGTTTTCATCGGTCTGATTATAACTAACTGTATCCTCATGGGCCGTCTTGAGGCTTTCGCAATGGCGAACCGCCCTTGGCCGTCGTTCCTCGATGGTGTCGGCAATGGCATCGGTTATACCATCATTTTGGTAATTGTTGGATTCTTCCGTGAATTGCTCGGGTCGGGTACATTGCTCGGCTACCAGGTTGTGCCCGATTGTTTCTATGAAGCCGGATATGTGAATAATGGACTTATGATTCTGCCTCCCATGGCATTGGTGCTGGTGGCTTGTATCATATGGGTGCACCGGAGCTTCAACAAAGATCTTCAGGAAAAATAGTAAAATACCGGAAAGATGGACAATTTAAATCTGTTTATAAGGTCGATTTTTATCGACAATATGATATTTGCCTACTTCCTGGGCATGTGCTCATTCATTGCGGTGAGCAAAAATGTAAAGACGGCTTTCGGTCTTGGTATCGCTGTGACATTTATGCTTACCATAACTCTGCCGATAAACTATTTGCTGGAGAACTACGTGCTGCGGCAAGGTGCGCTGTCATGGCTCGGTGCTGAATATGCCGATGTGGACTTGAGTTTCCTTTCGCTGATTGTGTTTATCGCCGTGATTGCCTCCATGACCCAGCTTGTGGAAATGGTGGTGGAAAAATATGCGCCTGCGCTGTATTCATCGCTCGGCATCTTTTTGCCACTTATCGCTGTGAACTGTGCTATTCTCGGTGGTTCGCTCTTCATGCAGCAGAGAGGTTTCGAATCGGTATGGACAGCCGTATGTGCTGGTGGCGGTTGGGGCATCGGTTGGCTCCTTGCCATAACAGCAGTGGCAGCCGTACGCGAACGTGTGGCACAGTATTCCAATGTCCCCGCTCCTCTTCGTGGCGTGGGTATCACCTTTATTATCACGGCCCTCATGGGAATAGCGTTCATGAGCTTCCTGGGCATTAAAATCTAATAAGAAGCTATGATTTATCTCACATTATTGTGCAGCATGGACCGGCTTGCCCTCAGCACTGTGGTGAGCGGTGTCGGATTTTTTCTTGGCGTGACACTGCTGCTGGTCGTGATACTTCTCATTGCAAAAAAATATCTTGTGCAGTCGGGCGAGGTGACCATCACCATGAACGGCGATACTAAGGTGACAGCCGAATCCGGCAAATCGTTGCTCTCCACAATGGCCGATAGCAATGTATTCCTTCCTTCCGCATGCGGTGGTAAAGGAAGTTGTGGCCAGTGCCGTCTTCAGGTCGAAGAGGGTGGGGGTGAGGCCCTTCCTACAGAAGCTGTGCACTTCACCCGCAAAGAACTTAAAGACCATTGGCGTCTGGCCTGTCAGGTAAAGGTGAAAGGCGATATGGCCATAAAGGTGCCTGCTTCGGTTCTATCCGTAAAAGAGTGGGAGTGCGAAGTGATCTCCAACCGCAATGTGGCTACTTTCATCAAGGAATTTGTTGTGGCTCTTCCTCCGGGTGAGCACATGGACTTCATTCCGGGTTCATATGCCCAGATTAAGATTCCACCATTTATAATGGACTATGCCACCGATATCTATCGCGATCTTATCGGGCCGGAATATCTTCCCGCATGGGAAAAGTTCGGTCTGTTTGGCCTGAAATGCGAGAACAAAGAGACTACGGTGCGAGCTTACTCTATGGCCAACTATCCGGCCGAGGGCGACCGCATAATGCTCACCGTACGTATCGCCACACCCCCGATGAAACCAAAACCCGAAGTAGGATTTATGGATGTGATGCCGGGTATTGCATCCAGCTATATTTTCTCTCTCAAACCGGGCGACAAGGTGATGATGAGTGGCCCTTATGGCGACTTCCATCCTATCTTCGACTCCAATGCCGAAATGATGTGGATCGGTGGTGGTGCCGGTATGGCCCCTTTGCGTGCTCAGATCATGCACATGACAAAGACATTGAAGACCACCAATCGCAAGATGAACTACTTCTATGGAGCCCGCGCGCTTAATGAGGTGTTCTATCTCGACGATTTCCTCAAACTCGAGAAAGAGTTCCCCAACTTCAAGTTCCATCTGGCACTCGACCGTCCCGATCCGGCAGCCGATGCCGCAGGCGTAGCGTATACACCCGGTTTCGTCCATCAGGTGATTTACGATACTTACCTGAAGGACCACGACAGTCCCGAGGATATCGAATACTACATGTGCGGTCCTGGCCCGATGAGTAAAGCCGTCGAAAATATGCTCGATAATCTCGGTGTTGATCCGACCAGCATACACTACGACAATTTTGGCGGTTAAAGACCGTGAAGGCAATATAAAAATCAACAAAATCACGCTCCGGAGCTAATTTTATGACTCCGGGGCGTGTTGTTTTTACTCGGATTTTTGTATCTTTGCACTCGTAGGAATCGTAGTGACTCCTGCAACCATGCATAGAACACACAATTTTTATAAAAATTAATTGATAACCAAGAATGAAAAGAGTTTATACATTCGGTGACGGTAAAGCCGAAGGTAACGCCGAAATGAGAAACCTCCTCGGAGGTAAAGGCGCCAACCTCGCCGAAATGAATCTTCTGGGCATGCCCGTTCCTCCCGGTTTCACCATTACAACCGAAGTTTGCAACGAGTATACTCAATATGGCCGCGACGAGGTCGTTGCCAAAATCAAGGATGAAGTTGAAAAGGCCATCGCTCACGTAGAAGAGCTCACCGGCAAGAAATTCAACGATCCTGCCAATCCCCTTCTTGTATCTGTTCGCTCCGGTGCTCGTGCTTCTATGCCCGGTATGATGGACACCGTCCTCAACCTCGGTATGAACGATGCTACTGTCGAATCTCTGGCACAGAAAAGCGGCAATCCCCGTTTCGCATGGGATAGCTACCGCCGTTTCGTACAGATGTATGGCGACGTTGTACTTGGCATGAAGCCCAAGAAGAAAACCGACATCGATCCTTTCGAGGAAATTATGGATAAGGTTAAAGAGGAAAAAGGCTACAAGCTCGACACAGAGCTCGACGTAGACGACCTCAAGAACCTCGTTAAGCTCTTCAAAGCAGCTGTTAAGGAATATACCGGCAAAGACTTCCCCGACTGCGCTTGGGAACAGCTTTGGGGTGGTATCTGCGCTGTATTCGATAGCTGGATGAACGAACGCGCTATCCTCTATCGTCGCATGAACCAGATTCCCGAAGAATGGGGTACTGCTGTCAATGTTCAGGCTATGGTATATGGCAACATGGGCAACAACTCCGCTACCGGCGTGGCTTTCAGCCGTGATGCCGCTACCGGCGAAAACATCTTCAATGGCGAATACCTTATCAATGCTCAGGGCGAAGACGTTGTGGCTGGTATCCGCACACCTCAGCAGATCACAATCGAAGGCTCCCGTCGTTGGGCAGCCCTTCAGGGTATTTCCGAAGAAGAACGTGCTGCAAAATATCCTTCGCTCGAAGAATCGATGCCTCTTTGCGCTAACGAACTTTTCGCAATCGCAGATCGCCTCGAAGCTTACTACAAGGATATGCAGGACATGGAGTTCACCATTCAGGATGGCAAACTCTGGATGCTTCAGACCCGTAACGGCAAGCGTACCGGTGCTGCCATGGTCAAGATTGCCATGGACCTTCTCCGTGCCGACGTTATCGACGAAAAGACCGTCCTCAAGCGCATGGAGCCTCAGAAACTCGACGAGCTTCTCCACCCCGTATTCGACAAATCTGCCCTCAAGCACGCCAAAGTAGTCGCCAAGGGTCTTCCCGCATCTCCTGGTGCTGCATCCGGTCAGGTTGTATTCTCCGCTGAAGATGCCGAAGCATGGGCAGAAAAGAAACGTAAAGTTGTTCTTGTTCGTATCGAGACATCTCCCGAAGACCTTCGCGGTATGGCTGTAGCTCAGGGTATCCTCACAATGCGCGGCGGTATGACATCGCACGCAGCTGTGGTTGCCCGTGGTATGGGTAAATGCTGTGTATCCGGCGCCGGCGAAATCAAGGTTGACTACGTTGCCAAGACTGTCGAAATGGACGGTAAGGTATACAAAGAAGGCGACTGGATTTCTCTCAACGGTTCGACCGGTGAAGTTTACGACGGACAGGTTCCCACTGCCGAACCTACACTCGACGGCGACTTCGCTGCTGTTATGAATCTTGCCGATAAATTCACCAAGTGCCTTGTCCGCACCAACGCCGATACTCCCCGCGATGCCCGTCAGGCACGTAAATTCGGCGCACAGGGCATCGGCCTCTGCCGTACTGAGCACATGTTCTTCGAAGGCGACCGCATTAAAGCCGTGCGCGAAATGATCCTCGCAAACGATCTCGAAGGCCGTCGTGTAGCTCTTGCCAAACTTCTTCCCATGCAGCGTGGCGACTTCGAAGGTATCTTCGAAGCTATGGACGGCTTCGGTGTTACAATCCGTCTGCTCGATCCCCCTCTGCACGAGTTCGTACCTCACCAGACCGCTACCCAGAAAGAGCTTGCTGACAAACTCGGCATCTCACTGGCAGAAGTGAAAGCAAAGGTTGACGCCCTCGAGGAGTTCAACCCCATGCTCGGTCACCGTGGTTGCCGTCTCG
>CAJUOB010000011.1 GCA_910587915.1 uncultured Muribaculaceae bacterium | reverse complement strand
TCGGCACTGTTTTATGCCTCCCATGCTGTCCCAGCATGCTCCGGTCTCTCCAGAAAAAGCGTCTGCCAGTCATGAAATAAATTTGTAGAGCAACAAAAACTAATACTAAGAGTGTGTTTGGATTTAAATAGTTTTAAACCTTGAATATGATTAAGCAGAAGTTTGACAGTTGCGAAATCAATGAATTCTTCAGCAGATTCATTGGAACTTTCATAGTTCCTTGTGAGTCTTCGGAAACCGTTGAGCCAGGCGAAGGTCCTCTCCACGACCCATCTGATCGGCTTAGGTGTAAACCCGATGGCTCCGTTCGGGGTAGAGCAGACTTCAATATCAATGTTGAAATCTCTTTTGATATCATCAACGACCTTACCTCGATAGCCTCTATCAACAAGGCCTTTACAGACAGACGGCCATGCATTGGAAACTTGTTCGCAAACAGGCGAAGCCAAATGGGAATCGTGTATTTTGGCACTGCTTACCGCCCGACCAAGAATGAAACCGGTACATTCAACAGAAATCGTGCGCTTATTCCTTTCACTTTTTTATTTGCGTCATAGCCATTGTCGATCAATCGGTTTCCCCATTTAGCGCTTTGAGCTTCTAAGGCCATGACGGTAGGAGTAGTATTATTTTCAAAGAATACTTTGTTTATATAAGACCATTGACCCTCGGTCAGATGTGTTTGATAGAAGTCTTTTTATGCATATCAAAACTATTTTCTTCTACAAATACTCTGATCAAGGGTTTGTTATGCCTTATAATGTTTAATTTGATTTAAATCCAAACACACTCTTACACAGAATAATATAGGCGCAAATAGCCATATTGCAAATTTTTTTTTCATTTATCTGAATGAAGGTAGTAGTGAGGGCTGTGGAACAGCAATCTGTGGGCCATGCTTCACCCCTGTGTTAATAAAGGGTATGCCCATTACCCTTAATATAAGGTTTTCGGTTCTAATTGCTTGGATATGTTGGAAACTATCGCCTAACTCGTTCTAGTATTTTGAACTATTCTTAATCACTATTTTGTGATTCTAGAGAATCTATCCATAAACTGAGGATAAATCTCTTTAATTCATCAATTTTTTCTACGACAGCTTCGTTTCCTATAATTCGCATTGAAGAAGAATCAATTATAATTGGAGTACCATTAGCCATTATGGTTAATTTGTAGTAAAGAGGTTCGTATTCTTTATTCATTACGAATCGTACTGATGATGACTCATTTGGCGCCTTTTCAAAAGCCCAATTTAAAATAGGTGAAATTTCGCACGTTGTCGAAATGTTTAGCTTATCACCATCTGAAATGTACACATCAAAATATGTATCATTTTTTACGATATATACCGAATTAATCTTTGAAAATCCAAATTCATAACTAATGTACTCTTTATTGTTATTGCTAACTCCACAAAAGTCGATAAATTTCTCTGTCTCACTCGTAAATTTATTGGAATAGGAGCTTTTAGCACAGTAGATGCTGAATAGAATTAAAAATAATAAGTATTTCACTATGCGAGATAGGGGTAAAATGGCATTGACAATGTTAATACAAAGCAGATTCTTTAGTAAAATATTTTTTCATTCATCGGAAATTTGGAAGATTCATGTAATTGGGAATTACGGTCTTAAGGGGAGCATGATCAGAGCCATCTCGAAACAATGAAATCCCCATATTTCTTAATATGAGATTTTCTACTTGAATGGGGATAACATGCTGTGACTCAGCATCTACATATCCTAATCGGAACGAACGTCCATGCCCGATAATTTCATGCCCCAATGTTGCCGGTCGATTTGTAACAAATGCATCCGGTGTTTTCAATATTATAGTTAGAGACCCTGTTTGAGTT
Organism: uncultured Muribaculaceae bacterium; assembly: GCA_910587915.1. Classification (GTDB taxonomy): domain Bacteria; phylum Bacteroidota; class Bacteroidia; order Bacteroidales; family Muribaculaceae; genus CAG-873. The sequence continues at coordinate 62,981 of CAJUOB010000011.1, read as the reverse complement.
GGAACTGTAGAGGCTTCTCCACATAAAGCCATAACGAATTGCGAATATCCACCTTGAACGTTAGCGGCCATCTCAGATGTAATGCCTAATGAATTTAAGATTGGTGAATAAACTTTCAGGGAGGATTGTGACATATCACTTCCCGGTGTAGTGTATTCGACCTTATGAATATCATTAGAGTTTATAGTGTTTACCACCATATCTACTAATGCTTGTTGGTCTTCATTGAGCGTTATTCCACTAAATGCCGATGAAAGCGCATCTGCAGATATTGCCGCAAATGACTTGCCGTTTTGTTTTTTTCCGGATTGGACTATTAAGTTCCTGAAATTTACAAATTCATCACCCGGGAACATTGCCCGGAAATCTTCGACTGCCATTGCGGCATCTTTTTTTGTCACGCCTTCAATTACACATCCTGTAGGATCTTTGCAGTTTATAGGGTCGCCGCCACAATATGAGTATGGAGACAGGTGTGAGAATGCACCCATTGTCAATGGACTCAACACCGCTATAAGATTCGTGAATATAATAATTAATTGTTTTTTCATTTCGATAATGATTTTTCTTGTGTGTATTTTTGAGCTTCTATTGCTTGTAGTCGTCGTTTTTCTCTGATTTCTTCTGTCTCTTCGGTCATGTATGTGTGGTGAAATCCACATTTTGTTTCATCCATTAGGCGTAGCAAATAAGCAGTATAATCATCAATAATATATCCGACATCCATAAGATAATCTTGAATAATTCGTTCCAATGATTTGCCTCGTATTATCCAAGCATTTGGATTCATCGGATAGAACTCTAACGATCTGCTTGAACAGTAGTACGTAAACTCATCATACCTATGAAACTTTTCGCAATAACCAAAGGCGAGATCTGCCATCTGACAGGCTACCGTCTGAATATCAGTCAATGGAGTCATATAAGTTCCTGCAATTACCGCTGAATCGCAAATTTCAAAATCCTTCTTAATCCACCACGAAGGGTTCATCTGATTAGTTGTCAATTCAAGGTTTATCCATTCTTCCGGCGTGATTTTATCCTCATCTTTATACATAATGTAGCTATGACGTGGAGCGTAGGCTATTGATACATCAGCATTTAATTCATTTGCAAGGATTTTATACATCCAAGGAAGAGAACGGCATTGGCCTTTATGTGTTTTTAGTGTCTTGGAGACAAACTGCCGATCCCAAGGCTCGTTATCAATTGAAAAAGTTTCAAAATCATAGGTATATGGTTTATAATTATTCCCAGAAAATGGACTCATCATATATGAGGTGATAGCCATCTGCATTCCAGTTTTATATGTATGGAGCATATTTACAGCATAAACGGAACGGATAAATGTCGTTATTCTATCAATCTCATCGCAAAAATCAATTTTATAATCCAATTTTCCTTCAAAATATGCCCATTCCGCAAGGAATACAGCCCTTTTTATTGATAGACTATCTCGTCCGACAAGCATATCTGACATCTCATTAAAAGCCGAAACATAATAATCCTCAGCCACCTTTGATTGTGCATGAATAGATAACTGAACTAAAATGGAAATAATATATAACAATATCCTTCTCATATCTCCTGCGAATTTACTGATTATTGTCAATAATCTGAATTCCCGTAATATGTTTTACAGCATATTTTCTCAAAACCTATGTTGCTGATATTTCCAGGACCTAGCAGGCGGCATATTAAGAGTGTGTTTGGATTTAAATAGTTTTTAACCTTGAACATGATAAAGCAGAAGTTTAATAGTTGCGAAATTAATGAATTCTTCAGCAGATTCATTGGAACTTTCATAGTTCCTTGTGAGTCTTCGGAAACCGTTGAGCCAGGCGAAGGTCCTCTCCACGACCCATCTGATCGGCTTAGGTGTAAACCCGATGGCTCCGTTCGGGGTAGAGCAGACTTCAATATCAATGTTGAAATCTCTTTTGATATCATCAACGACCTTACCTCGATAGCCTCTATCAACAAGGCCTTTACAGACAGACGGCCATGCATTGGAAACTTGTTCGCAAACAGGCGAAGCCAAATGGGAATCGCGTATTTCGGCACTGCTTACCGCCCGACCAAGAATGAAACCGTTACGTTCAACAGAAATCGTGCGCTTATTCCTTTCACCTTTTTATTTGCGTCATAGCCATTTGCTTCTACAAACACTCTGATCGAGGGTTTGTTATGCCTTATAATGTTTAATTTGATTTAAATCCAAACATACTCTAAGTCGTATTCTATTCGGGGTGCAAAATTACGGAAAATTTTTTGTTCGATGCATGAAAATGTATGGTGCGGAAAATGCGTGACTTACGATTCTATTAACATATTTTAAGAAAATAGAATATCGTTATTAAAACAATTGTGTATTATATTTGCATCGAAAACGCATATCGTCAGTCACAGCATACAAGTTTGGAATTCGTGGTATATTTCGGGAAAAGGGAGTCGAGCGACTCTCTGGCGATGGAATAGCCTGATCGGCAACCGAAGTATATGATTACGGTACGGAATTCAACGGCAGTGATTTTTTGCCAGACAGTCATTTGAGGCCATAGAGGCATCAGATCAACATTATTTGTAGAATTTAACCCTGAGTTAGCCCGGAAGAAAAAACAAATCTTCGAAACACCTGAAATTACCCCAGAGACCCTTTTAACTGAGGGGAGTCTGTGTCGTATTTCATGCCTTCCGGGAATCTACATGTTGACTGAAGCCATCGCCTCGTTCCATGCTACATATCGGTAATAGAATAAAAGAAGTATTCGACAAGCAGCCCCGCGGTTGTACGGTGGTATGGCTTGCCGGGCAGTTGCATTGTCGCCGAGGGAATATCTACGACATATTCAGCCGGTCGTCGATAGACAGTGAGTTGCTCTGGCGACTGTCGATGATTCTGAACCATGATTTCTTCAAGGACTTGAGTAGTAGCATTGAAATAACAGATACAGAGGATGATACGACGCGGAGTGTACGGTAAAATCGTACACTCCGTTTTATTTTTCATGACATAGTGTGCGATTATGCGGTACGTGGAAAAAGCGTCTGCCAGTCATGAAATAAATAAATTTGCAAAACAACAAAAATCAATACTAATACTAAAAACTATGGCAAAAAAATCTGCAATATCAGGTGAATATATCATCACAGTAGAAGATTCAGGCACAGTGCGTGTATGCAAGATCTACGATAATGTGAAAGGCTCTCTCCGCGAGTGTGCCGAGGCGCAGAACTTCGAGTACGATACCAACTGGACAACACGCCAGTTCGGGAGCAAACTAATCAAGGAATTCGGTGATGGTGATATGGCTGAAATCGGTGAATACACCATAGTGAAGCGCGACTCCGGAGCAATAGAAAGCTATCGTACGTATGCCAATACAATGGAAGCCATTCGCGAAATCGCTGCTGAGACCGGCTTTGAGCTCAACGAAAAATCGAATACACGTCAGAACGGTTCGAAACTTGTAGACTTCATCAACGCCAGTAAGTAATATATGGTAAAAAAATCGGCTCGTCTGGGCGATTATGAGATATTAGTCGATGACAAAAGCCGGATTACAGTGCTTAAAGCCGGTGAGGTGCAGCCTAAATCGATGGCCTCATTGCGCGAGGTTGCAGAAAAAGTCGGCTTCGATATCGATCCTAAGTGGAACACCCAGTCTTTAGGTTCGAAGCTTGTGGACCATATAAATAATAATGAAGTTGCCATATCGGTCGAGGAGCCGGTTGTCGAGAAGCCGAGAAAGTCGGAATCAGCGCCGGTGGTTGCAGATGCGGATGGTGGAACAATTTCAAAAACTCCGTCGGAGGAAAACGAAGTTCAATTTTCAGAAGAAGAAATGAAAGAAATATTGGAGCGTTTCGCGGCACTTGAGGCACGGCTCGAAAAACTTGAGCAAATGGTCAATACCGGTGCGCCAAGCGGTGATAAAAAGCGCGAGACTATAGTGGCGCACAAGGTGGTGACCTCGAATTATGGGTATACAATTACTTCATATTTCAAGACATCTACCGGACGTATACTGACTTACAGTGGAGCAAGTAGCGCCAATCGCAATAGCCATAATTATAGGAAGCTTCTTAAAGACGTTCTTATCAGCATTGGCGAACCGATGGAGCCGAATCCGGAAGAATCTATCGAAACCTTTCTGGCCCGTTTGCGTGCAAAATATAATCCCGATCAGACATTGCCGACATTGCTGGGCGGATATGTATTGGCGGCGGACGGATCTCTTGGCAGTATCAAACCCACGAACAAGAATATAAAGTTCTGATCTACCGGGTGCTACTGCTCTAATTCAATGACTTGATTAACTATAATACGAAAATAACCAATGGCAGTGAAAACAACAGCTGCGGGCAAAATGGACAAACGCACCAAAGAGTACAAGGAACTTAAGGAGCGTCTTGCCAAGGCCCGCGCCGCCAAAGCAGGCAGCAAGGCGAAACCAAAACAGTCGGTTCTGAAGAAAACCAAGAGTGGCAAAGTGGACAAGCGCACCAAGGAGGGTAAGGCTGTTTGCGAGCGCATGGCCAAAGCACGCAAGGCGCAGAACTCTCTCTCCAACCGCTTGAAACGTCTCTTCAAATAACACAATACAGAAATGAAAACACAACCAAATACCATAGCCTCTCTGCTTGCTACCGTGATATGGGCCGACGGTGATTTTACGGAGGCTGAACGCGTGACATGCGATGAAATCGCCGAGGCACTCGAAATATCCGCATCGGATTTCCGGAAATATATCACTGCTGCGGTAACCGAGGTGCAGCATCTCAGCGCAGATGCTGCCACTGAATATGCTGTGAAGCATGCCGCTAAGGTAGATTCCGAAGAGGTAGGGGAAGTTTACCAGTCGCTCATGCAAATGGCACTGTGCGATGGAGTGCTCACCTCGGGCGAGATATACAATCTTATGGCTTTTGCCGAAGCGCTCGATATCGACCGAGAGAATGCGGTTCTCATGCTCTGCGACCTGGTGAAGCACGAGCCGGAGCTTGAAATCTCTTACGAACAAGATACCGAGGACTGATTATGGCGAGTAAAGTTCGAGTATACGGTAAAGCACAGAACCGTACGGCGCTTGGCATAGTCCATGCCTATGTGGTGATGTATCCGCATGCCACTCTCGATGACCTGCGCAAGGCGTTCCCGAATAGCCTTTGCCCCGATAGTGGTGTCAAGGAACTTTTTCTCCCGGTAGCCGAGGCAGAGAAATTCAATACTAAAATGAGTCTCTACTTCGCCAAACCCGACGAGGTGATTGTACTTGCCGACGGGTCGCAGGTGGCTTTGAGCCAGGTGTGGTCGAAACCGTCGTTCGAGCGAATGGTGGAGCAGGGCGCCCTCTACGATGTGGAGATAGCCGAGTTCGAGAAAACGGCACATCCCGGTCAGAAAGGCGGCTACCGCCTGGAGTATCTAAACGGATATGTGCCTCCGGTGCCAGCAGCCGCCAAAAAGGGCTTTCCCTGGTGGGCATGGCTCATTCTTGGAGTGATAGTGCTCGGAATCGTGGCAGCGTTCTTCTTCCCGCGCGATAAAGAAGTGGTTGTGGAAGAAAAGATAGTGGAGCGTGTGATAGTTGATACGGTGTATGTGCAGCAGATCGAGGATATAGAGCGTAGCTTCAACGCAGCACAGTTCGAGCAGGGTAAAGCCGAGCTCAATGATGATGCCAAGCTCGCTCTTCACGATCTTGCCAAGGTGCTGCGTCAGAATCCTGAGCTCAAGCTTTCGATCGAAGGCCATACTTCGGCGGAGGGCGACCCTGCTGCAAACATGGTGCTTTCGGAACAGCGTGCTCAGGCTGCTGTGACTTTTCTGGTTGAGAAAGAAGGTATCGATGCGTCGCGTCTCACAGCCATAGGCAAGGGGTCGAGCGAGCCTATAGATGCCGATAATGCTGAGGCGAACCGCCGCACAGAATTCGAGATTCTGTAACGGTGTGGTTTGGTTTTAAACCAAACACTCAAAATAATTATCAATCAATATGGAAAATAATCAGGGCTCTTTTGGAAAAGCTTTTTCGGATACATTCCAAAAAGAAACAGATTCGATAAAGACATCCGCAGGGCGTCAATTGGCGCGACTGCTTACGTCGTGGCGTGCATGGGTGTGGCTGATTGCGGTTGTCGTAGCCATCATCATGTTCTGTACCGGCTCGATTGGTATGGGTATAGGAATTCTGTCGCTGGCACTTGTGGTGACTTGTTTCATGTGGATACTCGAGTTGTTCTTTTAGAGTGAGGCACGGCACTTTTAGCATTTTCAAATTTTTAAAATATTAAAATCTATTATGGCAGATCTTCGTATTGACAGCCGTATGAAGGTGAAGACCCTCAAGGCTAACTTCAAGAAAGCATTTGGTGCAACTCTGCGCGTGTACACAACCCCGGCATGCAAGGCCAAGGCCGACGATGAAGCAACGCTTGGCTCGCTGATGGCCGGAGCAAAGGGCGGCGAGGCTACTTTTGGCTCCAATCTCCGTGTGGGTAATTTCGAGAAGAAGATTACCGAGATGTACGGTATCGGTGTACAGGTGGCTAATCCGGCCGACACAAAGCTGTCGGACAACGATATAACCCTTGCAGCGGCCGGTAAGGAATAACTTTATATGATCGTCGTGTGTGATATCGGCGCATGCGACGGTCAAATTTTCTATGCGAGGCGAATTGACTGAGCTTGTGGCTGCCGATGTGGCCGCATGGCTATCGACTGTTGGTCGTCTGCTCTATAATGAGCGCGACATGCAGATGCATCTGGCGTCCTATCTGTTGGAGTCGGGGAAATACAGCGGCGTGGAGTTGGAGTACTATGTGCCTAAGGACATTGTGCCGGGCTATGTGTGGGACAGCGAGCTGAAACTCGATATTGTGGTGAGTCGCCAGGGGCAGTATGTGCCGGTGGAACTTAAATACAAGACCAAAGAGGTGGCGAGATGTCCGATTCGTTTCGGCGAGGAGATAGACCGTCGCTTCCACATCACCAAGACTCATTCGGCTCCCGATCTTGGCCGTTATGATTTCTGGAAAGATGTTCGCCGTCTGGAATTAGTGAAAAGACGTTTCGGCAATGTGGCCGGAGGTGTGGCTCTTTTTCTGACCAACGATGGGGCTTATCTTGCCAAAGGGCGTGCCAGCAGCAACAATATACGGTTTTCTATGGCTGAAGGTTACCACGGACGTGAACGGTCATGGCTGCGTGCTACACGGACTACTGTCGGGCGGCCCGACTTCTTGCTTGACCATGACTACTCTGTGCAGTGGCAGACGCATACGATGGACGCGGAAATATTTCACTCTTTAATAATTGTAATATGAGTAAGGAGAGTATAAAAAAGACAATAATTGACCTTCGTGCGAGTATAGCACGCGAGCGCGAGCAGAAGAAAAAGGACAATGCCCGCATTGCCGCCAGCATAAAGTCGGCGACATCACCATCGACAAAAGCCGGTTATCGAAAAGACAAAATCGACGTTGCGGCACGGCACGACCGCGCTATAGAAGGATATAAGCGGCGTATAGAGACACTTCAGCGCGAATTAAAAAACATGAAATAGTAGATATGAAGATACCCGGATTGTCGTTTTCGTGGAAGCGGGCTGTCGGAATTACGGGAGTAAAGCAGAGAATAGCGCGTAAGACCGGCATTCCGACCACACGCCAGGGCCTTGAACGGAAAGTGGGGGCCATGGTGCTCGGAGCCGTTTTCGGAGGGAAAAAGAAAAAGCGCTGAGTGGTATGTCGCGTTTTGAAAAGGTTGACACCCTGAAGAAAAATCTTGCCCGTGCGCTCGATGATAATCTCCATACCCGTCAGTGGCATAATATCATCGACTGGGTGATCGTGGCGATGATTCTGCTCAGCACAGCCGAAATCTTCATGTCGACCTTCGATCTTGCTCCCGAGGTGAGGCGGGTACTCCTGTGGGTGGATGGTATCTGTCTTGTGTTTTTTCTGATAGAAGTATCGGCACGCATATGGGTGGCTCCGCTTGTGGATGCCCGATTCCAGGGTTGGCGTGGAAGATTGCGTTATTGCTTCACATTTCACGGATTCATCGATGTGGTGTCGACCTATCCGTTTGTTCTCGGATTCTTTTTTCCGCTTCCTTTTGCCGCACTGCGTGTGCTGCGCATGACCAGAGTGCTTCGTCTGGCACGTCTGACGCGCTACAGCAAGTCGTTCGACCTTTTCAACAATGCTCTGCGCGAGAAAAAGCACGAATTGCTCATATCGCTTCAATTTCTGCTGATTATCACCATTATACTCAGCCTTTTGCTATTCTTTTTCGAGCATGAGGCCCAGCCCGAGGTATATGACAACGGATTTGCGTCGGTGGCATGGGCATTTGCCCAGTATATAGGCGATCCCGGTGGTTTTGCCGATACTCCGCCGGTTACCTTCTGGGGCAGAGCCATCGCGTGCGTGGTTGGTGTGCTCGGAATCGCTATAGTGGCTGTGCCGGCCGGTATCATAGGTGCGGGATTCACCGAGGCTATAGAGGGCGAGCGCCGTAGTGAAACCATTGTGGAAAACCGTATTAAAATCCACAATGCATTTGAACGTAAGCTCGACCGGCCCACCGGTTATCAAGTGGTGTTGCCTTATCGCACATTGGTGGAACTTCAGGCTCGTATGGGCCTGAAACAGGATGAAATAATAGAGGCCTGCGAGGAAGATCCGTCGTTAAGGCTTATCAATCTGGCGGCTACAATACCGGCGAGGTATAATCCTGTGGACCGTCTTGCGGTGGAGCATGTGTATGTGAACACCGACTATGGCTGTTGTATAGACCGCGGTTCTCGGATGACAATCATCTCGCCATCGGGGTTGCTCGATCCGTGCACCAGTATTTTCGCATACTATCTGGCCAAAATAGGCGGCTTTAATTTTGTAAGCCGTGAAATAGGTGCGCGTGCACCCTACAATTCTTATTATATATTGTCGGACTCGGGCGATGAGGAAGGACGGCGCCATTTTCTGGCAGACGTGGAGAGCCTGTTGAGCCGGCCGGGTGCATGGAGTGTGACTTTCAATATATCGAGTGGTGCTTTGGAACCGGAGTACGACACCCATATCCATATAGGTCTTGGGGGCCCAAAGGGGGATACGACGCTTGCCAACCACGATTTAGTGCGCGATATGGATACATTCAACCGGTTCTACGAGCGTCTTGAGAAGGATATGGATGCTGATTTCGGACTGAAAACAGACGCGCAGAGGTATCATGCCACGAGCAATCCACGTGTGTTCATACGGCGGATAAAGACGGCTTCCGACAGTAACCATATGGTACTTCGCATAGAGTGGAACAAGGTGCTGTGGGATGTGCGGCGTATGCTTCTTGCCAAGGCTCTGGCTACGATAATATCCGAGACTATAGTGGGTTGCACTATCCCCGACGATCCGACGCTATTTGAGAAAAACATAGGGTACGAAGGTTATTGAGATGTTTCGCAGGCGCTTTGAGGTCTGCGAAACATTTTTTTTGAAAAGGTTGTTATAGAATAAAAACGTTTTCAAAAAATATGAGAGTGAAAATATCCCTGAACTTGCTACGCTGGCTCGGCGTGCTGGGATTCGTACTATGGGCGGCGTGTCCACGTGCCAAGGGCGCCGACAACGATTACATAGATCATGCATTGCCTGCAGAGTGGGCGGGCGGCACTGTACCCGGAGCGGAGAGCGATGCTCTCAATGCCCGATGGTGGAGCGGTTTCGGCGATCCATTGCTCGACAGCCTGATTGCGATAGGCCGCGAGAACAACTATGATGTTGCAATGGCAGCACGACGTATCGAAATCGCCCGTCATCAGGTGGGCGAAGCGCAGAGTGCCTATTATCCGAATCTCAGCCTGAATGCCGGATGGAGCCGCGACCGGGTATCGGGTCTTACCACGGCCACACCGGCTCCGGCCGAGGTGATGTCGTCGTTCAGGGGAACTGTCGATATGAGTTGGGAAATCGATGTATTCGGAAAAATCACATCTCAGGTGCGTCAGGCAAAGGCCGAGGTGAAAGTTTCGGCCGCAGAGTTTGCCGGTGTTGAGCTGAGTGTTGATGCCGAGATTGCAACGACATATATAGGATTGTTGGTGGCTCGCGGACAGCTTGCCGTGGCGCGGGAGCACTCCGTGAGCCAGCAACGTATCCTTGATATAACCAAGACCCGCCATGAGACGGGCCTTGCATCGAAGCTCGATGTAGCCCAGGCTACTACCCTCTATTATTCTACAATCGCATCTATACCGTTGCTCGAGGCGTCGATAGACGCTTCGGTAAATGCTCTGGCCGTACTACTTGGTGTGACGCGCGAGGGACTGCCATCCGGCGTGCTTTCTGCCGCGACGCTGCCTTCGGGTATGCCACCGGTAGGTATGGGTACGCCTGCCGACCTTCTGCAGCGTCGTCCCGATGTGGTGCAGGCGTGCCGGAGTGTGGATGCCGCCGCAGCAGCGTTGGGCATAGCGCGGAAAGACTATCTGCCGTCGCTGTCGGTGACAGCATCGGTGGGTACACAGGCACATTCGGTATCCGATCTTTTTTCTGACCGTAGTTTTACCTACAGCATTGCTCCGACTTTGTCGTGGACTATTTTCGACGGGCTGTCGCGACGCCATAATGCGGCGGCGGCCCGCGAGGCCATGGAGAACGCCATCGACAGTTATAATCTGGCCGTGATTACGGCGGTGGAGGAAGTGCGCGATGCCGCCCGCAAATATGGTTGCACCCAAAGCTACATTGACTATATCGACAGGGTGGTGCAGAGCTCGGCCGAGGAAGTCAAACTGTCGGTAGATCTCTATAAGGAGGGGCTGACGGCATTCTCGAATGTGGTGGATGCGATGTTGAACTATCTTACCTATCAGAATACTCTTGTGGCTGCCCGAGGTCAGTCGATCGATTCACTTATAAATCTGTATAAAGCTCTCGGCGGCGGATGGAACAGCTGAGATATAACCATGTTGCATTATGAAAAGAATAATTTTACCCTGCATCATACTATTGGCCACTGCGTCGCAGTCGTGCCGTAAAACATCGGAGCACGAGAGTGCATCTGTGCCGGAAATCGACGTAGCCGAGGCTTTCACAGATTCGGTGGTGACACATAAAAGCTATCCGGGTTCACTTATTGCCACACGTGAGGTCGACCTCGTGGCGCGTGTGGACGGTTATCTGCTGTCGCAGAATTACAATCCCGGTGACTATGTGACCAAGGGCACGGTGCTCTTCACAATAGAGGACCGTAACTATCGTGATGCTGTGACGCAGGCTGAGGCAGCCCTTGCCACAGCCCGGTCGACGTATTCCTATGCATCGACCCGCTACGATGCCATGAAGCGTGCCTTGGCGAGCGATGCCGTGAGCAAGATGGAAGTGGAGCAGGCCAAGAGTGCTGTAGAAGAAGCTGCGGCGTCGATCAAGAATGCCGAGGCGGCCCTGCAGACGGCCAGAACCCAGCTGTCGTACTGCACGGTGCGGGCTCCATTCGACGGGCATATCACGGTGGCAACCAACGATGTGGGATCCTATGTGGCAGGAGAGGGCGCACCAGTGGCGCTTGCAAAGATATACCACGACAAGACCATGTATTTTGACTTCTCGATAGAGGATGGCGACGCGCTCGCCGACATAAAATCGCGGTTGTCGAAGTATCCTCAGCTGTTCGACAGCATGGCGGTGACATTTTCCGAGCCACTGTCGAGAAAGTATACCGCGGCTCTGGACTATATGGCGCCTCAGGTCGATACTTCGACCGGTACACTTACATTGCAGGCCAAGATCGACAATCCATACAGTGAGTTGCGCAGTGGCATGTATGGCACTTTGGCGCTACCGACAGGCATAGATCCGAAGGCTGTGATGGTGAGGGATGCTTCGATTTCCACGGATCAGCTTGGCGACTATGTGTATGTGGTGAACGACTCGAACAAGGTGGTGTATACACCCGTGAAGACGGGCGAGACGGTGGCTGATACTCTGCGTATAGTAACATCGGGGCTCAAACCCGGCGACAAATATGTGACCAAGGCGCTTCTGAAAGTTCGCGACGGTATGGAGGTGAAACCTGTAATTCGATGAGGCGATGTTCAGTAAGTTTTTTATAGATCGACCTATATTCGCGACGGTACTGGCAGTGCTTATGGTGCTTGCCGGCCTGTTGACGGTGAAGTCTCTGCCGGTGGCCCAGTATCCCGATATCACGCCTCCGACGGTGTTTGTGAGTGCTTCTTATCCCGGCGCGGATGCCAAAACCATATCCGAGACTATCGGCGTGCCTATAGAGCAGCAGGTGAACGGAGTGGAAGGAATGATGTATATGAGTTCATCGAGTTCCGATGGTTCGTATATGCTTGAGATAACTTTCGAGAATGGCACCGACCTCGATATGGCGACAGTGAAGGTGCAGAACCGTGTGTCGCTTGCCGAACCACAGTTGCCTTCGTCGGTGAAGCAGCAGGGTGTGTCGGTGATGTCGCGTTCGTCGGATATCATTCTCTTTGTGGGTCTTGAGACAGACAAACCGGAAGTGTATGATGGATTGTATCTTACCAACTATGCCCAGCTCAATATCGTTGATGCTCTTTCGCGAATTGATGGTGTGGGCCAGGTAGAGGCTTTCGGCTCGGGTGAGTACAGCATGCGTGTGTGGCTCGACCCTGAGAAGATGCGAGTGCGTGGTATCAGCCCCTCGGACGTGATGGCGGCTATCGAGAGCCAGAATATGGAAGTATCGGCCGGTTCGGTGGGAGCTCCGCCGGATGCATCGGGTCAGCAGTTTGAGTTTACCCTCACGGCTCAGGGACGCCTCGATGAAGCCAAGGAGTTTGGCGACATAGTGGTGCGCACCGACGGCAACGGGTCGATGCTGCGTCTGCGCGACATCGGCACAGTTGAGCTTGGAAGTAATTCATACTCGATGATCTCGAATGTGTCGGGGCATAGCGCCGGCCTTATCGGTATCTATCAGCTCCCGGGAGCCAATGCTCTCACTGTGGCTCATGCAGTGGAGGATAAACTTGAGGAATTGAAACAGTATTTCCCTGAGCATGTGGACTATCGCGTGATTCTGAATACTACGGATTTCGTTTCGGCATCTATCGATGAAGTTCTTGTGACTTTTATCGAGACCACTCTTATTGTTATGCTGGTGATAATGCTGTTCCTGCAGAGCTGGCGTGCGGTGGTGATTCCGATGCTTACCGTGCCGGTGTCGCTTATAGCCACTTTTGCTGTGATGAAACTGATGGGATTTACTCTCAATACGTTGACACTCTTCGGCCTTGTGCTTGCCATAGCGATTGTGGTGGATGATGCGATTGTGGTGGTGGAGGACTGTTCGCGAATACTCGACGAGGGAAAACTTACGCCCCGCGAGGCTGCGCGGCAGGCCATGGATGAGCTTCAGGGTCCTGTGGTGGGTGAAGTGCTGGTACTTCTGTCGGTATTTATCCCCACTGCATTCATTTCTGGTATTACCGGACAACTCTACAAGCAGTTTGCTCTTACGATAGCGGTGTCGACGGCGTTCTCGGGTTTCAATGCGCTTACCTTCACTCCGGCCATGTGCGCTCTATTCCTGAAGCCTCGCACTGGGCAACCGCGATTCTTCGTCTTCCGATGGTTCAATAAGATATACGACAAGGTGCAAGGGGCGTATACCGGTACAGTAGGGCGCATGTTGCGTCGGCCCGTTCTTGCGCTTATAATTTTTGCGGCTATCTGTGGGGCTGCGTTCTGGGGATTCATGCGTTGGCCGACCAGCTACGTGCCTGAAGAGGATATGGGGTACTTCATGACTTCTGTTCAGTTGCCTACCGGTGCATCGCTGAACCGCACCGACAGTGTGGTTCGCTCTATCTCCGCTGAAATCAAGGCTTTGCCTCAGGTTAAAGATGTGATATCGGTGTCGGGCCAGTCGTTCCTTGCGGGTGGTGCGTCGAGTAATCTCGGATCGATGTTTGTGGTGCTGAAACCATGGAAAGAGCGCAAGGGCAAGGATAATGCGGTGTCGGCTGTGATGGCCCGTGCGGAAGAAATCGGTAACAGATGCCAGGAGGCGGTGGTATTTTCGGTGAATCCGCCGTCAATTCCAGGTCTGGGTATGTCGAGTGGCCTACAGATGCAGATTCTCGACATAAATAATCTCGGCCCCAAGGAACTTGCGCAGGCTGTGACAGAGATTCAGGATGCCGTGGCCGATTATCCCGAAATTGAAAGGGTGACATCGCTCTATCAAGGCGAGGTGCCGCAGTACTCCATAAAGATAGACCGCGACCGTGTGAAGATGCATGGGCTGACACTGGAAAATGTGTATGCGGCGTTGTCGGCCTTCATGGGTAGTGATTATGTTAACGACTTCGTGAAGTTCGGGCGGTCGTACGAGGTGCTGGTGAGCGGACAGGAGAGTGCGCGTCGTCGTGCCGACGATGTGCTTGCGCTGAGCGTTCGTAATTCGCAGGGCGACATGGTGCCGTTCGGGGCGTTCGCCACGGTGGACCCGGTGATGGGCCAGTCGATGGTTAGCCGCTACAATATGTACACCACAGCTTCGGTGACGGCTTCGGTGGCACCACATGTAAGTTCTTCGGAAGGTATCAAGGCCATGGAGAATATAATGCATGATCGTCTGGGTGGTAATTTCTCCTATGCATGGACCGGAGAGGCTCTTCAGGAAACGCAGTCGGGCACGACCATTACGATAACACTGCTGTTTGCCGTGATCATTACCATTCTTGTGCTTGCTGCCCAGTATGAATCGTGGACCGATCCTGTGGCCGTGGTGATAACCACTCCGACTGCTATACTCGGAGCGGTGCTTGGATGTATGTTCATGAGCCAGAGTATAAGTATCTATACCCAGATCGGTATAATACTGCTGCTGGGTATGGCGGCGAAGAATGCCATACTTATAGTTGAATATGCCATGGATTTCCGCAAGAAGGGGCAGCCGATACGCCAGGCAGCGCTCGATGCTGGCGATGTTCGCCTTCGCCCGATTCTGATGACGGCACTTGCGTTTGTATTCGGTGTGATGCCGATGATGTTTGCCACGGGTGCGGGCGCTGCGAGCCGTGTGTCGCTCGGCTGTGCAGTGGTATTCGGTATGGCTGTGAACGCTGTGCTCGGCACGCTGTTTGTGCCAAACTTCTGGGAACTTCTACAGACGTTCCAGGAAAAATATCTGTCGAAGGTATTCGGTGGCAAGCGGTCAGCTCAGCCGGCGCAGGTTGGGGAGCAGGGCAGCGACAATGCCGATAAGGGGCATGTAGGCACAGAATGAGAATATGGCGTCAATTCCGTAAGTGTCGGCGAATTCGCCGAGCACTGCGGATGCGACGCCAGCCACTCCGAATGAGAAGCCGAAGAAGAGGCCCGATACGAGTCCGAGTTTGTTGGGCAGCAATTCCTGCGAGTAGAGTAGTATTGCAGGGAATGCCGACGAGAGCATGAAGCCTGCACAGAAACTCATGGCTACGGTGGCGTATAGCCCGCAGTGGGGCAGAGCGAGGCTGAATGGTGCAGTGCCGAGGATAGAGATCCATATGACGGGTTGACGTCCGTACCGGTCGCCCAACGGACCGCCTACGAGTGTGCCGGCGGCTGTGGCTACGAGAAATACAAACAGGCATACCTGAGATGCGCTGATACTGACACCGAACCGGTGGATAAGGTAGAAAGTGTAGTAGTTGGTGATGCTGGCCATGTAGATATACTTGGAGAATATCAGCACTGTGAGGATGGATATGACCCACACGGTGCGGCCGTGCGACAGCGGTGCTTTTTTCCGGATTGCCTGTGCGGCACCACGCGCTGCGGTCTGCGCAAGCCAACCGGAGTACCACCTGCATATTGGCCTCATGGCGTAGAAGGCCATGGCGGCGACTATGATGAACCATGCTATGTATGTTCGGCCATGCGGGGCGACCATGGCTGCCACAAGCAGCGGGCCTATGGATGTGCCGAAGTTGCCGCCTACCTGAAATATGGACTGGGCCATGCCTCGACGGCCACCGCTGGCGAGCGATGTGATGCGCGATGCCTCAGGATGGAGAGTGGATGAGCCTACTCCAACAAGGAATACTGCCAGAAGTACAGCCGGAAGCGAACCGGCAAAAGCGAACAGCAGTATGCCTACCGAGGTGAATACCATGCCCATGGGCAGACTGCCTACGAAGGGCCTGCGGTCGAAGGCGAGTCCGACAACCGGCTGGAATACCGAGGCGGCAATCTGATAAACGAGAGTGATGAGACCTATCTGTCCGAACGATAGCGACAGGTCTTCCTTCAACATTGGGTAGACCGCCGATACGACAGACTGGAGCAGGTCGTTGAAACAATGTACCGAGCAAAGTGCCATGAGCACTCCGAACGTTGGCTCCGAGGCCACCGTCCTTACCTTAGAAACTATTCCATTCATACCGGGTGCAAAGATACGAACTCTTTTCGAAACTTAGGTATGGAATAGGATTCAACGCAACAGAAATAAGGCTTGGGCACCGATATTGGCTTTGACGGCGGAGGAATATCTTTTATTGGACGGGCATGAGGGCTATCGAGAGTCCGGTGGGGATGGGTGCCGGGGTGCCGGATGTGGCCGGGTTGCGGAGCAAGGTCTGTACGGCTTGGGTGTCGAAAGGTATATTAGTGGCTACAATGTAGAGAGGTCCGGTGGGCTCGCCATAGAATTCGAATGCATCGAGGGTGGTGGTGCCTTGTCCTACGGCTATATACGGTTGGCCGGATGAGTAGCGGACGTCGAGCATGAGTGCCGGAGGTGTGGTGCCGGCGTTGGCAATGTTGATGAACAACGGGCTTGACGAGGCCGACTCAATGCGATAGACGTAGGATGAGTCGGCAGAGTAGGCTCGTGATAGTTTCAATGGGCAGTGTCCGGTATTTTTCCCGGCAAGAATCGCATATGCGACGGCTCGCTCAACCGACATGTCGCCGTCGCCACGCATCACCACTCCGCCGGGTGCGTTTTTGACACCACCGCTACCGTCGGCGATGTCGCGATATATTTCGGTGAGTATGTTTTTGACCATGCTGTCGCTCTTTTTGCGCGATTCAGAAATGAATTTTGCAACTTTCATGGAGCCGGGCGCGGTAGAGCGGAATACTGTTTTGGTGTCTTGGTTGAGAATCGACAACTGTGCTCCGTCGGGAATATGGAGCATGGTTTGCATAGACAGTTCAGTGCGAGGTGTGAGAATGACAGTGGAGCCATTGATCTCTGCTGTGACTTCACCTTTGACTTTGAATACTGTGAGACGTTGCGCTGCAGATGCAGACAGAGCGATGATAAGGAGAGTGAGGAGGGTGGATATTTTTTTCATAGCTATTATTTTTCTGGATAGAGATAAGTCTTATAGCTTTATTGAGTTTCTTGTTGATGATTTTCGGATGTCTTTTTTTTGCCGAACCATGATTTTATCTTGGCAGGGAGTTTTTTCAAGGCTATGCCTCCTTCCCATAGATCGACAGCCACTGCGGCTGTCGCAAGCATGATGAGAGGACGGGTGAAATTGATATTCAGTCTATATCTGCTATAGCACCAGCAACCAATCACTATGATGATGAGGAGAAGAGCAATTTGTACTATGCGCATAAGGCAGTCGGCCCAATCTCGTTCTTTAAGGCTACGGGCTGTGGCAATGAAGGCGAAGCAGAGAATAATGGCTAATGTCCAGTCGAGCCATTCTGGGATGGTCGTTATGCGGTTTTCATTGAGCATTGTCGCTATGGATGCGGCGTGGATCATGATTCCTGGCAACGCGTCGTGGACAGGAGTGGGATGGAGATCGGAGATGTCGCGGACCGCCCCGACAAGTACGATCCGGCCATCGATTATGTCGGTGGCATCGGGTATTTCGGATGCGTGGATTACATCGAATTCGCATGCTGAGTATTCTATCAGCATGTTTTCGGGCACATTGAGATGAGGATTGTACAAAGCCACAAGCTCACCTGCAAAGGTGTCTTCTTTCTTGCAGTGGCGGATGGTGTGGCGGTGCGACGGTGCCTCAAGAAGTATGGAGCCCTGATGTAATCCGGGGCATGAGGAATATATGTATGAACTTGTGTCGGGGACAACGGCGTTGGGAAGTGCGGAGATGGCTTCGACCAGTTTTTGATCATCGGGCTGTTGGTAGCCGAATAGAATATCGATTCCTACGGCAGCGGGACTGCACAAGGAAATCATGTAGATGGCATCGGCAATTTCGTCGCGGCTTAGGTCATCGATGCCTACGACTACGATGTCGTCGGAGTAGGGCCGGACGGAGCGTCGGTCGTCGACAATCTGGTAGAAGTCGGTTGTCTCGAAGTCGGATGCTTTCTCCAGCGGTGCAAAGTAGCTTATCTGGGTAATGTCGTAGATAAGCAACCACGACAAGGCGAATGCCAGTATGGTGATACCGATGTCGGAAAGTAACTTCTTGAGTGGGTCAGATGGCGAGTCCGGTACGCTCATATAGGCCGAAGAGGAGATTCATGATGTGGACGGCGTTGCCGGTAACACCACGGGTGAGGGCGTCGATGGAAGCATCGATGGTGAGAGTGCCGTCGTGCTTGCTCAGACGGATGAGGCATTTGTTGCTTCCGCGCAGGTCTTCATCGATAGTGCCCTCGCCTGGTATGAGGTAGGTGAAGTTGTGGTCTTCGTAGGTGGTGTTGTAGATTCGCTCTATCTCATCGAGAGCTATGCCGGTGTCGATGCATGCGTGGAGATCGATGCGCTCGAAGGTGGTTGGCGCACCTTTAGAGCATCGGATGGGTGCGGAAAATGACGGTTGTACGGCAGAGAGGAGCCTTTGGGCTTCGGCGGCGGTTTCGGTTGCATCGAAATCTATGCCTCCGATAGATACCTTGATTTCAGAGTTGAGAAGGCCGAATTTTGCAAGGGGGAAGAGTGCAAGTTCTATTATCAGTGCAGCGGCCGATGGGTTGACAGCCGCGCGAGCCCCACGGACGAGAGCCTTGCGGTTGTACTCGGGGAACCCGTAGACCATGTCGGCGGGGTTTGCAATAAGTGCCGATGCGTGGCCGAGTACTATCAGGCGGAAGTCTTTGTCGTCGGTATATCGGGCCATTATCTCTTGGTTGAGATTTTCCTCGTCGATTACGAACAGGACGTCGAGATTGTCGAGTTTGAGCACGCGTTCGAGCGTCAGCGTGGTCTCGCCGGAATAGACGGGATGGAGCTGAGAGAGAGGCGTGGCGTTTCCGGCGGGCGATGCCACAGCCCTCAGATCGACGTCGGGGTGACGGAAAAGAAGGCGCAGCAGTTGTTTTCGTACCGGGCTATCGACCTCGGCGGGTCCGTATATACCAACTTTTATCATTTCTCTATATTTTAATCAAGGAGTTTGAGGATTTACTAAGGAAAGATGTCGGCCATGATGCGGTCGCTGGCGCCGATATTTGCAGCTATGTAGTCGCCGGCGGCTTTTCCTGCTTTTTTTCTTGTGTTTTCATCGAGGAGAGGATCGATAGCGGTGCGGAATTCTTCGGAAGAGTGGATGCAGAACGCGCCTCCGCAGTCTATGAGGTCGGCGGCTTCCTTGAATTTGGCATGGCGAGGTCCGAACAGCACCGGTATGCCGTAGGTGGCCGCCTCGTTGATATTGTGGATTCCTGCACCGAAGCCGCCACCGACGTAGGCAGTATCGGCATATGAATACAGACTGCTAAGAAGACCGAAGCAGTCGATAATCACATATTTCAGTTTATGGGCCACTTCGGCTGCCTCGCGGGGTGAGCGCTCGTAGATCTGTTTGAAATCGGAGAAGAGGATTGTCTGTTCGCTACCGAGTCGGCGACGCATGGATGCGAGCCTGTTTTTATCGAATTCGTGTGGTGCGATGATTGCTTTGGCGTCGGGATTGTCCTTGAGCCAAGGAATGTAGACATCCTCATCGCGCTCCCAGCTGCTGCCGAAGACTATGGTGAATGGTCGGTCTTCTTTTTCACCGAGGAACGCTTCGATCTCGGGGATGGGGCGGCAGGATTTGCGGATGGCGGTGACGCGGTCGAAGCGTGTGTCGCCGGCGACTGTGACATTGTTGATGCCAATTGATGCGAGCAGTCGGCGAGAGCGTTCGTCCTGCACATAAAGATGCTCGAAGTTTGTGAGCATGCGCCGGAATGTTCCGCCCCAGGGCTTAAAGAAGCGCTGGGTGGGACGGAATATTGCGGATATTATGTATGTGGGTATGCCTCGGCGTTTGAGTTTCTCGAGGTAATTGCCCCAGAATTCGTATTTTACGAATATGGCCATGTGCGGCTTGGCGGCATTGAGAAATGCGTCGACACGCGACGGCATGTCGAACGGCAGGTATACCACGGCCACACGAGGGTGGTAGTCGCAGCGTACTTCGTAGCCCGACGGGGAGAAGAAACTGAGCAGGATGCTCAGCGCAGGATTGCGCTCGAGCAGGGTGTCGATAATGGGACGTGCCTGCTCGAATTCGCCGAGGGATGCGGCGTGAAACCATACGTCGAAGCCGTCGGGTGCTATCCTCTGCCGGAATGCGATGATTCGGCGGAGTGTTTCGGACTGCCCATGGAGCATATGCCGCACTTTGGGTGAGCCGATGGATGCCATCCGGGCTGCTCCGCCATACAGGGCTATTCCTGCGGTGTAGAGCGGATTCATTCAGCCGGGGAGATTCGTTCTACGCCCTTGCGGATGCGCTCTATGGTTTCTTCGCGGCCAATGAGGTCGGTGATGTCGAACATGTGGGGGCCCTTGCATTCGCCAACGACGGCAAGACGGAAAGCGTTCATGACGTTGCCCATGTGGTAGCCGTTGCTTTCTATCCATGCCATCACCTCGGGCTCGAGCGATTTGCTGCCGAAGTCGGGCGTTTTCTCGAGGAGCTCGACCAGTTGAAGCATTATCGCGGGCATTTCGGCGCTCCAGCGTTTTTTCACGGCTTTGGGGTCGTATTCTGTCGGTGCAGCGAAGAAGAATCGGGCGTGGTCCCAGAGGTCGCCCACGAAATTGATGCGGCTTTTTACCAGACCGACCACGGCTGCGATATACTCGTCGGAGAAGTCGGCGGGATTAACGCCATGAGCTTCGAGCACGGGCTTGAACAGTTGGGCAAGAGTAGCGTCGTCCATTGCCTGAAGGTAGGTGTGGTTGAACCATTTGGCCTTGTCGAAAGCGAACTTGGCTCCGGAGCGTGAACAGTGAGCGAAGGAGAATTTGGAGATAAGTTCGTCGACGGTCATCACTTCGGTGTCGTCGCCGGGATTCCATCCAAGGAGCGCGAGGAAGTTGACCACAGCTTCGGGCAGATAGCCGCTTTCGCGGTATCCACGTGATGTTTCGCCGCTCTTGGGGTCGTGCCATTCGAGAGGGAATACGGGGAAGCCGAGGCGGTCGCCGTCGCGTTTGCTGAGTTTTCCTTTTCCGTCGGGCTTCAGAAGCAGAGGCAGGTGAACGAATTCGGGAGCTGTATCGGCCCATCCGAAGGCTTCGTAGAGGAGTACATGAAGGGGTGCTGATGGAAGCCATTCCTCGCCACGGATGACGTGCGACACTTTCATGAGGTGGTCATCGACAATGTTGGCAAGGTGATATGTGGGAAGATCGTCGGCACTCTTATAGAGCACTTTGTCGTCGAGAATATCGCTTTTTATAGTGACGGTGCCGCGGAGAAGATCGTGTACTTCGACATCGCGACCGGGCTCGATTTTGAAGCGTACCACATACTGTGCGCCTGAGTCGATGAGTGCTTTTACCTCTTCGGCGGGCATGGCGAGGGAGTTGCGGAGTGAGCCGCGTGTGGATGCGTCGTATTGGAAATTGGGGATTTCGGCGCGTTTGGCCTCGAGCTCGGCAGGGGTGTCGAACGCTATATAGGCTTTGCCATTGTCGAGGAGCATTTTCACATGCTCGCGGTATATGTCGCGGCGTTCGCTCTGCTTGTAGGGTCCGTAGGGACCACCTTCGCGGACGCCTTCATCGATGCCTATTCCGAGCCAAGCCAGGGCCTCGTTGATATATTCTTCGGCTCCGGGCACAAAGCGCTGCGAGTCGGTATCCTCGATTCGGAGAATCATTTTACCGCCGTTCTGACGGGCGAAAAGATAGTTGAAGAGAGCAGTGCGTACACCGCCGATATGAAGGGGGCCGGTAGGCGACGGAGCGAAGCGCACACGCACTTCCCGATTTTCTGTCGACATAGCTATATAAAGTCGTGGTTCGTATTATATTGATAAACTCCCGCAAAATTACTAAAAATCCACAGATAAACAAAGAAAATGCGACAGCCCGGGTGCAGAGAAGGTGGACTTCGGTGCATCCGGGCTGTTTGAGTGTGGGTTGGATCAGCTTGCCTGCGCTGATAGGTATTCTTTCATGTGTGCGTCGCTATCGGTGACGTATCGTTTGAGGGTTTTGCCGTATCGTTCGAGGTCGGCAATCGGGTTGCGGGCGACTCCGCTTTCGGCAGCGGCTTGTGCCACGGCCGGTGGAACGGTGGTGAGCAATCGGCGGTCGAACGGTTTGGGCAGGATGTAGTCGGGACCGAATTTCATGTTTTTCTCGCCGTAGAGCTCGCGGACGGCTGCGGGCACCGGTTCGCGTGCGAGGGCCGCGATGGCATGGGCTGCGGCGAGCTTCATGGCTTCGTTGATGGTCGATGCCCGGCAATCGAGCGCTCCACGGAAGATATAGGGGAATCCAAGAACATTATTGATCTGGTTGGGGTAGTCGCTTCGGCCTGTGGCATAGATGAGGTCGGAGCGTGTCGCCATGGCTACGTCGCGGGCAATCTCGGGTTTCGGGTTTGCGAGGGCGAACACGATTGGTCGGTCGGCCATGGAAAGAAGCATTTCGGGAGTTAGCACATCGGCTACGGATAGACCAAGGAATACGTCGGCACCTTTCACGGCGTCGGCGAGGGTAGTGCGACCGTCGGGTTGGATGGCAAATTCTTCTTTTGAGGCGTTGACTCCGGTGCGTCCTTTATAGATTATGCCTTTGCTGTCGCACATCACAATGTTGGCCGGCTTCACACCGAGCGATATCATCAGACGGGTGCATGCGGTGGCTGCCGCTCCTGCACCGTTCACTACCAAGCGGATGTCGGCTATATCCTTTCGCTGGACGATGAGTGCGTTGACAAGTGCTGCTCCGGCGATAACGGCTGTGCCGTGCTGGTCGTCGTGCATCAGTGGAATATCGCATTTCTCTTTGAGAGATTCTTCGATTTCGAAGCATTCGGGGGCTTTTATGTCTTCGAGATTTATGCCTCCGAAACTTGAACTGATGGCTCGTACGATGTCGACAAATTTAGCGGGGTCGGTTTCGTCGACTTCGATATCGCATGCATTCAGGCCTGCAAAGATTCTGAAAAGGAGAGCTTTACCTTCCATAACGGGTTTTGAGGCAAGTGCTCCGATGTTGCCGAGGCCGAGGACGGCAGTGCCGTTGGAGATTACGGCTACGGTGTTTCCGCGGTCAGTGTATTTATATGCATTGTCGGCGTTGTTGGCGATTTCGAGACATGGGAATGCTACGCCCGGCGAATATGCCAGCGACAGATCTTCGGGAGTGGAGAATGGTTTTGTAGGAACAATCTCTATTTTACCAGGACGCGGGTATCTATGATAAGCGAGTGCCCGCGCTTTGTCAGAACTCAATACTTTCTTCATAAGAACAATAAGTTTACCTTTAAAACAACCGATGTAGCTTCAATGTTTGTGCGTCGTGGGCTGTGGAATTGGACCCTGTACCTTCTATGTGGGAACCTTGGTTTTTGTCCGCGATACGTTTACAATACTTGAATGAGGGTGTAAAATTATGGAAAAATTTGGTGAATACAAAAAAAATGTCTACTTTTGCAGCACGAAAAACCGCGCATGTGGCGTAATTGGTAGCCGCGTTAGACTTAGGATCTAATGTCTTAGGACGTGGGGGTTCGAGTCCCTTCATGCGCACGATAGGTCCCTGTAATTTGTATGAATTGCAGGGGCTTTTTTTGCTTAATGTTGCACCACTACGTGGCGCCGGGCGTCTGAGGGGAATTGGGTTAACCATAGCTGCGGACCGCCATGCGGCCCTTGCAATGGCCTACTAATCTTATGACCGCATACGCGGCCGTTGGGGTATGTAGGCAGGCTTTGACTGCATACGATGTTATATATGTGGCGCCAAGTGCTTGAGGGGATGGGGGGTGACCATAGCTGCGGACCGCCATGCGGCCCTTGCAATGGCCTACTAATCTTATGACCGCGTACGCGGCCGTGGGGTATGTAGGCGACTGCATACCATGTTATATATGTTGCACCACTATGTGGCGCCGGCCGTCTGAGGGGAATTGGGTTGACCATAGCTGCGGACCGCGATGCGGCCCTTGCAATGGCCTACTAATCTTGTGACCGCATACGCGGCCGTTGGGCTATGTGGGCAAGCCCCGGGTGCAATTTGATGTTTGAGGCATTGATAAAATTTCAGGATGTCTTTATTCTGTGTGGAAGCTGGTGAAGGCGGCGCGTTCCTGGGCCGGGATACCGGTTTTGGCGCGGGCATCGGTTATAGCCTGAATGAGGAATGCCATGTTGCGGGCGAGATTACGCATGGTCTGAAGGCCTTCGGCATCGGCTTCGACGTCTTCGGCTGTGAATCCGTGCACTTCGTTCCAGTAGGTGCTGGATACTACGGGCATGGCGGAAATAGTGAAGTATTTATTGATTTCATCGAAGGCGGATGTGGAGCCGGCCCGTCGGGAAGAAACGACAGCGGCGCCTACTTTCATGGCTTTCTCGAAGCGGCCGGATGTGCTGTAGAAGAGGCGGTCGAGAAATGCGAGAAGCTGACCGTTTGCTCCGGCATAGTACACGGGTGTGCCGACGACAATGCCGTCGGCCTCGGCAAATTTAGGAGCTGTTTCATTCACTAAGTCCTTGAATACACATGCGCCGTGCTGACGGCAGTAGTTGCAGCCAATGCATCCACGGATATCTTTGTTGCCGATTTCAATTCGTTCTGTATCTATGCCGAGAGAAGATAGTGTACGCTCCACTTCCAGCAGGGCGCGGTCGGTGCAGCCGTGCAGATGTGGGCTTCCGTTGACAATGAGTACTTTCATTTACAGGTTATGTTGCGTAAGTATATGGATGAATACAATTGAGGTTTGTCGATGGTTCAACTGCACGGAGATGAGCGACTGTTTTTTTGAGTAATTAAAAAACACAGTGGTGCCCTCGCTTGTTATTATAGCAGATTGGAGAGGCAAAGGTCTCTCCTGCAAAATACAAATTTAGAAAAGAAAGGAAAAATAAAATTTGATGGAAACAATTATCAACACCCACATTCCTGAATTCAAAGTTCAGGCTTACCATAATGGTAAATTCGAAACAGTGACCGACAAAGATGTACTCGGCAAATGGGCCGTGTTCTTCTTCTATCCGGCAGACTTCACATTCGTGTGTCCTACCGAGCTTGTGGACCTGGCCGAGAAATACGACAAGCTGAAGTCGATGGGCGTGGAGGTGTACTCTGTGAGCACCGACTCCCACTTCGTTCACAAAGCATGGCATGATGCTTCGGAAAGCATCCGCAAGATTACCTATCCTATGTTGGCAGACCCCACCGGCTTGCTGTCGCGTGCATTCGGCGTGATGGATGAGAACGAGGGTATGGCATACCGTGGTACTTTCGTTTGCGATCCCGAAGGTCTGATCAAGCTTGTGGAGATCCAGGATAACAGCATCGGTCGTAATGCCGATGAACTTCTCCGCAAGGTGGAAGCAGCGCAGTTTGTTGCGGCTCACCCGGGCGAGGTTTGTCCTGCCAAGTGGAAGGAAGGCGCAGCAACCCTGAAACCGAGCATCGACCTTGTCGGCAAGATCTGATGGACCGGGGTTTACTTCGGCCATGAATCAAATTGAAAACAAAGGGTAGCTGTGATGCTACCTTATAAATCCCTATGATGCCTATGCTTGAAAAAGATATAATAACTCAGTTGCAGGGCATCTTCGCAAATCTGGCGACACCACTGACCCTTGTGGTCAATGGTGCCGCCGGTCGCGAAGATACCGCACAGATGCTTGAATTCGCACGCGACTTCGCATCGTCCACATCTTTGATAGATGTGAAGGAAGTGGATGGCGCTACTATAGAGAAAGCACCTGTGCTGCAGCTATGGCGCGATGGTGCGCCAACCGGTGTCGCTTTCTGCGGCATTCCTACCGGGCATGAGTTCACCTCGCTGATACTTGCGGTGCTAAATGCGGCCGGTATGGGCAAGAATCTGCCCGATGAGGCTCTTCAGAGCCGTATAAAGGCCCTTGCAGGGCCTGCTGATATTCTGACGTTCGTGTCGCTTACGTGCACGAACTGCCCGGATGTGGTGCAGGCGCTCAATATTGTGGCGCTTCTTAATCCGGCCTACAGCAATACGATGGTTGACGGTGGTGTGGCACCTGAAATGGTGGCAGACTACAGTGTGCAGTCGGTTCCGACAGTGTATGCCGACGGCCGCTTGATAAGTGTTGGCCACGCCGACCTCGGTGAGCTTGTCGGAAAGCTCGAGGAGGCTTTCGGTACCGTCGGAGAGAAGGCGCCGGTCGACACGACGCCTAAGAAGTTCGATGTCGTTGTGGCCGGTGGCGGTCCGTCGGGCGCTGCTGCTGCGGTGTACCTTGCACGCAAGGGTCTGCGCACGGCAGTTGTAGCCGGCCGTATCGGAGGTCAGGTGAAAGATACTATGGATATAGAGAATCTGATATCCGTGCCTTTGACAACTGGACCTGCTCTTGCTGCGGATCTCCGCAAGCACATGGAGAAATACGACATAGCCTTATTCGATAACCGGACTATTGCGTCGAGTTCGCTATCGGATTTCCCTAAACGCATAGTAGCCGACAGTGGCGAGGTGTTTGAGGCGCCGGCAGTGGTGATTGCCACCGGTGCATCGTGGCGTCGTCTCGGTGTCGACGGCGAGGACCAGTATATCGGTCGTGGAGTGGCATTCTGCACTCACTGCGACGGTCCGTTCTATGCCGGAAAGCGTGTCGCCGTGATTGGTGGCGGCAATTCGGGCATAGAGGCAGCCATCGATCTTGCGGGTATATGCTCGCATGTGGACGTATTTGAATACCTCGATGAATTGAAGGCCGATGAGGTGCTGCGTCAGCGACTTGCCACTTTCGGAAATGTGGATGTACACCTTTCGTCGGCTGTGGGCGAAGTGCTCGGCGATGGCAAGAAAGTGACCGGCCTTAAGGTGAAGGACCGTAAAAGCGGTGTGGAGACCGATTACTCCGTTGATGGCGTCTTCGTGCAGATAGGCCTGTCGCCCAACAGCTCGGCCTTTGCCGGAGAAGTTGCCACTAACCAGCGTGGTGAGATTATAGCCGATATGTTCGGCCGCACGGATGTGAAAGGCGTATATGCGGCAGGTGATGTCACCGATGTGCCCTATAAGCAGATTGTGATAGCCATGGGAGAGGGCGCCAAGGCAGCTCTCTCGGTTGTCGACGACCGCATGCGTGGCGAAATACCATCTTGATTTAGTCATACCTCTATGTGGCCCCGGGATGCTCGTATGCATCGCGGGGCTTTTTTATAACTATGTGAGTGTATGTGCGATTCCCATGAAAAGGTGATATATTGCATGTGCAATCGAAAAAGTGATGCGAAAATAGCGAAAAATGCAGGGAATTTTGTATCTTCGCACGCGGATGGCGCTTTTTTATCGCCATTTATTCTGAATCTAATCTTTCTTCTTATGCATTGACCAATCATTGCATTTCAGAGCTAACAATATGTTTAACAAGTATCTAAAAGCCTTAGCTTGTGCTCTTGCTGTTGTCCTCGGCGTAAATTCAGCAAGTGCCCAATATCATGGAAAACATCTAATTATAGCTGTCGATCAGACGCCGGACGTGGTGAATAACTCCGATATGGAGGGTCTGTACCGATCGTTGGGAGCTCTCCTAAAAGGTGAGAATCCTATGCAAGGACTGAATTCCGCCGAGTCTTTTTTGTCGGGTGATTTCAAGATGAATCCCGGCGATAGAATCACGTTGCTTGGTTTTGGCATGCCTATGCGGGATCCCGGGACTGAACTTACGGCAGTAGGACTGCAGAGGATGTCGCCATATACCTCGAGTAAAAAGATGGCCGACAATCTGTTCAAGGGACTCATACATCCAATTTATGATGGGACTGTTGATAATATTGACGGTTTTATAGATACGACTTTGAAGCAGGTGTGCGAGGGAAATACCGATGTGGCCCGTTCGATATCGGAGAATTCGGGTGTGACACTGTCGCATTTTGTGTTTCCAAAAGTTCTTGATTTTGTGAATTTCGATGAACCGTCGCAGGAATATAATTATGTGGTGGTGAGTAATTTCAAGTCGGGAACGACAAGTCAGAATACATCGGATGACAAGCAACGTCTCCGTGAAATATTCGGCATGAACGAACGGCATGTAAATGCAGTTCTTGCTACAGTGAAAGAAAAATCGGAGCCGTTCTATACGGTGGATTTCTTTTCGCTGGCCAAGGGAAACAATCAGAACAATCTGGTGGCATTGGGCAAGAAAATCGGTCTGACTCAGCAACTTGGTACTTCGGTTTATATAAAATCGAATCTAAGCGTTGAGCAGGAGTCGTATGGTAGCGATAAGTTTGAGATAGGTCCTGTCGATATAGCTTTCGTGAAAGATAACTCGCTTGATATAGATAAGGTACAACTCGAGATAAGCTCTGATGGCGAAACCGTTTATTCGGGCTTTCCGTCGGGAGGGTCGTACAACGACAATGTGCGGGAATACAGCTTGCCGGCATGGACTCTCGACAGCCCGGTGAAATTATCGCCCGGCGATAATCTGAATTTTAAATATGTATTCTATGCGACACCCCACACGGCTTCGGGCGATGCTATGATGCCATTTGCTTATGTGGCTGATCGCGAGATGACTCTTACATCCGATAATTTTATAACACATTCCGATACAATGTACATTATCACAATCCTCTCAGTTCTGGCTTTCGCCGTACTTGTCGGTGTGGTCCTTTGGCAGATCTACCGTCGTCGTGGCAAGAAAGCTCTCAAGGGATTTAAATTCAACATCTGGCCGATTTCCAACACCCGTTTCATGGATGTGACTAACAATGTGGTGGAAAACTATGACTGCTGGTATTTTCGGGATGGCGACCGGGACAAGCGTATACAGGTGACCGGTCAGGTGAATGTGGAATATCCGTCGTTTGCACAGCGCTATACGCTTCTTGCAGAAATGGAAGTGCAGGATATAGACTTTAACGAAGATTTCTCATTCCGTCCTGATGGCAAGAATCCCGATGGTTCTCTCCGTGAGGCTAACAGGTGGTATCCTCTCAGTCTTGAGCCCGATGGCCGTTTCGACACGTCGGTAGTGGCCTATATAGAGAATACGATAGCATCTCCAGACTTTGCACGAAACGACCACAACGTACTGCGTCTGCAGGTGAAAGTGCGTGTGAAGCTGGTTGATAAGAAGGGTAATACTGTGGCTGAGCTTCCGGGGCAGATGAAGAAATATATATTTATAGTGCGTCCGGAAATGCCAAACAGTGACCTCTGGGTGGCTTTCGACCCCGGTACATCGGGATCGTGCGTTGCTTATGGCTACGGAGGTAATCCGGATTTCACCAATAATATCCATCTTGCCGAGAACAGGACCACGGATACGGCCGGCCAGCAGAAACTGAGTCCGATCTTCTATTCAAAGATTCAGATTTTGCCGCGAGGCGGTTTCTTCTCGGGTGTTCCGGCAGCCGATCTTGAAGTGTACGACTTCGATAAGCATAAAGGTGATTTCTATTTCGGCAATGCGGCGCATATCTACTGGGGACAGAACAGTTTCCAGTCGATAAAGAAACTTCTTGGCTATTCCAACGAACTTGAAGTGGAAGGTGCCGACGGTTCGGTGAAGAAAATCAAGGGCGAGGATCTTGCGCATCTACTGGTGAAGGGCCTTTGCCATGAATTCCGCAACTTCATAAGCACCGACAAGGATGTCAAGCCCGAGGTGCGTCAGCGTCTGATAGCAGAGGATGGCTCGCTCACACCGTCGCGAGCTATAGTAGCAGTGCCCAACAACTACACCGTGAATAAGGTGCAGGCTATGGTGGACACCGTAAAGAAGACTCATCTTTTCAAGGAAGTGCACTATATATATGAGGCTGAGGCGGTGATGATGTATTATTTCAACCTCAATTGGCGGGTGCTGCCGAAGCTTGAGAATAAGACCTTTGTGGTATTCGACATGGGTGGCGCGACGATCAATGCCACGGCATTCCGCATAAATGTCCATACCGACCGTACGTCGGGCGGTACATTATATACCCGTAGTATAGAGGTTGATACCGTTTCGCGCGTGGGCTATACTGTCGGTGGCGACAATATCGACTTTGCACTTATAAAAATTCTTTATGGAATGCCGTCGATGGTGACAGCCCTTGGCGATGCCGGGATAAAGGAGAACGAGCATCGTCGCCGCAACAAGAAGAGCCTTATCTCCTTTGTTCAGAAACTGAAGCTCGATCATATCCGTGCGAGCCGCGGTGACCGTGGAACCGACAACTGGGCAGCCAATCCTGATATATTCTGGACTAATCTGTTCCAGGAGTCTAAAAACTGGGGTCTTACACTTCCGGCTGCCATGACAGAGGCCGACGCGGCTTACTTCGCCAAGCAATCGAAATCGCAGACCTCGCATATGAAGAAGCTTGTGATAGAGAGTGTCTTCGACGCCATCGAAGAGCTTCTCCGCAATATGAATCTGGCAGATGTAGAGCTTATACTCTCCGGCCGTAGTGTTCTCTATCCGGGTATAAGTGAGGCTGTGATTGGAGCTGTTAAGAAAAAATCGGCACATGTGAGCGAGTGGAAATACGACGGTTCGCCCGAGGGGCGTGATGAGGCCGTGAAGACAGCTGTGGTGCGTGGTGCATGCTGGTATGCGATGTTCAGCAGATTCGTGTCGCTGCGCCATGATAAACTGACTTCTACATTCGGATATATGGATATGCTCAACAATGAGTCGCACTTTGTTCCGGTGCTGTCGAAGAACGCTCCCTTTGACGAGGATGGAGCGCTCGAGGCAGAGGTTCAGCCACTGTATCCGCTCCTCACCAATCTGTCGTTTATCCAGATGCTTGGACATGATTACGATGAGATATTCAAGAACAATGTGTTGCATAAGATGAATGATCTCGCACAGGTGACGTCGGCAGAGCTTGCCGGGCAGGTTCAAAGTGTGAAGATACGTGTGGACTACAACAATAATTTCTACTATGAGATCAAGGTTGCCGGCGAGACTCGCCCTGTCGAAGGCTCGTGTGCGGCTGCCGATACAGATATCTGCGACAAAAACAGCGAGGCATATGCATTTGCAGCGCTTGCGTCGCTTGAGGACAATAAGGCGTCGGCCGAGCAGCTGGCACAGGCTGCATCTGAGTCCGGGACCCGTGGTGGTTCGAAATTAAAGGGTGGCGTCCAAGCTGAAGTGAAACCAAAACCGGTTGTGAAAAAGAAAAGATTCTAAGCTATGAAATCTGTAAAAATACTGATGGCCGCTATTGTGGCCGGTGCCGCGGTTGTTCCCTGTTATGCCGAGGAATCCTCGGAATGGGCTCGACCAGTGAAGAAAGATGTGACATACGCACAGGATAGCGTGGAGTATGTACTATTTGAAGGAGAATGGTTCCAGACCACTGCGAAGAATGAGGATAATATAGTGTACGGTGACGTCGTACTTGCTACGAATAACAAGCAGATTCTTGATCTCAACAGGCGTGAGGATCTTAAGCTGCATGCATCGATGGGGCTTGGCGAGCGTATAAAAATTGTCAACGACAGTCTGCTCATACTTGATTTCACCGGGTTTGAATCGGACGATTCTGTCCGTCTCATCAATGCCGGTGAGGGTAGGGTATTGAGGACAATTCCATTGAATGTAAGCGATACTATAGTGTTTGGAGAGAATACATTGGACCGTTCTTCCATGATCCGTCTTTCCCCGACTGATAATCTTGCGGAAATTGTGGATCTTGGAGCTGTAGAGAGCGAGATTGTAACTCCCATGGAGCCGCCGGTGGTTACCGAGCCGGAGTCGGATGGCAATGGTAAATTGCTGTATATCGTACTGGGGGTTGTAGCGCTTATCGGTATACTTGTGGCGGTGTTCATGCTGTTGCGTAGCCGTAAGAACAAGGTTGAGCCTGTGGATAGCGAGGAAATTACCGACGAGAATAATTGCAATCAAGATGGTCAGCCCCAGACGATGGCCGACATAAAGAAAGCCGATGTAGAGCCTGAGATATCTGTGGAGGAACTTACATATCAGCTTCGGATGGTTTCTGCGGCCAAGGTTTCTCTTGAATCGCAGCTTGAGTCGGCAAAAAACAAGCTGCAGCAGGAACAGGAGTCGAAAAAGGCAGCCATCGATACTGCTGCGGCCCGATATAAGAAAGAAGCTGATGCCTTGATTGCCAAGGCAGAACAACGTGTAGCTGCAGCCGAGGAAAAATCACGTACTATCCGCGAAGAGTTAACGGTTAAATTCGAGAAGCAGATAGGCGATCTTAACACTTCGATAGACAAGCTTAAAGAGACACTTTCCACTACCCGTGGAACTCTCAAGGAAACGCAGTCGGCACTGAACGCCGAGACGCAGGCTCATAACCAGGCGAAGCGGAAGATAGAGAATCTGACAGGTGCCATCGCACGTTTTGACGATAAACTTGCAGATGCGGCATTTGCACAGCCTTATTGCCGCAATATAGAAAACCTTCTTAATATCTCGAAAAAGATACAGGAATCGGCTAACGAAGCTCAGAATGCCGATGTGGAGGATCCCTACTTCATCTGCAAGGCTGTAGCGCGCTTCTGGGCTCAGCTCGATAAGATCGATCTATCGGCATTCTATACAGATGTAGACATGGTTCTGGGCACCGGTTTTGTGCCAAAAGGTACTCCTCTTGCCACCTATGATGCGTCGTTGCCAGAGGCAGAACTGGAGACATTGGTAAAGAATTATTTCTTTGCAAGCTATCTGAAACAGTATGTGAATGCTCTTGTGGTGTTCAATGAATCGATGGCCGGCCTTACGCATCTTCTGCCCGATATGCCGGCGGAACTGGTGCGGCCATTCGAAGACTATCGCTTGCAATTGCAGCAGGCGGTGGCGGCACTTGGCATCAACGTGCTGTCGGTGAAGATATTCGATTTTGTGCATAATAATACTGATTTGCTGGCCACTCCGGTCGATGGTGGCTACGACAGTCCGGGTGCGATCCTCGATATAGAGAACTGTCTGGTGTCGTTGTCGGGAGCCCCGAAAGATGGCGAGCGAATCCGTGTTAAAGTGCAGCAGTGAGCAATTGGAAAATAGAATAAACCAAATATGAATAAGAAACTGTTATTGATACCTATAGCTATCGGTATCGTTGCACTGCTGATAATAAATATCACCAAGAGCAATCCAGTGCATGGTACTAAAGCAGAGATGGAAGTGCCCTCGACTACTGTCGATATGTCGAAAACCCCGAAGGCTGTTACGGTATTTCTCGACAATTCGGGAAGTATGCAGGGGTATGTGAATTTCGCATCGAAGTCGGATGGCTTTGAGACAGCCAAGCAGACCATGATAACCAATGTGGCCGATTTCATGGGCAATGTCGATGCCAGCTGTGGGCTGGTGTCGAAGGCTGAATGCGGCCCGCGGAGCTATACTGCGGAGACACTCATACAGGCCATGCGGAATTACTCGGCATTCAGCGGAGCTATCACAGAGCTTGACGGACTTGTGTCTCAGGCTATCGCAGCCGCTTCGGATACAGCAGTGTCGGTGATTGTGTCGGATATGGTACTGTCGTATGGAAAGTCGGCTATAGCCAAGAGTGGCAACAAGAACTATAACAGGCAGGAACTGCCGGCTCTGTCGAGTCTGGTGGGCAACCAATTCAAGAAGTTGAAGAAGGCTGATATAGAGGTGCTGATACTTAAGTATGAGAGCGACTTCAATGGATCCTTCTACTATAACTGCACTGAAAATATCGAGCCTTGTGAGTTCAAAAATACGCTGATGAAAAAGCGTCCGTACTATTTCTTTATAGTTGGAAAGGATGAATATATCAAGTCGCTGTGTGCCCACAAATGTTTTCCTGCTCCCGATGCTGTATTCAGCACACTCGAGGTCGACGATGATGATATGATGATTCAATCATTCTCGATCAGTGCGCCTAAGGGATGGACTGTAGGCAGATATGACGAGAAAGGCGATAGTGAGACAATCTGCCTGTGGACCCCCGATAACTTCGGAGACGCTGCCGCGACATTTAATATCACATTCAATCCCATTGAGGTGCCACTGTATGCCCAAGGAGCTATTGAGGCTGAATTCGATCGCGACGTAGTGAGCAATGTGACTTTCGATGCACAGGCTTTGAATAGTTTTGTTGTGACACTTAATTCGTTCAATGTATTGCCTAAGGCCGATGATGATGTGGAAATCAAGCTTGCTGTGATACGAGGCAATGACGCAGCGGCAAGCTCGGTGGAGTCGGACTATGGTGTTGACGTTTCGGCGCTCGAAGGTAAGACCTGGGGCTTTGAGAGCATACTTGATAAGATCTATGAGGCTTATGATATAGAGGCGGACGATAAAGAAACGATTGCCAAGCTAAAATTTGCCATATCAAAGAAATAATCAATCATTAAACCATAAAACAACATGGAAATCTCCTTACTATCCGACATTTCACGTGCTATCTACGCGTGGGTTCTCAATGCTAATGCTCCCGACTTCACCTATCTACAGAATGCTGTAAGCGGTGGCTACGGTATGCAGTGGGCATTTATAATCATGCTTCTGGTTTCGGTGATAGGTGTGTGTTGCTACTATTTCGGTATCGCATCGCAGGCTGTGAAAGCAACCAAGCAGAACTATATAGTTGTATTCATACTGAGCCTATTGACTATGTGGGTGCTCGACTATGTTATAATCTATGCTGTTGCCGGTATGGACGACCCTCTGACATGGAATATGCTTAAGCTTAATCTTGTGAACAGCGTGTACTTTGCATTCATGTATGAGATATGGTCGTGGTTCCTCAAAGGCGGCTCGAAGGCTCCCAATATCGATCTCCTGACCTGCTGGAGCTAAATTGTTAAATAAAGTCATCAAAAGCATATGAATAATCTATATGTATTTGCCATCGGTGGAAGTGGAGAGCGTGTGATGCGCTCCCTGATAATGCTTCTTGCATCCGGTGTCAAACTCAATGCGAACTCTGTAACGCCCGTGTTTGTGGATAACGACAAGAATTCGGCAGCCCTTACGCGATGCGAGAATCTGATAAAATTCTATAATAACAGTCTGAACAGTGGCCGCCCGGGTATAGGTACACTATGCCAGGAGCTGCCGGCCGGTCAGCGACCGTCGTTTTTCGAAACGAAGATCAATGAGCCGGTGCTCCTTAATATCGCCGGTAATACAATCGGTAATCTCGAGCAGATAATCGGTTCGCTGTCGAAGGATAATGCCATAGAGAAGCTTATACTGGAGGAACGCAATCTTCTGTTTTCGCAGGACGACCTTGAGATGCCTCTTACAGTCGGTTTTGTAGGGAATCCTAATATAGGATCGGTAGTGTTGAATTCGTTGTCATTCCGCGATCCGGCATTCCAGACCATACTTCAGAATGCCAGCACAGGCGATGGTGTCATTGTTGTCGGTTCGCTCTTCGGAGGTACCGGTGCGGCAGGTTTCCCTCTTATCGTGAATAGTTTCATGAGCAACGATAAGAATCGTCCTACCGTCGGTGGTGTTGCCGTGCTTCCTTACTTCGACTTTGAAAGTAAAGATGCCCATGCTCCGAATGAGGCCATTATCAATACACAGAAGTATGATGTCAATTCCGACTCATTCAGCACAAAGACACGTGCAGCTCTGATGTATTATGATGACTATATGAGCCGTCAGATGGACTATCTGTACTATGTCGGCGATGATAGCCGTGCTCACTACGAGCACTATGTCGGCGGAGCCAAGCAGGATAATCCTGTGCATGTGGTGGAACTGCTGGGAGCGATGTCGGTGATTGATTTTGCCCAGGGCTCCAATCAGGCGCAGATTGTGTATAAGGAGCCGGTGTGGGGTTTGAAATCGGACAAGGCCGGCAATCCCGGTGTGGCCAATGTATCGAGCGTCATCATGCCCGAAGTACGTAAGGCTCTGGTCAAGTTCCAGCTACTGCGCGAATTTTTCTTCAACGAAGGCGATGGATTCCTGAAGCACGATATAAGCAATAATAAGGCATATGTGACTGATCTTGGCATCAAAGAAGAGATGCGGACCGCGGTGGTGGGAAAGAAATGTACTACTCCGATCAATGATATAAAGACCTTGAACAATACTGTGGTCGCTGAAGTGCTGAATTATGATCCGGCCTGGGGACTGAATGCATTCTTCAAGGAATGGGATGCATGGTTCGCCAATCTCTATGATCCGAGAGGCCGTCGGGTATTCCAGATCTATCCTTACAATGATGCCAGTGTCGATCATCAGAATGTGACCCAGAAGTTCTACAATAATGGTAATCATGGTGTGGCCCGCGTGGAAACCAAATCCAAGGGTATCTTCAAGAAAGAGTACTTTCAGGTGGCGGTAAATCCTACAATAGCAGACTATATCGTGGCGGCTCATAGTGCGAGTCCCATCAAGAGTCCTGAGACCAAGCTCCAGCTTCCGGCTTTGTTGCGTCTTGTATCGAATGCTCTGGATGCAGTGCTGGCACAAAAGTGCGACATATAAATCCTACTCTTCACTCACAAAATCGCATTTCATTCAATGAAAGATTATAAATTCGGACTTAAAGTCTCGGCCACAACCACTGCAACCCGTACGCCGTTCGTAGAATATCATTCGGCAGGCCAGGGCGTGGCTCATAATCCTTACGGGAT
The DNA here is from genome assembly GCA_910587915.1 of uncultured Muribaculaceae bacterium. GTDB lineage: Bacteria > Bacteroidota > Bacteroidia > Bacteroidales > Muribaculaceae > CAG-873. The sequence goes on along the minus strand of CAJUOB010000011.1, from coordinate 25,989 downwards.
ATCCTACTTCAACGATCCGTCGTATATGGTTTCGGCCGGAGGTGCAAAAATTACATCGATACCTTCGCCGTATGCCCGTATGCATGTGACCGATATTGCATTCCGCGAACTTACAGCAGGTCTTGGCACGTTGTCTCTGGACGACTTGCTGTCCCGTTCTATTTCCGATGACTATCTGCGTGCGATGTCGCACTGCCTTGATATGTTCGAGATTATGTATCGGTTTACAGATCTCGATCTTAAGGAAAAGGGTATCACAGTGGAGTTGATCGACCTTGTGACACGCAATAATGCCCAGATGCTTGCCGCTCTCTCGAGCATGGGCAATGAGAATCTGTTGCGCTATATCGAAACTCTCGATCTCTATCGCAAGAGCTACAATGATGTGATAAGCAGCCGTGTACCCGCGGGACGCAACTACTATTTCGATTTCTCGAAGATGTATGTGTTCAAGCACAATGGTTTGACTTTTGCAGCAAGTTCTCCTTTCACAGGATTTTTCACAAAGGCAGATTGCAATCTTGTATCGGCAGGTCTGGTTATCAACGGTCATCCATTGTTTACAGGAAATAAGGCCGATTGGCGTCTGTTTGATACCCGCGATAAACGATTCCTGGAGTTCCTCTATCTGCTTCTTAAGGATTCGGGACTGTTTGCGATCTACAAGAATCTCTTCGATGCACTATCGCTGTATGTGGATGCTGCGGTTCTCGGCACGAAGACTTTCGACAGCGAATTCCCGGATTTCAATCTCGGACCGAATGCCGGTGAACTTCCAAAGGTTAAGACTCCCAAGGGCGATACCTATTTTCGTCCTGATGACATCGACCGCACATATCTCAAGTATCTGCTTTTCCTTGAGAAGCCGTTCAGCTTCATGGTCGATGAAGCGGAATTCAAGAAGGATATAGACCATCGTCAGAGTCCAGATAAATTAAGCCTGATGCCTTGGCTTACTGTCAACGACCTTCTGTCGGATGCACTTTTCGTACTCCCTTACGATATCGACGACAAGTATCAGGCGATTTCCTATGAATATAATCATATCGAGTATCGCCGCTGTCTGGTACCTATCAAGGAAAAAGCGCTCAAGTATCTCGAACTCAGCGACCTCGTGAACAATCTTAAGATAAAGAAGTACGACGACAACCATTATTGTGCACTTCTGACTCTCAAGCTCACTACCGGTGGATCGATAGAACTTCGTCGCGACTACTATACCACAAGCCAGGGTATGGCGGCCGCTTATCCCAATGGTGTGGTGGTCAGTGGCAGCGATACGAAGAGTTTCGTATTCGGTATCTATCCGTTTGTCAAGAGCGCCCGGTTTGAGAATATCTATAAGGTATTGTTCTACAATTCATTCTCTCCGTCGGCGTGGAGTCTTCAGTTCTTCTATAAAGATGGTTTCGAAGGCAAGCTATATCCCAAGGATCAGATATTCCGCAATGTCACCAGTACGATCAATGACGGCAATGCTCCTATAAACTGCACCTATTATCAGGTTTCGGGCGATAATCTGCATGATGTGCAGGAGGATTCCTGTGTGTCGATATGCTTTGCCCAGCTGACACTCGGAGTTCCCGGACCGAAGACCGATGCAGATGGTAATCCGGAGATAATCAACGCCACCGCGCTTATAGTGCCCAATCTTGTGCCTATAGGCTGCAAGGATACGCAGCCAACGTATGTGGCAGTGGACCTTGGTACGTCGAATACCTATATAGCCTACAAGCATCTGAGCAAGAATGACGATGTGGAAGATGATATCCACGATATTTCTACGGTGCATCACAACTTCAACGAGTTGGAATTCATGCATAAGGAAAATCCTGTGCGGAGCATTCATAATGCGGCTCTTACAATTTTCAATGAGGACGCTATTCTCAAGGAAAGTGACCGCGAGGGTGCGGCTCTCAAGACCGAGTGCCTCTCGGCTCAGCTGTGTGAGTTCATACCGTCGCGCATAGTGAACGATGATCGTATGGAGGGCTTCAGATTCCCTATCCCTACCGTTATCAATACGATGCGGCAGCTCAATCCGGAAGATGAGGAGCGCAATGGCAGTATATGTTTGCTCAACCGTGCTATTCCGTTCGCATACTATACCATCGGTCAGCGCGAAAATGAGGATGGCTCTCACTACGACAATATGGCCGAGGGTGAGTTCAAGTGGTTCTACGGCAAGAATAAGGCCGGCATTTTCAAGACTAACGAGACCAAGAAAGACAATTTCTATGCTTTCATGAGCGAGCTTATGTTCATCATCCGTTCGAGCATGCTCTGCAATGGCTATGATCTGTCGAAGGTATGCCTGCTGTGGACATATCCTCTGTCCTTCCAGAGTGTATTGGTGTCGGAGTATACCAATGCATGGGAATATAACTTTGCCAAGCTATTCCATCCGGAATGGATCAACGCGCAGGGTAAACTGTCGGCCGATGGTCGCAATAAAATCCATGATTATGTGAAGAGGACCAACGAATCGCTGTCGCCAATCTTCTATTGTATCACTCGTCCGGCCGAGATACATCATCTGACCGTACTCATAGACATAGGTGGCGGTTCGACCGATGTGGTTGGTTATCGCAATGGACAGCCTGAATTCATCACATCTTTCGGCTTCGCCGGCAACGCACTCTATCTCGACGGCAATCTCAACACCAAGCCTCTGCCAAATCCGAAGACCAACTATATGCGTCATTTTGTGGATGTGGCGAGCGAGATGCTCAATAGCCAGACCAATGTGCTCGACCGAACACGTAAGATAGATAAGAAGGCTCCGATAAGTTCGGTGATGAACTATGGATTCTCGCAGGCTCCGGATGATTTCGGACATATATTCTACAACGAGGTACCGAAGTTCATGCTCGAACTGCACAATGCCGCTCTTCTGTACCATACGGCTCAGGTTATCCACAAGGTTTCGCCCGAGGAAATGCCTATGACCATCTATCTGACAGGTAATGGCTCTAATCTGGTGAGCATCAACTCTACCAATGAGGTGAATGCCACTAAATTCCTGCGTAATGTATTGGCTCAGCTCTATGGTGTGGATCCGTCGGAAGTGAAGAGCAAACTTGTGCATGTGGAGCAGCCTAAGCGTGCTACCGTGTACGGTTCAATAAAGGGCCTGGAGAATGAGTACATACAGTTCAATACCGATCAGGGCCAGAAGCGTGTGATTGCATTCGGTGATGCCGATACCATTGAATTCCCGGAAGAGGGTGAGGATGGTATCCCGGCAGGCCACGTCAAGGGCAAGGTGGATAAGGTGTACGAGAATGTGAAAGCTTTCATCGATCTTTTCTATCAGTCGCAGGGCAACCGCACTCCTAAGATGAAGAAAGAGGTGATGCTTGAATGTCTGGATAATATCAAGGGAGATCCTAAGAATGATGTTCCTGATGAATTCCTCACGGACTCTCTTTTCTTCCAGTTCATCTCACTTCTGATGGAAGAAATTTCGGCTAATTTTGCTGAAAATAAATTTGCCTGACAATCGTTTTCAATGCCGCGCTGTCTGCTTCGGCAGCGCGGCATTTTTTCACTTTTAAACTCTTTTCTCTATGTTTGGCAATAACCGGAGTGGCGCCAACGATTACGATGCGACTACTCAAATTATAGATTTTCTTCGCCAGATGGCCCAAGGCCAGAGCATTCAGTTGATAAAACTACAGGAGTCTGTCGACGGGCTTCAGGGTGAAGTCGAAGCGCTCAAGGGTCAAATCGCTGATATGAAGGCTACGCTGACGGCGCCAGTTCAAGTGAAGGAGCCGGTTGTAGTTGTGGCTGATACCCATGTGCAGGAAGCTGCTGCCGAAGTACCACATGAAGAGACGGCCGCACAAGTGAGCAATGAAAATTTCGCCCAAAGTGTCGAGATCGTCGAAAAAGAAACTGTGGTTACCGCTCAGAATCCGTCGAATAATAGTGCATGGCCACCATTGTTCTATGGACCTCCCGAAGGTGGCGGCTTCGAGTCGGCCGATATCATACCCGGGAGAGATGATCCACGGGCATTGTATGAGCTTCGACGTATTTCCGAAACCGAAGCTATGTTCTTTCCACTTTCCGACCGCTTCCACCGTCTACGGTCGAATGCGTCCGCTTTTTTCCTGCCAGTGTGCAGTGTCAGTGGCAATATTGGCGATGCGACCGGGATATCGGTTCAAGCGGATGGATATGGCCGGCTGAAATTGGAAGATGGCTACTGGGCTTTGATTCAGAAATGTAGAGTGGAATGTAAATGATTTATTCATGATCTAATCTACATGTCAAATCCCGGCGCATAGTATAGTTTTGTAACCAATCATTATGACACCAAAGAAGATTTTTATATTTATTGTACTCCTTGTGGTGGTGGGCTTCATCATTGCCGGTACGCGAGGACTCAAGATTGAATCCGTGATTGATGGGTCGACAGTCCGGCTCAATAACGGGGCAATCGTGTCGCTCATAGGTATCGAGCCGAGTGTGGAATCCCAGACCGAACTCTCATCGTACGTTGGAGAGAGTGTGGAGATACTTCCCGATGGATCGCAGTTTTTCGATACCAAGCGTATGGAGCCGGCCACAAAATATCCGGCTTATGTACTATTGACATCGGGTGGGAATATCAATAGCAAATTGCTTATCTCCGGGGCGGCTAAGTTGCATGAGGGAGCGCCATTGCGCGATAGCCTCGATAATTTCCGCCGATGGGCTTCCGCCGGATTACGCCGCGGGTCCATACCCACACCGGCCCCCCCGCAGGTGATAGATTATCAGGATGATAATATTGTGCTTCCCCCTTATCAGGCATCGGAGCGTCGCGAAAGCGCATGGTACGATGATGGAAGCCGTAATATAGCCATGCTGGAAGATGCATGCGATTATAATCTGCCTTATACAAAGAAATTTGCGAATGAACTGGCAGCTAAATCGGCCGGTCCCTACAATATTGGTCAGGTCTGCGAGATATTCGACTATTGCTACAATAAATGGCGGTATGTGAATGATCCGGCTGATATAGAATATGTGGCACGTGCGTCGGAGTCGATAGCCGCATCGTTGACCGGTGACTGCGATGATTTTGCTGTTCTTGTAGCATCGTGTATACTGGCTGTCGGTGGCAAGCCGTGCATCAACATCGGATTTAATCCCAGAGGTGGGCATGCTTTCACAGAGGTGGATATAGCAGGATTCGATCAGAGCGAGGTATTGAATACCATAAAGAAGCATTTTTCGGCCTATCCCGTGACATCACTCGCTACCCGCCGCGATGGCAGTCACTTGTGGCTTAATCTCGACTGGCAAGCAGCCTATCCCGGAGGCCCATACTACGATTGCTCCCAAAAACGCGAGTCTTATCCATTTGAAAACGGTGGCTGGACCTGGAAAAAACTTAAATAATGTTCGGTACGATAATATGTATTGCAGCCGGTCTTGTGCTGTGGCTTTTTGTGCCCGGATGGGTCAAGATCCGGTCGGCACGCGAGCGGAAGACTTTTAGATTCATATGCATGATTCTTGGTATTTTCATTTCCGTAGGGTCGGCAGTATCATATATAAAATCTCTCTTTTAAAAGTAGAATAGTTATGCCATTTTGTGGAAATTGCGGACAGAAGGTGTCGGATAGTGATTGTTTTTGTTCTAATTGCGGCGCCTATGTCGGTGGTACGGCAGGAGGAGAAACCGGCGACAAGCGCAGGCATGGCAGCGGTGGAGGCAATTCCTCGTTTATAGATACCCTTAGCGGCTACCTCGGACACGATAAAAGCGTGCAGCTGAATTGGAAAGATCTATTCACCAATGTTTTCAAGCGCCATACCCAGGAGGAGGCCGAGGATATATTCATATGCGGCACTTCGCGGACAACACCTGCGCTTGGCGAGGTGTCTGATACTTGGCCAAAGCCATGGCTCTATAGCCGTGTTTTGCTGTGCTTCGTATGCACATATGTGCTGTTGTATTGCTGTGCGAGCTGGTTCAACAATCCGCTTGTTATCCCCGGAATGATGATAATCGGAGCATTTGCGGTTCCTTTTGCGACGATGGTCCTTTTCATGGAAGTGAATGCTTTCAGAAACATAAGTATTTATTCAATCTTTGTATATTTTCTTGTAGGTGGATGTGCGTCGTTGCTTGTAACCCTGTTCTTTTTTGATCTTGGGGTGCTTGACACAGACATCGCCACCACATGGGGAGCTATGATGGTCGGTGTGATAGAGGAGCTTGGCAAGGCTGTGATAGTGTACGTGCTGTTGCGCCGGCTTCCACATGTCAACTACATTCTGCCGGCTCTTCTTGTCGGTGCATGCGTCGGAGCCGGCTTCGCTGCCTTCGAATCGGCCGGCTATGCATATATGCAGAACAGCTTTGATTCCTTGACGTTCAATATATATCTGCGTGGATTCCTTGCGCCCGGCGGACATGTGGCCTGGGCTGCAATTACTGCCGGTGCCATGGTTATAGCCAAAGGTTCCGGGCCTTTGACTTCGTCGGTATTCACTAATGGCCGGTTTCTGCGGATATTTATTATCCCGGTTGTTCTTCACGGATTGTGGGATGCTCCGATATTCCAGGGGTATCTGAAACTTGTGGCACTGATTGTGATGGTGTGGATCGTGGTTCTCATTCTCATCAATATGGGGCTCGAGCAGGTGTCGCGACTCAAGCAAACTACGACGATATGAAACGATGTCCGAATGGTCATGTGACCAAAAATGACAGTTTGAATTTCTGCACGGAATGTGGCAAGATGCTTGAGCCATATCTACCGGCGGACAATGGTGGCGGGTCTATAGTAGAGGGGTGTGCCAAGACTAAACGAAGTATCGGTGGCACGCTGAAGCGAATAGTTGTCGGCGTGATTGTTCTGCTTGTGGTGTCCGGTCTTTGGATATCCAGCAAAATAAATTCTACGACATATCTTGTGTTCAATACCGAGGCGGTTGTCTTTCCTAAATGTGGCGATACGCGAAGTGTAAGCATCGATTATGACGGTTTGATCTGGGAAGTAAGCTATAAACCGTCGTGGCTACAAGTGGTGGAGAATGATGATACGGATGAACTGACGCTTGTGGCCTACGGAAATGATACGGGAACAGACCGGGAAGATCATGTGACCGTTAAGTCGGGCCGTGTAGTGGCGCAGTTGCCGGTGGGACAGTTGGGATATGCCACATATCTTCGTGCAGAGCCGTCGAAAGTCGATTTTAGCCGCGGTGGAGGCAACGAGTATGTGACTATTGAATCGGATGGGTTGCTGTCGAACATCAAGTATCCGGATTTCGTAGATGTGGAGACGGAAGATAATGGTTTTAATATACATGTAAGCCATAATGGCGGAAATACACGAAATGGAATCATTACGGTTACAGAAGATGGCCGCACAGCATCAATACATATCCATCAGGTAGGAGCATGTCCTGATTGCAATGGCCGTGGCCAGCGCAATTGTGTGTCGTGTGGCGGTCTGGGACAGGTCGGATTCGGCATGTTCAGTTCGCAGTGCTACTTCTGTGGTGGCCGGGGTTCGGTGTCGTGTTCGAGTTGCCACGGTTCCGGCGAGCGTTGATCTGATGTATAAATACAGGGCGCAGCAGCTCGTACGAGTTGTTGCGCCTTGTATTTTGTCGTGTGTGGGATTAGAAGTTGTAGCCGAGTGAGATTGCTACGGTGTTGCGGTGTATACGTATTTTTTTGTCGCGGTTGCCGTATTTTGCGAGTGGAGTGAAGCCGACTCCACCGCTGATGCCTATGTGATAGTTCTCGGCAAATGTGAAGCTAAGACCAAAGCCCCACATGGCGTCGACGCGTTTCCATCCGTGTTTGAGCAGGTTGATGGTCTTGTCGGGTAATGGCTCGGGAGCGCTGAAGTTTGGGTCGAGGGTCTGAGAGGCATTTATATTGAAGTTTATCCACGGGCCGGTGTATAGGTCGATGTCCCACATATCGTTCGGATGGAAGGTATATCCGAAGTTCAACGGGATTCTGAGGCCGTATTCTTTCATTCCACCCTGATAGTAGTTATCGTCGAATGCTATGAGATCCTTGGAGCTCATTCCGGTGTAGTGGAACATCAGGCCGGGCTCGAAGTAGAAATTGTTCTTGATTGGCAGTTTGTAGACACCGCCAACGGTGAAGCCCGATCCGGTTTTGAAGTACGATCGGCCGCCTCCGGGGACGGTCACTTCCATAGCCAGACGCACGCCGAAACCGCGCTGCGCCTGAGCGGCAGCCGGTAGGCAACCGCAGACAGTTGCCAAGATGCACAGGAGTAGAATTTTATAGCGCATAATTGTTCTGTTTATTTATTAAAACATATGAAAAGCTACATGGTTTGATTATCGATTATTTTTGCGCGTCTACGGATAAAACCTTGTGTTTTTGTCGATGAAATATTGTGGGCAGCCGAATACTTTCCTATCTTTGCGTATGAATCTATTTTCTCGCGAAAGCGGTTCGAAAGGACGTTTCGCCACCTTTATAGCACATTTCATATTTATTGTCATCATCTTCATTCTTCCGGAGTTGGTGATGAATATGGCGCGACCTAACCGTTCGTCGTTCGGATTCTATCCGGGATTTTATTTCAAGACTCTGGTGCTGCTGGGAGTATTCTATGTGAATTATTTCATAGTGGTGGATCGGACTCTGAGTATCGGTCGTAGCCGTATATTGCGTTTTATTTTATGGAATGTGCTTCTGATATGTGCGGGGCTTGCGTTAGACTATGTTTCGACGAGTATCTGGTTCCCGCCGCGCTTTATGAAGCATCATGATATGCCGGCGATGCAGTATTTTCTGCGTTGGGTGTCGTATCTCATGCGCGATGCGGTGATGATGATCCTCACCATCGGTCTTGCTGTGGCGCTTCGGCTTTCGTTGAAGTGGAAAGATATGGAGCAGCAACGCAAGGAGTTGCAGGCGGCGCAGAGAAGTACCGAGCTCGATAATCTCAAAAGTCAGCTGAATCCGCACTTTCTATTTAATACACTTAATACAATCTATGCTCTTGTGGATATAGATCCGGAGGACGCCAAGCGGGCGGTGCACCGGCTGTCGGGCTTGCTCCGGTATATGCTTTATGAGAGCGAGATGATGGTGACTGTGAGCGAGGAGATAGGCTTTATAGAGGATTATATCGAATTAATGCGTCTGCGGATGTCGGACCGTCCGTTGGATGTGGAAATTGATATTGCCGGCCATGAGAACGACCACATGCCGCCATTGCTGCTGGTTGCGTTGGTGGAAAATGCCTTTAAATTCGGATCTACGGCAGAACAAGGTTTGCCAATAAAGATAAGTATGAAGGTTGTGGACGGTGTTTTTCTGTGCAGTACTGAAAATTCGTTCTCGGAAGTATCTGATAAACCTGCGAAGAAAGCGTCGGGTATCGGCCTTGCAAATCTGCGTCGCCGTCTGTCGCTGATATATGGCGCGAAAGCCTCGCTTCGTACATCTGTATCCGGTAATTTATTCACTACGCGACTTTCGCTACCACTATGAACCGTACTTTAAACTGTCTTGTTGTCGACGATGAGCCATTGGCAGTGCGGCTCATCGCATCGTATGTTGAGCGGACTCCGTTCCTCTCTCTTGCCGGTAAGGCTTCATCGGGAGCCGAGGCGTTGTCGCTGCTTGCCGAGGAGCCTGTCGACCTTGTGTTTCTGGATATTCATATGCCGGGTTTTTCCGGCATGGATCTGGCCCGGCAGATTCAGAACGGGCCACGGGTGGTATTCACCACGGCATACTCCGACCATGCTGTGGATGGCTTTGCGGTGAATGCTTTGGACTATCTGTTGAAGCCGGTTAGCTATGAGGAGTTCATGCGCGCGGCTTCGCGTGCGCTGGCTTACTATTCACCCAAGGATGGGGTGGCAGAATCGGTGCCGATGTCGGGTTTCATAACCGTAAAAAGTGAGTACCGGCTTATACGTATTCCGGTGAAGGATATCGATTATATCGAAGGTCTTAAGGACTATGTGAAGATAGTGACATCCGATGGCCAGAAACCGATTTTGACTCTTATGAGTATGAAAAGCCTCGAGGAGATGCTCCCCGAGGCCGAATTTATGCGTGTTCACCGCTCGTTTATAGTAAATATGGACAAGGTGCGCATAGTGGAGCGCAACTGTATCATCATGGGGCAGCAACTTATACCTGTTGCGGAGTCGGTGCGCAAACGTTTTCTTACAGCGCTTGGCATGAGCAGCCTATAACCGCGCTGCAGCAGCCGTTGCTGCGGTAGCGAGTAGCTCGCTCAGTGTGGGATGGGCGTGCACTGTGCCGTGGGCAAGTGTGCCGACGCTCATGCTGCTATTCATGGCAATTGTCGCTTCGGCTACAATGTCGGCCGCATGTTCTCCTACACAGTGGCATCCTGCAATTGTGCCGTCGCCTTTGTTCACAATCAGTTTTAGGAGACCATCGCTTTCGCCTGATGCGATGGCTTTTCCGTTGGCTCCGTAGGGCACCTTCACTGCGATGCATTCGCGTCCTGATGCGGTCGCTGTCTCTTCGGTGATGCCGACCATGGCACATTCGGGATTTGAGAATACCACCCCGGGCATTATGTCGAGGCGTACATCGTGGCCGAGGACCACACGACCTTGTGCAGACGCCGCGTGTGCGAGCATGCAACGTCCGTTGACGTCGCCGATGGCGTATATCCCCGGTGCGGCACGGAATTCAGAGTCGGTGTCGATAAATCCGCGTGCATTTAGGCTTACGCCGGCGTTTTCGAGACCCGATGGAAGAACCGGTCGGCGCCCTACCGCTGTGAGAATGGTGGCGGCTTCGACCTGCTTCTCCTTGCCTTTGCAGAGATATGTCACACGGCATCCGTTTTCGATGGCTGTGACCTCAGCTCCTGTAACGATGTCGATGCCTTTGCGCGAAAGGTATCCTCGCAGACGTTTTGCAATGTCGCGGTCGAAGCCCGGAAGGATTTCTTTACAGTATTCGAGCACGGTGATGTTGCAGCCGAAGCTATTGAGCACGGATGCAAATTCGAGACCGATAACACCGCCGCCAATTATGACCATGCTTTCGGGAACCGCATCGAGAGCAAGGACCGCATCGCTGTCGAGAGCTGTTTCGGCTCCCGGAATGCGTAGATGTGCAGGAGCTGATCCTGTGGCTATGATTATGCTTGGTGCGGTATATGTCTCTGCTGCGGCTACTACAGACGGTCCGGGGCCTATGGTCGCCTCTGCATTGACAATCTCTACGTCGCCGAGAGCTCCTGCGATGTCCTGGCGGAGGGTATCGGTGACTTCCGAAATGCGTTGCTTTATGGCTGTGAAATCGACCGTGGTCCCACTTGTGCTGATGCCGAGGGCCGATGCATGGCGTATGTCATCGAGCAACTTAGCCGAGGCACATAGGCATTTTGTGGGTATGCATCCGCGGTTGAGGCACGTTCCGCCGAGTCGGTCGCGTTCGAATAAAATAACTTTTTCACCGCGGGCAGCAGCCGCGGCGGCTGTTTCGTAGCCGCCGGGACCACCGCCTATCACTAAGAGGTCGGCTGTGCGCATAGTCGGGTGTATGTGAGGATTGGATTGAGAGCGGCTTCGTCTTCATCGGGATGAGAGATGGGAGTGGAGTAGGGCGCGCCTTTCACTTTATCGGGATTTTCGGCTGCGTCGCGGGCTATGTTGCGCATCACGTCGATGAAAGAGTCGAGTGTATCGACCGACTCGGTTTCGGTTGGCTCGATCATGAGCGACTCGTGGAACAGCAGCGGGAAATAGATTGTGGGGGCATGGAATCCGTAGTCGAGCAGACTCTTAGCTACGTGCATGGTGGTGACACCATTTGATTTGTCGCGCAGACCGTCGAATACAAATTCGTGTTTGCAAGGCCCGGCGATGGGGAGTTCGTAGAGATCCTTGAGCGATTCCATGATGTAATTGGCATTGAGAGTGGCGAGTTTGCCCACTTTCATCAGCCCGTCGGCCCCGAGTGTGAGGATATAGCTTAGAGCCTTTATGTATACCGTGAAATTACCAAGCCATGCGCTTACGCGTCCGAATGCATCGTGGCCAAACTCGATGTCCAGCATTCCGTCGGCTTTCTCGATAACGCGCGGAACCGGAAGAAATTGTTCGAGTCCGCTGCGTACGCCGACGGGCCCGGCTCCGGGGCCGCCACCGCCATGCGGAGTGGAGAATGTTTTGTGGAGATTTATGTGCATCACATCGAAGCCCATATCGCCCGGACGTGCGATGCCAAGCATAGGGTTGAGGTTGGCGCCGTCGTAGTACATAAGTGCGCCTGCCTCATGGACCATATCTGCTATTTGGGGGATTCCTTTCTCGAACATGCCCACGGTATTGGGATTGGTCATCATCATGGCTGCGATATCGGGCCCGAGTTTTGTCCGGAGGTCGTCGATGTCGACGGTGCCGTCGGGGAGACTTTTCACTTCCACGATATCGAATCCGGCCATGGCTGCGCTGGCCGGGTTTGTGCCGTGGGCGGAGTCGGGCACAATGACCTTGCGACGGGCTTCATCGGCCCGCGACATGTGGTATGCACGGATGACCATGAGGCCGGTGTACTCGCCATGTGCACCGGCAAACGGATTGAGGGTGAATTCAGCCATTCCGCCAATTTCACTGAGATAGCGTTCGAGAGTGCGATATATGCGCAGGGCTCCCTGCACTGTGGCTGCGGGCTGCATGGGGTGGAGATCCGCTACGGAAGCACGTGCCACCATGGCTTCGTTGACCTTGGGGTTGTACTTCATGGTGCACGATCCCAAAGGATAGAAACCGGTATCGACGCCGAAATTATTATTACTGCTATTGGTGTAGTGGCGTACTACAGACGGTTCATCGATTTCTGGTAGAGTCGGCGCTTTTTCGCGCTTAAGGTTGGCCGGAATATCGGGTTCCGAGCCGTAGTCGTAGTCGGGAAGACTGTAGCCATGCCGACCCTTGTGCGACAATTCGAATATCAATGGAGAATATAGGGTCTTGTTCATGGTTTCATTTCGTTAATGATTGATACATATCTGTCGATATCCTCAGGGGTGCACATCTCGGTGGCGGCTATGAGGATAGAGTCGTCGGTCAATTTCACACCTGCAAGTATGGAGTGTGAAGCACATTCTTCTATGATCCGGTCGGCTGTGATGCCCTCGGCTATGATTTCCATGGCGAATTCGTTGAGCCATGTCGTGCCGGGGTACTTCAATTTCATCTTGCCGGTGGATTCAAGCTTTTCAGCCAACGAATGGGCGGCGGCAGCACTAAGACGGTTCACTTTTTCGAGTCCTTCTGCTCCCATGAGAGCCATGTAGATGGCTGCATGCAGGGTCATGATTCCCTGGTTGGAGCATATGTTGGAAGTCGCTTTCTGACGTCGTATGTGCTGTTCGCGTGCTTGAAGAGTGAGTACGAAGGAACGACGGCCTTCGCGGTCGGTGGTCGCTCCGACTACTCGTCCGGGAAGCTTGCGCATGAAAGCCTCGCGGCAGCATAGATAGCCCAGGTATGGACCTCCGTAGTTCAACGGCATGCCGAGCGACTGTGCTTCACCGCACGCTATGTCGGCACCCCATTCTCCAGGCGACTTGAGAATGCCGAGCGTCGAAGCGTGGCAGTTCATGATTAGAAGAGCTTTGTGTTGGTGGCATTTATCGGCCCAGTCATCGATATTTTCTACTATTCCATAGTAGTTGGGCTGTGCGACCATTACGGCGGCGACGTCGCCAGCACCGAGCATCTCGGTGAAAGCGGTGCTGTCGGTGACACCATTGTCTTCGGGGATTACCTCGAGCGTGATGCCGGCGGCTTCGGCGTAGGTACGCATCACCTGCTGTACGGCGGGGGCAACTGTGGCGCTGACCAGAACGCGGCGTTTCTTGCGGACCGAGTTAACGGCCATTACCATTGCTTCGGCCGATGCGGTGGCACCGTCGTACATGGATGCATTGGATACATCGAGGCCTGTAAGATCGGCCATCATGCTCTGGTACTCGAATATGTACTGGAGTGTGCCTTGCGATATTTCGGGCTGATAGGGCGTGTAGGCAGTGAGAAATTCCGAGCGGCTCATGAGTGCCGGAATGAGGGCAGGAGTATAGTGGTGATAGAATCCTGCGCCGGCGAAGCAAGTGAGCTTTTTGTTTTGGGCTGCAAACGAATCGAAGTAGCGATCGAGTGCGGGTTCGCTCATGGGCCCGGGAATGTCGTATGGTTTTTTGAGCCTTAGAGCCGAATCGACGTCGGCATAGAGCGCGTCGAGCGAATCGACGCCGCATCGCCCGAGCATGCGGGCGATATCAGCGTCGGTATGCGGGAAGTATCGGTGGTGACCCATGTTGTCAATGGTTGTCGGTGAGGCAATATTCGGCGTAGGCTTTCTCATCCATAAGATCGTCGAGCTGAGCCGGATTCTTTATAATGACTTTTATGATCCAGGCTTCGAGCGGGTTCTTATTGATGAGTTTTGGGTCGCCTTCGAGCGCGAAGTTTACTTCGGTGACCTCGCAGTCGACCGGCGCAAAGAGGTCGGATGCAGCCTTGCGGCTTTCGATGGCACCGAATTCTTCACCGGCTTCGAATTCGTCGCCGTCCTCGGGCACGTCGACATAGGTGACGGTGCCGAGCTGTTTCGATGCGTATTCCGATATGCCGATGTATCCGTTGTTGCCGTCGACTTTGATATATTCGTGTGTGGGAAGGTAATAGATTTTTTCCATGGTAGGTTTATTTTTTGTATTGTGGTACGTAGAATCTTTTTTTGATGACAGTGGCAGGTGCGAGTTTGCGTCGGATCTTCACTTGTAATTTAGAACCGAGTGGAGCATAGCGGGCGTCGACAAGTGCCATGGCGATGTTGGTGCCTAGAGTAAGGGAATTGTATCCGGTGGTGATATGACCGACTGTGGCGCCGTCCATGTCGAGGACTTCGAAACCGTGGCGCGCGGTTGCCGGCGAATCGATTTCGAGACCTATGAGTTTTCGGTGGGGGCCTTCGGCTTTCTGCTTGGCAAGTGCCTCACAGCCGATAAATCCGCCGGGTTTGTCGAGTTTTACGAACATGCCGAGTCCAGCCTCTATCGGAGTGATGTCTTCGGCGAGTTCATCGCCATATAATGGAAGCCCTGCTTCGAAGCGGAGTGTGTCGCGGCAGCCGAGGCCGCAGGGTTGTATGCCATATTCCATTAGTTCGTTCCACATCTGCACTATTTTTCCAGGATCGGCATATATCTCGAAGCCGTCCTCTCCGGTGTAACCTGTGCGGCTTACGATGACATTGCCGTCGAGAACGGTGAATGTGTAGAATGAGAGGCCTGAGGCATCGATGCCAAGCACGTTCTTGAGCACTTTTTCACTGTCGGGACCCTGTAGCGCGAGCTGGCCGCAGTCGGCGGAGTAGTCGCGGATGTCTACATCGAAGCCATCGGCACAGTCGCGTATCCAGGCGTAGTCTTTTTCGAGATTGGATGCATTGACCACCAGCAGAAAACTTTCCTCGCCGAGGCGGTATACGAGAAGATCGTCGACGGTGCCACCGGTCTCATATGTCATCATGCCATAGAGTACTTGTCCGGGCTTCATGGGTGCTGCGTAGTTTGTGAATATGTGGTCCACAAATTTCACGGCGTCTTTGCCGGAGATGTATATTTCGCCCATGTGGGACACGTCGAAAAGTCCGGCGCGGGTACGCACGGCAGCGTGTTCGGCGTCGAGACCTGTATATTCGATAGGCATGTCGTAGCCGGCGAATGGTGCCATTTTCGCATTCAGGCCGCAGTGCAGCCCATGTAGACATGTGTGTTTGAGTTCTTGTTCCATAGATTGATATGTAGTTTTTCAGTTTTTTATTGTTGTTCGTTTGCCAAAATCCGAATCAAAGTAGATCGGTCGAGGCCGGCTATGGCAAGGCCGGGGTCGGTGCCGGCGAGAGCGTTGCCGATATCGCTTCTTGTCAATGGGACGCCCTGTAGCTTACCAAGTATCACCGCAGGGTCGCCGGTGAGGAAGAAATCGCCCGATATCTCGATGCGCGATATGTTGCTGTGCTCGTCGGTAGCGATGGTGAAGTTCATTTCACCAACACCTGGCACATGTGCGTGGCGGTGTATATGGCCATCGGCGGTTTCGGCCGGAATTTCTCCTTTCCGATATAAGAACGATGGGTCGTAGTACGATTGTTCGATTAGTCTGATATCTGCAATATCGGCATCGGATAGTTCGATGGTGTCATCGCACAGAGCATCAACCATATATTTTTCGAATTGCTCGTGTGTTATGGTGAGTCCGGAGGCGATGAGAGATGTGACCCTCGATTCCACCGATTTCACCGACTTTGATTCCAGTTTAGCTCGTGAGGGGGTTATGGCTCGGCGCATGGCTTCGGGGTTGAAGTCGTAGAGCATGGTGCCATGAGCAATACAGCGGCCTGGCAGGTGATAGAATGCATTTCCCGATACTTTTTTTCCGTCGACCAAAATATCGTTGCGTCCGGTGGCTGAAGCCTTTAATCCGAGGCTGCACAGCACATCGGCAATCATAGTGGTGTAGTGCGCAAATGTGGATGTTATTTCGTCGCCGGGGCTTATGTAGGAGAACATGAAGTTGTCCATATCGGCATATACACATCCTCCGCCGCTGCGTCGGCGCACGACGTCGATGCCGGCTTTGCGGCAGTAGTCCATGTCGACTTCCTTGTCCATTTCCTGATTGCGACCACATATCACGGTAGGACGCACACGCCAAGCGAAGAAATATTCGGCCGGCGGCAGAGTGCGTGCGGCCCATTCTTCCATGGCAAGGTAGAATGGCAGACGCTGCGGTTCGGCTATCGGAAGCCTGAGGTGGATCATTTTCGATTTAAGGTTTTTCTTGTGCCCAAATATAGGGAATATCGCCTAAACCCGCAATTTTTTTGATGCACTTTTTGCACAATAAAATAAAATAAGTATATTTGAGCACCTTAATTAATTGTGAGTCTATGAAAAAACTATTGCTACTTATTTTGGGTTGTGCATCGCTTGCATTTGCATCGGAGTATGAATCGACATTCAATGCATGGCTGATGGATGGATGTCTTGAACAGGCGGACAGTGTGCTGCAATTATGGGAAAAGTCTTCGCCTGATGACCCAGAATTGCATGTGGCGCGGTTCAATTACTATTTTAACAAAGCGCATCATGAGGAAATTTATATTGACGGTGGAGAGGCGAGTGAGGGTGAGTGGGTCGTGACCGGATCCGATTCGACTACCGTAGGGAGACTGGGTAGCCGTCGTGTATGGAATGATTCGCTCTATGACTTGGCTATTCGGGAAATCGACAGGGGTATTTTAGCGCTTCCGAATCGTCTTGATCTTCGTTTTGGCAAAGCTTCCGCCGGTGTTATGGCCAACAATGCGAGTGATGTTTACGATGCGGTGTTGGGTATACTGTGCCAGACAGAGGAAAATGGCTCATGGTCGTTTAAAGATAATCTGCTATCGCCGGATTCTGCGCGTGTGATTATCGCTGATGCATGCTATGAGTATGCATGCGGGTTGTGGGATGAGTTTGCCAATTCCGGTGACAGTGGTTATATCGATTCGATAGCGGGTAAATACTTGTCGGTTTTCCCGGAAGATATCAGGATGTTGAATCTGATTGGAGTAGTGCGTTTGCATAAAGATGATTATGCCGGTGCATTGAAATATCTGGAAGAAGCATCCAGAATCCGTCCGGATGACGACTTGGTGAAACTGAACATCGCCATAGTGTCGTCGGAAACCGGCGATTCCGTTCGGGCTGTAGATATATTCCGTGAGTTGAAAGATAAAGCAGGAGTAGAGGATGAGATAAGGGCGCAGGCTACTGAGTTTTATGATATGCTTACGACGCCGCTGCAGGTGGTGACACCGTATCAGTTTTGCTTCCAATGGCTTGCCGGGTTCGGATATATGGTGAAGGTAGGGAGCGATGAAGAGAGTGTATTGGCATCACCCGAATTTATCAATACGGTCAGTCTACGTCGGCGTGGTCTTCGCAGCCCGTTCAAGGACTCCGACATAAGTGTAGAGGTGGTCGAAATTGATGGTAAAAAGGTTTTTGTGTGGAAATTTCCTGAACCGAAAGAGGCTCCACTCCCTCTCTATGAGGCTTTTGTACCTGTCGGCGACTCATATGTGCCTTATATGCTGGAGAAATCGGTATTTGTGGATTGGATGCTCGGCACATCCAATAAAAAGGCTCATTCATCGTTCGGCGAAGCTCCACGCCCGAAAGATGCAGCCGATTTTGTGCGCATTCTTAAAGAGCGTGGTGCTTTCGAGGGCAAGATTACTCCGGGTGCTTTCAATTAATCCGCACGTGGCTTGAAGTCAATGTTACATCTGTGTTAAATTTATCGGTTGTGAGTGTGTGAGAAAGGGAAAAAAGTGCTAACTTTGCAATGAAATTTGCCAGTGGCAAAGTTTTTGTCATGCTAAAATGAACACAACTATCCGTCATATCAGCCATTTACTCCGTGAGTGCGACACTGTTGCCGTGCCCGGGCTTGGTGTATTCCGGCGGTGTTATAGTAGTGCACGGTTTGAAGGAGAGGCTTTGCTGCCTCCTTCCGAGCATGTGGTGTTCGTGCATGGCTGCGATTCCGATGATAATCTTCTTGCTGTTTCTCTTGCACGTAGTCTTGCATGCAGCGTTGAAACCAGTCGCGGCCGAATAGCAGATGATGTTGCCGAGATAAAGAATCGACTTGAGGCAGGTCTCGATGTCGTTGTCGGAGATTGCGGAGTTCTGTCGGCAGCTCCGGCTCTCGGAGGAATCGTGTTCGAGGAATCATCACGGTTTAAAAAAGCTAATGCTCTGTCGTGGCTTGCCCCGGTTGAACCATTGGCAGTTGCCTCTGCTGGCTCTGAGATTGCTGATGAAGGGGTTGAACGTCATGAAAAACAGCGCAACGTCTTCATGCAGTCTCTGCAGCGCACGGCTTCGAGTGCTGCGGCCATAGCGCTACTTGCTCTTATTGCTTTTGTGGCTTCCCAGCTTCCGCGCAAGTCGGCTTCTGAACCTCAGATGGCAACCTTCGGTATAGAGAGAATCGATTTTCAGAGCCAGTCGGCTCCTGTGGAGCAGTCAGCTCCTGATAAAGCTCTGCTGCTGATACTCAATACTCCTGCAGATGGAATGAGCGTGGTCGACCCTGAGGCCGAGAGACAGCGAAAAGCTGCCGTGGCTGAACCAGCTCCCGACAGCGACCGTTATTTCCTCGTGGTGGCGTCGCTTGCTTCCGATTCTGAAGCCCGTAAGTTTATATCGGCATATCCCGATTCGCTGCGCTTGGGTGTTCTTGAGACAGAGGGTCGCTATCGTGTATATGCCGCCTCGGGCGAGTCGTTTGCCTCGACAAAAGCCGTAGCCGATAGAACCGGACTTACAAAACGGTTTCCAACCGCATGGATTTGCCGCAATTGATTGCTGTGGCAACGCATGAGGGGGAAATGTACTATTCAATTTTGAGTCCGACACGCACGGATACCTATATAAAATGCTGATTATGGAAAACTTGAGAGATCTCCTTCTTATACGACACAGTATACGTCGATATACCGATAAGCCGATAGATGCCGAGCATGTGAAGACAATACTCGAAGCCGGTCTATTGGCCCCTTCATCGAAAAATGCTCGTTCCTGGCAGTTTGTTGCTGTCGAAAATCCTGATGTGCTTGCACGCTTGGCTGAATGCAAACCGAACTATGCAGCATCGGTGAAAAATGCGCGTTTAGCCGTGGTGATATGCACCGATCCGACTCTCAGCGAAGCTTATATCGAGGACGCTACGGTAGCCGGAACCTTGATGCATCTTCAGGCAGCAGATCTCGGTATTGGATCCTGCTGGGTGCAGGTTCGTGGCCGATTCGCTGCCGATGGCGAGCCTTCGGAGAATATAGTACGCGAAACACTCGGAATACCCGACGATATGGTGGTGGAATGTATAATGACTTTCGGCTACCCCGATGAGACCCGCCGCCCTGTCAATCCTGAAAAATTGCTTTGGGAAAAAGTGCACATCGGCGCATGGAATCAGGCTCAGGTAGATTGAGAATTGCTATAGCCGGTTCGGGAAATGTGGCGTCGCATCTGGCATGCGCATTTGCGGCTGCTCCCGATTGCGATCTTGTGGCGATAGCAAGTCGTTGCCGAGAGAATGCTGAAGCCTTGGCACGCCGTTGTGGCGAGACGGTACAAGCATGCGGATATTCCTCGATTGCGGATTGTGGGGCAGATGTCATAGTGGTGTCTGTGGCCGATCGTGCTGCTGCCGATGTAGTGAGGCAGATAGGGAATATAGGAGACTCTGTGCTGGTGCTGCACACTTCGGGAACACTCGATAAATCGTGTCTTGAGCCTATAAGCCCGCGTACCGGCATTCTCTATCCATTCCAGAGTTTTACAAAGGGCTTCGATGTGGATATGGCCGAGGTCCCTGTATTTATAGAAACTGCTTTCGCGGAAGATTATGCTCTTGCGCGCCATCTTGCGATGTCGATATCGCGGCATGTGTACGACTCCGATGAGCAACGCCGCCGTCACCTGCATATAGCCGGTGTGTTCACCAATAATTTTGTGAACGCTATCCTTGGTGTGGTAGATGAGGAGTTGGCTGCGGCGGGATACCCTGCCGAAGTTGCGGAACCTCTGCTGAGGCTGACTATTGCCAAAGCCGGGGCGATAGGCTCTTTTGCGGCTCAGACAGGTCCGGCTGTACGAGGCGATATGGAGGTGATGCGCAGCCAATGCAATACCGTGGCGCCGGAGTATAGAGAAGTGTACAGGGCGATTTCTAATTTGATAATGAAAAAACATAATATTGCAGATGAGCAAGATAAATTATGATCTGAATAAAATCAAGGCTGTGGTTTTCGATGTGGACGGTGTTCTGTCGCCTACAACAGTTCCTCTTTCGGCCGATGGTATTCCACAGCGCATGGCAAACCTAAAGGATGGTTATGCTATGGTGCAGGCTGTGAAAGGCGGATTGCACCTTGCTATCATATCTGGCGGAAATGACCGTAGGGTAGAGGAGCGCTTCAAGCTCATTGGCATGAGTGATATTTTCATGAATTGCAAGGCTAAATTGCCAATACTCAAGGATTGGATGGCGCGTAACGGTTATGCTCCCGAGGAAGTTGCATATGTCGGTGATGATATTCCCGATCTTCCTCCTATGTCGGGCGTGGGCCTATCGGTGGCTCCCCGCGACGGAGCGGCTGAGGTAAAAGCCGCTGCTGTATATGTGACCACCGCTGATGGCGGCTATGGCGTTGCCCGCGAGTTGCTTGAGGAGATTCTCAAGGTGAAAGGCCTGTGGATGGTCGATACACATGCATATGGATGGTGATATGGAAATGTCTGCAATTCTTCCCCCTTTCCCTTCGCCGGAATTCTGTGACATAGTGCTTTTGGCTTCAAATTCGCCCAGACGCAGGCAATTGCTGCAGATGATTCTGCCGTCGTTTGCGATAGCGGATAACATTGATGTGGATGAGTCGTATCCCCACACTCTTGCACCCGAAGAGGTGCCTGCGTATATAGCTGTGGCAAAGGCGCGTGCACACGATGTAACTCTTGCCGATAATGAGTTGCTTATTACGGCGGATACTGTAGTGATTCTTGATGGGCATATATATGGCAAACCCCACTCGCGCGAGGATGCTATCGATATGATCGGTCGTCTGTCGGGCCGCACCCATACTGTGGTGACCGGGGTTGCCCTGAGCGCTAACAATTGCCGCCGAGATGTGTTCAGCGAGTCTACTTCGGTTCATTTTGGTGAGTTGACCCATAAGGAGATAGAAGAATATGTGGACCGTTTCCGCCCGTTCGATAAGGCGGGTGCCTATGGTGTTCAGGAATGGATAGGAGCTGTCGGTATAAAGGGTATAGATGGCTGCTTCTACAATGTGATGGGCTTGCCTCTACACGCATTATACAAGCATCTGGTAAGTTTTTGCAACCGAAAATAGATAGAAACGTATAGAAATAGAAAGACCCGGTCTTAATTGGTATTGGCTTAGGTTTTGTGGCTTTGAGCCGTATTTATTCGATAAATAGATTGGGAATATCGCATAGCAATCGGGCTATATCGCTGTTGACAAGCGATATAGCCAGATCGTTAGATGCCTGTTATTTCAGGAGGGTAGTTTATTCGACGAGTCCGATGGATGCAAGGCGTGCAGCCGCGTCGGAGAGGATGTCGATTGCGCTTTGTGCGATTATGGGCTTGTCTTGAAATGTGTAGAAATCGACCGGAGCGCCGGCAAACATGGTTTCTATGGCTGTATTTCGTTCGGCAAGTACTTTGACTTCTGCTATTTTACATTCAAGAGTATGGAAAGTTGCCATGCATAGGGCGCCGAGCCGCATGCATATTTCCATAAGGTGGCTGGCAGCGTCCTCATCGGGGCATCCGCCTTGGCATACACGCAACGATAGTAGAAACAGGTCCTGAAGATACGCGGTGTATACGTCGGCTATATCCTCAGGGTTGATTCTGTGATGCAGAACGGTGAGGAGTGTCATTACACCTGTGGCGACAGCGTCGGGTCCCATGCCGGCCGCTTCGAGATGGTGTATGTGGGCGGCCGAGGCCATGAGGAGGTCGCGTGCTATCGCCGGGCGATTCTCGCTTGCCGTGCGCAGACGTTCGGCATGTCGGGCAGTGTCTTCGCCCGACTGCCTAAGTGCTTCATCTGCTTTCATTCCACAAGTTTGAGGTTGTGGTCCATGCGCTCCTTCTTGGTGTGCATGTAGCGAAGGTTGTAGGGGTTGGGCTCTACTTCGATGGGTACATTTTCTACGATTTCGAGTCCGTAGCCTTCGAGTCCGATGCGCTTCACGGGATTATTTGTCATGAGTCGCATTTTGTGGATTCCGAGCAGGTTTAGGATCTGTGCGCCTACGCCGTAATCGCGCTCGTCGGCGTCGTGGCCCAGATGAATGTTGGCTTCGACAGTATCGAGTCCTTCTTCCTGAAGTTTGTAGGCACGTATTTTGTCCATGAGGCCTATTCCACGTCCTTCCTGATTGAGATATATCACGGCGCCACGTCCTTCTTTCTCGATCATCTGCATGGCTTTATGTAGCTGCTCACCGCAGTCGCAGCGCTTGGATGCGAAAATATCGCCGGTGGCGCAAGATGAGTGTACTCGTACGAGGACGGGGTCGTCGGTGGTGACGTCGCCTTTGATGATAGCGATATGCTCGAGGCCGTTGCTTTTCTGGCGGAAGGGGATGAGGCGGAAATGGCCGTAAGCTGTGGGCATGTCGACTTCTACACCTTGTTCGACAAGTTGCTCCGAAGCGAGGCGATATGCAATGAGGTCGCGGATGGATACCAGTTTCATGCCCCATTCGTCGGCTTTGCGGCGAAGTTCGGGCAAGCGTGCCATCGATCCGTCGTCGCTCATTATTTCCATGAGGGCGGCAGCGGGCTGCAATCCGGCCAGGCGAGCGAGGTCGACGGCTGCTTCGGTGTGGCCGCTACGGCGTAGAACACCGGCATCCTGGGCGTACAGGGGGTTGATGTGTCCCGGACGGCCGAAAGTTTCGGGCACGGAGTCGGGGTCGGCGAGTGCGCGGATTGTAGCGCAGCGGTCCTCGATGCTCACTCCTGTAGAGCAGCCTTCGAGTTTATCGACTGTTATGGTGAATGGTGTGCCGAGCATGGAAGTGTTCTGCTCGACCTGATGATTGAGTTCGAGTTCGCGACATCTCGAAATGGTGAGGGGCACGCACAGGACGCCGCGGGCGTTCTTGAGCATGAAGTTGACTTGTTCGGGTGTGATTTTTTCGGCTGCTACAATGAGGTCGCCTTCATTCTCGCGGTCCTCATCGTCAACCACAATCACCATTTTGCCTTGGCGGAAGTCTTCGATGGCTTCCTCAATGCTGTCGAGCTTTATTTTTTCGTTCATGATTCGGAACTTTCTTGTGTTTCATTAGAGGTTTCCTGCTGTTTGTATCCCATCCGATCGAGAAGAGAGAGTGTGGTAGCGCGTATTGAAGTGAGATTGCGCACGGTCGGCTTGAAGGGATATTGATTGAGCAGATTGATTGTATAGATATCTGTGCTGTTGGAGAGATAATCGACAAGCTGATTGAGTTGCAGACGCATGTCCACGGGGAGTCCGGGGGCAAAAAGTTTTTTGATTTTGCCAGTGTGCCCGAGGCGGTTGATTTCGGCATCTGTTACGTCGAGGAAGCCGAGCAACTGTTCGATGGCGCGGTCTTTCTCGACGTCGACCATGCGTACTTCCTTTAGAGTGAGGTCGCGAGGAATGGTGCGTCCGGCGATTTGTCGGAAGAAGTTCTTGTATGCGTCGACATTGAATACAGCTGAATCGCCCACCGCTTTGTAGGTGAAGAAGATACCCAGAGGTAGAAGTGCGAGGGAGCTGAGCCAAATGCCTTCCCATACATCGACTTTGCCGTCGCGGGCCATTTTGTAGCCGATGTTATCGATAAGGAAGTAGACGATGAACAGGAGAACCGATATTACCAGCGGTGTGCCGAGCCCACCTTTCTTTATGATGGCCCCGAGTGGTGCGCCGATGAAGAAGAATATGATGCAGGCAAAGGAGAGTGTGAATTTACGCTGCAGCTCGATGTCGTGTCGGCGCATGAGTTTGGCCTGTTCTTCTATTGTAAGGCTGCGGTACAGGTATTCCTGCTTCTGTCGTTTAGCTTTTGCAAGGGCTTGATTTATATAACTTTTGACCATGCCCGGGCCGCGCGACTGATAGATTGAGTCTATGTCTAGAGGAGTGGACATCTGCACGGTGCGAGGCACGGTGTTCCGTATCGAGCCGTCGGGCGCTTCTTCTGTACGGGCAGCAATTCCGAAATAAGGCTGTGTGCGGATGTCGTGCGCATATATAGCGCCAACCGAATCGACCTCATGGCCGATAGAGTCGATGGAGTGCATGAGCTCGCTTGCGTTCTGGCCTATGTACTGGCTGCGCATGCCACCTTCGTCGAGACGGTTGAAGTTGGCATCGAAGGGGAAATATATCTGCTTGTCGGTGAAGTGCTCGCGGCGGAATGGCAGATATCGCGATGAGCTCGCACCCATGCTGTTGTCGCGCATGTTCTCGAACATTTCGCCACTATACAGATGCAGGAAGAGAGTGGTTTTGTCTTCGGTGAAGTTGAAGCGGCCGGAGTCGGCGAGAATGACTCGTGTATTGTCGTAGCCTCGGGAGAGGTCATACATAATCATGCCATATAGCATGCCGGTTTCCGGATTTTTGCTTTCGGTGTATAAGTTGAGATTCGGTATCTGGTCGTAGAATGATCTTACTGGTATTTCTACTTCGGGAGACTTCTGACGGACAGAGAACATGAGCGTCCACATCTTGGTTTTGGCTATCGGGAGCACGTTGTTCTGGAAAAAGAAGGCACCGGCAGCCAGAAATGCCATGAAAATCATGAGTGGTCTCATGATGCGGAAAAGGGATATTCCGGAGGCTTTCATGGCGGTGAGCTCGAATTTCTCGCCCAGATTGCCGAAGACCATCAGTGATGCGAGCAGTACCGCCAGAGGTAATGCTGTGGGAACCATGGAAAGGGCGGCGTAGAAGAATAGCTCGGCAATAATGCCTACCGAAAGGCCCTTGCCGACAAGATCGTCGATGGATTTCCACAGGAATTGCATCAGCACGATGAACAGACATATAAAAAACGTCATGGCCAGCAACGGTAAAAACCGCTGCAGCATATAGGAATAAAGACGTTTCATCCTGAACATGTATCGCTATTGAATTCTATCGGAATGCAAAGATACGTCAAATCACCGAAAGACCCAAAAAATGTGGCCCGATAGTGTTTGGTGTAGCTTTATGGAAAAATAAAACCGAAGATTGCCGGATGCAATCTTCGGTTTTGTTGTCCAGTCGGGGTGACAGGATTCGAACCTGCGACCACCTGGTCCCAAACCAGGTGCGCTACCGGACTGCGCTACGCCCCGAAA
>CAJUOB010000010.1 GCA_910587915.1 uncultured Muribaculaceae bacterium | reverse complement strand
AAAGTGTCCCAGTCTGCTCCGGCGCACTGTCCCAGTCTGCTCCGGTTTTTCCACTTTTTCCACGTACCGCATAATCGCACACTATGTCATGAAAAATAAAACAGAGTGTACGATTTTACCGTACACTCCGCGTCGTATCGCTCTCTGTATCTGTTATTTCAATGCTACTACTCAGGTCCTTGAAGAAATCATGGTTCAGAATCATCGACAGTCGCCAGAGCAACTCACTGTCTATCGACGACCGGCTGAATATGTCGTAGATATTCCCTCGGCGACAATGCAACTGCCCGGCAAGCCATACCACCGTACAACCGCGGGGCTGCTTGTCGAATACTTCTTTTATTCTATTACCGATATGTAGCATGGAACGAGGCGATGGCTTCAGTCAACATGTAGATTCCCGGAAGGCATGAAATACGACACAGACTCCCCTCAGTTAAAAGGGTCTCTGGGGTAATTTCAGGTGTTTCGAAGATTTGTTTTTTCTTCCGGGCTAACTCAGGGTTAAATTCTACAAATAATGTTGATCTGATGCCTCTATGGCCTCAAATGACTGTCTGGCAAAAAATCACTGCCGTTGAATTCCGTACCGTAATCATATACTTCGGTTGCCGATCAGGCTATTCCATCGCCAGAGAGTCGCTCGACTCCCTTTTCCCGAAATATACCACGAATTCCAAACTTGTATGCTGTGACTGACGATATGCGTTTTCGATGCAAATATAATACACAATTGTTTTAATAACGATATTCTATTTTCTTAAAATATGTTAATAGAATCGTAAGTCACGCATTTTCCGCACCATACATTTTCATGCATCGAACAAAAAATTTTCCGTAATTTTGCACCCCGAATAGAATACGACTTCGAACATATAAACAATAATCACCGACTGAAATGTGGGTCCTTCTCGCTCTTGCCTCGGCCGTATGCCTTGGCGTATACGATATATTCAAAAAAATATCCCTCCGCGACAATAACGTCCTCACAGTACTGCTGCTCAATACCTTATTCGGCTCACTGTTCATGTGCCCTGTAATAATAAACGGGTTGATGCACGGCTATTTAGGCCTCGGAGATACTCTCGATGGCCATCTTCTCATCTTAGCGAAATCGTTTATAGTACTTGGCTCGTGGCTTGCCGGCTATTTTGCCATCAAACACCTGCCTCTCACCATCGCAGGACCGATCAATGCATCGCGCCCGGTAATGGTTCTGATAGGTGCGCTCCTGATTTTCGGTGAAAGGCTCAACCTCATCCAATGGGGCGGTATTCTCCTCGGCTTCGCATCGCTATTCCTTATATCGCGCGTAGGTGCACGCGAAGGGTTCGCTCTCCGCGACAGCCGTTGGCTGTGGTGCTGCTTTGCAGCCGCTGTATTGGGCGCAGTGAGCGCACTCTACGACAAATACCTGCTGCGTCGCTTCGATCCCCTCGAAGTACAGGCATGGTACTCGCTCTACCAAGTATTCATCATGGGAGCGGCTGTGCTCATTCTCAAACGCACAACACACGGAGCAGGCGGGCGCTTCGAATGGCGATGGAGCATCCCCTGCATTGCCTTGTTCCTCACCACCGCCGACATCGCATACTTCTATGCCCTCTCGCAGCCCGACTCCATGATATCGATAGTGTCGATGATTCGGCGCGGCAGCGTGCTGGTATCCTTCTTCTATGGAGTATTTGCGCTCCACGAAAAGCACATAAGGGCCAAACTCGTCGACCTCTGCATCCTGGCCGCCAGTCTGGGCTTGCTCGTCATCGGATCATAGCCACAATAGCGCCAGGCGATACACGCCGAATGCCAGCAACCATGCCACCACGGTATTGTACACCACGCTAAACATGCCATAACGCCAACTACCCGTCTCGCGTATTATAGCCACGATTGTGGCAAAGCAGGGGCAATAGAGCAATATGAAGACCAGAAAAGCCAAGGCCGATGCCGCCGTGAAATCAGGTTTACCCGTCACCGGATCGGGCTGCTCCAGACGCGCACCCAGACGGGCATCCGAAACGGTCTCATCATCGGTATAGAGCACCCCGAGAGTCGACACCACAATTTCCTTGGCCGGTACACCGGCAAGAGCAGCCACCGATGCACGCCAGTGGAAACCAAGAGGTTCCATGACCGGATTGATGGTCTTGCCCGCCATCTCTAGATAGGAATCGCGGCTCGGATCGACCACCGACGAATCCAGCGCCGCACTCTCATCGCGTCCAAGGGGAAAATAGTTGAGTGCCCACACCAGTACACTGGCCACAAGTATGATACCACCCATCTTCTTGAGATACTGCTTGCCCTTGGCCCAGGTATGACTCAGAGATGCCTTCATGGTTGGCATACGGTAAGGCGGAAGTTCCATCACAAACGGCGTCTCATCCTTCTTGAAAAGGAATCGGCGAAGCAGCCTGGCGGTAATCACTGCCACAAGTATGCCTACAAGATAGAGGCCCATCATCACCATCGGAGCCGACGCCGCAAAGAATGTTCCGACCAGAAGTACATACACCGGCAGACGTGCCGAGCACGACATGAATGGATTGATAAGTATGGTGATGATACGGCTCGAGCGGCTCTCGATGGCTCGCGACGACAATATGGCCGGCACATTACAGCCGAAACCCATCACCAGCGGTATGAACGATTTGCCATGAAGACCTATGCGGTGCATCACCTTATCCATGATGAATGCTGCACGGGCCATGTAGCCCGAGTCCTCCATAAACGATATGCAGAAATACAATATGAGGATATTGGGCAGGAATACTATCACGCCGCCAACACCTCCTATTATACCGTCGGCCACCATATCTTTAAGCGGCCCCTCGGGCA
This sequence comes from uncultured Muribaculaceae bacterium, assembly GCA_910587915.1. Taxonomy (GTDB): domain Bacteria; phylum Bacteroidota; class Bacteroidia; order Bacteroidales; family Muribaculaceae; genus CAG-873. The sequence continues at coordinate 62,566 of CAJUOB010000010.1, read as the reverse complement.
TCAGCTTTTCGACAACACCGCTCAGCCATCCCACTGCGCCCTCTATCCATTCCATCGGGTACTGACCGATGACAAAAGTCGCCCAGAATATGAAGAACATTATAAGGAAAAATATCGGAAAGCCCAGCAACTTGTTGGTCGCCAGCGAATCGAGCACACGTGTGGCACGTCCTGCACCTTTCTTGCCGGGGTGATAGGTCTCGGCAAGCGCACCGGCTATAAAACCGTATTTCTCGGCTGCCACCATCGACGATATATCCTCATTGCGCAGCGACTCTATGCGGCCACGCAGCTTATCTCGCAGAAGCACCACCGGACTGTCGGCCCCGGCATGAACATGCTGCTGCCATATGCGGCGCTCGCCGCCGCGGAACAGACGTCGACGTCCACCCTTAGCCGACGCGTCATTCCCGGAGGTACCGTTCGCCGACATTTCATCTTCAATCTCATGATCTCCCTCGAGCAGCTTTATAGCCAGATATCGGGGCGAAAAGTGCTTGCTCACGCCAGGTGTTGCCTTGATTTTATCCACAAGCTGACGGATGGCACCTTCGAGGTCTGTACCGAGATTAACATGGATATGGCGAACCGTCGTATTGCGGCCTTCGAACACCGACACCACCGTGTCGAACAGTTGCTCCACTCCCTCTCCGGTTTTGGCCACTATAGGCACCATCGGCACACCGATCATGGCACCAAGGCTATGATAGTCGAGCTCGCCACCGCGCGACCGCACCTCGTCGTACATGTTCAGGGCAATCACCATGCTGCGGTCCATGTCGATAAGCTCGGTTGTGAGAAATAGATTACGCTCGAGATTGGTAGTATCCACCACATTCACTATCACATCGGGAGTATTGGCCTTAAGATATTGGCGCACATACAGTTCCTCGGGCGAATAGCATGTAAGCGAATATGTGCCCGGAAGGTCCACGATATTTATTCTGTATGGGCCATGCTCGAAATATCCGCTTTTGGCATCGACGGTCACACCGCTATAGTTGCCCACATGCTCCTTGGCGCCCGAGGCGATATTGAAGAGCGACGTTTTGCCACAATTCGGATTGCCTATAAATGCCACATTTATAGTATGACGCTCCTGATGGTACTCTCGCTGAACGTCGAGAGTCTCCACAGTCGGCGCCGGAGTCATAACGGCTTTGGCACCAAGCACCGCAGCTTCCTCAGGCGATATTTTCACCACCTCGACAAGATCGGCCTCCGATCGACGCAACGACACCTCATATCCCATGATGTCGTACTTGATAGGATCGCGCAACGGTGCATGAAGCACCACCGACACTCCGTGTCCTTTCACAAATCCCATCTCTATCAGACGTTTGCGGAAGGCTCCGTGGCCCAGAACCTTCACCACTATCCCGGTCTCGCCGGTATGAAGTTGCGATAATTTCATTACATTCAAAAATAGACTTGCAAAATTGCGAATTTTTCCACTATCTGCAAATACCCTGCTCGGGGTATTTGAATACATAGGCATACATACAACAATGGATCTGTAAAAAAGACCGATGGCGCACTACCGACGTACCTCGGACAGCCACGTGATGAATATCCATATCTTTTTCGGACGACCCATGCGTCTCTCATCATTTTTTTGTGTACTTTTGCACCCATGCTTTTAGACGTTTGGATATCACGACGCATGCGCCTTGGTGCCGGCGGTACCGCCACCGGCACCGTCATAGCTATTGCCGGAGTGGCACTGGCTCTGGCCGTAATGGAACTTACGCTCGGCATCGTAGTAGGCTTCAAGGAGGAAATCAAACGCAAACTCATGGGCTTTGATGCTCAGGTAAGCATCTCGGCACCTTTCGACTACAGCACTCACGCGCAATCCCCGACCATAAGCATCACACCGCAACTCGACTCTCTTATCCGCAACAACGCACCGGGAGCCGACACTCGCCTCACACTCCGTCTCCCCGGCATGCTGAAGACCGATTCCGACTTCGAAGGAATAATATTCACCGGGCAGACACCGACGGGCGATTTTGCGTTCGAAAGAGGAAATATCGTCGAAGGCACATGGCCCGATTATACTCAGGACAGCTGTCGCAACGATATAGTACTCTCACGTGCCACAGCCCGGGCCCTCGGCATTAATACCGGCGACAAAATCTACACCTCATTCATAATCGGCGATGCTCTTAAAATGAGGCGCTACCGTGCAGCCGGACTCTACGAAGCCGACTTCGGAGAGTACGACCGCACTATAGCCTACGCATCGCTTTCTGCTCTGCAGTCCGTGGCCGGTCTCGATTCCCTTCAAGGTAACCGAATCGAACTCCGCAACCTTGCCGAAGACCGCATCGAGCCGACAGCCGAGGCTATAGAGCGTGCCCAGATGGAAACGCTGACCAACGGCACATCACGACTGTATTATCCCGTGGAAACTGTCATGCAGACAGGTGCCATCTACTTCAACTGGCTGTCGCTGCTCGACACCAACGTCGCCGTCATTTTCTGCCTCATGCTGTGTGTGGCCGCATTCACCCTCGTGTCAAGTCTGTTCATCCTCGTGCTCGACAACGTGCCTGCCATTGGTATTCTGCGCTCATTAGGAGCCTCACGACGCCTTGTCAGAGCCATATTCGTCGATCTTGGAATGCGCATAGTGCTGAGGGGAATGATTATCGGCAACATCCTGGCCATCGGCTTGCTACTCATACAGAAACACACATCGTTCATTCCCCTCGATCCCGAAGCTTACTATCTCAACTGCGTGCCGGTGGAACTTCGTTTCTGGCCATTTGTAGCCCTTAATGCCGGCGTGGCACTTGCAGCATGGCTCGTGCTATGGATTCCGGCCCGCACAGCGGCAAAGATCGACCCCGCGCAAACCATAAACTTCGAATAATTGTTAAAGTTGCATCACATCCCTCAATTTGGCCCACCTGCTGGCCGACGGGATGGTGGAAATTCATTATATTTGCATAAATTTAAAGTTAAATTAACTAATGTCGTCCAATAAAGACCTCAAGGAACTCATCATAGAAGGTATTCAGGAACGCAAAGGCCGTTCCATCACAGTGGTGGATATGAGCCACATAGAATCTGCTGCCGCACACACATTCATCATCGCGCAGGGCAATTCCACCACTCAGGTGGCTGCCATCGCCGACAGCGTCGAGGAGTATGTCCGCAAAAATGGCGGATACAAGCCATATAACGCCGACGGAATGGCCAACTCCGAATGGATTGTCATAGACTACGGCGATACTTGGGTACACATATTCACCCCCGAGACACGCACCCGCTACTCCCTCGAGGATCTATGGAGCGACGCTAAAATCACCGATATTCCCGACTTAGACTAATTCCCATATATGCCTTTTCCCCCTCAAAACAAACCGAACGGCCAAAACAAAGGACCGTTCAAATTCAGCCTGTGGTGGATGTACGCCATCGTATTTCTATTCCTGGCAGGCATATTCTATCTCGACACCAATGTCGTGACCAAAAAAGTGGGTTACAGCGACTTTGTGCAGTATGTTGAGAAAGACCACGGCATCTCGAAAATCATCATTTTCTCCGATAAGAAAATGGCCGAAGGCTTCCTCACCGACTCTCTGGCCGCCCAGATTTTCAAAGGCCATGAATTCTCTGCCGAAAAAGGCGTTGTAGCCAAGGTAGAGACAAACATACCGTCGGCCGACAAACTTTCCGAAAAAATCGACCAATGGCGTAGCACCGGAGCTTTCACCGGCGACGTTGAGTTCGAGCAAAGCAGCCCGTTCGCTTCCTACCTGTGGTCGTTCCTGCCCTTCGTGCTCCTCATTGGTGTGTGGATATTCCTCATGCGCCGCATGTCGGGTGGCGGTGGTGGCGGCGCCGGTGGTGGCGGCATCTTCAGCGTAGGCAAATCGAAAGCCATGCTGTTCGACAAGAACAACTCACAGAAGGTGACTTTCCAGGATGTTGCCGGCCTGAGCGAAGCCAAGACCGAAATCGAGGAAATAGTCGAATTCCTGAAGAATCCCAAACGATACACCAACCTTGGCGGTAAGATACCCAAGGGGGCACTTCTCGTAGGACCTCCCGGAACCGGCAAAACCCTCCTTGCGAAAGCTGTCGCAGGCGAGGCCGACGTACCCTTCTTCTCAATGTCAGGCTCCGACTTCGTGGAGATGTTTGTCGGTGTAGGTGCATCGCGTGTGCGCGACCTCTTCCGCCAGGCCAAAGAAAAAGCGCCATGTATCGTATTTATCGATGAAATCGACGCCGTGGGCCGTGCACGTGGCAAAAACGCGAGCATGGGTGGCAACGACGAACGCGAGAACACTCTCAACCAGCTTCTCACCGAGATGGACGGCTTCGGCAGCAACAGCGGTGTAATAATCCTCGCAGCAACCAACCGCGCCGATATTCTCGACAAGGCTCTGATGCGTGCCGGACGATTCGACCGTCAGATATATGTAGACCTGCCCGACCTGCCCGACCGCGTGGAGATCTTCAAAGTACATCTTCGCAAGGTGAAGACAGCTCCCGATCTCGATGTCGAGCTCCTCGCCCGCCAGACTCCCGGATTCTCCGGAGCCGACATTGCCAATGTGTGCAACGAAGCCGCCCTCATTGCAGCCCGCAGCGACAAGCAATCGGTAACCAAGGAAGACTTCAACGCCGCAGTCGACCGAATAATCGGCGGCCTCGAGAAGAGAAGCAAGATACTTACCGACGACGAAAAAAATTCTATAGCCGTCCACGAAGCCGGACACGCCACCGTATCGTGGCATCTCCGCTACGGCAACCCATTGGTGAAGGTAACCATAGTACCTCGAGGCAAAGCCCTGGGTGCCGCATGGTATCTACCGGAAGAACGTCAGATAGTTCCGTCGCAGGTGCTTCTCGACGATATATGCTCGCTCCTCGGTGGGCGTGCCGCAGAGGAAGTGTTCCTCGGCCGAATATCTACCGGCGCGGCCAACGACCTCGAACGTGTCACCAAGCAGGCATACGCCATGGTGGTGTACTACGGTATGAGCGACAAATTGCCAAACATCAGCTACTACGACTCCACCGGTCAGAGCAGCATGTTCACCAATCCCTACAGCGACGACCGCGCCAAAATAATCGATAGCGAAGTAAGCCGAATCATCTTCGAGCAGTACGAACGCGCCAAAGCTATACTTCGCGAGCACGCCGACGGCCACCACGAACTTGCTCAGACTCTCATCACCCGTGAGGTGATATTCACCGAAGACGTAGAGCGCATATTTGGTCCGAGACAATGGACCTCGCGAACCGACGAGCTATTCGGCCACAAGGACATCACACCAAAAGATTCCTACACAGGCCCGCTTCCACCGCCCATCGATGACGTCGACGCCACGGAAGTCGACAAAAAAGACGACAACTCCGACAAATCAGAGCCGGAACCCCAATCCTGAAAATGAAATTATTTCGAGTTTCAAACCTCCACCATGGTTTGAAACTCGAAATTTATAAGAAACTTAAGAAATCATTATATGAAAAAAATCATTATCGCAGCTGCTATGGCATCATTGCTCGCAGGCACTTCGTGCTCAAAGCCCGAAGCTCCGAAAGCCGAGGAATTCGACTACGTGGTCGATCACTTCGCCGACATTGAGGTACTACGCTACAAAGTGCCCGATTTCGAAAATCTAACCCTCAACCAGAAGATACTTGTATACTATCTCACAGAAGCCGCACTTTGGGGTCGCGACATCCTATGGGATCAGAACAACAGCAACAACCTGGCAATGCGCCAGCTCCTCGAAGCCGTATACACCAACTATAACGGCGACAAGACCGACGCCGACTACAAGGCATTCGAAACATACATCAAGCAAGTATGGTTCGGAAACGGCATACACCACCACTACTCTACCGACAAATTCACACCTGCTTTCAGCCGCGACTTCCTCAACGCTCAGATTGCAGCTCTGCCCGAAGGTGCCGCTCCTGCCAATACCGATGAACTCGTCGAAGTTATATTCAATCCCGCTCTCGACGCCAAGCGCGTGAATCAGGATGCAACTGTCGACCTGATCGCCACATCGGCAAACAATATGTATGCACCCGGCGTAACCCAGGCCGAAGTCGAGGCATACTACAACTCCATCCGCAAGCCCAACGACCTCACTCCTATATCCTACGGTCTCAACACCCGCGTAGAGCGTGGTGCCGATGGCAAAATTGTGGAAAATCCCTACAAGATCGGCGGACTCTACTCCTCGGCCATCGAAAAAATCGTGGAAAACCTCGACAGTGCCTCGCACTATGCCGAAAACGATGCACAGCGCCAGATCATAGGCTCGCTCATCGACTTCTACCGCACTGGCGACCTCGCCACATTCGATAAATATTCTATCGAATGGGCCGAAGACACTCTCTCGCAGGTAGACTTCATCAACGGATTCATCGAAACATACGGCGACCCCCTGGGCATGACCGGATCGTGGGAATCCATCGTGAACTTCAAGAATATCCCCGCCAGCGAACGCACCGAGACACTCAGCGCAGAAGCTCAGTGGTTCGAGGACAACTCGCCCGTCGACAAGGCGTTCAAGAAAGACAAGGTGAAAGGTGTATCCGCCAAGGTGATTACAGCCGCCATTCTCGCCGGCGACTCCTATCCAGCAACACCCATAGGTATCAACCTGCCCAACGCCAACTGGATACGCGCCGCTCATGGCTCGAAATCAGTGACTATCGAGAATATCACTCAGGCCTACGATGAGGCAAGCCATGGAAACGGCTTCAACGAGGAATTCGTGATCGACGAACCCACGATCAAGCTCCTCGACGATTATCTCTTTATCACCGACAATCTCCACACCGATCTCCACGAATGCCTCGGCCATGGTTCGGGACGCCTCATGCCCGGCAAGGAAGATGCACTCAAGGAACACGGTTCCGCTATCGAGGAAGCCCGTGCCGACCTCTTCGCTCTGTATTACCTGGCCGATCCCAAACTCATCGAGATGGGTCTGCTCGACAATCCCGAAGCATACAAGGCCGAATACTACAAATACATCCTCAATGGCATGATGACACAGCTGCAGCGCATCGAGCCGGGCAAGGATGTGGAAGAAGCCCACATGCGCAACCGCAAGCTCATAGCCGAATGGGCCTACGAGCATGGCAAGGATGCCAATGTGATTGAACTCGTGAAGCGCGACGGAAAGACTTTCATCCAGATCAACGACTACGAAGCACTCCGCGGACTCTTCGGCCAGCTCCTCGCTGAAATACAGCGTATTCGCTCCACCGGCGACTATGCCGCAGCCAACGAACTCATCAATACCTATGCTGTAAAAATCGATCCCGAACTCCATCGCGAGGTGCTCGACCGCTATGCCAAACTCGACATCGCTCCTTACAAAGGCTTTGTCAACCCCGTCTACACCGCCGTACGCGATGAGAATGGCAAAATCACCGATGTTACCGTCGACTATACCGAAGGATACATCGACCAGATGCTCCGCTACGGCCGCCAGTACAATGGCTTGAAATAAACGACGTCAACTTACCCCTCTCACGGTCCGGTGCTGTTTTAGTACCGGACCGTTTTTTTCGCGGCGCCGACGCTCTTTCTCCGCCCGCCGGGCAATGGCGCGACGCTCCTGCCTCGAAATCCGGATTCCGGACACACCATTAGCAGGCGTACATTCGCAGACAGCTTGCACCGCCTTAGCTTTCTTTCGCAGCTGTGCCCGCTCGCGGGCTCTACGCGAGCGAAGCATGGCTTTATCAAGTTCCGGCCTAATCATATTGAACGCAAGCATCGCACACGGATCAGCGCTCGCAGCCTCACCACCCAACAGATACGTATCGACCAAGCGGACAGCCTCGGCTGCCGAACCTGGCGCAAAAGAGAGTGCCGACTCAATACGGCTAATAATATCGACATAGAATTTCTTTGAAACAGTCATAGCGTGCATAGTTTTTTCCACAAAACTACACACACTCACCCCCACTCTGTCCGCGAGATTGCCAACCCCGCACTTTTAACACAATCGAAAATGAACTCTATCCCCCACTAAAAATAAGAATTATCTGCTGTAATAACAAGACATACAATGTGATCAAGAGATAACGTTTGCGTCAATACGCCATACACAATTTTAACAATGCTCCTTCGCTCAAAACTCAATCTATTACTTAGTTCATCGGATACTTCGAAAGCAATCAAGATGGTTGGAAGACACATTTTTTAGCGCAGTGTTACGAAAACGGAAATATCATTCTACGATGATAATTGGTTTTCCAAAGAAAGTCGAAAGCATAGCAAGTGTAGAAATAGTGAAATTATGCTCACCACTCAACCAACGTGTTATCTCGCTTGGACGTTTACCTATACCCTCGGCAAGTTGTTTCTTTGACAACCCGTTTTCTTGCATAAGCGCGTCAATCCGATTCGAGATCTGAAACGAAAGTCGAGCCTCAGCTCGTTCTACCGGCGTTATATCACCAATAAGCTCTCGCAAAGATGTTTTCGCTCTTCTCATAACTCAAAAGTTTTGTCTGTTTCTATCTCTTTTTCTGTTATAATCACTTTTCCATCGGCTACACCTTCTTTGAGCAGTTCCTCAAAACGCTGCAATGTCAAAACATAGCCTTTCAATGTATCATCTTCATCATATGTGCGAGTTTTCTTCTGTCCACCATTACCAAGAATCAGAATACGGTCAGATAAGCGCAAACCGTATAATCGAAGTTTTGAGCGCAATGTAGGAAGAGCGACAACAGAATCTTTCATTTTGCCCTCCGGTCGAAAATATCTCTCCAATGCGCCGAAGTCAAGTATCTGATCAATAAACTTGGCAATTATACGGAAATCCTTGTTTAACTCTGCATCCGCATGAAATTTTGCAACGAATTTCTCAAATTCATTCAAATCATCAGAGAGAAACTGTATCGTGTAAACAGTACAATTATCTGTTTGATCCAGAAGGAGTAACTCTACTTCACTCATAATATCTTGTTTTACTATTATAACACAAAGGTACAATAAATATTTCACATATATGTAAAATATTTACTTTTTTTGATCCTACGCGCAAGCCAACACCTATGTCAATTTGATGTGACTTAAGCACATTATAATAGCAGTCCCGCAACATGATGTCGCAGGACTGCTATTATTTATGAGATTACAGTCCTTATGGCAACCAACCATCATAGAAGGACTATTATCTCTACCGAAAATTTTTGTCCGGTAACCGGCTATGTATTAATAACGGTAATCGGCGAAGCGCTCCTGCAGTTTCTTGCGGGCGAAGAAGATGCGGCTCTTTACTGTACCGAGGGGAAGATTCATCTTCTCGGCGATCTCATTGTACTTGTAGCCGGCCACGTGCATGGAGAAAGGAATGCGGTATTCGTCGGAGAATTCGTTGATGGCCATTGTGATTTCGCTTGCACCATAGGATTCCTCGGGCGATTCGAAACCGCTGTCCTGGCTCAGGTTGAGGTGGTAGAGATTGTCGGTGGTATCCACGACTGTCGCTGCGCGGGCTGTGCGGCGGTAGTTGTTGATGAAGATATTACGCATTATCGTCATCACCCATGCCTTGAAGTTTGTGTTCTCGGCATATTTATCCTGATTGTCGAGAGCCTTCAGGGTGGTATCCTGGAGAAGATCGTATGCATCGTCGCGGTTGGATGTGAGCATGTATGCGAAGTTGAGAAGATTCGACTGAAGGTTCATCAGGTTAGCTTGGAAAGAAGTCGTGGTTGCCATAATTATGATGATTTTGAAGTTAGTTTTTCCGGTTGTTCGGGGTGTCTCTTTTTGTTTGACATTCCAAAATTATGGCGAAATTCACGCTATGCAATATTTTTAATGTAAAAATATGTTAATTTATAAAATCAGACAAAATTACATATTTAATTAATTGAAAAACAATAAATTAAATAAATACAATTTTGTTACATAATTGTTACATCTGTATTTTGTCATGGATATGTAACCCATTTCCGGGCTTGCAGGTCTTTACATACTTTATACTCTTTTATACTTCCACCTATAGGAAAAAGTGCTTCAAAAACGTTCTACATACAAAGATGAAAGAAAGATTGAACGCACACTTAAAATCATCCCTCGCCCGTATTTCCGAGTAGTGATATTGGGAAAGCGGCTCTCATAAATAGTTGAAACGTGGAGAGCGCCCCGACCTGAACGCCGGGGCGCTCTTTTGCGGATTTGAAATAAAAAATATAATTTTGCCATAAAATTATATGTCTATGTCATCCAAACGTGAATTTGCATCCAAAATAGGCCTTATAGCCGCCACCGTAGGGTCGGCTATCGGCTTGGGCAATGTGTGGCGCTTTCCAGCCGAAACCCAAGCCAACGGCGGCGCCGCTTTTCTCCTTATATATATAGCATGCGTACTTCTGCTTGGCGTCCCTGTGATGCTTGCGGAGTTTTCGCTCGGCCGGTCGGGACGCTCCGATGCCATCGGGGCATTCCGGAAGCTATCGCCGGGAAAGCCTTGGTGGCTAATCGGCGTCGTGGCAGTACTTGCATCCTACCTTATACTATGCTACTACATGGTAGTGGCCGGATGGACTCTCGAATACTTCTGGCAAAGCATTGCCGGCGGTCTTTTCGACGGATTGCCCCAAACCGACGGCACACCGCTGCGTGGATTTTTCAGCGGCAAGATGGAATCGTATATCGCCACCGATATGGCACCGCTTGTATTCACATTCCTGATGATAGCCATAAATATCGGAGTGCTCCTCGGCGGAGTGCAGAAAGGCATCGAACGGCTGTCGAATGTGATGATGCCCATGCTTTTCATCATTCTTGTGGCCATGTGCGTGCTGGCGCTATCACTACCCGGCGCTGCCGACGGTGTGGCTTACTTCCTGAATCCCGACTTTTCGAAGATTGATGCGTCAGTGGTAGTGAATGCGCTCGGACAAGCCTTCTTCAGCCTTAGTCTGGGCATGGGAATACTTGTGACATACGCCTCGTACTATCCTGCCGATACAAAACTTGGCAAAACAGCCATCACGGTAGCTTTGCTAAGCGTAGGCGTGGCCATACTGATGGGTCTTGTCATATTTCCTGCCGTTAAAAGCTTTGGACTCGACAACGAGAATCTACGCGGGGCAACCCTTGTATTTGTGACACTTCCCGAAGTCTTCGCCCAGTTGCCGCTGCCCCAGCTATGGGCGGCAATGTTTTTCTTCCTGCTGCTGGTAGCGGCCCTAACATCGACAGTGTCGATTGCCGAAGTATCGATTGCCATGTTCCAGGATCGATGTCACATGAGCCGTCGGGCAGCCACATTCACGGTCATGCTCCCGCTGTTTGTGCTCAGCGCCATCTGCTCCCTATCGATGGGAAGCTGGGCACGCTACACCATCTTCGGTATGAACTTCTTCGACCTGCTCGACAGCTTCACCACCAACTGGCTTCTGCCGATAGTCGCATTTGGCACCTGCATATACATGGGATGGTTTGCTCCGAATGGCCTTCTGCGCACCGAGCTGTCGAACGGTGCCCCCGCCGCCAATTCCACTCCGGTACAGAAAACGGTACTCTTCATCATCCGTTACCTCGCTCCGGTGCTGATTGTAGCAATAGTTGTGTTCTCGCTATAGCGGAGCACCACTGTCGCCGTAAGTCTTCAGATACTCCTCGCAGGTAAGAGCGAGTTCATCGTACCATGCATCGCCAAAACGGCGGCGCAACGGTCCCTCGAGAAATTGATAGGCCCTCAAGCCTTTGGAGCGACCCAACACCTCGGCTGCATGGCATATTTTCCAGCGATGGAGATTCACTGCCGTGAATGTAGGGTATTTCTTGAGGCGTACCGGATAAAGGTGGCACGAAATCGGTTTGAAAAACGGCGAGCGTCCTTGCCGATATGCCTCCTCGAGAGCGCACAACCAGTTACCCTCGGTATCGAGTGTGGCAAACACGCAGTTCTGTCCTTCCACAAGCGATGTCACCTCATCGCCTTCCTCATCGATATAGCTCACGCCATTCTCCTCTATCTCGCGCTGAGCGGCCGGCAGCAACCGATCCCATACAATAGGTAGCACCTTACGTATGCTCTCGGCCTCGCCTTCATCGAGAGGCGCACCGGCATCACCGTCGAGACAGCACTGTCCCTTGCAGGCTTCGAGATTGCAACAAAAAAATCTCTCGACAAGGTCGAGGCTTACCAATGTATCCTGTATCTGCAGCATGTGTGTTATTGATTGTCTGTTGTTATTAATGTCACCCCCACCAGATGATCGTAGCGATGGCCGCGAGGACGATGGTATACCTTGACCAGGTACTCATTCGATGTCTGATACGAGTCGCCCTCGATATTGGCAGTGTATCCGCGCATGGCCCCCGGGGGCACAAATAGGTATTGATAGTTATATGCGCCCTGCTTAAGGAGCATGGTACGCTCATAGCGACCCGATACCGGATTGTAGCGCATGGCCGATTCCGGATCGAAACGGCGGTTCACGAAGTCACCGTCGAGGAATATCATGGAGCCGTCGGTAAGCTGAGGCATGTCGAGGGCGAAATGCACCACACCATAATCAGCCTCTACCTCGCTGTCGGAAGCACCTTGACGCCTTACGAAGAAACGTCCGTGCTGGGTCTGATCGTAAACATAGGATCTTTCCGACCGCTGCTCGTCCACATACAGATAGAAGTGACGGTATGGATCCTGGAAATCTATCGACTCCACTCCGAGCCCAGGATAGTATTCCGACACCGTTTCGAAACGGCGGTACTCGTTGCCAGCCTCGAAAATCAGCTCAGGCACATGCTCGAAGTATGCTTTCCGGCCTGACGTACGCAACGGATGCACCAATGCCCGCTCACTGTCGAGCCGGCCATTCTGCCCCACCACAACCCTGAGATCATTGTATATGTCCTCTACCCCGGCACGTTCGGTATCCACACATATCTCCAGTTGCTGATGGGCGGCATTATAGTCCACATCGGTGCGCGATGTAACAAAGGCCTGCACAGGCGCTGTCTGCTCACTTACCATGAAACGGCATTGAAGTACCGGCGATTCAGGATCGTCTTCCTTGTACACCGTCAGCAGGTAATTGCCCGATATTGTCGGTGCCACTTCTTCGTTGGGTATTGTAAAGCTGTAGTGTACATAGTGCACAGTGGTCGCACGGGAGTAATCGTAGTCCTCTATGCGTCCTTCGTTAAAGCCATCGAGAAACTCACTGTCTACCAAGCCCGAAGGCTGCCAGCGTGCGTCGCAGTGCTGCAGACTGTAGCGGAAATACTCGCGGTCTTCGGCCAGATGGTCGAACTCCACGCGTATACGGTCGGGAGTGCCGAGCACAATCACGTCGGGAGCGAAAGCATCGCCGTCGACCGACACCTGCAGGGACTTTATACGCTCGTCGAAAACACCTGTCATAGTATCGGCAGCGGCGCATAGCAAAGCCATGCAGCACGACAAAGCCACAAACAACACCCGCAACATCATATCCACTTCACCGGTTCCTTTCCATGAGCCGCAAGATATGCATTGGCCTGGCTGAAATGATGATTTCCAAAGAACCCGCGGTGCGCCGACAAGGGCGAAGGATGAGGCGATGTGAGAACAAGATGGCGCGAGCGGTCTATGAGAGCACCCTTGCGGATTGCATAGGAACCCCAGAGAAGAAACACCACATTCTCGCGTCCGTGGTTGATGCTCTCGATAACGGCATCGGTGAATGTTTCCCACCCGTGACCCTGATGCGATGCAGCCTGATGCGCATCGACCGTAAGAGTGGCGTTGAGCAGAAGCACTCCCTGCGACGCCAGATAGCCGAGATCGCCCGACACAGGCATGGGCTGCCCGGGGGCGCCGACATCGGAAAGCATTTCCTTGTAGATATTCACCAGCGACGGTGGAAGCTGTATACCCGGATTGACCGAAAAGCAGTAGCCGTTGGCCTGTCCGGGACCATGGTAGGGATCCTGACCGATGATCACCACTTTGACCTTATCGAACGGGCAACCTTCGAAAGCGGCGAAGATGCGTCCGGCCGGAGGATAGACTGTATTCGAGCAATAGCGCGAACGCACAAACGATGCAAGTTCAGCAAAATACGGCTTCTCCCACTCCGCGGCAAGAGCCTCTTTCCAGGATTGTTCTATTTTCACATTCATATTTGCAAAATTACGAATTTTCATCGGAATAACAACCATGCATGGGATCATGCGAGCCCGACAGCCATAGCTCCAATTACTAAAAATATGTTATCAACATATAAAAAGTATTTAAATAAGGTGATTTGAAATTATTCGGCTTGTTTCGCTTTTTCTTTTTTCTTACTTTTGCCATAGCGGGTGAAGAATCCACGCGCTTAAATCGATTACACAAACATGACAAACACTATTAAAGTCCTTTTCCCCGGTCTATTGGCCTTTACTGCAGCTGTTGCGCCACTGCATGCCAATGGCGGCGTGCGGGAAGATGCCGCTACAGCGGCGATTAACAAATACCTGCCTGGCACAACCGGTTTTGGAAAAGTCGAAGCAAAAAAAGTGACCGTCAGCACCGCACAGAAGACCATCACCGTGGACTACAACGGCAATGCAGCCTATGTGCCCCTCGATGCGGCCAAACTCGAGACACTCAAAGCAGACATCAAGAAGGCACTGGGTGCCAGCTACGCCAACTACAAGGTGGTATTGAAAAGCGGAAAAAGCAATCTCGATGAACTGGCTCTTTTCGCGCCAAAGAAAAACTTAGGGCCGACCGAGACAAAACCTTTCATAGTGCGCGAAGAGGCCGAAAAAGCCCCCAAAGGACTTGATGGAGCGAATATAGCCTTGTGGCAGAGCCACGGATGGTATTTCGAACCCAAACTCAACCGCTGGGAATGGCAACGTGCCCGCATTTTCCAGACTGTCGAGGACCTCTATCCACAGTCGTATGTCATGCCGTTCCTCATGCCAATGCTCGAGAACGCAGGCGCATACGTGATGAGCCCTCGCGAACGCGACATAAATACTACCGAAATAATCATAGACAACGACCAGAGCCAGTTCAGCAAAGGATCGTTCGTGGCAGAAGGCAAATACAAAACCGTTCCCGGATTTGCCTACAACAAGAAAGAACTCCACGTAGGCGATAACCCCTTCAAGGAAGGAACCGCAATCGTGGCCAATGCATCTGAAACTCCGTCGCACACCTACCGTTGGCAGGCCGACATTCCCAAAAGCGACACATATGCCGTATATGTGAGCTACCAATCGCTCCCCAACAGTAGCGAACAAGCCCGCTACACCGTGAACGCGGCCGACGGCCAGCACCATTTCACAGTAAATCAGCGCATGGGTGGCGGCACATGGGTCTACCTTGGCCATTTCCCTCTTAAAATGGCAAACGATTTCACAGTTGTCGAACTCGCCAACAGCGGCGACAAAGGAACTGTCGTCACTGCCGATGCCGTGAAAATAGGCGGCGGTATGGGCAATGTGGCCCGAATAGTCAAGGAGCCGCTCGACAGCATCGACTACGAATATGTACTCTCCGGCTATCCCCGCTTCACCGAAGGCGCCCGCTACTTCCTGCAGTGGGCCGGTGCTCCCGACAGCGTATACACCACCACCGACAATGTCAACGACTACACCGACGACTACTGCAGCCGCGGCCTGTGGGTGAACTGGCTTGCCGGAAGCTCGTCGATGTTGCCCGGCCGCGAAGGTCTCAACATCCCTGTTGACCTCAGTTTCGCCTTCCACACCGATGCCGGCACCACACTCAACGACTCCATCATCGGTACACTTGGCATATACTGCACTGTAGGCGATACCCTCGGAAACGGAAGCACACGTCTTGCCTCCCGCGATCTCACAGATATAGTGATGTCGAACATCGTCAACGATGTCCGCACCGAATTCGAGCCCAACTGGACCCGCCGTGGCATGTGGGACCGCTCCTACCACGAAGCACGCTCGCCGCAGGTACCCGCCATGCTCCTCGAGTTCCTGAGCCATCAGAACTTCGCCGATATGTCGTACGGTCTCGACCCGGCTTTCCGCTTCACCGTGAGCCGTGCCATATATAAAGGTATGCTCAAGTACCTGGCCCAGCGCGATGGTCGCCCCTACGTGGTGCAGCCGTTGCCAGTGCGTTCGTTCGCCATCACCACCACCGACAATGGATTCTGGCATCTTAGCTGGAAGGAAACAGTCGATAGCCTCGAGGAAACAGCACATCCCACCTACTACCTTGTGCAGGAACGAGCCGAAGGCGGCGCATTCCGCACAATAGCACGTACCGACCGTCCGGAATATACAATAAATAATGTGGCAACCGGCGCTATTATGTCGTACCGCATTGTGGCAGGCAACGACGGCGGTGTGTCGTTCCCGTCGGAAGTATTGGCCTGTGGCCGTGCCGAAGGCTCGCGCCATATGCTCACCATAGTCAACGGCTTCACACGCATCAGCGCTCCCGACCGCTTCGATGCCGGCGAAGGGACAGAAGAAATCGCCGGATTCTACACCGCTCGCGACGGCGGCGTGCCCTATATGCAAGACATATCCTATATCGGCGCCCAGTTCGAATTCCGCCGCCAGATACCCTGGATGGACGATGATGCCGCCGGCTTCGGTGCATCGCGCGCTGATTTTGAGGACAAGGTAATCGCCGGCAATACATTCGACTACCCCGTGATTCACGGACGCGCCGCCATGGCTTCCGGATGGTCGTTCGTATCGACCTCGCTCGAAGCATTCTGCTCGTCGACCGATACACCCGAGGCAGTCGACCTGATTCTTGGCAAACAGAAAGAAACCAAAACAGGAACCGGCGCCTATGGCACACACTTCAAGGCATATCCTACCGACCTGCAGACACGTATGGCTGCACTGGCTCAAAAAGGCACCGACTTCTTCGTGAGCGGCTCGTACGTAGCATCCGACATCTGGGACAATCCATATTCGAGCGCGGAAGTGGCCGACGCCGACAAGAAATTCGCTCAGCAGGTACTCGGATTCAACTGGCGCGTAGGACAGGCATCTGTCACCGGCGATGCATACCAGGTACCCGTCCGCTACAAGCAGTTCGGCAAAGGCGAATATGAATTCTACAACGACTACAACCCCGAATTCTACGCCGTCGAGTCGCCCGACTCATTCTATCCTGCCGACAACGCCACCGGCGCCACATTCATGCGCTACAGCGAGAACAATCTCATTGCCGGAACGGTGATGAAGGACGCCACCCATAAAGCTGTGGTGATTGGCTTCCCGTTCGAGACAATAAAAGGCGACGGAAAAGCCCGCAACGCTCTTATGAGCCAGATTCTCCGCTTCTTTGAAGCAAAATAAAATAATTAGCAAATCAAATACCCACACATATATCATGATACATTGTTTTGTCCCCTTCGTAAGTGAAGAACAGGCAGCCCCTACCGTGGCTAACCTCAAAGCCTGCACCTTGGTGTCGGCCGTAACATTGCTCGCTACCGATGCAGAAGCCGCACCTTGTCTTGGCTGCGACATGCTCCATATCGACAGCCTCACCTCGTCGGCCACCGTGCGTGCCATGGCAGCTCACGTGGGCAAGAATGCCGAATTCGTTCTCTTCTACACAAAGACAAACACTCTCGAGCCGGGCTACTATGCTCTTCACCGCTTCGTGGAGATTGCCCGCGACTCGCATGCAGGCATGCTCTACGCCGACCACTACACCGTGGTTGAGGGCGAACGTAAGAATTCACCCGTGATCGATTATCAGGAAGGCTCCCTGCGCGACGACTTCGACTTCGGTTCACTGCTGTTCTACAACGCCGCCGACTTCGTGAAAGCTGCCGCCGATGTGAAAGGCGACTACACCGCCGCCGGTCTCTATGAGCTCCGCCTCGCCATAAGCCGTATCGCACCCATCGTGCATATCAATGAATATCTCTATAGCGACGTTACTGTCGACAATCGTGCTTCCGGTAAAAAAATATTCGATTATGTCGACCCCAAGAACCGTGGCGTGCAAATCGAAATGGAGAAAGCATGCACCGAGCACCTCAAGGCTATCGGCGCATATCTCGAGCCCGTATTCGAGCCTATCGAATTCAATCGCGGCGAATTCCCTGTTGAAGCTTCAGTGATCATACCCGTGCGCAACCGCGTACGCACCATCCGCGATGCCATCCGCAGCGTCCTCAGCCAGAAAGCCGACTTCGACTACAACCTCATAATCATCGACAATCACTCGACCGACGGTACATCCGAAGCCATCGAGGAATTCACTTCCGATCCCCGCGTGATCCACATCATTCCCGAACGTGGCGACCTCGGCATCGGCGGATGCTGGAATGTAGGCGCCATGGATCCACGCGCCGGAAAATTCTGTGTGCAGCTCGATTCCGACGACGTTTACGCCGATGAAAACACCCTCGCCAAGATGGTGAAAGCGTTCTACGACAACAATGCCGGCATGGTGGTAGGCACCTATATGCTCACCGACATAAACATGCAGCCCATACCTCCCGGCGTGATCGACCACAAAGAGTGGACCCCCGAGAACGGCCGTAACAACGCTCTCCGCATCAACGGCCTCGGCGCTCCGCGTGCATTCTACACACCCATGCTCCGCGACATAATGGTGCCCAACACATCGTATGGCGAGGACTATGCTCTTGGTCTGATGTTCTCGCGCAAGCACCAGATAGGCCGAGTATACGATGTGGTGTATTTCTGCCGCCGCTGGGAAGACAACTCCGATGCCGCTCTGGACATCAACAAGATGAATGCCCATAACCTCTACAAGGACCGTATCCGCACATGGGAAGTTTCGGCCCGCAAGAAACTCAACGCATCCAAGAAATGAACGTTCAGGAGTTTATCGACGCACAGCTTGCCGCGTGGCCTATGGCCCGCGGCAACTTTGAGGCGCTCAAAGGGGTAGAGACCAAGGAACTCGACCTCGACGGCATGCGCTTGAAAGTGCAATTCAACCCGGCACGCATAGTATCGTCGGGAGCCAAAGTAGATGCAGCCTCGCTGGCGGCACGTCCCTGCTTCTTGTGCGAAAAGAACCGTCCCGCTGAGCAGACAGGTCTCGATTGGAAGGGCTACACAGTGCTCATCAATCCCTTTCCGATCTTTCCGCGGCACCTCACCATCCCCGACAACTCGCACACGCTGCAGAAAATCGAGGGCCGCATGGCCGACATGATTTCCCTGGCTGCAGAACTCGATGGCTACACGGTGTTCTACAACGGCCCGCGTTGCGGCGCATCGGCCCCCGACCACATGCACTTTCAGGCAGGAAACAGCGATTTCCTGACCCTCCCCGAAGAGCTCGAGGATGCAGAACAGAAAGTGATAGCTACCGATGGCGCAAGCACGCTGGCGCTGGTCGACTCCCTTCCTCTTAAACTTTTCGTAATCGACGCAGCCGATGCGGCCGAGGGCGCACGCCTGTTTGAACGCCTCTACAAAGCGCTACCAGTGCCCGAAGGCGAATACGAGCCGATGATGAACATACTGGCATGGAGTACTCCGGCAGGAGTGCGTGTGGCAGTAGTGCCCCGCAAGCGGCACCGCCCGTCGTTCTACGGAACAGAAGGCGACGGCTGCATGCTCATAAGCCCTGCGTCGGTCGATATGGGTGGTGTATACATCACTCCTCGACCTGCCGACTTCGAACGATTCGACGCCGAGACCGTGCGCCGTCTGCTCGATGAACTCTGTCTCAATACAACTGAAATCAACGCTATAGCATCCGATGTCGAATAAATTCAACACCGAACCCACCGTCAGTGTCGGCATAATGTCGGCTATCGAGGTACGCTTCAATCTCCATGGAGCCTATGAGGCCGACGGCATGATGACCGAAGGGGCTCAGACAGCTACCATTTGCCCCGACGGACGCATACAGTGGAATGGCGGCACCTATGATGAAATATACTTCAAGGCGAGCTCACCCACATGCTTCTTCCTGCTCGAAGACGTTACCATAGGAGTGAATTTCCACTGGGAACGCAAAGAGAGCCAGGCATTCAGAGGCAATCTGAAACTGCTCGGCGGCACCGATGTGACAGCTGTGAACATTGTGCCTGTCGAGGCATATCTCGAAAGCGTCATTTCCTCGGAAATGAGCGCCACTGCATCGCCAGCCCTGCTGAAGGCCCATGCTGTGATATCGCGCAGCTGGCTACTTGCTCAGATTGGCGAAAAAGGTATCCGCAGTACCGACGGCATGGTCGAGACCGACAGCGAACGCATAGTATGGTACGACCGCGACAATCACGACCGCTTCGATGTTTGCGCCGACGACCACTGCCAGCGCTATCAGGGCATAACGCGCCAGACAACTCCTGCCGTGGCAGACGCTGTGGCTGCCACCCGTGGTGTGGTGCTGACCGATGCCGACGGTAATCTTGCCGATGCCCGCTTCTCTAAATGTTGCGGCGGTGTTTTCGAGCAGTTCGAGAGCTGCTGGCAACCAAAACACTACCACTATCTCGAAGCACGCGCCGACTCCCCTACTCCTACCGACTTTCCCGACCTTACGATAGAGGAAAACGCCCGCGAGTGGATTCTTGGAAACCCATCGTCGTTCTGCAATGTGAACGACGGCGGTATACTTAGCCAAGTGCTCAACAACTACGATCAGGAGACGCCCGATTTCTATCGCTGGAAAGTGACCTACGACAAGGAAACCCTGCGTGCTCTGGTGCAGAAACGCTCCGGCATAGACTTCGGATACATAAAATCGCTCGAAGCTGTGGAGCGTGGAACATCGGGCCGTATAGTGCGTCTGCGCATCACCGGCACAGCCCGCACCATGACTATAGGAAAAGAACTCGAAATCCGACGCACTCTTTCAGAAAGCCATCTCTACAGCTCGGCTTTTGTGGCCGAGAACTCGGGGACCGATGAAAACGGTATTCCCGAAACAATAACTCTTCATGGCGCCGGTTGGGGCCATGGCGTAGGATTGTGCCAGATTGGCGCAGCTGCCATGGGTGCCAAAGGCTACTCACACGAAGAGATTCTGCTCCACTACTTCCCCGGAGCCGATTTAACAACCTTATATTGACCCACCAAATGAAAACCGCAAGCAAACGCAACCCCTGGGCCTGGATTCCGACGCTTTACTTCGCGCAAGGACTTCCGTATGTGGCCGTGATGACCATCTCGGTGATCATGTACAAACGCCTGGGCATATCGAACACCGACATAGCCCTGTATACCGGCTGGCTCTATCTCCCTTGGGTAATCAAACCCTTCTGGAGCCCCTTTGTCGACATTATCCGCACCAAGCGCTGGTGGACTCTCACCATGCAGTGGATCATAGCATTCGCCCTCGCAGGCATTGCATTCTCAATACCCACACCGTTCTTCTTCCAGCTCACACTGGCCATATTCTGGCTCGTAGGCTTCACATCGGCAACACACGATATAGCAGCCGACGGTTTCTACATGCTCGCGCTCACCGAGCACGAGCAGTCGCTCTATGTGGGTATCCGCTCTACTTTCTACCGTGTGGCTACCGTCGCAGGACAGGGCCTGCTGGTGATTGTGGCAGGTCTTATCGAGACCAACTCAGGTCTTGAACCGCTGCGCATTAACGTGAATGCCGACCCTGCCGTAGAGTGGTCCGCTCCCGACATGACAGCAATAGCATCGACCCCGGCCGACCTTCAGGGCGAGCTCCAGTTCATCACACCGATGGCAGAAGTGCCTGTGTCGACTGTGGCTCCCGAAACAGTGGAAGTGAACGGCAACGCGATGTCTTTCAAGGCTTATGCCGCCATGATGCGCGACTCTGTGAAGCACATGAATGAGCGCAACGGCTTCGTGGCTGCCGAGCAGCCCAAGAGTGCCGGCACAGTAGCTGCAGCTGTAGCCGACAATGGCGAAGGTGCTTTCACCCGCTGGGTACGCGAAACATTTGGCGAAGAGCGCGAGCCTTACACCGAAGTCTCGAATAACTTCACCGTAGTAGGCCTCCGACTCAACCGTCAGCCGGCCGAAGGCGAGGATATTATCCTAAATGTGACTCACCGCAGCGGCGACCAGAGTGTGAAACTTGAACAGGCAGCCCTCTCCACCCGATTCGTTTTTAACCACGAAAACTGGGACAAGACAGCATGGCTGTTCTACGAAGTAGACCACAAACTCACCGAACCGGTATCGGCAACTTTCGAAGGAGCATCGGGCAACATACCGATGGCTTGGCTCGTGGTGTTCGCTGTTCTGTCGGCATTCTTCTTCATCGTGGCCATATACCATGGCTGGGCACTCCCACGCCCCGCATCGGATGGACACAACGAAGCCGGTACGACCGCATCGGGTATCATCAGCGAATTCTTTGAGACATTCAAGTCGTTCTTCCGCAAACCTCAGGTATGGGTGGCTATAGCATTCATGCTTCTCTACCGCCTGCCCGAAGCTCAGTTGGTGAAACTGATCAACCCCTTCCTTCTCGATCCCATCGATAAGGGCGGCCTCGGTCTAACAACCGGCCAGGTAGGTATTGTATACGGTACCGTAGGTATCATCGGTCTCACCATAGGCGGTATCATCGGCGGCATCGTGGCAGCAAAAGGCGGTCTCAAACGCTGGCTTTGGCCCATGGCATGGTCGATGTCGCTCACTTGTCTCACATTTGTGTATCTGAGCTACGCCACCGATCCATCGCTGCTTACAGTGAATATATGCGTATTCGTCGAGCAGTTCGGCTACGGCTTCGGTTTCACCGCCTACATGCTCTACCTTATCTACTTCTCGGAAGGCAAACACAAAACTGCCCACTACGCCATCTGCACTGGCTTCATGGCCCTTGGCATGATGCTCCCCGGCATGGCTGCCGGCTGGCTTCAGGAAACCATCGGTTACCGTCACTTCTTTATCTGGACAATGATATGCTGCGCGGCTACAATAGGCATATGCGCATTCCTCAAAATCGACCCTAATTTCGGACGCAAGAAATGAAAAGAAACATAATACTCTGCACTCTCGCCGGCGTCGCCATGGCACTCACCGCACAAGTGAAGCCCGGCGTGGAAGTGCTTCGCGATAATAATTTCGACATTCTCCGTGGCAAGCGCGTGGGACTTATCACCAATCCCTCGGGCGTTGATAACAAACTCAAATCGACCGTCGACATTCTCGCCGATGCCCCAGGCGTAGAAGTTGTGGCACTCTATGCTCCCGAGCATGGTGTCCGCGGTGACTTCCATGCCGGCGACAAGGTGGAGAACGCCGTCGATTCGGCCACAGGCATTCCTGTGTATTCCATCTATGGCAAGCATCGCAAGCCATCGCCCGAGATGCTCAAGGACATCGATGTGATGGTGTACGACATACAGGACAACGGATGCCGTTCGTTCACATTCATCTCCACCATGGGGTTGGCAATGGAAGCCTGCGCCGAGCTTGGCAAGGAGTTCGTGGTGCTCGACCGCCCCAATCCCATCAACGGAAATAAAATTGAAGGCAATCTCACAGAGCCCGACTGTGTGTCGTTCGTGAGCCAGTTTGCCATTCCCTACCTCTATGGTCTCACTCCCGGCGAGCTTGCCCAGTACCTCAACAATGAAGGTATGCTCAAGAATGGCGCCAAAGTCGACCTGAAGGTTGTGCCGATGGAAGGCTACGAACGTTCGATGGACTTCCGCGCCACAGGTATGCCTTGGGTATTGCCCTCGCCGCACATGCCTGTGCCCGAGTCGGCTATCTACTACCCTGTGTCGGGCATACTCGGCGAGCTCTACTGTATATCGATAGGAGTGGGCTACACAGAACCTTTCAAACTTTTCGCATCGGAGTGGATTGATGCCCAGGAACTCACCAAACGTCTTAACGACCGCAATATTCCCGGCATGATGTTCCGCCCGATTTACATCCGCCCATTCTACTCCACCGGACAGGGCAAGAACTACGAAGGCGTAGAGGTATATGTGACCGACGTGGACAAGGCTCCGCTGTCGCTCACCCAGTTCTATGTGATGGAAGAATTGGCCGACATGTATCCCGACAAGAAAATTTTCGACATTGCCGATACGAAACGTTTCAGCATGTTCGACAAAGTGTGCGGCAGCAAGCAAATCCGCGAGCGCTTCACAAAACGATATAAGACGGCCGATATCGAGGACTACTGGAACAAGGACAACGAAAGTTTCCGTGCAGCCTCGCAGAAATATCATCTCTACAAATAATCAGTATTCAAGTATCTCTAAATCTCCTCACCGACCATGGATAAATACGGCAGTTTCATAAAGGAAATATCGCGGCTTATCGATCGCAAACGTATCTACACCGACCCTCTGCGGACTCTCGCATGGGGCACGGATGCCGGTTTCTACCGTCTCATACCTAAAGTTGTGGTGCGTCTGGAAAACGAAGAGGAAGCCTCGCTCGCACTCCGCACCGCATCGGCGCTTGGTGTGCCGGTGACATTCCGTGCTGCCGGCACCAGCCTGTCGGGCCAAGCGATTTCCGACTCGGTGCTCCTCGTGGCCGGTAAATCGTGGGAGAAGTATCGCCTGCTTGACCCTGAAGCACATGCCATCGCACTCCAGCCCGGCATTGTGGGTACACGGGTGAGTGAGATACTGAAGCCTTACAAACGCGTATTCACTCCCGACCCGGCCTCTAAAAAATCGGCCATGGTCGGGGGTATCGTAGCCAACAATGCTTCGGGAATGAAGTGCGGCACACATGCCAACAGCGACCGTGTGCTGCGCTCCATCCGCGTGGTCCTGGCCGACGGCACAGTGCTCGACACAGCCGACAAGGCATCGCGCGAGGCGTTCGCACGCACGCATGGTGCGCTTCTCGACGAGCTCAAGCTTATCCGCCAGTCGATAGTCGACGATACGGAACTCTACGAGCTTATAAAGCATAAGTACTCGATAAAAAATGTGACGGGCCTGAACCTGCTTCCGTTTATCCTCTTCGAGGACCCGTTCGATATACTGGCACACAGCATGGTGGGCAGCGAAGGCACGCTCGCTTTCATAAGCGAGGTTACAGTCAACACTGCGGCCGAAGTACCTTTCTCCGCCTCGGCTATGCTCTACTTCAAGGATATGGCCGAAGCCGCCCGCGCAGTAATAGCCCTGAACAAGGCCGGAACGGTGCAAAGCTGTGAATTGCTCGACAAGAAATCGCTTGCATCGGTTCACGATCCGCATGGCGAAGGTCTTACCGCACTACTGCTGTCGACCGAAGCCAACACCGAGGAATTGCTCCAAAAACAGATAGATGCCACCATGGCAGCTATCGCACCCTTCGAGCTTGCATTCCCGGCACATTTCTCGACCGATGCCGAAGAGATCGCGCAGTGGTGGCTCATGCGCTCGGGCGTATTCCCGGCCGTTGGTGGCACACGCCCTGCCGGTACTACCGCACTGATCGAGGATGTGGCATTCCACATCGATGATCTCGCGGAAGGAATTGTGGCTCTTGCCAAACTTCTTGAAGACTGCGGCTACGACCAGGCCTGCATCTACGGCCATGCCCTTGCCGGAAATTTCCACTTCATACTTGCCCAAGGCTTCGAGACCCAAGCCGAAATCGACAAGTACAAGCATCTGATGAACGAAATCGAAGCTCTCATAGTAGGACGCTTCAACGGTTCGCTCAAGGCAGAGCATGGAACCGGGCGCAACATGGCTCCATTCGTTGAAGCCGAATGGGGCCCGAAGGCATGGGCGCTCATGAAACGTGTGAAAGCGGCATTTGATCCGCAGAACATCCTCAATCCGGGAGTGATATTCAACGATGATCCCGAGTGCTACGTGCGCTCAATGAAGCCGCTGCCACTGTGCAACCCTCATGTGGACCGATGCATAGAGTGCGGGTTCTGCGAGGTGAACTGCGTAAGCTGCGGACTCACCCTGTCGGCACGCCAAAGGATTGTGGCACAGCGAGAGATAGCACGCCTGCGCCGTGACGGTTCGGACCCGGCCCGGTTGAAGGAACTTGAGAAAGAATTCGTGTACTACGGACGCGAAACATGCGCCGGCGACGGTCTGTGCAGCACTTCGTGCCCGATGGGCATCAATACAGCAGATCTGATACACGACATACGCGAGCAGGATATGTCGTCGGCCGGTCGCAAAGCCGGCCGTTGGGCTGCCGAACATCTCGCCGGTGTCAGCGACGGACTGCGCCTTGCACTCGGAGCTGCCTCGGCAGTACACTCGGTTGTAGGCGACAAGGGAGTCGACTCCATAGGCCGCGCGCTCCACAAAGTGGGCATACCGCTGTGGACGTCGGCGCTTCCGGCACCATTCAATCCCAAACATCTCGCCACTACCCCACCCGAAGAGCGTAAAGTGGTGTACTATCCGTCGTGTCTTAACCGCGTGATGGGCCCCGGCGAAGAGGAAAAGGGCAAGCCGGAACCTCTGGCCGACGTATTTGTGCGTCTATGCAAAAAAGCCGGGTATCAGGTTATATTTCCAGCCAATATGGAAGGGTTGTGTTGCGGTATGATATGGGAAAGCAAAGGCATGCCCGACATCGCCGACCAGAAGACTGCCGAACTCGAGGCTGCCCTGGCAATTGCATCGGAAGGTGGCAAGATACCGGTTGTCTGCGACCAGAGCCCCTGTCTGCACCGCATGCGCGACCATATAAAGAGCATGCCACTCTACGAGCCGGCCGAATTCATCCTCGACCATATGGCGCAATATCTGGAGTTCACTCCGGTCGACACCCCGGTGGCGGTGCATGTGACATGCTCGAGCCGACGCATGGGCATAGCCGACAAAATTGTGCGCCTTGCCTCGATGTGCTCGCGCCATGTCACGGTGCCTGCCGAAGTAGGTTGCTGCGGGTTTGCCGGCGACAAGGGCTTCACATTCCCCGAACTGAACAAGTGGGGACTCCGCAAGTTGCGGCCGGCCCTCGAGGCTGCCGGAGCGAAAGAAGGCTACTCCAACTCCCGCACATGCGAGATAGGTCTCACCTACAACGGCGGCATTCCCTACAAATCGATCGTATACTTAGTCGACAGTTGCACAAAGCCACTGAATAAACAATAACAAGCCGAAGCATGAACCAATCATTATCTAAAAACAACAAAGGCCGCCTGCTTGCCCTGGACATACTGCGCGGCATAACAATCGCCGGAATGATTCTGGTGAACAATCCGGGGTCGTGGGGCAATATCTACGCGCCTCTTGAACATGCATCGTGGAATGGACTGACACCAACCGACCTGGTGTTTCCGTTCTTCATGTTCATCATGGGTATATCCACATATTTCTCGCTTCGGAAATATGATTTCCGTCTGTCGAAAGACTGCATTTGGAAAATCGTACGCCGCACGGTGGTGATTTTTCTGATCGGTATGTTTATTGCATGGTTCGGACTATTCCTGCGTGGAATACTCGGCACCAAAACGTTCACCGAGGCAGTGTTCTGCTTCGACCACATCCGCATACTCGGCGTGATGCCACGTCTGGCTTTATGCTACGGTTTCGGCTCGGTTATAGCGCTGATAGTACGCCCTAAAGCCCTGCCATGGACCGTAGGCGCGCTATTGGTGGTGTATGGAATAATGCTACTTTTCGGCGATGGATTCAGCCATGCCGATACGAACATCATATCCATTGTCGACCATAAAGTGCTCGGCCCCGACCACATGTATACATCGACTGTCGACGGCGTGACAGTGAAGTTCGACCCCGAAGGACTGCTGAGCACCCTGCCGTCGATAGCACATATGCTCATAGGCTTCATCTGCGGTGGCCTGATAATGAAAACACGCGACAATAATATCCGCATAAACAATCTATTCATTGTCGGTACCATCCTGACTTTCTCGGGCTTCCTGCTGAACTACGGCATGCCCATCAATAAAAAAATATGGTCGCCGACATTCGTGCTCACCACATGCGGACTGGCTTCTCTCTTCCTCGGGTTGCTCATATGGATCATCGATATAAAAGGGAAACGTCGCTGGTGCCGCTTCTTCGAGGCATTCGGTATTAATCCGCTGTTCATGTACTGCCTCGGCGCGATACTGAGCATAGTCATCGGTGCGGTGAAGATTCCCTGGAGCGGTGTCGAATCGGGTATGATAACCATCAAGGGCTATATATACAAAGCTCTGCTTCTCCCTCTCTGCGGCGACGACGCCACACTTGCATCACTCATTTTCGCTATCCTATTCGTGCTTCTCAACTGGTGCGTGGGATATGTACTCTATAAAAAGAAAATATATATAAAAATATGATACTGATAGCAGACTGCGGAAGCACCAAAATCGACTGGTGTATTCTGAACGGAACAAAAGTCGAAAAGCAAATATTTACCATGGGCATGAATGCCGTGATGCTCACCGAGGAAGAAATGCGCGAACGTCTGGCGGCAGAGCTTATGCCTGAGCTCGACACATATGCGTCGAAAATCGATTCGGTGTACTTCTACGGTGCCGGATGTATATCGACCGAGGTATGTTCCAATGTGGCCCGCGCAATCAAGGCCAATATCGAGGGGGCTGAAAAAATCGAGGTATACTCCGACCTGCTGGCTGCAGCCCGCGCGCTGTGCGGCCATGAGCCCGGAATTGCCTGCATCATGGGCACAGGATCGAACTCGTGCTTATACGATGGCACCGGGGTGGCATCGAATGTGTCGCCGCTGGGATTTATACTCGGCGATGAAGGCAGTGGCGCCGTGCTTGGAAAACTCTTTCTGGGTGATGTGCTCAAAAATCAGCTTCCGGCCGATGTTGCCGCGAAATTCCTCGAGGAGTATTCGCTCGACCTGCTCACCATCATACGGCGAGTATACCGCGAGCCACAGGCCAACCGGTTCCTGGCCTCAGTAACGCCGTTCATATCCAAGCATATCGATGTGCCTGAGATTCACGATATGGTGCTGGGTACTTTCAAGGCCTTCTTCAAGCGCAACGTGATGCAGTACACAGGATTTGAGGCTCATAAAGTGAACTTTGTCGGTTCGATAGCATATCACTTCAAGGATGTGCTCGAAGAAGCCGCCGCCGCTTGCGGATGCACGGTGGGCACGGTGATAAAGAGCCCGATGGAAGGTCTCCTCAAATATCACTCTGCATAAAACGAACATCAATCAAGCTACATATTTCTATACTACAATGGCTTTTGTAAAAATCAGCGAGCAATCCTCGCTTTACAACGATCTTGAGAAGAAATCTGTTGGAGAAATACTCCACGACATCAATACCGAAGACAAAAAAGTGGCTCTGGCAGTGGAAAAAGCACTTCCGGCCATCGAAAAGCTCGTGAGCGAAATAGTGCCACGAATGAAGCGCGGCGGCCGTATATTCTATATCGGAGCCGGCACATCCGGTCGTCTTGGTGTGCTCGATGCTTCGGAAATACCCCCGACATTCGGCATGGATCCGTCGTGGGTGATAGGTCTTATCGCCGGTGGCGATACCGCACTCCGCAATCCGGTGGAGAACGCCGAGGATGATACCGCACAAGGCTGGAAAGACCTTGAGAAATTCGGCATCAACGACAAGGATACCGTGATAGGTATAGCAGCCTCGGGAACAACTCCCTATGTGATAGGAGCGCTTGAGGAATGCCGCCGTCATGGCATACTTACCGCCGCCATAACCTCGAATCCCGACGCTCCTGTGAGCGAGGCAGCCGACATTGCCATCGAAATGGTGGTAGGTCCTGAATATGTGACCGGCAGCTCGCGCATGAAGAGCGGTACCGGCCAGAAAATGATATGCAACATGATCACAACATCGGTCATGATCAAGATGGGCCGCGTGAAAGGCAACAAGATGGTGAACATGCAGCTTTCGAACGCCAAGTTGGTGGACCGCGGCACCCGTATGATTGTGGAAGAGCTTGCCCTACCCTACGACGAGGCCAAGCGTCTGCTTCTGATGCATGGATCGGTGAAAAAAGCCGTGGACGCTTATCGTGAACACGAAAAGACCGAAGCATGAACATGAAAAAGGTCATAGCTATGTGTGCGATTTTGGCGGCCGCATTTGTCACCGCCGAAGCACGTCTTCCTAAAGAAGAGCCCAACGAGCACTATCTCGAACGTGCGGCAATGTTCAAAAAAGAGGGCGTGAAGCCAGGCTCTATCGTGTTTCTCGGCGACAGCCAGACCGAAGGTGGTGATTGGGCAACCCTCACAGGCATTCCCGATGTAGTGAACCGCGGAATTATCGGTGACACCGCCGAAGGGATCGCCGAACGACTGACAGACGTGACATCGGGCAAGCCGTCGAAAATATTCCTGCTATGCGGCGTCAACGACGTGAGCCATGCCATACCTGCTGACTCTGTAGCTATGTCGATTATCGAGGTGGTGAAACGCATACATGCCGAAACACCGGAAACAAAAGTGTACCTGCAGTCGCTGCTACCTATCAACAACTCATTCGGCCGCTACAGCCGTATAAAAGACAAGGAGCCTGTGGTGCGTGAGATAAACGCGATACTTGCCGCGGAAGCTCCGTCGCTCGATGTGACATGGATCAATCTCTATCCTCTCTTCACCGACTCCGAGCAGAATCTCCGCGCAGAGCTGACATCGGACGGACTGCACCTGAAGCCGGAAGGATACAGCATATGGGGCTCCATAATAAAGCCTTATGCAACTGAATGATAGATCAACACCAGCTTAAAGCCGTAGAGCTGCACAACAGCTCCGCACTGCTTCTCGCCGGGCCGGGATGTGGCAAAACCCACATCCTTGCCCGGCGTGTTTTTCATGCAAATACAGTACTGGGAGTACCGTTCGCCGACATGCTGTGCCTCACTTTCACCAATCGTGCGGCACGCGAAATGGAGAACCGAGTGCACGGATATCTCGGGGCTGCCCCACGGGGCCTATTCATAGGCAATATACACCGATTCTGCCTTAGATTCCTGCACGCCAACAAGCTTATCAGCCCCGACGCTACCGTTATCGATGAAGAGGATGTGACGGATTATCTGAAGACGGCTCTGGGCATATGCCAGCCGGCAGCTGTGAAGGATTTTCTGGATAAGGCGATGTATGTGTATCAACTCGAGCACGATCATCCCGACAGAGTGATACGTCGCCCCGACAGACATCCGACAGAGGCCGAACACGCCATGATAGAAGCATATTCCCTATACAAGGAGACAAACCGACTGCTCGACTACGACGACCTGCTGCTTCACACATATACGGCATTGCTCGACCGCTCAGCCGCCGACATGAAAATGACCGGCTATAAATGGCTGCAAGTGGATGAAGTGCAGGACATGACACCGCTGCAACTCGCCATAATCGACGGAGTATGCGTGCATGGCCGGCGCACGGCCCTCTACCTCGGCGATGAGCAGCAGGCGATATTCGGTTTTCTCGGAGCCGGAGGGCGTGCACTCGATGCAGTGAAGGAGCAATGCGGAACAAACATACTACGCCTGCAGCGAAACTACCGTTCGCCCGACTACCTTGTGAACCTATGCAACGGCATAGCACGACGCAATCTCGGCATAGCGACCGATTTTCTGCCAAAGGCCGTTTTCCAGAGCGATACAGCCCATCCGTTGCTGACATGGGATGGCGATAAGCGCACGCTTGCTCTGGTGGCCGCAGCCCAGGCCCGACAGCTGTTGAAGGACTATCCGGACAAGAACGTAGGCATACTCGTGCATACGAACTACGACGGTAAGTTCGTGGCCGATCTGCTGACGGAGCACGGATTTGATTTTTTCCATGTGTCGCGACCCGATATATTCCATCAGGCTGCATTCAAAACCATATGGGCACACCTGGCAGTTGTACTCAGGCCCACACGAGGGCAGGAATGGGCAAGATTGCTATATCAGACCCGGGCCGTAAAGACACTTTCCGGAGCCCGGCAGCTCATGAATCTGCTTCAGGAAGGAGCCATGTCGGGTGATGAACTGCTCGAGCTACAGAAGCCGACCGCCATAGAACGGTTCCTGAAGGCCTATAGCGATACAGAAAAGCCAATCGTGGTGATTGACACCGAAACGACAGGGCTGGATGTATTTGCAGATGATGTGATTCAGATTGCAGCCGTTAAAATAGCCGGCGGAAAAGAAGTACCGGGCAGCCGTTTCGAGGTGTTCATACGCACCGAGCGGTCGATATCGCGATTCCTATCGGACGGGAAAGACAATCCTATGGTGCGGGCCTATGCCGAGGCTGTACTTATGGAACCTCAGCAAGCGCTCGCCGCGCTATCGGCATACATTGGCGACAGCCCGCTGGCAGGCCACAATCTTGGGTTCGACACAGCGATACTCAAGCATAATTTCCAGCGGCGCACCTCGCTATCTGTCCCCGCTCAATTAGAGGATCAAACCGGAAATATAGATACGCTGCACACAGCCCGGCTGTTGCTGCCTAAACTATGGTCGCACAAGCTCGAAAATCTTATAGAGACATTGCAGCTTGAAGGCGTCAACAGCCACAATGCAAGCGACGATGTGGCTGCGACTGTATCGCTGATAGCCAAACTTGACACAATGGCTCAGCCCAAGGCTGCCATCCAGGCTAAAATAAAGAGTCACAGCAATGTGATGAAAGCGGCATTGCGATTCTCGGCAGCATACGGCAGTCTATATGAAAGCACCCGCCATGCGCTCAAGTGCAACAGCGGTTCTCTCGCCGGAGAGTTAGAGAATGCGAGAGCATACCTTCAGAACAGAGGGTATATAGGACCTATACGGCATTTCGACTATTTTCTGAAGCTTGTAGACACCTTAGTGGTGAATAAAGAAACGGAGAGGAACTTCAGAAGTCAGGCAGAATCGCATCTTACCGACCTTACGACATACAATGAGTCGGATCTACTGGCCAACGGCATAGTGTCGGAACGGCTATCGGTGATGACCGTTCACAAGGCCAAGGGCCTGGAAATGGACAATGTGATTGTTTTCGATGCATCGTCGCGCAATGGGACGGCTATGGACTATGCACGACTTCTCTATGTGGCATTCTCCCGTGCCAAGGAAAGACTATACGTTGGATGCTCAAATAAAGCACCAAATGAAATACTCGGCACAGCACTGCGTCATTTCGAGGCGCTCGACCAATCGGAAATCACTCTGCTGTCGACCCTCGAATCGGTCCACAAACTCTGACTCGCCCAAATGAAGTGCACCCCAATAGTTTTTTGTCTAACTTTTGGGGTGCACTTCATTTGTGACACAGCCTCATATTCGTTTTTCCTTTTCAGCAGACAACTCTATTATGCCTATAGTTTACTATTCGTAGAAGTTGATGAGGTGGATTTGTTGGTCCGGAGTATCTTCCAGTGTCAATGTGAACCTTTGTCCTTGCATTGATAGTGGGCACAATCTGAGTGCGTAGACGGTAGAGTCGTTTGCAATGCCATATGTAGCATAATACATTCCAGCCTCTCCGCTGCATGCAACGATTAAAACTTCGTTTTTATCGGTTGAAAGTTGATTAGCGTATACAAATCCAGCAGCAAGATTGTTGGTAGCTCCGTTGACAATATATTCCATAGGCACTCTGTCGAGAATGGAAAACATCGTATCTCCAGTATTCTTAATCTGTTCCCGATCAAGATTCGTAGCTCCAACATTATTCTCCACCTTTACCTCATACTTACCGAATTTAATAACGGGGATTGTATCTTCTGTTACCCCTGAAATCTGGGATAATTGAATATAGGCGTCTTTAATAGATGCAAACTCTTGCTTGGAATCTTCGG
Organism: uncultured Muribaculaceae bacterium; assembly: GCA_910587915.1. Classification (GTDB taxonomy): domain Bacteria; phylum Bacteroidota; class Bacteroidia; order Bacteroidales; family Muribaculaceae; genus CAG-873. Next base: position 28,931 of record CAJUOB010000010.1, on the reverse strand, counting down.
CAACAGGCTGTGATTGATTTGCAGGAGTGCAGGATGCAAGCAAAATAAGAGCTAATGGCGTTATCCTTAAAAGTGTTTTCATCATAGAAATTACATAGTTATTTAAGTTGAACATATTGTATCTACTTAATAACATTCCAATTATACATATCGTTCAGTTCTTCTATCATATACAAACTTTTATGCTCGTATTTCTTGTCGAAATACAGAAAGGGAAGCTATGCAAAGATAAATTTGAAGCTAATCCCCTTGCAATATCTGCTGTTTCCGCATGGATTGTAATTATACCCTATGTTTGAACGTACAAAAAGCCGCGGCCCAAAGGTCGCGGCTTTCATCTGAATGGTTGAATATGTGTGTTTGTGTTAGTGTAGGAAGTACATCTGCATCTGGCTCAGCGATGTGAGGTCGAGAAGCGAGCTGTAGCAGCAGCTAACGATACCGAGCAGGATGATACCGGCTACAGTGATGATGAGGCCGAGACGCTCGGAGCACGCAGATTTGAAGCGTGCGATGGTGCATTCTTCTTCGGAGATATACATGGCTTTTACTACAAGGAGATAGTAGTAGAGCGATATGATAGTGTTGATGAGCGCTATGAGCACGAGCACATAGATGGCAACACTACCCTGATTGATAGCTCCGGTGAAGATGAAGAATTTCGAGAAGAAGCCTGCGAAGGGAGGAATACCTGCGAGCGAGAACATGGCCAACATCATGCAGAATGCAAGACGGGGATTGGTCTTGTGGAGACCGCGGTAGTCGTCCATCGATACTTTGCCGGTAGCATTCTCGATAGCTCCGATTACGCCGAAAGCAGCGAGGTTGGAGAAGATGTAGACAAGCACGTAGTACATGAGAGCGGCCATGCCCATGGCGTTGTAGGCAATCACACCGAGCATGATGTAGCCGGCCTGCGAGATGGAAGAGAACGCGAGGAAGCGCTTCATGTTACGCTGGCGGATGGCGAAGAGGTTGCCGACGGTGATGGTGATGATGATGAGTGCATAGAGCATCCATTCCCATACCTTGGCATAGGCCGATCCGAATACCTGAGCCATTACAACAAGGAAAGCAAATGCAGTGGCGCCTTTGGAAATTACCGAAAGGTAGGATGTGACCGAAGTAGGAGCACCCTGGTAGACATCGGCAGTCCAGAGGTGGAAGGGCACGAGCGAGAGCTTGAAGCCAATACCAGCGATTACAAACGCGATGGCTGCCACGAGCATGACGCTGAGCTTGTTTGTGAGGGCGAAGTAGATATTCTCGAAGTAGAGCGAACCGGTGAGGCCATATACGAACGAGAGGCCGAGCATGAAAATCGCGGAGGAGAATACGGCTGTGAGTATGTACTTGACAGCTGCTTCGTGGCTTTCGTAGCGGTTCTTATCGAGGGCGACCATAGCAGCCAGAGGCAGCGACGCGCTTTCGAGACCGATGATGAAGAGAAGGAAGTGGCGAGCCGAAATCATGAGATACATGCCGAAGAGTGTGACGAGCAGAAGCTCGTAAAACTCTCCACGGCGCATTGTCATTGCATCGCTGTTAGCCCACTTGATAGACTGGATGAGGACGATGACAACACCGATGTTGAGAATGTTCTTGATTGCGGCAATTACAGGGCTTGTCTGATACATGCCTGAGAATGCAGTGGTGTCGGCGGCACTACCGAGGCAGTGGCAGCAGAATCCGGCTGCAGTGGCGATGATCATTAGGACTACAGTAAACACCGGAAGACCTTTCTGGGTCTGCTTCGGCATGAATGTGTCGTAGAGGAATACCAGCAGGAATACAACCAGGAGGCCTATTTCCTGCTTCATAGCTAAAAATTGAGAATAATCCATTGCAATTTATTCCTTTGGGAGTGGTTTACATGCCGAGCACCGAGAAGATTTCGGGCGTGAATGTGGCTTTAATCAGGTTATTGAAGAAGTTGGGGAAGCAACCGATTCCGGCCACACATACAATGAGTGTAGCGGTGGCAAGTCGTTCCCACCATGTTGCATCGGTGAGTGTGAGGTGATGTTCGTCGTAGACCGGACCGAAGAGAAGTTTGCCGACCACACGGAGAATGTAGACCGCAGTTATCACAATCGAGCAGCAAGCCACGAGGGTAAACACGAGGCGAAGCGAGCCCTCACCGGCGAGGTAGTTTGCCATACCGGCCTGGAACGAACCGACGAAGACAGTCATCTCGGCCACGAAACCCGACAGACCGGGAAGACCAAGAGAAGCCATACCGGCGATAACGTAGCATACCGAGAGGTAAGGCAGGATTTTCATCATGCCACCCATCTGGGTGATTTCGCGAGTGTGGGTACGGCCATATATCATACCGATCAGAGCGAAGAAGAGTGCAGTCATGAGACCGTGCGAGAGCATCTGCATGATGGCACCGGTCATCGCTGTGGAGTTGAGCATGAGGATGGCGAAGAGCACCAGACCGCAGTGCGACACCGAAGAGTAGGCATTGATATACTTAAGGTCGGTCTTGACGCAAGCACAGAAGGCTCCGTAGACAACCGAGATACCTGTGAGGATAAGGAATATGTAGGAAAGCTCGTGAGCAGCCTGAGGCATGAGGTAGATGGCAACACGGAAGCAGCCATATCCACCGAGCTTCATGAGCACGCCTGCATGGAGCATCGAGACAGCGGTAGGAGCCGAAGCGTGACCGTCGGGGCTCCAAGTGTGGAAGGGGAACATAGCGCCAAGCACACCGAAGCCAACGAATGTCATGGGGAAGAGGAATGTCTGCCAGCCATGGGAAATGGCGTCGTTCTTAGCAATCTCGAGGATATTCCAAGTGAGCTGACCACCTTCGGGAGCCGAATGGTAGTAGATGCCGATGAGGCCGAGCATGAGGAATGCCGATCCACCCATGAGCATGAGAGTGAGCTTCATTGCGGAGTAGTTCTTGCGACCCGATCCCCAGACACCGATGAGAAGGTACATGGGAATAAGAGCGACCTCATAGAACATGAACATGGTGAAGAGGTCGATGGAGATGAAGAAACCGAATACTCCGGTGGAGAGAAGAATGAGCCAAAGGAAGAAAGCCTTGGGCTGGGCGATGGTCCACGAAGCGAATGAGCCGGCGAGCACAATGATGGAAGACAGGAGAATCATGGCAACCGAGATACCATCGACACCAACCGCGAGGTGGATGTTGAGGGGCTCGAACCAAGTCCAGGAGTCGACATAGAGCATTGGAGCATTTTCACCGGCGGCACGGAGAGCCAGAAAGTCTACCAGAAGATAGACAGAGAGAGCTGTCAGAGCGAGCGAACCGATAACGGCCACGGCACGGATCTGACGGATATTCCGGCACAGGGCAAGACCGCCGAGCATAAGCAGCGGAATCACCACGAAGTAAATCAATATGTTGGAAAGCATCTTACTTTACTGTTTTTCTGTTAATAGCACTGTTAGGAACTTATCAGATGAGGCAAAGCACTGTAACGGTGCCCAAAGCGAGCGCTCCGATAAGATACCACCATACATACATCTGAATCTGACCGCTCTGCAAGGGTTTGATGGCTTCGGATGCCTTGTTGGTCACAGTGGCGAAAGAATCCATTGTACCGTCGATGATGTGGCGGTCGAACCAAGCGAGAGGACGGCAGATACCGTTGAAAATAATCTTGTGCGTGATAAACATATAAAGTTCATCCCAGTAGAAGCGGTGGTAGCACCAGTCCCAGAGAGCAGGAACGGCGTTCTTGAACTTTTCGGGGAGAGTGTTTTCGCGCATATACATCACACCGGCAAGTACGATACCGGCTACTGCGATGATGAGGCTGATAGTTGCCACGCCCCAGTCGAAATGTGCAATGAAGTCGTAGGCATGGCCATTCCAGGTAACAAAGTTACCGAAAGGAATGAAACCGGCCACACACGATACGGCAGCAAGGATGATGAGGGGGAGCGACATGGTCCAGGGCTGGTCGTGGGGAGCATGGTGTCCTTCGTGTACTTTGTGTTCCTTCCACCAGAAGATGAGGAAGTAGAGACGGAACATGTAGAACGCTGTGAGACCGGCTACAGCCGACATCCAGATGTAGACCACAGTGCTGTTGCCAAGGCAAGAGCTGAGGATTTCGTCTTTGGAGAAGAATCCGGAGAACGGTATGATACCTGCAATGGCGAGACAGCCGATGAGGAATGTCCAGTGTGTGATGGGCATGTATTTGCGGAGACCGTGCATTGCGGTGTAGTCGTTGGAGCCGATTGCATGGATGAGCGCACCAGCACCAAGGAAGAGCAGAGCCTTGAACATGGCGTGGGTGAAGAGATGGAACATGGAAGCCATGTAGCCAAGACCATGATGGAACTCAGGACGTGCGACACCGAGGGAAACCATCATGAAAGCAATCTGCGAAATGGTGGAGAATGCAAGCACGCGCTTGATATCGACTTGTGCGCAGGCTACCATAGCGGCATAGAACGCGGTGAGCGCACCTACTACGGTGATGATGTCGAGCGAAGTCTCTTCCATAAGGTAGAGGGGGAAGAGGCGGGCAACAAGGTATACACCTGCGACAACCATGGTTGCAGCGTGGATAAGAGCCGAAACAGGTGTAGGACCTTCCATGGCATCGGGGAGCCAGATGTGGAGGGGCATCATTGCCGATTTACCCATACCGCCCATGAAGATGAGCACAAGCGCCCAAGTGAGCACCGATCCACCCATGAATACGGGTGCGGGATGGTTTGCGATGAGACCACGGATGCCTTCGGCAGTGCCCTCGCTCACCTGGAATACATTGGCCATGCCTTCAACGGGCACAGAGGTGAGGTCGGTGAAGTTGAATGTGCCGGTATAGAACGACAGCACGAGGATACCGATGAGGAAGCCGAGGTCGGCAAAACGAGTGACAATAAATGCTTTCTTAGAAGCTGATACTGCAGACGGCTTAGTGTAGTAGAAACCGATGAGGAGATATGAGGATGCACCTACGAGCTCCCAGAAGATATACATCTGGAAGATGTTGGTAGCAACCACAAGACCGAGCATCGAGAAGCTGAAAAGCGAAAGGAAAGCATAGAAACGCTGGAAACCATGCTCGAACACGCCATGGTGGTCGCGCATGTAACCCATGCTATAGAGATGTACCATGAACGAGATCGTGGTGATAACCACAAGCATCATGGCAGAGATGGGGTCGAGCATGAAGCCAAGCCGTATCACGAGCTTGTCGGTGAAAGCGAGCCATGTCTGGTTGAAGACGATGTACTGCAGACGTTCGCCGGCGGCGTTGATGAATTCGGGGGCTCCGCTGAAGAAATATGTGAATGCGGTGGTATAGGAGAGGACGAGCACCGTACCCATGCCGAGAGTTCCGAGGATACCGGCCAGCTTATGGGACATCTTCATGCCGAGCAGGCCGAGGAAGATGAACATAAACAGCGGGATGGCCAGAATCAATATAGGTAATGTCACATCCATAAAGCTTAGAATTTCATTTCGTTAAGGGTGCGCACATCGATATTCTTGGCAGCACGGAAAATATTGATAATAATGGCAATAGCCAGAGCTGTCTCGGCAGCTGCGATAGCGATTGCAAAAAGGGTGAAGAACATGCCCTCCATCTGTTCGGGATAGAGGAAACGGTTGAACACCACAAAGTTGATATCGACGGCGTTGAGCATAAGCTCAAGGGAAATGAGCATAGCAATCATGTTCTTACGGGTGATAAAACCATATACACCGCAGCAGAACATGATAAGCGCCGGAATGAGATAGTAGACTGCTGTAATTTCCATAATTTTCAGCGTTTACGGGCAACAACGACGCCACCGATTATACATGCGAGCAACAAAACGCTCACTGCCTCGAAAGGCAGCAAGTACTGGCCTTCTCCGGTACCCATCAATGCGGTGCCGACGGCATCCATGGTGGGAGCATCCATCGCAGGCTTGGCAGCGAAGACCATGCAACGGCTCAGCAAGGCATATCCGGCAGCCAACAGAGTGGCAACGGCAGCAATACCACCGAGGACACGCGAACGCGATGTGAGGCGTTCGGTATTGTCGCCCGGGCGGCTTGTGAGCAGAATTGCAAAAACGAAGAGCACCACAATGCCACCGGCGTACACCGCAATCTGCACAGCACCGAGGAATTCATAGTCGAGCATGAAATATACCACGGCAGCGGCAAAAAGAGTGAACAGCAGGTATGTGGCAGCCCGGAGAATCTTCCGGGTCGTTACGGCCAGCACTGAGAAGACAATCATCGACAAAGCGACGATGAAATACAAAATTATACTTCCTACTGATTCCATATTGGTTTATTGATTTTTTTCTTATTCGGCAGCCGGAGCGTCCTCGCTTTTTCCAGCGGCGGCAGCTTCTTTAGCGGCTTTGGCGGCAGCAGCCTTTGCTTTAGCGGCAGCTATTTTAGCCTCGCGCTCGGCAGCGGCTTTGGCGAGTTCTTCGGGAGTGGGCTCCGGTTCTTCTTTTTCAGGAAGATAATTGAGCTTTTTCACAAGTTTGCCACGAGTGAAGACAGCCTGCTCGAAATCGTTGTCGAAAGCGATGGCGTCGGTGGGGCAATTTGTGACACACAGCTGACAGAAAGTGCAGCTTCCAAGATCATAGAAGTATTTGTCGAGCTTCTTTTTCTTGGTTCCCGCAGGTGTAGTCACCATCTTGGATTCGATGGTGATAGTGCCGTTGGGACAATTGCGCTCGCAACTACCGCAGGCGATACATTTGTGGTTGCCTTCGGCGTCGTATACGAAGTGAAGTTCGGCACGGAAACGCGAAGCCGGGTGATGTGTTTCGCGGTTCTCGGGATAGCACTCTGTAATTTTCGGAGTGATGAACTCTTTACCGGTCACTTTCATGCCTTTGAGGAGGCTTGCAATGCCGGTACCTAACGATGAAAAGTATTCTTTTACACTACCCATTTATGTGGTATGATTTATTTATACTATTATCCTATTATGAGGGGCTGGCCTGTCAGTCGCGCGCCTGGCCTCCGACGATGTCGAGAAGCTCGGTGGTGATTCCTGCCTGGCGCAGTTTATTATATTCGAGTTGAAGTTGTTCGAGCAGCTTCTGGGCATTGTCGTTGGCGCTTTGCATAGCCATGACGCGTGCGGCTTGTTCGGAAGCCCGATTCTCGGCAAAGGCAGACTGCATCCGCGACAGCAAATACATGGGGAGTGCGGCTGCGAAAATAGCAGAAGCATCGGGCTCGAAGAGACACGGGCGTCCTGCGGCGGAGCCATCAGCAATATCGGCCACAGCCACGGGGAGATAGTCGTCGGCGGTGTAACGCTGACGTCCGGCCGAGTGGTAGTGCATGTATATTACTGTCACCTTGTCGTATCGTCCATCGAGGAAAGCATTTTCGAGTTCCATAGAGAATGCTTTCACATCGTCGCCCTCACTCTTGGAGTTGAGTTGCTGAGGTATCGAGACCGAAACCTTAGGATCGGAGATTCTGGCGAAAGCTTTTGCCATTTTCTTTCCGACAGGAATAATTTCGATTTCGATATCGCTGCCATATTCGGCACGAAGAGCGGCAATGGTTTCGAGAACGCCTTTGAAAATGTTCACGTTGTAAGCACCGCAAAGGCCATCATCGCTACCGAGCACGACAAGAGCAACTTTCCGTACGATGCGGCGTGGCTGAGCCAGCGGCGAGCTCACCGGTGCGTCGGACGACAGAAGACTTGCAATAATGGTGCGGACACAATCCTTGAAAGGAATGAGTCGACGCAACACGCCTTCGGCCTTGTGCATTTTGGCCGATGATATCATTTTCATGGCGCCTGTAATCTTCTCGGAAGAAGCTACGGAGCCGATTCGGCCTTTGAGTTCGCGTAAAGTTGCCATTGTAACAGATTAGAATCGGGCGCTCACTTCGAGAGCGGCTGCTTTAAGTTTATCCGAGACTTCGTCGGTAAGTTTTCCGCTTGCAAGAACGGCCAGCACGTCGTCGGCATGCTTTGCATGGAGCAGCTGGAGGAACTGTTTTTCGAATTCGGCTACCTTATCGATGGGTACATTGGCCAGAAGACCGTTCACACCGCAATATATAACTGCGATTTCCTCTTCGACAGCCATGGGATGATACTGTGGCTGGATAAGGAGACGTTCGTTCTTGCGGCCCTTGTCGATCACACGTGCGGTAACGGCGTCGATATCGCCACCGAACTTGGTGAATGATTCGAGTTCGCGGAACTGTGCCTGGTCGATCTTGAGGGTACCGGCCACTTTCTTCATAGCCTTTACCTGTGCGGAACCACCTACACGCGACACGGATATGCCGACATTGATGGCCGGACGGATACCACGGTTGAAGAGTGCAGTTTCAAGGAAGATCTGACCGTCGGTAATCGAAATTACGTTGGTAGGGATGTATGCAGATACGTCGCCGGCCTGAGTCTCGATTATAGGAAGAGCGGTAAGAGAGCCACCTGCTTTCACAAGAGGTTTGAGAACTGCAGGAAGGTCGTTCATCTGGGATGCCACTTCCTGGTTGTCGATAATCTTGGCGGCACGTTCGAGCAGACGCGAGTGGAGATAGAAGATATCGCCAGGGTATGCCTCGCGGCCTGAGGGGCGCTTGAGGATAAGGGATACCTCACGATATGCAACAGCCTGCTTGGAGAGGTCATCGTAGACGATGAGGGCGTCGCGACCGGTATCGCGGAAGTATTCGCCGATGGCAACACCTGCGAAAGGTGCGAGGTAGCGCATGGCAGCCGATTCTGAAGCTGTGGCAGCAACCACGACTGTGTATTCGAGAGCGCCGTGCTGACGGAGTGACTCGACAGTTGCAGCGATAGAAGAGGCTTTCTGACCGATAGCTACATAGATGCAGTATACGGGCTTGCCTTCCTCGAAGCCTTTGCGCTGGTTTATGATGGTGTCGATGGCGATGGCAGTCTTACCGATCTGACGGTCGCCAATGATCAGCTCGCGCTGTCCGCGGCCGATAGGCACCATGGAGTCGATGGCTTTGAGACCGGTCTGGAGGGGCTGGGTAACAGGCTGACGGTAGATAACACCGGGAGCCTTGCGCTCGAGCGGGAGACGGATGAGGTCTCCGCCGATAGGACCACGGCCATCGATGGGCTCGCCGAGGATGTTGACGACGCGGCCCAGCAAGCCTTCGCCTACCGGAATGGATGCGATTTCGCCTGTGCGCCTAACGGTCATGTTCTCGGTCACCTTGTTGACCTCATTGAGCAGGATGACGCCGACGTTGCTTTCCTCAAGGTTGAGAGCAACACCTTTGACGCCGTTCTCGAACTCCACAAGCTCGTTGGCGCCTACATTGTCGAGACCGTAGACATGAGCCACACCGTCGCCCACTTCGAGCACGGTGCCCACTTCCTCGAACGCGATTTTGGAGTTAACGTTTTCGAGTTGCTGCTTTAATACTTGGGATATTTCGCTTGGATTGATCATTGTTTGCGAAGGTCTTGCGTAGAAATGTACAGTTAATGAGTGAGAGAGAGGAAAAATCAATTAATAAGACTTAAGCGCAAGCGCTTGAGTTCGTTGCTCACCGAAGCGTCGAGTCTTTCGGAATTGACGGTTACGGTGAAACCTCCGATCAGGGAGGGGTCTACCGAGTATTGGTACTCCATTGTTCCGTTTCCGATGTGCTCACCGACGATTTTCTCGAGGCGAGCTTTCTCGGCAGCTCCCATGGGAGCCGCACTTGTGACACGGACACAATATATAGAGTGTTCCTTACGGTAGAGATCGATAAAGGCAATTGCGATGGCTCGGGCCAGGTCGACACGTTTGTTCCGCTCGAGGAGCTTAACAAAATCCACATAGGTGGTGTCTGCGGCATCGATGTCGGCGCCATAGACGGCATGGAGCAGAAGCGAAGTTTTGTCGCTGTCAGCCACAAAGGGGTTCGCAAGTGTGGCAGATAGAGCCGGCTGGGCTACGAAAGCGTCGGCAAGAGACTGCATAAGCCCATAGAGCTTTTCATTGTCGTGCCGTTTATCGCCAACTTCGTAGAGCGCCTTGGCATATCTGCGGGGTATCAGGCCTTGGTCCATCTGAATCAGTTTTTCTTTTCAATCTCGTCGAGCAAAGAGTCGACCAACTGGTTTTGGGCGTTGTCCTCTTCCATCTGCCGATGCACAACTTTGCCGGCGATGGCAAGAGCGAATTCGCTCACTTGATTTCGGAACTGCTGCTGAGCTTCCTTCTGCTGTTGCTGAATCTGGAGCTTAGCGTTGTCCATCACCTTCTGGGCTTCCACCTGAGCAGCCTGACGGGCTTGCTCAATGATCTGAGTCTTCATCTTGTCGGCGTCCCGGAGGATGTCGGCCTGCTGACGACGAGCTTCATTAAGATAGGTTTCGGCCTCGCGGCGGGCATTATCGAGCTGTTCCTTGGCATTCTGCGCGTATTCAACACCCTTGTCGATGAGTTCGGCCCGGCTGTCGACCGTTTTGAGGATGATAGGCCAAGCGAATTTCCAGAGCACCAGGAAAAGCACTCCGAAGGCCACAAACATCCAGAAAATGAGGCCAAAATCAGGCGTGAATAGTTCCATTTACAAGGATTTGCAGATGATTATACGAACAGAGCGAGAACGCAGACGATAACGGCGAAGAGAGCCACACCTTCCACGAGGGCGGCGATGACGATCATGTTGCTTCGGATGTCGCCGGCAGCTTCGGGCTGACGTGCGATAGCTTCCATAGCGGCAGCACCGATTTTACCGATACCGATACCTGCGCCGATTGCTGCGATTGCTGCGCCGATGCTGGCGCCCAGACCCGTAAGGGAAAGTTCTGCTAAAAGACCAAACATAGTTTTAAGTTTTAGAGTGTATTTAAATTTTTTGAATAATCAATGTTTTTCTACCAGCGGGCCCTGAGCGAGCTCTGACTGAAGTGCTTCCTCGACCTCATGTGCTTCCTTTGTGTGCTCGTGTTCCTGCGCCAATGAGATAAAGATGGTGGAAAGCATGGTGAACACGTATGCCTGAATGAAGCTGACAAGAACGTCGATGAGGAGCATGAAAATCGAGAATATGAGAGAGACGACTGTCGCACCACCACCGGCAGCCGGGCTTACGGCACTAAAGATGAAAATGAGCAGTGTGAGTGTGATGACAATCATATGGCCACCCATCATGTTGGCGAACAGACGCACGGTGAGCGCAGCCGGCTTGGTGAACATGCCGAATACTTCGATTACCTGCATGATGGGAATCGGACATTTGAGCCAGATGGGTACCTCGGGCCAGAATATCTCTTTCCAATAGTGTTTGTTGGCCATAAGATTTGTCACCAGGAAGGTGATGACCGACAGAACCAGAGTTACAGCGATATTACCGGTGAGGTTGGCGCCACCGGGGAAAATGACGATAAGGCCCAGAAGATTCATTGCCAGGATGAAGAAGAACACCGTGACAAGATAGGGAGCGAACTTACGTGCCTGAGGTCCGAGAGTGGGCTTGATGACACCATCGTAGATGAATGTGACCAATGCCTCGATCGCACCGAGGCCCTTGCGCGGAGCCTTGAACTTGTTGCGACGGTGGAAAGCCGCGAGCCAGAGCAAAAGACCGGCTACAAGTAAAACCGAGATGATGAGCGCCGCAACGTTTTTGGTGATTGAAATGTCGATGGGACGGACTTCCTTGCCGTCGACAATCTCAACGACTTTGCCCTCGTGGGGGCTTCCGTACGGGGCAAGACAGAAGAGATGACCGTTGTCGTCGTAGGTCTCTCCCCCGGTGATGTGCGATGAAGAGAAGCAATGGAAGCCATCGGTGCCGTATACTATTACAGGGAGAGGTATACGATGGTGATGGTCGAAAGGCACTTCCCAACCATACGCGTCGCCAAGGTGCTCGAAAATGATTTCCTTGGGGTTAAGTTTTTCCTGCGACGCACTGTCGGTAGCTTCAGAGCAATATGCAGAGAAGCCAGCGAAAGCACTGAGCAGAAAAACCGTGAGTATTGTATACAGGCGCTTCATATTTCTATCAATAGACACATACAGACACTACATTATTATCGATATCGGCAATGCCGCCTGTGATGCTGGCATTGGACTCTACGCCGGCCTCGTCGGTATAGCGGACGTTCCCGGCGACAAGAGTGGAAAGGAGAGTTGCATGGTTGCGTAGCACCGTGAACTCGCCGTTGGAACCGGGCAGAGTCACGGATGTCACTTCTCCATCGAAAATAACTTCCTGAGCCGATATAATTTTCAGTGTCATGTGTTGAATACGTCTTAAGGTTATTGAACTTCGGCGAGAAGACGTTTGCCTTTCTCGATGGCGTCGTCGATAGTGCCGACATTGAGGAATGCCTGCTCGGGATATTCGTCGACTTCACCATTAAGAATCATCTTGAAGCCACGGATAGTCTCGCTCAGAGGCACAAGCACACCCTTGAGGCCGGTGAACTGCTCGGCCACGTGGAATGGCTGCGAGAGGAAGCGCTGTGCGCGACGTGCGCGGTGTACGACAAGTTTGTCGTCATCGGAAAGCTCGTCGACACCAAGGATGGCGATGATATCCTGAAGTTCGTTGTATTTCTGAAGGAGCTGTTTGACAGCCTGCGCGGTATTGTAGTGCTCCTCGCCCACGATATTGGGGTCGAGAATACGCGAAGTAGATTCGAGAGGATCGACAGCCGGATAGATGCCGAGCTCGGTAATCTTACGGTTGAGCACGGTGGTGGCATCGAGGAAGCTGAAGGTAGTGGCAGGAGCCGGGTCGGTCAAGTCGTCGGCAGGCACATAGATAGCCTGCACAGAGGTGATAGATCCGTTCTTGGTCGATGTGATACGTTCCTGTAGGGCACCCATTTCAGAAGCAAGAGTAGGCTGATAACCTACGGCGGAAGGCATACGGCCAAGGAGAGCCGAAACCTCAGAACCGGCCTGGGTGAAACGGAAGATGTTGTCGATGAACAGGAGAACGTCCTTACCACCGGCACCCTGATCGCGGAACTGCTCGGCAACAGTAAGACCCGAGAGGGCTACACGGAGACGGGCACCCGGCGGTTCGTTCATCTGGCCGAACACGAGGGTCGCCTGCGACTGAGCAAGCTGTTCCTTGTCGACATCGGCAAGATTCCACTCGCCTTTCTCGAGACCTTCCTTGAATTTGTCGCCATACTTCATGACGCCACTCTCGATCATTTCGCGGAGCAGGTCGTTACCCTCGCGGGTACGCTCTCCCACACCAGTGAAGACCGAGAAACCGTCGTGTCCTTTGGCGATATTGTTGATAAGCTCCATGATGAGCACGGTCTTGCCTACACCGGCACCACCGAACAGACCAATCTTACCACCCTTGCTATAGGGCTCGAGAAGGTCGATGACCTTGATACCAGTGGTGAGAATCTCGGTACCGATGGTAAGGTCCTCAAATTCGGGAGCAGGCTGGTGGATAGACCTGAGATTGTCGCGGTTCAGGGCAGGAAGTTTATCGATAGCCTCACCGATGACATTGAGCAGACGTCCTTTAATCTGCTCACCGGTAGGCACCGATATGGGACGCTCGAGGTTCTTGACCTCAAGACCGCGGCGAAGACCGTCGGTACTTTCCATGGCCACGCAGCGCACGGTGTTCTCACCGATGTGCTGCTCCACTTCCAATATCGTCTCGGAGCCGTCGGGACGGTCGATTTTCAAGGCAGTGTATATGGGCGGAAGGATATTGCCCTCGCCTTCGAAGACAACGTCGACTACCGGGCCTATCACCTGGGCAATCTTGCCATTATTATCGCTCATTTGTATGGAGTGTTATTATATTAGAGACTAAGGATTAGAAATGCCAACCGAAGACTATGATGAGTACCATCAATACGAGATTGACAAGGTTGATGGGGAGAAGGTATTTCCATTCAAGAGCAAGCAGCTGGTCGATACGGAGACGGGGGAATGTCCATTTGAACCAGATGATGATGAATGACAGAACGAAAGCCTTGCCAAGGAACCAGATGACGGAAGGAATGTAGTCCATAATATGGTTGAACGATTCCCAACCGGGGATGTGGAACGGCATCCAACCACCGAAGAAGAGCAGCGATGCCACGCCGGAAACGATGAAGAGGTTGAGGTACTCGGCGAGGTAGAAGAAACCGAAGTGGATACCAGAATACTCAGTGTGGTATCCGGCAGTAAGCTCGCTCTCGGCCTCGGGAAGGTCGAACGGGCCACGGTTGGTTTCGGCAGTACCAGCAATCATATATATTACAAATGCTATGATAGCGGGTACATGGCCTTTGAAGATGAACCAGAGATCAGACTGAGCCTGCACGATACCGCCTACCGACATAGTGCCGGCAAGACATACTATAGTGATGACCGACAGACCGATAGAGAGTTCGTAGCTGACCATCTGCGCGCCCGAACGGAGCGAACCGATGAGTGTGAACTTATTGTTACTCGACCAACCTGCAAGGAGAATACCGAGCACGCCGATGCTCGAGACAGCAATAAGGAAGAAAATACCGATATTGAAGTCGATGATCTGCAGACCGTTACCCCAAGGAAGAACGGCGAAAGCCAGCATGGAGGCGAGAATCACCAGATAGGGAGCGAGTGCAAACAGGAAGCGGTCGATATGGTTGAGATGGATAATTTCCTTGATGAGCATCTTGAACATATCGGCGAAGCTCTGCAACAGACCCATAGGGCCCACACGGTTAGGACCAAGGCGGCACTGGAAAGCGGCGCAAAGTTTACGCTCGTAGTATATATAGAAGAGTGCGAGCAAGGCATAGACCAGAAGCAGGCCTACACCGATCAGGACACATTCTACCGTAGTGGTGAGCCATCCGGGCATGAAAGAGGCCAGGAAACTATGAATCCACTCGGTGATTACTGACAAGTCTTGCATATTGCGATTGTGAAATTACTGATTGGCTTGTTATGCGGAATATTAACGGTCAATATCGGGCACGATATAGTCGAGTGATCCGCCGATGGTTATAAGGTCGGCGATTTTCTCGCCACGTGTCAGGTGGTCGACCACAGCGGCAGCCGGCAGACAGGGGGGTGCGATCTTCAGACGGTAGGGCTTTGTAGAGCCATCGCTCTCGAGATAGAGGCCAAAGGCACCACGGCAACCCTCGGTGAGCTGGAACCAGCTACCAACGGGCAACTTAAGCATCTTGGGCACCTTCACACAGTATTCACCGTCGGGTATATTGTCGACAAGCTGCTCGAGAATGCGTGCTGACTGCATAATTTCTTCGAGACGGCATTTGAATCGAGCCATCGAATCGCCCTCTGTAGCGGTTACCTCCTCGAAATCGAGCTCGGAATAAATGCTGTAGGGCTGAAGTTTACGCATGTCGCATGCCCAGCCGGAAGCACGGCCGGAAGGACCGGTGATGGCATATGCTATTGCATCCTCACGCGAGAGAACACCGACGCCTTCGAGACGATTGCGAGCGATGACATTGCCGGTGAAGATTTCGTTGTATTCCTTGATATTTGCAGGGAGAACAGCCAAAAGGGCCTTAACATCGGCTACGAAATCCTTGTCGAGATCGGCCATTACGCCGCCGATGCAATCGTAGTTGAATGTCATGCGGGCGCCGCAGGTCTTCTCCATAATGTCGAGAATCTGCTCGCGTACACGAAGTGTGTAGAAGAGCATTGTAGTAGCACCGAGGTCCATGCAGTATGTGCCGATGAACAGACAGTGCGATGCGATACGCGACAACTCATCCATCATGACACGGATGGCCTGAGCACGACGCGAGATTTCGATTCCGGCAGCCTTCTCTATGAGCATGCAGAGCGCATGGTGATAGTTATGGGCGGAGAAATAGTCGAGACGGTCCATGAAGTGGAGAGTCTGAGGATACATGAGGTTCTCGCAGAGTTTCTCTACTCCACGGTGGATATATCCCATGTATACATCGATCTTCTTGACGGTTTCGCCATCGACAGCGGTACGGAAACGGAGCACACCATGGGTTGCGGGGTGCTGCGGACCGATATTCACCACAAAATCTTCTTTTTCGAATATGCGCACTTCCTTTTTCTGGACAGTGCCGTCGGGAGCCTGGGTGTAAACGTCGGTAAAATCGGACTGACGTTCGTTTTCTATGCTCACGGGATTGAGCTCGGGGTTCTCGTCGTAATCCTTGCGCAAGGGATATCCTACCCAGTCTATATTAAGGAACAGACGGCGCATGTCGGGATTATCGAGGAAGATTATTCCGAAGAAATCGTAGACTTCGCGCTCGTAGAGTGTGGCCACTTTCCAAACGTCGGCAACCGACTGGATGAGGGGCTGCTGACGATCGCCACGAGCCACAACCTTAACACCAATAATCTGATCGAAAGCGGTGGACATGAGGTAGTAGATACAGCCAAGGCTGTCTTTCCAGTCCATGCCGACTATTGTGACGAGGTAGTCCATCTTCAAGTCCTCGCAGTCGCGGAGCTTGAGAGCGGTTTCGTGCCACTTGTCCTCAGCAACTGTGAGCACAGGAATATTGTCTCCCTCAACCTGCACGCCGGGGAAGATCTTGCTTATCTTTTCGGTGATATTTGCCATAATGGTGAAGAATTGATGAACTTAATCCTCTACTCCTTCCACCGGATGGGCGGCAAGGAATTCGGCTTGTTTCTCCTGACGGTTCACACCACCGAAGAATCGTTCAACCTTAATTTTACGCGAAAGCTGCATTATGCCATAAATCATGGCTTCGGGACGTGGAGGACATCCGGGCACAAACACATCGACGGGCACGATATCCTCTATACCCTTTGCCACATGATAGCTCTTGCGGAATGGGCCGCCGGAGATAGCGCAGCTACCGCAAGCGATAACGTATTTGGGCTCGGCGAGCTGGTCGTAGAGACGACGGAAGACGGGCACCATGCGGTTAACGATAGTACCGGCGACCATCATGAAGTCGGCCTGACGGGGCGACGAACGCGCTACTTCCCAACCGAAACGAGCCATATCGAAACGTGCAGCGCCGAGCGACACGAATTCAATACCGCAGCAGCTTGTGGCAAACGTGAGTGGCCATATAGAGTTCGAGCGGCCCCAGTTTATGAGCTTGTCGAGCGATCCGACAATCACATTGGTTCCGCTTTCCTGAAGCTGCTTTACGAGACCTTCAATATATTCGTTGTCCTTGAATGCCGAATACGGCATGCTTTTGGTAGTTACTTCCATTCGAGCGCTCCTTTCCGCCAGGCATAAACAAGACCCAGCACTAAAATACCGAAAAATACGGCAATGCTCAGCAAGCCGTTGACTCCGAGTTCACGCATGCGGACTGCCCAGGGGAATAGGAAGACAGTTTCGACGTCGAACATAAGAAAAAGGATAGCGAAGAGGTAGTAACCAACCTTAAACTGCGACATGCTTTCGCCGCGGGTCGGGATGCCGCATTCATAGGCTTCGCCCTTCTGAGGGTTGAATGAGCGCGGGGAAATAAGCTTGGCAATCCACAGCGCCAGCCCCACAAGAGCGACGCCGGTGATAAGAGCCGTGATGGCAAGCACCCCGTTGTTCTCAATTCCAAAGATGGCTGATGATATCATATTTTTTTGTTATATGTATTTTCTTCGGTCGGTAATAAATTGTGACTCAGCCCGGGAGAGAGAACAGGCAAGCCAAAGGCCGTCAAAGCCAAGAGCACAGACCAACCCTCCGGCCGGACACACTACTCGCTTTTGGGTGCAAAGATACGCTTTTTGTTTTAATTAACGCCAACGACCGATAAAAAACTTTTCAACATTTGCGTGCAAAAAAACGAGCGGGACGCATGGCGTCCCACTAACGAAAAAGTCCCGCCGACAAGGGCGGGACTTATATACTTATTTAGAGAATGTGTATTTGCAGTCGACACTGACATTAAAATCGAGAGGCATCTTCTCAGGCGTGCAGCTGAATCTCATAGTCATACCTGTTGAAAGGTCGAGATATCCATTGAGGTCTGTGATGGTGTAGCCGGGATATGGGGTGTCACCAATCTTAGGAACAATCTCATCGGCCTTGAACGACAGCGTGCTTCCCGAAACGGTGAAAGGAACTTTTTCAAGAAGAATGTTCATGGAGGGCATCTGCTCTACGAACGCAGTATTTTTAATAAGGAGATTGAACGTCATGTTCTTCGGATCGATGCCGAATACATAGTCAGTCGCAGTGGTTTCATACACACCCTCTGGCGAAGTTGACATGGTAGTGCCGAACTGATACTGAGCCACAGGAGACGACAGAACAGTATACTGGCCATCGATGGTATAGTTCATATAAAATACACGATAGTAGCTATCGGCTATATAGCGGTCGCACATGCGCAGGTCGAGGCCTGTAAGCGCAAGTTCGCGTTCACTTCCGGCCACGACACCGACAGTATTATTGGAAGTCACTTCCACCCAACCCTCTTTTGTGATCTTGAAAGGGATATCGGCTATGGACACATTATTATATGTAGTATTCTCATCAAGTTGCAGATCCTTGATATTGATTTGGGCCATACCGGTGGTATAATTCAGCTTCACCTCGTAGGTGAGTTTATCGTAGCCTCTGCCGGTGGGGTTATCGCTGTCGCGCACTATAGCAAAGCAACCGGTGAAGGTACGCGTGGTTGTGGCTTCATTGCTGGCGTCGCCGCAAGACGAAAGGGCGATGCCCAGCACAAGAGCCGAAAGAATAAATTTCAGTGTTTTGATCATTGTAAAAATAGTGATTAGTAATTATGGATGGCAAAGATATGAATAAAGGGTGTAACAGCAAAAGGAAAGAGCAGGAGAATAAATAATAAAATAATTTTTAAACAAATATTTGCACATATGAACCTTTGTTATTACTTTTGCATCGGAAAAGGGAAGTAGTTCCATTCCGGAGCCAACCCCTGATCCAATTCTTTCATAAGATATATGTTTTTATAGATTGTAGATTATTAGAGGGCTCTGTCGCGAGATACAGCCCTTTTTTTCGCCCCTACTGTATCGGCAAGAATAGGCTACGAAGGAAAGAATTTTGGTAAATTTCACAAAACCATATCGCGCGCGTAGACGTTGTAAAGATATAATTAACCAACTGTTTGTGAGATGAAGAATTTAGCCAACGGTCTTTTCCACGTCGTAGCAATCGACGAACGCGCTCCGCGTTGCGGCGGCCTGCTGGTTGCCGAACCTTTCCTGAAGGAATCGTACTTCAATCACGGAGTAATTTCTATTATAGAATACGCCTCCGATGAAGGCGCCACCGGTGTGGTGATGAACAACCGTACCGAATATATGCTATCGGAACTTCTTGATGGCGTGAGCCCAGAAGCCGATCAACCGGTGTATTGCGGTGGCCCACTCGGCCTCGACCGTCTTTACTTCATCCACACCCTCGGGCCCGATGTGATACCCGATGGCCGTCCGATAGGCAATGGATTGTATGTGGGTGGCGATTTCGATTCGGTAATCGAGTATATAAACAGTGGTTATCCGGCCGATGGCAACATACGGTTCTTCATAGGCTACAGCAGCTGGGGGGCAGGACAGCTCGAACGCGAAATCCGCGAAGGAACCTGGGCACAGGCGCCACTTCCCTCCGAGCCGCAAAAACTTCTGGAAGGCAACGCCGATCCGTATTGGCACCGCAATGTACGCGCCCTCGGCGAAGCATACCGCCCATGGCAACTCCTGCCACGCTATCCAGCCTACAATTGACACTAAACTTACAGTTTGTACAGGACTTACCGCTGCCGGTAAGTCCTGTCATTTTTTACAATATGCTATAAAAGACCGCATGGTGGAGCATTGCCAGTGCAGGGATAGTTACAATACAATTTCGGGGTCAATTAGTGGAACTATACCATTTTTTAGCGAGTTAGATATTATATATTTGGCAATAATCATTATCTTTGCGACAGAATCGGAATTTTAGAAAGAATTCCGGCATCCGTGTAAAAACTTCTAATAACAACTGCTATATGA
This sequence comes from uncultured Muribaculaceae bacterium, assembly GCA_910587915.1. Lineage (GTDB taxonomy): Bacteria > Bacteroidota > Bacteroidia > Bacteroidales > Muribaculaceae > CAG-873. The sequence goes on along the minus strand of CAJUOB010000010.1, from coordinate 9,011 downwards.
ATGTAGACTTCGTTACTGCCGTAAAGATGTTTTTCATCAACTACGTCAACTTCAAAGGACGCTCAACACGCGCGGAATATTGGTGGGCCATGCTATTCTATGTAATAGTAAGCAGCATTCCCTTCGTAAGCTATATTGCAATGCTGGCCTGCTTACTACCCATGCTCGCAATCAACACGCGACGCTTGCACGACACCGGCCGCAGCGGATGGTGGCTTGTAGGCTTCTTCGTGATATCTCTCGTACTTGGTGGATGGATGGTTTCGGCAATGCTCCCCTATCTGCAGATGGCCGGATCTACCAATTTCGACCTTACACACATCACCTCGATGCTTAAGGATGCAGCAGCACCTTTCTTCATCAACATGATTCTTAGCATTGCATGGATAGTGCTGATGTGCCTGCCGAGCGGACCCGACAATAAATACGGACCCAATCCCTACGGAGAAAATTGATGCGCACTCTACCCTGCCTCATAATAGCCCTGGCCGCAGTCGCGCTGCCGGGGCTTTCATCGTGCAACCGCAACGGCAGTGGTGTCGACGATATAATAGTAGGCGCCGCCACACCCGACACTCTGACCCACCATTGCCACTACCTTACATTGGTAGATTTTGGCAACGGCACCACACTTGCCGAGATAACCAATCCATGGGACAGTACACGGCAATTGGCACGCTACCTGCTGGTGGACCGCGATTCGGCGATGCCGGAGCAACTGCCAGCAGATGTATCGGTGATACGTACTCCTGTGCAGAACGCCGCTGTTTTTTCGGCGGTCCACACCTCTGCAATCAACGAACTCGGGGCCATTGGAGCCGTTAAATCGGTGGCTGATGCCGCCTATTTTCCGAAAAACGACACAGTGTGCGCTTTGCTCGCCCAGGGAAAAGTGACCGATGTCGGCACGTCAGAAATGCCATCGGTAGAACGCCTTGCGGCTGCCGGCACTGAGGTAGTGCTCCGCTCGCCAATGCAAGGGGCAAACGCAGCAAGCTTTCCCACCGGGATGGTAGCCGTAGAGATGGCCGACTATCTGGAGACATCGCCTATATCTCGAGCTGAATGGATTCTGCTTATAGGCCGGCTTTTCGGCAAGGATGCCGAGGCTCAGACTATTTTCTCGGATGTAGTGGCCGACTATAGCGACCTGGCCCTCAAAGTGAAGCTTGCCGATAAAACGACTCCAAAAGTACTCACCGAGACCGAAGTATCGGGCGTGTGGTATGTTCCGGCCGGTAAAAGCTACCAGGCGCGCATGCTTGCCGACGCCGGAGCGAGCTATCCATGGAGCGACACCGACGGCACCGGATCGCTGGCCCTGTCGCTCGAAAGCGTGGCCGAAAAGGCAATGGACGCCGATATGTGGCTCGTGCGCTCATTTGGCTATGAAACGACTCCGGCCACACTTAAAGCCATGAATCCACGCTACGCAGCCTTCAAGGCATGGAAAGACGGCGAGGTATACAGCTGCAATTCGGCCGAGCGGCTCATTTTCAACGACATGGCATTTCATCCGGAAAAAATATTGGCCGATTATGTGGCCATATTCCATCCCGAGCTCATGCCCGGCTACGAACTTAAATATTTCCGAAAGACCGGTAAATGACACGTCGCAGCCGCATATCCATCCTCCTGCTATCGCTACTTATCGTGGCAGCTTTTCTGCCTGGACTGATGGCGGGCGGCGTATGGCTTGATACAACGACTGTGATTGATGCCCTGTGCGGCATCTCCGACAGCACAACGCGCTTCATAGTGTTGGAAACCAGACTTCCCGCACTTGTAACCGCACTTATGGCCGGAGCCGCACTTGCCGTTGCCGGACTACTGATGCAGACATGTTTCAACAATCCGCTGGCAGGCCCGAGTATAATGGGTATTTCGACAGGAGCAAGCCTTGGCGTAGGAATCATTCTGCTGTCCATGGGAAGCGTACTTGGAGTGTGGGGACGTATAGCAATGGTCGGAGGAGCATTTATTGGAGCGGCGGCCGTGCTTGGCATACTGCTGTTATTCTCCGGATTCGTGAAATCATCGGATGTGCTACTCATCATCGGTATTCTCATAGGCTATCTATCGTCCTCAGCCATATCTCTTCTCAACTTCTTCGCAACCGATAATTCGGTTCACAGCTTTGTGATGTGGGGCATGGGCACATTCGCCGGAGTAGGACTGGATTCGCTTCCTCTCTTCTGCGGCATTGCAATCATCCTCATGGTAATTTGCATACCATTCTGCAAAAGCCTGAATGCCATGCTCCTCGGCGCCCGTTATGCCGAAAGTACCGGAGTGGCGATGCAGCGCACACGCTCAGCCATACTCGCCATATCGGGTGCTTTGACGGCTGTAGTGACCGCATGGTGTGGCCCGATTGGATTTCTCGGACTTGTGGTGCCTCACGTGGCCCGCATGCTGTGCGGCACCGCCAACCATAAAGTATTGCTACCTGCGACCGCACTTGCCGGAGCCCTTATAGGACTCATATGCCAGATAGCCTCGGTAGCTCCGTCGCTTTCTACCGGCAGCATCCTACCGGTGAATGCCATAACTCCGATAATCGGTGTACCGATAATACTCTACGTACTGTTGAACCGCCGTAAACTACTCTATTTCTCATGAGTTCGAGTCCTGTTCTGAGCACAAAAGGCCTGAATGTAGGCTACGGCCATCGAACTGTTCTTCAAGGCATTGACACTGTAGTACTCCCAGGCACATTCACCACATTGATTGGTGCCAACGGCAGTGGAAAATCCACATTGCTCCGTACACTTTCGGGTACACAGGCCCCGCTCGAAGGCTACATAGCGCTCAACGGCAAAGACATGGCCTTGATGCGCCGGCGCGAACTCGCACGAAGCCTCTCGATGGTCTTCACCGACCGCAGCGGCGGGGGTGCACTCACCGTGAGAGAGACCGTGGAAATAGGACGACATCCATATACCGGCTTGCTCGGGCGCCTATCGGCCAATGACCGGGAAATAGTAGACAGCTCAATAGCCGCTGTAGGCATGGGCCATATGACCGACCGACTCCTGGGCACACTAAGCGACGGCGAGCGCCAAAAGGTGATGATAGCCAGAGCGCTGGCCCAGGACACACCATTGATAATACTTGATGAGCCGACAGCATTTCTCGATGTGGCGGGCAGAATAGAGATAACAGCCATGCTACGCTCGTTGGCCGACAATGGAAAGGCTATCATACTGTCGACCCATGACGTTTCCACAGCCATATCAGCGGCCGACAACCTGTGGATAGTCGACAAAAGCACCGGCACATTGCATGCAGCCGATAAAACGACAGCGATAGCTTCGGGCATGACAGAGCTTGCATTTCCCTCGCTCAAATTCGATAAACAAACCTTATCCTACACCTTGTGAACACCCTTTTAGACTACATCAACGATTTCCTATGGACCTACGTGCTGGTGGCCGTGCTTCTCGGCGCCGGACTCTACTTCACCATAAGGCTACGAGGCGTGCAATTCGGCATGATTGGCGAAATGTGCAGACTGCTTATCAAGTCGGGTGGCAAATACGACGCCTCCAACTCGCGGAGAGAGGCACCCGGGCGCCGCATAAGTTCCTTCCAGGCATTCGCAGTGTCGCTCGCCAGCCGTGTCGGCACAGGAAATATAGCCGGCGTTGCCATAGCGATTGCACTCGGTGGCCCTGGAGCAGTGTTCTGGATGTGGGTAGTGGCCTTTCTCGGATCGGCCAATGCATTTGTAGAATCAACACTGGCACAGTTGTTCAAGGTCCGTGGCGAGCATTCGTTCCGTGGCGGCCCTGCCTACTACATACAGAAAGGCATCGGTAAACGTTGGTATGCTCGCACATTTGCAATTCTTATAACCGTAACATTTGCACTTGCCTTCAACTCCGTACAGTCCAATACAATAGCCATAGCTCTCGAGAACAGTTTCGGCATAGAAAAAATTGCCACAGGCGGAGCGCTCACCGCACTTACGCTCATAGTGATATGGGGCGGCATACAGCGCATAGCCAAACTGAACGAGGTGATAGTGCCTGTTATGGCGGTTTTCTATCTTCTATTGGCATTTTATGTAATAATCGTGCGCATCGGATATTTCCCGCATGTGATGCAGCTTATTGTGGAAAATGCATTCGGCATCAACCAGATTGCCGGTGGAGGCATAGGCATGGCCATGATCATGGGTGTGAAACGCGGACTTTTCAGCAATGAGGCCGGCGAAGGCTCTACTCCGAATGCAGCAGCAACCGCCGACGTGTCGCATCCGGTGAAACAAGGCTTGATCCAGACCCTCGGCGTATACACCGACACACTGCTGGTGTGCACGGCCACCGCATTCATAATCCTATGCAGTGGAGTATTCGACTCCGGACTTACCGGTATCGAACTGACTCAGGCGGCGCTATCGAACGAAGTCGGCGACGCCGCCACGATATTCGTGGCAATAGCCATAGTGCTGTTCGGATTCACAAGTATTGTGGCAAATTACTATTATGGCGAAACCAATACCGATTTCATAGGCCGATTCAAGGGTTCCCACACCATCCTGCGGCTTCTGTCGGCAGCCATGGTGGCCATAGGGTCGGTCGCTTCACTTAATCTGGTGTGGACACTGGCAGATATCACAATGGCTCTGATGACACTTTGCAATATAGTGGCGATACTGCTGCTGGGACGCTATGCGGCAATATGTCTCCGCGACTACCGCACACAGCGCAGACAAGGCATCGACCCGGTATATCATAAAGAAACAATTCCTGAAATAGCAGATAACACAGAATGTTGGTAAAGAAAATACTTATAAGTTGCGCAGCAGCCATATGCGTTGCGCTGATGGCATCCGGAGCGGCGCCCAAGCGCGAATTCCGCGGAGCTTGGCTTCACACGGTCTATCAAAGCCAGTATAAGAACATGGGCACCGAGAAGTGCAAGCAGTATCTCCGCTCTCAGCTCGACAGCCTGCACTCGATGGGTGTAAATGCCGTTATATTCCAGGTGCGTCCCCAATCCGATGCATTCTATGCAAGCGAGTTGGAGCCATGGAGCCGTTTTCTGACCGACAACGGCAAAGCACCGTCGCCGTACTGGGATCCTCTGCAATTCATGGTCGAGGAAAGCCATGCCCGCGGCATGGAACTGCATGCATGGCTCAATCCCTACCGCGTGACAAGTTCGGCTAAGCAGACCTTGCCGAAGAACCATATATACCACAAGCATCCTGAGCGTTTCGTGCGCTACGATGGAAAACTATACTTCAATCCGGCCCTGAAAGAAAACCGTGAATTCATATGCAAGGTCGTTGAGGATATAGTGAGCCGCTATGATGTCGATGCCATTCATTTCGACGACTATTTCTACCCCTACCCTGTGGCCGGAAAAAACTTCCCGGATGCGGCCCAATATGCCAAAAGCGGCAAAAAACTAAGTTTGGGCGACTGGCGACGAAAAAATGTGGACATGCTCATCGAGGAATTGAACACTACCATAAAGAAACTCAAGCCCTGGGTGCGCTTCGGCATAAGCCCGTTCGGAATATGGCGCAATAAGAAATCCGACGCACGCGGCAGCGACACAAACGGACTCGAGAACTACGACTCCCTATATGCCGATGTGCTTCTATGGGAAGAAAAAGGATGGATCGACTACCTGATGCCACAGCTATACTGGGAACTCGACCACAAGTCGGCATCATACCGAGTGTTGGTGGACTGGTGGAACAACAATGCCGGAAAGAACCGTCATCTATTCATAGGTCAGGATGTGGAACGGACCATGAAGAAGAACGAACTGGCAACCAAAATAGCATCGACCCGCAATCTGAGCAACATCGCGGGCAACTGCTGGTGGCCCGGATACTCGCTTACGCGCAATAGCGGTTCTGTCGCCGACTCTCTATCTATTAATCATCAGAAGACCATAGCCATTCCCCCGGCATGCCCCTGGCTTGGAGAGACAGCGCCGGCAGCACCAGGCGATATAGCCGTTGAACTCGACAAAACCATAGTGTGGACAGCCGGAATACCGGAAGGGAAAACCGGAGACGCAGTACGCTTCGCCGTATACCGTTTTGAATCGCCGGAAGACATCGACATTAAATCGGCAGAAGCGCTCAAATGCGTGACGCCCGATATGTTCTATAAGCCGACGGAAGCCGGAGTGTATGTGATTACTGCACTCGACCGCATAAACAACGAATCGGAGCCATCTGTTCCGGTAATGATAAAATGATGGAGAGCCCGCTCATATCGGTTATAGTACCGGTGTATAACTCGGCCAGCTATCTGGCCGAGTGCATCAACAGTCTGCTTGGCCAGACTGCGACCGATATCGAGATTATACTTGTCGACGACGGCTCGACCGACGACAGCAGCTCGATTTGCACCCGATACCGCAGCTTGCATACTGACAAGATAAAGGTCGTGCGGCAACCAAACGCCGGACAATCGGCGGCCCGCAACACCGGATTACGCTTGGCGTCGGGGAAATACATAGCATTCTGCGACGCAGACGATGCATACGCACCTCACGCCCTGGAAAAATTGGCGCAACAACTTGAGAGCAATCCTCAATGCGATATCGCGGTAGCCGGATATATAAATGCCGACCGATGTCCCGCTCAGTGGAATACTGATATAGAATTCCGAATTTATACCCCGACCGAATGCATACGTCGCACGTTGTATCAGAACAAGGAGTTCCATACCTCGGTATGGGCAAAATTATTCAGGCGCAATGTATTCGACGAGGTAAGATTTACCGAGGGGTTATACTACGAAGACCTCGAGATTACATCACGAGTATATGCCGCCTGCCGTAGTATAGCAATAACTGACAGCGCCGTATATTTCTATCGCCATAATCCGGCGAGCTTCATAAACACCTGGCACAGCAGGCGCATCGACACACTCAAGGCGACCGACAGCATTGTGGAATTCATTGCAGCTGAATATCCAATGTTACTACCGGCAGCTCAAAGCCGCCGATTCAGCGCATACTATAATATATATGTGGAAGCATTGCGACACGATGAAACAGAGCTTGCCGCCAAATGCCTACCGGTACTGAAAGAATACCGCGGCAGGATTCTGCGCGACCACAATGTACGGCTCAAAAACAAGGCCGGTGCATTAGCGTTGTTTCTTGGAGAACGGTTCGTCAGACTTCTGATTTGAGGCTTCCGACAAGACGCCGATTCATGCGGCGCCGCTCCCGGTCGAAGAACCAACCCCACTTGTTGAAATAGCGGATCATATTACGCGAATGAATCCACAGCATGCGTAAATTGGCATACGATGAGGCACGATGCTTGTGCACGGCTTCTATATCAGGCCAATAGAGCGTGCGGTAGTGCCGGTGCAGTCTACGCGTGAGGTCGATATCCTCGGGATACATGAAAAATCGGGTGTCGAACAAACCCACACGGCGCAATGCGGCACAGCGCATGAGCATAAAACTTCCCTGTACATACGGCACATCCATGGCGGCACTACGGTCGGCTCGAGCAAGGGTGTAGCGTCTATCGCGAGCGCGAAACATAAATCCCGGCAAAAAACGGCGCGAGAATACATCGAGAGGTGTCGGGAGCAATCGGGCTGTAAGCTGCTCCCGGCCATCGGGATATCTCAGGCGCGGATGAATCAATGCCACATCCACGTTATCTTCCATGAACTTTATGGCAGCCGCGAGCACCGACGGATTGAAACTTACATCGCTGTTAAGCACAAGATGGAAGGGAACTGTAGAGTCCAAGCTTTTGACAAGTGCTTGATTGTGACCGGCACCATAGCCACCGTTACGGGAAGATATATACGAAACCTTCGCATGCCGCATACAGAATTTCTCCATGGCAGCATCGGCAGCATTATCAACCACATATATATGATCAACCAACGGACTGTCGAGCGAGCGCAGACAGTCCGCGAGTTCATCGGTATCGGTATGATATGTTACTATCGATACATTAAGCATCAGAGCTCAATCTCAATGCTCACCGGGCAATGGTCGGAGCCGGTGATATGCGGGTGTATATCGGCAGCGCGCAGCTTAGATGCAATCCTGGCCGATACAAGAAAATAGTCTATACGCCAGCCCACATTCTTCTCGCGGGCTCGGCCTCGATAGCTCCACCAGCTATAAGCACCGGTTGCATCGGGATGCAAGTGCCGGAAAGAATCGACAAATCCGGCGTCGAGCAGCTTGGAGAAACAAGCCCGTTCCTCGTCGGTAAATCCAGGATTCTTGCGGTTGCTCTTAGGATTGGCGAGATCGATTTCTGTATGGGCTACATTCATGTCTCCACATATTATTACAGGCTTCTTGGCATCGAGCTCTTTCACAAAGTTCATGAACTCGCATTCCCAGTCCATGCGGTAGTCGAGGCGTGCCAATTCGCTCTGCGAATTTGGAGTATATACATTTACGAGGTAGAACTCCTCATATTCCAGCACCACTACCCTACCCTCATGGTCATGCCGGTCCACTCCTATATGATGCGATTCCGACAGCGGCTTGATCCGGCTGAAGGTAGCGGTACCCGAATACCCCTTGCGATCGGCATAACTATAATAAGATGTGTATCCGCTGAAGGAGACGTCGGCCTGACCCTCTTGAAGCTTTATCTCCTGCAGAGAAAAAATATCGGCGTCCAGAGACTCAAATATCTCCTGGAAACCCTTACCCAAAACAGCCCGAAGGCCGTTTACGTTCCATGACACTAATTTCATATCCGATTATTTCGCGAAAAAAACAGTTTTTCCGCCATCAGCAAAATTAAACAAAAGGCATCAAACGCACAATAGGCACAACAGAACCATTTCAAATGTGAAAATTTTTCGTTCAATATATTCCTGACCCCCAAACATTTGCAAAATCGGACCTTAATTAAGTCAAAAAAAATGCCAAAAATATTTGGTCAGTTCAACAAAAGTGCCTACCTTTGCATCGCAAATGAGAAAAACATCAATGCGAAAATAGCTCAGTTGGTAGAGCACGACCTTGCCAAGGTCGGGGTCGCG
>CAJUOB010000009.1 GCA_910587915.1 uncultured Muribaculaceae bacterium | reverse complement strand
CCGGGCACATCTCGCTATACTCGATGTACCCGGTTATGGGGAATCAGCGTCCTACGGACGCATGGTGCCCGATGGGGTACAGACCCACAGCTTTCTCACGACCGGAGACATAATTCATAATTCTTATTTCATAATTATGATCAGCAGAGGGATTTGTTGAGCATGTAGTATACTTCGTTCCAACGGAGCTCGTTCTTGAAGCCTTCGATGGTGGTGTTCTCGCTTATGCGCACCATTTCGATGCCGGCGATTTCGGCATAGTCTTCCCAGTATTCGGGAGTGAGCTTGTAGGAGAAGCAGGAGTGGTGTGTACCTCCGGCGAGAATCCATGCACCGGCGCCAACTTCGAAGTTAGGCATAGGAATCCAAAGAGCGGAAGCCACGGGGAGCTTGGGCAGGGGTTTGGGTTCGATGCACTTCACATCGTTGACGATGAGGCGGAAGCGGTTGCCGAGGTCGACAACAGTAGCGGTGATGCCGTCGCCGGGCTTCGATGTGAAGACGAGGCGTGCTGTGAGGCTCTTGCGGATACCGATTCCGAGGAAGTGAACTTCGAGGCGGGGACGCTCAGCAGCGATGAGGGGGCAAACCTCGAGCATGTGAGCCTGCAGGATGGAGCTGTTGGCTCCGTCGAAGTTAAGAGTATAGTCCTCGAGGAAGGAGCAACCTGCGCCCTGGCTCATGACCCATACCGAACGGTAGAGGGCAGCACTCTTCCAGTCGCCTTCGGCACCGAAGCCATAGCCTTCGGCCATGAGGCGCTGCGAAGCAAGACCGGGAATCTGGTCGAAGCCCACAAATTTGGGATCGTTGATGTCGGCGGTACCGAGGTCGTCGAAGTTGGTAGTGAAGCCCTTTGCACCCTTAGCCTTGAGGATGGCACGGAGTGCGAGCTCAGCCTTGGCGGCGTTCCACACTTTCTTGTATCCTTCGGTGCTCTTGTCCTCGAGCTCTGCAGCATGGTCGTATTCCTTGAAGTAGGTTTCCACGAGGGCGTCGGTGTCGGCGTCGGAAACTTTCTTGAAGTATTCCATGAGCTCGCTCACCGGAGTATAGTCCACGTGATAGCCCAGACGCTGCTCGGCTTCAACCTTGTCGCCGTCGGTAACGGCCACGTTGTTCATCTGATCGCCGAAACGGAGAATGAGCATATCCTGGCTATCGGCCCAAGCAGCGGCTACACGCTGCCAAACAGCGATATGTTCCTGAGCGACGGGATCGGTCCAGTGACCAACCACAACCTTGCGGCGCAGACGCATACGTGCGCAAATGTGGCCGAATTCACGGTCGCCATGAGCGCTCTGGTTGAGGTTCATGAAGTCCATGTCCATTGTATCCCAAGGAATTTCGGCATTATACTGAGTGTGGAAGTGGAGCATGGGCTTGTTGAGCTGCTGCAGACCGTGAATCCACATCTTTGCGGGCGAGAAAGTGTGCATCCAAGTGATCACACCGATGCAGGCGTCGCAGTTGTTTGCAGCCTTCATTACATCGGCAACTTCCTTGGAAGAGTTAGCAGTGCCTTTGTAGACAACCTTAACGGGAAGACGGCCGGATTTGTTGAGGCCTTCAACCATTTCTTTGGAGTGGCTGTCGACAGCCACAACGGCGTCGCCGCCATATAGGAGCTGGGCACCAGTGACCCACCATACTTCGTAATTTGAGAATGCGTTCATAGTATTTTTCGTTTTTTGGTTATTTATGATGGCCTTGGGGGCCATGATGGATTTATTTTTTCTGGCCGTAGTAGGCATTGGGGCCATGCTTGCGCGAGAAGTGTTTCTCGACCAAGAGTGGATTCATGGTAAGTGCGGGATTCACCTGATAAGCCACGAAAGCCATCTTGGCCACCTGCTCCATCACCACTGCATTGTGCACTGCTTCCTCGGGTGTTTTGCCCCAGCTGAAGGGACCGTGATTCTTAACGAGAACGCCGGGAGTGTGGATGGGGTTCATACCGATGAAGCGCTCCACGATGACATTGCCGGTCTCGAGCTCGTAGTCGCCACCGACCTCGGCAGCGTTCATGTCGCGTGTGCAGGGGATGTCGTTGTGGAAATAGTCGGCATGTGTAGTGCCGATATTGGGCAGGTCGATGCCAGCCTGAGCCCATGCGGTGGCATAGGTGGAATGTGTGTGGACCACACCGCCGATTTCGGGGAATGCACGGTAGAGCGCGAGGTGAGTGGGAGTATCGGACGAGGGACGAAGGTCGCCTTCGACTACAGTACCGTCGGCGAGGCTGACGACAACCATGTCGGAAGCCTTCATGGTGTCGTAGCTCACACCGCTGGGCTTGATAACGACAAGGCCCTTCTCGCGGTCGATACCCGACACGTTGCCCCATGTGAATATCACGAGGCCGTGCTCAACGAGGCTCATATTGGCACGATATACTTTTTCTTTAAGTTCTTCGAGCATGAGGTGGAGGTATTTCTCTCAGTCCCGGAGGGGGCTGAAAATGGTTAAGGGGATTATTATATTTTGAATTTCTGGTCGGTGGTGTATATCTGGTCGTCGAAACGGTAGAGACGTGCACCACGACGTGAGCAAGCCTTGTCGATACGGTCGGTGGCCACGATGGAACCGACCTCGGCCACGCGCTTGCGGAAATTGCGCTTGTCGATTTCTTCGCCAAGCACAGTTTCGTAGAGCGCCTGCAATTGCGACAGGGTGAAAAGCGGTGGAAGCAACCGGAAGGCCACCGGCTCGGATGCGAATTTGCGACGCAGAAAGCGCAGGGCTTTCTCGATCATTGCCGGATGGTCGAATCCGAGTTCGGGAAGTTCGTCGAGCGGAAGCCAATGGGCTTCGTGTTCTTCGACAGCCCGGCTGTCGACATCGGCTATATTCACAAGAGCACTATACGCTACAGAGACCACGCGTTCGCCAGGATCGCGATCGACGGCACCGAAGGTACCGACCTGATGCATGTATACGTCGGTAAGACCGGTAAGGTCGCGGAGCACACGTGCAGCCGCATCGTCGACACTTTCATCGAAGCCCACGAAGCCACCCATAAGCGACCATTTGCCGGCTTCGGGTTCGAAACTTCGTTTGGTGAGCAAGAGGCAGAGCCGTCCCTGATCAAGACCGAAAATCACACAATCGACGGCTACATATAGTTTGTCGTTTCTTGTATAGTAAGCGCTCATGGATTTACAAGTTTAAAATTTGAAAGAGGTGATAAGTCCGGAGAAAAGGAATGTCGCCGGACTTATCATCCTATAGACTTATAAACTTGCCGACATCACTCCGATTACCAGAAGTAGATGTAGAAGGCAGCAGTGATGCCGAGGATTATAATTGAGTGGATAACGTCCCAGTGGTTCCAGCTGGCGCGTGTTTCGGCACGCTGTTCGGGGGTAGATGTGCCGAATACGAGGCCTTGGATCTTTTCGGGTGCCGGAGCCTTTGTGAGGAGCGATACAACCACACCTACAGCGAGGCAGAAGACGAGCATCCAACCACAGAAGAACAGCCAGTTGGTGTCGTAGAATATTGTCTGGAAGAGGCTGGGGTCGGCGCTACCTACTTCGATACCGGCATTGCTGTAGTAAATCTTAGCGCCAAGACGGGTGAGACCAACTACGAGACCCGAGATGAGAGCCCACATGCCACCCTGAGCGGAGGCACGTTTCCAAAGGATACCGATGAGGAATGCCGATGCGATACCGGGAGCGAGCACCGACTGAACGTCCTGCAGGTAGAGGTAGAGAACATCGCCGATAGAACGCATGACAGGGATCCAGAGAATACCGAGGATAACGATAACTACAGTGGCAGCCTGACCGATGCGGACGAGTTTCTTGGGGTCGGTCTTCGGGCGGAGACGCTGGTAGAAGTCGATGGTGAAGAGAGCTGCGGAGGAGTTGAACAGCGATGCGAGCGAGCTCATGAGGGCTGCAAGAATACCGCAGACAATGAGACCCTTGACACCTGCGGGGAGCAGCTTGGCCACGAGTGTGGGGAAGGCGGCGTCGCTATTGGGAAGACCATTTGCATTGAGGGGGAGGAAGTCGCCGAGGTTCTGATGGAGAGCGAAGGCAATCATGCCGGGGATGAGGAATAGGAACACGGGGAGAAGCTTGAGGTAGGCACCGAAGATAGTACCACGGCGAGCTTCGCGCTCATTCTTGCCGGAAAGGACACGCTGCACAATGAACTGGTCGGTACACCAGTACCAGAAACCGATCACAGCCGAGCCGATGAGAGCACCGAGCCAGGGATACTGTGCGTCGCGGTTGTCGCGGATGAGGTTGGTCATAGTGTCGCCATATTCATTCACTTTCACGGCGGAGCATATCTCCATCATCTTATCCCAACCACCAAGTTCCTTGAGGCCGAGCACCAGGATGATGAGCGAACCGAGAAGAAGGATAGGAGTCTGAAGCACCGAGGTGTAGAGCACCGATTTCATACCACCGAAAATGGTATAGAGCGCGGTGATGAGCACAAGGCCGACAGCGGCAATCCAGAAGAAGTCGATGCCCCAGAGTTCGTCGATACCGAATACCTGCTGGAACACAAGGCCACCGGCGTATACAGTAACAGCCACCTTTGTGAGCACATAGCTGATGAGCGATATTGTGGCGAGAATGGTTCGCGACTGGGGATTGAAGCGACGTTCGAGGAATTCAGGCATGGTATAGACCATGGAGCGGGAGTAGAAGGGCACGAAAACCCATCCGAGGATAAGAATCATCCAGCCCTGGATTTCCCAGTGGGCCATAGCCATGCCGGATGCAGCACCCGAACCGGCGAGGCCGATGAGGTGTTCGGAGCCGATGTTCGATGCGAAGATAGAGGCGCCAATGGCTATCCATGTGGCGTCCTTACCACCGAGGAAGTAGTCGGCGGCATTGTTCTGTTTTTGGCGCATCACCCATACAATGATGCCGATGAGGGCAACAAAGAATAGGCCGATGACAACCCAGTCGAGTAATTGCATAGTGCGTTATTGAATTAAGGTTTAAGGTATTTAAATGTCGGATATGGTATTTAGGTTGAACAAGCTGAGATAATGGCCGTCCAAGACCATTATCCCAACTGTATTCTTTCAGGAATTATTTCAGAGTAGAGAATTTATATGTGCAATGACTGGTGTAGGTTTCGCCGGGACGGAGCACTGCGGTGGGCCACTGGGGCTTGTTGGGGGTATCGGGGAAGTGCTGTGTTTCGAGACATACGGCAGTACGCTGCTTGTAGACGATTCCCTTCTTGCCGGTTACTGTGCCGTCGAGGAAGTTACCTGTGTATACCTGCACGCCGGGCTCGTCGGTATATACGTCCATGGCGATTCCCGATTCAGGCGAAACGAGGCGCAGTTTGGGAGCAGTCATGTCGCCGGGATTGTTGAGCACCCAGTTGTGGTCGTATCCATTGCCATTGAGGAGCTGGATGTCGTCGATAGCGATATCCTTGCCAATTTCTTTCATGGTAAGGAAATCCATAGGAGTTCCGGCTACAGACTCGATTGTGCCGAGAGTCATATATGTGCTGTCGACGGGAGTGAAACCATCGGCATCGATCCACAGCGAATCGGCAAGCACGGTATTCTCGGGATTGCCGGAGAGATTGAAATAAGAGTGGTTGGTAAGGTTGATGATTGTGGGAGCCTTGGTTGTAGCGGAGTATGCTATGGCAAGGGCATTGTCGGCGGTAAGAGTATATGTGACAGTAGCAGTGACTTCACCGGGGAAACCATTGTCGCCATCGGGCGATACGATGGTGAGCACGAGGGTGCTGTCGGATGTCTGGTTGGCGGTGTAAACGCGATACTGCCACCCACGGGTGCCCATGTCGGTACCACCATGGAGGCAATGGCCGAAATTGTTCTGCGGAAGCTGATACACGCTGTCGTCGAGTTCGAAACGGCCCTGGTTGATACGGTTGGCATATCGACCGATAGCGGCACCGAAGTCTGTAAGGTTGCTTTCGGGATAATAAGCCTGAATGCTGTCGAAACCGAGCACAACGTCGGCAAAGCCACCCTTTGCATCGGGAACAGTGAGCGATACTACACGACCACCGAAATTAGTGATGCACGCCTCCATGCCGTTTGCATTGGAGAGGGTGTAGAGTGCGGTGGAATCGCCACGGTATTCACTTACAAAATTCTTTGGATCGAGACCCGACTTTGTGAGTGCGGGAGCTTCTGTTTTGGTGCCGCAAGAAGCGAGCACAAGAGCCGAAAGAATGGCTACGGGCAGAACTTTCATGGTCTTGAATGATTGGATGATGATTAATTTTGGGTGTAAAAGTAACACTCATTTTTCAACCGACCAAAAAAAATAACATGTTTTACAACATATTTTTTGTCTTCAAATCTGAAAACCAAGCCAAAACGGCCCTGTAGACTACTCCAGAAGCACTCAATAAAATTTATTATTGTATCCGATGGAGCCACGACATGAAATTTCATATATAGGGAAAAAAGCGTACCTTTGTGCATTATTGACACACCTACGACGATGAAAGTGCTTCTTGTCACCAATATGTACCCTACCCCGTCGCGGCCCAACTACGGAATCTTCGTAAGCGAGCAGGCCGCCGCGGTAACCGCTGCATATCCCGATGTGGAGTACGATGTGGCATACATACCCGGTGTAGACAGCAAGCTCGCCTATCTGAAATCGATTTTTCAGATAAAAAAACGAATAGATAAAGGCGCATACGATCTTGTGCACGTGCACTATGGCCTGTCGGGCCTGTTTTTGCTCAATCCTTTCCTAAAAAAAATACCCGTGGTGGTGACGCTCCACGGTGGCGACATACAGATAGAACAAGGCAAAAATGTGCAGGTGGCGATAACGAAAAAAGTGCTTAAACGCTCAGGTGTGGCCATAACGCTGAATGACAACATGGACGCTATTGCCGGAGCTATATGTCCAAGGATAGAAAAGATACCCTGTTCTGTCGATATTGATACATTTTCGCCTCCGGCCACAAGACAAGCGTTGAGCCGCGAGCGTTGTCTGAGCATAATATTTCCAAGCAGTCCGGAACGCACAGTAAAGAACTACCCTCTTTTCCAGGCTACTTTGGAAAAGCTGAAAGAACGTCATGGCATATGCGCCAAAGAGTTGATATTATGGGGCATTCCGCGGACCGAAGTGGCGAAACACATGAGGCAGGCCGACATTCTGCTTATGACATCTATATCCGAAGGCTCTCCGCAGGTAGTCAAGGAAGCAATGGCTTGCAACCTGCCGGTAGTATCCACCGATGTCGGCGACGTAAATATTTTGCTCGAAGGGGTCTCGGACAGCATATGCTGCCGAGAAAATAGTCCGGAAGCCCTGGCCGACAGCATAGCTGAAGTTATCGATGGCAAAGTATCGAGGAGAAAAAGCGGTAGAGAACGTATTTTGGAACTTGGTCTCGACAATAATTCGATAGCTTCGCGTGTTTATAATGTATATAATTCGATACTGCAATGACCGGACGCCACAATACGATATCAACCGACAGCAATGGAGCGAAAAAGAAAATTTTCGCAGTTGCGTCGTTCGGAGGGCACTGGATTGAGTTGCTTCAGATAGCACGCGGATTAGAACCATTTTACGACATTATATACTGCACCACCAACGACAAATGCGCCCAGATGATACCGGGCCATGAACTTCACAGCATTTCCGACTTCTCTCGCAGCAATATGTGGCGTATTCCAAAATCATTATCCAAATTGATGGGTATGATGAAGCGTATCCGACCCGAAGCAGTCATCACAACAGGTGCTGCGCCTGGACTTATGGCCATCATAGCAGCAAAGCTCTGCGGAATAAAAACCATATGGGTCGATTCTGTAGCCAATGCCGAGCATCTGAGCGGAAGCGGCAAAGTGGCAAGATATATAGCCAACCATGTGTACACCCAATGGCCAGATATAGCCGACGGAAAATCTATAATATATAAAGGCAGCATTTTCGGCTGACAAACCATAAAAAAGAAGGACATGATATTCGCAACAGCCGGCACACAGCTTTCTTTTGACCGCTTCGCCAAAATTATGGACAGTATCAGCGCTGAGATAGAGGAAGATATTATAATACAATGTCCGGAGAAGCATTACACGCCAAAGTCGGCCAAAATGGTCAACTTCATGAATCCGGATGAATATGCCGACATATTCGCAAAAGCACGGCTGATAGTGGCTCATGCCGGAATAGGCACCATCGTGAGCGCCATGCAACAAAATAAACCGATAATAATATTTCCACGGGTAGCTGCGCTTGGGGAGCATCGGAATGAACATCAACTTGCCACAGCACGTCAGATGGAGAAACTGGGCTATGCCTATGTAGCCTATGATGAAGAACAACTAAGGGAACTTGTGATTAATCCCGATCTACGACCTATGCATACCATATCTGAATTGGCCTCGCCATCACTGATTGAAGCTATCAGAGAAAACATAGGTTAGTACGACACTTTTAGACCAGATTGAGTACAAAAAAACTGCGGCCCGGATGGGTCGCAGTTTTTTTATTCCATAGAGTGTCAGCGGACTTTGCGGACGGGGTCGCAGGTGAGTCCTACACCGAGTTTCTTGAATATCTTGTGGTCGACTTCACCGAGCATAACTGTGGAGTGCACTTGACATCCCTGCAGCTCTGAAAGGTGCTCGAGAGCCCGACGGCAGTCTTCGTTGTGAGTGCTGAGTACCGAAAGAGCCACCAGGACTTCGTCGGTATGCAGGCGCGGATTGTGGCCACGGAGAAAGTTGAGCTTCATATGCTGGATCGGCTCTATCATTTCCTGCGGTATGAGCTTTACGGAGTGGTCGATACCGGCGAGGTGCTTCACGGTATTGAGGATCAGCGCGGCGCTGGGGCCAAGAAGAGCGCTTGTCTCGGCTGTGATGATTGTGCCGTCGGCAAGCTCGATGGCCGAACATGGCACTCCGCTTCGCTCGGCACGCTCGCGTGCAGCAGCAATCGGACGACGGTAGTTCTGGTCGATTTTAGCCTGCTTGAAAAGTAGGGCTATCTTGTTGACCTCGGCGTCGGTTCCTTCACCGGTTGCAAGACGGTTGAGTGCAGTGAAATAGCGGCGTATAATCTCGTTCTTCGATGCATCGCAGCACACGTCGTCGTCGCTTATGCAGAAGCCGACCATGTTCACGCCCATGTCGGTAGGCGATTTGTAGGGGTTGTGGCCGTAGATGCTCTCGAAAAGAGCGTTGAGTACAGGGAAAATTTCGATGTCGCGGTTATAGTTGATAGCAGTCTTGCCATAAGCCTCGAGGTGGAAGGGGTCGATCATGTTGACATCGTTGAGATCGGCAGTTGCAGCTTCGTAGGCAATATTGACAGGGTGCTTCAGCGGCAGGCTCCACACAGGGAATGTCTCAAATTTGGCATAGCCGGCCTCGATTCCACGCTTGTGTTCATTGTAGAGCTGGCTCAAACATACCGCCATCTTGCCACTGCCCGGACCCGGCGCGGTGACAATGACCAGCGGACGAGTGGTCTCGATGTAGTCGTTGTGGCCGAAACCTTCATCGGAAGCAATCAGACCCACATTGGTGGGATATCCTTCGATGGTGTAGTGATAGTAGGCGGTTATGCCCATGCGCTCGAGGCGGTTGCGATAGGCATCGGCGCTCATCTGGCCGTTGTAGTGTGTTATCACCACCGCACTCACCAGGAAGCCACGCTTCTGGAATTCCTCGCGCAGACGGAGGACGTCCATATCGTAGGTAATTCCGAGATCGTTGCGCACCTTGTTTTTCTCAATATCGAGGGCGCTGATTACTATTACAATCTCGGCATGGTCGCGGAGCTGGCTGAGCATTCGGAGCTTGATATCGGGCTCGAAACCAGGGAGCACGCGGCTTGCATGATGGTCGTCGAAAAGTTTTCCGCCGAGTTCGAGATAGAGCTTGTTGCCGAACTGAGCTATACGCTCCTTAATATGTTCGGACTGAATCTTGAGGTATTTGTCGTTGTCGAATCCGTGTCTCATAACGGATTGCAAAGGTACAAAATTTTCCCGAAAATACATCTCAAATCCATTAACATTCATTTTTTAGACGCTGCGCCGGAATATCCGGCTTTTGCATTGGCTAAAAAAATCATTTAACATTCATTAATGAGCGGTACGCCTATTTTTTGCGTATTATTGTAGTAATCATAAATTATCTGACAATGTATCTTCTCGGATATGATATAGGGAGTTCGTCGGTAAAGGCAGCCATAGTAGAGGCCGCCACCGGTCGCTGTGTTGCCACCGATTTCTTTCCCAAGAGCGAGGCGCCCATCAAGGCGCTGCGACCGGGCTGGGCAGAACAGCGTCCCACCGACTGGTGGAGCTATCTTAAGGACGCCACCGCATCCGTGCTCTCGAAAAGTGGAATAAACCCCGGCGATATAAAAGCCATAGGCATAAGCTATCAGATGCACGGACTGGTGGCGGTTGACAGAGACATGGTCCCTGTCCGCGACGCCATAATATGGTGCGATAGCCGTGCGGTGCCTTATGGAGAGCGAGCCTTCGCAGATCTTGGCGCTGAGCATTGCCTCGGGCATCTGCTCAATTCTCCCGGCAATTTCACAGCATCCAAGCTCGCTTGGGTACGGGAAAACGAGCCTGAGATTTTTGAGCATATATATAAGGTGATGCTGCCGGGCGACTATATAGCCTACAGACTCACCGGCGAACTATGCACAAATCCGGAAGGACTGTCGGAGTATATGCTATGGGATTTCCGCGCAAACACGCCGGCGCGTTTTCTCACCGACTACTATGGCATTGACGTCTCGGTGCTCCCTCCGGTACAAGATACCTTCTCGGAACAAGGACGTGTGACAGCAGCAGCCGCCGCCGAACTGGGACTTGCCGAGGGAACGCCTGTAACCTACCGGGCCGGCGATCAGCCGAACAATGCGCTTTCACTCAATGTATTCGAACCGGGTGAAGTTGCATCGACAGCGGGAACATCGGGAGTGGTGTACGGCATAAACGGAACTGTGGCATATGACCCGCGCTCGCGCGTGAACAACTTCGCGCATGTGAACCACACCGACTCGCTCACACGTATCGGTGTGATGACATGCATAAACGGCACCGGAATACTCAACAGCTGGATGAAGCGCAACATCGCCCCGGACGGAATCAGCTATGAAGGCATGAACGAACTGGCCGCGGAAGCGCCGGTGGGAAGTGCCGGTGTGACAGTGATGCCATTCGGCAACGGGGCCGAGCGCGTGCTCGAGAACCGCGAGATAGGGTGCTCGTTCCACGGCATAAATTTCAATATCCACAACCGCAGCCATTTGCTTCGTGCAGCACAGGAAGGAATAGTATTCTCATTCATGTACGGCATGGAGATAATGGAGAGTATAGGCATGGAGATACGAAAGATCCATGCCGGAAATGCCAATATGTTCCTCAGTCCCATCTTCCGCGACACGCTTGCATCGGTATCGGGAGCCACGATCGATCTATTCGACACAGACGGCGCCGTCGGTGCTGCCAAGGGTGCCGGAATAGGCGCCGGAATATACAACGACCACAACGAAGCGTTCGCATCGTTGGTGAAACTTGCCGAAATCCATCCGGCAAAAGACCGCACACCCTACCTCGAGGCATACGCCCGATGGAAAACAATACTTGAAAACCTACTAAAATAACCATAATGGCACAGAAAGAATACTTTCCCGGCATAGGGAAAATCAAATTCGAGGGTACAGAAAGCTATAATCCCCTCGCCTACCGCTACTACGACGCAGAGCGCGTGGTGCTCGGCAAACCGATGAAGGACTGGCTGAAATTCGCCATGGCATGGTGGCACACACTATGTGCGGAAGGCGGCGACCAGTTTGGTGGCACAACCAAGGCATTCCCTTGGAACGAGGGCAGCGACCCCGTGGAAATAGCCAAACAGAAAGTAGACGCCGGCTTCGAATTCATGCAGAAGATGGGCATAGAATATTTCTGCTTCCACGACGTCGACCTGGTGAGCGAAGGCTCATCGATCGAGGAATATGAGGCAAACATGAAAGCCGTAGTGGCCTATCTTAAGGAAAAGATGGCTGAGACAGGCATAAAGAATCTCTGGGGCACCGCCAATGTATTCAGCCATGCACGCTACATGAACGGAGCAGCCACCAACCCCGATTTCGACGTTGTGGCACGTGCCGCCGTGCAGATAAAGAACGCTATCGACGCTACAATAGCACTTGGCGGACAGAACTATGTGTTCTGGGGTGGCCGCGAAGGCTACATGAGCCTGCTCAATACCGACCAGAAGCGCGAAAAGGAACATCTGGCAACCATGCTGACCATGGCCCGCGACTATGCCCGCGCCAAAGGTTTCACCGGTACATTCCTGATCGAGCCAAAGCCGATGGAGCCCACCAAGCATCAGTACGATGTAGACACCGAAACAGTGATCGGCTTCCTGAAAGCACATGGTCTCGACAAGGACTTCAAGGTTAACATCGAAGTGAACCACGCCACTCTCGCCGGCCACACATTCGAGCACGAACTCGCTGTCGCTGTCGACAATGGCATGCTCGGTTCCATCGATGCCAACCGTGGCGACTACCAGAATGGCTGGGATACCGACCAGTTCCCTATCGACAACTACGAACTGACCCAAGCCATGATGCAGATAATACGCAATGGTGGCCTCGGAAACGGTGGTACAAACTTCGATGCCAAGACACGCCGCAACTCCACCGACCTCGAGGATATTTTCATAGCCCATATAGCCGGAATGGACGCAATGGCCCGCGCACTTCTGAGCGCAGCCGAGATTCTCGAGAAATCGCCCTACAAGAAAATGCTCGCCGACCGCTACGCCAGTTTCGATGCCGGCGAAGGCAAGGCTTTCGAGAATGGAGCACTATCGCTCGAAGACCTCGTGGCCTACGCCCGCACACACGGCGAGCCCGCACAGACCTCGGGCAAACAGGAGCTCTACGAAGCTATTGTGAATATGTACGTGTGACGCTTGCGTCCGCCAGATACAGCAAGAGCCGTCATGGAAAATTCCATGGCGGCTTTTGCTGTTAAGAGTGTGTTTGAATAAAGTGTACTCGCACGCCCATAAAAAAAGCGCCTGCCGAATGGCAAGCGCTTTTTTATGGCGGTTAATAGAATTAGCCGTTGATCTTAACCATGGTAGCGATGAGATCGAGCACTTTGTTGGAGTAGCCGATTTCGTTGTCGTACCAAGAAACAACCTTAACGAAGGTGGGGGTGAGCTGGATACCAGCCTTCTTGTCGAAGATAGAGGTACGAGCGTCGCCGAGGAAGTCGCTGGAAACAACGTCTTCTTCAGTGTAGCCGAGAACACCCTTGAGTTCGCCTTCGGAAGCAGCCTTCATAGCAGCGCAGATTTCCTCGTAGGTAGCGGGCTTAGCGAGGTTGACGGTGAGGTCAACTACAGATACGTCGAGGGTGGGGACACGCATCGACATACCGGTGAGCTTGCCGTTGAGTTCGGGGATAACTTTGCCTACAGCCTTAGCAGCGCCGGTCGACGAGGGGATGATGTTGCCGGAAGCAGCACGGCCACCGCGCCAGTCCTTCATGGAGGGACCGTCTACAGTCTTCTGAGTAGCTGTAGTAGAGTGAACGGTAGTCATGAGGCCTTCGAGGATACCGAAGTTGTCGTTGAGGACCTTAGCGATAGGAGCAAGGCAGTTGGTGGTGCAGGAAGCGTTCGAAACGAACTGTGTGCCCTTAACGTAGGTGTTGTTGTTCACGCCGCAAACGAACATGGGGGTGTCGTCCTTGGAAGGAGCAGACATAACCACGTACTTAGCGCCAGCGTCGATGTGGCCCTGAGCTTTTTCCTTTGTGAGGAAGAGACCGGTGGATTCAACCACGTATTCAGCGCCCTTTTCGCCCCAGCCGATTTCAGCGGGGTTCTTGCAAGCGGAAACCTTGATTTCCTTGCCGTTTACGATAAGAAGGCTCTTTTCGAGATCGTAGTCAACGGTGCCGTCGAACTGGCCGTGCATTGTGTCGTATTTGAGCATGTAAGCCATGTAGTCGACGGGAAGAAGGTCGTTGATAGCGACTACTTCGATGTCGTCGCGCTTGGTGGAAGCACGGAAGACGAAGCGACCGATGCGACCGAAACCATTGATACCAATTTTAGTCATAGTAGTATATTGAATATTGGGTTGTGTATGTGTCGGTATATTAGTATTTTATGTCTCAAAGCAACCAAGTGCGGAAGATAGTTCGCGCAGCGTGCTTTAATCCGCCGCAAAATTAATGAAAAATTTCGGTATTACGTGCATCTTCGACTTTTTTTATTTTCAGAAATTTTGTTAAATTTGCGCTTTGAGGCAAAAGTCCTCGATTACATTCAACCAAAAAGCATTGTACGCAGTTTTAATGGTCGGATTAAATTAATGTAAGATATGAAAAAGTTTCTGAACGAATTCAAGGAATTCGCCATGAAGGGCAATGTTGTCGACATGGCAGTGGGCGTTGTAATCGGCGCAGCTTTCGGTAAAATAGTCACATCGCTTGTGAACGATATCATCATGCCTGTGGTGGGTGTACTCACTGGTGGCACCAATTTCTCGGAATATAAATGGGTGATAAAGCAAGGTGTGGCCGAAGGAACCGAAATCATAACACCGGAAGTTGCCGTGACATGGGGTACCTTCGTGCAGACGATAGTAGACTTCATAATAATAGCGTTCTGTATCTTCCTGGCTATAAAAGTGATGAACAAGATGCGCCGCAAGCCCGAGCCTGAACCAGAAGCACCGGCAGCTCCTGCACCACCTACTCAGGAAGAATTACTGACCGAAATCCGCGACATCCTGCGCAAGGAAGCGGACAAGAAATAATGCGTCCTCTGTTTCTCATAGGCTTCATGGCCTGCGGCAAAAGCACCTTGCTGCAGGCCTTGGCCGCCAGGGTGCCGGGCCGTACATACATAGATCTCGACTCCGAGACCGAGCGATTGGCCGGCAAGAGCATTCCTGCCATTTTTGCCGAAGATGGCGAAGAGCGCTTCAGGCAGCTCGAGAGCGAAGTATTGGCATCGCTATGCGACAGCGACGCCATTGTGGCTTGCGGCGGAGGAACACCATGCCGCCCCGGAGCAATGGATGCGATGTTGGAAGCCGGTACAGTGGTGTGGCTTAAAGCAGATACCGACATCACCATACAACGACTTGCGCTCGCTCCCGGCCAAAGACCTGTGATAGACAATCTTATAGACAATCCCGAGGCACTACGGAGCAAAGTGGAGAGTCTCATGGCCGAACGCGAGCCTTACTATAGCCGGGCGACGGCCGTCTTCGACAGTTCGCGGCTCGACGACGAGCATCAGATCGAAGAGAGCGCCCGACTGTTTATCGATACATTCCTTACCACCACACAATCCGACACCAACTCATGAATGCCCCTATCCCATTGGAAGAGTTGCTTAGCGTCAGCACCGGCAAGCGCAGCGTAGTCATCGGCCTACCGGCCGCCGGCGGAGTAGTAGAACACCGCTTCCCGCTCACACCGGAAGGCGCCGGGATGCTTGTTGCCCGAGGATTCAGCGTGAAGATGGAAAAGGGGGCCGCAGAGTATATACACTACAGCGACGCAGCCTATACCCGCTGCGGCGTAGAGATTGTGGAACGAACCGAGGCTCTCGCCGCCGATATAGTGCTGTATCTACCACCTCTCACCCCCACCGATGCACGAAAGCTCAAACGCGGTGCTCTGCTGCTGTCGTTCATCCACAACCGCGACACCGACCGCGAAACGGTGAAGCTGCTGGTAGAACGCCATGTCATAGCCCTGGCACTTGAACTGATATGCGACGAAGCGGGTCACCGCCCCTTTGCCGACATTCTCCATGAAATCGACGGGCGTGCAGCGATAGCAATAGCATCGTCGCTACTCGCCGACGCTGTGCACGGAAAAGGCATTCTGCTTGGCGGTGTGGCAGGAGTGGTTCCTTGCGAGGTGATGATAATAGGGTCGGACATGGCCGCCGTAGCTGCCGCCAAGGGTGCCATCGGCATGGGAGCGACAGTTCGTCTGTTCGACGACAATGTATACCGAATGCGCGAGGCGTCGGCCATGCTCGGGCCGGGAGCAATATGCTCGTCGCTGCACCCACGTGTGTTCGAAAACGGTCTACGCTCTGCCGATATAGTGGTAGCCACCGACACCACTCCCCGATGCGGAGTGGTCGGAGCCGACATGGTGAGCGTGATGAAGCGCGGTGTGATATGCTTCGATCTCACCTCATCACCTGGGTCAGCATTCCCGTCGCTCCCTGTGGTCGACCTCGACCTTGCATCGCCCTCCGATAACTCCGTGACAGAGCCCACACGCCTGTGCTACATCAACGCCGGAAACGCCGTGCCACGCACTGTGGCCATGGCCTTGAGCAATACATTTGTAACCATGCTCGACGATCTGCTGGTGTGCGACGGCGTGGCCAACGCCTTGAAACTAAAGGACGGCCTACGCAAAGCGGCCTACACATTCCTTGGGAAATGCGTGAATCCGTCGGTGGCCCGGATTGCAGGCCTGCGGAGCGTAGACATAAATCTGTTTCTGCAATTCTCGTGATATGAAATACTATGTTGTATGGGAAGGCCGAGAGCCCGGCGTATACGACAGCTGGGATGAATGCCAGCAACAAGTAGACGGTTTCCCCGGTGCCCGCTATAAATCCTACCCGAGCCAGGAAGCAGCCGTGGCCGCCTACCGAGGCAAGCCATCGGACCAACTTGGCATAATGCGCAGCATTCTCAAGCACACCCAGACCCCTATCGCGCCACAAAAGACAGCGACATACACCCCTCCTTCGAAACCGGGAATACGCCTCGACGCAATCGCTGTCGACGGCGCATGCTCCGTCAATCCCGGGCCGATGGAGTACCGGGGAGTGCGGGTTGCCACAGGAGAAGAACTTTTTCACATCGGCGACAAGACTCCATTATGGGGCACGAACAACATTGCCGAGTTTTTAGCGTTGATACATGTAGCGGCGTTGCTGAAAAAAGCCGGCGACACAACCACTCCCATCTACACCGACTCCCGCAATGCACTGGCATGGCTGAGGCGTGGAGCATCGCGGACCACACTGGCACGCGAACCCCGCACCGAAGCGACCTTGGAAATGCTGAGGCGTGCCGATGCATGGCTGAAAGCGAACCAGATACCAAACCCCATACTAAAATGGAATACCGAGGAATGGGGCGAGATTCCGGCCGACTTCGGAAGAAAGGGCTAAGGCAAATATCCGCCGGAACGCCGCAAAGGACAATACAAAATCCAATAATCATACTTATCCATAACTAACAATTAACATCGTATACCATGGCACGAAAACTAAATATACTCAAAAACGACCCCTGGCTCGAGCCCTATGCCCCGGCCATCGAAGGACGGCATGCAGATGCCGTACGCACCGAGAAGCGGTTGCTGCAGGGCTGGGACTCACTGTCGGACTTTGCCAACTCACATAAATATTTCGGTCTTCACCGCAATACCGACGGAACATGGGTGTTCCGCGAATGGGCTCCCAATGCCACCGGTATCACACTGATAGGCGATTTCTCAGGCTGGCAAGCGCTGCCACAATATGCACTGCACAAGGTCGAAGGCGGCCTCCCCGGCATATGGGAAGGTAAATTCGACCCCGACGCGATGAGCGATGGCCAGCTCTATAAAATGCTTGTGTCGTGGCCCGGCGGCCAGGGCGAGCGTATACCGGCCTACGCCGACCGCGTGGTGCAGGACCCTCAGACTGCAATATTCTCGGCACAGATACATATGCCGTCGAAGGCATTCCGCTGGACCGACAAGAACTTCACACCCGACCTGTCGCCACTTCTGATCTACGAATGCCACATCGGCATGGCCCAACAGACCGAGGGAGTAGGCACATACGATGAATTCCGCAAAAAGATACTGCCGCGCATAGCCGCCGACGGCTACAACGCCATCCAGATAATGGCCATACAGGAACATCCCTACTATGGCTCGTTCGGCTACCATGTGTCGAATTTCTTCGCTGCATCGAGCCGCTTCGGCACTCCCGAAGACCTCAAAAAACTTATCAACGAGGCACATTCGCTCGGCATAGCCGTAATCATGGACATAGTGCACTCGCATGCCGTGAAAAACGAGAACGAGGGGCTCGGACGCCTCGACGGCACCCCTACCCAATATTTCCATGCCGATCCCGGACGCCGTGAGCACCCTGCATGGGATTCGCTCTGCTTCGACTACGGTAAAGACGAGGTGCTGCACTTCCTGCTGTCGAACTGCAAATACTGGCTCGAGGAGTACCACTTCGACGGCTTCCGCTTCGACGGCGTGACATCCATGCTCTACTTCGACCACGGACTTGGCAAAGCCTTCACCAACTACGGCGATTACTACGACGGCGGTCAGGACACAGATGCCATCGTATATCTGACTCTGGCCAACAAGCTCATCCATGAACTTAAACCTACCGCCATCACCATTGCCGAAGAAATGAGTGGTATGCCGGGGCTTGCCATACCGTTCCGCGACGGTGGCATCGGTTTCGATTACCGTATGGCCATGGGCATTCCCGACTACTGGATAAAGACCCTTAAGGAGAAAAAGGACGAGGACTGGCACCCGACATCAATATTCTGGGAACTTACCAACCGCCGTGCCGACGAAAAAACCATATCCTATGTCGAGAGCCACGACCAGGCGCTCGTAGGCGACAAGACCGTGATTTTCCGTCTTATCGACTCCAAGATGTACTGGCACATGATGGTCGACGACAATGATGCCGACGTGGCACGTGGCATGGCACTCCACAAAATGATACGCCTTGTGACTCTTGCCACAATCAACGGCGGATATCTCAACTTCATGGGCAATGAGTTCGGCCATCCCGAATGGATAGATTTCCCGCGCGAGGGCAACGGCTGGAGCTATAAGTATGCACGCAGACAGTGGGACCTTGTCGACCGCGAGGACCTCAAATACCGTTTCCTGAATGCTTTCGACAATGGCATGGTGGAACTTGTGAGCCGTGTTCACAATTTCCAGGCAAAGCCCATACGCAAGCTATGGGAAAAGGACGACGACCAGATATTAGCGTTTATGAGAGGTGATCTTGTATTTGTGTTCAACTTCAACCCTGTGAGGAGCTTCCAGGACTACGGCATCCTTGCTCCCGGCGGAGTATACAGCGTGGTGTTCAGCTCCGATGACCCGGCATTCGGCGGCTACGGCAACATCGACTGCACAGTAGAACACTTCACACGTCCCGACCCTCTCTACAGCCCAGCCGGTGTGGAATGGCTTCCTCTTTACCTGCCGGCACGTACGGCGATGGTGCTGCGCAAACATCCGGCACGTCGCGGCCGCAAACCTAAGAAATAACACTCCCGGCCGGAACCACGGCAAGGTTCCGGCCGGTATTTTTCTCCCGAATTTTGCATAAATTTATTAAAAATAGGATATGTGCGAGACTTCGGGCGAAATTTTTTTATTACCTTTGCGTTTGTATACACAATGCGACGCCTGAAATATAAAATACATCACGAGGGCACCAATATCCTGATATCACTTGCAGCGATATTGGCCGTTATCAATGCTCCGCTCTGGATATGGGTGCGACCTTTATCCTGGGCGATTGCATGTACTGCCGTGTGCACGATTTTTTACCTGCTGGTAGTCAATTTCTTCCGTTCGCCACGCCGTGCTTTCCCCGGAGATCCCAAGAACTGCGTGGTCTCGGCAGCCGACGGCACTGTGGTAGCTCTGGAAGAGACCTACGAGCCTGAATTCCTGAAATGCCGCTGCATCCAACTTTCGGTATTCATGAGCGTGCTCAACGTACATGCCAACTGGTTTCCGGTGGATGGCGAGGTGATTTATGCACGCCACCATTCGGGACGTTTCCTTGCGGCCTATCTCCCCAAGTCGAGCACCGAGAACGAACGTTCGACTGTGGTTATCCGCACACCCGAGGGGCAGGACATACTCATGCGCCAGATAGCCGGCGCGATGGCACGCCGTATAGTGACCTACGCGCGCCCCGGCGACGAGGCATCGATTGAAGACCACATGGGTTTCATCAAATTTGGCTCGCGAGTAGACCTCTACCTGCCGTTGGGCACAGAAACACTCGTGAACATAGGCGACAAAACCACCGGAGGTGTCACCGAAGTTGCCAGGCTGCACCCTAAAGCCCAATAAGTTCCATGACTCAGAAGAAAAATCCCATAATAGCCAACATATCCAATACAGTGACGTGCCTCAATCTTATCTCGGGGTGCGTCGCCGTGTATATGGCATTTAACATCGGTCGTACAATCGGTGGTGTCGATGCTGCCGTGTGGGCCATGATCGCCATAGCCGCGGCTGCCGTCTTCGACTTTCTCGACGGTGCTACCGCCCGACTTCTCAAGGCCTACTCCAATCTGGGAAAAGACCTCGATTCACTGTCGGACCTGGTGAGCTTCGGAGTGGCTCCGGCCATGCTCATGCTCAATGTAATGCTGCAATACAGCGCCACCCCCTGGCTATGCTTTGCGGCCTTCCTCATACCTGTGTGCGGAGCGCTCCGCTTGGCAAAATTCAACAACGACACAGAACAGACCACATCGTTCAAAGGCCTCCCGATACCGGCGAATGCCATTTTTTGGATTGGAATGTATGGCTGGATAAGCAGCTACGGCTATCCGGGCACAGCTGTGATGGTGATTCTCATAGTATTGCTGTCGTTGGCCATGGTAGGACGCTTCAAAATGTTCTCCCTTAAATTCAAGAACTTCGATTTCAGCGAAAACTTCTGCCGCTATGTAATTATAATTGCTGCCGTGGTATTCGTGATACTCTACGGATTGGCAGGCCTTGCGTGGACAATACTGCTCTACTTCCTGCTGTCGCTGCTGAGACGCGAACGAATCTAAGCGCCGGTTTTGCCACTTAATCATTCCACGACAGGCTCCAAGAAGCTGAAATTTCTCTCCTCCACTTCACAACCCGGCATTCCACGGAATGCCTCTCTCAATCTATAACAATGTCTATACTTCTGATATTATTCATATTCTTCATCGTGGTGCCGCTTGTGAGCGCCATGTACAAAATATGGTCTTTCCGCCGACGCGTGCGCCGCTTTATGGAAGATCCTTTCGGCCAAGGACGGCCATCGCCAGGCAGCCGACCCAGCCGGGAAGCACAGCCACAACGCCGTGCATCTAAGAAAATACCCGATGATGTGGGCGAATATGTGGCCTTCACCGAGTACGAATCGCACACCTCTACCGAAAGCACCGGCAAAAAGAGCACCACAGTGCGGACCGAGAGCCAGATTACAGATGTAGAATGGGTTGACATAGAAAAATGAGCAAACAGTTATTCGATTTCCTCACACGGCTTGCCGAAAATAACGACCGCACATGGTTTGCGGCCCATCGTGCCGAATACGATACGCTGCGGGCTGAATGGCTCGACAATATACAGCGTATAATCAACGCACTGGCCATCGACGACCCTTCCTTGCGCGGCATACAGGCAGCCGACTGTGCCTACCGAATATACCGCGACACACGGTTCTCGCACGACAAATCGCCCTACAAGACATATTTTTCAGCTCTCATATCGCCCACTGGGCGCCATTGCGACCGCGCATGCTACTATGTGCACATCGGACAAGCCGAGTGTGCCATCTATGGCGGTGTGTGGTGCCCCGAAGCGCCCGTACTAAAAAAACTACGACGGGCAATCGTAGACAACATAGAGGAATTCCGTGAAATCACCGAGGCACCCGAAGTACTCGCTCTCTATCCCGGATGGTATGGCCGCAAACTTAAAACAGCCCCCAAGGGCTACGACCGCGACCACCCCGACATAGACCTGCTGCGCCTGACAGAGTACGGAAAAGAACACCGGCTCGACCGTAAGTTTTTCGACTCACCCGACTGGCCCGAAAAAACAGCAGCCATGCTCCAGGTGCTAAAACCAATGAACGACTTCCTCAATTATTCCATCGACGAATAAAACCGCACATCCAGCCATGACCCGCACAAGCGATTCGGTAGTAATTATACCGATGTACAACGAAATAGAGAATGCCGCCGCCATCATAGATGCCGTGCTTGCTCTACCCGTACCATTCGACATACTCGTAATCGACGACAACTCACCCGACGGCACCGCCGGTGTGGTGAAAGAAAAGATGGCCGAGTATCCCGGACGGGTACACCTTATCGAACGAGCCGGTAAGCTGGGTCTTGGCACCGCCTACATAGCAGGATTCAAGGATTGTGTGGCACGAGGCTACGACTACATATGCGAGATGGATGCCGATTTCTCGCACAATCCCGCCGACCTTGTGCGCCTGCGTCAGACAGCCGTCGACGGTGCCGATGTTGTGGTGGGCAGCCGCTACGTGACCGGCGTCAATGTTGTGAACTGGCCCATGGGCCGTGTGCTCATGTCGTTCTACGCCTCGAAATACGTGCGTCTCATCACACGCATGCCAGTGCACGACACAACAGCCGGATTCGTGTGCTACCGCCGCCGTGTGCTCGAAGCACTGCCTCTCGATAAAATCAAATTCAAGGGCTATGCTTTCCAGATAGAAATGAAATTCACAGCCTATAAATATGGCTTCAAGGTTGTAGAAGAGCCTATAATCTTCGTGAACCGCGTGCTTGGCACCAGCAAGATGAACAGCGGAATATTCGGAGAAGCCGTATTCGGTGTAATCAGGCTGAAGTGGAACAGTTTTTTCAAGAAATACCCAGACTATTCGAGCACCAATGGCAAATAAGACACTGATAACAAACGCCCAGATAGTAGGCGCGCCATCACTCGCGCCATATACTGTCGGATGGATGCTCATAGACGGTGAGCGCATCGAAGCCATAGGAGCAGGCACTCCAGAGGCCACCATGCAGGCAGACGCCACAATAGTCGATGCCGCCGGGGCTGTAGCAATGCCGGGCCTGATCGACACACACGTGCACTTCCGCGAGCCGGGCCTCACCCATAAGGGCGACATAGCCACAGAAAGCCGTGCAGCTGTTCTCGGAGGCATCACCTCTTATATAGAGATGCCCAACACCAATCCGGCCACAACAACCGCCGAGGCTTTCGCCGACAAAATGAAGCGTGCGGCCGGACGCTCTTTCGGCAACTACGGCTTCATGCTCGGTGCATCGGACGGTGTAATGGATGCAATAGCAAAGATTCCCGCCAATGAACTGCCTTCGATAAAGCTATTCATGGGAACAACGACCGGAGGTATGGCAATGCCACCGGCCGACCAGCTCGACACTATGCTCCGCTTCTGTGCGGAAAAGAAGATACCCGTGGTGGTGCACGCCGAGGACAACGACATAATAGCCGCCAATGCCGCAGCTGCCGTAGCTCGCTACGGTTCCAAAGATTCTGTGCCCGTGAGCGAGCACCATAGGATACGTAGTGTGGAAGCCTGCACAAGCTGCACCCGACGCGCCATCGACATGGCACGCGAGTATGGTCTGCGGCTGCACATCGCCCACCTCAGCACTGCCGAGGAAGCGGCCGAAATTGCAAAGGCTCGCAAGGAAGTGCCGGGGCTAACAGCCGAGACAACACCCATGTACCTATGCGTGGACAAATCGCCTGAGTTCACCACTACATGGCGCATAAAAATAAATCCTGCTGTGAAAGGATACGTGCCCGAATTAGGGAAAGCACTTAAAGACGGCACTATCGACACTATCGCCACCGACCATGCTCCGCATCTCAGAGAAGAGAAACAAGGTGGCGCCCTCACCGCGGCCTCGGGCGCACCGTCGGTCCAGTTCGCCCTGCTGATGTTGCTCACCGAATTCTCTCCCGAACTGATTGCCCGCAAGATGGCTTTTGCGCCGGCCAAGCTCTTCGGAATAGAAAACCGCGGAAGCATCGCTCCGGGAAATTTCGCCGACATCGTGATTACAGAAAAATGCCCGGTGCACACCATAACCGATGCCGATGTGAAGGCCCCTTGCGCCTGGACACCATTTGATGGCCGAACGGTGAATCACCGTGTGGCCCATGTATGGGTCAACGGTCGGCACACAGTGAACAACGGCGAAATCTGCGGCGAAGCTGCAGGTGAAGCTCTAATTTTCAATCGATAATACATGTACTACGTCACCAAACGACTCGAAATATCGGCCGCACACCGCCTTGAACTCGACTACGAGAGCAAGTGCACATCGCTTCACGGCCACAACTGGATCATTACCGTACACTGCCGTGCAGAGCAACTGAATGCCAACGGTATGGTGGTGGATTTCACCGACATAAAACGCACAGTCCTCGATAGGCTAGACCATCGCTGTCTCAACGATGTGCTGCCTTTCAACCCCACTGCCGAGAATATCGCACGCTGGGTATGCGACCAGATCGAACACTGCTACCGTGTAGACGTACAGGAAAGCGAAGGAAACACCGCAAGCTATGAAATATAGGGTAAACGAAATATTCTATTCGCTTCAAGGCGAAGGGTACTACACCGGTACACCGGCTGTATTCCTGCGCTTCTCGGGCTGCAACCGCGCCTGCAGCTTCTGCGACACAGATTTCGCCGCTTATACTGAGATGACAGCCACAGAGATTGCCGAGGCATGTGCTGCCTTCCCCGGACGACATCTGGTGGCAACAGGCGGAGAGCCTCTGCTGCAACTCGACAGCGCACTGCTGAGAGAACTGAAGCTAAAGCACTTCTATGTGCAAATCGAAACAAATGGATCGCTACCGGTACCCCCCGAAGTCGACTGGGTGACATGTTCGCCCAAAGCCGCTCCGTGGGCTGTGGACCGTGTGGATGAGCTCAAGATTGTGTACGAAGGTCAGGACGTGGAGGAAACTGCGAAATTCTTCGATACTCCCAACCGCTTCCTGCAACCATGCTCGGGCCTGAATACAGCCGAAACCATAGAATATATACTGGCCCATCCGCGTTGGCGGCTTTCGCTGCAGACCCACAAGCTGCTCGACATACGATGAAATCCGCAAGACTCATCATTCTCACAGTCCTGACAGTTCTGGCTACGATTGTATGCAGAGCACAGTCCGACACCACGATATACTTCGTGAACATCTACCCCGGACACAACATCTATGAACTCGAAGGACATTCGGCCATCATCGCCGACATAAAAGGGCGCGGTCCGGTGGCATATAATTTCGGTGTGTTCGATTTCGACGCACCGAATTTTGTGTATCGCTTCGTGAAGGGTGAGACCGACTATATGGCTGTGGCACAGCCTGCCGAGCCGTTTCTGTACCACTACACAGCCGCCGGACGCCGGATAGTTGCCCATGAACTGAATCTCGACGCAAACCAGAAAAAAGACCTGCTCGACAGACTCAACACCAATATACGGCCCGAAAACCGTGTGTACCGCTACAACTACGTAAAGGACAACTGCGCCACCCGCCCGCTTGCCGCCGTCGAAGCATCTTTAGGCGACAGCATAATACTTGCGCCGGCTCTTGCTGAAAGCCAATCGTTCGCACCGGTGACATTCCGCAACATAATGCGCTGGTACCACCGAAACTATCCATGGTACCAGTTCGGCATCGACCTGGCACTCGGCAGCGGTATCGACTACCCGATTACGCGCCGCGAGATGGCCTTCGCACCCGCCGAACTCGATGGCATGCTGCCGGGAGCACAAGCAGGAGGCAAAAAGGTGGTAGCAAAGAGTATTGTTCTGAATGACGTAGCACCGGACGCCGCCATCGATGGGCCCACGCCATGGCTGCTGGGGCCAATGTCGGTGAGCCTGTTGATATTGGTATTGGCCGTATATTTCACTCTAAAAGATATAAAGCGAGGGCGCCTAACCCGCTGGTTCGACTCTATCCTCTTCGCACTTTTAGGGCTGACAGGGTGTCTGCTCACCTTCCTCATTTTTGTGTCGGTTCACGAGGCCACTTCTCCCAACTGGCTATTTGCCTGGCTTAATCCCCTTTGCCTCATACCCACCATTTTTATTTGGATAAAAAAGGCCAGAACCTTTCTCGTTTGGTATCAAATGACTAACTTTGTGGTCTTGATTGCGCTTTGCGTCGCCTGGCATTGGTTGCCACAGTCGGCCAACCCTGCATTCTTACCACTGATAGGTGCCGAGATGCTACGTTCTTTCGCATGCATATACATTTATTTTCATCCGAAGCGAACGAAAATAGCCTCTTGATGGTTTAAGGTAAAGCATTATGAAAAAACTAAGCCGTCTTAAATTTCTGCTGTCACTTGTGGCGTCGCTGACGTCGCTCGGACTCGGCGCAGCCTCACCGCAGGCGCCCAAACTGCTTGTGGGCATCATGGTGGAGGGCCTCGACGGCGATTGCCTTGACCTTCTCCGTGAACGCTTCGGCGAGGGCGGTTTCCGCCTTCTCGAACGCAACGGGCTCACTATTGCCCACACCGATTACGGAACGTCCCTCGATGCGGCAGCTGCCACTGCCGAGATAATGACAGGTGCGGCACCGTCGATAAACGGTATACAGGCGCAGTACACTTACGACCGCGACGCCCGGCGCGTCGTCAGCCCATACAGCGATGCGGCTGCCATGGGCAATTTCACCAACGCATCGTATTCTCCCGCAGCACTCAAAGTCAGCACCATCTCCGATGAAGCGCGCATAGCCTCGGGGGGAGTCAACGTGGTATATGCCGTAGCGACCGACCCTGCCGTATCGCTCGCTCTCGCCGGACATGCCGGCAACAGCGCACTATGGCTCGATGCCAAAACAGGCAACTGGGCCTCCTCGACTTTCTACAAAGAGCTCCCGGTCGCCGTGGCGGCCCGCAACCGCATGGCCCCTCTCAGCGCGAGACTCGACACAATGAGCTGGACCCCATCGCTATCGCCCGATGAGTTCCCCATGCTCCCCGACCACCTCACGCGCTATCCATTCCGCCACGTATTCCCTCGCTCCAAGAGCGAGCGCCTCGACATGTTCACATCCTCACCGTTGGTCAACGCCGAAGTGACCGATGTGGCCATCGATCTGCTTTCATCGCTGCGGGTGGGACAGCATCCTGGCGTCACCGACGTGCTGAATGTAGCCTATACCCTCGAGCCATACACCTACGGAAAGAATCCCGACAACCGCCCCGAGCTATACGATGCATACGTTAAGCTCGACCGCAAACTCGAGCAGTTATTCAGCACCATCGACCGCCGTGTAGGCCTCGACAGCACAGTCGTATTCCTGGCCGCTACACCGCGCCGGGCAAGCACCCGCCGCGACGAGGAGCGGTGGAACATACCCTACGGTGAGTTTTCCACCCGCAAGGCAGCCTCGCTGCTCAACATATACCTCATGGCCATCTATGGCAACGGGGACTATGTGTCGGGCTTCCATCGCGGACAATTCTATCTCAATCAGAAAGAAATAAAAGAGCGCGGGCTCGACATACGGGCCGTGCGCGCCGAAGCGGCCGACTTCCTGTCGCGGATGACAGGTGTGGACCGTGTATATACCATTGACGACATAATTGCCGGACGTGCCGGCGAAAATCCCGAGGCCATACGCCGCAACACCGTGCGCGACAACGCCGGCGACCTGATGGTGGAGATAGTACCGGGCTTCGAGACCGTCGACGATCTCACCGATCCGATGGCCACCAACGGCGGCGATGTACACCGCCTGGCCGCCACTACTGCACCGGCCTTCATAATGGCACCCGGGCTGCCGGCTCAGACCATAGGCACACCGGTAGATGCACGCGCCATAGCACCGACTGTGGCGTCGATACTACGCATCCGCTCGCCCAATGGCGCGGCTGTGCCTCCGGTGCGGCCACAGAAATAAGCCGAACAACACCACGGAGACAAGTATTTTGCCGTCAGGTGCGTAAGCACTTGGCTGCCTGAGTATTTTTTTATATTTTTGCAAATCGAAAACAAGATACAACCAATATATGTCCGTAACTTCATTCCTTAAAAAGATATTCGGCGACAAATCGGTGCGCGACCTCAAGGCCATCCAGCCCAAGCTCAAGGCCATCAAAGAAGAAATGCCCCGTGTAGCCGCCCTCGACAACGACGGCCTTCGCCGCGAAATCGACAACGTCCGCGCTTCCATCGCCGAAGCCACTGCCGAAGACCGTGCAGCCATCGACAAACTCCGCGAGGAAGTCGAGGCTCTTCCCTTCGACCAACGCCAGCCTCTGTGGGACCGTATCGACACCCACGAGAAGAGCATTCTCGACATTATAGAAAAGCAGCTCGACGACCATCTGCCGGTGGTATTCGCCACCGTGCGCGAGACAGCCAAGCGCTTCGCTGAAAATGAGACAATAGTTGTCACAGCTACCGACTTCGACCGCGAGCTTGCCGGACAAGGACGCGAATTTGTGTCGATCGACGGCGACAAAGCCATATGGAAGAACCGCTGGATGGCCGGCGGCAACGAAATCGTGTGGGATATGGCCCACTACGACGTTCAGTTTATCGGCGGCATTGTGCTGCAGGAAGGCAAAATCGCCGAAATGGCCACCGGTGAAGGTAAAACCCTTGTGGCAACCCTGCCGGTATTCCTGCGCTCGCTCTCTGGCCGCGGCGTGCACGTGGTGACCGTGAACGACTATCTGTCGAAACGTGACTCCGAGTGGATGGGACCGCTATATATGTTCCACGGCGCAAGCGTGGATTGCATCGACAAACACCAGCCCAATACCCCCGAACGCCGTCGCGCATATGAATGCGACATCACATACGGTACCAACAATGAATTCGGCTTCGACTACCTGCGCGACAACATGGCCATGGTACCCGAAGACCTCGTGCAGCGCAAGCACTACTACGCTATCGTCGATGAGGTCGACTCTGTGCTTATCGACGACGCACGTACACCTCTTATCATTTCCGGTCCTGTACCCAAAGGCGACGACCAGCTCTTCGATATCTACAAATCGAATGTAGAGAAGGTGGTAAAAGCCCAGCAGCGACTGGTGACATCTATCCTCGCCGAGGCTAAGACCAAACTTGCATCCGACGACAAGGATGCCCAGAAGGAAGGTGCTCTTCTCCTCTTCCGCGCATTCAAGGGTCTGCCCAAGAATAGCGCCCTTATCCGCTTCCTCAGCCAGGAAGGCATGCGCAAGATACTTCTCGAAACCGAAGCACACTATCTGCAGGACAACGCCCGCGAAATGCCCGAAGCAACCGACCCGCTCTACTTCGTGATCGACGAGAAGAACCGCTCGGTAGAACTCACCGACAAGGGTATCGACGAACTCACCGGACACTCGCAGGACCCGCAGTTCTTCGTGCTGCCCGATATCGCTGCCCAGCTTTCAGAGCTTGAGCACATGCCCGATCCGGAAGAGCGCCAGATGCGCAAGGATGAACTGATGGCGGAATACGCCGTCAAGGCAGAGCGCGTGCACACAGTCAACCAGCTACTCAAGGCATATACTCTCTTCGAGCGCGACACCGAGTATGTGGTAGACGACAATAAAGTGAAAATCGTCGA
The DNA here is from genome assembly GCA_910587915.1 of uncultured Muribaculaceae bacterium. GTDB lineage: Bacteria > Bacteroidota > Bacteroidia > Bacteroidales > Muribaculaceae > CAG-873. The sequence goes on along the minus strand of CAJUOB010000009.1, from coordinate 38,264 downwards.
TGAGCAGACAGGCCGTATCATGGAAGGCCGCCGCTACAGCGATGGGCTCCATCAGGCTATCGAAGCCAAGGAAGGCGTGAAGGTGGAAGCAGCCACACAGACTTTCGCCACCATCACACTGCAGAACTACTTCCGCATGTACCACAAGCTCTCAGGTATGACCGGTACTGCCGAGACCGAAGCCGGTGAGCTCTGGGACATCTATAAACTCGATGTGGTGACCATCCCCACCAACCGCCCCATAGCCCGCATCGACATGAACGACCGCGTGTACCGCACGAAGAAAGAAAAGTACAAGGCCGTAATTGCAGAGATAGTGAAACTTGTCGAAGCAGGACGCCCCGTGCTCGTGGGTACGACCTCGGTCGAAATTTCCGAGCTTCTAAGCCGCATGCTCGACATGCAGAAGATACCTCACCAGGTGCTCAACGCCAAGCTACACCAACGCGAAGCCGAGGTTGTGGCACTTGCAGGTCGCAAAGGATGTGTCACCATAGCCACCAACATGGCCGGCCGTGGTACCGACATCAAACTCACGCCCGAGGTCAAGGAAGCCGGTGGTCTTGCCATCATCGGTACCGAACGCCACGAATCCCGCCGTGTGGACCGTCAGCTCCGCGGACGTTCCGGCCGTCAGGGCGACCCGGGTTCGTCGGTATTCTTCGTATCGTTCGAAGACCCCTTGATGCGTATGTTCGCCACCGATAATGTGGTGCGCATGCTCGACCGTCTCGGTCTCAAAGAAGACGAAATGATAGAGCACAAGATGGTGAACAACGCCATCGAAAAGGCACAGAAACGCGTAGAGGAAAACAACTTCGGTATACGTAAACGTCTTCTCGAGTTCGACGACGTGATGAACAAGCAGCGTACATATATCTATGAACGCCGCCGCCACGCCGTGCTTGGCGAACGTATCGGTGTCGACATTATCAACATGCTCTACGATACCGTCGAAAACATCATCGTAAACTTCGAAAACCCGACACAATATCCCGATCTCTGCACCGAGATTTTCCGAGTGCTCGCCATAGAGGCACCTTTCACAGAAAAGGAATATGCCGAACTCGACCGCGAGGAGAAAATCAACCGTCTGCACGACGCCGCAGTCGCAGCCCTCGACCGCAAGAGCGGCCATATCCGCGACGTAGCAATGCCTGTGATAAGCCAGATGGCCGAGAATACCGACTACGACGGTCTCATTCTCGTTCCTATCACCGACGGTAAACGTGTGTTCAACATCCGCACCGATCTCCGCAAGGCAGTGGCAAGCGAATGCCGTACAATCATCAAGGAATGGCACAAAGCCCTTATGCTCGTGACCATCGATGAACTCTGGAAGGAACATCTACGCGAACTCGACCAGCTTCGCCAGAGTGTTCAGAATGCCGCCTACGAGCAGAAAGACCCTCTGATCATCTACAAGGTAGAGTCGTTCCACCTCTTCGAGAACATGCTCAGCAATCTAAACTCCAAAGCTGTGGCAGCCCTCATGCGTGGCCAGATACATATGCGTCAGCAGGCTCCCGCACCTCAGGCCCCGCAGCAGTCCGACGAGGAGCTGCCCGAGCACAAGCTCAGCAAACCAGCACCCCGCCAGCCGGATGTGAAGGAAACTCAGGCGGAAGCGCCCACCCGCTATAACTACAAGACATCGAAAGCCGAACTTCCCGGCGATCCGGCTCAGCGCCAGGCTGCATCCGCGCCCCAGGGCGAACAGCAGAAACCGATGCCTGCCAAAGCCGCTCCCCGCATAGGCCGAAATGATCCCTGCCCATGCGGTTCCGGCAAAAAATACAAAAACTGCCACGGTAAAGGCCTCTAAAGCCCAACCACAGCAGCATTAACATCAACACGGCTATATCTTCGGGTATAGCCGTGTTTGTTTCTATATGCAAAATACGCTCCGGACGTGCAGAACGCACGTCCCTACTGATGCGTCATTATCCCTATCCTAAGGACGTAGGGGTTAGTTGAACATTTCGGGGTTGTCTTTGAGTTTGTCCCAGGCGGCTTGATAGACCGCATCGAATTCTTCTTGGGTTATGAGTGTTGAATCCTCATCTAAATCGGATAGCTCTATATCCCAGGGCCCATATTTGTAATCACATTCCCATGTATCCTCTTCGAGATTACGGACTACATAGCGCTGCATAATGACACCCTTAAATTCATAGAAAGACTCATCGCCGGTTTCATCGTCAACACATTTGAACCATTGCATACATTCATCCAGATGCAGTTCATCCTCAATTACCCGACGGGCGCATTCGTTGAAACGGCGAAATGTGTCTACATTGATATAATCATTTGTGAAATATCCGCTTAAGGTAATATAAAATCGCGATCTACGGCAACGCATTTGCTCGAGACATCCCACCTCTTCCGCTATAGCCTTTTTGAGTTTCTTTTTGATGGCAGCATACGATTCATCGGATTTCATCGATGGCGGATAGTCGATCTGCAATGAAACCGAGACCAATCTTTTGTATAGGGTTTTCTTGACCAGCCTGTATTTGACCCGTATATTATTGATTTCCATTTCAGCCTCATCTCTTGTACAATAAAAGTAAGCAGAACCAGGCTGACGTATGGCCTTCATGATAGATTCAAAGTCAGCGACCGGCCAACAGCCCAATGTATATAGAAGATATAGGGCCAAGAGGCCTGTCAGCAGGACTAAAATAAGGTCTCTGTGAGGGAAAGAAGTCAAAACCAAACTAAACAACAGGAGCAACGCCCCTATCCCGACAAGAATCCAAATGGTTATACGCTCGATGAATCGATGGTGCTTTTTCATGATAAAATCCGGTTTATTGGCAAAGATACATTTTTTAGTTGATAAACGAAACGCCCGGGGAAAATCCCGGGCGCAATTATATCTATATACTTGTTTTGGCTGTTTTTTACTTCTCAATCATCTTAACGTCAATTAATAACGGTAATCGGCGAAACGCTCCTGCAGTTTCTTGCGAGCGAAGAAGATGCGGCTCTTGACAGTACCGAGGGGAAGATTCATCTTCTCGGCGATCTCATTATACTTGTAGCCGGCCACATGCATGGAGAAAGGAATGCGGTATTCGTCGGAGAATTCGTTGATGGCCATGGTGATCTCGCTTGCACCGTAGGATTCCTCGGGCGATTCGAAACCGCTGTCCTGGCTCAGGTTGAGGTGGTAGAGATTGTCGGTGGTATCCACGACTGTCGCTGCGCGGGCTGTGCGGCGGTAGTTGTTGATGAAGATATTACGCATTATCGTCATCACCCATGCCTTGAAGTTTGTGTTCTCGGCATATTTATCCTGATTGTCGAGAGCCTTCAGGGTGGTATCCTGGAGAAGATCGTATGCATCGTCGCGGTTGGATGTGAGCATGTATGCGAAGTTGAGAAGATTCGACTGAAGGTTCATCAGGTTAGCTTGGAAAGAAGTCGTGGTTGCCATAATTATGATGATTTTGAAGTTAGTTTTTTCGGTTGTTTGGAGTGTCTCTTTTTGTTTGACATTCCAAAATTATGGCGAAATTCACACGATGCAATATTTTTAATGTAAAAATATGTTAATTTAAAATATTGACATAAAATATACCCACAAATAGTTATATATCAACCATTTGCGAGTATACAATTTTGTTACACAATTGTTACATTACATTTTTGTCACTGTGATGTAACACATTTTTAAGTCCATCGGCAAACCTCGACAACCCTTCGAGAAGCCTGGCACGAGGGCATGCGAGGTTGATTCTGACGAAGCCTTCACCACCGGGACCGTAATCAGTTCCGGGGCTCAGACGCACCTTGAATTCACGTTCGAGCATGCTACACAGATCGCCAACCGGCACAGAGCATGCACTGACATCAAGCCAAAGCAGATACGTTCCCTCAAGGGGTGTGATGCGGCAGAAAGGGAGATGTGTCTCTATGTATTGGCATGCACACCGATAATTATTCCATATATATTGGCGAAGGGCGTCGAGCCACTCCTTACCAAGATTATATGCGGCAATTGTAGCGACCACTCCAAATGGATTGACATCGCAGACTTCGTTATCGTTTATCGCGCGGTCGATACGTGCACGCACAGTGCTATCGGCCGCAACAATATTGGCAATCTGCAAGCCGGCAATGTTGAAAGCCTTGCTCGGGGAGACACAAATGGCAGCCCGACGCAGGAATTCATCGCCAAGACTGCCATAGGGAGTATATACGGTATCTCCATATGTGAGCTCGCAATGAATCTCATCGGAAATTACAAAAACATCGTGCTCGAGGCATATGCGCCCTACTCTCTCCAGTTCATCGCGCGACCACACACGGCCCGACGGGTTGTGTGGGTTGCAGAGCACGAGAACTTTGGCACGAGGATCGGTGGCCAGCATCTCGAGATTGTCGAAATCTATGCTATAGTGGCCATCGGCATCGCGAAGAAGCATGTTTGCGGCCAGCTCACAGCCATTATTCCTGATTGAGGAGTAAAAACAATTGAATGCCGGTGTCTGCAGAATAACCTTGTCGCCGGGCACCGTCATTGCCTTTATAATAGCAGAGACTGCCGGCACAACACCCGATGTGTACACAACCCATCCGGCGTCGAATGTCCATCCATGGCGCGATGAGAACCAATCGATGCAAGCATTGTAATAGTCGGCTCCTACTTTTGTGTAGCCGAACACACCATGCTCTACCCGTCGGCGCAAGGCATCTATCACGGCAGGGGCTGTAGGGAAATCCATGTCGGCAACCCATAGGGGAATAACGCCGTCGGACGTACTATCCCACTTATATGAGCCGCTACCCCGACGATCGGGCGTTTTGTCGAAATCGTAGAGGCTCATCGGATAGATATTTTGCAGTCGGCGGGTTCGAGCACATGCTCATCGATTATAATCTCGCCTATAGAATCGGCAACAATGGAACCGGCACATGGATTCTTCACCGATGTAATCGGTCCCTTGATATCGGCGCGAAGTTCGCTGTCCTCGAACGCGAGATCGCAATCATCGGCGAAAGTGCAATTCTCCACAATGAGTCCCTTTGCATAGCATAGAGGCTGAGTGCCGGAGATACGACAATTCACAAGACGGAGATTGCGCGAATGCCAGCCAAGATACTCACCGGTGATTTCAGAGTCGTAGACCGTTACATTATCTGTGTTCCAGAATGCGTCCTTAGAATCGATATGAGCGTTTCGGATAACCACATTGCTGCAGTACTGAAATGAATAATTACCCTGCTGACGATAGCCATTGATGTCGATATCGCTGCAGTGCATGAACAGGTAGTCGGCATTAGCCACTTCCACATCGCGCATTTTTATCTCACGGCAATGCCACAGAGTTTCCTGTGCATCGGGAATGCGGACACGGGCAAGGTCGACCCCAGTCATCTCGCGGAACATCTTGGGAGCCTCGACAAGAGTATCGCGCATTACAAGACCTCGTGAATACCACAGAGCAGCCCGAGCTCCGGGTGTGAACAGACAGTTTTCCACGCGGAAACCATCGGTGTGCCAGAAGGGGTATTTTCCTTCGAAGCGACAATCTTCCGCCTCGATATTGCGGGTACATTTCAAAGCCGACTCACCGGCGTGTATGGTGACATGTTCAAGTCGCAGATCGCGGACAGCAAACAGAGGACGCTCGCCACCGAATTCTTCGTTTGATATAGTATTCATATATAATATAGATTGAAAAAATGCCGGCTCGTGGGAGTCGGCACTATTATGCTGGGTTATGATATTATCTCAGTTTTATTTTCTGACCAATCTGGAGCTTGGAATTAGCTTTGAGGCCATTCAGACGGCATAGACGGGCAACGGTAGTACCATTCCTCGATGCAATCTTGCTGAGAGAATCGCCTTTCTTCACACGATATGTCGACGAACCCGCTCCGGTCTTAGAACCGGAATTACGCACATATGGTTTGGGGGGATTTTTCTTCAGATACTCCTTGGCATATTCGCTGTTTGCCGACGGCGAGAAGTTGCGGGCGTTCTGATAGGTCTGTTTGGTGAAAGTATAAGTGTCGGTATGGGTAGTCTGGTTGGCAAAGTCGAAGATAGCGCATGGGTTGATGGCATAGCCCATGTAGCGGGTCTCGAAATGCAGATGAGGGCCGGTAGAACGGCCTGTGTTACCACCAAGAGCAATGGGATCGCCAGCTTTTACATACTGGTCGGGCTCAACGAGCCATTCCGACAAGTGACCGTAGACAGTCTCGAGCTGATTGGTGTGGCGGATAACGATATATTTGCCATAGCCTTTGCGGGCGCCCTGATTGCGGACTATGCGCACTTTTCCGTCGAAGGCAGCGCGTATGGTATCGCCGATATTAAGTTTGAGGTCGACACCTTTGTGCATGCGACGGAAACGTCGGCGGTAGCCATAGGGCGATGTGATGTAGCCGGGATGAGGAATGGCAAAGTTTGTGACGTCTATAACAGCGCTGTTCGGCACCTGCGAGCTTGTATAGCAATTCACTGCCTGACTATCCCAACCTTCGGTGTAGATATCGAACTCCGGCTCTTCCTCTTCACTGAAGAGCTCCTCGAGATATTTCGATGTATTTTCTACCGATATGCCGGCGTTGCCTTGATTTGCGAGAAGATTGTCATGGCTGGCTGCATGGCTGGCTGGAAGACGGAACTCAAGGTCTTCGGCCATTACGCCAAAGCCGCAGAGAAGGGCTGCGGCACCCGCTAAAATGGTTTTATTTATACAGGAGAGCATTATATTCTAAGCTGTATGCGATTTATGCGTATGACTTTGGTTTATATTGCTTAAAGCTCGTCGGAGGAGTATGTGGCGGCGAGAGTGGGGAGAGTATAGTCGAAGATTTCTTCGGGTTTGAAAAAACGGTTGATCTCGATAACTGCGTTTTCGGGGCTATCGGAAGCATGTACGATGTTTTCCTGACCGCTCATGCCGAAATCGCCACGGATGGTACCCGGAGCAGCCACACGGCAATTGGTGGCACCAACCATCGAACGCACCACCGACACTGCATCCTTGCCTTTAAGGACCATGACGATGACGGGTGTAGCCATCATCGACTGAAGGATCAGGGGGAAGAAAGGACGATCGACGAGATGCGCATAGTGCTCGCGGAGCACTGCCTCGCTGAGTTCCATCATTTTGATGCCGGTAATCTGCAGACCCTTGCGCTGGAAGCGGGTAATCACATCGCCCACAAGGCTGCGAGAAATGGTCGACGGTTTAAGTATTATAAATGTTTGCTCCATGACGGGCATTAAGGTTCTTTAAATATAGGGGATTTTGTTTCCCAAAGATAGTCATTTTCAGGCTTTTTGGGAAGAATTTCATGTTTAAAAATAATTAATGCATTTTACAAATAGCCAAAAACAGCCCATAACAAGCACCCCTACAACGTGTTGCGCAAAAATATGTTTAAAAACATGTTTTCGAGAAATAAACCTTTGTCAACTGTTACCCGGCCGTTTACCCGTTAAAAAAAATTAAAGGCGTCCACAATAGCGGACGCCTTCAGAACTGTATAATCCAACCGATTATTTCTTAGGGAAAAGAGGGGTGGGATATTCACCATCGGCAGCAAGCTGGGCGAACTTTTCGACAACAGCAGGACGGTCGGCACTGTAGGTGACGCCGAACCACTTGGAGTCGGTATCGAGAACTTTGACGGTAGCCTCGCCACTGTTGATGAGGGTATCGATGCAGAGAGGAATGAAGAACTCGGCTTTGGGAGTATTGAGGTCGTGGTCGAGGAACTTCACGAATTCACGCTCGCTGAAATCGAAGTAGTCGGGAGTGAATCCCCACATGTTCATCGACACGGGAGTGTTGGGTTCGAGAGTCTGCACCTGACCATTTTCGTCGGTGAACACAATACGGTGTTCAGGATCGTAGCTGATTGCAGTGCGCTCTACAACAGACGAAAGGAAGCCGTCCTTGTTCTCGCAAACGCCACGGGCAACCGAGCCATTCTCTGTCATGGTGTTGCCTACACGGAAACCGACCATGCAGTAATCGCCCTTACGGTCGCGGGGACGCATGAGTTCCTTAGCTATAACCTCGAATGCATCGCGACCGTAGAAGTCGTCGGCATTGATTACAGCGAAAGGTTCCTTGATGGCATCCTTGCCCATAAGCACAGCGTGGTTGGTACCCCAGGGCTTTGTGCGGTCGGCGGGGCAGGTGTAACCTTCGGGGAGTTTGTCGATAGCCTGGAAAACGACGTCCACAGGCACTACGCCCTCATATTTGGAAAGAATTTTCTCGCGGAAATCGGCCTCGAAATCCTTGCGGATAACGAACACCACTTTGCCGAAACCGGCGCGGATGGCATCGAAGACAGAATAGTCCATGATAGTCTCGCCATTGGGGCCAAGACCGTCGAGCTGCTTAAGGCCACCGTAGCGGCTACCCATGCCGGCAGCAAGAATGAATAGTGTTGGTTTCATATTTTGGTTGTGAATTTGAAATTGATATGGCGTTCATACTTCTGCCCGGGTTCGAGAAGGGTGGAAGGGAAAGCGGGCTTATTCGGAGCATCGGGAAAATCCTGACATTCGATAGCCACGCCATCGTAGTCGTTGTAGCTCCGACCGGCCTTGTTGGCAGGACATCCTGCGAGCCAGTTGCCTGTATATACCTGAATGCCGGGCTGATCGGTAGAGACTTCGAGCACGCGTCCCGACTTCTCGTCGGCAAGCCATGCCACAGGCTGCACATGCCCGGGCTTCCAGTTGTCGACCACCCAACAGTGATCGTAACCTTTACCAATTTTCAAGGCAGTGAAATCGGCCTCTATATCCTTGCCGATTTCCTTGGCTGCAGTGAAATCCATAGGAGTGCCGGCCACGGGCTCGAGCGCCCCTGTAGGAATCTGCACCTCGTCGGTGGGGAGATAGTTCGAAGCGTTGAGACGCATTGTGGCACCGAGCACATTTCCGGAATCGTGTCCGGCAAGGTTCCAATAGGCATGATTAGTGAGGTTCACTACTGTCTTGGCCGTAGTAGTGGCTCCGAGGGTGAGTTTGAGTTCGTTTTCGTCGGTCCACTCATATTCAGCGCGAGCTGTGAGTTCGCCGGGATATCCGGCCTCTCCGTCGGCCGCTACATACTCGAACACCACTTTGCAACCCTCGGCCGACACTACGGTCCACAGACGGTTGTTGAATCCGTCGGGACCACCATGTAGACTATTGGGCCCGTTGTTGATGGGCAGATGATATTCGAGACCATTGATGTGGAACACACCTCCGGCGATGCGGTTTGCATAGCGACCGGGGATTTTTCCGGCACATGGGCCATCGCCGATGTAATCGACCGGATCGGCATATCCCAGAGCCACGTCATCGAGATTTCCATTTCGGTCGGGCACATTCACGGCCACAATTCCGGCACCAACATTGGTGAGGACCACGGAAGCACCGGATGCATTTACTATTGTAAGCAGCTGAATCTCGCCAAGCGGTGAGGCTGCACTATCTTTTTTTATCATTATAATAGCGGGTTGAAGAGAGTTCAGATGTTGCGTATGTGCTTTTCCCAAGCCCACGACGAGCGCAATGTGTCGTCGAGATCGCACTCAGCCTTCCAGCCGAGCACTTCGTTGGCCAGTGCGGTATCAGCCCATACAGCGGGAACGTCGCCGGGACGACGTCCTACAATCTTATAGTTGAGTTTGAGATTGTTTGCTTTCTCGAAGCGTGTGACGAGTTCGAGCACCGATACAGGATTGCCCGTGCCTACGTTGAAAATTTCGTACTTGGCATCCATCTTGTGAGCTGTCATGCGGTTCACAGCAGCGACATGGGCCTTGGCAAGGTCGTTGACGTCGATGTAGTCGCGGAGACATGTGCCGTCGGCGGTGTCGTAGTCGTCGCCAAATACCGAAAGGCATTCGCGAATACCGGCGGCAGTCTGGGTGATGAAAGGCACGAGGTTGTTGGGCACACCACGGGGCAGTTCGCCGATAAGAGCCGACGGATGCGCACCGATAGGATTGAAGTACCGGAGAGCTATGCCATACATGCCTTCGTAGGCACGGCAGCAGTCGCGGAGTATATCTTCGGCAATCTGCTTGGTGTTGCCGTAGGGCGATGTAGCCGGCTGACGGGGGGTCTGCTCGGTGACGGGAAGCACCTCGGCATCGCCATATACAGTGGCCGATGAAGAGAACAGTATGTTGGGACGGTTGAATTCCTTCATCATTTCCAGAATATTCATGTAGGACACGAGATTGTTCTGGTAGTACTTCAGAGGCTCGGACATCGATTCGCCCACAGCCTTGTAGGCAGCGAAGTGAATGACGGTATTGAACTGATGACGCTCAAACACACCGCGGAGAGCGGCTTTATCGCAAGTGTCGACTTCCTCAAAAGTGATTTTGCGACCCACGATTTTTTCCACTCCTTCGATTGCCGATGGTTCGGAATTCGAGAAATTATCGATAACCACCACATCGTATCCGGCCTCAATCAGAGCCACGGTAGTGTGGGTGCCTATATATCCGGCACCGCCGGACACCAATACTGTTTCTTTCATTTTGTGTTTATGAGTTTAAGAAGTTGATAAGTCCGGCCGTTGGGAGCAATGGCAGAACTTATCAACTGAAAAATTTTCAACTGCAGGGATTATGGCAATCCAAGCAATCAATGAGCAGCTTCGGCCACCTTGCGGGCACCGTCGCTGATAATTACTTCGTAGATTTTGGGCTCGTGGCCATACTTCTCGTTGAAGCTGGTCTTGGCAGTGGCGATGAAAGCAGGAAGAAGCTCGTCCTTCACCAGGTTGATGGTGCAACCACCGAAACCGCCGCCCATGATACGCGAACCGATGACACCGCATTCCTTGGCCACATCGTTGAGGAAGTCGAGCTCCTCGCAGCTCACCTCATAGTCCTTCGAAAGGCCATGGTGAGTCTCGTACATGCAACGGCCTACGGTATCGTAGTCGCCGGCCACAAGTGCGTCGCACACGGTGAGGACACGCTCTTTCTCTTCAATAACGAACTTTGCACGGAAGTAGTCCTCGGCGGAGATGTCGCTCTTGACAGAGTCGAGCATTTCCATGGTGGCGTCGCGGAGAGTCTCGATGCCGAGGCGCTTGGCCACGCGCTCGCACGATGCACGACGTTTGTTATAGGGAGAATCGGCGAGTTCGTGCTTCACAACCGAGTCCACGAGCACGAGAGAGTAGCCCTTGGGCTCGAAGGGGAAATATTCGTACTCCATCGAGCGGCAGTCGAGACGCATCAGGTGGTCTTTCTTACCGAAAACACTTGCGAACTGGTCCATAATACCGCAGTTGACACCGCAGTAGTTGTGTTCGGTGCTCTGTCCGATGCGGGCGAGCTCGAACTTATCGATAGCGTTGCCGTTGAACATATCGTTCACTGCAAAAGCGAAGCAGGATTCAAGAGCAGCAGAAGAGCTCAGACCAGCGCCCAGAGGCACATTGCCGGCAAATACGGCGTCGAAACCTTCTACCTTACCACCACGCTTGAGCACCTCGCGGCATACGCCGAAGATGTAGCGGGCCCATGACTGGGAGGGAGCGTCGGCTTCGGTGAGACCGAATTCGGCATAGTCGTCGATATCGATGGAATATACACGTACTTTATCGGTACCGTTGGCGCGGATTTCGGCCATAATGACCTTGTCGATAGCGCCCGGGAACACGAAACCACCATTATAGTCGGTGTGTTCGCCTATGAGGTTGATACGTCCGGCGGAGGCATAGATGGTGCCGTGACCGCCGAACCGAGATTCGAAAGTCGAGTCGATTTTGTTCTGAAGTTCCATGGTGTGTCAGGTATTTTTAATGTGTTTATTTTAGTGTTTGGTGCAACCTAATCCGCACACAGCCGATTTTGGTTACGTAGTGCAAAGATAAGCAACCCGACGCTAAAATACAACAAATTCTATTCCTCAGCACCATTTTGGCCGATATGCGACATCTTTTGACCGATTTGTATCTCCTCTCTGGGCGATATGCGACGTCCCGTGCCCGAATTTATGATTAAAGGCACCGTTTCCTCGGTCACCACACTCGTTTCGAGCCCCATGGCTTTCTGATCGCTGATGCCGATACGCCTCAGGCGCTCGTGCACCAGCATAAGCCGGCGGTCGCGTCGGCTGCAGTTGCTCGACGGGGAGAATATGCGGTGCAATATCATGAAACGGAAGTCGCCCGGCACTCCCATGGCTTTGAGCGACGGATAGGTGCTGGTGAGGTCGAGCTCGCCTGCGGCCACAAGATCCTCCACCACCTGGCGGAAGTAGGCCGTAACCTTGGGCTCGACCCTGAAACCGAACCGCATAGACACAAAATAGACCGAACCCGGTACAATAACCTCAGCTGTATAATCGAGAGTATCGGGACTGTCGACGGTTTCGACATGTATGAACCAGTAGTGGTCGGCACGCTTGGGCTGTTTGTTGACAATAGAGTACACTATTTTACTCTCTATTGCATCGGTAGAAGCCGAGCGACTGAAATACACCAGATTGGATGCATATTTAGCTATGGTATCGTCGGCCTTGATCGCCGTAAGCATAGGCATGCATTCGGCCATGGGTCGGAATTCAATAAATCCTGCGCGAGCACGTGTGGCATTGCGCCACAATATGATGACGGCCGCAAGTATTGCAGCCACCCCGAGGCTATACCATCCGCCATGCGTGAACTTGAATAGGTTTGCAACGAAGAACACACCCTCGATAGCACCGAAGACGGTGGCAAAAAGCACACACAAAACCTTAGGCACGCCTTTAGATACCATCCAGAACGACAGCAGCACGGTGGTCATGAGCATTGTCACTGTTATGGCAAGTCCGTAGGCGGCTTCCATATGCGAGGAGTCGCGGAAAATAAGCACCGTCAGAAGACAACCAACGAGCAATGCCATGTTGACAGCGGGTATGTAGAGCTGGCCTTTCTCCGCTCCCGGATATTTGATTTTCATGCGAGGCCAGAAACCAAGACTGATAGCTTCGGAAAATATGGTGAATGAGCCGCTGAGCAGCGCCTGGCTGGCAATGACGGCGGCTCCGGTCGACATGACAACCCCGATACCGGTGAACCATCCCGGCATGATGGCATAGAATGGATTGACGCTATCTGCGACCGAGTTATTGGAAATGAGCCACGCACCCTGGCCGAGATAGTTCAAAATAAGGCATACTTTCACAAAGAGCCAGCTGACCTCTATATTACGGCGGCCACAATGACCCAGATCGGAATACAGTGCTTCGGCACCTGTAGTACAGAGAAACACCGCGCCCATGATCAGGAACCACTCGGGCGACGATACAAGCAACCGCACAGCGCACAGCGGATTAAATGCTTTGAGCACAGCAGCATGCTGGCCGATATTCGCCACTCCAAGCGCTCCAAGCATAAGGAACCACAACAACATGAACGGACCGAAGAAACGCCCGATTTTTCCGGTTCCGGCCTGTTGCATAAGAAATATGCCGAGAATCACCACTATTGTAACCGGCACCACAGGAAGTGATGAGTCGAACACACGAAGTCCTTCGACAGCCGACGACACTGTAATTGCAGGAGTTATGACACCGTCGGCGACAAGTGCGGCCGACCCGACGGCCGCTACTACATAGAGCCATCGTGGCTTCATGGATCGCAGCAATGAAAACAATGCCAATATGCCGCCTTCGCCTTTATTGTCGGCCCGAAGTGCTATAAGGACATATTTGACAGTGGTCTGCAGTGTAAGTGTCCATATGATGCACGACACCGCACCGTAGATATAGTCGGAACCAAATGCCGGATTGGCACCGACAATTGCCTTCATGACATACAATGGCGAAGTGCCTATGTCGCCGAACACGATGCCGATGGCAACTATAAGCCCCATGGCCGACAGACGGCCTATACCAGTACGTTCTTTTGTATACATTTCTCAGTCAGAAGCAAGCAATTAGGTTTTGAAAAAAGTTTAGATGCGAATGACGATAAATACGTCGTAACATGGCTCTAACTTCCGGATAAGAATTTCTGAAGCTTGCGGCGTGTGCCGAAGAGAGTCAGAACATCATTCTCGCCCACAGTGACAGGAGTGTCGGATGTAATATCGAGCACTTCGCGAGCCGGGCGCTCGATGCCCAGAACATTTCTTTTGACAACCGGTCGGGTGGCAGCCACAAATTTGAGACCATATCGCCCGTCGAAATCAATTTCGGAATATTTGAGACCCGACAAAAATGCAGGGGCTGCGAAACTCGCCACCACGCTATCGTCGTCGACCGAAAGTGTCCGTATTTCCGACCCAAGCTCCATCTCGTGGGTCAAGTCGGCGGCAGCCCGTTGCTCCGGAGTAAGTATGCGGTCGATGTTGAAGCTCTCGAGTATCGACTCATGCAATTTATCGATCGCTCTCGCAAATATATGTTTTACACCGGCTTTTTTCAAAAGGGCAACCGTTCGTATGCTCGCACCAAAATTCTCGCCGATGGCAACAATGACCATATCGACGTTCGACAACGGAAGCACTGCCAATGCTCCTTCTTCGGTGGAGTCGATGATATAGACGGTGGATATATAATCCTTAACAGCCTCTACATGGCTCTGCTTTATATCCGCCCCAATCACTTCATGCCCCATATCGGTAAGGTCGCGGGCAAGATTCTCTCCGTATATTCCAAGTCCTATTATCAGATAACGCATTGTTCTTTAATTATGAATTATGGATTTTGAATTATGAATTTAGCCATGCTTGCTGTTCGGTCATCAGTTGATGATGATGTCGTCGGTGGGTAGGTGTTCCGACGGATCACGACGGCTTCCGACGAAACCACACAGCACCGATATGATGCCGACCCGGCCGAGAAACATGGCCGTGGCCAGAACCATTTTTGAGACAGAGCATAATTCCGTAGTAGTGCCAAGCGACAATCCTACTGTGGTGACCGCCGAGAAACATTCGAACAGCACATCGGAAAACGGCAATTCGGGCTGAATAGCCATTATGACAGTCGAATAGAGCAACACAGCGGCTATCGATAGCGCCACCACAGCATTGGCCCGGCGCACAGACGGCAATGCAATATTCCGACCCATTGCAGGGACTCCTTTGTAGCCAAGGATGATAGAGCGGAGATTGAACACCACTGCCATGAACGTATTCACTTTTATTCCTCCGCCCATCGACTGCGATGAACATCCCACCCACATGAGAAACATCATGATCATAAACATGGCATGAGAAAGTGAACTCAGTGGCAATGAGCCAAAACCGGCAGTACGCGGTGTGGCCGAATTGAAAAGCGACTGCACTATTTTCTTTTCCAATGGCATGCCGGCCAAAGCATGGTCGTATTCAAGGACAAAGAAAGCGATAGCGCCACCGAGGAACAGCACAACTGTGGCCATAAGCACCAGCTTGGTGTTGAGGTCGTAGATATGACGGCGCCGTCCGCTCTGTGGCCTACCGGTGCACCTGGCACGAAGGCGCCGGAAATACTCGGCGGCGGCATCTTTGAAATTAACCAGATTAGGAAAGCCAAGACCACCGGCGAGAATAAGTGCGGTCATCACTATATATATGGCACCGCCGGAATTCATAAGCGCGGGAGTCTGGAGTCCATCGGGCAACGTGGTGAAGCCACCATTGCAGAAGCCTGACACAGAGTGGAAGATGGCAAAGAACACCCTATCAGAAGAATCCTCGAACATTCCCTCGGGGACGGCAAAGTATACGGCCACCGCTCCAATCGATTCTACAACAAGAGTGAAGCACAGTATGTACATCACCACCGGCGCGAGAGCACTCATACTCTTGGAATAGATAAAATCACGTATGAGCAACTGATTGTAGATACTTGAACGGCCACTGAAAAATATGGCGAAAAAGCTGGTGAATGTCAGTACTCCAAGGGCGCCGATCTGCATAAGTACGGCAATAACAGCCCACCCCAACGGGGTATAGGCTGTGGCGAGGTCAACCGTGGTGAGACCCGTCATACTCACAGCGCTTGCAGCCATGAACAATGAATCGACATATGAAACAGTGCCTACCGTACATCGTGGCATGGCAAGCACGAACGACCCTATAAATATGAAGAACAGAAAACTAACCGAGAGAATGAGCGATGGGTTGGTGCGACGCGACAGTACTGTCATGACTCCATAGCAAATCTCGGCGACAGAGTACACAGCCAACACTATATATACGTAGTAGCGGCTATGGAGAAAGTGCAGCACAGCATCGGCCGGCCCGGTGCAATGCGGCCACACCAACGGCACAAGCGTGCTGATCATGGCAATCTGGGCCACATATTTTATTATACGGCTCGACTTAAGTTCGCTCCGCAGTCTGAATACAAGATTGAATGCTATAGACACGAGAAATATGATCTGCGAGCATCGAAGGATACGCCGTAGCACCGTGCGGCTCACGGCACCGCTATCGAACCCACTGTATATTATCAAGGCGGTCAAAGCTGCGACCGCTGCCACAAACACAAGAACCGACAATACCGCTGAGACACCTCTCACCATACGGCCAAACCGATACGCCAGACGCCGACGGTCGGCCCTGTGCCAACCGAGCCACACCCGCAGGTGCCTCCATCGGTCGTGATTTCTGTTCATACCATATCTAACACCTGTGGCACGGCGCCTGTTCGCCACAAGCCGATTTAGCACTCTGCTTCTGTCAGTTAACCGATTAGGCTATTTTTCATTCTATGAGAAAAAAGATTTGGAAATGTGAATGGAAAATCGTACCTTTGCGGCGCTAAACAGTACAAAACCACATTACAAACAAATTCTAAATGGCAACAAAAATTAGATTACAACGTCATGGTCGCAAGAACTATGCGTTCTATCCTATTGTCATCGCCGATAGCAGGGCACCACGAGATGGTAGATTTATTGAAAGGATAGGTTCCTATAATCCGAACACTAATCCTGCTACAATTACTCTTAACTTCGAACGGGCTTTGTATTGGGTGACTGTTGGTGCTGAACCCACCGACACAGTTCGCGCTATCCTCAGCAACGAGGGTGTTCTTCTTATGAAGCATCTTCAGGGTGGCGTAGCCAAGGGTGCATTCGATCAGGCTGAGGCCGAGCGTCGTTTCGCTGCCTGGAAGGCTAAAAAAGATGCGAAGGTAGCTTCGCAGAAAACCACCATGGCCACACAGGCCCAGGAGGCAGCTAAAACTCGCCTCGAAGCCGAAGCTGCCGTGAACAAGGCTAAGGCAGAAGCCGTAGCTAAGAAGAAAGCCGAAGCAGCCGCAGCCGCAGCTGCAGCAGAAGCTCCCGCCGAAGAAGGCGAAGCCGAAGCAGAGGCTCCCGCAGCAGAATAATATCTGCCCCGCAAAAATACCCAAAGGGTGTGTCCGCCGATTGTGGCCGGCACACCCTTTGCGGCTTTACAAGGGTGACACAAGCCAACGGTGCATGGCGAACGGTACTCCACCGAAAGCGACAATCATCATGGCAAGCACCAAACCCGTCCGCTCCAACAATAGCAAAAATAAACAAACCGACTATAAATGAAAAAGTTCAAGGAATATACCTCGTTCAACCTCTCGGACATAAACAAGGAGATGCTCGCCCGTTGGCGTGAAGCCGACCTCTTCGGCCGCAGCGTAGCCTTGCGCGAAGGTGCTCCGTCGTTCGTGTTCTTTGAGGGACCTCCCTCGGCCAACGGCATGCCCGGCATCCACCATGTGATGGCACGCACCATAAAAGACCTTTTCTGCCGCTACAAGACAATGAAAGGCTTCCATGTGAAGCGCAAAGCCGGCTGGGATACCCACGGCCTGCCCGTGGAACTTGGCGTGGAGCGTTCTCTCGGAATCACCAAAGAAGATATCGGCAAGAGCATAAGCGTGGATGAATACAACGCCGCATGCCGCCGCGAAGTGATGAAGTACACCCGCGAATGGGAAACCCTCACCGACATGATGGGCTATTGGGTGGACATGAACGACCCGTATATAACCTACGACAACCGATACATCGAAAGTGTGTGGTGGCTTCTGGCACAGATCTATGCCAAGGGTCTTCTCTACAAAGGATATACCATACAGCCCTATTCCCCCGCAGCCGGCACAGGACTAAGTTCGCACGAGCTCAACCAGCCCGGATGCTACCGCGATGTGAAAGACACCACTTGCACCGCACAGTTCACCCTCACCGAAACTATCCCCGCCATGGATGGATGGGGGAAGGCATGCCTTCTTGCCTGGACAACCACTCCGTGGACACTCCCATCGAATACGGCACTCTGCGTAGGCCCGTCGATACGCTACGCAATTGTCCGCACCTACAATCCCTACTCGGGCGAACCTGTGACAGTGACTGTGGCAGAGGCTCTTCTTGGCTCGCTATTCAACGAAAAGGCCAAGGACATAGCACTCGAAGACTACAAGCCCGGCGACAAACTTGTGCCCTGGCAGGTGGTTGCAACAGTCGACGGCTCCGAACTTGTCGGCCTCCACTACGAGCAGCTCATACCCTGGGTTAATCCGGGCGAAGGAGCATTCCGTGTAATTCCCGGCGATTATGTGACTACCGAAGATGGTACCGGCATTGTACATATCGCAGGTACTTTCGGCGCCGACGACCTTCGTGTGTCGAAGCAGAATGGCATTCCACCGCTTCACCTGATAGACCGCGACGGCAATCTGCGACCCATGGTCGACCTCACCGGACGTTTCTACCGCCTTGAAGACCTCGCTCCTGAGTTCGTGGCCGAAAAAGTGAGCGAAGAATATGCAGCATGGGCAGGAAAGTATGTGAAAAACGCATACAACCCCGATGCAAAGGAAGGCGATGAGACCCTCGATGTGGAAATATGCATGGCTCTCAAGCAGGCCGGAAAAGTATTCCGCATAGAGAAGCACGTGCACAACTATCCGCACTGCTGGCGTACCGACAAACCGGTGCTCTACTATCCTCTCGACAGCTGGTTTATCCGCTCCACCGAGGCTCGCGACCGCATGATAGCTCTCAACGACACTATCCAGTGGAAACCCGCCGCAACAGGCAGCGGCCGATTTGGCAAGTGGCTCGAGAATCTGCAGGACTGGAACCTCTCGCGCAGCCGTTTCTGGGGCACTCCGCTCCCCATCTGGCGCACAGAGAACGGTGCCGAGGAAATCTGCATCGACAGTGTGGAAACACTCTACAACGAAATAGAGAAATCGGTGGCTGCCGGCATCATGAAGTCCAACCCGTTCAAGGACAAAGGCTTTGTACCCGGCGACTATTCGAAAGAAAACTACGACAAGATCGACCTGCACCGTCCCTATGTCGACGATATAGTGCTTGTGTCGGCATCGGGCGCACCCATGCATCGCGAGACCGACCTCATCGACGTATGGTTCGACAGCGGTTCTATGCCTTACGCCCAGATGCACTATCCCTTCGAAAACAAGGAGATTGTGGAAAATGGAGCCGTATTCCCCGCCGATTTCATCGCCGAAGGTGTGGACCAGACACGCGGTTGGTTCTTCACCCTCCATGCCATAGGCACGATGGTGTTCGACCACGTAGCATTCAAGACCGTGATATCCAATGGTCTCGTACTCGATAAAAACGGAGAAAAGATGTCGAAGCGCAAAGGCAACGCCGTCGATCCGTTCGAAGCGATCGAGAAATTCGGCTCCGACCCTCTGCGCTGGTATATGATTGCAACGACAGCTCCATGGATCGACCTCAAGTACGATTCGGACGGCGTTGTAGAGGTTGCCCGCAAGTTCTTCGCCACCCTTTCGAGCACCTACAATTTCTTCGCCATGTATGCCAATGTCGACGGCTTCACAGGTGAGGAAGCTCAGGTACCCGTGGCCGAGCGCCATGAGCTCGACCGCTGGATTCTCTCGGTGCTCAATACTTTGGTAAAGAATGTAACCGAAGCTTTCGACTCCTACGAACCGACCAATGCAGCCCGCGCAATAAGCGACTTCGTGCAGTCCGACCTATCGAACTGGTATGTGCGCCTTAGCCGTAAACGTTTCTGGGGTGGCAACTTCGACACCGATAAACTGGCCGCCTACCAGACTCTATATACCTGTCTGGACACCGTTGCGCGCCTGATGGCACCGATAGCGCCGTTCTTCGCCGACCGTCTATTCCGCGATCTCAACGAAGCACCCGAATCGGTCCACCTGGCCGACTTCCCCGTGTACGACGCCGCACTTGTCGACGCCTCGCTCGAGCACCGTATGGATGTGGCGCAGCGCCTGACATCGCTTGTGCTGAGTCTGCGCAAGAAGGCAAATATCAAAGTACGCCAGCCGCTGGCAAAGATGCTTGTGCCTGCCGTCGACGCAGAAGCAGCCGCAACAATCGAGGCTATCGCAGCCATTGTCAAGACCGAGGTAAATGTGAAGGACCTGCAGGTTGTAGCGCCCGACAACGAAGTATTCGTGAAGCGTGTCGACCCTGACTTCAAGAAACTTGGTCCGAAATTCGGCAAACTCATGAAGCAGGCCGCCGCCATGATCAAAGCTTTCACTCCCGAACAGATCCGCACACTTGAGCGCGAAGGAGCCATCGACCTCGAAATCGACGGTACAAGTACACGTGTGGAACTTGCCGACGTGAAAGTAATATCTGAAGACATTCCCGGATGGCTGGTGGCTAACGAAGGAGCCCTCACAGTAGCTCTCGATATAGAAATTAGCCCCGAGCTCTTCCGCGAAGGTCTTGCCCGCGATATCATCAACCGCGTTCAGCGCTACCGTAAGGAACAGAATTTTGAAATCACCGACCATATCAACCTGAAATTCGTGCCGTGTCCGGAAGTCACCGACGTACTCTCCGAGTACTCCGACTACATTGCCGAGCAGGTGCTTGCCGATGCCATCACGGTCGCAGACGCCTCCGAAGATGAAAACATCGTGATTTTCGACATCGATGATCTCAAAATCGGCGCTGTAATCATACCCGCATAAACAGAATTGATACAAAGAGAGTTATAAAGTTAGGATAATGGCATAGTCCATGCCGTTATCTTAACTTTATCTCAACAATCTCTAATATTTACCGAACCATGAGCGAACAACTACGGTACACGGATGAAGAACTCGAGGAATTCCGTCAAATCATACTCGCAAAAATAGACTCCGCCACAGCACTCTACGAAGAGTTGTGCCAGAGCCTGCGTAATACCGATGGCAACGATACCGCCGATACATCGCCCACCTTCAAGACCCTCGAAGAAGGAGCAAACGTGCTCGAACGCGAAGCAAACGCACGTCTGGCCGAGCGTCAGCGCCAGTTTATAAACCATCTGCGGGCAGCTCTCGTACGCATCGACAACAAAACCTATGGCATATGCCGTGCCACCGGCAAGCTTATACCCAAGGAACGTCTGAGGGCTGTACCACATGCCACTCTCTGCGTGGAAGCAAAAAACAATCCCGACCATTGATGGAAGGCTCGAAAACGAAACGGCTCACCCTACTGGCAGCCATAACTGCTGCATTGGTCATAATCATAGACCAGGCGGTAAAATTCTATGTAAAAACTCATTTCTACCTCGGCGAAGACGTTGAGGTGCTACCGTTCTTCCATCTACGATTCATACAGAACAACGGCATGGCTTTCGGCATAGAGTTGGGGAGCAAACTGTTTCTCACACTCTTCCGCATAGTCCTTGTCGGTTTCCTTGTGTGGTATCTTGTACGCCTTGCACGTGTGGCAAAGGTATCGGCCGGCTACATGACAGCGGTTGCCCTGGTGGCAGCCGGCGCCTTCGGAAACATAATCGACTGTGTGGCCTACGGCGAGATATTCACCAATCCCTATCCACCGATGACGGCAGAACTTGTGCCGTGGGGTGAAGGATACGGCGGCTTTTTCCATGGCCTGGTAGTGGATATGCTCTACTTCCCGTTGTTTTCTTTCAACTGGCCGGAATGGCTCCCCGTGGTTGGTGGCCGCGAGTTCTCATTCTTCGATCCGGTATTCAATATCGCCGATTCCGCCATCACCGTCGGAATGGGTATGATTATATTCTTCTACACCAAATACCTCGGGTCGGAATACGCCCGCTATGATGCCGATGACAAAGCTAAAGGCTGAAATTGCCGCTGCCGGCTTATTGCTGCTGACATGCGCGTGCTCGAAAGTGCCGGGAGGAGTAATTCCTCCCGAACGCATGGCCGAACTCCTCGCCGACTTCCATACCGGCGAGGCTGTGGTCGACATGAATCGCACGGAGTTCTACACAGACTCCCTTCGCCAGCTCTACAAACAGAGCGTGTATGCACGCCACGGCGTAACACCCGAGGAGGTCGACAGCTCATTCTCCTGGTATGGACGTCATATGGCGGAATACATGGATGTATATGACCGCACCATAGAGATTCTCGACCGACGCCTGATAGAAACCGGCAACAGAATCGCCGCCGAAGCCGCATTGTCGATAGCAGGCGACTCCGTGGACGTGTGGCCCAATGCCCGTTTCCTTACATTCAACGACCTAATGCCGAGCCGTACGGCAACATTCTCGTTTTCCAACGATGAAAACTGGGAGCGAGGTGACTGCTATACATGGCGCGCTAAATTCTTCAACAACACCGAGACACTACGCTTCACCATCGTAGCCGAATATACCGACGGAACTGTCGACATGGCCAGTAAATCGTTCTCAGGCGAAGGCTGGAACGAACTGGTGTTCAGCTCCGACTCCACCCGCACAGCCAACCGTATATTTGGATTTATCGATGGACTTAGCCGTCCGGGCACGATGCTACGCGCAGACAGCATGGAAATGATCCGCAAACGCGTGAATCACGAAAATCCGGTAGGCCGCTACAACATACACACATTCCACAATCTCGCAGATACCGTAGAACTTAAAAACGCCGCTCAGACCGACAGCGTCGCATCATCATGAAGAGCATACGAATGTTAGGACGCCAGGTGGAACATCTCGGCAAAACATATCCCCTATCCATAATCGAGGCCGTCGAACATTCCGACGGCCTCTGGTATGTATCGGTAGTTCCGTTTTGCCGCGAGGTTCACTCCACACCCTACCACAGCGGCACAATCCGTGTGTGCAATCCTGCCGATCACACTCTACCCTACTATCCTGCACCGGAACCGCCCTATTTCGATCTACACTGACTATACGGTAAAAGCCGACACCCCGATGAGCAAGCAGGGTTCCGGCTTTTGGTGATAACATAGATATATAGATAAAAAAAAGGGTCATTCGCATGGTGCGAACGACCTCTTCTGATTTCTTTAAAGCGCTCTCGCGCTTATTCTGTTGAAAGTCTGCGGAAATTATTCAGCAACTACTTCAGCAGCGGCAGCGACAACGGTGTCGGCGCAGCAGGAATCAGCAGCGTTGCAGCAGGAGTCAGCAACAACTTCAGCAACTTCTTCAACAACTTCGGGTGCAGCAGCTTCTGCTTCAGCAGCAGCTTCCTTGTTGCCACATGCGAAGAACGACATGCTGAATGCAACAGCGAGCATCAATACTAACTTTTTCATCTTGTGTTTTGATTTAGTAATAAAACAATTGTTCGTTTTCAAAAACGGTACAAAGGTAAGCCGTTTTTTTCGTCCTCACAAATTTTAAGGTTATTTTTTTCTTTATAACGTCCTTTTTTAACAATTGGCCATCAATTGAGGCGTTATCGCGGCATTTTGTGAGGATTGCGGGCATCCGCGGCAATAAGGTTTGCCATTACGACGGCCTTATCGATATGATCGCAGATATGATCGGCACCGATAAGCTTGTCGATTCCGGCATGTTCGAGCACCTGGCGGACATTGCTCTTGACACCCGACAGAACCACGTGGATACCCTCGTTCTGCGATGATTTGATAAGCAACTCGAGATTGTGGAGACCGGTCGCGTCGATAAATGACACTTTTCGCATGCGTATGATACGTACCACAGGTTTAGAGCCGAGTGTAGAACGCATCATCTCATCGAACTTTGTAGCCACTCCGAAGAAGAACGGACCGTCGATTTCATATACACTCACACCGCGAGCAACATTGAGTACCTCGTGATTGCTCAGGTCGGTACCTTCGGCCACGTCGAGCTGTTCGGAATATACCTTTATCTCGGTGTTCTGTGTAACACGACGCAGGAACAGCACCACAGCAAGAAGAAGACCGATTTCGATAGCGATGGTAAGGTCGAATATAACAGTGAGAAGGAAGGTGACAACCAGAACCGAGATATCGCTCTTAGGAGCATGGAAGATTCCGACGATAGTACGCCATCCGCTCATATTGTAGGCTACGACCATAAGGACGGCAGCGAGACATGCCATAGGCACGTAGTTGATGAGAGGCATGGCAAAAAGGAATATGAGAAGAAGTACTACAGCATGCACGATACCTGCCACAGGAGTGCGGCCGCCATTGGTGATATTGGTCATGGTTCGGGCTATAGCTCCGGTGACAGGAATGCCGCCGAAGAAAGGTACTGTGATATTGGCTATACCCTGGCCGATAAGTTCCGTATTACTGTTGGTACGCGATCCGGTGACACCGTCGGCAACAGTGGCCGAGAGCAGACTCTCGATAGCGCCGAGTACAGCGATAGTAAACGCCGAGGGCAACAGCAAGTTGATAGTGGCCATGTTTATGGCAAATCCATGGGGTTGGGGAATATCGGTAGCCATAGTGCCGAAACGGTCGCCAATTGTTTCAACAGAATACCAATCGAACATCATCGACATTACATATGCACCAGCCGTGACAAGGATTATGGCAATGAGAGCGCCGGGGAGTTTTTTTGAAATCTTGGGAGTGAGAATTATTATGAGCAGCGACACCACCGATGTGGCAAGCGCCGACAGCGATATCGAGCCGAGATTGCTCAGATACATGCCCCACTTAGGCAGGAACTGGCCGGGGATATCGCGCAGACCCATACCGAGGAAGTCGTTGACCTGGGTAGAGAAAATGGTGAGGGCAATACCGGCTGTGAATCCCACCACGATAGGATAAGGGATAAACTTTATGACAGTACCGAGACGGAATAAGCCCATGAGCACAAGAATGACACCGGCCATGAATGTGGCGATGGCAAGTCCATGGAGACCAAACTGGGCAATAATATTATATACGATGACGATGAATGCACCCGTGGGTCCGCCGATCTGAACGGTGCTACCGCCAAAAAACGACACGAGGAAGCCACCGATTATAGCGGTGATAAGACCGATCGAAGGATTAACGCCTGAGGCGATACCGAATGCAATGGCAAGTGGAAGAGCCACGATGCCTACGACGATGCCTGCAATTACATCTGCCTTCAAACGCTCGGCATTGTAATGTTTTAGACAGGAAAAGAGCTTTGGGTGAAAGTCTATGGCCGAGCCAACTTTTGCTGCGGCAGTGCTATTAGTACCCATAATTAGGAAACGTACCTGAATGAATATTTTTATAACTACTTGAAAACCGCGGCAAAGGTACGTAAAAAATCTTAAAAAAACAAAAATATCGATGTAGCCAATATCGCCATAATACAGCAAGGGCCATCATGGCTTCAATTCCACGATGGCCCTTGTTCTATGTATTACAAGCGCTGCTTATTCGGAGCACTTGGCCACGATGAATTCGCGGTTGAGACGTGCGATGTTGCTCAGAGGAATATTCTTGGGGCATTCAGCGGCACAAGCACCGGTGTTGGTGCAGTTACCGAAACCAAGTTCATCCATCTTGCGAACCATGGCACGTGCACGACGCTTACGCTCTACCTGGCCCTGGGGCAGGAGTGCGAACTGGCTGACCTTAGCCGAAACGAAGAGCATAGCCGAGCCGTTCTTGCAGGCAGCCACACATGCACCACAGCCAATGCATGTAGCGGAGTCCATGGCAGTGTCGGCCACTTCCTTGCTGATGGGAAGATTGTTTGCATCCTGGGCACCGCCGCAGTTGAACGACACATAGCCGCCGGCCTGCTGGATTTTGTCGAATGCATTACGGTCTACCATAAGGTCGCGGATCACGGGGAATGCAGCCGAACGCCAGGGTTCGATTGTGATTGTATCGCCATCCTTGAACTTACGCATGTGGAGCTGGCAGGTGGTTATGCCCTGCACAGGACCGTGGGGGTGACCGTTGATGTAGAGCGAGCACATGCCGCAGATACCTTCACGGCAGTCGTTATCGAATACCACGGGCTCTTCACCTTTTTCTACGAGCTGCTGGTTGAGCATGTCGAGCATTTCAAGGAAGCTGCTGCCGGTGGAAACATTGTCGAGGTGGTAGTTGACGAACTGTCCTTTCTCTTTGGGACCACGTTGACGCCAAATTTTCAGATTTACGCTGATTGTATGTTCCATTTTGATATGTAATGTATTTGGTAGGACTCCGCCGTCGATGGCGGCGGAGTCCGCGCGTGGTTATCTATCAGGACTTGTAGTTACGGGTCTGAACCTTGATTGCCTCGTACTTGAGGGGTTCCTTGATGAGGATAGGCTTCTCGTTGTCGCCGGTGTACTTCCAGCACGATACGTACATGTACTGGTCGTCGCGACGAGCAGCCTCACCATCGGGAGTCTGGTATTCTTCGCGGAAGTGAGCGCCGCAAGATTCGTTGCGGTTGAGGGCGTCGATAGCCATCATCTTCGCGATTACCAGGAAGTCCTCGAGACGAAGAGCCTTTTCGAGCTCGGTATTGAGGTCGTCGGCACGGCCTACAATGCGGAGATCGTTGTAGAATTCCTTGCGTACTTCCTCGATTTCCTCGGTAGCCTTGACAAGGCTCTGGAGTGTACGGCCCATACCAACGAGGTTCCACATCACATGGCCGAGACGCTTGTGGATTTCATCGGGGCTCTTGGTACCCTTGATGTTCATAAGTTTCTCGATACGCGAACGAACGTCGGCTTCAGCCTTGTCGAACTCGGGAGCGTCGGTGCTGAAGTGGGGCACCTTGATCTGGTCGCTCAGATAGTTCTGCATAGTGTAGGGAAGCACGAAGTAACCGTCGGCGAGACCCTGCATGAGTGCGGAAGCACCGAGACGGTTTGCACCGTGGTCGGAGAAGTTACATTCGCCGATAGCGAAGAGACCCTTTACAGAAGTCTGGAGCTCGTAGTCTACCCAGATGCCGCCCATGGTGTAGTGGCTTGCGGGGAAGATCATCATAGGAGTCTCGTAGGGGTTGTCATCGCTGATCATCTGATACATGTCGAAGAGGTTGCCGTAGCGGTCGCGGACAACGTCCTCGCCAAGACGCTCGATAGCATATTTGAAGTCGAGGTAAACGGCATTGCCAGTACCTACGCCGTAGCCGGCGTCGCAACGTTCCTTAGCCGCGCGGCTTGCGATGTCGCGGGGGCAGAGGTTACCGAAAGCGGGATAGCGGCGTTCGAGGTAGAAGTCGCGGTCCTCATCGGGAATGTCGGTAGGTTTCTTCTTACCGGCACGGATAGCCTCGGCGTCTTCTTTCTTTGCAGGCACCCAGATACGGCCGTCGTTACGGAGCGATTCACTCATAAGTGTGAGCTTGCTCTGGTCTTCGCCGTGAACGGGGATACATGTGGGGTGAATCTGAGTGAAAGCGAGGTTGGCGAGGTATGCACCTTTCTTGAAAGCCTGGATAGCGGCGGAGCCGTTGCAACCCATAGCGTTTGTAGAAAGGAAGAATGCACGGCCATAACCACCGGTTGCGAGGACTACGGCATGAGCGGCGTAGCGTTCGATTTCTCCGGTGACAAGGTTGCGAACGATGATACCGCGTGCGCGACCGTCGATAATAACGACGTCAAGCATTTCACGACGGTTGAAGGAGCGTACGGTACCCTTCTGAATCTGACGGTTGAGCGAGCTGTATGCACCGAGCAGAAGCTGCTGACCGGTCTGGCCTTTTGCGTAGAATGTACGGCTCACCTGAGCGCCACCGAACGAACGGTTAGCGAGAAGACCGCCGTATTCGCGTGCGAAAGGCACACCCTGCTGCACGCACTGGTCGATGATGTTATTCGACACTTCGGCAAGACGGTATACGTTGGCTTCGCGCGAACGGAAGTCGCCACCTTTTACGGTGTCGTAGAACAGGCGGTACACGGAGTCACCGTCGTTCTGGTAGTTCTTTGCAGCATTGATACCACCCTGAGCAGCGATAGAGTGAGCGCGGCGGGGGCTATCCTGGATGCAGAAGTTATATACATTGAAGCCCATTTCGCCAAGAGTGGAGGCTGCGGATGCACCTGCAAGGCCGGTACCAACCACGATGATGTCGAGGTTGCGCTTGTTGGCGGGGTTCACAAGGTGCTGGTGGGCTTTATAGTTGGTCCACTTTTCAGCGATAGGACCTTCGGGGATCTTGGAATCGATCGTATACTCAGGCAGGTTGCCGCTTTCGATGTCGGCGAAATCGTGCATGATGGGGGTAGAATCAATCATTCCCTCAAGGTTGAGTTTCTGTGCCATATCTCTGAGTGGTGTTAGTTGTTAGCGGGATTGTTAGGTTTCATGCTCTGAGCGCGCTGAGCCTGATTGCGGATATAGGTAGCGAACTGGGTGAGCTGGTTGAGCTGAGCTGTTTTAGCAGCGGGAGCCTGAAGTTCTGCGTATTTGGCAATAGCCTCGGCGCGGTCGGCATAAGCCTCGCCTTTTTCAACGAAGAATTCAATCTGGGCATCCATATTCTGGGGATCGAGTGCGGCAGCTTCGGCCTGGAATTCCTCGATGAGACCTTCGGCCTGGTTGCTCCAGTATTCGGCGTACTGTTCCTGAAGAGCTTCGTCGGTGAGGAAGAACTTATTGTGAGCCTGTACGGTGAAGAGAATAGCCTGAGCGATGAAGAGAAGCACAACGATAGAAGTCCACCAGCAGCCGATAGTTTTGAGGCGATTGATCCAGATGTTGTTATCCCAACCGATGGTGTGGAACATCGACCAGAAGCCATGGTTCATGTGGAACCAAAGAGCGATGAAGCCAATGATGTATACAACAGGAGTCCACCAGCTTTCAAAAGCGAGCTGGAGATAGAGAGTACCCATGGCGGGAGAAGCAGGAGCTTCGCCTACAAGGGGAAGAGCATCGAGATCGTGCGAGATGAGTTCCTGGAGCTGCATCTTAGCCCAGAACTGAATCATGTGAACTACAAGGAATGCGAGAATCACAATGCCGAGAACGAGCATGTTCTTCGACGACCACTCCACATGAGGAGCTTTGCCGTTGATGTCATAGCGGTCGTTGCCACGGGCGCGACGGTTCTGCACTGTCAGCCAGAGGGCATAGATGATATGGATGATGAAGAGCGCGGCGAGACCAGCGGAAGCAACCAGCGCATACCAGTTGGCACCCAAAAATTCGCAGACCACATTGTAGGCGGCCGGCCAGAAGAGTGCAACCGAGTTCATCAAAACGTGAAAAGTTACGAATAGGACGAGACATGCGCCTGTAATGGCCATCACGAACTTACGCCCTATAGATGAGCTTGTTAACCACATAAGATGATTGAATTTGTTTGATTTATGAATTGTTTGTGTTTTTCCTTGTAGTTTCTGAACTGCAAATTTAGCAATCTTTCACAAATACCGCAACTTATTCACCAAAAAACATTCTACAAATACTCATATAGGCCATAGTCGGGAAACCAAAATAAAATTCGTATTTTTGCACTGAAAACCTATGTTCTCTATGAAAAAAAGCACAATCCTCATATTATCTCTTGCATTGGCCAATGCGGTCTTTGCCGAATCGCCGATACACTACGTAGAGCCCCGCATCGGCACCGACTACAGCATGGCCCCGACAGCGGGAATGTTTGGCAAAGGCTCTGAAGAGCGCGGCCAGACCATCCCGGCAGTGCTGGAGCCACATGGCATGAATTTCTGGACGGCACAGACACGCGACACCGAGCGCAAATGCGTTGCTCCATATTATTTCTACGACGATCTTCTGCAGGGATTCCGCAACTCACACTGGATAAACGGAGGTTGCACCCAGGATTTCGGATCGGTCACATTGATGCCGCTTTCGGGAACACTCCGCACATCGCCTCAGGCACGTGCCACACGGATGGACCGGACCACCGAGACCTCCCGGCCCGACTACTACTCAATATCTCTACCCGATGAAGCGGTGCAGGCCGAGATGACAGCGACATCGCGCACGGCTATATTCCGCTTCACCTACGACAATGCCGGCAAAGCCTATCTTGTGGTGAATCCTAACAGCGACGAGAGTCAAGGCAGCGTGGCAATCGACGTAGCATCTCATAGAATTATGGCCCGCAATCCCGTGCACCGCATCTATCAAGGCAAAGGCGAAGAAGCAGGTTTTGCTGGATACTATGTGCTTGAATGGCCTGCGAACCTCACACCGAGCGGCTACGGCGTATTTTCGGGCGACAGAGTGATGCCCGGCAAACTTTCCGCCGACAGCCTTGCCGGACTTGGAGCGTATGTGGAGTTCGATGTCACAGCGGGCGAAACAATCATGGCTAAAGCAGCGTCGTCGTTCACATCCTACGATGGCGCAATGGCAAACATGGCCGCTGAAATGCCCGGATGGGATTTTGAAGGAACGCGCGCGAAGCTTACCGCTGAATGGGAACGCCATCTCGGTAAAATACGGGCCTACGGCGGCACCCAGGCCGACAGGACCAAATTCTACAGCGCATTGTACCGCTGCTCCTTCCTGCCTCAGACATTCAACGATGTCGACGGCGCCTATCCATCCTTTGCCGGCGGAGCTACAAACCATGCCAAGCCGGGCCACAACTACTACGACGGGTTCAGCCTGTGGGATACCTACCGGGCACTGCATCCTCTTCTGGTCATCACAGATCCATCGCGTGCAAGCGACATGATGCAGTCGCTTGCCGACAAATACGAGCAAGGCGGGTGGATGCCAATCTTCCCCTGTTGGAACAGCTATACGGCGGCCATGATAGGCGACCATGTGGCTTCGGTAGTGACCGACGCATACGTGAAAGGCATACGCGACTTCGATGTTGCAAAGGCTTATGCGGGCTTGCGGCAGAATGCTTTCGAAACCCCGGACGACGAGGCTGAGTATCGCGATGGAAAAGGCCGACGCGCGCTCGAATCGTATATAAAATACGGATATATACCACTGGAAGATACCGTGCCCTATGCTTACCATAAGCGCGAACAGGTGTCGCGTACGCTTGAATATGCATACGATGACTATGCCCTGTCGGTGCTCGCCGACTCGCTTGGACATGGCGGCGACGCCGACCGGCTACGCTTGCGCTCACAGAACTACCGCAATGTCATCGACCCCGAAACAGGATATGCCCGCGGTCGCCATGCCGACGGATCGTGGCAGCGCGATTTCAATCCATTCACCTTCTCATCGGCAATCACCGAGGGGGCACCCTGCCACTACACATGGTATGTGCCGCACGACCGCGAAGGCCTGATGAACGCCATGGGTGGACGCGATGCATTCGCGTCGCGGCTGGAGGCATTGTTCGACAACGGCAGATACTGGCATGGCAACGAGCCTTGCCACCAGGTGGCGTGGATGTTCAACGATGCCGGCATGCCCGAAAAAGCCCAATACTGGATACGCCGGATAATGGATACTGAGTACCACGTGGCCCCCGGCGGACTTTCGGGCAACGATGACGCGGGACAAATGTCGGCGTGGTATGTATTCGCAGCCATGGGCTTCTACCCTGTCTGCCCGGGTACGACAGAGTACTCTCTGGCTACCCCACTCTTCGACCGTGTGGAAATATCGCAGGACAACGGCCGCACTTTCACCATCGTGGCAAACAGAACATCGCCCGACGATTTATACATTAAATCGATGAAACTCAATGGCAAGCCACACTCCGACTACATCATAGACCACAGCGATATCACATCGGGCGCCACACTCGAAGTTACGCTCGGCAAGGAATAGTATCTATCACCAACGGTCGTCGGTGTCGTATAGACCATTTTCCCAATTGCGTATCAACTCGGCTATATCGACCATAGGATGATCGAAAATGATATCGGGATAGTAATATTGATTGAGATCGACAGAGTCGCCAAACTCATCATGAGCTTTTCCAAGCATGAAGCCGTATAGTTCGTGGAGATTGTCAAAAAAGAGACGTTCATTCTCCGCCGGAAGTTTGGGGTCGCATTCGGTATAGTATGCCACTATACGCTCCACGCCTTTGCCATCGCTGCTGGTAAAATCGGAGTCATAGTACAACACAAGCTTATTCCCGGAAGCTTCCACGATATTGTACTGATGGTTTATAGACAGTGTGTTCCCGGCCTTATCATAGTCGAACGGCACGGAATAATAGAATTCGGGGTCATAGGACCGTGGCTGTGTTCGCAAAAAAGTGCGCCAAAGCATATAGACCGGATGCAGACCGTAGGCAGAAATGAAAAACGTCGGATGGATGTAAGCCTGCCCCCCTACAATGGCTAATGTAGATGGAAATGGCGATGCCCATCCATCCCATTCCTTGTAGTCATATTCCTCCCATTGGTAGTTCGTATTGGGACGATTCCAATAAGTTCTGATGTGCGACAGAGTGTAGGATTTAGTCGCTCCTATCTCCATCAGATTTTCAAGATATTCCGAATCGATTCTTCCGGAAAAATATGGTTCATCATCGTTACTGCACGCCGATAGCACAAACGCGAGCACTCCAATCAGTGAGATAGCATATAGTTTCTTCATAGCAACATGTTTTACTATAATGATAGCAAAGACAGCCAATTATTGCATGAAAGCTAAATAAAAATCCTCTATTATTCGACGTCAATCAGCGACAGCGCCCCCGGAAGTTGTTCGTGTTCGCCCTCAAATATGATGAGCGAGACCCGGCCACTGCTGCGCCGAAGATGCACAGGACGGCCAAGCAAAGTATCGCCATGCTGCAGATATGCAGGATTGATTCTCTTTGCAAGAAGAGACAGTAGCTCATCTTTCGACACCAACGATGAGTCGTTCTGTGCCAATCGATATATCTCGTCGAGATTGGAGGTGGAATACTTCCATTCGCCTGCCACACGATTATAGAAATTGACCGAATGAGACACGGGCACACAACCGATATGGCCATCGTGTATGCCGGCATATATTCTTAACGCCGCCGCCCTGCGCGCATCGGCAGGAAGTGACTTATAGAGAGGCGAACGACGACGTGCCTCCGCTTCATTGATCTTGCCATCGGCACCTATGGCCGCCATTATATGGTCGGCATAGTTGAAGCGTCGGCCACGCGATTCCCAATACCAGGCCTCAAGATCGGAAATCGGTACCCAGGCATTGAAACTCCGGATACTGCGCGAAAGTTCCATATAGCACGCCAATGTAGCCAGCCCGCCGCCCGATACACCGACAATATGGATTTGATCGGGGTCTACATTAGCATTAGCCAGAGCATAAGCGATAGCGTCGTCAATATCGGCAAGCACAAGATCACTAACCATCGCTTCGGGCTTGTTATTGAATCCCCGGAAATGTGGATGGATATAGTTCCAGTCGCGAGCCTCGACATCGGCGGCCATGGGATCTTTCTGGCTGTAGCCACCGCTCCATGTATGCAGACTCACGATAAGCGGCTGAGGCTGAGCCGACGTTGTCGGCCGGAAGTAAGCGTTCTGGACCGAGCCGTCTTTGGCAGACGGTATTTCCACTTTGCGGAACGACGGCGTCCACTCGGAAGCGGACGTGCTGTCCCACTCGAATTCAGTATCTTCGGCCGAAACCGGCTGCGCGAAAGATGCCATGATTAGAAGTGCTGTAAGAATTATACGTGCAATATGCATCAGATCAGAAGTCAATGGATAGACGGACGTTAAACTGGCGGCGTGTGAGATAGTTCGGCACCGCATACTGAATATCGTTTATATCGGTCACCCAATAATAGCTACTCACATTGCTTATATCGAGAAGGTTGAACGCGTCGACCCCGAGCCATATGCTTTTGAAGTGACGCAGAAATCCGTCGCGGGGCTCACCGTCGGCACGCGGCGACAGAAGAGCATACGACAGGCCGATGTCCACACGCTTATAGGCAGGTGCACGGAAGTAGCCTTTGTCGAAACTGCCACGCGGAGCGGCGAAAGGCAGTCCGTCGGAAAGTATGCCGCGTAGATTGAACTTGAGTTTGGGAAATTTCGGGAAATAATCTGTAAAAAATAAAGCCAGACTATAGCGGCGGTCATTAGGTCTCGGCACATTCACACCATTGAGTTTCTCGCTTGTCTTCATGAGCGAAAAACTGATCCAAGAGTCGGTGCCGGGCACAAACTGGCCAAATAGCTTGAAATCGACTCCTGCGGCGAAACCATTGGTGAGATTGCGGCCGGCATACACAAGTTTCAGATTATCGACTTCGTAGGGTATTAGATTCCCGAGAGCCTTGTAGTAGGCTTCGCCCGAAATTTTGAAGGGTCGGTTGAACGCCCGGAAGGTATAGTCGGCTCCGAATATGAGCTGGAAGGAGCGCTGCGATTTAATATCGGAATTAAGACTTACCACCACATTACCGTCGGCATCGGTAGCCGGTAGGCGAAACTCCTTATAGAAAGGCGACTGATAGTATAGACCGGTGGCAAAGCGGAGCGCGAGGCGCGGATTTCGCGACGGAACAAATCCGACGCTAACACGCGGACTGATGAGCGTTTCCTTATTGAAATCCCAATACGACAGGCGCAACCCGGCATTGAAATTGAAATATCCGGCAGCCGCCTCAAGACGGTATGTATCGTTTACATACGCAGCCACACGATTGGTCGACAGATCGTTGTGAGAGCTAAGATTATATATCACCTTTACGGCATCGGGATCGAAAGGCAGTGAGAATCCGGCAGAATCGCGCAACTCCCACTCGCGAGTGCGGTCGAAAAGAGTCTCATGCTTGAAGTCGATACCATAATTAAGGTTGTGGCGCTTTATGCCGGTGGCACCTCTGAGGGCAATATTAACCACCGAAGCCTTGAAGCGGTTGCGTGCATGCTCATGGTATCGGCCCACGCCAAGTTCTCCTCCGATACCTGCATTATCGCCGGATCCCGACGTGCCGGCCTGGTCAAGCCAATATTCACCGGATATATCGTAGCTCACAAGTTCATTGGTGAAGAAGCCACCGGCCTGCAGAGTGAATTCTGTTTTCTTCGATGGCTTGAAATTCAGAGATGCGGCACCGAAGTATGTCTCGAAGCGGTCTTTTTCCATACCATCGAAATATACAGTGAATTCCTTTGCATCGGTAGATGTGCCAAACTTTGTGGTACGGTTATGCGGAATGAACTTATAGTTATTCACCGAAATATTTCCGAGCACAGATACGGTCCATTTCTCGCTAAGTTTCAGCGTCATGCTGGTCTGGTAGTCGAAATAGCGCGGGTCGTACTCGCCCTTATCCTCGAGCGACCCGAGCAAAGAGGAGTTCTGCTTGTAGCGTATGCCATGAAGCTGTGAGAAACGTCGCGAACTGGAGCCTATGGCTGCTGAAGCCCCCATGAGCGAAGCCGACACAGAACCCTCGAAAGCTTCAGGCTGCCTATATGTGATATCGAGCACGGAACTCATGCGGTCAGCATACTGTGCAGGAAAGCCACCGGTAGAGAAATTGATGGCGCCCACCATGTCGGGATTGACAATGCTGAGACCTTCCTGCTGACCCGAAGTGATAAGTTGTGGACGGTATACTTCTATACCGTTGATATATACGCTATTCTCATCGTAGGAACCACCGCGGACACTATACTGGCTGCTCATCTCATTGCCAGAGTTCACACCTGCCATAGTGCTAAGCATAGCCTCGACACTGCCGCCACTCACATCGGGGGCAAGACGGTAGGCTCCATTGTCGAGCTTCTGCATACCGGAAGTCTGCTTCTGATAGTCGGTGACCTCTACCCCACCGAGGGCATAGCTGGCCGGACTCATCTTGACATTTACGGTAACTTCGCCCGATGGATCGATAAGACGACGCTTGCTCTCCTCGAAACCTATACAGGTGAAAACAACACGTATTGTATCGGCCTCAGGAGCCGTGAGAGTATATTTACCGCCAGCACCGGTAATGGTGCCGAGCGCAGTTCCCTGTATTTTTACGGTGACAAATTCGAGGGGCTCGTTTTCGTTATCGGTCACAGTACCGCTTATTTTCACCGGACCTTTGGCGGCCAGTGTGAAAAAACCGAGCAAGAATATGATGGAGAAAAAGATATGTCGCTTCATTATACCATAATCAACGCATACAATCTCCAAAAATTGCCCGGCGCGGCATGCTATTTCGAGCGACGTTCCTTTATCAGTCCATGCCTGAATGCCACGAGGAGTTCCATCAGTTCGCTAATCTGCGATTGCAGCTCTGCTCCTTTGTCGGTGTCGCGTACCCGCATGCGATGCTGACTCAGCTCCACAATCTGGGTTGTGCTCACGATATCGGTGCCGTTGAGCACTGCATCCTCGGCCGAGGAGAATGGCTCGTGCTGCACAAGCTGGAAGCCACGGCTATGGAACACAAGAGTATAACCGGCAATACCTGTCGTCTTATGGTAGGCTTTCGAAAAACCACCATCGATGACCATAAGCTTTCCATTGGCTTTTATCGGCGATTCGCCATTACCAGTCTTCACCGGCACGTGGCCGTTGATGATGTGGCGATGGCTGCCATGGACTCCGAATGCATCGAGAATACGGTCAACAATCTCCTCGTTGTTGCGCAATTGATAATAGTATCCTTTTTCCTCGCGGTGAGTGGCGGTATCGATGAGGAAATAGCGCTCGAAAGTGGCCATCTTGCTTTTATCGAACAGAAGCGAATCGGGTCCGCACCACAGATACCAATAGTAGTCGATAGCATATTCCCGCAAATCGTCGGGAGTATCGGCATTGAAAGCCTCTCTCATGAGCATGCCGGTGCGGGTGAACAATTCACGGCCTGAATAGCGCTCGCCAAGCAACTCCACTTCCTTGAGGGAGCCATCGGCATTGAGCGGCACCGACGCATGGAACAGCAGATTGTTATTGTATACTCCGAAGAGACAACCGCTCGACAGCAGACAGTTCACATGCTTACGCAGTCGGGTGCTCATACGGAATGAATGCATGAGTTTATCGACCAGAACCCTTTCTTCGGTAGAGAGGGCATAGGGATCGGCCGGGTCGAGTGTAGGAAAGTAGGAATCCTTCATCTCATAGTCCACCCCACCGATCGACAGCACACCACGGGTCTTGTCGATATGTTCGAGCAGACGCCTATCGTCCATATTCCACTCCGGATGCTTTCCTATCATGGCACCCTCGAGTTTGAACTGCACCACGCTGATGGCCTTATGCATACGGGCCCACAGGCGCTGTGTCTTTTCATCGACAGCCGACTCTTCATCGACCTTAGGACCGAAATCGGTGCAAGGATCGTCGGCATAAGTCTCCATGGCAAAAGTGGCGAGAGGCACCAGATTTATGCCGTAACCTTCCTCGAGTGTCGCCATATTGCCGTATCGCAGCGAAAGGCGGAGAACATTCGCCATACAGCATTCATTTCCGGCGGCCGCACCCATCCACAGGGCGTCGTGGTTTCCCCACTGGATGTCGAATGAACCATAGTCGCAGAGCATACTCATGATCTGATGCGCACCGGGGCCACGGTCGTACACGTCGCCGAGTATGTGAAGCTGGTCGATGCTCAGTTTCTGAATCACGTTGCATATGGCAACTATGAATGCGTCGGCCTGGCCGGTGGAGATTATGGTTTCTATAATGCGGTTGAAGTAGGCCTGCTTGTCGTCGTCGGATGGCGATTCGTGCAGAAGCTCCTCGATGATATAAGCATATTCCTGCGGCAATGTCTTGCGGACTTTCGAACGGGTGTACTTCGACGAAACCGACTGGCAGACTTTTATGAGCTGGTTGAGCGTCACACGATAGAAATCATCGAGAGAATCCTCCTCGCTCTTTATCAGTTCGAGTTTACGTTCGGGATAATATATGAGAGAGCAAAGCTGTCTGATTTCCGATTCGCGCACGGCATTACCGAAAGCCTCCGACACCTTGCGGCGTATGTTTCCGGACGCATTCCGAAGAATGTGACGGAAGGCTTCGTATTCACCATGCAGATCGGCCACGAAATGCTCAGTACCCTTCGGCAGACTCATGATAGCCTCGAGATTCATTATTTCGGAACTGGCAGCCGATACATTCGGAAAATTCTGAGCCAGAAGCTCGAGTACACGGCGGTCGGCTTCTATGCTTTCTATTTCACTTTTTGTTGCGGACATCGTAGTTGATTTTGGACTGCAAAGTTAACAAATAATCAGGGCTGGCGCATGAGATTTAACTTTCCTTAAAGACCTTGAGGAGATAGTC
>CAJUOB010000008.1:79902-98288 GCA_910587915.1 uncultured Muribaculaceae bacterium | reverse complement strand
CGCGGCGGCCGTGTAAAGGACCTTCCCGGTGTACGCTATCACATCGTTCGCGGCACCCTCGACACCGCAGGTGTAAAGGATCGCACACAGCGTCGTTCCAAGTACGGAGCCAAGCGTCCCAAGGCAGGTGCAGCCAAGAAGTAATCCGCTTTTCGAGAAGCGGGTGAAGTGAATCTAAACGCACCGCGAGATTAAACTAAACTATTTTAAACTCGTTTTTGCATTTCTTGCAGCTATCCTTTTGGTTGAGTAAGCCCGCGGCAGAGGCCGCCATGGCTGAAGAATAACGAAGCAAGCAACCAAGCAATCAAAAACAACAACACCACACCGACACTCTAATGAGAAAGTCAAAGCCTAAGAAACGGATCGTTCTCCCCGATCCCGTTTTCAACGACGTGCGAGTGACGAAATTCGTCAACCACCTTATGTACGACGGTAAGAAAAATACCGCCTTCACCATCTTCTACAACGCACTCGAGACTGTGAAGTCGAAGCTGCCTAACGAAGAACTCGGCGCCCTCGATATCTGGAAAAAAGCGCTTGAGAACGTCACTCCACAGGTAGAAGTGAAGAGCCGCCGTGTTGGCGGTGCAACCTTCCAGGTTCCTACCGAAATCCGTGCCGACCGCAAGGAATCGATATCAATGAAGAATCTAATTCTCTATGCCCGCAAACGTGGCGGCAAGACGATGGCCGACAAGCTCGCTGCTGAAATCGTCGACGCTTTCAACCAGCAGGGCGGTGCTTTCAAGCGTAAGGAAGACATGCACAAGATGGCCGAGGCCAACCGTGCTTTCGCTCACTTCCGTTTCTAAGCCTATTCTTAGTAGATAATCTTCTAACGATATTCCTAAAATGGCAAAATCAGACGAACTTCTTAAGTATACCCGCAACATCGGCATCATGGCTCACATCGACGCCGGCAAAACCACCACATCGGAGCGTATCCTCTTCTATACAGGTCTTACGCACAAAATCGGTGAGGTGCACGATGGCGCCGCTACCATGGACTGGATGGAGCAGGAGCAGGAACGAGGCATCACAATCACCTCGGCCGCTACCACTACTTTCTGGAAGTACAACGACGAAAAATATAAAATCAACCTGATCGACACCCCGGGACACGTCGACTTCACAGTCGAAGTGGAGCGTTCGCTCCGTGTACTCGACGGTGCCGTTGCTGCATTCTGCGCTGTAGGTGGCGTTGAGCCCCAGTCGGAAACTGTATGGCGTCAGGCTGACAAGTACAACGTGCCCCGTATCGGCTACGTTAACAAGATGGACCGCTCGGGCGCAAACTTCTTCGAAGTAGTGCGTCAGCTCCACGATGTTCTCGGCGCTAACCCTTGCCCCATCCAGATACCTATCGGTGCTGAAGAAACATTCAAGGGTGTAGTCGACCTCATCCAGATGAAGGCTATCTTCTGGCATGATGAGACAATGGGTGCCGACTACTCTGTAGAAGAAATCCCCGCATCTCTTCAGGAAGAGGCTGAGCAGTGGCGCGACAAGATGCTCGAAAAAATCGCTGAGTACGACGACGACCTCATGGCCAAGTACTTCGACGATCCCTCGACCATCACTGTTGACGAAATCAAGCGTGCTCTCCGCAAGGCAACCCTTTCGATGGACCTCGTGCCCATGATCTGTGGTTCGTCTTTCAAGAACAAGGGCGTGCAGTGCCTGCTCGACGCAGTCTGCGCTTATCTTCCCAGCCCTGTCGACAGCGGTGCTATCGAAGGCCGTTCTGTAGACAACCCCGACGAAATCCTCACCCGCGAACCCTCGAGCGACGCTCCTATGTGCGCTCTTGCGTTCAAGATCGCTACCGACCCCTATGTAGGCCGTCTGTGCTTCTTCCGTGTATACTCGGGCGACGTGAACGCCGGATCGTACATCCTCAACGCTCGTTCGGGCAAGAAGGAGCGCGTGAGCCGTCTTTTCCAGATGCACTCCAACAAGCAGAACTCCAAGGAGCAGATCGGTTGCGGTGACATCGGTGCAGGCGTAGGCTTCAAGGATATCCGCACTGGCGACACTCTCTGTGCTGAAGATGCACCCATCGTGCTCGAAGCAATGGAGTTCCCCGAACCTGTGATCGGTATCGCAGTAGAGCCTAAGACTCAGAAAGACCTCGACAAGCTCGGAGTAGGTCTCCAGAAGCTTGCAGAGGAAGACCCCACCTTCCGCGTGCAGACCAACGAGGAAACCGGCCAGACCGTTATCTCCGGTATGGGCGAGCTTCACCTCGATATCATTATCGACCGTCTCCGCCGCGAATTCAAAGTAGAGTGCAACCAGGGTCGTCCCCAGGTTACATATAAGGAAGCAATCACCCGTCCTGTTGAGCTTCGCGAAGTATTCAAGAAGCAGACCGGTGGCCGCGGTAAGTTCGCCGACATCATCGTGCGCGTAGAACCTATCGACGAAGGCTTCGAAGGCAACCTCCAGTTCGTTGACGAAGTTAAGGGTGGTAACATTCCTAAGGAATTCATCCCCTCTATCCAGAAAGGCTTCACCACCGCTATGAAGAACGGTGTGCTCGCCGGCTACCCCGTGGAACAGCTTAAGGTTACCGTTATCGACGGTTCGTTCCACCCGGTTGACTCCGACCAGCTCTCGTTCGAGCTCTGCGCAATCCAGGCATTCAAGAAAGCTTGCGAAAAGGCAGGTCCCGTTCTTCTCGAGCCTATCATGAAGATCGAAGTCGTTACCCCCGAAGAATCGATGGGCGACGTTATCTCCGACCTCAACAAGCGCCGCGGTCAGGTAGAAGGCATGGAAAGCAGCCGTTCGGGCGCCCGTGTTGTTAAGGCCAAGGCTCCTCTTGCCGAAATGTTCGGCTATGTGACAGCCCTCCGTACCATCACCTCGGGCCGTGCAACATCCACCATGAGCTTCTCGCACTACTCCGAAGTGTCGAACTCCATCGCCAAGGATGTGCTCACCGAATGCCAGGGCCGTGTAGACCTTCTTAAATAAACAAAAACAACAACTCTATATGAATCCCGTAATCCGTATCAAACTCAAATCTTACGACCACTCCCTCGTCGACAAAAGCGCCGAGAAGATCGTAAAGACTGTGAAGAGCATCGGCGCGGTCATCAGCGGTCCTATCCCCCTGCCCACCCACAAGCGCATCTTCACCGTCAACCGCTCAACCTTCGTGAACAAGAAGAGCCGCGAGCAGTTCCAGCTCAGCAGCTACAAGCGCCTCATCGACATATACAACGCTACTCCCAAAATCGTGGACGCTCTGATGAAACTCGAGCTCCCCAGCGGCGTTGAAGTCGAAATCAAGTGCT
This sequence comes from uncultured Muribaculaceae bacterium, assembly GCA_910587915.1. GTDB lineage: Bacteria > Bacteroidota > Bacteroidia > Bacteroidales > Muribaculaceae > CAG-873. Next base: position 94,983 of record CAJUOB010000008.1, on the reverse strand, counting down.
AAGAGCAATATAAACGACACCTCATACAAACAATAATATCAAATTAACAGAGAAATGCCAGGATTAATTGGAAAGAAAATCGGAATGACATCCGTTTTCAGTGCCGACGGCCGCAACGTGCCGTGCACTGTTATCGAAGTAGGTCCTTGTGTCGTTACTCAGGTTAAAACTGTGGAAGCCGACGGCTATGCCGCCCTCCAGCTCGGTTTCGAGGAGCAGAAAGAAAAGCACCTCACCCAGCCCGAGCTCGGCCACTTCCGCAAGGCCGGAGTAACTCCCAAGCGCCACTTGGCCGAGTTCAAAGGATTTGGTGACGACTACAAGACCGGCGACACCATCGGTGCCGACTTCTTCACCGAAGCCGACTTTGTCGACGTAGTAGGAATCTCGAAAGGTAAAGGCTTCCAGGGCGTAGTGAAGCGTCATGGTTTCGGCGGTGTAGGCCAGAGCACTCACGGCCAGCACAACCGTCTGCGCGCTCCCGGTTCGGTAGGTGCCTGCTCCTATCCCGCAAAGGTCTTCAAAGGCATGCGCATGGCAGGCCAGACCGGCAACGAACGCGTTACCGTTCAGAACCTTCAGGTCATCAAAGTAATACCCGAGCACAACCTCATCATGATTAAGGGCTCCATCCCCGGCAGCAAGGGTTCAATCGTTTTAATCGAAAAGTAACATGGAACTCGCACTTTACAACCAGCAAGGCCAGGAAACAGGCCGCGTGACACTCAATGACGAAGTATTCGCCATCGAGCCCAACGAGCACGCCCTCTATCTCGATGTGAAGCAGTACCTCGCCAACCAGCGTCAGGGTACTCATAAGAGCAAAGAACGCAGCGAAGTCAGCGGTTCTACCCGCAAGCTTCACAAGCAGAAAGGTGGCGGCGGCAGCCGTATCGGCGACATCAACTCGCCTGTTCTCGTAGGTGGTGGCCGTGTGTTCGGTCCCCGTCCCCGCGACTACCGCTTCAAGCTCAACAAGAAAGTTAAGGACCTCGCACGTCGTTCGGCTCTGTCGCTCAAGGCAGCTGCCGGCGAAATCATCGTGGTTGACAACGTGAATTTCGAAGCCCCCAAAACTAAAGAATTCATAAATTTTGCTAAAAATTTCAAAGTTGAAGGCAAAAAGGTTCTCCTCGTTTTAGCGGACAAGAATAATAACGTATATTTGTCAATGCGAAATGTGCCCGATGCAAAACTCATGACAGCATCGGACATTAATACGTATGCAGTCCTCAACAACAACGTCCTTATCCTCGACAAGGGCAGTGTTGAGGTCATTAACAACATCTAAGCACCACGGAGGAAATAAAGAATGGATATCACAATCAAACCAATCATCACCGAAAGAGCAACCAAGCTTTCTGAAAAGCGCAATTGCTACACTTTCCGTGTATCCCCCGACGCCAACAAGTACCAGATCAAGGCACTTATCGAGGAAATATACGGTGTGAAGGTGAAAAGCGTCAATACCGCGCTCATGCGTGGCAAGAACAAATCGCGCTGGACTAAGAGCGGTCTCCTCCGCGGCAAGACAGCCGCATGGAAGAAGGCATACGTAACCGTAGCCGAAGGCCAGTCCATCGAATTCTTCAGCAACATCTAAGCAACAATGGCAGTAAGAAAATTCAAGCCCACCACCCCCGGGCAGCGTCACAAAGTTATCGGTGTTTTCAAAGGTACCATCACTGCTACGACACCGGAAAAATCTCTTACAGTCGGCAAGCGCGCCTCCGGCGGCCGTAACAACGAAGGCCACCTCACCACCCGATACCTTGGCGGAGGTCACAAGCGCCAATACCGCATCATAGACTTTAAGAGAAACCGCGACGGAATCCCCGCCGTAGTGAAGAGCATCGAGTACGATCCTAACCGTTCGGCCCGTATCGCCCTTCTTTACTACGTCGACGGCGTCAAGACCTACATCATCGCCCCCAACGGCCTTGAAGTAGGTGCAAAACTGCTCAGCGGCCCCGAAGCCGCTCCCGAAGTCGGCAACGCACTTCCCCTGAGCAAGATTCCGGTCGGTACCCTTATCCACTGCATCGAACTTCGTCCCGGCCAGGGTGCCTTCATGGCACGTTCCGCCGGTACTTTCGCCCAGCTCATCTCCCGCGAAGGGAACTACGCTATCATCAAATTGCCTTCTGGCGAAACACGCAAGATTCTCGCCGAGTGCAAAGCTACTGTCGGTACTGTCGGCAACAGCGAGCACTCCCTCGAGCGCTCCGGCAAAGCAGGCCGCTCGCGCTGGCTCGGACGCCGCCCCCACAACCGCGGCGTGGTGATGAACCCTGTCGACCACCCCATGGGTGGTGGTGAAGGCCGCGCTTCCGGCGGTCATCCCCGTTCGCGCAAGGGTCTCTACAGCAAAGGCCTTAAGACCCGCTCGCCCAAGAAGCAGTCGAACAAGTACATCATCGAGAGAAGAAAAAAGAAGTAATCTGATAAGATAGCAAAATATGAGCCGTTCATTAAAAAAAGGCCCCTTCATCAGCGTGAAGCTCGAGAAGAAGGTAGCAGCCATGGATGCTTCCGGCAAGAAAAACGTCATCAAGACCTGGAGCCGCGCTTCCATGATAGCCCCCGAATTCGTGGGCCATACCTTCGCCGTTCATAACGGAAACAAATTCATCCCCGTTTACGTGACCGAAAACATGGTAGGCCACAAGCTCGGTGAATTTGCGCCCACCCGCACATTCCGCGGTCATGCCGGCAACAAGAAAAAATAAGGGACCCGTATAATCATCGAAATAAAAGACGAAACATAAAATGGGTGAAAGAAAAAGAATAGCAGCCGACCGCCGCAAGGAGGAACAGAAGTCGATAGCATTCGCTAAGCTGACCAATGTGCCCACCTCCCCCCGCAAAATGCGTCTGGTCGCCGACCTCGTGCGCGGCAAAGAAGTGTTCCGCGCGCTCGGTATCCTCAAATTCAACAACAAAGAGGCTGCCGCACGCCTTGAAAAGCTCGTCCGCTCCGCAGTGGCAAACTGGGAAGAGAAGAACGAGCGCAAAGCTGAAGAAGGCGAACTTTACATCAGCACGATTTTCGTGAATCCCGCCCCCATGCTGAAGCGTCTCCGCACCGCCCCCCAGGGCCGCGGCTACCGCATCCGCAAGCGCTCCAACCACGTGACCGTCGTGCTCGATACTATTAACAAAGAAAATAAAACCACCGAGGCATAATATGGGACAGAAAGTAAATCCTATTAGCAACCGCTTGGGCGTTATCCGCGGATGGGACTCCAACTGGTCTGAAAAAGGCAAATACCCCGATAATATTCTCGAAGACTACAAGCTCCGCGAATACCTCAACGTACGCCTTGCAAAGTGCAGCGTGTCCCGTATCGTGATCGAACGCACACTCAAGCTCATCACCATCACAGTGTGCACCTCCCGTCCGGGCCTGATTATCGGCAAAGGCGGTCAGGAAGTGGAAAAACTCAAAGAGGAACTCAAGAAAATCACCGATAAGGACGTTCAGATCAACATCTACGAAGTGAAGCGTCCTGAACTCGACGCCGAAATCGTAGCATCGAGCATTGCCCGCCAGATCGAAGGCAAGGTGGCATACCGCCGTGCCGTGAAGATGGCCGTTGCATCGACCATGCGTGCAGGTGCCGAAGGTGTGAAGGTGCAGGTATCGGGCCGTCTCAACGGCGCTGAAATGGCACGTTCCGAAATGTTCAAGGAAGGCCGCACTCCTCTGCACACACTCCGTGCCGATATCGACTACGCACTCGTTGAAGCCCACACCAAAGTTGGTGTCATCGGTGTGAAAGTATGGATCTGCCGTGGTGAAGTGTATGGCAAGCGCGATCTCGCCCCCGCATTCACAAACACTCAGAAAGAAGGACGCCCCGCAGCCGGCGGCCGTCGCGGTGGTTTCCGCGGCGCAAGAAACAAACGTTAATCTACGCTAACACAACATAGACATGTTACAGCCTAAGAAAACCAAATTCCGCCGCATGCAGAAAGGCCGCATGAAAGGAAATGCCCAGCGTGGCAATTCCTTGGCCTTCGGCTCCTTCGGTATCAAGACCCTCGAGTCCAAGTGGATCACCGGCCGTCAGATCGAAGCTGCCCGTATCGCGGTAACACGCTATATGCAACGTCAGGGTCAAATCTGGATCCGCATCTTCCCCGACAAACCTATCACCAAGAAGCCTGCCGAAGTGCGTATGGGTAAAGGTAAAGGTTCGCCCGAAGGATTCGTAGCTCCCGTAACCCCCGGCCGCATGATTATCGAAGTCGAGGGCGTAAGCTACGACATCGCCAAGGAAGCACTCCGTCTGGCCGCACAGAAACTCCCCGTAGTGACCAAATTCGTGGTGCGTCGCGACTACGATCCCACCCAAAACGTGTAATTAAGCTATGAAGAAAGAAGAAATACGCGAAATGTCGACTCCCGACCTGAAGGAGCGTCTGGCCCAGATGGAGAAGGACTACCTGCAGCAGCGCATCAACCACGCCGTGACTCCCGTCGACAACACCGCAAAGATCACCGCCGACCGCCGTATGATAGCTCGTGTGAAAACCGAGCTGCGCCGTCGCGAACTTAACATCAAATAAGCAAAGCGAACAATGGAAGAAAAACGTAACCTCCGCAAAGAGCGTATCGGCGTCGTTTCCAGCAACAAGGGCGACAAGACCATTACCGTGATGGTGAAGTGGAAAGAAAAACACCCCATCTACGGCAAATTCGTCAACAAGTCCAAGAAATACCACGCCCACGACGAAAACAACGAATGCTCTGTAGGCGATACCGTCCGTCTGATGGAAACCCGCCCCTTGAGCAAGACAAAACGCTGGAGATTAGTAGAAATCATCGAAAAAGTTAAATAACAATGATACAGACAGAATCACGTCTCACCGTGGCCGACAACTCCGGAGCAAAAGAAGCCCTGTGCATCCATGTGCTCGGTGGCACCGGCCGTCGCTACGCATCGGTCGGCGACATCATTGTAGTCACCGTCAAGAACGCAATCCCCGGTTCCGACGTAAAGAAAGGCACCGTATCGCGTGCAATGGTGGTCCGCACCAAGAAAGAAGTGCGTCGCCCCGACGGAAGCTACATCCGCTTCGACGACAATGCCTGCGTCCTTCTCAAGAACGACGGCGAAATGCGAGGCACCCGTATCTTCGGCCCCGTAGCCCGCGAGCTCCGCTCCAAAAACATGAAAATTGTCTCCCTCGCACCCGAGGTACTTTAACAAGCACACCCGATTAACATTAACATCAACGATATGAGCAAGATGCACATCAAGAAGGGTGACACCGTCTATGTCCTCGCCGGAGAAGACAAGGGCAAGACCGGTCGTGTCCTGGCTGTGCAGCGCGAAAAGGACCGCGCCATCGTCGAAGGCGTGAACATGGTCACCAAGGCCACCAAGCCCAGCGCACAGCATCCCCAGGGAGGCCTCATCAAGAAGGAAGCCCCCATCCACATCTCCAATCTCAACCTGGTCGATCCCAAGACCGGTAAGCCCACCCGCATCGCCATCAAGCGCGTCGACGGAAAGGCCGTTCGTATTTCTAAAAAATCCAACCAGGAAATCAAATAATGGCAACCACACTGCAAAAAGACTACAAAGAGCGCATTGTGCCCGCCCTCGAGCGTGAGTTCAACTACTCCACGGTCATGCAGGTGCCCCGCCTCGAGAAAATCGTCATCAACCAGGGCATCGGCGCAGCCACCCAGGACAAGAAGCTCATCGAAACCGCTATCAACGAGCTTACCGCCATCACCGGCCAGAAGGCCGTGGCTACCCTCTCGCGCAAGGACATCTCTAACTTCAAGCTTCGCAAGAAGATGCCCGTAGGCGTCCGCGTGACACTCCGTCGCGAGCGCATGTACGAATTCCTCGAGCGTCTCATCCGCGTGGCTCTTCCCCGTATCCGCGACTTCAAAGGCATCGAAGGCAAGCTCGACGGACGTGGCAACTATACCCTCGGCATCACCGAACAGATCATCTTCCCCGAGATCAACATCGACAACATCAACAAGCTGATGGGTATGAACATCACTTTCGTAACCTCTGCCGAAACCGACGAGGAAGGCTATGCTCTCCTGAAGGAATTCGGTCTTCCCTTCAAAAACGCAAAAAAATAATATACCTGTATGGCTAAAGAATCAATGAAAGCCCGCGAGGTGAAGCGCGCCCGTCTGGTGGCTAAATACGCCGAGCGCCGCGCCGCCCTCAAGAAAATCATCAATGCCGCTTACGACGGCGACGATGAAAAGCGTCAGGCTGCATACGAGGCTGCCCAGGAGCTTCAGACTCTTCCGAAGAACTCCTGCTATATCCGCAAGCACAACCGCTGCTCGATCACCGGTCGTCCCAAAGGATATATGCGTCAGTTCGGCCTCTCCCGTATCCAGTTCCGCGAAATGGCTTCCCAGGGCCTCATCCCCGGTGTAAAGAAAGCAAGCTGGTAAGCTCTCCCCGGCAGGCTCCCCTCCATAAAGAAAAGCCGGCGATGATCCGGATCGGCCAAGGCCGCAATCAGACATCGCCTTAGAGAGCAATTAAATATTGTTGGGCACTCCGGCCCAATCAATTTAAACAAATTAAACCAATGACTGATCCCATAGCAGATTATCTCACAAGATTGAGGAATGCGATCAAAGCCAACCACCGAGTGGTTGAAGTTCCCGCCTCAAACTTGAAAAAGGAAATCACCAAAATCCTCTTCGAGCAGGGCTATATACTTAACTATAAGTTTATAGAAGGTGAAAACAACGCACAGGGCGCCATCAAGATCGCTCTGAAATACGACCCCGTCGACCGCGTGAACGCCATCAAGGGCCTCAAGCGTGTATCGCGTCCGGGTCTCCGCCAGTACACCGGCTACAAGGACATGCCCCGTGTGCTCAACGGCCTCGGCATCGCCATCCTCAGCACCTCGCGCGGTGTAATGACAAACAAAGCTGCCGCCGACCTCAAGATCGGTGGCGAAGTCCTCTGCTACGTATATTAATCAACCTAAAGCAACGAAACTATGTCAAGAATAGGTAAAGCTCCCATCGCTATCCCCGCAGGAGTAACTGTGACGGTTGATCCCAAGACAAACGTAGTGACCGTCAAAGGCAAATACGGCGAACTCACACAGGCCGTCAATCCCGACCTCACCGTCACTGTAGAGGACAACCACGTGCACATCACCCGTCCTTCCGACGACCGCGAACACCGCGCCCAGCACGGTCTCTACCGCGCTCTGATCCACAACATGGTGGAAGGTGTGCACCAACTCTACCGCAAAGAAATGGAACTCGTGGGTGTGGGCTACCGTGCCACTGCCACCGGCCAGGTTCTCGAACTCGCCCTCGGCTACTCCCACGCTATATATATCAAGCTTCCCGAGGAAATCAAGGTAGAAGCAAAAACCGAGCGTAACAAGAACCCGCTCATCATCCTTGAAAGCCGCGACAAGCAGCTTCTGGGCCAGGTGTGCGCCAAAATCCGCTCCATGCGCAAGCCCGAACCTTACAAGGGCAAGGGTATCAAGTTCGTCGGCGAAGTAATACGTCGCAAGTCCGGTAAGAAGGCCGGTGCCAAATAACATTAACCGCAGACTATCATGATTTCCAAGATCGAAAGACGAAATAAAATCAAAGCCCGCATCCGCGGCAAAATCTCCGGCACCGCCGAGCGTCCCCGCATGACCGTGTTCCGCTCCAACAAGCAGATCTACGTTCAGCTCATCGACGACCTGGCAGGCCGTACCCTCGTTGCCGCTTCGTCGCGCGGCATCGACCAGAAAGCAACCAAGTGCGAAATCGCCGCCCTCGTAGGCGCCGCCGTAGCAGCCAAAGCCCTCGAGGCAGGTATCACCGAAGTGGTTTTCGACCGCAACGGCTACCTCTTCCACGGACGCGTTAAATCCCTCGCTGATGCCGCTCGCGGCGCCGGCCTCAAATTCTAAGTAACTATGGCAAAAAGAAACAATAGAGTTAAGTCCACCGGCGACCTCGAGCTCAAAGACCGCCTCGTAGCCATCAACCGCGTTACCAAAGTAACCAAGGGCGGACGCACCTTCACTTTCGCTGCAATCGTGGTTGTAGGTAACGAAGACGGCGTCGTAGGCTGGGGCCTCGGCAAAGCAAACGAAGTTCAGGCCGCCATCGCCAAAGGCGTTGAGGCTGCCAAGAAGAACCTCATTCGTGTACCGGTGCACAAAGGCACCATCCCCCACGAGCAGATCGCAAAGTTCGGCGGCTCGCGCATCATCCTCAAGCCCGCTTCCCACGGTACCGGTGTAAAGGCCGGTGGTGCTATGCGCGCCGTGCTTGAGAGTGTAGGTATCACCGACGTTCTGGCAAAGAGCAAGGGTTCGTCGAACCCCCACAACCTTGTAAAGGCCACCATCGCCGCTCTCGACGAGATGCGTTCGCCCGCACAGGTAGCCCAGAACCGCGGTATCTCTGTAGAAAAAGTCTTCAAAGGCTGATATTAACCACAGAATCTCACCTTCAATGGCACAGATAAAAATCAAACAGATCAAGAGCCGTATCAATTGCCCGGCAGTGCAGAAGCGCACTCTCGACGCTCTCGGCCTTAAGAAAATGAACCACACTGTGGTGAAAGAAGACACCCCCTCGGTGATGGGAATGGTAAACAAAGTACGCCACTTAGTTGAAGTGACCAACGCCTAATACATTTTAATACAATGGATTTAAGCAATATAAAACCCGCACTCGGCTCCGTTAAGCGGAGCACCCGTATCGGCCGTGGCGCCGGCTCCGGCAAAGGCGGAACATCGACCCGTGGCCACAAAGGCGCAAAATCGCGTTCGGGCTACAGCCGTAAAATCGGTTTCGAAGGTGGCCAGATGCCCCTTCAGCGCCGTCTTCCCAAGTTCGGCTTCAAGAACATCAACCGCGTAGAATACAAGGCCGTGAACCTCGGTACCCTCGCAGAGCTCGCCGAAATCCGTCAGCTCCAGAAGATCGGTATCGAAGAACTTCGCGCAGCCGGCTATATCCGTCGCGGTCAGCTGGTGAAAATCCTTGCCGGCGGCGCTCTTGCCACCGCCCTCACCGTAGAAGCCAACGCCTTCTCCGAAGCCGCAAAAGCCGCTATCGAAGCTGCCGGAGGCACTGCTAACAAAATTTAATCATGAGATTCATCGACACGCTCAAAAATATCTGGACGATTCAGGAGCTGCGCCAGAGAATCCTCATAACACTCCTTCTGGTACTCATCTACCGTCTGGGCTGCTATGTGGTTCTCCCCGGCATCTCTCCATCGGACATTGACGCTCTTGCCAATTTCACCAACAAGAGCGGTCTGATGCAGCTTCTGGACATGTTCTCAGGCGGCGCCTTCTCGCAGGCGTCGATATTCGCGCTGGGTATCATGCCATATATCACGGCATCGATCGTTATCCAGCTCTGCGGCATGATTCTCCCCTCGTTCCAGAAAATGCAGCGCGAAGGCGAGAGCGGCCGTCAGAAGCTCAACCAGTACACCCGTCTGCTCACCGTGCTTATCCTCATCCTGCAGGCTCCAGCCTACCTGGTGAACCTTCAGGTGCAGGTGAACGGTGCATCCAACGGCACAACCCTGGCATTCGGTTTCTGGACCATCGCCTATCTCACCATCATCCTCGCTGCCGGCTCTATGTTCATCATGTGGCTGGGCGAGCGCATCACCGACCGCGGTATCGGCAACGGTATCTCGTTCATCATCCTTGTGGGTATCATAGCCCGCCTCCCGGGAGCTCTCTACTATGAGTTCCACAGCCGCCTCCCGGGCGATGGCGCAGGCCAGGGTGGTCTGGTGATGTTCATCGTTGAAATAGTACTTCTCTTTGCCGTGACCGTAGGCGCAGTGCTTCTGGTGCAGGGTACCCGCAAGGTGCCTGTACAGTACGCAAAGCGTATCGTCGGCAACCGTCAGTACGGTGGTGCACGCCAGTACATCCCTCTGAAGGTTAACGCCGCCGGTGTGATGCCTATCATCTTCGCGCAGGCCATCATGTTCATCCCTATGACGCTTGCCGGTTTCCGCGGAGGCGACAATGGCTTCGTGCAGGCATTCACCGACATCAACGGTTTCTGGTATAACGCCGTATTCTTCCTACTCATCGTTGCCTTCACCTACTTCTACACCGCCATCACAGTGCGTCCCACCCAGATGGCAGAAGATCTCAAGCGCAACAATGGCTTCATCCCCGGTGTAAAGCCCGGCAAGAAGACCTCTGAGTATCTCGACGCCATCATGAGCCGCATCACACTTCCCGGTTCGATCTTCCTCGGTATCGTTGCAATCCTTCCGGCTTTTGCCCGTTTCTTCGGCATCAGCCAGAACTTCGCCCAGTTCTTCGGCGGCACATCGCTGCTGATTCTTGTGGGCGTTGTGCTCGACACCCTTCAGCAGATCGAGTCGCACCTGATGATGCACCACTACGATGGCCTGATGAAAGAAGGCAAGATAAAGGGTCGTACCACAGGCCAGGCATATTGATGCTTCAATCATTTTAAACTACAGCATTAAATGATTTACCTCAAGACACCGGAAGAAATCGAGACCATGCGCTCATCGGCACTGCTCATATCGCAGTGTCTGGGCGAGGTGGCCCGTAACATTCAGCCGGGCGTCAGCACACGCAAGCTCGACACCATTGCCCGGGAGTATATCCTGGACAATGGCGGAAAGCCTGCCTGTCTCGGATATGAGGGATTCCCCGCCACACTCTGCATCGAAGTCAACGAGACAGTGGTGCACGGCTTCCCTTCCGAACGCATCCTCATGGATGGCGACATCGTCGGCATCGACAATGTGGTGGAAAAGGACGGTTTCATGGCCGACATGTGCTTCACCTTCCCGGTGGGTACCGTCAGCCCCGAGAAAATGGCCCTGCTCCGTACTACCTATGAATCGCTCTATGTAGGCATCGAGGCCGCCAAGCCCGGTGCGCGCATTGGCGATATATCCAACGCCGTGCAGACCTTCTGCGAACGCCGCGGATACTCCATGGTTCGCGAGATGTGCGGCCACGGCATAGGTCGCAAGATGCACGAGGCACCCGAGGTGCCCAACTACGGACGCCGCGGCATCGGACCCCGACTGGTCGACGGCATGGTGATATGCATCGAGCCGATGGTGAACATGGGCAGCCGCAATATCGTGATAGAAAGCGATGGCTGGACATGCCGCACTCGCGACCGCAAGCCCTCCGCCCACTTCGAGCACACAATTGCTATTGTGGACGGTCGCACCGAGATCCTCACCACCTTCGACTATATTCCATCCGAGATAATGGACCAATTCATTTAAGCAACAAACCCTATATGGCAAAACAATCAGCAATCGAACAGGACGGCACAATCGTCGAGGCGCTTTCGAACGCCATGTTCCGTGTCGAACTCGAAAACGGGCACGAAATCACCGCCCATATCTCCGGCAAGATGCGTATGCACTACATCAAGATCCTGCCCGGCGACAAGGTGCGAGTGGAGATGTCGCCCTACGACCTCTCAAAAGGCCGGATTGCTTTCCGCTATAAATAAACTGAAAAAAATACAGATATGAAAGTAAGAGCAAGCGTCAAAAAACGCACTCCGGACAGCAAGATCGTTCGCCGAAAAGGACGTCTCTACGTCATCAACAAGAAAAACCCCAAGTACAAACAGCGTCAAGGATAAGTAATATATGGCAGTTAGAATCGTGGGAGTTGACCTCCCCCAGAACAAAAGAGGTGAAATCGCCTTGACTTACATCTACGGCATCGGTCGCAGCGCTGCTAAAAGCATCCTCAACAAAGCCGGTATCGACGTAAATATCAAAGTGAAAGACTGGACCGACGACCAGGCAGCCAAAGTGCGCGAAGTCATCGGCGCCGACTACAAGGTCGAAGGTGATCTCCGCAGCGAAATCCAGCTCAACATCAAGCGTCTCATGGACATCGGCTGCTACCGCGGCATCCGTCACCGTAACGGTCTCCCCGTACGCGGTCAGTCGACCAAGAACAACGCCCGTACCCGCAAGGGCCGCAAGAAAACCGTTGCTAACAAGAAGAAAGCTACTAAATAATAGAACCACATGGCAAAGAAAACAGTCGCAGCTAAGAAACGCAACGTCAAAGTCGGCGCAGAAGGCCAGCTTCACGTTCATTCTTCGTTCAACAATATCATCGTCTGCCTTGCCAACAGCGAGGGTCAGGTTATCTCCTGGTCGTCGGCCGGCAAGATGGGCTTCCGCGGCAGCAAGAAGAACACTCCTTATGCCGCCCAGATGGCAGCGCAGGATTGCGCCAAGGTCGCTTACGATCTGGGTCTGCGCAAAGTCAAGGCCTACCTCAAGGGCCCGGGCAACGGTCGCGAATCCGCAGTGCGTACCATCCATGGTGCAGGCATCGCCGTTACCGAAATCATCGACGTCACTCCGCTGCCTCACAACGGTTGCCGTCCTCCCAAGAGAAGAAGAGTTTAAATCAGTTCATACGGCCGGTTTTCCGCCAGTGAGCGGAAGCCGCGCCATGCTCTGCTTTCTATTTCAGTAACAAATACTCTCTTAAACAAACTACAAAACACTCATCTGTCGTCCGGCCGTACACATGCCTGCCATGGGCACCGACCTGCCGGGCACAAGCCACCAGCAAGAGTGCGTCCAAGGCGAATAGACCATATTTTAAGTCACCTCTCTATGGTCGCGGCTGCGCCAAAGATTGCACGGACACCCCGGCAAGAGTCCACGGACCGACAGACGATAAACTGATTTCAAACAATGGCAAGATACACAGGTCCCAAGACCAAAATAGCCCGCAAATTCGGCGAACCCATCTTCGGCGAAGACAAGGTCCTCGCACGTCGTAACTTCCCCCCGGGCCAGCACGGCCAGAACAAGCGCCGCAAAACATCGGAATACGGTGTTCAGCTTCGTGAAAAGCAGAAAGCCAAATATACCTATGGTCTGCTCGAACGTCAGTTCCGCAACCTCTTCGAGGAAGCATCGCGCCTCAAAGGTATCACCGGTGAAATCCTTCTTCAGCTTCTCGAGTCGCGTCTCGACAACGTGGTATACCGTCTCGGTATCGCTCCTACTCGTGCGGCTGCCCGTCAGATCGTGCTCCACAAGCACATCACCGTAAACGGCGAAGTTGTGAACATTCCTTCGTTCAAGGTAAACCCCGGCGACGTAGTAGGTGTTCGCGAGCGCAGCAAATCGCTCGAAGTAATTGCCGACTGCCTCGCAGGCTTCAACCACAGCAAGTATCCCTGGATTGAATGGGACGAAGCTTCCAAGAGCGGTAAATATCTCCACGTGCCTGCACGCGAGGATATTCCCGAAAACATCAAGGAACAGCTCATCGTCGAACTCTACTCCAAATAATAAAACCTGATCCATGGCCATATTAGCATTCCAGAAACCTGAAGAGGTGATTATGGTAGAAGCTTCAAACTTCTACGGTAAGTTCGAATTCAAGCCTTTGGAACCCGGCTATGGCATCACCGTCGGAAACGCACTCCGTCGCGTACTCCTTTCCTCGCTGGAAGGCTTCGCGATATCGTCGATAAAGATCGACGGCGTCAAAAACGAATTCGATGCCGTACCCGGCGTGAAGGAAGATGTGACTAACATCATCCTGAACCTCAAGCAAGTCGACCTCAAGCAGAAGGTGGAAGACACCGAGTTTGAGCGCGTCACCATCACCGTTTCAGGCAAAGAAGTGTTCACAGCCGGCGACATAGCCAAGCAGCTTTCGGGCTTCGAAGTGATGAATCCCGACTTGGTTATCTGTCATTTGGATCCCGAGGCAAGCTTCACCATCGTACTCACTATCAACAAGGGTCGCGGTTGGGTGCCCGCAGAGGAGAACGTCACACCCCAGGACGATATCAACACTATCGCCATCGACTCCATCTACACCCCTATCAAGAACGTGAAGTACACGGTGGAAAACTACCGCGTAGACCAGAAGACCGACTACGACAAACTTACCCTCGAGATCAGCACCAACGGCTCAATTCTGCCTAAGGATGCTGTGAAAGAGGCCGCCAAGATCCTCATCTATCACTTCATGCTTTTCTCCGACGAGAAAATCACTCTCGAGACATCCGAGCCCGATCCCGGAGAGGAATTCGACGAAGAAGTGCTCCACATGCGTCAGCTTCTCAAATCGAAGCTGGTGGATATGCAGCTTTCCGTGCGTGCCCTCAACTGCCTCAAGAGCGCAGAAGTGGAAACACTCGCCGAACTCGTGGTCTTCAACAAAACCGACCTGCTCAAGTTCCGCAACTTCGGCAAAAAGTCTCTCGTCGAACTCGAAAGCCTCCTTACGAGCCTGAATCTTTCTTTCGGCATGGACATCTCCAAGTACAAACTCGATAAAGACTAATCACCCCGATGCGACACAATAAAAAATTCAACCATCTCGGCCGCAAGAAAGCTCACCGCGACGCCCTTCTGGCCAACATGACGGTATCGCTGATTCTTCACAAGCGCATCCACACCACTCTGGCCAAGGCCAAAGCTCTCCGCATCTATGCAGAGCCGCTGATCAACCGCGCCAAAGAAGACAACACCTCCAACCGCCGTCTCGTCTTCAGCTACCTTCAGAACAAGGAAGCTATCAAGGAACTCTTCGGCCCGATTTCCGAGAAAATCGCTAACCGTCCCGGTGGATACACCCGTATCCTCAAGACAGGTTTCCGTCTCGGTGACAATGCCAAGACCTGCTTCATCGAACTGGTAGACTACAACGAAGCCATGCTCAAGGACAACAAGGAAGCTAAGGCTAAGACCCGCCGCAGCCGTCGCAAATCGACTGCAGCTCCCGCAGCCGAAAACCCTGTTGAAGCCGCAGCTAAGGAAGAACCCGAACTCCCCGCAGCCGAATAATTCGCGGCAGCGTACTGATATCCGAAAAGCGTCCGGACATTTGTCCAGGCGCTTTTCGCATTTTTGCAGGTCTCTATTCTTCGGATTGCATCGGTGGATCATCGTGGTATTGTCTGCCGGTGGCACCACTATGTGGCGCTGTGTGCGAGAGGACGGAATATATACCACACCTGCGCACACCTATGGTGCGCTTGCAGTGGCCTACTGTTGTGGTGGCCGCGATGCGGCCTGAGGG
>CAJUOB010000008.1:0-79802 GCA_910587915.1 uncultured Muribaculaceae bacterium | reverse complement strand
CTATGGTGCGCTTGCAGTGGCCTACTGTTGTGGTGGCCGCGATGCGGCCTGAGGGTAGGCAATATCAAGAGGAGTTAGGTGGAATATATCCCACAGCAGCGCACACCTACGGTGCGCTTGCAGTGGCCTACTGTTGTGATGGCCGCGATGCGGCCTGAGGGTAAGTGGAGTTAGGCGGGATATATACCACAGCTGCGCATATCTATGGTGCGCTTGCAGTGGGATATTCTCATTATCCAGTGGCTCCGGCACTGATGTGCGAGGGATTTCGTATTTCGGAAAATTGTGTACATGGAAATTTCATTATTGCAAAATTTGAATAATATTTGGAATTGCAATTCAGATATTCGTATCTTTGCAGTTTGAAAGTCAAACTATACAACTATGAACAACGTAGCCCGCTTACTTGCTGAGAAACTGCTTAAAATCAGCGCGGTGAAACTTCAGCCTGCAAATCCCTTCATCTGGGCTTCCGGCTGGAATTCGCCTATCTATACCGATAATCGGTGTACCTTGTCGTATCCCGAAGTGCGTACCTTCATCAAGCTGGAGCTTTCCCGTATGGTGATGGAGAACTTTCCTGAAGCTGATGCCGTTGCTGGTGTGGCAACCGGAGCCATCGCGCAGGGTGCACTTGTGGCCGATGAAATCAATCTGCCTTATGTGTATGTCCGCTCCACTCCGAAAGACCATGGTCTCGAAAATCTTATCGAAGGTGATCTGCGTCCCGGTCAGAAAGTAGTGGTGATAGAAGATCTGGTATCGACCGGTAAGAGCTCGCTCAAGGCTGTAGAGGCTATCCGTGCCGCCGGTTGCGAAGTTGTCGGCATGCTCGCATTGTTCACCTATGGTTTCCCCGTGGCAGAAGAGAACTTCGCCCAGGCAGGTGTGAAATTGCTTACGCTCAGCGACTATAATGCAATGCTCGATGTAGCCCTCGAAACCAAATATATCGCCGAAGAGGATCTTGAGACTCTGCGTCTCTGGCGTACCGACCCGGCCAACTGGATGCCCGAGCGCTAAATTCCGCTTGTCACATAGGGATGTGGTGTAAATTCACGGCCCTATTAATCAAAATGTAATGATAGTTTGTTAAAGGGGTGCGGGCTATTCCCGTAGCCTCTTTAACTGTAAAATATATACTCTGAACGATGGCAAAATATACATCCAAGCCAACTGTAGTGGAGCGTCCGGCGTCGGAACTTGCTGCAAAATTCTCTGATTTCCGCGAGTTGCAGACCAAGCTCGATGAGCTTCCTGCCGAGCAGCGTGCTCGCGTAGGCGAGGTCGCTTTTACCGACGACACCATCACTATCACCACTCCACAGGTCGGTGAGATTGCCCTCAAGGCAGTAGAACGCAATGCCGATCGTGTGGTGCTTCAGGCCGAGAAATCGCCTGTGCCCATGAAACTGGAGATCACTTTCAAGCCTGTGAGTGCTGACAGCACCGAACTGCAGGGCGCTATCGACGTTGAGATTCCGATGATGCTCAAGCCCCTCATCGGCCCGACCCTGCAGCGTGCCGCCGATCAGTTCGGCGATCTTTTCGCTAATCTTGCCTGATAGGATGAAGCGAACTCTCCCTCTTTTGCTTCTGGCCTCGCTTATGCCGTTGACCGGCTGCGATACGCTCGACGACGACCGCATTCCTGTGGCCGCCGTCAATATTTCATTCCCTACAGTGGCGGAATGGAATATCTACGGTGTCTCTGCGGCTCTCGACCATAAGCGGTTTATTCCGGAGCAGCATCTGCCTACGGGCTTCTATTACACTGCTTCGACGTACTGCGGGTATGGCGGGGTATTGCTTGTCGGTGATGTGATGGGCAATCCTGCTGCCTACGATCTCGCATGTCCCGTGGAATGCAAGCCCGGAGTGCGTGTGGCCATCGATCCCGAAACAAATCTTGCCCGTTGTCCCCAGTGCCATAGCACCTACGATGTTTTTTCGCTGCAAGGGCATCCGACATCCGGCGAGGCTGCCGACAAGGGCTATGGCCTGCGGCGCTATCATGTCGGTACCGGGAGGACATCGTATATGCTCATAAGCTTCTAAACTGAATATCGTGAAAAGGCATTACACGGCATTATGGCTCCTTTTCCTGTCGGCGTTCGCGCTTTTTGCGGTGGCGTCGGCGTTCGATATGCCCGAAATCGGTGGCCATAAGTTGAAATCATCGGAGATTGTGCCTTCGCTTACAGCCGTAGAAGCTGCGGCGGACAGTGACATGGCGTACTGTGACGATACGACATCAAGCGAGGTCCATGAGCGGCCGGCTTTCCCTGTGCCGTGCGATAGTGCTTCCAAGACCATACTGTTCATCGGCGATTCGATGCTCGAGGGGCTCGGTCCCCGCTTGGCTGCCTATGCGGAGAAGAACGGCCATACGCTGTATAATGTGATATGGTATAGCTCCACATCGGAAGTGTGGGGGCGCTCCGATAAACTCCGGCACTACATCGACACGCTCCATCCCGACTATGTATTTGTGTGTCTTGGCGCGAACGAGTTGTTTGTCAGCGATATCATCAATAAGCGTCGCGGCTACGTGCAGAAGATCCTGAGCGATATCGATACCATTCCGTATGTGTGGATCGGTCCTCCGAACTGGAAACCCGATACAGGCATAAACCAGTTGGTGGCATCCGAAACGACCGAGGGAGGATTTTTTCTCAGCGACGGAATGCATTTCGAGAGAAGCCGCGATGGTGCGCACCCCACACGTACATCGGCCGCTGCCTGGATGGACAGTGTTGCCCGTTGGATGCCAGCCCATAGTTTCCACCCCATACGTATGGAAGTGCCCGACAATGCTTCGGGACGTGCCAAGCGTATTTTCGTACATCAGCCATCGGAGAAATGACCGAGATATTGCATAATATCGGCCGCTATCTGAGCTATGACCCGTCGGCCCCGATGTTGTTCTCATCGGGAACTTTCTGGGCATTGTTTCTGGTGTTCATGCCTCTGTATGGCCTGCTGCGTCGTCGTTTCTGGCAGATGGTGGTATTTGTGGTGGCGTTCAGTTTCTTTTTCTACTATAAGAGCAGTGGCGTTTTCGTGTGTCTGCTTGCCGGAACGTCCCTTCTCGACTGGACTCTGTCGCGGCTGATGTCGCGTCCGGGCCGTAGCCGCACATTCCGTCGTTGGTGTGTGGCGGTGTCGCTGCTTACATCGCTCGGCATTTTGGCATACTTCAAATATGCCAATTTCTTCCTGTGGAATATCAACGCTATGGTCGGAGGAAATTTCCAACCGCTCGAGCTCATACTCCCAGTGGGAATATCGTTCTACACCTTCCAGTCGGTGAGCTATATCATCGATGTCTACAAAGGCCGGGTCGCACCTACGCAGACATGGCTCGAATATGCTTTCTTCCTATCGTTTTTCCCCGCACTTGTGGCAGGTCCTATAGTGAGGGCCGATTATTTTCTGCCTCAGATACGCGAAAACCGTCATGCCACCCGCACCGAGGTGTATACCGGACTGTGGCTGATTATCCTCGGAGTAGTGAAAAAAGCCATCATAGCCGACTATATTGCCCAATATAATGATCTCATATTCCAGACTCCCGGCGGATATTCCGGTTTTGAGACTCTGATGGGGATCATAGGCTATACTATGCAGATATACTGCGATTTCTCGGGATATTCCGACATGGCCATAGGCATTGCCCTTATAATGGGTTTCAAGCTTGCCAAGAACTTCAATTTTCCCTATAAGGCTCAAAACCTCACCGACTTCTGGCGTCGTTGGCATATCTCGCTTTCGACATGGCTGCGCGATTATATCTATATTCCGCTGGGTGGCAACCGCAAGGGTACGGCGCGTACCTACGTCAATAATTTCGCCACCATGCTTATAGGTGGTCTTTGGCATGGAGCCGCATGGAAATTCGTGTTCTGGGGCGCAATGCACGGCGCCGGACTGGCCGTTCACAAGGCGAGCAAGCCATGGCTCGGACGCCTTGGCGATTCGTGGCCGGTGAAAGCCGTGTCGTGGCTGCTTACCATGGCTGTTGTGGCTGCACTATGGGTATTCTTCCGGGCCGATTCGTGGGCCGATTCGGTGACGGTGATAGGAAGTGTATTCCGCGACTTTTCCCTTGATTATATTCCGGCTTTTGCCGCCGCACGAACCCTATGGCTCATACTGATGGTGGTGATTGTAGTGGCACACTGTCTGCCTACGCGGTTCTGGGATTCGGCCCTTGCGTGGTTCGTGCGTTCTCCATGGTTGGTGAAATTGCTCATATTCATTATTGTAGTACAGCTTGTACTCGAGCTTCGCTCGGAGTCGGTCACTCCATTTATCTACTTCCAGTTCTAAGAGTGTGTATAATTGAGAGGATACGACACCTTCCTGCTGGAAATTGAAGTTGTTCCTTATGCTGTAAACGGTCTATCATAGTGCCTGCAACACCTTCTGTGGATGCCGCCGCGGTTTGAGTAGTTGTGAGGAGCCGGGTGTGCGGTTGGGGAATTTTTGCTACTTTTGCGGTTAAATTTTGAAAGAAATGGACAGCATAGAACTTATTCTGATCAATATATCGGGCTACGACCGGCCCGGAGTCACCTCGGCACTGACCGATATCCTTGCCCGCCACGATGCAAATATTCTCGATATAGGCCAGGCCGATATCCATCATTCACTGTCGCTTGGCATTCTGTTCAAGACCACCTCGAAATGCTCGGGCGATATAATGAAAGATCTGCTTTTCAAGGCCTACGAGCTCAATGTGAAAATCCGGTTTACCCCCATCTCGATAGCCGACTATGAGGAATGGGTGTCGATGCAGGGCAAGGACCGGTGGATCATCACCATACTTGGCCGTCAGCTTACTGCTCGCCACATTGCGCTGGTCACCGATGAGATTGCGCGCCAGGAGCTCAACATCGACAGCATACAGCGCCTCACCGGACGCGTGCCTTTGCGCGACAACGAAGAGCCACGCTCGAAATCGTGTGTGGAGTTTTCGGTGCGAGGCAATCCGCGCGACATCAGGGCCATGCAGGAACGTTTCATGCAGGTGTCGCAGAGCGAGGAATTCGATATATCGCTTCAGGAAGACAATGTGTTCCGTCGTTGTCGCCGCCTCATATGCTTCGATATGGACTCGACCTTGATAGAGACCGAGGTTATCGATGAACTCGCCGACCGCGCCGGTGTCGGAGCCGAAGTGCGGGCCATTACCGAGAGCGCCATGCGTGGCGAGATTGATTTCTGCGAGAGTTTCCGCCGCAGGGTGGCCTTGCTTAAGGGGCTCGATGAAAGCGTGATGCGTGAAATTGCCGAGAATCTTCCTATAACAGAAGGTGTGGAGAGAATGATGCAAGTGCTTCGTCGCACCGGATATAAGACAGCCATCCTGTCGGGCGGCTTCACTTATTTCGGCAACTATCTGCGCCAGAAGTTCGGCTTCGACTATGTGTATGCCAATGAACTTGAGATTGTAGATGGCAAACTTACCGGCCGCTATGTGGGCGATATCGTCGATGGCAAACGCAAGGCCGAGCTGCTCCGCATCATAGCCCAGGTGGAGAATATCAATATCGCCCAGACTATAGCTGTTGGCGACGGTGCCAACGACCTGCCCATGCTTTCGACCGCCGGTCTGGGCATAGCCTTCCATGCCAAACCGAAAGTGAAGCAGACGGCAAGTCAGTCGATATCGACCATTGGCCTCGACGGCGTGCTCTATTTCCTTGGTTTCAAGGATAGTTTCATTTCAGGAAGCGGACTCTGAACAAAAGTTGCTTTGCCGGCGTTTTAAGTCAAAGCCATAACTTTTCAACTGTTTAATTCATCTAATGTGCGAGCCATGAGGGCTGCTAAGTGCTGTTTACTCTTTCTATCATTCTTTCTGACTATGCTCCCTGTGCCGGTGTCGGCGCAGGGGGAGCATCAGTCGGTCGGGCTCGTGCTTAGTGGCGGAGGCGCCAAGGGTATAGCCCATATCGGTCTTATCCAGGCGTTGGAAGACAACGATATTCCGATAGACTATATCACCGGAACGTCGATGGGAGCCATCGTAGGTGGTCTATACGCGTGCGGGTATACGCCCGAGGAGATGATGGCTTTGATTGACAGCCGTTATTTCAGCTATATGGCTGCCGGCAAGGCAGATCCGGAACTGACTTATTACTTCGCGCGCGAGACGCCGTCGCCGCAGATGTTCTCGGTGTCGCTCGGACGCGACAGTACTGTCCGCGATATCTTCAACCCTCAGTCGCTTATTTCGCCCATGCCAATGAACTTCGGGTTCATGCAGATTTTCGCTGCATATACGGCTCGATGCGGTGGTAATTACGACCGTCTGTTTGTGCCTTTCCGATGTGTGGCATCCGATGTGACCGAAAAACGTAAGAAAGTGATGGGGTCGGGGCGGCTCGAGGAATCAATCCGCGCATCTATGAGCTTCCCGCTTGTGTTCCAGGCAATAAAAATCGACAATCAGGTGCTCTACGACGGTGGGGTGTACGATAACTTTCCGGTAGATGTGGTGATGGACGAATTCGCTCCGTCGATTCTCATCGGGTCGGATGTATCGGCGGCATCGAAAGGTCCGGCCAACAGCTATTTCGACCAGCTCGATCTTCTTATGAGCCGCAAGCAGAGCTATGATGTGCCACCCGAAGCAGGAATCAAGGTGCGCATCGATGTGAGCCGCTTCGGGCTTCTCGACTGGGACAAGGCCCCGGCCATCTATCAGGCCGGCTATGACAAGGGGCTTGAGATGATCGACTCGATAAAAGCCCGTGTGCATGCGCGCACTCCGCAGTCTGCCAGACGGCTACGTCGGGCTGTTTTCAAGAGCACTGTGCCCGAGTTGCGGTTCGACAGTGTGTCGGTGACCGGAGGGAGCCGTCGGCAGAATGAATTTATTAAATATCTTTTCCGTCCGGCCAAAGGTTGCGATACCATCGGTGTGGATCATGCGCGGTTGGCATTCTACCGGGCTTTGTCGTCGGGCAAGATGGATATCCTGCGGGTAGGCGCCCGTTGCAACGACGATAGTGCAGGGTTATTCTCCCTCGATGTCGATGCGCGTGCCAAGAGCCGTTTCTCGGCGGGTGCGGGTGCGTTCGTCACTTCGAGCAACAACAGTTATCTCTATCTCCGCGGTGGCTACTCGTCGTTGAGTTTCAGTTCGGCAAGCACCGATATCGAAGCCTGGATTGGCCAGAGCTACATGGCAGGGTCGCTTTCGGGGCGGCTTACCCTCGCATCGGGCATACCGTCGGCTTTCACGTTCCGGGCAGTGGCTTCGCGGCGAAAATACTATGAGAACGAGGAATTGTTCTTCCGCGATGACGAACCCACTTTTGTCACCTCTCACGAATACTACGCCAAACTCGGGTGGTCGCTCGCTGCCGGCCGCAAGGGGCGCTTCGATGTAGGAGCCGGAGCAGGAAAGCTGCGCTACACCTACTATGTGTCGGGTGCGGATGCTGTGCCGGGCCGTCACCATGTGGATTTCGTGTTGGGACAGGCCTATGCCGGGTATGAGCGATCCACGCTCAACGGATTCAACTATCCCACGGCCGGAGGGCAGCTCACCGTCAAGGCGGCCGGGCTACTTGGGTCTGCCAAGATACGCCAGGAAGGCTATGAAGGCACTAAGCATCAGTCGTGGTTGCAGCTGGAGATGTCGCAGAGGAATTATTTCGATATTCATCGTCATTGGGCCGTGGGCGTGGAGAGCAGTGCTCTGCTCAGTACCAGAGGATTGCTCGGGGCATACGATGCAGCCATAGGTTCGGCCCCATCGTATAATCCGACCCCTGCGTCGAACAATGCCTTCAACCCCGCGTTAAGGGCTAACAGCTATATCGCTGCCGCGTTTGTGCCGGTGTATAAATACAATAGCTCGCTGTCGGCCCGCCTGTCGGCCAATGTTTTTGTGCCGCTACGCCGCATTTGTCCCGGCCTCGATGGTGCTGCGGCGTACGGCCGTTGGTTTGGCTCGGCCACCTTCTATGGTGAGTTCAACATTGTGTACTCTTTGCCGTTCGGCGATATAGCGGGTTACTGCAACTATTGCTCATCGCCGGGTCGCTTCAATGCCGGTATTTCGTTTGGAATATATCTTCCGGCTCCTAAATTCTTGTAAAACCAATCATTGCAAATGGATATTAAGAAAAATAATGTTAAGATATGCGTGGTCGGCGCCGGTAATATCGGGTCGGCCATGGCGAGAGGACTTGCAAAATCGGGTGTGGATGTGTCGGTGTACAACCGTAGCGCCGGCAGGCTGAAGGCTTTCGACGGTATGGACGGGATATCCTGCACAACTTCACTGGCCGATGCACTGAAGGGATGCGGCATAGTGCTGATATGTGTCGAGGGCGACGCTGTTGTACCCGTGGCCCGCGAAATAGCTTCGCTCTATGGTGAAAGAAAGCCGATAGTAGGCTCGTGTGCAGCCGCTATCGCACTCGATGAGCTCAAGGCCTCTCTTGTCGATGCGCATGGAGATGCGCCGCAGGTGTTCCGTCTGTTGCCTAACATTGCAGCTACGGTGGGCCAGTCGGCCAATCTTCTGTGTGGGAGCGGACTGTCGTCGGATATGCTGGATAAGCTCAAGAAGCTATTCGCTTGTACCGGAGCGACAGTAGAGGTGCCCGAACGCTTGTTCCCGGCTGCTATGGCATTGTCGTCGTGTGGGATCGCCTATGCACTCCGCTATGTGCGTGCCAATATGCTCGCAGGGGTGCAGATGGGACTATCGCCTGAGGTTGCCAAAGAGCTTGCTTCGGCTGTGCTTTGCGGAACGTCGGCACTTCTCGATGCCGGCGACGTCCATCCGGAAGCTTTGATCGACCGTGTAACTACCCCGGGCGGTGTGACCATCCGCGGCCTTAATGCCATGGAGAATGGCGGATTCAGTGCTTCTGTAGTGTCGGGTCTGTTAGCTACTCTAAAATGAATAAGGTTATATTGTTGGGTCATGTCGGCAAAGATCCCAAGATGCGAATGGTCGATAGCAGTTCGGTGGCGGAGTTCACTCTTGCCACCAATGAGCGCCGGACAGCCCGCGGAGCCGATGGTTCGATTGTGGAGATGCCCGAGATCACAGAGTGGCACAATATTGTGATGTGGGGCCGGGCTGCGGAATTTGCCGAGAAATATATCCGCAAGGGTTCCCGTCTGCTTGTAGAGGGTAAGATCCGTACCCGCTACTGGGAAGACCACAATGCTATCAAGCGTACTATCACCGAAATCTATGTGGATAGCTTCGAACTATTGCCCAAGTAGGTGGTTGAAATATTAAGAGTGTGCTTGTTTTTCCAGCCTGCCTATCTCCACATAACCCTAAAAACCTATAAAGATGAGAATGGACGGACGCCGCACCAGCGGCAATGTAGATGACCGCCGCGGTCGCGTCAGCGGCAAAACCCTCGGCATAGGCGGAGGTATAGTCGGTGTGATTGTAATGGCCGCCATCACCCTTTTTTCGGGAGGTAGCCTCACGGATGTGCTGGGCGGTGTGCTTGGCAGTGGCCTCACCAACGGTGGAGTAGGGTACTCACAGTCCGACTATCAGCCCACGGCTGAAGACGAGCAGCTTGCCACATTTGCCTCGCAGGTGCTCGCCGGAACGGAAGATGTGTGGACACGCGAGTTTCAGCGTCAGGGCTGGGGCGAGTACGAGTGTCCCAAACTGGTACTTTTCAGCGGTTCGGTAAATTCCGGCTGTGGCAATGCTACCTCGCAGACAGGCCCGTTCTATTGCTCTGCCGACCAGACGGTGTATATCGATCTCGATTTCTTCAAGCAGATGGGCTCCACTATCGGTGCGGATGGTGAATTTGCCTATGCCTATGTGATAGCCCATGAAGTTGGGCACCATGTGCAGTATCTGCTGGGGACCTTGACCGAGGCTCACGATGCGATGTCGCGTCTCAGCGAGACCGAGGCCAACAAGATAAGCGTGCGCCTCGAATTACAGGCCGATTTCTACGCCGGAGTATGGGCCGCCCTCGACAATCAGATGTTTAATTCGCTCGAGGAAGGTGATGTGGAGAATGCCATAAATGCCGCTTCCAAGATCGGCGACGACTACCTCCAACGCAAGGCTTACGGGCGTGAGATGCCCGACAGTTTCAATCATGGACGGTCTGAGCAGCGTGTACGCTGGCTCTCCAAGGGTCTGAGAACGGGCGATCCCAATCAAGGCGACACCTTCTCGCCGGCATACTCGGCACTATAGTCATTTTATTTCGCTTCAATGGAAAAGTACATGCGGCGGGCGCTAAGGCTCGCATATAATGGATATGGTTTTGTGTCGCCCAACCCTATGGTTGGGGCTGTGATAGCCGGTCCCGACGGACAAATTATCGGCGAGGGTTGGCATAGGGCATATGGCGGACCTCATGCCGAGGTGAATGCCGTGGCGTCGGTCAACGAACACGACAGAGCCCTTTTTCCGGAATCTACCATATATGTAACCCTCGAACCATGTTCCCATTATGGCAAGACTCCGCCTTGTGCCAAATTGTTGACCGAGTGCGGATTCAAAAGGGTAGTAGTAGGAGCGGGCGATCCCAATCCGAAAGTGGCCGGTCGAGGCATCGCCATGTTGCGCGATGCCGGCATAGAAGTGGTCGAAGGTGTCCTCGAGACAGAGTGCCGCCTTATAAATAAGCGATTTATGACGGCGCATGCTCTGCGACGCCCTTTTGTCACGCTTAAGTGGGCGCAAAGTGCCGATGGCTTCATGGATGTATGCCGAAAATCCGGAAGTGAGGCCGCGCGTTTTTCGACTCCGTTGTCGAGCCGGAAAGTGCACGAACGTCGTGCCTGTCACGACGCTATCGCTGTGGGTGCTGCCACGGTGCTTGCCGACTCGCCACGGCTCGATACGCGCCATGTGGCCGGTAGATCGCCTAGGCCGGTGGTTTTCGACCGCCATGGCATTGCTGCGGGGGCGCCTCTGCTGTCGGATGCGCGCAATACTGTATATGTAAATAGTGATGCTGCTTTAGATGAGACCCTTAGCCAACTATATTCTTCGGAAAATATAACATCTCTGATGGTTGAGGGTGGCGCGTCGTTGCTGCAGTCGTTCCTCGACGCCGGCCTGTGGGATGAGGCGTATGTAGAGGTGGCGCGGTTTTCGCTTGGCGATAGAGGAGCGGTTCCAGCTCCGGTAATGCCATGTGCCCCCGTGGATTCGATGGCGTGCGATGGAAATAAAGTATACCGCTATACCTCGGCGGTATTCCGGAGTCTGTTTCCGCAGCCGTGATGGCACTGCGGAGTGTTAATGTTTATTCGCACTCGGGCTTCGGTGGAGTTAAAAACATATAAATGCGCGTCAAATACGTGCTTTTGTGCGAAATGGTTTGTCCTATTGCGGCCAAAATTATAATTTTGCACCTTGTAATACTGTAAACTCAATGAGGAAATTCACTACAATATGCCTTGCAGCACTTGCTGCCGTGCTTCTTTTTGCCCGTTGTAATTCCGATATGGAGTACCATTCGGAATCCACCTCGGCCAGTGTGGCGGTATATTCTTTCGGTTTTCAGGCCGATGATAGCGTGCTTGCAAATCTCGACACCGTCTTCTTTTCGATCGATCTTGACAGAGCCTTGATATTCAACGGCGATTCGCTTCCGTATGGAACGCATGTCGACAAACTCGTGCCTAAAATCACCATGCTCGAGGGTGTGTCGCTGGCTACTCTCACCGCCCGTGATGCGGATGGCAAGGAAGTGGTACACGACTATCTGGAAAGCCAGGATGATACGGTGAATTTCACTCATCCGGTATATCTTGACGTCAAGTCGCCCGACGGTCTTGTGTCGCGCCGCTATACTATTACAGTGAATGTTCATACAGCTGTTACCGATACCTTGGTGTGGGACCGTGCAGCCCTGCGCACCTTGCCGTCGAATCTCGGCACTGTAGCCGATCAGCATACGACCAACACTGCCGATGGCATCTACTGCCTGTCGACCGACAATCGCGGCTCATGGTGTGTGGCCTATACCCAGCATGCTTTCGGCGACGTATGGGACTATGCAACGCCCGCACTCCCTGCCGGCGCTAAGTTGAATTCGTTTACCGGTACGGCTGATGCCCTTTACATCCTCGATAATGCAGGTGTTCTCTATCGTTCGACCGACGGCGGTAAGACATGGCTCTCTACCGGACAGACATGGAGCAATATATACGGTGGTGTCGACAAGACGATTCTTGGCAATGTCAAGACTTCGACCGGTTGGCAGTATACTCAGTATCCGGCCGGCGGTTGCAACGGCATGGCCATGGAATCGGATATGCCTGTGACCGGTACATCGCAGTTGGTTGACTTTATGTTCTCGTTCAGCGACGAGCATCAGGCCGTGATGGTGGGCGGCGTTACGTCCAACGGCTCGACAACAGGCGCCGTATGGGCATACGATGGCGCTAACTGGGCTAAACTGAACGGTAATTTTGCAAAAGATCTGAGTGGAGTCACACTATTGCCATATTATGCTGTCCGTGTGTCGAATACATGGGTGGCAACTGATTACTCTCTGATAATGGCCATGGGCGGAGTTGACGAGAATGATGCTGTCAACGACACCGTGTATGTGACCACCAACTATGGTATGACATGGGAGAAAGCTCCCGATATGCTGCAGTTGCCCGAATATCTGCCGGATTTCTATGGAGCCCAGGCTTTTGTAGAGGAGACCACTCTCACAAGCCGTTCGGCGTCGGCATGGGTGGATATGCCCTTTGCCTACAGACTGCCGGCCTCGGCTGTTTTCGTGCCGTCGGTTTTCCCGGCGACCCGTGCCACAAAGCCCATCACATCGTGGGAATGCCCGTTCATCTATCTATTTGGCGGATATTCCAAAGACGGAGAACTCCACAACAGTGTGTGGCGTGCTGCAATAACACGATTCACATTCAAACCGATACAGTAAGCGCCACATGATCGCTGTCCGCACACATGCCCTATGCGCCACGCCACGCCGGTTGACGGTGTGGGCGTTGCTGCTGATGTGTGCAGTGGTGGCTCATGCGCAGGCTGCTCCCTATAAGTTCGATGTGGGTGCGCAGTTGGGTATGAGCGGCTACATAGGCGACGCCAACCGAGCCAACATGTACAGCCATCCCGGGTTTACCGGCGAGCTGTCCATGCGCTATCTTCCCGACACGCGATGGGCATTGCGCGGTGTGCTGTCGACGTTATCCCTTAGCGGAAATACAGCGGACATGAGCGATGTGCTGCCCGGTGGCGCTGAATATAACTTCACATCGCAGGTGTATGCTCTCGATGTACGTGGCGAATTCAATTTCTTCGCTTATGGCATTGGCGAGACTTATAAGCGCCTGCGCCGCTGGACTCCTTATCTGGCCGCCGGAGTGGGCGTATGCCTGGCATCTTCGGGTGGCAAAACTTCCGCAGCTCCTACGATTCCGCTTGCGGTCGGATTCAAGTACAAGGCTACGCAGCGCCTCAATCTTGGCATCGAATTCAGCATGACCAAGGCTTTCGGCGACCATGTGGATGGCCCGGTGCTTTCCGATCTCAACCAGATAAAGACCGCTTTTTATAAAAATACCGACTGGTTCTCGCGCCTTACCGTGGGAATATCCTACGAATTCGGTCCACGGTGTGAAACCTGTCATTATGTTGATTAAAACCATCTCTCCTGCTGAATATATGAGCGAACAACCGACACTCGACCTTACCCGCATTCCGGCGCACATTGCCATAATAATGGATGGCAACGGACGTTGGGCGCAGTCGCACGGCATGGAGCGCACCGCGGGCCATGTCGAAGGCGTGTCGACTGTGCGCCGCATCACCGAAGAAGCTTCGGCCCTTGGTGTGAAAGTGCTCACACTCTATACTTTCTCGACCGAGAACTGGAATCGGCCCAAGGAAGAGGTCGACGCTCTGATGCATCTCATTGTCACGGCTATAGAGCGCGAAACTCCCGACCTGATAAAGAATAATGTGCGTCTTGGCGCTATCGGAGAGCTATCCCGCATGCCCGCTGAGGCTGCTGCACGCCTGGAACGATGCATGGCCGAGACATCGGGCTGCACGGGCCTTCTGTTGCTGCTCGCCCTGAGCTATTCGTCGCGATGGGAGATTACCGAGGCAGTACGTCGCCTGGCTGCACGTGCGGCAGAGGGGGCGCTCGACCCGGCACAGATTACAGAGGAAACGCTGTCGCAGGCAATGACTACCGCGGCAGTGCCCGATCCCGACCTTTTGATACGCACCGGAGGCGACATGCGTATCAGCAACTTTCTTCTCTACCAGATCGCCTATACCGAACTGGTGTTCACCTCCACCTATTGGCCTGACTACAGCCGGGCTGAATTCAGAAACCACATTGCCGAATTCCAAAGGCGCCAAAGGCGTTTCGGACTCACCGGCGAACAGATACTCGACAGTTGAGCCGGCTTAAACCGGCACAAGAACCGACCATTACTCACTCATGCAACAACGAATACTTCTGCTTCTGGCGCTCCTTTTTGCTTCCGCCGTATCCGTGAAAACGGTGGCGCAGACTCCGGCCGACACTATCTATAACCCGACGGTGCTCTACACCGCCATGCCGCGCACCTACGAAATTGCCGGCATCTCTGTGGAAGGTGCTCCCAACTATGAGGATGCGCTCGTGCTTGGCTATGCCGGCCTAAAGGTCGGTGACCGTGTGACCATTCCCGGCGACGACATTACAAATGCCGTGAAGCGACTCATGCGTCAGACTCTCTTTGCACAGGCTCGTATCGAACTGGAGAAAACAGCCGGCGATAAGGCATGGCTGAAGATAGTGCTCCGTACACAGCCCCGCATCTCGGCCGTGAACTATGTCGGTGCCAAGAAAGGCGAGTCGAAAGACCTGCAGGAGCGTCTGCAGCTGGTGAAAGGTAATACCATTACCCGCAATATGGTGAACCGTACTCAGGCCATTGTCGAGAAGTACTACAAGGACAAGGGCTTCGGCAATGTGACCGTGAAGGTGAACCTGCGCGAGGACCTGTCGAACGAGAACGAGATGTTTGTGGACATCGTGGTGGATAAGCACAGCAAGGTGAAAGTGCATAAAATCTACTTCGACGGCAATGAGGTGCTTTCCGACCGCGCCCTGAAGCGCACAATGAAGAAAACCAACGAGAAAACGGACCTTCTGAAGATTTTCAGCCAGAAGAAGTTTGTGGAGAACGACTATCACGACGACCTCAACCGTATTCTCGAGAAATATAACGAGAAAGGCTATCGCGACGCCAAGATTCTGGCCGATAGCGTAGTGCCCTACAATGATAATTCGGTCGACGTGTACATCGATCTTTCCGAAGGCAAGCAATACTTCATCAAGGATATCCAGTGGGTGGGTAATACCATCTATCCTACCGAAGTGCTCGATGCATATCTCGACATGAAGCCGGGCGATGTCTATAATCAGAAACAACTCGACAAGCGCTTGCAGACCGACGACGATGCCGTGTCGAGTCTGTATATGGACAATGGTTATCTCTTCTATCAGCTCGTTCCTATCGAACGTGAAATCGAAGGCGACTCTATCTCGCTCGAGATGCGTATGATGGAAGGTCCGCAGGCTCGAATCAACAATGTGACTATCAATGGTAACGACCGCCTTTACGAGAAAGTGATCCGTCGAGAGCTCCGTGTGCGTCCCGGTGCGCTTTTCAGCAAGAGCGACCTTATGCGATCCATGCGTGAAATCGCTCAGACCGGACACTTCAATCCCGAGAATATGGTGCCGGATATTGTGCCCAACGAAGAAAACGGTACTGTCGATGTGGCTCTCAATCTCGAATCGAAGGCCAACGACCAGATCGAGTTCTCGCTCGGCTGGGGTCAGACCGGTATTATCGGTAAGCTGCAGTTGAAGTTCACCAACTTCTCGATCAAGAATCTTTTCTATCCCAGCACATACCGCGGAATCATTCCTCAGGGCGAAGGCCAGACATTCTCGATCAGTGCGCAGACCAACGCCCGCTACTATCAGAGCTATGCCATTTCTTTCCTCGATCCGTGGTTCGGTGGCAAGCGACCCAACAGTCTCTCCGTGTCGGCATACTATAGCCGCCAGACCGGTGTGAACTCGTCGTTCTATAACAATTCCTGGGCAAACTCGTCGATGTATGGATATGGCTACGGTTACTATCCCGGCTACAGCAGCTACTACGACGACTATTACCAAAACAGCTATCAGAACTCCCTCGACCCCAACAAGGTGCTTCAGATGGTGGGCGTGAATGTCGGATTCGGCAAGCGCCTAAAATGGCCCGATGACTTCTTCACATTCACTGCCGAAGTGGGCTATAACTGGTACTACCTTAAGAACTGGGACTACCTCTTCCTGATGAACAACGGTACGTCGAACTCGCTGACACTCGGACTTACCCTTTCGCGTACATCGATCGACAATCCTATATATACCCGTAGCGGTTCGTCGTTCCAGCTTAGCCTGCAGATGACCCCTCCGGCATCGCTCTTCGGCAAGAAAGACTGGAAGACTCTCTCAGAGCAGTCTGGCTCGTCGGATTCCAAGGTCCGCGACCAGGCTAATAAGGAGCTTTACCGCTGGATCGAATACTGGAAACTGCGCTTCAAGAGCCGTACGTACACACCGCTGTCGACCAACCAGCAGTGGACCCCCGTGCTCATGACCCGATTTGATTTCGGTCTTCTCGGTAGCTATAATAAATACCTCAAGTCGCCTTTCGAAACCTTCTATGTCGGTGGCGACGGTATGAGCGGCTCGTATACCTACGCGACAGAGACTATCGCTCTCCGCGGTTACGACAACGGCTCGCTCACGCCTTGGCGCTCCGAAGGCTACGCCTATACCCGCATGGGCGTCGAACTCCACTTCCCCCTCATGCTCCAGCAGTCGACAACCATATATGCCCTTGCCTTCCTTGAGGCAGGTAATGCATGGACATCGGTCAGCCAGTTCAATCCCTTCGAACTCAAGCGCAGCGGTGGTGCCGGTGTGCGTATCCAGCTCCCGATGGTCGGTCTTATGGGTATCGACTGGGCCTACGGTTTCGACCGTGTGTTCGGCGAGCGCGGCGGCAGTCACTTCCACTTCATTCTCGGACAGGAATTCTAAACCTTTTGGCGTTTCAGATGTCTAAGAAGTATAATCACTCTTAATAAATCAGATATGAAGAAGATAGCCGTCCTTCTCCTTGTAGCGGCAGCATCGGTGCTTGCCGCCTCGGCCCAGAAATTCGCTCTGGTCGATATGGAGTATATATTTAAGAATGTTCCGGCATATGAAATGGCCAACGAACAGCTCAACCAGCTTTCGCAGCGCTGGCAGAAAGAGGTCGAGGCTGTCGGTAAGGAAGCCGAGACCATGTATCAGAACTATCTTTCCGATAAGGTATTTCTCACTGAAGAACAGGTGAAGAAACGCGAGGAAGAAATAGTGGCAAAAGAAAAATCCGCTACCGAACTGCGCTATAAGTATTTCGGCCCGGAAGGCGAACTATATCAGAAGCGCCAGACTCTTCTGAAACCCATACAGGATGATGTGTACAATGCCATCAAGAAGGTGGCCGAGGAGCGTGGCTATCAGGCCATTTTCGACCGCGCATCGGCCTCCGACATCATTTATGCGTCGCCGCGCATCGATGTGAGCAACGAGGTGCTTGCCAAATTGGGATATTCAAATTAAAATCAGTATCTTTGCAAAAACGCAATAAAATCAGAAATAACTAAAAACACAATAAGCAATATGTTCAAGAAAATCCTTCTCGCCGTAGCTGTGGCTCTGCCACTGAGCGCTATGGCTCAGAAATTCGGTGTGGTAGACATCGAGGCTGTATTCACCGCTATGCCCGAATACACCGCAATGCAGACACAGCTCCAGGAAACTTCCAAGAAGTACGAAGATGAATTCATGAAGCTCCAGGAAGAAGTGAACAAGCTCTACGCCGACTACCAGACTCTCGAAAAGGACGCCAGCACTCCCGATGCAATCAAGGAGCGTCGTCTTCAGGAGGTACAGGACCGCTATGCAAAGGTTCAGCAGTTCCGCGAAACAGCCCAGCAGGATATCTCCCGCCAGGAACAGCAGCTTTCTACCCCTATCCAGCAGAAGCTTACCGACGCCATCAAGGCAGTAGGTGCAGAAGGCGGATTTTCGTTCATCATGCCTAAGGATGGTCTTCTCCTCTATCAGGGCAACGATGTAGTCGATGTGACTCCTCAGATCCGTACAAAACTCGGAATCTAATCATATTATCTATAAACAGCGCGCCCGGGCAGCAGCAATGCAGTCCGGGCGTGTTGTCTTTAGTTAGGTAGATATATTAGGGCTAAAAGTAAAGCGGGTGGGGTAGGCGCTATTATTTGTGGAAGATGCGGGCTACGATCTGGGCGATAGCACCGTCGCCGGTGATGTTGCAGGCGGTTCCGAAGCTATCCATGGCTATGTAGAGGGCTATCATCATGGCATTGTCGGCGTCGGAAAAGCCGAGTATCGACGACAGCAGGCCCAGCGATGCCATGATTGCTCCCCCCGGGACGCCGGGTGCGGCTATGATTGTGATGCCGAGCATGGCTATGAAGCCTGCAAACATGCTGAAATCATAGGGCATGCCATGAAGCACCATCATGGCTAGAGCACACGACACGATTTTAAGTGTAGAGCCCGACATGTGGATGGTGGCACAGAGCGGCACGGTGAATCCTGCCACATCGCGGTCTACGCCCATGGCTACGGTGCGCTCCAGAGTGACGGGAATGGTAGCTGCCGACGATTGTGTGCCGAGCGCCGTGAAGTAGGCCGGCATCATCGTCCAAAGCGATTTGAAGGGGTTGCGGCGCGAGAATATCGATGCGATGCAGTACTGGAGCACCAGCACACCGACATGCAGCACGAATATCACGGCTATGATTTTGACAAATGTGAGTAGAATCGGTGCTACGGCACCACTGATGGTCATGTCGAGGAATATGCCGAATATATATATTGGCAGCAGTGGTATTATCGCCTTGTCTATGATGAGGCGTATGATGTCGCGGAAGTTATCGAGCACATCCTTGAGGGTGCGTGTCGACGGGACGACCGCACATCCGAAGCCGAGTACAAAGGCGAGTACAAGAGCCGATGTGACGCTCATGAGCGGGGCTACATCGACGGTGAAAAATGGTGTGGGCGATGTTGTGGCTGTCGTTTCGGCAGCAATGTAGCTGTCGGGCTCGATCATGGATGGGAAGAGCGATGCAGATGTGATATAGGCCAGAGCACCGGAGCCGAATGTCATGGCATAGGCTATGGCCACTGTTACCAACAGCATGGCACCGGCGCGACGGCCGATATCGGCAATAGCCGGGGCTACAAATCCGACAATGAGGAGCGGTATGACAAATCCGAGAAATTCGCTGAAAAGAGCGTTGAATGTGGCAAAGCAGCGTGCTGCCCATGCCGGGAGAACGAATCCGGCGCCGATGCCAAGCGCTATCGCAATGGCGATGCGTGGCAGCAGTCCGATTTTAAGTCGACGGGTCATCGTTTTTTTCGGTAGAGCCCGGTGGCACGAGGCGGGCGCTGCCTTCCCACAGGGCATAGATAGGTATGAATACTAAAAATAAGGTGAAGGGGTCGCCCGTGGGGGTTATGAGTGCCGCCACAATCAGAAGTGCCACGATGGCGTGACGGCGGTATTTCTTGAAAAAGCTACGCGACAGCAGTCCCATCTTTCCCAGAAGCCATGCTACGAGCGGCAACTCGAACACGGCTCCCATCATGAGGAGAATGGTGAAGAAATTGTCCATGTAGGAGTCGAGCGACACGATGGGTCGTATGGCATCGCTCAGGCGGTAGTCGGACAGGAATCGCAGCGCGATTGGAAAGACCATGAAATAGCCAATGGCCACGCCAAGGTAGAACATGACATTGCCGAACAGGAACGCGCGGGTGGCGCCGCGCCTCTCGTGGTCGTAGAGTCCGGGCGATATAAAGCCCCACAGAAGGTAGATGACAATGGGGAAGCCAACTACCAGCGCTACCCAACAGGCGGCCGACATATGCACAAATAGCTGCGAAGCGAGCTCGAGGCTTACAACGTCGATGCTGAATTCGTTGCCCGCACCGCTGTCGATTATGGGGTCGAAAAGACGGTAGGTGGGGAATGCAGGGCTGCAGGGAGCCATTATGACATGTTCGAATAGCCACGGCATGGCGGCAAAAGCACCTATGCCGAGCACCATCACCACTATGACAACGCGGAACAATACGCGTCTGAGATCATCGAGATGGTCCCAGAATGTCATTTCGGAACCTGCCATGCCGGTTTAGTCGCGGTCTTTTCCGGTGTGTGTGTCGTGTGTGTAATCCGAAGATTTGCCTTTGGGCTCGTCGTCCATGGGCTTCTCGAGTTCGGCTTTGGCGTCGGCCATTCCTTTCTTAAACATCTGTATGCCTTTGCCGAGACCCTGCATGAGTTCGGGAATTTTCTTGCCGCCGAAAAGCAGGAGGATGACAAGTACGACAATGATCAATTGCCAACCTCTCAAGTTGCCAATGAAAAGGGGTATGATAAGTGCTGTGTTCATCGTTTGTGGTGGTATTTGAGTGTAAAGTTAGTGATAATTCAGCGGAAATTCATAACTTTGCGTAGTTTTTAAGGTATTTTATTTAGTTTACAATACACACCGAAATGAAAGCATATGTATTCCCGGGTCAGGGAGCGCAGTTCGTCGGCATGGGCAAAGAGCTCTACGACAACAACGCCGAAGCCCGCGCGCTTTTCGAGAAAGCCAACGAAATCCTCGGATTCAGCATAACCGACCTCATGTTTGCCGGTACCGACGAAGATCTCCGCAAGACCGCCGTTACCCAGCCCGCTATCTTTATCCACAGCGTGCTTCTGGCCAAGAGCCTCGGCGAAGAGTTCCGTCCCGACATGGTTGCAGGCCACTCGCTTGGCGAATTCTCGGCGCTTGTTGCTGCCGGTGCGCTCAGCTTCGAGGATGGTCTTCGTCTGGTAAGCGCCCGCGCCCAGGCCATGCAGAAGGCTTGCGAACTCACTGAGTCGACTATGGCTGCAGTGCTCGCTCTTCCTGATGAGAAGGTAGAAGAAATCTGCGCCGGTATCGACGGCGTGGTTGTCTGCGCTAACTACAATTGCCCCGGCCAGCTTGTTATCTCCGGTGAGGTAGCCGCTATCGACGCCGCTTGCGAAGCCCTCAAGGCTGCCGGTGCCAAGCGTGCACTCAAGCTCAAGGTTGGTGGTGCATTCCACTCGCCCTGCATGGAGCCGGCTCGTGCCGAACTTGCCGCTGCTATTGAGGCAACTGAGTTCCACACTCCTGTCTGCCCGGTATTCCAGAATGTAGATGCTCTTCCCCACACCGATCCTGCTGAAATCAAGGCTAATCTTGTGGCTCAGCTCACCGCACCGGTGCGCTGGACTCAGACCGTGCGCAATATGATTGCCGACGGAGCCACCGAGTTTGTAGAACTCGGCCCGGGTAAGGTTCTCCAGGGTCTTGTTGCTAAAATCGATCCTTCGGTAGCCGTAAGCGGCATGCAGTAAAAAAATTATGATTTATGGATGATGAATTATGTTGATGGTTCATCATTAAAATAAAAATGAGGGAGAAATTCCCTCATTTTTTATGTCTTTTCTGGATCGGCTGCTTATCACAATATCGCCTCTCCGTCCCTCCCCCGGACTGCATCCGGGGTTTTCTCATTATGGCGTTGCCTCCGGCAACTTTCTGATGTCGCCGAATAATTGGAACTCAAACGAAAGCTGCTCTCATTATGGGCGTGTGTTATGGACTATTCTTCGCGGATGAGCTCTATGCGGCGCCAGAGGCTGTCGGGAACCATGCGCCACAGTGCGGTGACAACAGCCCATCGTGAATCGATGTAGGCCACGCGTTTTCCGCGTAGCATGGCGGTTTCGAGACGAGGGGCTACATAGTCCACGCTCATTTCCATGGGATAGTTCTTATGTGCGCCGAGGAGTGGTGTGTCGACGAAGCCTGGACGGATGTCGGTGACGGATACGTTGACATGCTGCTGGTGTGCGAGCTGGTCGATGGCCTGCAGGAATGTCCATTGGTAGCGCTTGGATGCGGAGTATGATGCCGAAACGCCTATGCCTTTCATGCCTGCCACGGATGTGATTGCCGCAATATGGCCGCGATGTAGGTTTGCTGTGTCGCGGTAGTATTTGTAGGCTGCTGTAATGATGGCGGTGAAACCTTTCACATTCACGTCGATGGTCTCGGCATCGCGGCTTTCATCGAGGGCAGGATTATACCATCCGCAACCGGCTGCATAGAGCATGTAGTCCATACCGTCGATAAGCTCGATGAGATTATAGAATTTGTCGACGGCATCGGGGGCTGCCACGTCCATCACCATATATTCCACCCGGTCGGGGTAGAGTGCCTTTATTTCCTTGAGACGGTCTTCGCGACGAGCGGCAATGCCTACTCGCCATCCGAGGCGTGCGAAGTCGGTGGCCACACGCATGCCCATGCCCGAAGAGGCTCCTATAATTATAATTTTCTTCATAATCAGGGGGGAGGAAGAAGACCCTCCACTTGGTTGTCTGAATCTATAACGGCGGCAGCTGCTTTCTTGTTCAGATGCGATAGCGATAGGGTGTATACCACCGAGAAACTGCCTGTTATGGAGCTTCCTCGCGTACCATAGCCGGGGATGTACCATGCGTCGCCATATGTGCCTTTGGTACAGTGTGCCAGAGAATGGTATTTAAATTCCCATCCGGCCGATATTGGGCCCCATATTTTCACTCTCAGTCCGAGGCATATCTCGAACCATCCGGCTGTGGCGTGCTGCGACGGAATGTCGAAGCGCGAAGTCTCCTCCCAATATGGTGAATCGAGCACCACATTATCTACGGCATAGCTGAAAGGCGAGAATCCATAGCGGACACCGGCATAGAGCGAATAGTCGGGGTTTGAATTGAACAGGAAATTATAGTTTGCTCCAATTTTGAAGAATACGCTCAATGGCGAGCGGTAGAGGTAGTTGTTGTTCGGCCCCTCGTGAGATGCGGTGCCGAGTCCGACCTCAAATATTGGCTTGTAGCGGTTGTGGAGCGAAAGTTCCACCCATGCGGAGCCTATGCCATAGTCCTGACCGAATATGCGCATCACGGGGTCCCATATATTCACGCCTGCGCTCAGTGCGTGGAAAAGCGGCTGCTCCATTTTGGGTACGATTTTCAGAGCGGTAGAGTCGGTCCACTCCTGTCCTGTGACAGTGTCGACAAATATGGTGCGACCACGGTCGTCGGTGTAGGGTATCGACTGGGCCCGGCGTTTGGCATTTATGCGCGATGTGTCGTTTGCCGTTTCGTTTATCGGCTGGGTTGCTGTGGCGGGATTGTCGAGTGGCGTCATGCGGCGTTTGCGGTCCTGTCCCGAGATGGATAGCACTGCCAGAAAAGCAAGTATGGCGATAATCGTTCTCATTCTTCAGGATTTTCTGGGTTTTCAGGAATTTCCGGTTCGTCGGGGTTCTCGGGATTCTCCGGGTTTTCAGGTTGGTCGGGCTGGTCGGGCTCCACCTCGGCGGTTTTGAAGTATATGTAGATGCGTGTAGCCTCGACATTGGTTATAAGCGAGTCGGCCACCACAACTGAGTCGATAAGATGTGTGGTGGTGCTCACATGGTTTACCTGGTAGTAGTACATGGCGCCACATTC
The DNA here is from genome assembly GCA_910587915.1 of uncultured Muribaculaceae bacterium. Lineage (GTDB taxonomy): Bacteria > Bacteroidota > Bacteroidia > Bacteroidales > Muribaculaceae > CAG-873. The sequence continues at coordinate 56,108 of CAJUOB010000008.1, read as the reverse complement.
TTCGGATGCGAAATAGGGTATGGATTCGTATCCGAAGGTAACGGTGTCGTTGAGCGACGGATCATCGAGCCCTTCCTGAGTGTAGTGGAAGCACCACGATGTGGACGATTCGCTGGAGCGCATGGGCAGATATACTGTAGAAACCGCAGTGCTGCCCGATGTGAGGGCGCTGTCGGATGGCGCTCCGACACCGCTGATGCGCAGGCCCTGTACGGAAATGGCCGATCCGGTGGTACTCGACCGAAGTTCGGCCAGAGGCAGTGCGCTCTGGTTGTCGAGACATCCGGTGGTGTTACAACCGGCAATGGCCATTATTATGGCTGCGAAGAGTGCTATTGCTGTTTTTCTCACCGTTTGATAATGATTTCGTCGGTAGACTTGCGATTCTTTGACGGCACTGTACTTCCTTCGGCCGGATAACCCACCGGAAGGATGACCACCGGAACGGTTCCTTTGGGCAGGTCGAGGTCTACGGTAAGCCTTGCGGGGTCGAAGTGGCATATCCAGCAGGTTGCCAGGCCCATGGCTGTGGCGGCAAGGCATATATGCTCGGTGGCGATGGCTATGTCGATGTCGGAGTGGTTCTTGCCGTCGTGCGGGCGTACCCATGCTTCGGTTGGCACGGAGCATACCACAATGTAGCAAGGCGCCGAGGCGACCCATTCGCGGGGGTATGCTGTGGCGATGGCCTGTCGGCCGGCTTCATCATCGGGCCCTATGATGGCCAACCGCCAGGGCTGGCGATTGCAGGCGCTGGGCGCGAGTTGTGCAGCCTCCACAAGGGCGGCTATCTGTTCGGGCGTCGGAGCCTGGGGGGAATAAGCCCGGCAGGAATACCGGCTATGTATGATATCGTTGAAATCCATTGTTTTACGGCTTGTTGCTTGAGCTATATTGTTTCCTCGATTTCGTAATCGTTACGTTTGGGAGAGTTGCGCACCACGAGTTCGCCGACGAATCCGGCGAGGAAAAGCTGGCTACCGAGGAGCATTAGAACCAGTGCAAGGTAGAAGTAGGGTGAGTCTGTGACCAGAATATAGGGGTCGCCAGAGTGCATGTGCCATAGCTTCATGCCTCCTACCACTGCCACCGATATGAAACCGAGGAAGAACATGAGGCTGCCCAGCAGTCCGAAAAGGTGCATTGGCTTTTTGCCGAATTTTCCGGTGAACCATAGTGTGGCCAGGTCGAGGTAGCCGTTTACGAAACGGTCGAGGCCGAATTTTGTTTTGCCATATTTGCGTGCCCGGTGTTGCACCACTTTCTCGCCTATGCGGTGGAATCCGGCGAGTTTGGCCAGATAGGGTATGTAGCGGTGCATGTCGCCATAAACCTCAATGTGCTTCACCACGGCCTTGCGATAGGCTTTCAGTCCACAGTTGAAATCGTGGAGATTGTGGATGCCGCTCACCTTTCGGGCAGTGGCGTTGAACAGTTTTGTGGGTATTGTTTTCGACAGCGGGTCGTACCGTTTCTTTTTGTATCCCGACACAAGGTCGTATCCGTCCTTGCTAATCATGCGGTATAGCTCGGGTATTTCATCGGGGCTGTCCTGCAGGTCGGCATCCATTGTGATTACCACATCGCCTTGAGCAAGGCCGAAGCCGGTGTTCAGGGCCGGGCTTTTGCCGTAGTTCCGGCGGAACGACACGCCCCGTATATGCGCAGGGTCGGTGTCGCGCAGATGCTTTATCACCTCCCACGATTCATCGGTGGAGCCGTCGTTTACAAAAATTATTTCGTAGCTGAAGCCATTGGCGCTCATCACGCGCTCAATCCACGCGGCCAGTTCGGGCAGCGATTCAGCTTCGTTGTACAGAGGTATTACTACCGATATGTCCATTGTTATTGAGGTGTTTGCGAGCCGGGATGCGACTGCATGTACTGTTGGCGCCGCTTGGTGGAGCGGTAGCGGGCATGGAGAATCAGGGCATCGCAGAAGCCCATGAATGCTCCGCATAATATGTTGAATACTATAAGATTTGACACTACATCGGCAGCCGACGGTACGCCGTTTGCTTTGCGCAGATCGGTGAGTGTCTTGGCCCATATGTCGCCTTCGGGCGTGCCTGTGGCGGCAAAAGTGTCGATGGCCAGCTGCATCTGGGACGCCACGAAGTCGGGAGCGACGAACTTAAGCAGCACATACACGGCCACGGCCTGAAGCAATGCAGCGAGCAGGAACGACATGAGCGCCTGCGCCCACAGTTCGGCCAGCGAGAGCGAGAATCCGCTTTCGGCATGGTGCGCGCGCATCTGGCGGTAGAGGTAGAAAGGCAGGTAGATGCTTCCGGCCCATACAAGCAAAGATGCCAGCCCGAAACTGGAACTCAGGCCGGTGAATACGGCCAGTAGTATGAGATATAGGCCGAGGACCGCGCCGTTCTCTGCGGCGACGTTGACGATGGCCCTTGCCGGCTTGTTATGCTGAGGTGTGATCATCTGATTTATCTTTAGTCCACAAAATTAGCAAAATTTCTGCAATTCCGCTCATTGCGGAGGCCCGAAGCCGTCATTTTGGCGCGAGTCGCACCTATGTGGCGCGAAGTCAAAACCATGGGGCGGCCTTTTTTGTTGTATATTGGTGAAAATAGATTGAAAAAGACTATCTTTGCAATTCAAATACATAAAACACAAACATGGATACAAAAGAATTCGACCGTCTCAGCTATGCCCTTGGGCTCAGCATGGGACATAATTTCCGCGCCATGGGCATGGAAAAGCTCAGCATACAGGATTTCGCCGACGGTGTAGCAGCCGTGTTCTATGGTGAAGCTCCCAAAATGACAATCGACGAAGCCAAGACCGAAGTACAGACTTACTTTGCCGAGGTGCAGAAGAAGCAGCAGGAACAGGCCATGGCCATGGCCGAGCTCAATGCCAAGAGCGGCAAGGAGTTCCTTGAGGCTAATGGCAAGCGTGCCGAGGTGCAGACATTGCCTTCGGGCCTTCAGTACGAAGTGATAGAGCAGGGCAATGGTCCGAAGCCCGGTCCCGGCGACCAGGTGACAGTGCACTACACCGGCAAGCTTATCGACGGCACAGTGTTCGATTCGAGCGAGGATCGTGGCGAGCCCGCAACCTTCGGTGTCACTCAGGTGATTCCCGGATGGGTAGAGGCACTCCAGCTGATGAATGCCGGCTCGAAGTGGCGTCTCTACATCCCCTCAGACCTGGCTTATGGCCCCAATGGTGCCGGTGGCGTAATTGGCCCGAACCAGACTCTTATCTTCGATGTGAACCTTATCGAGGTAGTGGGTAAATGATGCGTGCTTTCGCAGCGATGATATTTGCACTCGCAGTTGCGGTTCTCCCTGCGGGAGCCGCCACGGCGGGTGCTGATTCTACCCAGCGTGCGGTGGCTGCTTTCATAGCCTCGAACTTCAAATTGGCTATGGCGCAGGCTATGGGCGATCTTACATCGCAGGGGCTGACGCTCGACAGCGCCGCCGTGATGGATATGGTGCGTGCCGACCTCGCCACGCCCTACGACAGAGCTGAGCACACAGCGGCCTACGATGCTGTGATGCTTGCCGTGGCCAATGCCCGTGCCGGCGTGAACGATGCTTTTATGGCAGAGGCCAAAGCTCGCCCCGGCGCAGTGGTGACACCTTCGGGGCTTGTATTCCAGACTATGACCGAAGGCAACGGACCCAAAGCAACAGCTGATTCACGAGTGCTTATACGCTACCGCGGAGTATTGCCCGACGGCACTGTATTCGACGAAATCACTCCCGAGCAGGAGCCGATGGAAACACGTCCTTCGCAACTGGTGCCCGGCATGACCGAAGGTATCTGCATGATGCAGGCCGGAGGCAACTATATACTCACCATTCCGGCGGCTCTCGCCTATGGCGCACAGGGTGCCGGCGGGGTTATTCCGCCTGATACTCCTCTTCGTTTCGACGTCGAGTTGGTGGATATACTTCCTTGATAATAAAACAGAAATAAATATTTAAACAGACAGATATGAAGAAATTAATTCTTGGCGCATGTGCCGTTATGGCTCTCGCTACCGTGTCGTGCGGTAAGTGCGGCGACGGCTCGTGCTCGACCCCTACCAGCGATTCACTTTCGGTGGCTTATGGCGACTATGTAGGATCTGTGCTTGGCATGGATTTCCAGAATAAGGAAAATGCCGACAAGCAGAAGAAGGAATTTGTGCGCGGCATGCAGATTGTATTCGGTGCCGATGAGGACCGCAATACCCAGATGGGTATGCAGGTTGCTCTCCAGATGCTTGGTGAAATCGATCAACTCGAAGCTCAGGGTGCACATATCGACCGCGCTATGGCTATGACAGCATTCAAGAAGGCATTCTTCTCGGATAGCATCAATGGTATGGACGCTCAGTATGCTCAGCAGAACCTGCAGCGTCTCATTGGCAACGCCCGTGAGGAAGCTGCCGCTGCAGAGGCTGCTAAGAAAGCCGAGGCTCCCGAGGCTGTGGAGAACGTGAAGGCCGGCAATGCTTATGTAGCCGATCTTCAGGCTAAGGACAGCTCTGTGAAGACTACTGCATCGGGCCTCGCCTACAAGATCGAAGACGAAGGCCAGGGCGAGAAGGCTAAGGAAAACTCGACCGTGGTTGTGAACTATACCGGCCGTCATCTCAATGGCGATGTGTTCGACAGCACCGATGGCCGCGAACCTGCTACTTTCAATCTTCAGGGTGTAGTGCCCGGATTCCGCGAAGGTATCATGCTTCTTGGCAAGACCGGTCGCGCTACTCTCTACATTCCCGGCGAACTTGCTTATGGTGCCAACGGCCAGCCTGCTGCCGGTATCGGTCCTAACGAGATGCTCGTGTTCGATGTTGAAGTTCTCGACATCGATCCCGAATAACTGACAGGATATAAAATTATCTGATAGTAAATCCCGGAGGCTTGCTTGCCCCGGGATTTTTTTTGTGCAGAAATCGAAGGAATATTTTGGGTGTGGTAGATATATGCTAAATTTATGCAGTTCGCTTTTAGTGGATTTCTCAAATTCTTTTTAGTTATAGCATTAAGATGAATTGTTATTGGCTTGCGATATGTGAAAATACAATAATTAAAGTTAAATCTACGTGAGCCTGGTTGATGGTGTGTTGTTTCTTATAAAAATAAGGCTATATTTGCGAGGGCAACTATTTAATACTATGAAAAATATTTTAACTTTAATTTTAATGCTGATTGTCTTGTGTGCATGTGATAATCTGTATGAATCTCTTGCACTACCCGAGGACAGTGTATGCATAGAGGGATCGGATGTTGAACCAATTCCCGATTCTGTAAATGTAAATTCTTATGAACTTCAACGTGTGATTGACTTTGTGAATAAGAATGAAGGTATGCCTTTGTCTCGCTCTGAGGGTAAGGCTTCAATAACTACGGTTTACGACAATGATGGAAATGAAGCCATATATGTTGTCAATAATGCTAATGATGGAGGGTTCTATCTTATCAGTGCGAGAAAAGACGGGTACCCAGTTCTGGCTTTTAATACGGTTGGAAATTTTAGGGTAGACTCAATGCCAATTGATTTGGAATTTTGGATGGAAGCAACTGCTGAAGAAATAACCAATATGCCTAAATTATATCCTGATAGTGCCTTGAAAAATAGGAGTGTTTGGCATTCGTTTGAAAAAAAATCTCAGATAAATGAAGGACATTCTCAAAGTAGGTCTATTGATGAATCTGAATTAACGGAGCTTTACGGGATTATGATGGATTCCACTGTTGTGTGGTCTTCAAGAAATGAATAAGAATGGTATAATTATGAAACATTCAGGATTCGTTTTCCTGAGAAAGCAGCTTATTATGATGAAGTTTTACCTGGTGGAATGATATATTTGCCTTATTATGAGGATTATGAAAAGCTTACTACGTTCGTGGAGTACACTAAAACGGATGTGTATTGGAGCGGTGAAAATAATGTTCATTGGAATCAGACAAAAGAATTTTCATTGTATTTTCGACCATTAGCATATGATATATTCGGGAATGTAGTGGAATATCAATCTCCTGGATGTACCACAATAGCGGCAGGCCAACTTATGCGTTATTATGAGCATCCATCATATCTACCATGGCATTCTATGCCATTAGAAGGTTCTTCTGATGAAACTTGTCGTTTTTTGTATGAACTTGCGTCTGTGTCAAATCCTATTTATAACGATGATGGCTCAACTGCGATTTCGATGGAAAACATGGCTAATACTATGAAGAAATATGGATATGAGGCTACTTTTGTGAATAAATTTGATATGAATGCCGTGTCCGGTTCATGTATAATCCATAGTGCGTATCTTAGAGATGGTAAGGTAAGGGAGCATGCTTGGACATTAACAGGATCGAAAACATATGTAAGTGAACGATTTTTAGAAGTATGGACCTTCCCTTCGGCAAAAGACTTTCGTTGTGTGGATCGAGTCTCTATAACAGGATATCCCGAATTTTCTCCAGTTATGCATTATGTTAACTGGGGCTGGGGAGGAAGTGGAAATGGATGGTATACAAATATCGAGAGAATTGCTCCCCCAAACACGCAATTTGAGGCTATGCGAGGAATGATAATCAATATAAGTCCGAGAAAATGAAAAAAATAGTATTTTTTATGATGCTTGCCGTGCTTGGTTTCGGAGCATTTGGTTGCAGTGACAATGAAAATGTTGAGGCACCTGTGGGTGAAGTACCGGTGAGTGTGGATATCAAAATTGTAGATGCGCTTGGTTGCGATCTACTCGCACCCGAAAGTGAAAACAATGTATTCGGACAGATAGGCGTTTTGGTGGACGGTCGCGAATGTCAGGTTGAATTCGTTCCTTCGGCAGTAAATGCCGGCAATGCGCTTCCGGCAAATTGTGTGCATAAAGGCACCGATGGATGGCTATTGTCGCTTACTACGATGCAGAGTGGATATTACGATATGTCTATATCCCTTAACATTGGAGAAAAAGAGCATCAGGTGCGTAAAATCAACTCAAAGACCGAATATGTGCTATTGGTCGATGGAGAGTCCGTTTCACCAAATGATGTTGTGACTATATTGCATTGAAATAATCTGATAATCGGGTATAACAGTGGCGCACCATTGGTGCGCCACTGTTGATTATGGGTGTGCCATTAAGACCTTAAGCGGAATGAGATGGTAATCTATTGGGCGGCGACGGCTATGCGGCGCGATGCGGTCTGATAGGACTGGCCATCGGTGGTGATGGTGGCACGGTAGAGGTAGATTCCGCGGCCTACGCGCCGGCCTGATGCATCGCAGAGGTTCCAGGTGACGGGCACGGTGAGGAACATGTCGCTGCGGCCTGTGACGGTCCGGCTCCAGAGTTTACGTCCCATTAGGTTGTAGACACTGACTTCGACGGTAGCCATGGCGTCGGGCTGGTCGTGGCTGAGGTAGAAGTTGGCCTGATCGACTGCCGGGTTCGCATCGGAGTAAACGTCGTATATCTTGGGAGCCATTGTCTCGGCCACAAAGAATTCGAGTTCGGACTCGGTGGAATTTCCGGCGGTGTCCCATATTTTCAGTTTCAGGGAGTGTGCGCCGGTTTTTATGTCGTCGAAGGGGTAGTTTATGATACCCGAGGCGGAGCCATCGGCGGCCGGTGTGTAGTAGAAGGATATATCGGAGTAGGTCTGAGTGCCGTCGATGATGGCTGTCATCTGACGACCGATGCCGGCGGTCGATACGTTGATGCCGGTGTCGTCGCTTACCGTGGCAATGAGCATGGGCGAGCTGTTGACAGTGTCGCCGCTGCGGAATGTGCTATGGTTAAGCACCATCGATTCAATTTTTGGCGCGGTTTCGTCGGGCGCAGCGGTTTCATCGTATCCGTAGACGTAGAAGTCGCGGTTCAGGCCGATGGCTTCATCGTTGGTGTCGGTGGCATATGCGAACAGCGACATTGTGGCCGGGCGGAAATTCTGCGACAGCTCTGCCGGCATGGCCAGTTCTATGGAAAAATGTCCGTCGACAACTTTTGTAGAGCCGCAGTACACTCGTTCGCCGTAGTCTTCGAAAGTATCGTTTGTTCCGTCGGAGCCATGTCCGAGAGTGGTGAAAGAGCGTTCGGCGTCGAATATCTCGAGTAGAATGATGCCGTTGAATCCTGAAAGGACATTGCCGTCGGGATCGGTAACCGACCCTTCGACAGTAGCTTTCTCGAGAGCACCGATGACAATCTGGTCGGCGCCTTCGGGCGATAGGCCCTTTATGCGGTCGATGCGCACTATGTTCGACGGTGTTGCCAGTCTTAATGCCGGATCGCCGATGAATACGAAGCGGAGCCTGTTGTCGTCGGCCACAGGAGCGTCGTTTGAGTCGCGGATGTCGTTCTTTGCCTGGAGATATATGTCGCCCGGCGCGGGAAGAATGCCGTTTTGATCGCGCCGGGCAAGCGCACGACCTATTGCATTGGAGAAATACTTGTTATAGGTGATGTATACCGGGCGGATGGCGCTTATAACGCCTATGGCACCACCGTAGCGTTCTTTATAGAGGAGTTCGGCACCGCTCACGAGCTCGGCGTCGAATCGCAGGAAGTCGCATGTGGCGGCATATATGAAAGGCCAGTGGCGCAGATATAGACTGTTAAGGTCGGTATATGTGAGGAGTCCTTCCTTGGTCCAGCTGGTTTCGTTGGCATGGCCGATATAGTTCCACCATACGACACCTTCGTCGAGGTAGCGGTACATTGTCTCGCGAGCCATCGTGGCTACGGAGCCATTGAGCTCGTAGTTGTCTACGTATACCTTGCGTACAAGGTGCTGCTGGCGGTCGGCATGGTCGAATTTCGAGATCATTGTCTCGGTCTGGTTTAGATGCTCGCCGCTGTCGCCGTCGTCGGCTACGAACAGGAACCGCTGCTTCCACGCCGTCTTCCGGGCTCCGGCGGCATACTGGAGAGTCTTGTCGACAATCGAATTGGCTTCATCGGCGCTTGTGACAGGTATGCGTCCGACCGCAACGGCGAGTTTATCGCGCCGCATGTCGGCTCCGCTGCCATCGGCGAGCATAGCCACGAAGTCGTCGGTGCAGAATCCCTCGTTGTCCGACAGCGATGACGATACAGTCGCCGGCATCCATGCGGGAAGCACAGGGTAGGATGGCGCGGCGGCCGATATTCCCCGGTTGTCGAGTGTGGTGCGGGCCATCAGTATGACGTAGCGTAGCGGGTCGCCCGCGCCGGCGTTGCCACGGTCGTAGAGCATCTTCAGATATTTTCTGATACCCGATACATCGGGGCTGCCAGAAGAAAATTCGTTGTATATGTGCTGCGGGGCTACAATCTTTACAGAGATAGGGTCGATATCGGTGCGGTGAAATGCCGCAAGGCGCTCGGCTGCCTCGTTGTATTCAGGCGGGCAGACGATTATCATTTCGGCACCATCTTCGGAGTGGAGGTCTTGATTGGATACTGCTCCGACAGTCTGAGGCGCCGGTAGATTGGCTGAAGGCAGCCAGGCGACATAGGCGCGCTCCGAGCGTGTGTCCATAGACCATTGGGCCTCGGTGCCGGAAAGGGCGAAGTCGATGTCGGCAGGTGCTTGGAGCGATGTTACGTCCCATATGCGGAGACCGTCGGCAGCCCCGTCGAGCGCGATGGTTGGTGCCTGGGTGTTGAATTCGAGCCATCCTGCGGCAGGAAGACGCAGATGGCGGTCGTAGGTCACTGATATGTAGTTGAGGTTGCCCAATACGACAGTTCCGCCGGACGACAGAGTGAGGCCGAAAGAGTGCCGACCTTCGGTCGATGTGAAAGTGTAGCGTCCGAGAGCGTGTACGCCATGTGTGTATGAATCGCTGGGCTTCTTCGGTATCGACAGCACACCGAGGCGGGAGTCGTCGAAATTGACGGTGAGGGTTCCGGACGATGTCATGTTGGCTACAAAGGAGCACTCCACACGTGCGGAGCCGCCATCGACAGCGTCGGTGAAGTCCATGGCGAAATTGCGGGTGCGGGTGTATCGGAAATCCTCGCCCACCATCAGCGGGCCGGCGTCGCCTACGGCCTGAAGTTCGCGTTCATAGTGCATTCTCGACTGGAACGTGCGTGTGGCATCGGTGCTGGTGCGGGGTGTGCCGACAGTTGGCATGGCTGCGGTATCATCGGAGGTTTCGCCGATGTAGTAGTAGCCATATTTCGAATAGTCGTTGGTCTCGAAGTGGTAGTAGCTCTGTGAGTTTTCCCATGAGCCACCGGCAACACCGTAGAACACAAGCCCACGGTCGGTGAGCTCGCAGGGAGCCATGGGCAGATCGTCGATATATTCAGATGCGGAAAGAACGTTGGAAATGCGGCGACCTCCGTATCCGAACACCCTTACACGCGAAATATCGGAGAAGCCCCACGAGCGCAGTGTCGATGCGGGAATCCGGTAGAGGCCATCGGTGTCGATGCGGACTTTCATCCAACGACCCTGAGCCAGGCGCGATGATGATGCGTAGTGGTCGGTGGGAAGCGCGGATGCCACCGTGCCGCAGAGCATGAGGAGCAGGGCGAGAAGTATGTGTGCGGGAGAGAGTATATGTCGGTCTGTCATATGGATTTGTCAACACAATTACTTCTAATCAACGGATTGCACGGGCTGTTTATTGCGCTCCGTCATGGCGCATGAGTCGAGCCAGCGCTGCCACTGATGGCGGGAGCCGTTGAATGTATTTAGATCGACTGCGCCTTTCACCCCCGGAATATGGCCGATGTGGCTATGCTGCCACAGTCGCCAAGGTTCGTGGGCCAGTGGCGGGTTGGTGAATGAGCATATCCATACATCTGGCGTTTTGCCGTTGGGCAGCCCTTCGCGCACGAAGCGTGCATGGCCTTGCTTATTGGTGTATACAACAATCTTGTAGCCTTGTGCCTGGAGAAGCGCCATCATTGTGGTGAGGCGCTCGCGGATGATGTCGGTGGTCTGGCCCGGGGCGTTTCGCCATTCTTCGACATCGATGGCCAGAGGTAGGTCGAACGAGCGGTCGTTGATGGCTGAGAGAAAGTTGACGCTTTGCATTGCGCCGTCGCAATCGAAACGGAAAAAGTGGTATGCACCGACTTTCAATCCGGATTTTCGGGCATTGTCGTAGTTGCGGATGAAATTCTGGTCGCGGAACGATACACCTTCGCTGGCTTTGAGATACACAAAGTCGATTCCGGCGGCAGCTACTGAATCGAAGCGAACGATACCGTTGTGCGCAGAGATGTCGAGCCCGGCCACAGGGTAGCGGTCTCGGTCGATATCGGCATGGGGCTCGCGGACTCTGAATGCACGCCACAATGCAAGCGAGGCTACCAGCAGCCCCGCCGACGCTACAATGCATAGGGCGATATTTCTTGCAGCCCGGTCGGTCATGCTACAAAAATACACAAAAAATGGGCTCTGAACCAAATTTATTTGGCGGCTGCCTGAATGGCGGTTCATACAATTTCCGCATCAGAGGGGCGAAGCCACAAAAGAATATGATGCATCGGGCTTAGGCTCTTTTAAGATTTAGTAACAAAAGAGGGCGAAAAAAATGCAACGACCCTCTCGGGCAATTGCATCCTAACCTATGATTCACTTATTGTGGCATAATCCGGCGATTTTACGCCGAGATTTTCCGTTTTATCTTTGCATCGGCAAAGTTAACAACTTTTTTACAATCTGTTCGCTCACCAAGTTGCTTTATTAAATTTTAACATATCATGGGGCGCCCAGTGTAATGGCGCCTATCGAAGCGGGTTGCGCGGTGGCGCGTCGCAAGGCCATGATGCATTCTCCGATTGTGGCTCCTGTCGTGACGATATCGTCGACAAGGCATATGTCGAGGTCGTGGAGTTCGTGTGGCGCCTCGCATGCGATTGTGCCACGGACGTTGGAGAGTCGGGCGCGGCGTGAGCGGTGAGTCTGCGTGGCGTGCGGTGCTACGGCCACAAGGTTGTCGCCTATTGGTATGCCGGTGACATCGGCTATGCCGGCGGCAATCTCTACGCTTTGATTGTAGCCACGGCGAAGCTGCTTTTGCCAGTGCATCGGTACAGGAAGAAGCAAGTCGACCGCGGCGAGGGTATCGCCACGGTCGGAAATAAGTTCGCGTGCAAATTCCCGTCCGAGTTTACGGGCGAGAGCCGGACGGTCGGCATACTTGGCGTCGCGGACAAGGCGCGCAAACGGCCCTGTGGGGTCGTAGCGAAACCATATGGCCGTGAAACCGGGCGGAGCCGGAGCGTTCGACAGCGCATCGGCCAGAGTCCCTGCCACTATATCGGCAGGTCCGAGCCGTGGAAGAGCTATCCGGCACGCCGAGCACATTGCTTCCTCACCCTCGAGCATGGCGTGTCCGCATGCCGGGCATAGCCTCGGCATAAGCATGTGGGCAAGCCCTCTGAGGAGTCGGCGGGGAGAGTGCAATGTTGTATCAATATTGCTCGGAAGCGTTAGGAAAGTCGGACGACTTCACGTCCTTGATGTAGTTGCCGACGGCATCTTCAATCACATTTCCGAGGTCGGCGTAGCGACGCAGGAATCGGGGCGAGAATCCCATGTTGATGCCGAGCATGTCCTGCATCACCAATACCTGACCGTCGCATCCGTTTCCTGCACCAATACCGATGGTGGGGATGGAGAGGCTCTCGGATACCTTTGTGGCAAGTTCGGCGGGGATTTTTTCGAGTACTATTGCGAAGCATCCGGCTTTCTCGAGCAGTTTGGCATCGGCCAGAAGCTTTTCGGCTTCGGCGGCCTCGCGGGCACGCACATTGTAAGTGCCGAATTTATTGATGCTCTGAGGTGTGAGGCCGAGGTGACCCATCACCGGTATGCCAGCTGAGAGAATTCTTTCCACCGATTCGATGATTTCCTCACCGCCTTCCATCTTGACGGCTTCGGCTCCGCTTTCTTTCATGATGCGGATTGCCGAGGCGAGCGCCTGCTTGGAGTTGCCCTGGTATGTGCCGAAGGGCAGGTCGCACACTACGAGGGCGCGTTTTACGCCACGTGCGACGCACTGGGCGTGATATATCATCTGGTCGAGGGTGATGGGGAGAGTCGTGGGATATCCGGCCATTACATTGGCAGCGGAGTCGCCTATGAGGATGGCATCCATTCCGGCCTCGTCGATAAGTTTGGCCATGGAGTAGTCGTAGGCGGTGAGCATGGCGATTTTCTCGCCTTTGGATTTCATTTCGGCAAGGCGCCGTGTGGTCACCTTGCGGGGATCTTGTACTGTATATGTCGACATGATTTATGAAATTAGACACGTCCGGATCGGATGCATTGCACACCATGTTCTTCCGGACATGCTTCAAAAATTTCAGATAAGGTCTTTGTCAGGAGAGGCCGAGAGAGCTTAGTATTTCTATCGCCTCGGCACCCGAGAGAGTGCGGCGGCGGCTTATATGGCCTGCGAAAGTGTGGGCTACTTCCTGCACACCCGAATGACGGAATACGCGGCGCACATAGCTGAGGCAACTGTCGAACAGGCGGTCGGCCTCATCATTGTCGAGGCCGCAGTGGTCGAGCCCTTCGAGGCGAACGGCTTCGCGCACGGGGGTGATATCGGCCTGGTCGATGTCGCGGTGTCCGAGCACGTAGCGGCGGCATGCTATGTTTCCGAGTGTCATGGAAGTTGTCATGCGAAGTTCTGCCAGGGTCTGCTCCCATATGATGCGGGCCGACATGCGCGGATTTCCTTTGAAGCCATAGTCGTGTGTCATGACAATTCCTTCGCCGGCATCGGCGTCGAGATTGATTTCGCACAGGTATTTTTCGCCGTCGATAGCCACCAGTGTAATGGCCATTCCGGCGAGTCCATATGTTTTGTCGCGCTCATCGGTGTAGCGCAAAGATGTATGATCCATATCAGTTAACAACCATGATTTTAGTCACGGCTCCCGAAGACGAGCCGTCGGCATTTTCAGATGCGAACACGAAGTACACTCCAGTACGCACACGCTCTCCGGCACTGTTGCAGCCGTCCCAGCTTATCATGCCGCCTTCGGAGCGGCCTTGGAAAAATACATTTCCGGCGATGTCTGCAATTTTTACGAGGGAGTTGTCCTTAAGTCCGGCGATGGTGATCCATCCGGTGTATTCGGGGCGTACCGGGTTGGGGTATGCGTAGACGTCGGAATAGTCCTCGGCCGCCGGAGAGGAGTCGCTGTCGAACATATACATGCCGTCGGCCGTGCCGAAGTACACGCGATTGCTGTGAGGATCGCATGTAACGGCGTATACGTTGTTCGACATCAGGGGTGAGTTGGAATTATTGTAGTGGGCTATTATTTCGGTTCCGTCGGCATTTACCAGATATACGCCATCGGTTTCGGTGGCAAGCCATTTGCGGTTGGATGGGTCGACTGCTATGCGGGTCACTTTCACACCGTCGAGGAGATAATCGCCGTAGGGAGTACCATCGTTGCGTGGTACGATCGGGCGCTTGAAACCGAAGTTGGGGCTGAGGGCCTCGGCCGGGCGCTGTATCACCAGAGGTCCGACGGCCGAAGGACACCATATCTGGCCGGTATTGTCCTCGACTGCATAGGGGAGTGCTTCGGCGTTTAGTTCGTGGCCTTCGGAGTCGCGGAATGAAGGATTGTACACCACATCGTCGTCGGAAAAGTCGGTGTACGTGCCTTTTGTGTCGATTACATAGAAGCCTTTGCGCGCTTCGCCTACCGAAACGAAGACTATGTTGGAGCGTTTGCAGAACAGAGCCGACAGGTCGCGTGTGCCGACAAAGTCGCCGGTCGACAGATGGATGAAGTCGGACTTCGTTACGGCCTTCAGGTCGCCACGACGTTTGGCCGCCGGCAGGATGAGGAATGTGGCTTTTGCTGCAATATTGTGTCCGATGCCCAACCATAGGTTTCCTTCCGGGTCGATAGATACGTTGTATCCGCGTGGGGAGCCGGTGGTGTTGTAGCAGTTTGTGCTGTTGAAAGATGCCTCGACTTCATTGCCACGGAACACGAAGAAAGGCTGCCCGTTGAAAGCCTGATACCAGACATCGGGATCGTCGGGATCCTCGATCACGCGGCTCGGGCCTCCCACAAGTCCATCCCAACCGGTATTGCGCTGTTGCGATGCCATGCTTGGAGCTATGTCGGACGGGTCGAAATTTCGCACGGTGAGGTCGGTTATTTTTCCGGTGGCCGGTTCGTAGCGGTTGACAGTCTGGATTCCGCTGAAATCGTCGACACTTCCGTTTATGAGATATTGTGTCGGAGTATGGCGCGTGATGTACAGCCTGTCGCCGTCGTTGCTCCATGAGAAGTGCACCGCTTGGTCGACGGTGAGCGCTTCGGGGCGAAATGGCTGCATGAGTACCGTCGGAGAGCTTTTCGAGAGGTCATAGTGGCCGATGCCGTCGATATCGACTCCCCACACCGAGGAAGTGCCGTCGTTTACAAATAGAGTTGTGCCCGAAAGCGCTTCGGGAATATCGCAAGAGTTTTCAATACCGTCGGGGCCGGCGGTGTAGATCCGGTTGGCGTCGTATGCAATTACGGAGCCGTCGGATTGGGTGAGGAGCTTATCGTGCGTTGGCTTTATTCCATAGCCTATACGGTCGACCGAGCCTTTTTCGAAGTCAAATATGGCTCGATATAGGCCTGAGCTATGGTTGTAGGCCACCGATGTTTCGTTGAGGGGAGCGACATCCTTGCACCATAGGTTGATAAGCTCCCGGAAACTGTCGAAGGAGTGGTGCTTTTCTTTTTTAGACGAGACATAGGCAGTCTGGTCGATAATCAACAGCAGATTGTCGCCCATTGGAAGCAGGTGTGTCGCCTTGCGGTTGTATATTCCAGAATCGATGACCTCGAGCTTGGCTTCATCGTATACGGCTATGCCGAAATCGGTGGCAAGGTAGATGCGGTTGTCGGCAAAGGCTGCGTGATTTATGCCATGGCCTGCGGAAATCACGGCGTCCTTTATTTCGGGCAGGTTGGCCACGCGGCCGTCGTCGTAGAGGAGGTCGATGTTGCCGTTGGAGTAGGTGATGAGCAGATATTTTCCGGCAGGATTGTAGTAGATATCGGTCACACCGGTATCCGACAGCTTGTTGCTTGTGGAGTATAGGTATATCTCGTCATCATCGAGTCCGCGGGAGAAGAGATTGCCGTTAGATACGGCGTAGACCTTGTCGGGCGATTCGATGACTTTGGTAATGTCGTAGCCTATGCATGGGAACATGCTCCATCGTCCCGACATGTCGGTTGCGGCGTGCATGACAGCGGGAAACAGGACCGAGCATATGGCTATGGCAAAAAGAAAAATCGCTTTTTTAATCATCGGTAGAGAGAATCGGTAATGGTCGGTTATCGTCAGAGCGACTCCAGATAGCTTGCAAGTTCTCTCACGGCACGGCCACGATGACTTACTGCATTTTTCTCTTCGGGAGTAGCCTCGGCGAAGGTCTTGTCCCAGCCCAGAGGTTGGAACAGAGGATCGTAGCCGAAGCCGCCCGCGCCATGCTCTTCTGTGAGGATGGTGCCCTCGACGCTGCCATTGAAGTAGCGCGGAGCATCGTCTCCGATAAGCAGGGCTATTGCGGTGCGGAACCGGGCACGACGGTCGGTTATGCCGTCGAGCTCGCGCAGCAATCGGGCATTGTTGGCGGCACTGTCGTGCCCCTCGCCGCCGGCATAGCGTGCGCTGTATATGCCAGGAGCGCCACCGAGAGCGTCGACTTCGAGGCCGGAGTCGTCGGCGAAGCAGTCGTAGCCATAGTGTTCTTTCACGAAGCGTGCCTTCAGCAGGGCATTACCCTCGAAGGTTTCGGCCGTTTCGGGAATATCGTCGTGGCAACCGATATCGGCAAGCCCGAGCACCTCGAAACCCTCGCCGAGGATTTCGCGGAGCTCGCGCAGTTTGTGTGAGTTGTTGCTTGCAAAAACTATTTGTCGCATAAAGAAATAACGGACGTCGGCATAGCTTATTGCCTTAGGCTACCACGATGTTGACAATCTTGCCGGGGACTACGATGATCTTGCGGACAGTCTTTCCTTCGAGCCATTTGGCAGCGCCTTCGGCCTCGAGGGCAGTCTTTTCGACTTCTTCGCGAGGCATGTCGACAGGTACGGTGATGTTGAAGCGTGCCTTGCCGTTGAACGATACGGCCATGGTCACCTCGTTCTCCTTGAGCCATTCCTCGTTGTACTCGGGCCAGCGTGCGTCGCATACGCTGCTGTCGTGTCCGAGAGCGCCCTGCCACAGTGCCTCGGCCACGAAAGGTGCAAAGGGAGCGAGTACGACTGCGAGCGGTTCGAGGATTTCGCGGGAGCGGCATTTCTGCTGGGCGAGCTCGTTGATGCATATCATGAACGCGGCCACAGAAGTGTTGAACGAGAAACCGTCGATATCGGATGTTACTTTCTTGATGAGTTTGTGGAGGCTCTTGAGGTTTTCGCGTGTGGGTGCGGATGTGTCGACAAGGCAATCGTTGCCACGCCAGTAGAGGCCCCAGAATTTTTTGATGAAGCGGAATACGCCGTCGATGCCGTTGGTGTCCCAAGGCTTGCTTGCCTCGAGCGGGCCGAGGAACATTTCGTAGAGACGGAGAGTGTCGGCACCATAGCGTTCGACCATGTCGTCGGGGTTGACGACATTGTGCATCGATTTCGACATTTTTTCCACCGCATGTCCGCAGATGTATCGGCCGTCCTCGAGCACGAATTCGGCATCGGCGAATTCGGGACGCCATGCACGGAATGCCTCGGTGTCGAGCACGTCGTTGCTCACCATGTTGATGTCCACACGGATGGGCTGGGTCTCGTACTGATCGCGAAGACCGGCGCTGACATATTTGTTGGTGCCGTTGATGCGGTATACGAAGCTGGTGCGGCCTTGGATCATGCCCTGGTTGATGAGTTTGTGGAAGGGCTCATCGTCGACTACTTCGTTGTAGTCGTAGAGGAACTTATTCCAGAATCGGCTGTAGATGAGGTGACCTGTGGCATGTTCGCTACCGCCGATGTAGAGGTCGACAGCGCGCCAGTATTCGTCGGCCTCGCGGCTCACAAGTGCATTTTCATTGCGCGGGTCCATGTAGCGCAGATAGTAGGCTGAAGAACCTGCGAAACCAGGCATGGTGTTGAGCTCCAATGGGTAGCCTTCGGGGGTGTGCCAGTTCTTGGCGCGGCCCAGCGGAGGCTCTCCGGTTTCGGTGGGCAGGTATTTGTCGACCTCGGGGAGTTCGAGGGGGAGATTGTTGTAGGGCGTGGGGATGCCGTCTACGTAGCAGATAGGTATAGGCTCACCCCAGTAGCGCTGGCGGCTGAATATGGCGTCGCGGAGACGGTAGTTTGTCTTCACGCGTCCGATTCCTTTTTCTTCGATGAAGCGTTTTGTAGCGGCGATAGCGTCTTTCACGCTAAGGCCGTTGAGTTTCAGTTCGGGGCCGTCGCTGTTGATCATAGTGCCTTCTTTAGCGTCGAAGCTCTCTTCGCTTACATC
This sequence comes from uncultured Muribaculaceae bacterium, assembly GCA_910587915.1. Classification (GTDB taxonomy): domain Bacteria; phylum Bacteroidota; class Bacteroidia; order Bacteroidales; family Muribaculaceae; genus CAG-873. The sequence goes on along the minus strand of CAJUOB010000008.1, from coordinate 37,686 downwards.
GGCACCTTCGATGAGGGGTATGACAGGCAGGTCGAAGTGGCGGGCGAAGGCATAGTCGCGGCTGTCGTGTGCCGGAACGGCCATGATTGCGCCTGTGCCGTATCCGGCGAGCACATAGTCGCTGATGTATACGGGTATTTTCTTGCCTGAGAGGGGATTGATGGCGTAGCTTCCGCTGAATACGCCTGTGACTTTCTTATCGATCATGCGCTCGCGCTCGGTGCGATGCTTGATGGTATCGAGGTATGCGTCGACAGCAGATTTCTGCTCCGGAGTGGTGAGCTCCTTCACATATTTGCTTTCCGGCGCCAGGACCATGAATGTGACTCCGAATACGGTGTCGGCACGGGTGGTGAATATCTCGAGGTCGATGTCATCGCGGCCGTCGATGCTGAAGTGCATCTCGGCGCCTTCGGAGCGGCCGATCCAGTTGCGTTGTGTTTCCTTTATGGATTCCGACCAGTCGATGCGGTTGAGTCCTTCGAGCAGACGCTCGGCATAGGCCGATACGCGAAGACACCACTGCCACATTTCTTTTTGTTCTACGGGATAGCCGCCGCGTACCGAAAGGCCTTCGCTCACTTCGTCGTTGGCGAGCACGGTGCCGAGTTTGGGGCACCAGTTCACCATGGTGTTGGCGAGGTATGCGAGGCGGTAGTTCATCAGGGTGTCGCTCTTCTGCCGGTCGGTCATGGCGGCCCATTCTGCAGCGGAGAAATGAAGCTCCTTGGTGCATGCGGCGTTGACCCCGTCGGTGCCGTTCTTTTCGAAATGCTCCACGAGTTTTTCCACGGGCATGGCACGGTCGGCGTTTTTGTCGTAGTAGGAGCCGAACATTTTCAGGAATGCCCACTGGGTCCAGCGGTAGAACTCAGGGTCGCATGTGCGTATTTCGCGGTCCCAGTCGAAGCTGAAGCCGATCTTATCGAGCTGGCTGCGGTAGCGGGCTGTGTTTATGCGGGTTGTCACCTCGGGGTGCTGACCGGTCTGGATGGCATATTGCTCGGCAGGAAGTCCATAGGCGTCGTATCCCATGGGGTGGAGCACATTGAATCCTTGCAGACGTTTGTAGCGGGCCACAATATCGCTGGCGATGTAGCCCAGGGGATGGCCTACGTGGAGTCCGGCGCCCGAAGGGTAGGGGAACATGTCGAGCACATAGTATTTGGGCTTGGCATGGTCTATCTCCACGTGATATATGTTGCGGTCTTTCCAGTACTGAGCCACTTGGCTCTCTATTTCTTTATGATTGTATTCCATTGTTATGTGGCTGTGTGGCTTTGAGGCCGAGTTGTGAGGTGAATTATTTTGAGAGTTCGAGCATGCGCCGGATAGGGCGGAGAGCTTTCTGACGCAGATTCTCGTCGATTTTTATTTCGGGTGCTTCGGCCGCCAGACAGTCGCGCAGCTTGCCGAGGGTGTTGAGTTTCATATATGCGCACTCGTTGCATCCGCATGTGCTGTCGACCGGGGGAACGGCAATGAAGGTTTTGCCCGGGGCTTTCTTGCGCATCTGGTGCAGGATGCCGCTTTCGGTTGCCACTATGAATTCTGTGGCGTCGCTGGCTATGGCATAGTCGAGCAGTGCAGCGGTAGAGCCGAGCTTGTCGGCCATAAGACGTACCGGGCGGCTACATTCGGGATGAACGAGTACGGGTGCGTCGGGGTGCGCTTCCTTGAGGGCTGCTATGGCTTCGGGCGAAAAACGCTCGTGTACATGGCATGCGCCATCCCACAGCACCATGTCGCGGCCGGTTTCGGCATTGATATATCCCCCGAGATTGCGGTCGGGGCCGAATATTATTTTTTCATCGGCAGGGAGTGAGTCGATGATCTTACGCGCATTGCCGCTGGTGACAAGGATGTCGGTGAGGGCTTTGACACCTATCGACGTGTTGACATACGACACCACGGTGTGGCCCGGATGCCTGGCGATGAAAGCCTCGAAGTCGGCTGCCGGGCAGCTGTCGGCGAGCGAGCAGCCTGCTTCGGCATCGGGCACGAGAACTTTTTTGTCGGGACACAGCACCTTCACGGTCTCGCCCATGAAATGCACGCCGCACATCACTATAATGTCGGCATCGGCGCAGTACTCTGCCGCTTTCTGAGCGAGAGCGAGCGAGTCGCCTATATAATCGGCGATGTCCTGAATGGCACCGTCGACGTAATAATGGGCAAGGATAACGGCATTCTTGTCCTTTTTCAACTGTAATATTTCACGGCGCAACGCCTCGTCGGCGCCTGCCCCTGATACACAATGATTCATAGCGTATGGTTTATCGCCTGCAAAAGTACACAAAAACCGCGAAAAACTCGCTCGTGCTCTTATTATTTTTAGCTTGTTCCGGCGCTACGGTATGTTGTGGATGGCGTTCGAAAAATTATTTTTAGGCCATAAGCTTCGATGGGGTGTAATAGATTGATAGAGGTGGTTATATCTGTCAAATGTTAAAAAAGATAAATAAACATTTTGTTCTTGCTTATTTCTATGAAAAATAGTATCTTTGAAGCGAGTCTAAATCCAGATGACGTATCACCCCTTAATCCTAATATCTATGAAGAACTACTATTTATTTTATTTCACAATCCTGCTAGGCTTGGCTTGTTCTTGTACCGATGAAATGGTGCAATTCGAGCAGCCGGTAGTTTCAATTCCCGAATTCCCCTCTGAGCAAGTGGTAGACAGTGTCTACGTGAACAGCAATGAAGTAGTAGCTTTGATTTCTAAACTTGCCGAAAGTTCTTCTTTCGCGAAAAATCTTCGTCACTCACGAAGTGTCGAGTCGGCTGAAATAATCCCTTTGAATAGGGATGGCAAGGCTTTAGCCTACATCGTCAATTTTCCGAATGAAAGTGGTTTCATGATAATAAGTGGAACTAAGAAATATGGTCCATTATTGGCATATGGAGAGAGTCAGTCATTTAAGTATAACGACAGTCCAGTCGACCCTGCGGATTTTTGGCTTGAGGCCATGATGGATAAACTCTCGGAACAAGTCTATCTGCAAAACGATACTATATCAACATGTATGAATGTTTGGAATGGATTGCTTGGGTATACTAACAGCTGCTTGGCTACTATGTCGCGGTCAATAGATGATTATGATATGATGGAGCTTCAACAAATTCGTCAGGATTCTATAATTGAATGGAGTTCTCATCAGGATTATGAAATTCTTAATGTATATGATCCGTTGACGGATGATTATAATGCAGATTTGGAACGTTGGCGTGGAACTGAGCAGTTTACATATATACTCTATGAGAATGAATGGGAACAACTTGCACTAGGTTTGCGACGTTCTCTTCCTGGAGAATTTGTACGGGAGGAATCGATATTGACTAAATGGGATTATTGGTGTAATTCTACATTCCCATATAGGTGGGATGAAAATCTTAATTCTTATAAGCCACTACCTGGAAGTGGAGCCTTGGCCGCAGGACAAATAATGTATTATTACCGCTATCCGGAGTATGTAGATTGGTCGAAAATGGATGTTGCTGAAACAGCTAAATATATGGAAAATCAGAGTATCTCTGACTTTTTATATGAATTAGGTGAAGAGTCTGCAGCTTCTTATTCTCCAGGATGGACTTTAATTAAACCAGAGAGATTAACGAGCACTATCACTAATTATGGCTATGACGCTAAATTGAAAAAAGGTCTGGTCGGTGGTAGTATTCCGTACATAATATACGGAAAACTTAACTTTCCGGCAAATAGCACACCTAGTTATGTCCATCATTATTCAATTGTAAGTGGCTTTATGAGCATTTTCTTTGAAATAAGAACATCTATTTATACATTTACGGGGCCAAGAAAATTTGATGAATGTTGGTTTTGGCGGGAATTCTATTCTAATAGTCTAACAAAGGTTGATTGGCTGCACTTTAGCTTTAAGGATGGATATTATGACTTAAAAGTGAAAATGCCCGCCACTACGGCTTATGCAAAGTCATTCGAGATATTAAATACAATTACAATTGAAAAACCGTAGCCTATGGAAAATATGAAGAGAATCAAATGGATAGCTGTTCTTCTGATGCTGGTTGTTTTTGCCGGCTGCAAGGATGATGCGAAGTATATTGTGCATCCCATATTGGGAAATTCGTATTGGTGCAGTGTAGATGGTAATGGCCTTGATGCGCAGCCTGATGCAGATTTTATTGTTGGTCCTGATGGAGCTGATTTTGAATATCAGGACGGTGTCGGCTACCTCAATTGGGCCTGGGTTTTCTATGTAAAAGGTGAGAAAATTGCGTCCGGCACTGCAGAGTTTGGCCGCTCTATAGATCTGGGCGGTATGGCAACAATCTATTTCGAGGCTAAAGACGAAGCCTATAAAAAAACTTACATGGAATTTCCGGAAGGGCTGGAGAAGCCGTATCGTTATATCAACATCAGTATTCCGGCAAATCCGACCGTGCATGTGAGGGAATTCGTACTGGAGATGATTCCGGTTCCTGATAAAAACTATATGATTGTGCCTTCGCAATTTAAATTTACACAGTTGGCCGGATATTAGTGCATACGACAACTTTCTAAAGCATGAGGGTTGTCACATGACAAAATATTGTTACCTTTGTGGCGCGGTTATGGTTTTTAAACCATGGCTGCGCCGCAGTGATCTTAAATCTAATGTGTTAGACAAAAAAACACCAATTATCATATATAACTAAGTCATGTTGGAGAAAACTAATGTAAAAGTTCTCGACAAGGTTGTAGTGCGCTTCTCGGGCGACTCCGGCGACGGAATGCAGCTCGCGGGCAATATCTTCACCAATGTATCGGCAGGTCTGGGCAACCAGGTGTCGACATTCCCCGACTATCCCGCAGAAATCCGCGCGCCACAGGGCTCGCTCAGCGGTGTGTCGGGCTTTCAGGTAAGCGTCGGAACGGGTGTGCATACCCCCGGTGATGCGTGCGATGTGCTTGTGGCCATGAATGCTGCCGCTCTCAAAACCAACCACCGCTTCCTCAAACCGGGCGGAGTGATTGTGGTCGACATCGATTCGTTCCGTGAGAGCGACCTCAAGAAAGCCCAGTATACCACCGACAATCCCTTCGAGGAACTCGGCATCAAGGCGCAGATTGTGGAAGTGCCTGTTACCACCATGACCAAGGCAGCTCTCGCCGAAAGCGGTCTCGACAACAAGAGCGTGCTCAAGTGCCGCAATATCTTTGTGCTCGGCCTTGTGTGCTGGCTATTCGACCGTCCTCTCGAGGGCGCTCTAAAGCATCTTAAGAAAAAATTCGCCAAGAAGCCTGCTGTGTACGAGGCAAATGCCAAGGTTCTCCAGGCCGGCTACGACTACGGTCATAATATACATGCATCGGTAAGCACCTATAAGGTGGAAACCGAAGATCCCCGCCCCGGTGTATACACCGATATCAACGGTAACACCGCCACGGCATGGGGCCTTATCATGGCATCGGAGAAGTGCGGACGTCCGCTTTTCCTCGGTTCATATCCTATTACTCCCGCCACTGACATCCTCCACGAACTTGCCAAGCGCAAGGACCTCGGTGTGAAGGCTTGCCAGATGGAAGACGAGATTGCAGGCGTATGCTCCGCCATCGGCGCATCGTTCGCAGGTAATCTTGCTGTGACATCGACTTCCGGCCCCGGTCTTGCGCTGAAGAGCGAAGGTATCGGTCTGGCTGTGATCGCCGAGCTTCCTCTGGTGGTTATCGACGTACAGCGTGGAGGCCCCTCGACCGGTCTTCCTACCAAAACAGAGCAGACCGACCTCATGCAGGCTCTATATGGCCGTAACGGCGAGTCGCCTCTGGCTGTTGTCGCACCTGCATCGCCTACCGACTGCTTTACCATGGCATTCGAAGCCTGCCGTATAGCAGTGGAGCACAGCACTCCTGTGATTCTTCTCAGCGATGCCTTCATAGGCAACGGCTCGTCGGCATGGCGTGTGCCCGAGGCCGATGAATATCCTGAGATAAAGACTCCCGATGTGCCCGCCGACATGCTCGCCGACGGCACCTGGCGCCCCTATGCCCGCCGCGAGAATCTGGGCCGCTACTGGCCTGTAGGCGGTACTGAAGGCGCCACCCACCGTTTGGGCGGTCTTGAAAAGGATGCCACCACCGGCGCGATCTCCACCGATCCTGCCAACCACGAGAAGATGGTGATGCTCCGCCGCGAGAAAATAGCCCGCATAGCCGACGATATTCCTGCGCTCGAGGTGCTCGGGAATCCCGAGGCAGATACACTGCTTATCGGTTGGGGCGGTACCTACGGTCACCTGCGCACTGCCGCCGAAGAGCTTTGCAAGAATGGTACACCGGTTGCGTTCGCGCATTTCCGCTATATCAATCCACTTCCGGCCAATACCGGCGAAGTGCTTGGCCGCTACAAGAAGGTGATTGTGGCCGAACTCAACACCGGCATGTTTGCCGACTATCTCCAGGCACGTTTCCCCGGCAAGCAGATACTCCGCATCAATAAAATCCAGGGCCAGCCATTCAGTGTCACCGAAATCGTGGAGAAGACCACGGCTTTAATGTAAACCATAGCATATACAATGACAACCCAATATACAGCAGCCGACTATAAAAGCGAACAGGCGGTGCGCTGGTGCCCCGGCTGCGGCGACCATGCCATCCTCAACACCCTGCACAAGGCAATGGCCACTCTGGGTGTGCCCCCGCACAAGACGGCCGTTATATCCGGTATCGGATGTAGCTCGCGTCTGCCTTACTACATGAATACCTACGGCTTCCACACCATCCATGGCCGCGCCGCTGCCATTGCGACCGGCTACAAGGTGGCGAATCCCGAGATGACTGTATGGCAGATTTCAGGCGACGGCGACGGTCTTGCCATCGGTGGCAACCATTTTATCCATGCAGTGCGCCGCAACATCGACATCAACATCGTTCTGTTCAATAATAAAATATATGGTCTTACCAAAGGCCAGTATTCACCTACGAGCGACCGCGGTTTCGTGTCGAAATCGAGCCCTTACGGTACTGTTGAGGATCCTTTCATCCCTGCAGAACTTGTATTCGGTGCACGTGGCAATTTCTTTGCCCGCAGCATCGATGTGGAGCTTGCCACCTCGCAGGAAGTGCTTGCCGCTGCAGCCCGTCACAAGGGCACATCGGTGGTGGAGATTCTGCAGAACTGTGTGATTTTCAACAATGGTATCCACAACGCAATCACCGACCGCGAAGTCCGCGCCGACCGCACTATTCTTCTGCGTCATGGCGAGAAGATGATTTTCGGTAAGGATAAGAATATGGGCCTGGTTCGCGACGGATTCCTTCTCAAGGCCGTGACGATCGGTGAGGACGGATATACTCTCGACGATGTGCTCGTGCATGATGCCCATACACCGTCCAACTTCCTGCACCAGCAGCTTGCCATGATGGACGGCCATTCGCTGCCACTTGCTCTCGGTGTGATCCGCGATGTCGAGTCGCCCACTTACGACGACGGTGTGTCGGCGCAGGTTGAGGAAGTGCGTGCACGCAAGGGTTTCGATACTCTTCGCGACATGATTCTTGCCGGCGAAACCTGGACAGTGGAATAATCCCCGACTATACAAAACATGGAAAAGGCGCTTCTACGGAGGCGCCTTTTTCATGTTTTTTGATGTGCTGATTTGTGTCAAAAAGTTGTAAAAACAGGAATGCTTTGTGCATGATGTGCAATTTTTGTCTGCTTTGATGTAAAAGTGATGTGGATAATGTCTATATTTGCGGCAACTAATTCAATACAATCACAAACTACAGTTGCGCATGCGAAAATTATTTTTGACGGCCTTCGTGGCGTTGTCGTCGGTGTTTATGCCGGCGGCGGCTCAGATGGCTGCACCGACTCTCTACGGCAACCTTATATATACGCGCTCATGGGGCGCTGAGGATGCTACCGAGGCGGGTGTCTATTCCTTTACCGCCGATAATTCCGGCGGAGTCGTTCTGGAGTATCGTCCTGAAAGCACAAATATCTATGGCAATGGAGGTGCCGTCTATGTAGATGGCAAGTATTATGTGCTCACACACGTTCCAAATACAGGAAAGATACAGAAGAACACCCTCTATACCTACGATGCCACCACGTGGGAGCTTCTCGGACAACAGGATGCACCGTTGACTACGAGCGCCAACGACCTTACATGGTGTCCGGTAGATAACAAAGTGTACGGAGTATTTCTGAATGGTACATCGTCGGGATATGTGTTCGGCACATTGAATCTTACCGACGGAACTGTGGATGCCATCAAGGCGATAGAACTTACCGACAATCTGGGACCCATGCCAGTGCTGGCATTGGCTGCCGATACCGCGGGCGACATATATGGTGTTGCCGCCGATGGCAATCTCTACACATTCGACCGCGCGACCGGTGATTGCACTCTTGTGGGCGATACCGGTTTTCGCCCGGCGCGTTGGAACCAGTCGGGTTGCTTCGACTTTACTACAAAAGAAATGTACTGGGCTGCCTGCAATGCCGATGTGGCCGCCCTGTTCAAGATTGATACAGCCACAGGCAAAGCTACCAATGTCCGGACATTTTCGGACGATGAGGAGTTTGTCGGTCTTTATTCGGCCAGCGGTATCGCTGATATAAACGGCCCGCAGGCTGTGGGCGATTTTGCCGTGTCGCTCGAAGGTCCGGCCCTCGAGGGTGTTGTATCGTTCACGTTGCCGACAGTATCGATATCCGGTGCTTCTCTTAGCGGCAATGTGTCGTATATTGTGGAAGATAATGGCGAACAGCTTCTGGAAGGTAGCGGTGTGCCCGGCACGTCTGTCAGCCGCAATGTGGTGCTGACCGAAGGACGTCATGCGCTGGTGGCCTATGCTTCTACCTCTGCCGGACGTGGAGCTTCCTCGAGGTTGACAGTATATGCCGGCAATGATGTGCCGGCGGCTCCTGCATCGGTTTCCGCCACGTTTGATGGTGAGAAAGTGTCGGTCAGCTGGAGTGCTGTCACATCGGGCGCGAACCGTGGCTATATCGATCCGACGGCGGTGACATATACTGTGCGGCGTATGCCGGGCGGTAAGGTGGTGGCCGATGGTTTGACTGTCACGTCGTGTACCGATACCGAACTCCCGGGTGTCCTTGGCGATTATACCTACGAGGTGAGCGCTGTGTTCTCGGGCAAGACCGGCGTGGCAGCCGCGTCGGAGCCACTTACTTTGGGTGTATGTCTCGAAGCCCCGGTAGCTCTTGATCTTACCAAAGAGGACCAGTTCAAATTCTGTACTGTGATCGATGCCAATAACGACAGTAAAACCTGGGCATGGTCGGTGAACGGTGTGATGTGCAGTTATAGCCGCGACCTCGCCTCGGACGATTGGCTCATAACTCCGTCGGTGAATATGAAAGCCGGTCATGAGTATACCATAACACTGGAGATGCGTTCCGGCAACAACCGCTATGCCGAGACCTTCGAGGTGATGGCCGGTACGTCGCCTTCTGCCGAGGCGCTGACTGTTCCCGTGCTCGAAAATGGCTCGGTGATGAATACCACGCGTTCGCCGCAGACAGTGATTTTCACTCCGGAAAGCGACGGCGCCTATTGTCTTGGTATCCACTGCACAAGTCCGAAGTATCAGTACAGTCTCTATGTCTATACGGTGTCCATATCGGAGCCCGTGTCGAAAAAAGCCCCAGCCGCTCCAACCGAGGTATCGGTTATTGCCGGCACGGCGGGTGCCCTCGAAGCAAATGTTACGGCTGTAGCTCCTTCGAAGGCTGTCGACGGCACTGCCATCGCATCGTTGGAGAAAGCGGAAGTGCTCAACCTCACCACCGGTCAGTTGGTGGAAACCGTTCAGTCTCCTGCTCCAGGCGAGAAAATATCCGCTACCGATAAATCGGCGGCCAATGGCACCAATGTATACTCGGTAGTGTTCTATAACGCAGCCGGTAAGGGCTATGCTGCAACTGCCGAGGCCTATGTGGGCGAAGATGTGCCATTGGCAGTGACGGATGTTGTCCTCAAGCAGGTAGGCGATGCTGCCGTGTTGAGTTGGTCGGCTCCCGTAGAGGGTGTGAATGGCGGCTATGTGAATCCGGCGAATCTCCGTTACCGTGTGGTTCTGACTTCGAGCAAGGCCGATGTGGCAACCGGACTCGATGCATGCTCCTATACCGACGATAAACAGGATGTGGCGACCCAGCATGTGCTCCAATACACGGTGTATGCCTCGAATGTAGCCGGAGAAAGCACCGGCTTCAATTCCAATGCGCTGACATTCGGCCAGCCCTATCCGGCGCCTTTTGCAGAGTCGTTCGCCGGTGGAAAGACATCCGTGGATCCTTGGACAACTGTCAAGGAAGCGGGCGGCTATCCTGAGTGGACTGCTGCCACAAAGGGTATTTACGATGACTCCGATACATCGCAGGACGGTGACCTCGGATGGATGAAATATTCCTCGAAAGGTACGATTACGCTGCAGTCGCCTGTGATTGATATCACAGCTCTGGCAAATCCGGTGCTTAAATTCTGGTATCGTGCTGCCGATGATACCGGCGACGCCGTGGCTCTTGATGTGCTGCTTTCCGGTGATCGTGGTGTAAGCTGGACAACCGCTGAGAGCAAGTCGGTGGCCAATGTGGAGTGGACGCAGATGAGCGTCGATCTTTCGTCGCTGAAGGGCTGTAGTGAGGTGCAGATAGGATTCAAGGCATCCGCACAGGTATATCAGGATATGTATATCGACAATATACGTGTGGCCGATGTGCTCCGCAAGAATCTTGGTATAAGCTCATTCTCAGGCCCGGCTATACTTGACGCCGGCAGCGAGGCAATCTATAGTGTGAAGGTGGCCAACGATGGTTCTGAATCGGCCTCAGGCTATACAGTGGGCATATATGGAAACGACCGCCTGCTCGCGAGTGTTCCGGGTGTGGACCTTGCACCCGATGCTTCGGCGGTGTTCGACATTGCAGTGGTTATACCTGTCAATTTTGCAGAAACCGTTCTTGAAGCCAAGGTCGATTTCGAGGGAGATGAGTATGCCGCTAATAATGTGGCTACTCTCAGTGTGACGGCTCAGGTTCCACGCCTGCCTGTCATCGGTACGCTTGCAGCCGATGCCAAGGATGACGGAGTGCATCTGACATGGGACCGTCCCGACGAGGACCGCAATCCGACTGCTTCTGTCGATGATCTCGAGACGCTCACCGCATGGGATTTCGGGGGTGTGAATGAAAACAATGCATCGGGTACTATCGGCGACTATATGGTGTACGACGGTGACGGTGCCGCTACGGTGGTCGTTTCATCGTGGTCTGCCCAGCCTAACGGTACCAAGCCCATGGCATTCCAGGTGAATAAGACCGGCGATCCCTATCCTGCGATCGATCTAAAGACCAATGGCGTGAATACACACTCCGGTAACTATTCTCTCATCGCATGGGGTGCGGCCACCGGTGCGAGCTCCGATTGGTTAATCTTGCCGGAACTGTTCGCCGGCGAAACCACCATATCGTTCTGGGCGCATGCCGCAGCGATGGGTTGGGGCACATCGCCCGATGAAAAGCTCGACGTGCTTTACTCCACCACAGGGTGTGATATTGCAGATTTCGAAGTGTTCGCCGAAGGTGTCGCAGTGCCGGCCGGTACGGAATACGATGCGGAGAAGGGCTTCCGGTTCTATGAATATACCTTGCCGTCCGATGCCAAGTATGCGGCTATCCGTGTGGAACTGTCGACTGGCTGCAATAAGGCTGTTGTTATCGACGACATCTGCTTCACGGCAGCCTCGGCTCCGAAGGAAACGCTCGAAATAACAGGATACAACATATATCGCGATGGCGAGAAAATCGGCACTTCCGACACCGAGGAATATGTGGATGCCACAGCATCGGGCAATCATGTGTACAACGTGACCACACGATACCATTTAGGTGAGTCGGCGTTCTCTAACGATGCCGGAGCTGTAATGTCGGGCATCGGAAGCATATCGTTGGACACTTGCGGTGATGTGCGTTTCTTCAATCTGCAGGGTATTGAGGTGAAGAATCCATCGCGCGGCAGCGTCTATATAGTAGTTGCACCCGATGGATCTGCCACTAAACAGGTAATACGCTAATAATCATAATATACTATTCGGCGCATGTCTCGCAGGCATGCGCCGTTTTTTTATCTGTCAACAAATGTGAAGAGCTGCGCGTTATATCGTAGAATCAATTTTTCTGATGTTGCGTAGCTTATGTAGAACCGTTCTGTCGCTTCTGGCGTGGTGCATGTCGCTTCTGGCGGTATGCAGCTGTTCATTGATATACGATTACGATAACTGTCCTGATGAGTTTTCCGTGGCATCTGATTGGCGCGAGGCCCCTACGGCAGAGCCGGAAGGTATGGCCTATATTTTCTTTGCTGATGATACGCGCGATTTTTGGCGCTACGACTTCCCGGGCCGTTATGGCGGTGTGGTGCCGTTGCCCGATGGTTGCTATCACGCAATAGGATTCAACGATGATACTTCGGCCACTATAATCTCGGAGCCTTCGGATGGTTTCCGAGGCATGAAGGCCTCTACATACCGCAGCAGGCTCTACGATAGTGTGGGAGGAGGCCCTGACTCACTGGGCACGGAGCCTGTGGTGGCGTGTCCCGACCAGTTGTGGATGCAGGCTATAGATGAAGTGACTTTGACCGACGATGGCGTGCGCTGGCGTGCGGACGGCTCGGCTTCAATGGAATACTGTCCGAACAAGATACTCACTTTATTTCCGCGGGCTATGATGGCGTCGTATACCTATGAGATTACCGATATAAAAAATCTCAGCGGCGTGCGGCGCATGTGCGCTGCCATGACCGGAATGGCGTCGGAACTGTCGCTGTGCGACGGCGTGCGCTGTCTTCCGGCTGCCACACTTCCCGTCAAGGCTGCCAGACAGAGCGATACAAGTGTTGCCGGTTCTTTCCTTACGATAGGACTTCCGGCTGAGAATGCTGTTGAAAATAATTTAGTGTTGTATGTGTGGCTTACCGATGGCCGTAAATTCAGCTACGCATTCGATGTGACTGACCAAACCCGCAATGCTCCCGATGCAATGAATGTGCACATAAAGGTGGGCGGAATCGATCTGCCGGAATCATCGCCCGCCGGAGAAGGCGCCTTCGATGTGAGTGTGGATGGCTGGGTGGAGACCATTATCAACATAAAGGGCTGACCACGGTCGAACAGTAACCGATATGATATTGTTAAACTAATAAACTACCTACTTATGAAAATCAATTTTAAAACATTGGGGATGATTGCCGCAGGAGCGGTGATTGCCGGCGGGATAGCTTCCTGCTCCGATTCCTCGGAAGAGCCTCAGGCTTCGGCTGATGGTGCAATATCGTTTGGTGCGGTGGTCCCGAAGTCTTCGAGGGCTGAATCGACAACCACGACGAGCATCAATAGTTTCATCGTGTATGCCTTTACAAATGGTAAACCATATATGGAAGGTGTGAAGGTGACACGTAGCGGTGCCAAGTGGGGATACTCTCCGGTGGCCTATTGGCCATCTACACCGGTGAACTTCTACGCATATAGCCCGGACATCTCGAATTCTCCCTCGATGGGTCCGTCGACCGATGGCCAGATACCTGACTATTCGAATACCGGTTCTACCGATCTTCTGTATGCCGTCAATATGGGTGAGACAGCCAAGGCAAGTCCTGTGCTGATGAACTTCCGCCATGCGCTGTCGCGTGTGGATGTGCTGCTGAGCTCGCAGAATCCCGACATCACGGTGAAAGTGGCCCATGTATCGCTCAATGAAGTAGACTTCCGCGGTACCTTCACCTTCCCGCAGGCTACGACTTCGGTCACACTGCCTCAGAATGTGGGCTCGTGGTCTGATCTGAAGCAGCCTACCAATATTCTGACCTACTACGCATTCGAGGAATCGGATTTCACCACACTTACTTCGACTCCTGTCAATCTGACCGAGGGTAACCTCGAGATGAGTTTCATGCTTCCCCAGCCCCTCGAAGAGCTCGAGGCTAATGGAACCGGCTATACAGGCAATGCTATTCAGGTAGATTGTGAGATTTTCGATACGGCTACCGGTGCCAAGATATGGCCTAACGCTGCAACGCCATCCACTCAGCTTGTCTCTGAGAGCCAGTGTGGAAAACTGATGTTCCCTGTAACCACACAGACCGTCAAGGAATGGAAGATTGGCCATGCATATGTGTATAATATCCAGATAGATAATCCTACGGTACTACACCCGATTGATTTCAATGTGACTGTAGATGAGTTCACTCTCGAACCGACCGACTGATTCTCCTCTCCCTCTATTATATATCTCTCCCGTGCCCGACCGGACTTATGCCCGGCCGGGCATTTATTTGCGCGGAATTTTTAGAGAAGCCCCGATAATGCGCTGTGTCACGGATTTTTTTTGTAATTTTGCGCAAAATACCGTACTGATATGATAGATAAGATAAACGCTCTCCGGGCTGAGCTTGCCGCTCTTGCCGCATCGGGTGATGCCGTGGATGTGGAAGCCCTGCGTATCAAATATTTAAGCAAAAAAGGCGCTATTTCGGCGCTTATGAACGATTTCCGAACTGTTCCTGCCGAACAGAAGCGCGAGCTTGGTCAGGCTCTGAACGAACTCAAGACATTTGCCACGGATACCATCAACGCACTTCGCGAGACTGCCGAGGCCGGCCGTGCAAAGGCCGATGTGCCCGATCTGACCCGCACAGCCGCTCCCGTGGCTCTGGGTACACGCCATCCGTTGTCGCTGGTACGTGAGCAGATTATCGACATATTCCGCCGTCTTGGCTTTACCATTGCCGAAGGTCCGGAAATCGAGGACGACTGGCACGTGTTTGAAAGTCTGAACTTTGCCGCCGACCATCCTGCCCGCGACATGCAGGATACATTCTTCATCGGCCGTCGTCCGGATGTGCTTCTTCGCACACACACCTCGAGCGTGCAGACTCGTGTTATGACTTCGCAGAAGCCGCCAATCCGTATTATCTGCCCCGGTCGTGTATATCGCAACGAGGCTATTTCGGCACGCGCACACTGCTTCTTCCATCAAGTGGAAGCACTCTATGTGGATAAGAACGTGACTTTTGCCGATCTTCGCCAGACCCTTCTCTACTTTGCCCGCGAGATGTTCGGCCCTCAGACCGAAATCCGTCTGCGCCCCAGCTACTTCCCCTTCACCGAACCCTCGGCCGAGATGGATATAAGCTGCAACCTTTGCGGTGGCAAGGGCTGCTCGTTCTGCAAAGGCACCGGCTGGGTCGAGATTCTGGGCTGCGGTATGGTCGATCCCAATGTGCTTGAGGCCTGCGGCATAGACTCGAAAGAATATACCGGCTTCGCTCTCGGCATGGGTATAGAACGTATCACCAACCTCAAGTATCAGGTGAAAGACCTGCGCATGTTCTCCGAGAACGATGTTCGCTTCCTCGACGAATTTGTTGCAGCCAAGTAGAGTAGATTTAAGTCGCATGAGTTTATAAGATGATGGGTTTAGAGGATGTAACAGTGCTTTAAACTCATCATGCTTATCTATAAATAACTATAAACGATGAAACAGGCGGAGCGATATCGTGCCGTTGTCGAGCGTTTTTCGAAGGAAATGCCGGTGGCGGAGACCGAGCTTCACTACGGCAATCCCTATCAGTTGCTCGTAGCAGTGATCTTGTCGGCGCAGTGCACCGACAAGAGGGTGAACATGATAACACCCGCTCTTTTCGAGGCATATCCCACTCCCGAAGCGCTTGCTGCTGCCAGTCTGGAAGATATATACGGCTTTATAAAGTCGGTGTCGTATCCCAACAATAAGAGCAAATCGTTGTCGGGCATGGCCCGCAAGCTTGTGGAAGATTTCGGTGGACAGGTTCCCGATGATATCGACGCCCTGATGAGCTTGCCCGGGGTCGGCCGCAAGACTGCGAATGTGATTCTCTCGGTGGTGTTCGACCGTCCGGCGATGGCAGTGGATACGCATGTTTTCCGAGTGGCCGAGCGCATAGGTCTTACCACTGCGAGCCGCAATCCTCTTGACACCGAGAAAAAGCTTACCGGGAATATTCCTGAGGAAGTTATTGCCAAGGCACACCACTGGCTGATACTGCACGGACGCTATGTGTGCAAGGCGCGCAAGCCTGAGTGCGGCAAGTGCTTTCTTGCCGATATATGCCGTTATCGTGAGCGTGAGGACGCCAAGGCAGCCCGCGCTCTTGCCAAGGCCAAGGCTTTGGGAAAACCAGAATGATTCCATGGACGAAAGCAATCTCTTTATATTCACAATCGAGGTGGTGGGTACGATAGCCTTCGCTATCTCGGGTATACGCCTTGCTGCGGCTAAGAATTTCGACTGGTTCGGTGCTTATGTGGTGGGCCTTGTCACCGCCATAGGCGGCGGTACTTTGCGCGACGTGCTTCTTGCGGTGCCTGTGTTCTGGATGCAGAACTCGATGTTCCTTTCTGTTACCTTTATATCGTTGGTGGCGGTGATAGTGTTCCGACGAGCCCTTGTGGGCGGCATGCGTACGCTTTTCATATTCGATGCCATCGGTCTGGCGCTGTTTGTGGTGGTGGGAATCGAGAAAAGTTTTGCTGCCGGTTATCCGGCGTGGGTGGCGATAGTGATGGGTATAATCACAGGCTCTTTCGGTGGTGTGACGCGCGATATACTTATCAACGAAGCACCGCTGTTTTTCAAGAAAGATATCTACGCCACAGCCTGTCTGGCCGGTGGAGTTGTGTATTGGCTTGTGGATTTCATCCCCGATATCCCTCAGGTGATACCGCAGATAGCTTGTGCAGTGGCTGTTGTCGGACTGAGAATCGCGGCTGTACACTACGATTGGTCGCTGCCTATACTGAAGGTGCCGCCGGAGGATTTGCCCAAGGAATAACATGACTATGAAAAACAGAGAACAGATAGGCCAGTTTATAAGATATTGTATTGTCGGGGTGTTGAATACGCTTGTGACTTTGGGCGTGATATATCTGTGCAAATCGATGCTTGGATGGAATCTATACGTGAGCAATGCGTTGGGATATATCGCCGGTGTTACAAATTCTTTTTTCTGCAATAAGCAGTGGACATTTAAAAGCAAGGGGCACTACCGTCGCGAGGCGGTGCGCTTCCTGCTCGGATTCGGCATATGCTATGCACTGCAGTTTATTTTGGTGTGGATGCTCACCCAGTCTCCATTCGGGAAGTACGACTTTATGTTCTTCGGCGTGGTGATTTCGGGCTATGGCATAGCCACACTTCTTGGCAATGTGGTGTATACACTCGCTAATTTTGTGTACAACCGTCTGGTGACATTCAGGTAATACCTTTTTCAATTTAAGAAATTTTTCTTAAATTTGCCCTTTGCGACATCCGGCGCGAACAATGCGTCGTCGCAGAGGGTTTTAATTCTAATCAAACGTTTCAACTAATCCGGAATGAAGCTCCAAAATCAATACAGCCGATTGCGTGCCGGTGCTATCGCAATGGTTCTTGCTGCCGTATCGGTAAGCGCCCAGGAACCGATGGTGTCGGCCGACGCTACAGTGACATTACCAGGCGTGATGTCGCTTGATTCATGCCGTGCCATGGCCTTGACAAACAATAAACAGCTGATGATGGCACGTCAGCGTGTGAAAAAAGCGGAGTACCAGAATAAAGAGGCTTTCGCGGCCTATTTGCCGGCCATCGATTTCGCGGGCGGTTACCTCTATAACCAGCGCAAGATATCGATGTTCGACTCCGATCAGATGCTTCCGATTAAAAACTTCGACCTCGCCACCCAGTCCTACCAGTTCGATCTGGTGAAGAATCCTGCCACGGGCGAGCCTATAAAAGGTCCTAACGGCCAGTATATACCCGCCAGTGTAGCCTATCTTCCGAAAGAGGCCCTCGAGTACGACATCCACAATGTGTTCTTCGGGGCGGTGACACTTACCCAGCCTCTCTATATGGGTGGCAAGATTGTGGCGCTCAATAAACTCACCAAGGCTGCCGAGGGTGCTGCCCGCGAGCTGGAGACATCGGAGACGGAAAATGTGATATACGCCGTCGATGCCGCATACTGGCAGGTGGTGTCGCTCAAGGCCAAGCAGGCGCTTGCTTCAAGCTATGTGAATCTTCTCGACTCGCTCAGCCGCAATGTGCATCTGATGCTCGACGAAGGTGTTGCCACCAGGGCCGACGCTCTGAGTGTGGATGTGAAGCTCAATGCAGCGCAGGTAGATCTTGTGAAGGTGGAGAACGGTCTTGTGCTATCGCGCATGGCGCTTGCCCAGGTGTGTGGCCTGCCGGTGAATACTGTCTTCGCACTTGCCGATGAGGATAATACCGATGCCGTTCCTTCCGAGGGCGTGGCTCCTGATGGCGGATACGACATGGACGAGGTGTTCGCCCGCCGTCCCGATCTGCGGGCGCTCGAATATGGTGTTGAGGCTGCCAAACAGCAGAAGAAGGTGGCATTGTCGGCCATGCTTCCCAATGTGGCCTTGATTGGCTCGTACGAAGTGTCGAATCCTAATCTCTACGACGGATTTAAGAAGCGTTTCAAAGGCGCATTCTCGGTAGGAGCCATGGTGTCGATTCCTATCTGGCACTGGGGTGGCAACCGGGCCAAATATAAGGCAGCCGAAGCCGATGAGAATATTCGCAGGCTCGAGCTTTCCGATGCACGCGAGCTGGTGACTCTCCAGGTGAGCCAGGCTTCGTTCAAGACTCAGGAAGCCTACAAGACCTACAATATGACCATGACCAATCTTGCCAAAGCCGATGAAAACCTGCGCACGGCCACGCTTGCATTCCGCGAGGGTGTGGCGACCACCGATAATGTGATGGCTGCCCAGACCGCATGGCTCAAGGCTCACTCAGAGCAGATCGACGCCATGATCGACGTACAGCTGTGCCAGACCTATCTGAGCAAGGCTCTCGGAACACTTTACTAAGCTTGAAAACGAAACTAAACATAAACGCAATATGACACAGAGTCAGAACCAGGAAAAACGGGCCAATAAGACCTTGCTGGCCACAATGGCTGTGGTAGTGGTGGCTGTGGCCATCATAGCAGTGGTTGGCTTTATATTCATGAACCGCCCCGATTCTTATATCGAGGGTCAGGTGGAGGGTACCAATATCCGCATTTCGGGCAAGCTTGCCGGCCGGGTGCTCGAGTTCTATACCCAGGAGGGCGACACCGTGCATGCAGGTGATACTCTGGTGCGCATACATTCTTCGATAGTGGAAGCTCAGCTTGGACAGGCCGAAGCTATGAAAGATGTGGCCGCAGCCCAGAATAAGAAAATCGATGCCGGTACCCGCATGCAGATTGTGAATGCGGCGGCCGACCTGCTGCGTCAGGCCGAGGCCGGTGTCACTATCACTAAAAAGACCTACGACCGCATGGAGCATCTCTACAGCGAGGGTGTGATTGCCGAGCAGAAACGCGACGAGGCTAAGGCTGCCTACGATGCCGCTGTCGCTGCCCGCGATGCCGCTGCCAGCCAGCTGTCGCTCGCCAAGGCCGGAGCGCAGAGCGAGGACAAGCAGTCGGCCGCAGCCATGGTGCAGGGTGCCGAAAGCGGAGTGAAGCAGGTGGAGGCACTGTTGGAAGACAGCTACCTGACGGCTCCGTTCGATGGTACTATCGACCAGATATATCCCGAGGTGGGAGAGTTGGTGGCGCTTGGCGCTCCTATAATGAGTCTTCTGAAGTCCGACGACCGTTGGGTGACATTCAATGTGCGCGAAGAATTGCTCGAGGACCTTTCCATCGGCAAGGAAATCGAAGTGATGATTCCAGCTTTGGGCAAGAAGAAAATCAATGTGAAAATATACTACGTGCGCGACATGGGTAGCTATGCCACATGGCGCTCCACAAAATCTACCGGCAGCTACGACAGCCGTACTTTCCAGATAAAGGCCCGTCCGACCGAGGATGTACCCGGTCTGCGTCCTGGCATGTCGGCCGTTTTCGAACAGCCCGATACTAAATAAAAACAGATCCGATGAAGTCGTTCATATCAGGAATCAAGCGTGAGGTGAATCGCATGTGCTCGCGGAAGATGTATATCTTCGGCATGGTTATCGTGCCGATATTCACCATCATCTTCTTTCTGAGCTTGCTGCACAGCGGACTTCCGGAACAGGTGCCTACTGCAGTTGTCGACCTCGATCATTCGTCGATGAGCCGTAGTGTGACACGCTCTCTCAAGGCATTGCAGTTGCTCGACATATGCGAGGAGGCCGAGAGCTACGATCAGGCGCTCGACCAGATACGCGAGGGCAAGACCTTCGGTTTCTTTGTCATTCCGGCAAATTTCGAGAAGGATGCGCTCAGCGGCAACACCCCCACGCTGGAGTATTTCACCAATATGACCTACTTCGTGCCTGGCACTCTCTCCTTCAAGGGCTTCAAGACCGTAGCGGTGGCCACTGCCGGAGGTGTGGTGCAGCAGACTCTGGTTAGCCTTGGAGTGGATCCGCAGAATGTGGCATCGCTTGTGCAGCCTGTGGCAGTCGATCAGTTCCCGCTGCATAATCCGTGGATGAACTACTCGTACTATCTCACACCCTCATTCTCCATGGCCACTTTCGCCCTCATGATAATGCTCATGACGGTTTTCTCCATCACAATTGAAATCAAAGAAGGAACATCGCCCCAATGGCTCGCCACCAATGGAGGAAGTATGGTGCAGGCGGTGGCTACCAAGTTGCTGCCGCAGACGGTGGTGTTCATGGCCGTAGGGCTGTTCATACTCTGGCTCATGTTCGGGTACTCACATTTTCCGCTCAACGGGAGTCTGTTCTGGCTTATCGTTGCCACATTCCTGCTTGTGACGGCCTCGCAGGGCTTCGCCCTTTTCGTGACCACAGTGGTGCCCAATCCGCGTCTGTCGTTCAGTCTCTGTGCTCTTTTCGGCATACTCTCCTTCTCCTTCACCGGATTCTCCTTCCCGGTTCAGAGCATGTACGGCGCGTTGGCTGTATTCAGTTGGCTTGCCCCTATCCGCTACTGGTTCCTCATCTATATCAACGAGGGTCTCAACGGCGTGGGACTGTACTATTCGCGATTCTACTATGTGGCTCTCATTCTCTTCCCCTTTGTGGCCGGAGTGATGCTGCGCAGGCTTCGCAAGGCTTGTCTTAATCCTGTTTATGTACCATAGTATGAATGTATTCGACTACATACGGAATTGGTTCTCTGCCATGGGACGTGTGTTCCGCCGCGAGTTCCACCACGTCCTCAAAGATCCGGGCGTGCTGCTATTCTTCGTGGCGCTTCCTCTGGCCTATCCGGTAGTGTATACCCTTATATATAATCCCGAGGTTGTTCGCCAGCTGCCTGTGGCAGTTGTCGACGATTCGATGTCGGCGGCCTCGCGCGACTTTATCAGAAAGGCATCTGCATCGCCTACGATAGAGATCTATTCCATCTGCCCGAATATGGCCGATGCCAAGGCTCTGATGGCCGAAGGCAAGGTGTTCGGTGTGATGAAAATAGCGCATGATTATGGCAAAAATCTCGGCAACGGAACTCCTGCTCATGTGGAGTTCTATTCCGACATGAGTCTGCTGTTGCGCTACCGTGCATTCGTAGCCGCGCTCACCGACCTTCAGATCGATGTGATTTCCGAGGTGACCGGCGAGAAAATTCAGGCAGCCGGTCTTGAATCGCTTGCTGTCGGCGGTGGATTGCCGATCAAGAGCGAGAGCAACTTTCTCGGCGATACCGAGCAGGGATTCGCTTCGTTTGTCATCCCCGGCATCGTCATTCTTATTCTACAGCAGAGTATGATTCTGGGTATCACCCTGCTTGGTGGGACCTCGCGCGAGCGTCGCAACCGCAATGGCGGCATTGACCCCGAAGAAGTGAACAACGCACCGGCTTCGGCATCGGTGTGGGGCAAGGCGCTGTGCTACACGGTGTGCTATATACCGGTGACGGTCTATATACTTCGGTTCATACCCGAAATGTTCAATCTGCCGCACTATGGCAGCCCTGTCGACTACTATCTGTTTATCTTCCCGATGTTGCTGTCGTCGGCATTCCTCGGATTGACGCTCAACTACTTCATGAAGCAGCGCGAGAGTGCGTTTGTTGTCATCGTGTTCACGTCGGTGGTGTTCCTGTTCCTATCGGGTCTCACATGGCCCAGATATGCCATGAATACCCTGTGGACATGGGTGGGCAACTGTGTGCCTGCAGTGTGGGGCGTCGAAGGCTTCATACGCATAAACAGCAATGCCGCGAGCTTGTCGGAAGTCGGCCGCGACTACGTGGCCCTGTGGATTCTTGCTGCGGTGTATATGCTCACCGCTTGCTGGGTTTCGGCGTGGCTTTCCGGTGCGCGCAAGCCAAAGACTGCCTGATCTGCGGGGAGTCTGTTTATAAAAACCTCTAAAACCAAACATACATATATTGCGATGGCTGGAGTAAAAGGCCTGATGAAAGATACCGCTGTCTACGGTGTCAGTTCCATAGTGGGACGTTTCCTGAACTATCTGCTCGTGCCGCTGTACACAAATATGTTTCCGGCGGCGGAATACGGCGTGGTTACATTCGTTTACTCAGTGGTGGCGCTTGCCATGGTCATACTAACCTACGGCATGGAGACCGGTTTTTTCCGTTTTGCCAATCATGAGAGGTGGAAAGATCCTATGGAGGTGTACTCGACGTGCCTGGTATCGCTGGGCGTATCGTCGACGGTCTTCGTGGTGCTTACCGCCGTGTTTATCCATCCGCTGACGCATTGGCTCGAGTGCGACGGCCATCCGTCGTATGTGCTTATGATGGCTGTGTGTGTGGCGCTCGATGCATTCCTGGCCATACCGTTCAGCTATCTGCGCTATGCCAAGCGACCGGTTCGTTTCGCCGTTATACGCCTTGTGAATATCGGGGTAAATATCGGTCTCAATCTTTTCTTCATTCTTCTGTGTCCGGTGCTCATGGAGCATGCTCCCGGCACTGTGTCGTGGTTCTATCGTCCGGATTTCGGCATAGGCTATATATTCCTTGCCAATCTTATTGCATCGGTGGTGAATCTGGTGATGATGTTTCCTGAACTTCATGGTTTCCGCTGGCGGTTCAATGCGGTGCTTTGGCGCGAGATTCTTGTCTATTCGGCTCCGCTGCTGGTGCTCGGCATTGCCGGCATAATGAATCAGACCATCGACAAGCTCATGTTTCCGAGTCTTGTCGCCGATAAGGCCGATGCGATGTATCAGTTGGGTATCTATGGCGCCAACTATAAGATAGCAGTGGTGCTTCTGGTATTCCTGCAGGCATTCCGCTTTGCCTACGAGCCATTCATATTCTCGCGAAGCAAAGAGGCCGGCGAAGGTAAGCTTCATGCCTATCGCGATGCCATGAAGTACTTTGTGGCCTTTGCATTGCTGATATATCTGGGCGTGATGTTCTATCTCGATTTTATCCGCTATCTCATAGCCCCGGCCTATTTCAGCGGACTTGCGGTAGTTCCGATAGTGATGATGGGCGAGCTGTTTTTCGGCATATTCTTCAATCTATCGGTGTGGTACAAGCTTATCGACCGTACTGTCTATGGCATGTGGTTCTCGCTGGCAGGGCTGGCTGTGACGGTTGTGCTCAATGTGCTTCTTGTGCCGCGCATCGGTTATATGGGTTGTGCCATAGGCTGCCTGTGCAGCTACGGCACAATGATGCTGGTGAGCTATTTCATAGGAAATAAACATTATCCTATCGGCTATCCGGTAGGGCGTATATTGTCGTATTTCGGAGTTGCTGCGGTGCTTTATATAGCCGGTGTGTACGGCGTCGGCGCTATCGGTGGACATATGGTGTTTAAATGTCTGCTCCGGGCTGTGCTTCTGGTAGTATTTGTGGCATTCTTTGCCCGCACGGAACACCTTACTCTCAAGTCGCTTCTTGGGCCGGTGGCCTCATTTCTGCACCGTCGATGAAGATAGTGATTATAAACCATAGCGATAGCCGTGGCGGAGCCTCGGTTGTGAGCATGCGTCTGCTCGAGGCTCTGGTGGCAGTGGGCGAGGATGTATCGATGCTTGTGGTGCATAAAGCCGGCGATAATGATCGCGTGCATGTAGCTGCAAGCGGCTTGAGGAAAAAGATACCCTTTCTGGCGGAGCATACCAGAATTTTTGCTTCGAATGGCTTTACCCGCCAAGATCTTTTTGCGGTGTCGATTGCTACCGACGGCTTGCCTCTGTCGAAGCATCCTCTTGTGCGGCAAGCCGATGTGGTGATGTTCAATTGGGTCAATCAGGGCATGCTGTCGCTCCGGGAAATAAGCCGGATATGCGCTATGGGGAAACGGGTGATATGGACCATGCACGACATGTGGAATGCCACCGGTATATGCCATCATGCAGGCGATTGCCGACGCTTCATACTCACTCCCGGATGTGGCGACTGTCCGCTGCTGCACGGCCGGCGGGGAGAGCATGATCTCTCCCGGCGTACATGGAAGCGGAAAAAAGCATTGTATGACAGCAGCGATATCCGTTTTGTGGCTGTGAGTTCGTGGCTGGCCACGAAATGTGCCGAGAGCTCGCTGATGAGCCACTGCAGTGTCGATGTGATTCCCAATGCTTTTCCTGTAGATGAATTCTATATTGAGCCTCGTATGTCGCGTGCAGAGCTTGGCTTGCCCGAGGATAAGAAATTGATAGTGATGGGTGCCGCACGGCTTGATGATCCTGTCAAGGGCTTGCCTCTTGCCATCGAGGCACTTAATGGGCTTGCCGATGGCGGCTGCAAGGATGCGCATGCCGTGTTCTTCGGTGCGATAAGAGATTCTGCGGCGCTCGATGCGCTCAAGATGCCCTATACGGCGCTTGGCATGGTGGCGGATGCGTCAATCCTCCGCGAACTCTATGCTCAGTCCACAGTGGTGCTATCTTCATCGCTCTACGAGACCTTGCCAGGAACGCTAATCGAGGGGCAGGCGGCCGGTTGTTGGGCAGTGAGCTTCGGCGAAGGTGGTCAAGCCGATATAATAGAGCATGGAAAGACCGGATACATAGCACGCTACCGCGATGCCGCCGACCTTGCGGCAGGCATACGGCTTGGACTCGGCGGTGACTTCAGCCCTGAAAGACAGCGGCAGAGCGTAGTCGACCGCTTCAGTGCGCCTGCTGTCGCGGCCCGTTATATGGCTCTGTGCCGGTTGTAGCTAATAAAAAAACGGGAATGCGGTGGCGCACTCCCGTTTTTTATAGGGTTATGAGTTATATCAGCATACACCGAGGCCCATCATGGCGTTGGCAACCTTCATGAAGCCGGCGATGTTTGCGCCCTTCATGTAGTTGATGTAGCCGTCGGCTTCCACGCCGTACTGGAGGCACTGGCTGTGGATGTCGGTCATGATGGTGTGGAGTTTTTCGTCGACTTCCTCGGCGCTCCACTGGAGGTGCATTGCGTTCTGGCTCATTTCGAGACCTGAAGTGGCGACACCACCTGCGTTCACGGCCTTGCCGGGAGCGTATACTGTGCGGCTTTCGATGAAAGCATCGATAGCTTCGGGGGTACAGCCCATGTTCGATACTTCGGCAACCATGCCTACGCCGTTAGCGATGAGAGCCTTGGCGTCGTCGCCGTTAAGCTCGTTCTGAGTGGCGCAGGGAAGAGCGATGTCGACTTTCTGCTCCCAGGGCTTGCGGCCGGCGAAGAAAGTGGAGCCGGGGAAGCGCTCTGCATAGGGAGCGACAACGTCGTTGCCGGAAGCACGGAGTTCGAGCATGTAGTCGATCTTCTCAGCGTCGAGGCCTGCGGGATCGTAGATGTAGCCGTCGGGACCGGAGATGGTCACAACTTTCGCACCGAGTTCGGTAGCCTTGAGGGCTGCGCCCCATGCCACATTACCGAAGCCGCTGATGGCTATGGTCTTGCCCTGGATAGAATCGTTGCGCTGCTTGAGCATGTTCTGCACGAAGTAGAGTGCGCCGAAACCGGTGGCTTCAGGACGGATGCGGCTGCCGCCGAATTCCATAGCCTTGCCGGTGAATGTGCCGTCGTGCTGGTTTACGAGGCGTTTGTACATGCCGTACATGTAGCCAACTTCGCGGCCACCTACGCCGATGTCGCCGGCGGGTACGTCGCGGTCGGGACCGAGGTTCTTCCAGAGGCCGAGCATGAATGCCTGGCAGAAGCGCATGATTTCACGGTCGCTCTTGCCGCGGGGCGAGAAGTCGCTACCGCCTTTGGCACCGCCCATAGGAAGGGTGGTGAGGGCATTTTTGAATGTCTGCTCGAAGCCGAGGAATTTGAGAATCGAAAGATTTACCGATGCGTGGAAACGGATGCCGCCTTTGTACGGGCCGATGGCATTGTTGAACTGCACGCGGTAGCCTATGTTGTTCTGCACTTCGCCTTTGTCGTCGAGCCATGTCACGCGGAAGGTGACGATGCGGTCGGGTTCGACCATACGCTCGATGATTTTGTTGCGTTCGAATTCGGGATGCTGATTATAGACGTCCTGAACCGACATGAGCACTTCGCGTACTGCCTGCAAGTACTCTTTTTCGCCGGGATGCTTAGCCTCGAGGGAGGCCATGATGCTGTTAATGTCCATAATTTACGATGATAAAGGTTGTGTATGGTATAGAATGTGTGTTTTTGTTAGGTAACGGCAAAGATAGTAATATTTCCTACGAATCCAATTATAATATTCCTTAAAAAAATATCCGCAGGCATTTTTGCCCGCGGATATATGAAGAATATGGATATGCTATGGTTATCGGATGGCAATTTTTGTTGTAGTCCGGTGTCCGTTGGAAAGAGTAACCTCGACTATATATATTCCATTGGTGAGGTGGGAAAGATCATAGCTATCGCAGAGTACAGTGGCTCCGGCTACATTGTATATAGTGGTACTTGCCACGGTATTATCCTCGGCTGGTACGACACGCAACTGCTTGCCGTCGACCCATATGGCGACTGCTTTCTCGGATGCCTCGATAATATCGATGCCCGACACATTACCCATGGCTATCACTTTGCCGTAGGCGGCATAGTTGCCCATCGGAGTCTGGTTCTGGGAATTGCCTGTCTCGGCTAATACCATGTAGAGTCCGTCGGAGAGTGTACGGCCGGGGGTATAGTTAAAGTTGATGGATTTTTCTGTTCCGGCCTCGAACTTCTGGGAGCTCATATAGGCAAGTTCGCCGCCTTTATTTGTGAACTGTCGGATGCGGACATACAGAGTCTGCGATATGGATTGAAGTCCGCGGTATGTGAGCGAGCAGGCTACCCGCGAACCTTGTGTGAGGCGGTCGGGCATGTCGAAGGTCACCATTTCGGCTACGATATTATCGGCGGCCTGCACATCGACAACCGCAGGGGCGCCATAAGATGCTATTGGTGCTTCTGAAAAATCAGCTGCTACCTGTGTGAGTTCCACACGGTATTTACCGGGATCGACGGGCATGTAGCGGCCGAATGCCACAGACTGGACGCGCGAATCGGAGAATGTGACAGGAGTCTGTATGAATGGGATTGATTCTCCGGTTGCCTCGTTGACAAGGCGAGCAAGCACATTGGCAGTGCCGTTCGCTCCGGCATTGCGTAGATTGACTATTCCATAGAAAGTCTCTCCCTGGTGGATTATGCCCTCTACTGCGTCGTCGGCATTTGAGCGCCATACCATGGTGGATGCCGCCCTCACCACGGGAGCGGTAGTAGCCGGAAGAACATTCACCACGCAGCGGCCTGCATCAGTGTCGTCGAAGATATACTCGTTGCTGCTGTCTTTTACCAGTGCGGTGAGGTAGTATTTGCCGTTGGGCACCGATTTATCGACAGGAATAATCAGTTCGACAGATTCGGTGGACTGATCGTAGATGGTCTTTGACGCAGTGGCGTCGAAAACTACGTCAGGATTGTCGATATTGGTGAGTCGGAGTGTGATGTTGGATATTACGAAATCAGCACTGCGGTTCTCGACTGTGAAACGTACCAGAGCAGAGCCGCCGGCGTATAGGTCGCCATCGGTGGTGAGGGGTTCGGTAATCACGCAGTCGGGCGCGGGTTGGTGTTTTTCGACAATCGATATATAGCCTCGCGATACAGTTACATCCGTATATGCCGGGAGACCTTTAGGATGGCGGAGAATGGTCCAGTTGCTGTTGTCGGCGGTTTTGTAGGCCAGACGTATGCGGTAGTCGCCGTCGGCAACATTGGCGATGGTCGATTTCACGCCTTGTGGGTTGAAGAGCGTTGTGCCTGAATATCCTTTGGCAAAGCCGGCGATAGACACATCATCGCCACCAAGGGCAGTGATGATGTTGTCGTCGCGATCGAGCAGAATAGCCTCTACCCGGCCCGAGAACGGCTCCACGTCGGTGTTTTCGAGGTAAGTCATGATATTGAATGCGCCGCTGAACGGACCGTCGACGCTCAGGCGGGTGGCGCCATAGATGGAGTAGTCGCGTTTCGAGCCTTGCTTCGCAGGCTGGATGCCTGTGACCATGTCCTGGTTCAGATTGTACCCGCCGGCACCGCCGCCTATGCCAAGCGACGATGGGTCGAGGTGATTGATCATGAAATAGCCGTTGCTGTTTCCGCCCCATCCCCAGTTGACATGCACGAAGTCGGCAGAGTCGTATCCGTCGATGACGAAAGCATGTCCACCCGAGCCGACATCGCTTGAGCCGCCGTAGAATACGGGGCGTCCTGCGTGGAGTTCATCCTTGATTATACCCATCCATTCCGATGTGGAGTAGTAGGTGCGGTTGTGGCTGCGCACAGCGGCATCGTATCCGAAGTACGTGCGCAGCGCATAGGGCACGAGCATATCGTAGGTGCCGCTACCGGACGGTTCGTACTGCATCTCGATTGCCACGCCCATGTGTGCGGCAAGGGTAGAGTAGGCTTTGCGTTGTGCGAGGCTCGGCACAAGTGGCACGGCCGCCGGCATGTTGGCCCAGTCGTAGGTGGTTTCGCCGAAGTTTGCCGACAGGGTGTTGCCCGACACCGGATCGGTGTATTCCTTGAATCCCGTGCCTTGGGCCGGATAGGAGTATAAGCGCATGATCTGTGTAGCGGCGCAGGCCACACACCCGGTATAATAGTTTACGGTCTTTCCGCCCGAGGTATATGTGGGCGTCATGAGATTGAAGGGTATGTCCTGGGTCCAGGCTATGTCGCCCAGAAGAGGCTGAACTACAATCTCAGGGACGGAAGTGACTGCGTCGGCAGACGATGAGGCATCTTCGCCGCATACCGCCTGATATGCTTTTTCGTAGAGGCTCAGCATTCCGGCGAGTCCATCGGGAGCATTGTCGGGGTCGATGGATCCGTGGGTGCTGTAGCCGAGGATGGTTCCGAGACGGTCGTCGCCGGCGACAATCACATATCCACCGTCGGCAGAGTTGAATATGTAGTATGGTGCGGCAGCGTTTTCTTGTGCGGTTGCATGGCGCGAAGGGGCTTTTACCAGGGACTTGCCGGAGACTGCCGGCGACAGTGTCTGCATAAAGCCGCTGGCGATGTCTGAAGCCTGTGCCGGAGCTATCTCCTTTGCGCTTAAAGCTACCGGAATGCTCGCGGCGATGAAAAGGTAGAATATTTTTTTCATTATGTATTTAGAGAGAGAAAGGTGAAGTACGGCTTATGGGCCGTTCTCCACCTTCCGGTCTTAAAAGGATATTAAAGTGCTAATTTAGCGACGGCAGTGCCAGCTTTCACTATTACGATGCCCTTGGCCTGGACAGCGATGGTGCTTGTGCCCTCGGCTACGGGAACGGCTGCGATAAGGCGTCCGGCGATATCGTAGATTTCTACTGTGGTCGCTGTGGCTGCGCTCACTGCAATGATGCCGTGGCCGGCCTTGGCGATAGCGAAGCCTGCTGTGGTGTCGGTTACATCGGCTATGCCGGAGGTCTTGACGATGGCGACGGGAGCGCTGGCCTCCGATGTGATACCTGTGATTTCACCACCGGCAACGGTGCGTCCGGTAGCTACGGCAACGAATGTATATTCGGTATTGGCTGCAAATTCAACCTTGCCGGTGTATTCGGTGGCGTCGGTATCGGCCTTTAAGTAAACAGTCGAACTTACAGAACCTGCGGGGAGAATCTGTTTTACAGCTATGTTGTCGATAAGAATTTTATCGTTGCTGCTTATCTTGATCTTGGAGTTGGTAGTAGCTCCGGTAAGGTCGATGGCATAAGAGGAGAAGCCATTCTTGTTGATTGTGATCTCTGTCGAGGACAATACCTTTTCATTTGCGTCGATAACTGCGAATGTCACGGTTTTGTCTGTAACGAAAGAGCCGTACAGATATGCTGCCATGTCTGCGGCGATGGATACCTTGCCGTTGTCGGCCGATAGGTCGAGTTCAGGTGTCAATATATATCCTTCGCTTCCAAATGGGTCTATACCAATAGCACCTTCGATACTCGACATGCCATAGCCGGTCCAGCCGGGCTCATTAAGCATGTCAAGATTATATACATAATTAAGGTCTGAGAGCGAGCCAGTTGTAAATGCGTTGAAATCTTCTTCCAGAATGGTTGCTTGGCCTGCTTCTGTGAGTGTGGTATTTTTGAATACTGCCACGCTATATCCGTCGGCATCGGCTACTGCATCCCATGTGGCGGTGAAGTTGCCGTTTTCATCGCAAGAAGCGATTTTTACGACAGGAGCAGCGAGTGCGCTGACATATTTCACAACTTCGATCTCGGCAGAGTTGGCCGATATTCCTGTTTCGTTTGCAGCGCGTACTACATAGTAGTATGTTGTTGCCGGATTGAGCCCTTCGACTTTATAGCTGGTAGATGTGCATTCCTGATTGTCGAGGAACATCACTTTGTCGCCCTCGGCGTTATAGCTGTATACATCGAGGAGATATTTGGTGGCTCCGGTCACAGATTTCCACGATGCGGTGAACGATGTTCCGTTGGCATCGGCAGGCTGAACGGCTTCGGGAATTGCGAGGAATTCGGGAGACTGAGCTATTTTGATGCTCTTGATGAATATACCGTCGGCAAGCCATTGTGGTGCGATTGAGGCATAGTTGGAATAGGAAGAAGTGCTGGTCGGTGTGACAAAAAAGTCGATATTGGTCCAATCGCTTGTTTCCACGATGACAGTCTGAGATGTGCTATATCCCCATTTAAGAGAGATTATGCCCATGTCGGCTTTGTTCAGCTTTACTTCTACGGATACTTTGATTGCACCACCATCCTTTGTTATTCCTGAGAGGGAGGACGATTGCACACTGGCGCCGTCGCTGAGGTAGAGCGCACCGCCTGCCTGGCCGGTACTGGAGTAGCTGCTAAGCTTCCAGCTTCTAAGTTCTGTCGGATAGTTGAAGGAGTATGTGAATATTTCAGGTTCTTCTTCGCTACCTGCGGTCAGGATGGAAAAATCACCTTCGGCAAGTACTGTTTCAGCGGCGAAAGCCGGTGTGGCCGATACGCAAAACGCGACTGCGGCGGCACAAGAAATAGAGTGTAGAAATTTTTTCATTCAGAAATGTTATGATGTGTAACTTGATTGATGTTTGTCGTTGTATTTTATTGTGTTGGTGCCTATATATGATTAACTTAATGGCTACAAATGTAACCATTAAATCCGATAAACGAAAGCATTTTAACTTTTTTGCAAACTTTTTGACTGGGCCGGCGCGTGCAGATCTCTCATTTGGCGAGCGACTGCATCTCTACCAACCGGCGGTAGTATCCGGCAGCGCCGGGAGCAAGCAGTTGTTCGTGAGTTCCGGCTTCGACTATGCGTCCTTCGTGGAGCACGCATATGAGGTCGGCGTTGCGTACGGTCGACAGCCGGTGCGCTATTACCAGCGTGGTGCGGTCGGCCATCAGGCGGTCGAGTGCTTGCTGCACCAGGGTCTCGCTCTCGCTGTCGAGAGCCGATGTAGCTTCGTCGAGTATGAGCAGGGCGGGATTTTTGAGAATGGCTCGGGCTATCGACAGACGCTGGCGCTGTCCGCCAGATAGACGGCAGCCACGGTCGCCGACAACGGTATCGTAGCCTTCGTCGGTGGCCATGATGAAATCATCGGCATTGGCTATGCGTGCAGCGGCGCGTACTTGGTCGAGAGTGGCATTTTCGACGCCGAATGCGATATTGTTGAATATTGTGTCGTTAAACAGGATTGCTTCCTGGTTCACATTGCCCATGAGCGAGCGGAGATCGTGCACCCCGAGTTCGCGGATGTCGGTGCCATCGATGGTTATGCGGCCCTTTGTGGGATCGTAGAAGCGGGGTATTAGGTCGGCCATGGTGGATTTTCCCGAGCCCGACTGTCCTACGAGTGCCACTGTGGCACCGGGGGCGATGTCGAGGTTTATGTCGCGGAGCACGTCGATGGTACCGTCGTAGCTGAAGCTCACATCTTCGAAGTGTACTCCGGCGCCTTTTGCCGGCAGAGGCTTGGGATTGGCCGGGTCGGCGATAGGATTGCGGGCATTGAGAATTTTATCGACTCGTTCCATCGATGCGAGGCCTTTCTGAATGGAGTATGTAGCCTTGGATAGGTCCTTGGCGGGGTTGATGATATTGTAGAATATCACCATATAATATATGAAGCGCGAGGCGTCGAGGCTCGAATGTCCCGAAAGGATGAGGCTGCCGCCGAACCAGAGTATTATGGCAACGGCGCATGTGCCCAGGAATTCGCTCATAGGGTGTGCGAGAGCCTGGCGGCGTGCTACACGGTTCGACAGGTGGTAGAACACTTGGTTCTGGTCGTGGAAACGTGTGCGCATTTTGTCCTCGGCATTGAATGCCTTGACGATGCGAAGACCGCCGAGAGTCTCCTCGATTGTCGACATGAGTACGCCCCATTGGGTCTGTCCTTCGAATGATGTGCGTTTCAGTTTTTTGCTCACCTTGCCCATTATATATCCGGCGATGGGCAGAAGAATGAAAACAAATACAGTGAGCTGCCACGATATGGCAAACATGGCCACAAGACAGACTATGATCATCACCGGATTCTTGAACAGCATGTCGAGCGACGACATGATGGAGAACTCTATCTCGGCCACGTCGCCGCTCATGCGGGCCATGACGTCGCCTTTGCGCTCGCTGGTGAAGAAGCCGATGGGCAGTACGGTGATCTTGTCGTACATATAGTTACGCAGGTCGCGTACTATACCCGAGCGGAGAGGCACCATGAAGTAGGAACTGAGGTAGGAGGTGCCTGTCTTCAGTGCGGTCATCACCACAAGTGCGGCGGCAAGGAGCGCCAGGGTGTTGTCCGGGCCGAATTTCGCTATGGATTCCTGCACGTAGTAGTAGAAGTTGTTGATGGCCACGTCGTTGATGTGGCTCCAGTCCCATGCCATGTATGTGTAGGTGCCCTCGTTGATTTTGAAGAGCATCTGCAGTATCGGGATTATGAGGGCGAATGAGAAGAGCGTGAGTATGGCCGCGAGAACGTTGAAGAGTATATTGAGTGCCAGATACTTCTTGTAGGGCGGCACAAAGCGGCGTAGAATTGCTATGAAATCTTTCATAATATTTTCGGGGGTGATGGTGGGAGCTGCGATGGCTGCAGCCGTAGGCGAATCGCGTCGGGATATAGGTTGTTTGCGCGTCGGCCTATATTTTTTGCAAATCCGAGCGGCAAGCCTTGCCACAAGGGCGTGATGAACCCTTTTGGTGTTCCGTCGGGGATGTCCGGCATAGCTTCTCCGCGCAGATAGGCCATGGCGGCAGGGTAGGAGAGTTCAAGAGCTGCGAATGCGTCGGGCTTCAGCACTGTGCTGAGCGCGAGTTCGTGCGAGGGCACGATTGCCTTGCCTTTAAGTTCACCTAAAGGCAGCCCTATGCGCATGAGTCCTTTGACGGTGCTTATGCGGGCTGCGGCATCGGAGTGGACTGTGCGTATGGCTGAGTTGGCGCTTATGGTGAAATCGGCGGGATTTGATAGCGCCATGCGTGCGAATTCGGCCATGCCCGGTGTCGCTTTCGGCAATATGGCCGGGCGGCGGGTACGGGTTTCGCCGACCGGTTTTCTGAGTGCCGCCATGAACAATCCTTCGCCTTTTACGGTGCCGGGAAGGAATCTCAGGCCGCATTCGCCTTTTGTCGCGCCGGGGAAGAGTTGCGCGTCGATGTCGATGAGTTCGGCGCCGGTGATGTCGATTATGTGGCGCACTACCTCCTCGTCCTCGCGGCGATTGAATGTGCAGGTGCTGTATATGAATATTCCACCGGGCTTCAATGCCGGCCACAGCGATTCCACTATGTCTTTCTGGAGTGCGGCGCAACTGTCGACAAGGCCCGGAGTCCATTGAGCCACTGCCTCCGGTTCCTTGCGCATCATGCCTTCGCCCGAGCATGGTGCGTCGGCGGCTATGATATCGAAAGTTTCGGTGAGCGAGCCGAGCCGCTGGGCGGGACCGCATGCCACAGCCACATCGGGCGAGCCATGCTTGGCTATGTTCTCGGCCAGAACGGACGCACGCCGGCGGTCGGCTTCGTTGGCAAGCACGAATGCGCGTTGGCCAAGCGCATCGATGGCTCCGATGGTTTTGCCGCCGGG
Source organism: uncultured Muribaculaceae bacterium (assembly GCA_910587915.1). Classification (GTDB taxonomy): domain Bacteria; phylum Bacteroidota; class Bacteroidia; order Bacteroidales; family Muribaculaceae; genus CAG-873. The sequence goes on along the minus strand of CAJUOB010000008.1, from coordinate 3,212 downwards.
GGCAGCGCATGCGTCGAGATAGCACAGGGTTGCATCGGGTGCAAAAAATCGCGATGCAAGGTGGGCTGCGAGTGTGCCTACGGCCATCGAGGAGGCATCCTGCACATAGTAGACTCCTTGATGCCATGCCGGATCGGCGGCGAACAGCGGGCGTTCGCCGATATAGAATCCGCGCTCTTCCCAGGCTACGGTCTCCGCTCCGCATGGCGCAGTGGCGCCTTTGGCGCTGTTGATGCGCACCGATAGTGTAGGAGCGTCATGGGCCAGCGACCGGGAGAGTGCACCGGCAGCTTCGGTGCCCACCGCGTCGCAGAGCATTGCCATAAATTCGTGGGGCAGTTCTTTCTCCATAGCTTGCAAAGTTAAGCAAAATTTCGCTAATTTTGCAGTCTGATGGGACGATTGATGGCCATAGACTTCGGACGTAAACGTTGCGGTATTGCCGTGACGGATGTGTTGCGCATTGTGGCAAACGGTCTAACCACAGTTCCGACGGCTTCTTTGCCGGCTTTCGTGGCCGATTACTGCAGCAAGGAGACTGTCGATGCCATTGTTGTCGGCGAACCTCGTGATATGAAAGGTAACCCCTCGGAGTCCCAGCGGTTTATCACTCCGGCTCTGGCACGTCTGCGCAAAGCGGTACCAGATATGCCGGTGGTGCTGTTCGACGAGCGGTTCACATCGGTGCTCGCCCATAGGGCCATGATCGATGGTGGTTTGTCGAAGATGGCGCGTCGCGACAAGGCATTGGTCGATGAAATATCGGCCACAATTCTACTAAACGATTATCTCCAAAGCCAACAGTTATGAAACTACCCGTGTACTGCTACGGTCATCCCGTGCTCCGCGAAGTGTCGAAGCCTCTCGATCAGTCGTTCGAAGGCCTCGGCGAACTTGTCGACCTCATGTTTGAGGCCATGTACGAATCGGAAGGGGTCGGTCTGGCCGCTCCTCAGATTGGCAAGAATATACGTCTGGTGGTTATCGACGCCGACCCTGTGGCCGAGTCGTTCCCCGAATGTGCCGGCCGCAAGATGGTGCTGGTGAATCCTGAGATAGAGATTCTCGACGGCGACACTGTGTCGCGGTCGGAAGGCTGTCTTAGTCTGCCCGGTATTTCCGAGAAAGTGCCGCGCGTGGAGCATATACGCCTACGTTGGCTCGATGAGAATCTGCAGCCTCACGATGAGGAAATCAGCGGTTTTTTAGCTCGCATAGTACAGCACGAGTGCGATCATCTGGAAGGCCGTGTATTCATAGATCATATCTCTGGTATACGTAAGCAATTGATTAAGAGAAAGCTTGCTGATATTGTCGCCGGGAAAATACGTGTGGATTATCCCGTGCGTTTCGCCCCGAGAAAAAAATAACATCTACGGGTTAAACTTTTTTTCACAAATATTGTCATATTTATACATCGGTATCGTTTGTTGATACTTATATATATGACTGATATGGATAAGGAAAAAGATATAGAACATCCCGTGGAATCAACCACAGAGAAGGTTTCCGCAGCTCCGCGCGACAAGAAGATTGCCGTGTGGATTGCTGTGCTGCTTGCTGTAGTGGCATGGGTGGTACTCCTGTGGGGTAATGGCTACGTTGCACTTGGGGTGGCCTTGGTGGCATGTGCGGCCGGATTCTGGGGCGCGGCCGGAAATGAAAATGCCATGCGTAGGCTCGCCACTGCCGCCATAATAGCGGCAATGGTGCTTGTGGTAGTGCTTGCTGCTTTCCTGGTTGTACTTAAGATCGGCCTTGGTTAGTCGAGCAGGTCGGGGCGCAGACGGCGGGTGCGTTCGAGCGACTGCTCATGGCGCCATTCCTCGATTTTAGCCTGATGGCCCGAAAGGAGAATGTCGGGCACTCGCCAACCGTTGTATTCCGCCGGACGGGTATAGATCGGAGGCTCGAGCAGATTATCCTGGAATGAATCGGACAGAGCGCTCTGCTCATCGCCGATAGCGCCCGGTATAAGGCGCACTATGGCGTCGGTGATTATGGCGGCCGGTAGCTCGCCGCCGGTAAGAACATAGTCGCCTATTGATATTTCCTTGGTTATCAGATGCTCGCGTATGCGGTAGTCTATACCTTTGTAGTGGCCGCACAGTATTATTATATTGTCGAGCATCGACAAGGAGTTGGCCATCCGCTGGTTAAGAACTTCTCCGTCGGGCGCGGTGAATATCACCTCATCGTAATTGCGCTCTGCTTTGAGTGCCGATATACAGCGGTCCACCGGTTCTACCTGTATCACCATCCCGGCGTCTCCGCCGAATGGATAATCGTCGACCTTTCGGTAGCGGTTGGTGGTATAGTCGCGGAGATTGTGGACTTTTATCTCGCACAGACCTTTGTCCTGCGCCCGTTTAAGTATCGAGCAGTTCAGAGGAGATTCGAGCATCTCCGGAAGTACCGTTATTATATCTATACGCATCTTTATCTACTTTAGGCCGCAAAATTAATGAAAAAAGCCGACAGCCGAAAACCTTAGGCGTCGCGAGGCCGTTAATAACAAACATACAACACGTCAATATCGATGAAACCTTGCATAATTCTTACGGCAGTTGTTGCTCTCACTATCGCTGTGTCCTGCGGTGGTTCAGGGCTGCACGAACCATTCGACAGCGAAACGTGCAATGCGCTTGCCGTGAAAATCGACAGCCGGCAGCCTCTTTCTCAGGAAGACTATGCCGTTATGATTGCCCAGAACGAAGATATACTTAAATATATAATAGAACGTAGCCGGGAAATCAGTGAACTTCCCGACAGCGTTCGGCCCGGAGCCTGGCACGATCTATTGGCCGATCCCGAATATCTCGAGCGTTTTAGTTATATGTTTACCTTAGGTTCGACCCTATATCAGGCCGATATCGACGGGCTGCTCGATGACCGAAATGCCCGGAGTTATGCCGAGCTCGACAAATATAATGCCGACCTGGCGGCCATCTCCGACCGGAATTAATGTGGATTTGTGAAAAATAGTTTCAGCGATGCTTTTCGAAGTGTCGCTTTTTTCTTCTCTGTACCTTTACATGGATTGTGTCTGTTTAGGCTAATATTTAGTCCGAAAAGTCGCCCATAATGTGAACAGAAGTTAAATTCATGCTTTAAAACACATTTTTTCGCTGAAATATTTGGTGGAATCAAAATAACTCTCTACCTTTGCACTCGCTTTCGGGAAGCAACCCCGGGACGGCCGCAAGAGAGCG